>CAWFYS010000006.1:0-847287 GCA_963820075.1 uncultured Alphaproteobacteria bacterium
CTACCAGCCAACCCCCCGACAAGAGGTCGCCGCCCCGGAATGGCCGGATCGATCAGGCGCGAGAGGTAGCCGCGCACTTCGATCTCGACACCGCATTTTCCCGCCGGAGGAAATACGATCACCTTTTCAATGACATCACGGATCGCCGCTCGGGCCTCGGCCCCCTGGCGTGCGTCGGCGGCTTCGCTAAGCTTCTCCAGACTGCGGAGATAACGGGCGACAAGCGCCGGCTGGAGCGCGACAACCTTCGGCGAGTCCGGCAGGCTTGCGAGCCGCTGTTGCATCGCCTCGCGCTCGGCGCGCAAGGCCGAAAGCTTCGCTTCGGCTTCCGCGTCGTTCAATATGCCTTTGATCGCCAGGTCGGCCGCGCGGTCGAACTCCCGTTCGATCGAACGCAGGCGTCCGGCGACCTTCTCGCGTTCGGCTCCGGCTCCGGCGGCGAGTTGCCGACGCTCTTCGTTGTATTGACTGACGAAGTAGTCGACCTCGCGCCGATCGACCAATCGGGCACGCAAACCCTCCAGAACGCTCGTCTCGATCGCCTCCAAGTCGAAGCAATGCCTGTTCGTGCAGGATTGGGCTTCCTTGGCCTGGGTGCACATGATGCGCGTGACCCTGCCGCGCCAGCGATCTTTGATCGACATTCCGGCGCCGCAGACGCTGCAGGCAAGTAGGCCGGTCAGCAAGCGGCCGTCCTTCCGCGTATGCTTGACATGCTTTCGAGCCGTCTCGCGCTTGCGGTCGTTCGCGGCTGCGAAAAGCTCCGCCGGCACGATGCGCAACGCGGGAACTTCGATTTCCTGCCATTCGGATTGCGGGTTGAGCCTGGAGAGCCGCCGGCCGGTCTCGGGGTCCTTCACCATACGCACGCGGTTCCAGACGATCCGTCCGTTATAGATTGGGTTCTGAAGAATGCCGTTGCCGCGCTTCGGATTCCCGCTGATGGTCGACGGGCGCCAGAAGCCGCTCCGAGGCGACGGAACGCGCTCACGATTGAGTTCGCCGGCGATGTCGCGCAGCGAACGCCCGGCGGCGTATTCTTCGAAGATGCGGCGCACTGTCACCGCTTCCGCCTCGACGATCGTCAACTCGCCCGGCTTGCCCGGGACCGGCGCATAACCGAAGGCCTTGCCGCCAGCGTTGCGGCCGTCGCGCACGACGCCCGCCATGCCGCGCCGCACCTTGTGAGCCAAGTCTTGAAGGTAAAGCGCGCCGACCAACCCGCGAATGCCGATCTGGACGATATCGGCGCGGCCTTCATGCACCGCGCGGATTTCGATGCCAACATGCGTGAGGCGCTTATATATGCCAGCAAGGTCTTCCTGATCGCGCGACAGGCGGTCCAGCGCCTCGACGATCAGCACGTCAAAGGCGCCGCCGCGCGCCGCGTCCATCATCGAAAGAAGGCCGTCGCGCCCCATGATCGATGCGCCTGAACGGGCGCGATCAGCGAAGGTCGACTGGACGGTCAAGTTCTGGCGCCTGGCGAAGTCGGCGCACAAGGCCAACTGATCGTCGATCGAACGGTCAGTCTGAAGGTCGCTCGAATAGCGGGCGTAAATCGCCGCGCGCAGTTTCATGGCTCGCCTCGCGCTGTAGGTGTTGTGCAGCTAAGTCGCGCTCATGATCTTCACGCGCCATCTTTTTGGCAAGGGCTTCTATGATCCGAGCGATCTTCGGATCGATGCCGTCCGGTTGGTGAGGGGCCGGCCGCAAGCTCACTTCGAACGGCCCTGGCGCCCTGCAAGGTAGCGTTCGTCCTTATCAGTCCGCATAGCGATCAGCTTGAAAATGCGCCAGTCGGATCATCACGGCGAGGTCGGCGGCTTCGCGGCCGTGGCGGTCGATCTCGGCGGCCGCCAGATCGGTGACGCGCAACAGCAGTTCACGCGTTACGATCCGGCCCTGGGCCTGTTGCTCGACCATGGCCACGGCGAGGAATTCGACGGGATCGGTTTCGAGGAACGGCGTCTCTGGTCCCGGCTGGACGGGAACATATCGATGCGCGATCATTGGCAATTCCTTTCTCGCGCGGGTTGAGTAAATCGTGTGCCGGCGTTGTGCCTCGAAGGGGCAGTCAACAGGATGCTCGACGGTCGCGAGTGCGTTCTTGCTTCCTGGAGGTCGGTGCTGTGATCCGAGCGCACTAGCGCGCCCTTCCGCAGATTTCCAGATTGCGTCATTGCCACAATTCTGTCGCTTGATTGCGACGGGATATTTCCGCTATGGAATGTGGAAAGTCAATTCGGAAATTTCCGTTTCGGAAAATACAGCGCTGAACGAAGCTGAGCGCAACAAATCATCACGGCGGGGCGTAGGCGCCCGGTCGAGCAATTCGACGACTGGCGCTTATGTCCTTACGCCCCCGTTCCGCCGTGGTGATTGCGCAGTCGGAAATGGGGACGTAGCGGAGAGACTATGAGTAATTTTGTTACTTTGATTTCGATGTGGCTGACCGCTCCACCGCACCTTCAGGAGGAAGTCTACCGGGAGGCGCTGCGGATCGCTCGCGGAAAAAAGCAACCAGGTGACCGATCTCAGCGTCCGTCATCTTCGCCGCGACAGCCATCAATTCCGCAAGGCGCGGCCGTCGGTCCTCCGGTGCCGCCGGAGTGCTCTCGCTCGGATTCCTGAACAGGTCGACAGGATCAATGCCGAACGCCAGCGCGAAGTCGGCCAGCCACTGAAGGTCAATAAGCGACGGGTTTCCGAGTTTCTTTGATACCGTGCCCTCGGCGCGCTTCATGCGCGCCGCCAGGTTCTTCTGGTTGGGTATTTGCTTGGCGGTCATCCACTCTCGGATAAAAACTCGCGCCGGCGGCGGCCTATCGGTGTCGTCGTTCATGGCGCCGAGCCTATCTTTCCAAGATGAAAACCGCAAAAATTCCAAATCGGAAATTTTGTATTTGACCGGCCGTTTTCGATATGGAAATCGTCAGGTGTGAAACCAATTCTCAAGCTTTGGCGCCTCGGCGCCGGAAAGACGACCGAAGCCGCGGCCAGGGAGGTCGGGGTGACCGTCGCCATGTGGAACCGTTGGGAGAACCAACGGCGAAAGATCCCCGCCGAGCGCGTCCTCGATATCGAACGTATGACAGGCGTTTCGCAATTCAACCTTCGACCCGATGTTTTCGGTTCGCCAGAGGGCGAGGTCGCAGCGCGCGCAAGATACTCGATCGGCGGCCTCGCTGCGGAACCCGCCGAATGACTGGTCCTTTCCCCCCTTGGGGCCAACTGCCCGACGAAAGCCAGCGCCTGGCACCGTGGGCGGCGCCTGCCGCCCCTGCCTTGGCGCCGGACCGCGCGCCCGGTGCCCATCCTCCCGGCACCGTGACTGCCTCTCCGGCTTGGGCCCGAGAGGCCTTTTGTTTTCCGGACGTTGTGTCGTTCAGGCTGCGGCTGATCTGCGCGTTCCACGGCGAAACCCCATCTTCGGTGCTGGCCCGCCTGATCGCTGCCGAGCGAGACGCGATCGGCCTGTCGCGCGTGCTGGCCAGGCACTATGCCGAGCTTGCCGGGGGCGATCACGCAAATAGCCAGGACGGTGATTTGCGCTCGCTTCCGGATTCTCCGCGCTCCGCAAGGATCCAGGTTCGGTCGCGCATGAACCGTGCCTTGCCCGAACGCGAAATCGCCCGACCCTCGTCCGACAAGGAACGCGGGTCGCTGAAGGCGGCGTTCGCGCGCGCCGTCGAGGCCCTGGGCGGCGGCACTATCGTTGCCGGGTTTACGCGCGTCAGGGAATCCATGCTGTCGCGCTATGCCGTCAAGCACGACGACGATCGCTTTGCCGGCATTGATGTCGCCTTCGACATCGACAAGGCCCATGCCATCGCTGGGGGCGAACCGCCGATCCTTGCCACCTACGCCACTCTGCTCGGCTTCGGCCTCGCGCGCCTGGAGGCCGTGGTGACGAACGCGCCGCTGACGCTCGCCGATGCCGCGCGCCTCGACCGCGAAATCTTCGAAGCCCGCGCCGCTCTCTACGAAGTGCTGACCGACGGGCGCCTGACGCCAACCGAAAAGCGGCGCGCACTCAAGGATTTGGCCGAGCTGAAAGCGGCCATCGCCGCGATCGAAGCGAAGGTCGAGGCAGCTTGAAGCAAGGGGGGATGTGATGGCCGAGTTCGATCCCTATTCGCCGCGCGCGCCGAAGAAAGCTGGGAAGGCCAAGAAGCCCAAGCCCAGCGAACTGCCGGCGGAAGTGACCCGGCGCGCGAAAGGCGATGCCGAGCCGACGATCTCGATCCGCACCGCCGACGGCCGCGAGACCGGCCCGGTGCCGATGAGCGTCATGAAGTCGGCGCTGAAGGTGGTGAGCGGCGGGCGCGACGGGCCGGCCGGCGAACTGGCCGATGCCGAGGGCGACAGCCCGGCGCAGACCGTTGCGGCGGGGCAGCTCCGCGCCTTCGTCGAGCGCATCGAGCGGCTGGAGGAAGAAAAGCAGGCGATCGCCGGCGACATCAAGGATGTCTACGCCGAGCTGAAGGGCACCGGCTTCGACACCAAAGCGGTGCGCGCCATCGTGCGGCTGCGCAGGATGGACCAGGCCGAGCGGCAGGAACAGCAGGCGGTGCTCGAGCTCTACATGGCCGCACTAGGCATGGCGTGATGGCGAAGTACCAGCTCCTGCCGCCGCTGACCGCCGAGGAATACGCCTCGCTCGAACGCTCGATCATCGAGCATGGCGTGCTCGTGCCGGTCGAATATGACGAGGCCGGCGAGATCATCGACGGGCATCACCGGGTGGCGATCTGCGAAAGCCTCGGCCTGGCCGACTGGCCGCGCTTCGTGCGCAAGGGGCTGAGCGAGCAAACCAAGCGCAAACTGTCGCGCGAGCTCAACATTTCGCGCCGGCACCTGACCACGCAGCAGAAGCAGGCGGTGATTGCCGACCAGCTGCGCGACACGCCGTCGATCTCGTCGCGGGCGATCGCCGCCATGCTCGGCGTCGACCACAAGACGGTCGCCAGCGTCCGGCATCGGCTGGTCGATGGTGGGGAAATTCCCCACCATGATGAAGTCGAGGGCAGGGACGGGGTGCGCCAGCCGGCGCGCAGGACGATCAAGACCGCCTTTGTGCCGGAGCCGGAAAACAAGCGCGAATATCTGGCCGGCGCCAGGCAGATGCGCGCCGAGACGCAGAAGCTCAGGCACACGGTGCGGCTGGCGCATATGGAGATGACGGCGGCGCGGGGCGCGGCCACGGCCGGGGCGGTCGGGCGCAAATATCCGGTGCTCTACGCCGATCCGCCGTGGAAGTTCGGCGTGCGCTCGGAGCTGACGGGCCGCGAGAAGAGCGCGGAAAACCACTATCCGACGCTGACCACCGACGAGATCATCGAGCTTCTGGCCGGGCTGGACTGCGCGGCGGATGCGGCGGTGCTGTTCCTGTGGGCGACCAATCCGATGCTGCGCGACGGCCTGCGCGTGCTGGCCGGTCTGGGTTTCGAGTATGTGCATCACTGGATCTGGGACAAGGAGGTTTCCGGCACCGGCTATTGGGGCCGCGACCGGCACGAGCTGCTGCTGATCGGCCGCAAGGGCGACGTGGCGGCGCCTCTGCCCGGCTCGCAGCCGGAGACGGTCTATCGCGAGCGAAAAGGCCGGCATTCGGCCAAGCCGGATTGGTTCGCCGCGACGATCGAGCGGCTTTATCCGGGCGTGCCGAAGCTGGAGCTGTTCGCCCGCGCCGCCCGGCCGGGCTGGGACGCATGGGGCTTCGAAGCCGGTCCGCCGTCAGGCGGATCGGAAGCGCCGGTGGCGCTTTCGAAGGCCGGGAAGGCCGGCCCGGAGGCAGCAGGCACCCGGCGGGAGGCCGGCGGCGAGGCATCGCCATGACCGACCCGATGCTGCCGATCATCCGCCAGATGCACGATGCGGCCGACAATGGAGCGCGCGCGGACATCCTGCTGCGCGTGCCGGACGCGGTTCTGCTCGAATTCGCGAAGCTCTTCGAAGACGCTTGCCGCAAGGCCGGTTTCAAAGCCGGCGCGACCTTCGATCCTGCTGCGCCTGGCCACCCTGCGCGCGGTTCGCGACGCCGGCGGCAAGCTGCCCGCCGACACGGTTGCGCACCTCGATTCCGTATCGCACGGCACTCGCCGTCCTTGCCGCCGGAAAGGTCGGTTCCTGATGCCCCCGCTTCCCCGCGACCTTCCCGTTCACGCGCCGGTCGCCCGCAGCGGCATCGGCTCGGCCTTCGCCGAGCGCGCGGTCGGCAAGCGCGAGGCGCGCCGTCTCGCCGAGCTGATGGCGGAGGCGGAGAAGCGTGCCCGCGCCCGCATCGAGGCCGCGAGGCACGAAGCCGAGGAAATCTTCGCCGAAGCACGGGCGCAGGCCGAAGCCATCCTTGCCAGGCTGCCCGACTTCGCGGCGATCGAGGCCGCGCGTGCATCGAAGGGAAAGAGCGCGCTGCGGGCGATCCGCGACGTTGCCGACCGGCACGGACTGCCGCTGGCCGTCGTCGTCGGCCGCGTCCAGCACGACAGAGCGAAGATCGCGCGCGCCGAGGCGGTGCGGGCCGTCGCCGAGACCTGCCCGCATGACCGATCACGACATTGCGGCGCTGTTCTCGGGCGTCGCGGCGGGGACGGTGCGGCGGCTTCGAAAGGGTGGAGCCGGATGAATGTGGCTCTACATGCCGAGCCTGCCCACGCCGGCGTCAACATCCTGTCCATCTGCACCGGCGGATACGGGCTCGATCTCGGCGTCGAGCTGGCAATTCCAGGCGCTCGCACGGTCTGCATGGTGGAGAGGGAAGCCTTCGCCGTCGCGCATCTGGTTTCAGCGATGGAACAAGGTCTCGTGGCTCCGGCTCCTGTCTGGAGCGATGCCCGAACCTTCGACGGCCGGCCATGGCGCGGCCTCGTGGACGGCCTCATTGGCGGCATCCCGTGCCAGCCCCACAGCCTCGCGGGAAAGCGGCGCGGCGCGGCCGACGAGCGCGACCTGTGGAGCCCCGCCCGGCGCATCATCGTCCAGGCGCGGCCGTGGTTTGTCCTCATCGAGAACGTCGCCGGCATGCTCTCGCCGGGGGATGACGAAATCGCTGGAGCCGAAAGGGTTTGGCGAGACCTACGAAAGCTGGGCTTCGCGGTTGAGGGCGGACTGTTCACGGCGTCGGAAGTTGGCGACAGCCAGATACGCGAGCGCGTTTTTATCCTCGCCGTGGTCGGCGCCGAGGGCGACGGACGGCGAGAAGGGCGGCCCCAACCAGAGTTTCAGGAGCGGCACCGGCTTGCCGCTTCCCTCGCAGGTGTTCCACTGGCCGGCGCCGATCGCCAGCGACCACCGTTCGATCCACGCAAGCGAGGCGACACATTCGGCGAATTCCCGTCCGCTGCGGGAAGTGGTCGGCCTCTGGAAGGCGCCCCGCGTCCAGCGCGGCGACTACACGCGCGACAAGGGCGATCCGAATGCGGAGCGCCTGACGATCGAGGGGCAAGCGAAAGCCTTCCCCTCTTTCCGCCAGGACCCGCGGACCTCGACGCATGGGCCGGCGTCCTCGCCCGAGCGCCGCACCTTGAACCCGCTGTTCGTCGAATGGCTGATGGGATGGCCGGCCGAGTGGACGCGCTTCGGCTGCTCGGCAACGGCGTTGTTCCTCTGGAAGCTGCATATGCGTTCCGCACTCTGGCAACTCGGCTCGCCGGCCGAGGCTCCGCCGCCGCAACTCGCCTTGTTCGGCTGATGGAGGCGGCGAGTGAAGACCGCGAGCTCCTCCGACGCCCAGCGACTGGCGTGCGGGGCATTCGCCGACCGCGTCCAAGCGGTTGGCTCGCTTGCACCGGCCATGTGGCAACCAACAGCTTCCTTTCCATGAGAGTGCGGCATGAGCATTCGCGTCATGACGGAATTCTTCAGCCTGAAGTTCGGATCGTCGAACCGAAAGGCGGTCGCGTTGCGGCTTGCCGACTTCGCGGACGAATTCCGGGCGCGGCATGTGGCCGACCGTCGATCGCGTCGCCGAGGAATGCGAACTGTCGGTTCGCACCGTCCAGCGCGTGCTTGAAGAGTTCGTCGCGGAAGGCATGCTGATCGTCGTCAGGCGAGGCGGCGCCGGACCGGGATCGTCGACGCGCTATGACTTCGACCTCGCCCGCGTGCGCACCCGCTCGGCTGAGATCGCCGCGGGATGCGCCAAGGGTGACAGCGTGACACCCTTGGACAAGGGTGTCAGCGACGACGCCAAGGGTGACAATTGCGCCGAAAAAGGGTGTCACCGTGACACCCGAACCGTCATAGAACCATCAACAGAACCGTCATTGGAGAGAGGGCGCGCACGCGAGGGGAAAGGACAGGGCGAAGCGGAAGCGAAGGCGCCGGGAGGAAGGGCCTTCAAACGGGCCTTCGCGGCATGGCCGACCTTCGTTTCCAACTCCGAGCCCGCGGCCCGCAAGGCCTGGGAGGCGCTGTCGGCCGAGGAACGCGCGGCGGCGATCGACCGGCAGGCCGACTACGTCGCGTCCGTCAAGGGGACGGGCCGTTCGAAATACTGCAAGTTCGACTTGTATCTGTCTGAAAAGCGCTGGGAAAAGCTGCCGCCGAGGCCGGCGCCGCCGACGGAGCTTTGGGCGCCCGCCTTCGGCCCGCTCTGGAACGCGATCTGTCTGCGCGAGCTGCTGCTGCGCGCAGCGCAGGCGGCGCAAGCGCCACCCTCGGCCTTCATTCGCGATCTGCTGTCGCGCGGCGACGAGGCCGGGCGCCGGGAACGGCTGAAGCGGCAGGCCGCCTTCGGCTGGCCGAAAGTGAATGGCTGGTATCAGCAGGCGGCAAGCCGCAAGGGCTTCACGGCGAAGGCGGAAGACGCCTGGCTTGCCGGGCTGATGGAGCCGGTGCCGGTGAACAGCGATGTCATGGCGGACTGGCGGGCGGAATATGACCGGCGCGGCTGGCCGTGGCTGCCCGACCCCGGCGGCATGCGCGTGGTGTATTTCCCGGCCGGCGGGCCGGGTGCGCTGGATGCGTTCGAACGGGCATCTGAGGCGGGAAGACGATGCGGATCGGGCGCAAGCAGCTGAATGAGGCCGAGCTCGTCGCGCCGACGGAGCGGCAGTCGGCCCGACTCGACCAGGCACGCGCGATGTCGCGGCGGGCGCAGGCGCTGCTGGCGGCGGCGGGCATGGACGCTCCCTGTCGCGAATGGTTCGTACTGACGGTGGCGCCGGGCAGCGACAAGGCCGTGGACAGGGCGCTTGCTCAAGGCGGCGTCGAACGGTGGATGCCGCTCGAAAAGCCGACGCGAAGGTCGCGCAATGGCATAGCGCGCCAGCCTGAAGAACAGCCGGCGATGCGCGGCTATCTGTTCATCCGCATCGCGTCGCATGCCGACCACTGGCACGGGATCCTGACGGTCGAAGGCGTCGCCGGCGTGCTCGGCGGATGGGAACGGCCCTGGCCGGTTTCCGAGCGCGAAATCACGGACTTGCGCCGCTTCTTTGGCCTGTCGCCGAAGGAGCGGAAACGCGAGATCGCCCGGCGCCGGCAGGCGGTCGCGCCGCTCGGCGCCGGCGACGAGGTTATGGTGACCGATGGCCCGATGGCAGGCATGAAGGGCAAGGTCGAGCGCCGCGCCGATTGTTTCTCGATGCGGGTCATTCTCGACCTGTTCGGCGGCCGTGTGCCGGCCAGCATCCCCCTTGCGAATCTGTCGAAATCGGCATAGCCATCTCGACCCAGGACGAGGCCGACAAAGTCGCACTTCCCTGAAGGGGTCGGAAGCGCCATTGGCCCCCTGGCCCGGTAATCCAACCTCGCCGTTTGGGAATCGATTCCCGACAAGCACATGCCCTTGGAAATTTCGTTCGAAAGCAATCTGCGCGAGTGGACGGCGTCGATGACGGCGTTCGAGCGCGGCCAGGTGCCGTTCGCGACGGCCAAGGCGCTGACCGATGTCGCGCGCCTCGACGTCAAGCCGGCGATCGAACGGCAGATCGACAGTGCTTTCGACAAGCCCGTTGAATTCACCCGGCGCGGCGTCGCCTATCGCCCGGCATACAAGGGGGCGCTGTCGTCGCGTGTCCTGATCAAGGATATGCAGAACGCATATCTGATGATCGAGGAATATGGCGGCGTGCGCACGCCGAAAAAGCGGGCGCTTGTTATCCCGTCAGCGCAGAAATTGAACAGCCATGGCAACCTGCCCAAGGGCACGGTCAAGCGGTTGCTGGCGCGGAAGGATACGTTCTCCGGCCGGGTGAACGGGCATGGCGGCATCTGGCAGCGTATCCGAGGCGATAAGAAGCTTGGTACGCCGCGCGGCCTCAAGCTGCTGATCGCCTGGGAAGATCGCGCGACCTATCGTCCGCTGTTCAGCTTCTACGATACCGCGCGCATGGCCGCCGAGCTTCACTTCCCGCGCCGCTTCGAAGCGGCCTTCAGCCAGGCCCTGGCGACGGCCCGATAGTGGCCCCCTGATAGGTCGATGGGTCCTTCCCAGGGGGTCGAGACCCGCGGGTCTTTCGCGCGCGCGGGCCTTACGGGTGTGTGGTGCGGAACCGGTATTGGTCTTTTCGTTTCTGTTGTTGGCTTGCCGATGCAACCTCATGAACGTCGCCGCGCTGGTCGCGCGGTTCCCGCTGCCGGCAGGTGTCCCGGATGCCGTGCTGAACAAGCGCGAGCTTTCGGACTTCTTCGGCATTTCGCTGCCGACGCTCGACGCCTGGATAGCCGACGGCCTGCCGGCGCTGGTCGAGGGCACGAACGGCCGGCGAGTATGAGTTCCAGGCGTCGGCCGCCTGGGCCTGGAAGTGCAGCCGCGACGAAGGCGAGCGCATCAAGAGCACGGAAGCGCAGGCGGCGATCGCCGCGATGCGGCTGGCGCTGATCGGCGGCAAGTCCGGCAACTCGATCCAGTCGCTGCCGCCGAAAGAGCGCCAGCAGCTCTACGATGTCGAGGCGGCCTACGAACGGCTGAAGCGCGAGCGCAACCAGTCGCTCGACCGCGAGGAAGTCAGCCACATCTTGAACGACCTGCTGCGCATCGTCCGCGACGGCATCTCGGCGCTGCCCGACACGCTGGAGCGCGTCGCCGGCCTCGACGGCAAGGGCGTGACGGCGGCGATCGAAGCCTGCGACGAGCTGCTCGACGAACTCGAACGGACAATCGTCCGGTTCTTCGCCGACCGGCCGATCATCAGCCGCGAAGAGCGGACCGACCTGTTCAACTGAGCGGTCCGAACGCCCTGCCGGTCGGCCTCACTCGTCATCCGCGCGCTCATGCTCGACGTTGAACGCTATCTCGGCCCGCTGGCGGTCCCGTCCTACCCCGATCCGGGCCGGCTGCTGGTCGAGGCGCTGGCCGCACTTCGTCCGCCGCGGCGGATCGAGGTTCCGGACTGGGCCGAGCAGGAACGCCGGCTGCGCACGCCGGTCTATTCGGGCGCCTGGCGCAACAGCTTCGCGCCCTACATGGTCGAGCCGGCGCGCATGGCGACAAGCCGCAAGTACCGGGCCGTCGCCTTCTGCGGCCCGGCGCGCACGGTCAAGACGGAAGCGCTGATCCTCAACGTGCTCGGGCACCGCGCCACCTGCATGCCCCGGGTCATGAAGATCATCTGCCCGACCCAGGACGCCGCCCGCCAGTTCAGCCGCGAGAAGATCGCGCCGATGATCCGCAACACGCCGGCTGTCGCGGCGCGCATGGCCAAGGCGAGGAACGCCGACAATCTGCACGACAAGCTGTTCGAGGGCGGCATGTCCGTGCGGATCGCCTGGCCGGTCATCGGCGAGCTTTCCATGTTCGACATTCCCGGACATGCTGCTCACCGACTACGACCGCATGCCCGAGAATGTCGACGGCGAGGGCTCGCCCTTCGACCTGGCGCTGAAGCGCACGCAGACCTTCGGCTCGCTCGGCATGGCGATCTTCGAAAGCTCGCCGGGCCGGCCGGTGCTCGATCCCGAGTGGAAGGCCGTCGACGCCGCATGAGGCGCCGCCCTGCACCGGCATATTGTCGATCTACAATGGCGGCACGCGCGGCAAGTTCTACTGGCAGTGCCCGCATTGCCACGAACCGTTCGAGCCGCTGTTTTCCGCGTTGCGCTGGGAGCGCAAGGGCTCGCCGGGCGAAAGCGCCAAAACCGTCGCGATGGTCTGCCCGAACGGCCACGCCATCGGACCGGACCGCAAGACGGAGCTGAACCCGGCCGGGCTTCTGGCTGCACGAGACCAATGACGGCGAGCTTGCCGTGATCGACGATGCGTCGGTGCGCGACACCGACACCGTCAGCTATTGGTGCGAAGGCCCTATCGCGGCGATGCAGAGCTGGGAACAGCTGGTGCTGCGCTACGAACAGGCGGTCGAGGAATTCGAGCGGACCGGCGACGAAGAGCGCGCTGAAGGCAACCGTCAACCTCGACCAGGGCCGGCCGTATCTGCCGCGTTCCGTGTCCCTCGGCGACGGCATCGAGGAAGCAGCACTCAAGGCGCTGGCGAAGCCCTATCCGCTGGAGGTGGCGCCGGCCGAAGCCCGTTTCCTGACGGTCGCGGTCGACGTGCAGAACCATCGCTTCGTCGTGCATGTCGACGCCTGGGGGCCGGGACTGGAGCGCTGGCTGATCGACCGCATCGAGATCGCCCTGCCGCCGCCGCAAGCGCCGTGGCGCCGGCAAGCGGGCGATCGACCCGGCACGATATTTCGAGGATTGGGAGGTCCTGCCGCCGCTGCTGGAGCGCGGCTATCCGGTCGCCGGATCGGACTTCGTGCTGCGGCCCGCCGCGATGATCGTCGATTCCGGCGGCACCGCCGGCGTCACGGAAAAGGCCTACCAGTTCTATCGCGCGCAGCGGAGCACGGCACCGCGCCGCGTGTTCCTCAACAAGGGCCAGGGCGGCCTCGATCGGGACCGCGCGCGCTACGGCGAGCCGGAAAAGATCCTGCAACGGAAGCAGGCCAGGCGCTCCGACATCCGCCTGGTCTATTCGGGCACGGACAAGCTGAAGGACGAAGTGACGCTGGCGCTGACGCGCAAGGAAGCGGGTCCGACCGCCTTCCATCTGTCCGACCGGCTCGACGATCGCGTGTTCGCCGAGTTCTGCGCCGAAATCCGCACGCCCAAGGGCTGGGAGCGCAGGAAGGCCGGCCTGCCCAACGAGGCGCTCGACCTCGGCGTCTACGGCAAGGCGCTGGTCATCGTGCTCAAGGGCGAGCGCATCGACTGGTCGCGGCCGCCGGCCTGGGCCGCGCCGATGGGAGACAACAGCTTCGCCACCAGGATCGTTTCGACGGATCGTCCCGAGGACGATCCCCTGCCTGCATCGACGCCGAGACCGGCGCGTCTTCGCCGCCGCCGCGGCGACGGATTTGTGTCGCGGGGGAAGAATGGCGGGCTTTGACAGTCTTACCTGCATGCCGGAACAGGCAACCAGCGGCGATTGGGTCGACATCGTGCTTGCCGACCTGTCGGCATCCTATCCGGTCGGCGTCTACACGCTTCGGATCGTCATGAAGCTCGGCGCGGCGCCGGCCCTGAGTTTCGACCTTGGCAATGTCGGCGGATCGCATGGCGCAACGCTGTCCTTCGCCGGCGCGGCGCCGGGCATCTATGCCTATGCGATCAAGGCAACGCGGCTTTCCGACAATGCCGTTCGCACGGTGCAGAGCGGCACGCTCCGCCTGCTCGCCGATCCGGCAAGCCAGGATGTCCGCACCCATGCGGAAAAGGTGCTCGAGGCGATCGAGGCGCTGATCGAGGGCCGGGCGACAAAGGATGTCACCTCCTATTCGATCGCCGGCCGGTCGCTGACCCGCATGTCGCCCGACGAGCTGGTCAAGTGGCGCAGCCACTACCGCAACGAAGTCGCCAGGCAGCGCACCGCCGGCAAGCCGAATGGCGGGCGCAGGATGACGCTGGCGAGGTTCCGCTGATGGCCTTCCTCGATCTTTTCCGGCGCAAGCCGAAGACCGTTCCGGCGCGCCAGGTCCGCCGCTTCCAGGCGGCGCGCCCGAGCCGCATCGCCGGGTTCTCGATCGGCACGACGACGCTGATGGAGGAACATCGCCTCGACCTGATGGGGCTTGTCCATCATTCGCGGTCGCTGGCGCAGAACAACGACTATTACCGCGCCTTCCTGCTCATGTGCCGGCGCCATATCGTCGGCCCGCACGGGATCGTGCTGCAGGCGATGGCGCGCCGCCAGGACGGCACGCTCGACAAGCCCGACAATCTGGCGCTGGAGCGCGCCTTCGCGGCCTGGGGCAAGCGCGGCAACTGCAGCGTCTGCGGCCGGTTCTCCTGGCTGGACATGCAGCACATGGCCTCGATGATGATCCCGCGCGACGGCGGCATCTTCGTGCGCTTCTTCAGGGGCCGCGAATACGGGCCCTTCGGCCTGCAGATCCAGTTCCTGACGGTCGACCGCCTCGATACCGACTATCAGGGTGAATTGCCCGGCGGCGGCTATGTTCACGGCGGCGTCGAATGCGACGGGCTCGACCGGCCGGTCGCCTGGCACTTCCGCAGGCGTTCGCCCGGCTCGGGCCATACCTCGGGCGGCGAGCGCATCCGCATTCCGGCTGGCGACATCCGCTATGTCGCGGTGCCGGAGGACTACAGCGTGCATCTGCGCATGCCGTGGGGGCATTCGGCACTTCGCCGCATCAACATGCTGGGCGGTTTCGAGGAAGCGGCGTTGACCGCGGCGCGCGCCGGCGCGGCGAAGATGGGGTTCTTTACCCGCACGGTGAACGACGACGACAACGCGGCAGCGGACGGGCCGGACATCGAAGAGATGGAACCCGGCATGATGGAGACGCTGCCGGCCGGCTACGGCGTCGAGAAGTTCGATACCGGCTATCCGGACGGCGAAAGCCCGCTCTTCGTCAAGCTGATGCTGCGCGGCGCCGCCGCCGGCCTCGGCGCGTCCTACAACGGCCTCGCCAACGATCTGGAGGGCACGAATTTTTCCAGCCTGCATGTCGGCAAGGCGGAAGAGCGCGACGAATGGCGCATTCTTCAGACGTTCTTCGCCGAGCATCTCAACGATGTCGTCTATGGCGAATTCCTGCCGATGGCGATCCTGACCGGCGCCCTGGCGCTGCCCTATTCCAAGCTCGAAAAGTTCCGCGAGGTCACGTGGAAGCCGCGCGGCTGGCAGGCGGTCAATCCGGTCGACGAAGCCAACGCCAACATCGCCAATATCGGCGCCGGCCTGACCTCGCCGCAGCGCATCGTCGCCGCCAAGGGCGGCGACCTCGCCGAAATCTACGACGAAATCGCCGAGGCCAAAAAGATGGCGGAGGAACGGAAGATCGCCTTCGCCGCCGCACCTGCCCAGCCGTCCACGCCTGAGGTTCCCGCCAAGCCCGGAGCATGACCATGCCGAAATCAGTGTCCGTGCCGGAGCGCATGTTCCGCTCCGCAACCATCGAGCGCGCCGAGGCGGCCGAAGACGACCGCGCAATCGAACTGTCGTTTTCTTCCGAGGAACCCTATGCGCGCTGGTGGGGCGTCGAAATTCTCGGCCACAAGAAGAGCGGAGGTCGACCTGTCGTTCATCGGCAGCGGCCGCGCCCCGTTCCTGGTCGACCATAGCCGAAGCGTCGACAACCAGGTCGGCGTCATCGAGGAAGCCTGGCTGGATGGCGGCAAGGGCCGCGCCCGCGTCCGATTCGGCAAATCGGCGCGCGCCGCCGAATTCCTCGCCCGGGTGCGTGACGGCGAACTGTCGAACATCTCGGTCGGCTACGAAATCCGCAGGCTTCGCCTGGAAAGCGAGGAAGACGGCGTCGAGACCTACCGGGCGACCGACTGGAAGCCCCACGAAATCAGCCTCGTCTCGGTTCCGGCCGACACCACGGTCGGCATCGGCCGCAGCGACGGCGACAAACTCAGACAACTTACTCTCGCAGAGGAAAAGACCATGCCGAATGAACCCGAAACCAGGCCGGCCCCTGCCACGACGCCGGCGCAGCCCGACAATCGCGGGCGTTCCGAACTCAACCGTGACGACGTGCTGCGCGAAGAGCGCGAGCGCGTCTCCGAAATCCAGGCGATCGGCGAAAAACACAACATGGCCGACAAGGCGCGCGAAGCCATCAAAAGCGGCGTGACGGTCGCGGCCTTCCGCGGCGTCGTGCTCGACACGCTCGGCGAGGCCGCACCCGAGAAGATGGCCGCCGCCGCGGCGGTCGGCCTGACCGCGAGGCAAGCACAGACGTTTTCCTTCATGCGCGTCATCCGCGCCATGGCAAATCCGACCGACCGCCGCGCCCAGGAAGCCGCCAGGTTCGAATTCGAAGTCGGCGAAGCGGCTGCGAAAAAGGCCGGCCGCGAGGCGCGCGGCATCATGGTTCCGAACGACGTGCTGGTCGTTCCGCAGGTCCGCACCGACCCTGACCTACGGCACGCCGGCGACCGCCGGCAACCTGGTCGCCAAGGACCTGGCGTCGGCGTCCTTCATCGACGTGCTGCGCAACGCCATGATGACCCGCGCGCTCGGCGCGACGATCTTCAACGACCTGGTCGGCGACCTCGACATTCCGCGCAAGTCGTCGGCGTCCTCGGCGACCTGGATATCGGCGGAAGGCGGCGACGCCACCGAGACGAACTTCACCACCGACCTTGTTCAATTCCGGCTGAAGACGATCGCGGCCTACACGGTGGCGACCCGCAAGATGATGGCGCAAAGCTCGCTCGACATCGAAACCATGGTGCGTGACGATCTCGCGCAGGGCATCGCGCTCGGCGTCGACTTTGCCGCGCTGCACGGCAGCGGCGCCGCCGGCCAGCCGACCGGTATTGCAGGCACGGCCGGCATCGGCTCCGTCGTCGGCGGCACCAACGGCGTGGCGCCCGCATGGTCGCACATCGTCAACCTGGAAACTGAAGTTCTGGTCGACAATGCGGCGATCGGTTCGCTGGCGTATCTCACCAACGCCAAGGTGCGCGGCAAGCTGAAGCAGGTGGTGAAGGCCGCGAGCACGGCGGAGTTCGTGTGGGACAACGAGGGTCTCAACGGCTACCGGACGGAGGTTTCCAACCAGGTGTCGTCCGTGCTGACGAAGGGCACGTCCACCGGCGTCTGCTCGGCGATCTTCTTCGGCAACTGGACCGATCTGGCGATCGGCTTCTGGTCGGGCGTCGACATACTGGTCGACCCGATCACTCTCGGCCTTTCGGGCGGCGTCCGCGTCATCGCGCACCAGGACTGCGACGTGCAGCTGCGCCGTCCGCAGTCCTTCGCCGCCATGCTCGACGCGCTGACCTGATGTCGCGGACAGGGGCGCGACCCCGGTCGCGTCCGCAAGCTCATTCGAAAAAGGGTAACGACCATGAAAGTGAAGATCATTCGCGACAGCTTCGTCGCCGGCGAGCCGGTCAAGCCCGGCCAGACGGTCGATGTTTCCGAAGTCGACGGCCGGAACCTGATCGCCGGCGGCAAGGCGGTGCCGATCGACAAGGCGCCGCCGCAGGCCGCGTCGGATCGGGCCGTTGACGGCGACCGACGCGTCGACGCGGGGCTGACGGCCATGAACACGGTATCCGTGACGCTGCTGACGACGGAAGTGCTCGACGGCGTCAAGTACAGTCCGGGCGATGTCGTCAGCCTGCCCGAAGACCATCCCGTCGCCGAGAAGACGGCCGCACTTGCGCAGGTGTCGCCGTTGCCCGAGGGACAGAAGAATGCCGGTCGAGACTGATGCCGACCGCGCGGTCTTCGTCGACGACGGCGACTTCGCGGTCGCCGTCGCCTGGGCGCATGCCGGCGGCACCGCGACCTTCACCGCGATCTTCGACGCCGACTACCAGCTCATCGCATCGCCGTTCCTCGACGGCGGCGCCGAGGGCGCCGGGCCGCAGATCACCGCCCGCAGCTCCGACATTCCGGCGCAAGCGGCGCATGGCGATGCCGTGACGATCGACGCGCGCGCCTATCGGGCGGTCGAGTTCAAGCCGGACGGCACGGGGATGACGGTGGTCAGGTTGCAGGAGGGTTGAAGCGCTCCCACGCCCAATGCCGAGGCGTTTGTAAGCCCGCTTAGCGCCATACCAGAACCTTCGTCGCTGCGGGGAGCAAGGGCAGAGTCGGGTCCCAAGGGCGACCTTCGGCAAGTCTGTCTCCGACGCGTTCTTGGTCCCAACTTGCCTGAAGCAGTCTTGGTCCCCAACTCGTCTGAAGCAGTCTTCAAAGGGCGAAAACTAGCTTGGCCTGGCACCTGACCCGATGATGAGTTCAAGCTCGGTCTTCGAAACCGCCGCCGGCTTCGAACTGCCTCAGGCATTCATAAACCTCGTTCCAAGCATTAGATTTCTCTGCGTCGCCAAGGCGCGCCACCACTGCGCGGTACGCCCCGTCACCATCTACGGCCCTCAAGAGCTGCCGCCTCGTCGAAGTTAGTATAGTCGCACAGAAGCTGGTAGATCGCCCCGGCAATGCGGCCCCATCTCGCCGACAGCGCCAAACCCTAGTCTGCTCCGTCTTTTTTTGCTCGTTCGATGAATTTCCCGGCGACTGCCTTGCCGAGTTCGACACCAGACTGGTTGTCCATTTCGTAGTGGATGCCGGCCCAGATGCGGGAATCGCCCGCCTCTTTGCCAACTGCGCGGATGAACTCCGCACGGCTGGGAAACAGGTACGCCAGGACCTCGCTTCGAGCAGTCGACAGCGTGGAGTGGTTCGACGGATAACTGGGATGGAGCGGCACCGCAAACAGGGGAGTGATGCCCGGGTCAAGCATGTTGGGCCGCAGGTACCAATACGCATACTTCCCGTCGTTGCTTGCAATGAACGCGTCGTAATAGACCGTCGCAAGCATCGCGTAGGCGCGCGCGGCGCGCGGCGGGTTCGAGTCCGTCTTGTCCTCGAACATCCACTTGCTGGCATTGTCATACCAGGCGGTGAACAAACCGGGTGGACTTTGCCAGTAGAACGCCTTGTAGTTGTTAGCGAATTTTCGATCAAACTGGCGGACCGCGCCGGCTTCAGCCTTTACGGCTGCCGACTGACAGTCTGGCGGGGCCGGGGGGCGGAATTCATTGGCTGCGGCAAGTAGGATCGGCTGCCAGTTTGGCAGGGTCGCATTGGCGGGTTTGTCTCCAACCCACATGCATGGCCCGGTCGGAACCGTGCCACTCCAGACGGCGTCGGAGCCATCGGCCTTTGCCCGCGCAATCACCTGCTCGGCCACTCGTCGCCCCAACTCCAGGCCGGCGGAAGAGTCGCTCGGGAACTGGACACCGGCAAGAACGCGCGACTGCGCCGCTTCTTCGGCCATCGCCTGAAACGACGACGCCTCATCCGGAAAGAAATAGGAAAGAAGTGCAGCGGCGGCTGCGGCGGCTGCCGCGTGTTCAGATGGATAGGAGGGGCTTCGGGGTGTAGGCAGCGCGGTTGGCAATGTCGCATCCGCCTCGCTAGGGCGGGGGCGATTGTAAAAGTATTTCAACTCCCAGGCTGCGATGGTGGCGTCGTAAATCGCCATCGTCAAATAGGTGTAGACACGGTGCGCATTGGGGATCTGCTGGCCTGCGAGAATTCGATTGTTGACCAGGTCGATCCATCGGTAGCCGGGCGAGCCGGCATCCCAGAACGTGATCTTGGCGGCGACCTGCGCGTCGTTGTTTGCGGCTAGTTCGCGAAGCTGCTCCAGTTCAGCTGCGGAACTATCCGGTGGTGGCGGGACTGGAAGTCCTTACCTGACGTGATCACCCACGTTTTCCACGCTCCAGCCTTTGGCTCTATCGGATCCGATTGGGCGAAAGCGCAGTTCCCTGCCAAAAGGATAACTGCGCAAGCCTTGCCTAGGACGCTGAGCATATTGGCTCTCCCATAGTTGATCCCCAGCCCAAAGGAAAAGTTCTTCTGTTTTGATGTCTGTTCCACTTTAATTTCAGCGAACTCTAATTATACCGCGACGCGCTGCCGGGTAAAAGGATCAAGAACGAGAGCAGCCAGGGCAATCGGGTGAATTTTTCACCGGTGATGAGGCCTAGAATGAATTCGTTGTCCCAGGCTGCGGTCTTTCGACGCGCATTGAGTCCTTGCTTTTGGTTTGGCGCAGGAGGTTCTGCGCGATGCGGCAGAGTGTGACAAAATTGGTTGCGGCAACGAGAGCAGGTAGCGTTGTGAACGTTACATTCGAAGACCGCTGTCTTCCCGATTTGCGGCCCGAAAGTGTTTGGCAACCGACTTTCGCGGCACGGCAAGGTCAGCTTCCAACACCATTACGGCCATTCTTCGAAGTCGTCATGAAGGTCGCATTCGGGTCAAAAACGGCCTGAAGAATTAATCTTGATTCCGTTTCGCGGCGGCCTGGCGTTCCACGCCTGCACTATCGCCTGACGACCTGTGGCGAGACGCGTCCAACCGCCGCGGGCGCCGACTTTGTCGGCCTTCATTCCAGCCCCCGAAACCGCACGTTCGAACCGACGACCTGACGGTCCGGGATGACAATGCCTCACATCCGCAAACATCTCCGTGACTGGCTGAAGGCGAACCTGACCGGATCGGCCCTGGCGGGCGACCGCGTCTTCGTGCGGCGCACGCTGCCGCTGGAGAGGAACCTGCAGCCGTCGCTGATCGTCGCCGTGCAGAACGAGCGGTCGGCCGACGCGTCGATGGACGGCGTCCAGCAGCGCACCGTCGAGGTCCGCATCACCGCTTGCGTGAAGGGCGATTGCGAGGCGGGCGAAGACATGCTCGACGCGCTCGGCGTGTTCGTCGAGGGCAAGTTCGCCGCCGATCCGACGCTTGGCGGACTGGCGGAAACCTATGAATACCAGGCGACCGAATTCGCATTCGGCGGCGATGCGGAACGGTCCTTGTGCACGGCCGCCTTCACCTTCGCCGTGACGCTTCTGACGAACCGCGGCAATCCGGAAACTTCGCTCTAAGGGGGCATCAATGGCTGTGCATCACGGCAAGAACGGCAAGGTCAAGCTCGGCGCAAATGTCGTCGCGGCGGTCACCAAATTCTCGGTGGCGGAAACCGTCGGCGACAGCGACACGACGGCGATGGGCGACACCGCGCAGACGCATATCGTCGGCATTCCGGGCTGGTCCGGCAAGATCGAGGGCAACTACGATCCGGCCAACACCACCGGCCAGGTGGCGCTGACGATCGGCGCTTCGGTGACGATCGGCCTCTACACGGATGGCGATGCCACGGGCAAGAAGTACCTGTCGGGCACGGCAAGCGTCGTCAACGTGACGCGCGAAGCGTCCTTTACCGATCGCGCCACCTTCTCGATCGACATCAAGGGCAATGGCGCACTGACCATTGCGACGGTGCCGTGATGTCGTCGCTGCTCGAACGGGCCAAGGCCCATCACGAAAACCAGCCGCGCCGCGAACTGCTTGTGCCGGAATGGGGCGAAGGGGCGACGCCGGCCAGGATCACCTGGACGGCAATCACCGTCGCGGACCAGGACCGGATTTACGCCCCCGGTGCGGATGGCCGCATCGCCTCTGGAGGAACCGTGCGCATCCGGACGGTTCTCTACAAGGCCTGTGACGAAGCCGGCCGGCGGCTGTTCGATGAAATGTCCGAACACGATCTTCGCCACAACGTGTCCGGCGACATCGTCGGCCGCATCGCCAACGCGATCCTCTACAGCGCCGGCATCGTCGACCGGTCGGGCAATTCGGTGCCGATCGACGAGCAACTGGACACCGCAAAAAACGGCTGAAGGCGGACCCGAGGCGCATGTTGAAGCATGCGCTCGGCCTCCGCCTCGGCAAGACGCTGCGAGAAATCGACGCGATTCCCTATGACGAGTTCATAGGCTGGATCGCGTTCCTGGACAGCGAGGAATAATGCGCGACCTGGAATTCGACATTCGCGCCCGCGACGCGACGGCCGAGGCATTCGATTCGGCCCGCCGGCGCAGTCGGGACTTCAACGCCGAACTCGATCGCGGCAGCCGCAGCTTCGATGAGGCGGCCTCGCGCGCCCGCAACTATTCGTCGGCGATCCGCAGCGGCGGTCACGAGACCGCCAATCTGGCCGCGCAGCTTCACGACGTGGGCGTCTCGCTCGCCGGCGGTCAATCTCCGCTGCTGGTGGCGGTGCAGCAAGGCTCACAGATCACACAGATCCTCGGTCCGGCCGGCGCGGCGGGAGCGGTGGCGCTGCTGCGGGGCGCCTTCCTGTCCGTCGTCAGTCCGGTATCGCTTGCCACCATCGCCATCATTGCCGGCGGCGGCTACGTCGCGCAGTATTTCGCCGAACTGTTGACCGGGTCGGAAAACAGCGAGGAAGCGCTGAAGCGCGAAGCGCAACTCGTGGAGGATGTCGCAACCAAATGGGGTGATGTCCTGCCCCATCTGCGGCAATACCTTGCCGAAAAGCAGCGTCTTTCATCCGAAACGGCGATCGGCGAAGCGACGGGAACCGTCGCGGCCGAGCAGTTCAATGCCGCCCGCCAGCAGGTCGCTGACCTGAAGCTCGATCTTGCTGATCTGATGGAGCAGTGGCGCTACTTCGGCGCACCGGATGACCAGATCGTAGCCGTGCAACGGTCGTTTGCCGATCTCGAGCGCGCGGTAAAGGACAGCAGCGCAACCGCCGAGGATGCCGCTCGGGTCCAGGCCGCGCTTATGACGCTTTTCACCAACACTGGCCTTACGGCGGTCGGCGACCTGGCATCCAGGTTCCACGACCTCGCCGGCAGTATCGCCGCCGCTTCGCAGGCGGCAGCCAATTTCCGGTTCGACAGCGCGATCCGCGATTTCAATGAGCGGAACCGTCTTGGCGTGCTTCCGCCGGTGGTCAGCGGTGGCGGTCAGTTTCTCAACCCTGCCGAGTTCCAGGATTACCGCGCGAGCCAGACAAAATCGCAGTTCCAGCTTGAACAGGAAGCCGCCGCACCGCACCCGACCGGCGCCGCCAGCAATCAACTATCCGCCGCGCGCGACCAGGAGACCGCCTATCAACGCGTTGTCGAGCAGCTGCGCGAAGAGCGCGCAATGCTCGGCCTCAACGCCACCGAACAGCGCATTCTTTCCGAACAGCGGCGCGCCGGGGTTTCGGCGGCCAGCGAACAGGGCAAGGCGATCGAAGCCGTCGTGCGCGGGATCGAGGCCGAGACGGAGCGGCTCGACAGGTTCGAAGCCCAGCAGCGCGAAGTGAACGACGCGGTCAGGAATCTGGCCGGCTCCGCCCTCGACGGCGTGCTTGCCTGGGCGCAGGGCGCGGCGACGGCGGAAGATGCGGCACGCGGCCTCGCCAGCGAAATCCTGCGGGCAGTCAGCTACGCCGCCCTGCTGGGCGAGGGGCCGCTCGCCGGCCTGTTCGGCGGCGGCGCGATCGGTGGCGTCGGCAGTGCCGGCGGGGGCGGGCTGGTCGGACTTCTGCTCGGCGGTGCGACGCGCATGCTGGGTGGCGGCGCGGCCGATCCCTGGGCGGGCTTTCGGGCGCAAGGCGGGCCGGTCGATCCGTTCAAGACCTATGTCGTCGGCGAGAAAGGCCCGGAGCTGCTGCGCATGGGCGGCCGGTCGGGCTATGTCGTGCCGAACGGCGAGATATCGGCGCTCGCATCGTCGCAACGGCCGGTCAGCATCACCTTCAACGTGACCTCGCCGGATGCGCCGTCCTTCGTCAAATCCCGCGGCCAGATCGAAACGCTGATGGCGCGTGCCGTGGCGCGCGGCCAGCGCGGGCTTTGATGCGATGGCGTTTCACGAAGTCCGGTTTCCGGTGAACGTCTCGCTTGGCGCGAGCGGCGGCCCGCAGCGCAAGACCGATGTCGTCATGCTGGCGAGCGGGCGCGAGGAGCGCAACGCGCTGTGGGCGGACTCGCGCCGGCGCTACGATGCCGGCTACGGGGTGAAATCGCCGAACGATTTGCATGCGATCATCGAATTCTTCGAAGCGCGAAACGGAAGGCTGCACGGCTTTCGCTGGAAGGATTGGGCGGACTACAAGTCGGTGGCGCCGCAGTCGGCGACTTCCATGCTCGACCAGACGATCGGGACCGGCAACGGCGTGACGGCGGCTTTCCAGCTCGTGAAAGCCTACACGTCCGGCGGCGTGACCTGGACGCGCACCATCACGAAGCCGGTCGGCGGTTCCGTGCTGGTTTCCGTCAACGGCGTGGCGAAGACGGCCGGCGCGCAGTTCAACGTCAACACCGCGACCGGCGTCGTCACCTTTACCGCCGGCAACATCCCGGCGAACGGCCATGTCGTGCGGGCCGGCTTCGAATTCGACGTGCCGGCGCGGTTTGATGACGACGCGCTGTCGGTTCGCCTGCTTCACGCCCATGCCGGCGACATCGTCTCGATTCCGATCGTGGAAATCCGCCCATGAAACCCGTTCCGGCCGCCCTGCAGGCGCATCTCGACACAGGCGCGACGACGCTCTGCACCTGCTGGCGCGTCCAGCGGCACGGACGGGCAGGTGTTCGGCTTCACCGACCATGACCGGCCGCTGACGTTCGGCGGCGTCACCTATCAGCCCGACAGCGGCTTCTCGGCGTCCGAAGCGGCCTCGACGCTCGGGCTCGCCGTCGATTCCATGGAAGTGCAGGGCGCGCTTTCTTCCGCCGCGATCACCGAAGCCGATATCGCGCTCGGCAAATGGGACAATGCGAGCGTCGAGATCCGGCGCGTCAACTGGTCGGACACCAGCCAGAGCGTGCTTCTGCGGAAAGGCACGCTCGGGCGAGATCGGGCGGGGCGACATCGCCTTCACCGCCGAAATCCGCGGCCTTTCGCATGAACTCGGGCAGCAGAAGGGCCGAACCTACAGCCGGGTCTGCGACGCGGTGCTGGGCGACGGCCGCTGCAAGGTCAATTTGAGCAATCCGGCCTGGCGCGCCACCGGCACCGTGACCGCTTCGGCGGACGGAAACGCCATTCGCGCGACGGGCATCGCGTCTTATGCCTCGGGCTGGTTCGCGCGCGGCGTTCTGACATGGACCGGCGGCGCCAATGCCGGAACCTCGGCCGAAGTGTCGTCGCATTCGGGCGACGCCCTGATGCTGTGGGAGCGGGCAAGCCAGCCGATCATGCCCGGCGACACCTTCGTCGTCACCGCCGGCTGCAACAAGACCTTCGCGGTCTGCCAGGCGAAGTTCGGCAACACGCTCAACTTCCGCGGCTTTCCGCATATCCCCGGCAACGATTTTGCCCTGTCGACAGCGAAGCGCAGCGGCATCAATGACGGCGGGAGCTTCTTTGTTGGTTGAATTCGGGACGGCGCATCATTGCCGAGGCGCGGCGCTGGATCGGCACGCCGTACCGCCACCAGGGCGCCGATCGCGGCGTCGGCTGCGACTGCCTCGGCCTGGTGCGCGGCGTCTGGCGGGCCGTCTATGGCCACGATCCCGAGGTTCCGCCGCCCTACAGCGCCGATTGGGCCGAAACGACCGGCGAGGAAACGCTGATCGAGGCGGCGGCGCGCCATATGTCGGCAGTTCCCCCGTCCGAAATGGCTCCGGGCGACCTGCTGGTGTTTCGCTGGCGGCCGCATCTGCCGGCCAAGCATGTCGGCATCCTGGTCGCCCCGACCGGATCGTTCACGCCTACGACGCCGCCGGCAAGGTCGCGGAAGGCAATCTTGCCTCCAGCCTGGCGCGCCCGCATCGCGGCGGTGTTCGCGTTTCCGTATCCGGAAGGCCCCGGTGAGACCGGTGATCTCAAAAATCAATAGGCGCAGCAATGACATAGCGGTGCCCAGGCTGCGGCCCTCCTGAGAGCGAGGGTTCAGGGTAGCGGGATCGGCTTGTCACTGAGTGTGCGCAAGTAGGCAATTACGTTTATTCGTTCAGTCTCGTCCGGAACACCCGGCATCTCCATGTAAACGCCCGGCGTCGTGAGCATGGGCTCAAGCAGAAATTTGTTCAGGTCCTCGTACGTCCAGACACCCTGCCATGCTAGCAAGGCGTCGGAGTAACGCATATTTGCCATCGATGCCTTGTCGCGGCCGACGACACTCCACAAGTTCGGTCCCGTTTTTCTTCCCTCCCTGTGGCTCGACACTGTGGCAACCGCCACACACGCGGGTGAAGTAGGTTCGGCCTTTCTCGACATCGGCAGTAGCCAACTTCATCGAGATCGGGGCTGGTGTTGGCAAGACGACGCCGTGCGACATGAGATAGTCAGCAACTTCGCGTTGCCCCTTGAATTTTGCCAGATGGAGCGGTGTCTTGCCGTCCTTTGTCTTCGCATTCACGTCCGCGCCGGCCTCAACCAGTGCCTTCACGCAATCGAGGCAACCGGATCTGACGGCGATGTGGAGGGCGGCTTCGCGGTTGCGCTGCGAATTTGGATTTGCGCCCCCGTCCAGCAACAGATTGATCAAATCGATCCTGCGTTTTGCCAAAGCCGGCATGAGGGCAGGACCCAAAAGCGGCGTCGGGGCGGCGTTGACGTCGGCACCGCGTTCCATGAGCAGTTTTGCCGCCGCAAAATGCCCGCCCCTGACCGCAAGATAGAGTGGTGTCGCGCGCCCGTCGCTCTCATCGACGCCGGCACCTGCGTCGAGCGCTGCCGTGATTGCCGCAACATCGCCCTTCATGGCAGCGTCGTGAATGGCGGCGGCATGCGATACAATCGGAATGTGTACAAGCACTAACAGAATGAAAAGCAAAACCTCGCGCATTCGGCACCCCCTCTGTCAAACTGGAGGACGCGGCACGCTACCAGCCCCAGCCAAAATTTGCCGTCTGTTCATGACATCACTATGCAGACTACTGCCGAAGAGTGCCAATCATTGTTTTTCGGATGATGGAATGTGCATTCCAAATGGCGCGCCGGACGAGATGAAACTGGGCACCGCTATGTCATTGTAGGTGCTATATAATTTCTGTAGCGGCGGTCTGCTTTGGATGGAAAGCCGACATCGCAGGGACAGCCGAGTCGAAGGCATGTTGCAGCCGCTCCCTTCACCAGGGAAGCGGTTGCTTGTCGCGGAAGAATTGGCCCGATGGCCCCCCAGTTGGAAGAGTGGCGAGCCAAACAGTTGTAGCAACACCCTCCTCGACGCTTCGTGTGGCATTAGGGCTGCGAGTTCGCACCCAACCTGGATCGACCGAATTGACCAGGACGTCGGTGCCTCGCAACTCTTCAGCAAACATCTTCGTCATGCCGTTTATGGCGACCGCTGCCAAGCGGTAACCGGGCGCACCGCCGCCCATGTCGGATAGCTGACCCATAGCACTCGTCAAGCTCACCACGCGACCGTGACCTTGATCGCGCATCAGTGCAATGATGCCCTGCGACAGAGCGAAGGGACCGATCAGGTTAGTTTCCAAAGTTGCGCGGACGACCTCGAGCCGAGCATCGAAAGCGCTGATGCGATCGTTGATGTTGGCTCCGCCGCTTTCGAGATAGAGGCCAGCATTGTTGATGAGGACGTCCACACGACGCAGAACTCGGCGAGCATGCACTACGAGCGCGGCAATCTCCTCAGGCTTCGTCAAATCCAGGCGAAACGCTTCGACATTCAAGCCTTCGTTGCGAAGCGTGACAGCGGCGAGTTCGCCCGCCTGGGGATCGCGACAGCACAGAATGACTTCAAAGCTCAATCTTCCGAGCTGGCGGCAGGTTTCAAATCCCATGCCCCGGTTACCGCCAGTAACAATCGCGATCTTCCCATCGGCCATGCTCAGGCTCCGGTCATTGTGCGAGACAGTACGCCTTCTTACACTGACCTTACTACTCGGTCGACAGCTACCATTGATAGCGCGGTTCGGACGATCGCAAAGGGTCGATAGCCGACTACTAGTGCCCAGTTTTGTTCTGGAATGGTGGAAATATGGCGCGCCGGACGAGATTCGAACCGTTTTGTCGAAAAGGCCTTCTGGTGCTAGCGTCCGATCAGTCGCAAGAACTAGTGGCCATTCTTGTCGTTTGGCAGACGCTGGACGCGAGGACGTCAGGTTTGCCGGATGATTGGACGCTCGGTGAAAACCGTCGCAGCCTCATTGCGTAAGCGCATACTCGCCAAAATCGGCGGTCCCTGGAAACAATCTAATGGCTACTCTTCTGCTTGGCGCCGCCGGCGGCGCCATCGGCGGCATCTTTGGCCCGGTCGGCGCGCTGATCGGCCGCGCGGCCGGCGCGCTCGCCGGCAGCTTCATCGACCAGGCGGTGATCAGCAGCCTGACGCCGGGCACGCGGCAGGAGGGGCCGCGGCTCACCTCGACCGATATCCAGACCTCGACGGAAGGTTCCGTCATCGACCGCGTCATCGGCCGCGCCCGCGTTGCCGGGCAGGTGATCTGGGCGACGCGTTTCGAGGAACAGGTGATCACCGAAACGCAAGGCGGAAAGGGCGCGCCCAAGCCGAAGGTGACGACCACCACCTATCGCTACTTCGCCAATTTCGCGGTCGGGCTATGCGAAGGCCCGATCGCCGGCGTCGGCCGCATCTGGGCGGACGGCAAGGAAATCGACCGGACGCTGTTCGAACATCGCTGCCATGATGGCAACGAAGGCGAGGCCGTCGATCCGCTGATCGAGGCCAAGGAAGGGCTCGCGCCGGCCTATCGCGGCCTCGCCCATATCGTCTTCGAACGGCTGCCGCTCGATGAGTGGGGCAACCGCATCCCGCAAATCTCGGCGGAAGTGTTTCGCCCGGTCGGCGACCTCGAGGCGATCATCCCCGGCGTGTCGCTGATCGGCGGCAACGAGTTCGGCTACGATACCGAGCTGGTGCGCCAGACGGGGGAGGACGGCGGCCCCGACGAGAACCGCCATACGCTGGTCGCGGCAACCGACTTCGCCGCCTCGCTCGACCGGCTGCGCATGCTGGCGCCGAACGCCAATGCCGTGATGCTGGTCATCCCCTGGATGGGCGACGATCTGCGCTGCGGCAGCTGCACGATCCGGCCCAAGGTCGATTCGGCGACCAAGGCGACGACGCTCGAATGGCTGGTGTCGGACCTTGTCAGGCCGGAGGCCGAACTGGTCAGCATGGTCGGCGGCAAGCCGGCCTATGGCGGCTCGCCGAACGATGCCAGCGTCATCCGGGCGATCCGGGAGCTTGCCGCGCGCGGCTACCGCGTCACCGTCTGCCCGTTCGTCATGATGGACATTGCCGCCGGCAACGGCCTGCCGAACCCCTGTTCGGCCGGCGCGGCAAGCCTCGGCCAGCCCGCCTATCCGTGGCGCGGCCGCATCACCTGCTCGCCGGCGGCCGGCTATGCCGGCAGCGTCGACAAGACGGCAAGTGCCGCCGCCCAGGTGGCGGCCTTTGTCGGCTCCGCCGCGCCGGGGCACTTCGACGCCGCGGGAACCACCGTGAGCTATCACGGACCGGCGGAATGGTCGTATCGCCGCTTCTTCCTGCACTGCGCCTGGCTGGCGAAGCTCGCCGGCGGCGTTTCGTCCTTCCTGATCGGCTCGGAAATGATCGGCATGAGCCAGGTCCGCTCCGGCCCTGCGGCCTATCCCTTCGTCGACGCGCTGCGCGCGCTTGCCGCCGACGTGTCGGGGATCCTCGGCCCTTCGGTGCAGGTCGGCTATACGGCCGACTGGACCGAGTTCAACAATCACCGGCCGACCGACGGCAGCAACGATGTCTATTTCAATCTCGATCCGCTGTGGTCGGACCCCAACATCGACTTCGTCGGCATCGACAATTACTTCCCGCTCTCCGACTGGCGCGACGGGTCGGCGCATCTCGACTTCCACGCCGTCAACGCCCCGAGCATCCATCACCCGGCCTATCTGGACGCGAATGTCGAGGGCGGCGAATATTATGACTGGTATTATGCGGACGCCACATGCGCGCGCCGTGCAAGCCCGAACTCCGATAGCGGACGCTTACGGAAAGCCATGGGTGTTCCGGCAGAAGGACATCCGCAATTGGTGGGCAAACCACCACTATCAACCGGCCGGGCGGCGTCGAGAGCGGCAGCCCGACCGGCTGGGCGCCGCAGGGCAAGCCGATCCGCTTCATCGAGATGGGATGCCCGGCGGTCGACAAGGGGTCGAACCAGCCGAACGTCTTCGTCGACCCGAAATCCTCGGAAAGCTTCTATCCGCATTTCTCCGGCCAGGACGCGCGACGACGTGATGCCGCGCTCCTACCTGGAAGCGCTGATCGGGCACTACGCCACCAACAATCCGGTCTCGCCCGTCTATGGCGGCGCCGATGCTCGACCTTGCCAACAGCCATGTCTGGACCTGGGACGCGCGGCCGTGGCCGTCGTTCCCGCAGGACGGCCGCTGGGGCGACGCCGGCAACTGGTGGCAGGGCCATTGGCTGGCGGGCCGCATCGGCAATGCGCCGGGCCGGGAGGCGATCCGGCAAATCCTCGTCGACGGCGGTTTCTCCGACTATGCGATCGAGACGATGCAGCTCGCCGTCGACGGCATCACCAGCGGCTCGATCGGCAGCGCGCGCTCGATGCTGGAGGCGATCCGCCCGGCCTTCCAGTTCGATGCGGTGGAAAGCGGCGGCGCGGTGCGGTTCCTGTCGCGCCATGCGCGGGCGCCGGTGGCGACGGTTTCCCCCGACGAGCTGGTGCTCGACGAGTCCGGCCGGCGCTTCCGGCAGACGCGCGGCCAGGAGACGGACCTGCCGCACGCCGTCAAGCTGCGCTTCGGCGACCCCTATCGCGACGACCAGCCGGCCGGCACGGAGGCGCGCCGCGCCACCGGCGCCAGCATCCGCACGATCGACCTGGCCTTGCCGGTCAAGGCGCCGGCAGGCCGAACGCGCGCTCTGCCTGAAGGGCGCCGGATAGTCGAGGCGCCGTCGAGATGCCCGCCAGCCTCAACGAAGTCTACAAGGCGATCGGCACGCTGACCGCCGAGGTCTCCGGCCTGCGCCGCGACATCCAGGAATCGGACCAGCGCGCGGTCGACAGCAACCGCCGCGCCGACGAGCATCGCTCGGTCGTGCATCGCCGCGTCGACGAGCTGGTGGCGGAAGTCGGGAGCGTGAAGACCGACATGGTGACGGTCAAGCGCGACCTGTCGGATGCCAAAGCCGTCACCGAAGAGGTCAAGCGCTGGAAGCTGATGGGCCTCGGCGCCCTCGGCGTGACCGGTATCGCCGCCGGCGCGATCGGCTCGGCCGTCACCTATTTCTGGTCCGACCTGCTGCGGCTTTTGCGCGGTTAGCGAACTCTTTGCCGTAGCTCGCCAAAGCCGCCATTCCGAAAGGATTGGCGGTTCTTTTTGTCCACGAGCGGACAAACCCTTGTTCAGGCGACGTCGAGGCTGGCCGTCATATTGCTGCGTCGCCAGAGTGTCGGCGTCGTTCCCGTCCAACGTCTGAATGCCCGCACAAATGCGCTGTGATTGCTGTAGTCGATGGATGCTCCAACCTCCGAGACCGGAAGTTCGGTCAGGGTGAGCAATTCCCGCGCAACCGCAAAACGGACTTCGTCCTTGATTAACTCGAACTTTGTGCCATCTCGCTCCAGGCGTCGGCCCAATGTGCGAGGCTGCAGCGAAAGGTTCCTTGCTGTCTCCGCCAGCGAGGCTCTTCCGACAAGCAGAAGCGGGCGTAGCGCATGCCGGACGTGCGCGCTCACAGCATTGCTTATCCCGGCGCGCCTGACTTGCAGTTCCTCGAAGCACCTCTCGCGGGCCTTCGGATCAGCACCTTTCAGTTTGCGAACCATGTCGCGCGCGGAGAGGATGATGCATGTCTGGCTCTGGCCGAAGCGAATTGGACAGCGCGCGATTTGGCGATAGGCCGCGATGAGTTTCGGGTCTCGACGTATGTTCAGGATTTCCAGCGGTTCCACCTCGCCATCTGTCAATTCGCGGACGAGGTTGCAACCAACCGCTAGGGAGAGATCATAGATTTGGACCGATATGCGCACGCTGCGGTCGCAGGCACCGATGCCAAAGGCAAAGTCGTCGCCAACTCTATGCAGATAGGCAGCGAGCCCGGTCGAGTTTCGGATTTGGAGGCTAACGAAGTCCCCCAGCGCATCACCCAATGTCGGCGCGTACGACATCAACATGCCAACGGCGCCGAGCGCGGCGTGGCTCTGGTGGAAGCCGAGATATAGCCCGAACATTGGGCATTGTGTGACAAGCGCCGCGCGTTCCAAGATTTCGCAGACGCAATTCAAGGGCAAGAAATTGTTCGGAGAAAGATCGGCGGGGGAAACACGGGAGCCTTCCAACACGTCCGACAGTGAAATGCCAAACCGCTCCAAGGCTTCTGGTAGAGCCGCCAGCGGGCCTACCCGCTGCATGGCAACACTGGATGTAGCCATTCGTCAACCTGACGCGAAATGGTAAACACCATAGCGCGTCAGCCTCTATCTTCACAACAGGGTCAATTGCGAATGCAAGGAGGAACTTATGCGTGACAGGCTTGTGCTTCTCACGATGGTAAGTGTCATTGCACTTGATGTCCCATCCTCGTTGGCGCAAGAGACCGTCGGCTCGCCGGGCGCCACGACCACGATCGAGGGCAACCAGTTACCTGCGCCCCAACCAAAGTTCGGCGGGATGATCAAGGACGATGCGCTGAGTTCGACGCCGTGGTGGGCGCAGGATTTTGCTCTTACAAGGCGACCATGGCGGATCGGCTGATTGGCCAAGCACTGCACCTCACGCCAATGAGTTCTGGCAACGAAAGGCCACCCCCCAACCACCAGCGCAACCCATTGTCGCAGGGATAGGAGAGAAAACCCTGGTTGAGACGAAAAACGCGAAAATCGCAGCGATTTTAGCAACGGTCGTAGGCCGATGGGTGAAAAGGGAGACAACAAAATGTTTATGGGAAGCGTATCGAGACTTGCATTGTTCACCGCCGTTAGCGCGATGATTTACGGTGGCGCTCCGGCAATTGCCGAAAACGCCATCAAGGCGCCCGCCCAGAAATCGATCGGTACGGGCAAGCAGGAGATCGTACCGTCCCTTATCGTGATGAATGCTGATGGCGCGACCCTGACGGGAACGACGCTGACGCTCACCGGCATCTCGCCTAATTCGATCCTGTTTGCCGACCGCCCGGTACGATCGGCCGGTCATGCCTTGACCACGCATCTTCTGGAAGAGTGGGCGCCGGGCGGCGGGTTTGAGAACGACCCACCGAACGCAACGATATCGGTGTTCGACAAGGAGGCATCCAACGTTCAGGACGCCGTGGTGGTTCTCAAGGACCCAAAGCTCTCAGGTAGTAACCTGACCTTCACCGTCGAAGTCCTTGAAAGCGATATTGGGAACGCAGACGGGCCAGCTTCGATCTTCATCGACATTATCGGTTTGCCGCGAACGCCGCTCTCATTTGCCGGCGCTGCTCGCCGCACGGCCTTCCGCGGCGCCTGGTACGCGGGCGCTGCGGCCGCCGCAGGCTATGCGGCGGGCGCCTACTATCACCCGTATTACCCGCCGCCGGCCTGCGGTTATTATCCCTATCCGCCCTGCTACTAGCATAGGCAAGCCCTCGCGTTCACCACGGAAGTCGACATTTCCGGTCGAAAGAGGAGCATTTCTCCTATGAAAACAGTCAGGCATTTCGCCGCGATGGCGGCCTCAGCTCTTGTAATGATGCTGCATTCGTCAACCTCCATGGCTCAGCAAGTCACCGGTGAGTTGGGCGCCCCTGGCGCCACCACCACGATCGGCGGAAAGCAGCTTCCGGCGCCCAATCCCGCGTTCGGCGGCGTGATCAAGGAGAAGGCCTCCGAGTCAACGCCTTGGTGGGCGCCACGCATCGTGCCGCCGAAGGGCGCGCCAAACGTGCTGCTCATCATGACGGACGATCAGGGTTTCGGTGCGCCGAGCACTTTCGGCGGGGTAATCCCGACACCTGCCATGGACCGCATCGCGGAGCAGGGGTTGCGCTACACGAACTTCCATTCGACCTCCCTCTGCTCGCCGACGCGCGCGGCGCTGATCACAGGTCGCAATCATCACTCGGTCGGGTCCGGGGTGGTCGGCGAAATCGCGACCGGTTATCCAGGCTACAACTCGATCATTCCGCTCGATAAAGGCACGATCGGCACAATACTGAAGGACAACGGCTACGCCACGTCCTGGTTCGGCAAGAACCACAACACGCCGTTCTACCAGGCAAGCCAAGCCGGGCCGTTCGATCAATGGCCGATTGGGATGGGTTTCGAGTACTTCTACGGCTTTGTCGGTGGTGATGCCAGCCAGTGGCAGCCGAACCTCTTCCGCAACACAACCGCGATCTACCCGTTCGAGGGGAACCCCAGTTGGAACCTCGAGACGGCAATGGCCGACGAAGCAATCCAGCACATCAAGCAACTCAAGGAGATCGCTCCGGGCAAACCCTGGTTCGTCTACTACGTGCCGGGTGCCACCCATTCTCCGCACCACCCCACTGAAGAATGGGTCAAGAAGATCAGCGACATGCATCTCTTCGACGAGGGCTGGAACAAGGTGCGCGAGACGATCTTCGCCAACCAGAAGCGGCTGGGCATCATGCCCGAGAACGCCCAACTGACACCCTGGCCGAAAGGTCTGCCGGAGTGGGATTCGTTGAGTTTCGAAGAGAAGAAGCTCTTCATCAAGCAGGCGGACGTCTATGGAGCCTACCTCGCCTATGCCGACAATGAGATTGGCCGGGTCATCCAGGCGGTCGAAGATCTCGGCCAACTCGACAACACGCTGATCATCTATATCGGCGGCGACAACGGCGCGAGCGCGGAAGGCATGCTCAACGGCACGCCCAACGAGTTCACAACCTTCAACGGCGTTTCGGTGCCGGTCAAGGACCAGTTCCTGTGGTATCCGTTCTGGGGGTCGGAACGGACCTTCCCGCACTACGCGGCAGGCTGGGCCTGGGCGATGGACACGCCATTCAAATGGGTGAAGCAGGTGCCGTCGCATTTCGGCGGAACGGCGCAGGGCGTGGTCATGTCGTGGCCGGGCCACATTACCGACCTTGGCGGCATCCGCCGGCAATTTTCCCATGTCATCGACATCGCGCCGACCATCCTTGAGGCGACTGGCATCCCGGCCCCCGAAATGATCGACGGCATCGAGCAACAGCCGATTGAAGGCGTCAGCATGGCCTATACCTGGGACAAGGCGAACGCCGGCGCCCCGACCCGGCACAAGACGCAATATTTCGAGATGCTTGGTAATCGCGCCATCTATCACGACGGATGGGCGGCGGCGACGACGCCGGCCACCTTGCCCTGGGAACTGAGCACGGCCACGCCCCCGGACGTCATCACCGGCTACAACTGGGAACTCTACAACGTCCAGGAAGACCCCACCCAGTTCAACGATCTTGCCGCCAAGATGCCTGACAAGCTGAAGGAATTGCAGGACCTCTTCTATGCCGAGGCGAGGAAGTACAACGTGTTGCCGCTCGACAATTCGACTCTCGTCTCGATGGAACACGCCGCGGCCGAGCCTAACGGCGGGTAAAACGAAGTTCACCTATTCGGGCGAACTTAGCGGCGTACCGAACAGTGCTGCCCCGGGCATCCTGAACAGGTCCTACACCATAACGGCGGAGGTCGAGATACCCGAAGGCGGCGCGGAAGGCATGATCGTAACCGAGGGCGGGCGCTTCGGCGGCTACGGTCTCTTCCTGAGCAAGGGCGAGTTCGGCATTGGCCGGGGCAAGGTGGTTTTCCTCTACAACCTGCTCGACCTCAAGCGCACGGCGTGGGAAGGGCCCTACCTGGAACCCGGCAAGCACACCATCGTCTTCGACTTCAAGTCCGATGGTCCGGGTCTGGGCAAGGGCGGCACGGGTGTGCTTTCGGTGGACGGCGCCGAAGTAGCCAGGAATTCCATGGAGAATGCCACTCCGGTCACCTTCCCGGAGGACGAAACGTTCGATGTCGGCCTGGACACCCGCACGCCGCTGGCGCTGGTCGAGTATCGCTACGACGTGCCGTTCAAATTTACCGGCAAGATCGACAAGCTGAAATTCGACCTCAAATAGGCGCCGCACCGAAGCGGCCCCGACCTTGGGTGAAGGCGCGGCAGAAAGGTCAGGCGCATGGGCGCATTAAAGAACGTACTCGTCTTCGCGGCGGTCGCCGAACTCGTAACTGGACTGGCGTTGCTTATCGCCCCGTCGCTCGTCGGCTGGCTGCTGTTGGGGGAGGCGCTTGCCGGCATTGCCGTACCGGTGGCGCGCGTTGCGGGCATTGCCCTGATCGGCTTGGGCATCGCCTGTTGGCCCGGTCCGCCGCGGGCCGGCATGTTGACCTATGGCGGGGGTGTAGCCCTGTATCTCGCCTACCTCGGTCTTGCCGGTTCGGCCGGCATTCTACTGTGGCCTGCCGTCGTCCTGCACATCGTTGTGACGGTTCTGTTGGTTTGGGGAGATGCAAGAGGCAAGAAGATATCGTAGGTGCGGGAGACGCATCAAGGCAATGACATTGCGAGGTTAACTTCTCCCGCACCTCGACACAAAATATTGAATTTGCAACGATCGCGTTAGCCCCGGGCCACCACCGGCCCTTACCCATCGGCGCCACGACCGGCGGCAAGTGGTAACAATTGGCGCGGCATCTACCGAGGAAAAGGTAATCTCGGGGGCATCCCTCAACAGTTTCGTGCAACTCTCGTGCAACTTTCACCTCGAAATGCCTTATTTGGGCCCTGAATGATCCATCTTTGTTCTATACACGCGGTTTCCATAGAATGCTCATAAGCATATAATTTCTAAGGATTTTCCCGTGATAGGGGGCTATCGCGAAGTTAGCCTTGTGAACCGTCTTGCCTTCTCGCTTTATGCGGATTTGCGCGGGTATATCCGATCGCCCCTTTTGATCTCTTTCGTGGAGAAATAGTGCCCATGGTGCTACACGACTCCGACAGGTGCTACGGCGTTGCACCCACGTAGCGAAAACGGGACAAATTTGGAAGAAACGAAACTGAATGAGCATGCGGAAAATCGGCGAAATAGCAGAAACGGAAAGGAAATCGGGACTGTACGGGCAAGGCGTCGTCGCCGTCGCACCCATGATGGATTGGACGGATCGGCATTGCCGCTTTTTCCATCGCCAGCTCTCGCCGCGCGCGCTGCTCTATACCGAGATGATCGTCGCCGATGCGGCGATCCATGGCGAACGCCGGCGCCTGCTCGGCTTTCATCCGGCCGAGCATCCGGTCGCGTTGCAACTCGGGGGCTCCGATCCGCGAAAGCTGGCGGAGGCCGCCGGCATCGGCGAGGCGTTCGGCTACGACGAGATCAATCTGAACTGCGGCTGTCCGTCCGACCGGGTGCGGTCAGGGACATTCGGTGCATGCCTGATGCAGACACCGGAGGTCGTCGCCGCCTGCGTTGCGGCCATGAAGCGGTCGGTCAGCGTACCGGTGACCGTGAAGTGCCGCATTGGGGTCGATGATCAGGACCCGGAGACCGCGCTCGACGCGCTTGCCGACGAGTGTTTTCGCCGCGGGCGCCGACGCGCTCTGGGTGCATGCGCGCAAAGCCTGGCTGGAAGGTCTCAGCCCCAGGGAAAACCGGGACATCCCGCCGCTGAATTATGACCGCGTCTATCGGCTGAAGCAGCGCTTGTCCGAAAAATTCATTGGCATGAACGGCGGCATCCAGTCGATCGAGGAGGCCAGCAACCATCTCCTCCACACAGACGGCGTGATGTTGGGACGCGCCGCCTATCACACGCCGGCAATTCTCGCCGAGGCAGACGGGCTGGCCGGACCGGCGCCGGCCCCGGTCGATTTCGCCGCGCTGCTCGCCCGAATGTCGTCTTATGCGGATGAACACATTGAAAGGGGAGGGCGGCTCTCCCATGTGACGCGCCACATGGTCGGGCTTTTCCACGGGCGGCCTGGCGCCAGGCGCTTCCGCCAGATCCTGTCCACCGAGGGTACTCGCCCCGGCGCCGGATCGGCCGTCCTTCGGCGCGCCTTCGCGGCGGTCGAGGCGGAGCAGGCGCGGGAAGCCGCCTGACCGGAGTTTCCACCAGGCGCGCCGGACAGCGGCCTTGCCGGTCGTTCACACCGGCCGACGACCCAGTCCGATCGTTCGACGCCAAGCGTCATGTCAGTCACGCAGGACCAGGCGGTCACCGCGCATGTCGAAGCCGGAAAGCGTCGAGATGAAATTCATGCCGAGCAGACTTTGCCCGAGCGATCCGTCGGGCGTTACCAGAACGGTTACATTGCGGCGGACGATGGCGCCGACCGTCAGTTCGGCCGCTCTTGTCGCGGCAGCGCGTGCCGTGCCGTTCGCCGTGGCGACAGGAATCGAGAAGGACAGGCCGTCAGTGTCGAATCCTGCCCGCCGGGCATCCGCGGCCGTAAGCACTGTGCTGGTGGCGCCGGTATCGACCAGGAACCTGACCGGCGCGCCGTCCACCGTGCCCCGCACTTCGAAGTGGCCGTTCGGCCGCTTCTCCATCATGACGGTGGCGCGTCCCTCCTGATCGGTGACCGATAGCGGACTGCCGGGAACAAGGCCGGCGGTGACGCGGCTCAGCGTGTCCTGCAATTCGTAACGGTATTGATAGCCGGCCACCAGAACAAGGATGATGGCGAGCCAGGCGGCGAGGCCGCGCAATGTGCCGCCAACACCGCTGCGGGAGGCCAGGACTCCGGCGCCTATGACGGACGCCAGCGCGCCGATATAGACCAGTTGGGCGAAGTCGTCATTGTCCATCCCCAGCACCGAGCCGGACGAATCCGTGATCAGCAGCACGACCAGCCCCGCGCCGAGAATGAGCAAGGCGATGGTGAGACGGCTCATGACGGTGCTTTCATTCCGCCGCACCGCGCTCGCGCGCCATTCGCGCGCGGCGCGTCTCGCGGCGCGGACGCCTTTCGACGGCTTCCAGCCTGGCCGGCAGAAGCGCCATGGTGGCGCGCCGCTGCGTAGGAGACATCTCCAGCCAGGCGGCAATCTCTTGGCGCGTGCGGCCGCAGCCAAAGCAGTAGCCCGTTTTCACATCGATGGCGCAAACGAGGATGCAGGGCGATTCGATCACGGACAAGACGATTTCCATTCGGCCTTTTGCAGATGGGAAGGACGGCACGGCAATGCAAGGCCGTGATTGTGCCATGGCGAAAGACCGTCTATGCCGCCTCGCGGCGACGCTTTCAACTGGCGGATACGACATGACATCCGGTCTTCCCTTCGACGATATTCACGCGCTGGCGCGGCAACTTCCTGACGGCGACGCCGCCAGGGCAGCCCGCGTAAGCGCCGATTTCGCCGCCGCCGGCCGGCTTTCGGGCTCGCTGGGGCGGCTGGCGGAAATAGCGGCGTGGCTGGCCCGCTGGAGCGGACGCGCCCCCGCCGTGCGCCGGCCTCTGGTTGCCGTCTTCGCCGGCAACCATGGCGTGGCGGTGCATGACATATCGCCCCGCTCCGTTGACGAGACGGCGCGGGCCGTGGAGCTGCGCGCGGCGGGAGGCGCGGCCATAAACGGCGCCTGTCTGGCCAATGACGCCGGGCTGAAGGTGTTCGATCTGGCGCTGCATCTGCCGACCGGAGATATCACCATCGAGGCGGCGCTCGACGAACGCGGCTGCGCCGCCACAATGGCCTTCGGCATGGAGGCCGTGGCCGGGGGAACCGACCTCCTCGCCATCGGCGATCTCGGCGTGGGCAACTCGACCGTCGCGGCCGCAATCTTTTCGGGACTGTTGGGAGGTCGCGGCTCCGATTGGGTTGGACCGGGTTCCGGCGCCGATGCGGCGATGATGGCGCGCAAGGCGGAGATCGTCGACCGTGCCGTCGCGACCCACCTTGGCCATCTCAAGGATCCGCTCGAGGTTCTTCGGCGCCTTGGCGGGCGCGAGTTCGCGGCGATCGCCGGCGCCATCCTCGCGGCCCGTATGGAGCATGTTCCGGTCATCCTCGACGGAGCGGCCGCAATCGCGGCCGCCGCGGTCCTGCGGGCGCTGGAGCCCGGCGCGATCGATCACTGTATGGTCGCCCAGCGGCCGGTCGAGTCGGGCGTCGCCGCGGCGGTCGAGCGGCTTGGCCTCAGGCCGCTGCTCTGCCTCGATATCGCGCAGGGCGAGGGCACGGCCGGCGCGCTCGCGATCGGTATCGTCAAGACGGCGGCAATCGTGGCCGAGACGCTTGCCGCAGCGAGGGCGGCTGACCCACCGGCCCGATAATCGGAACGCAACGCTCAAATCGAGTCGTCCGCGGGCGTTTGGTGCGGCCTATCGAGGCGGAATGTAGCCTGGCTGGAGCTGGCCGCTGATGACCGTACCCCAGAGGTTGAAATTGGACGGCAGCTCACAAAAGCCGGCGTCTATGCGGCGCGGCGTGCATGCCGGAACGAACATCTCGCCGGGCGGCGTGCTCTGGCAAGCCGTCAGGAAAGGCAGGGTCAACATCACCGAAAGTGCCAAGAATCGCATCATGCGTATCCGATTCATTGGCGGAACGCTTAGCATGGGCCACGCAGCGCCGCTACCGAGGCTGCCGCGCAAGCCCACGCGATTGTTCGAGATGCCTCGCTGAGCGCGAGCAGGCCGCGTGCCGCCTGTCAGCGACGCGCTCCCTTGTCCCGGATGACGCAGCGGAAGCCGACATGACTGGTGGAAGTATCCACCGGTTCGGCATGCCGCGCCGCCGGCCGATAGCGGCGGCAATAGTTCGGCGCGCAAAGGTGCGATCCACCCTTCAGCACCTTGCGCGGAATCCTGATCTGCGGGTGGCCTGGGTCGAAGCTTGCGGACTCCGGCCCGCCGCGCGGATTTTCCGGCACGCAGCAAGCCTTCGGCGCATCGGCTTCGTGCCTGGTCGACCACCAATCGACCGTCCATTCCCAGACATTTCCGATCATGTCGTGCAAGCCGTACCGGTTCGCGGGAAAAGCCATGACCGGCGACGTGCGTTCGTAGCCGTCGAGCTTGAGGTTCTGGTGCGGGAATTCGCCCTGCCAAGTATTCGCCATCGGCTTTCCGCCGGGCATAAGCTCCTCGCCCCAGGCAAATTCGGCGCCGTCCAGGCCGCCGCGCGCCGCGAACTCCCACTCGGCTTCCGTCGGTATCTCCTTGCCGGCCCAGTTGGCGTAGGCCTCGGCGTCCTTATATGCGACGTGGACGACCGGATGTTCGTCGAGTCCGCTGATCGAACTGCGCGGACCATAGGGCCGCCGCCAGTTGGCGCCGAACTTGAAATTCCACCATTGGCTCCAGTCGCGCAGGTTCACCGCGTGGCGCGGAGGGGTGAAGACCAGCGAGCCGGCTTTGAGCATATGCGGCAGCGCGCCGGGATAGTCGTTTTCATCCGGCTTGATCTCCGCGAATGTGACGTATCCGGTTGCGTTGACGAATTTGCGGAACTGGCGGTTCGTGACCGGCGTGCGATCCATCCAGAACGCATCGACAGTCACGCTGTGAACCGGCGCTTCTTCCGCGTAGTGCTTATCCGAACCCATGCGGAACGTGCCGCCGGGAATGCGCAGCATCCCCTCGGGCGCAACCGCTGCCGCATGCTCCGGGTCATCGATCACCGCATCCATGGGCATGTCCCTCGTGCCCCGCCGCCGCCGGCTGAAGCTCATGCGAAGCGCCACGGTTGTCAATGAATTTTCCATATGCCGGTCCGGCGATGGAGGCTCTGCCCAGGCGAGCGGTCCATGACCCGGCCGCCGCGAGCAGGCTCCCTATCGCCGGCGCCCGCCTGCCACGGCCTGCGGCATGGGCATTGGGGGCAGTTCCTCCATGACGCGCGCGGCGGGAAAGGTCACCAGCACTTCCGTGCCCTCGCGCAATTTCGAGCGGATATCGAAGCTGCCCCCATGCAACGCGACGAGGCCCTGGACGATCGGCAACCCAAGGCCGGTGCCCTGGTCGGTGCTTTTGATCGCGATGGCGCCCTGGCCGAAGGCGGACAGGATCACCGGCAACTCGTCCTCGGCGATGCCGGGGCCATTGTCCTTCACCGAAAAATATTGCCCGCCCCCGGCGGTCCAGCCAACCCGCACGACAATCTCGCCGTCGGTCGATGTGAATTTCACCGCGTTTGAGAGGAGGTTGAGCGCTATCTGGCGCAGCGCGCGCTCGTCCGCGAAAAGCCGCGGCATGCCGTGCTCGAACTGTTCGATGATGCGGATGTCCTTGCCGCGCGCCTTGAGCGTCATCATGTGACAGCAATCCTCGACCACATGGACCAGCGACAGCGGCTCGGCGTTGAGCTGATACCGTCCCGCCTCGATGCGCGACAGATCGAGGATCTCGTTGATGAGCTGGAGCAGATGCTTGCCCGACGAATGAATGTCGTGGGCATAGTCGCGATAGGTTTCGTTGGACATGGGGCCGAGCACTTCGTTTTCCATGACTTCGGAGAAGCCGAGGATCGCGTTGAGGGGAGTCCTCAATTCGTGGCTCATCGAGGCCAGGAAGCGCGACTTGGCAAGATTGGCTTCCTCGGCGCGCTGGCGCGCCTCGTCCGACACGGTTTTTGCCGTCTCCAGTTCGGCGATCAAAGCATCCCTTTCCGTTCGGAAGGACAGGAGCATCATCGACGACCTTTTGATGTGGTCCGAGACGTGGGAGAAAAACGGCAAGGCAAGCACCAGCAGGCCCGCCATGATCGCCTCCACCGGCCGGGAGAGGTCGGCGCCGAGCATGGCATAGGACATGACCGGCAGAGCGAAGGTGGCAAGCAATGCGCCGCGCAGCGAGGCCGAGATCAGCGCGGTGGCGGCCACGGCCAGCAACAGCAACACCGCCTTGATCACGGGAAACTGCTCGACGCTGCAGCCGTCGCATTGCAGCGCCGCCAGATAGGCCCAGCCGAGACCGCAAGCGAAGTGACAGGCCAGGAAGGTATATTTCGTCCGCCGCACGTCGAGACTGTCGGATGGCGTTCTGTCGACATACTTTGATTGAATTGCCAGCCCGGCGTAGCAAGCAACTGTAATCATTGCCCAAACGGCAAGCGTGCGATTCGCTCCGGCCAGCAGTCCGCCGAGAGCTGCGACAAGCACCAGCAGCGACACCGCGGTCGCGCCGAAAATGGTCGATCGCGCGTGGAGCTTGAGCAGTTCGCGATCGAAGCCGACGCTGCCCGGCCGTTGCGTGAGCCGGTCGCGCATGCGGGGCGCGGCCCGTGCCACATCGCTGTTGCGCTGTGGTTTTCGCCGATCCACAATGATCTTGTCTGCCGTGGTGGTGTGCGTCGGCGACATTCCAGCTCGATTGTCCGCGCGCTTGTTTCAGTTCGGCAGGCTAGCCGCGAATGATTAAGGGATTGTTTGCCATATGAGCCGGGCCTGGCCAGCGCGCGAGGGAAGCACCGTGCATCGGCGCGGCCGGCGCAGGTTTTTCGACATCTTTCTGGCCATCCTGGTTCTGGGCCTGCTCGCCCTCGTTGCCGCGCGACTGGATCGCGTGGACATGCGGCTGACCGGCAAGGTTGCCGTCAATGACGGCGACACCGTCACTATCCAGGGCGAGCGGATCCGCCTGCGGGGTGTCGATGCGCCTGAGTTCAACCAGTCATGCACGATCGACGGACGGCGTTACGCGTGCGGCCGGAAGGCGCGCGAGGCGCTCAAGACACTGATAGGCGGTCGCCCGGTTGCCTGCTCCGGCTGGCAGCGCGACCGCTATGACCGGCTGCTCGCCATCTGCATGGCCGGATCGACCGAACTCAACCGCGCGCTGGTGGAGCAGGGCTGGGCGGTCGCCTTCGGCGACTTCGAAGCCGAGGAACTTGCGGCGCGTCAGGCGGGGCGCGGGCTTTGGGCAGGGGAATTCGAGCGGCCCCGGCATTGGCGGGACACCCATGGAAGCCTCGTCGAAGTCGATCACCTGGGCGGACTTCTCGCCTGGCTCAGGGAATTTTTCGCCCTGGCTGATGGTCCGCGCTAAGTTCGCGTAAAAGGACGGCATCGGAGGACGAGATGAAATTATACGATGGTGGCCGCGCGCCGAACCCGCGACGGGTGAGGGTCTTTCTTGCCGAGAAAGGAATCCAGGTGCCTCTGGTGCCCGTCGACATGGCCGCGTTCGGCCACAGGGGCGAAGAGGTGACCGCCCGCAATCCCCTGCAGCGCCTTCCGGTGCTCGAACTCGACGACGGAACGGTGCTGACCGAATCGGTCGCCATCTGCCGCTACTTCGAGGAGTTGCAGCCCGAGCCGGCATTGCTCGGACGCGGCGCTCTGGGCAAGGCCGTGGTCGAAATGTGGCAGCGGCGCATCGAACTCAATCTGTTCTTTACCGTCGCGCAGGCGTTTCGCCACACGCACCCCGCGATGCGGGAGTGGGAAGTGCCGCAGGTGCCCGAATGGGGCGAGGTCAACCGTTCGAGGGCGATAGATTTCCTGCGCATCCTCGACGCGCACCTTGCCTCGAACGAATTCGCGGCGGGCGAGGCGTTCAGCATCGCCGATATTACCGGCCTGATCGCGCTCGATTTCATGAAGCCGGCCCGAATCACAATGCCGCAGGAACTCATGAACGTGCGGCGCTGGTATGAGACGCTGAAGGCGCGGCCGAGCGCGGCGGCTTGAGCGCCAAATTGGAGGCTGGCCTCGAAGGTCTCGCGGAACGCATCCGGGCCTGCCGCATCTGCGTGGAAAACCCGGTGGGCCGGCCGCTGGCGCATGAGCCGCGCCCCGTGGTGGTCCCCTCGTCGACGGCGCGCGTTCTGGTGGCCGGGCAGGCGCCCGGCACCAGGGTTCACGCCACCGGCCTCCCTTTCAACGATGCTTCCGGCGACCGGCTGCGCGACTGGCTCGGCATATCGCGCGAGACCTTCTACGATCCTGAGAAGTTGGCCATCGCCCCGATGGGGTTCTGTTTCCCCGGCCAGGATGCGCGTGGCGCGGACCTGCCGCCACGCCGCGAATGCGCTCCGGCATGGCGCGCCGAACTGATGGCGCTGATGCCTAGGATCGACCTCGTTCTGGCGATAGGGCTCTATGCGCAGGCTTGGCATGTCGGCGCGCGGCGCGGGCCGACATTGACCGAGACGGTGATGGATTGGCGTGCCGTCTTCGCGCGATCGGGAGCGCCGAAAATCATCCCGCTGCCGCATCCGTCATGGCGCAACACTGGATGGATGAAGCGCAACCCCTGGTTCGAGGCGGAAATGCTGCCCTTCCTGCGGAACGAAATAGCGCTCCGTTTGGCGGGCGGCTGACGCAAGGACGTTATCTGGCAGGCTGCCGGCGCATAAAAATCTTCCTTGTGCGGCAGGTTCAGGATGATAGGTTGCCTGGAATATTTTTCTCCTGGAGCTGTTGATGGACCGCCTCGACCGCAAAATCCTTCGCCTGTTGCAGGAAGATGCGACGCTCGCCGTCGCCGACATCGCAAAAAAAGTCGGCCTGTCGACGACGCCCTGCTGGCGGCGCATCCAGAAGCTGGAAGAGGAAGGGGTGATCCGGCGGCGGGTGGCCGTGCTCGATCCGGTGAAAATCAACGCGCGCGTCACTGTCTTCGTCTCGATCCGCACGAATTCGCACAGCCACGAATGGCTGCGGCGTTTCTCCGAGGTGATCCAGGAGTTTCCGGAGGTCATCGAATTTTACCGCATGAGCGGCGAGGTGGATTACCTGCTTCGCGTTGTCGTTCCCGACATCGCCGCCTATGACGCGTTCTACAAGCGCCTGATCGCCAAGATCGAGATCCGCGACGTTTCGTCGGCCTTCGCCATGGAGCAGATCAAATATACGACCGAGATGCCGCTCGATTATATGGCGCTCGAGAAAGAGACCGGCTCGCACGCGGCCTGAAGCCGGTCGTGCCGTCGCCGCGTTGGCCTGCTGCCGGCATGGCGTTTATGTGGCCAAGGAATTCGACGCGCGCAAGCTCACGCCGGTGATCCTGTAGCGTCCGTCCGGCTGAAGCTCCAGCGTGTAGAAGGCCTCGTAGTTCTTGCCGTCGGGGCCTATGATCAGCACCTGCTGGAAGATCACGGCCCCTTCTTCCCGGGCCTGCCCGAAGGAAAAGTCGCGCGGCCTGTAGACCGGCTGGTAGGCGCCGGTCACCATTGCCATGAAGGATTCCAGCGTCGGAAAGATCTGCTTGATGCTCGGCGCCGCATGATCATAGGCCGCCGCGTTGTCGCCGTTCAGAAACGCCTTGATCTGCGCGTCGATGGTTCCCTGCGCGGCCTTGACCTCGGCGTCACCCGCCAGCCCGACGGCGGCCAGGGCCGGCAGAATCGTGAGTGCGATGATAATGTGGCGCATCGGCTCCTCCCATATGCAGCTGCGCGGCGTGGCGCGCGGTCAAACGAATGTACGCCGATTTCAGCCGGCCGGTTTATCACAGGCGGAATTTCTCGCGAGGCGGCGCGCAACCTGCCAAAGCTTGGGCAAAATTCGATGCCGGCTGCCTCCCATTTGGGCAATCCCCTCAAGATTGCTCTGGCCCGGATCTCAAACGTCCGATTACACTTGCTTTTCTCGTGCAACATAATGAAATGCGGGCATAGGGGAGTTGGCGCTTGGTTGCTTTCGATGAAATGTCGCCGGACGAGTCCGGCGTTCGCGGGCCGTATTTCGGCTATGACAGTTGGCTAAGGGAACAGGACACGACGCGGCTCTCGCAAAAGACCCGCGACGCCGAGCGCGTGTTCCGAAAGACCGGCATCACCTTTGCCGTCTACGGCGAGGCTGAGTCCGCCGAGCGCCTGATTCCTTTCGATATCGTGCCGCGGATCATCTCCGGCAATGAATGGCGGCGTCTGACGCAAGGCATCGAGCAGCGCGTGCAGGCACTCAACGCCTTTCTCGACGACATCTATCATCGCCAGGAAATCTTGCGGGCGGGCCGCGTCCCCAAGGAACTGGTCGCCAACAACATCGCCTTCCTTCCTGAAATGATCGGGGTACGGCCGCCGGGCGGTGTCTATACCCACATTATCGGCGTCGATATCGTGCGCACGGGCGAGGACGAGTTCTTCGTTCTGGAGGACAATGCGCGAACGCCGTCGGGCGTCTCCTACATGCTGGAGAATCGCGAGACGATGCTGCAGCTCTTTCCGGAACTGTTCCAGCGCGTGAAAGTCCGGTCGGTCGAGGATTATCCGAAGCTGCTGCGCCAGTCGCTGGCCGCCGTTCGCCCCGAAAGCGTGACAGGCACGCCGACTATAGCCGTTCTCACGCCCGGCCTCTACAATTCCGCCTATTTCGAACACGCTTTCCTTGCCGACCAGATGGGTATCGAATTGGTGGAAGGGCCGGATCTGCGCGTAATCGACGGGCATGTCGCCATGCGCACGACCGAAGGCTACAAGCAGATCGACGTGCTCTACCGCCGCGTCGACGACGCGTTCCTTGACCCTCTCACCTTCAATCCGGATTCGGCGCTTGGCATACCGGGCATCATGGATGTCTACCGCGCAGGCAATATCACGATCGCCAACGCGCCCGGAACCGGCATAGCCGACGACAAGGCGATCTACTCCTACATGCCGGACATTGTGGAGTTCTACACCGGCCGCAAGGCGCTGCTGGGCAACATACCGACCTGGCGATGCTCCGAGCCCGACAGCCTTGCCTATGTGCAGGAGCATCTCGCCGAACTGGTGGTAAAGGAAGTCCACGGCTCCGGCGGCTATGGCATGCTGGTCGGTCCGGCCGCGACCAAGAAGGAGCGCGAGGAGTTCGGCAAGAAGCTCGCCGCGCGGCCCTCCAACTATATCGCGCAGCCGACGCTCTCGCTGTCGACCTGCCCGGTTCTGACGGAAAAGGGCCTGGCGCCGCGCCATGTCGACCTCAGGCCCTTCGTGCTGGTTTCCGACCGCATCCAGATCGTGCCGGGCGGCTTGACCCGTGTCGCGCTGAAGGAGGGTTCGCTGGTGGTAAACTCCTCGCAAGGGGGCGGGACGAAGGACACGTGGGTGTTGGATGATTAGCGCCGGATGGTCAATGAAATGGTGAATAGTCGGGTGTCTGAAGCCAGGGAACGCGCGCGCCACATGATGGAATTCTGCCTTTCCGCCTTTGAAACTTTCGGCCATCCTGTCTTCGCCGTTCACTGTTCAGCGGCTGTTACGGCGGGAGCCCGCTAGCATGCTTCTCGGTCGTACCGCCAATGGCCTTTACTGGATGAGCCGCTATATCGAGCGTGCCGAGAACATGGCGCGACTGCTCGACGCGGGCCTGCGCATGGCGCTGACGAGGACGGCCAGTTCTGCCGAGGAGTGGAACTCCGTCGTGGTCAGCGCCGGCTGCGACTTCGCCTTTCGCAGCCGCCATCCGGAAGTCTCGGCGACCGCCGTCGCGGACTTCCTGCTGCGCGACACTTCCAATTCATCGAGCGTGCTGGCTTCGATGGAGACGGCGCGCGGCAATGCCCGCATGGTCCGAACGGCGCTCACGCGCGAGACCTGGGAGAGCATCAACGAAGCCTGGATGGCGATGAGGCGGGTGCTCGCCCACCCCGTCGACGAGCGCGACCTGCCGACGGTGCTCGACACGATCAAGCGCGAGACCGCCCAAATTCGCGGCACTTTCCATGGCACGATGCTGCGCAACGAGATTTTCGATTTCGCCCAGCTCGGCACCTTCATCGAGCGGGCAGACAATACGGCGCGCATCCTCGACGTCAAATACTATGTGCTCCTGCCCTCGATCCACTGGGTTGGCTCGTCGCTCGATAATTACCAATGGGAGTCGATTCTGCGCTCGGTCTCGGCGCATCGCTCCTACCGCTGGGTCTACGAGGCGGACTACCGGCCAACCAACATCGCCGAATATCTGATCCTCGATACGCGCATGCCGCGCTCCCTCGCCTTTTGCTACAGCAATCTCGCGGAAAGCCTGCGCCATCTGGAGGAAATCTACGGGGTGCGCCATGAGTGCCACGAAACGCTGGCCGCCACGACGGCGAAGCTGAAGAGCTCGACGATCAAGGAAATCTTTGATTCGGGCCTGCACGAATTTCTGTCGGCTTTTATCCAGGACAACAACCGGCTGGGCGACGAAGTCGCACGTAGCTACAGATTCTACTGAGCAAGATGCACCCATGCGATTGAAGATCAGCCATCGCACCGAGTACAGCTACGACCTTCCGGTCAAGTACGGCCTGCAGCGTCTGCGCCTTACGCCGCAGGGCGGGCCGACGCAGGCGGTTGTGTCCTGGGCTTTGAAGGTCGATGGCGCCCGCGAGGAGGTCCGCTTCACCGACCAATACGGCAACGATACCCGGCTGGTCAGTGTCGAAGGCGACCCGCATGTCGTTTCGGTCGAGGCCGGCGGAATAATCGAAACCTTCGACACGGCAGGCGTGGTCGGTCAGCACCAGGGTTTCGCGCCGCTCTGGCTGTTTACGCGCGAAACCCCGCTGACGACGCCGGGAGAGGGGATCGCCGCGCTGGCCGATGCCGTCGAGCCGTCGGGCGAGATCGACCGCCTGCACGCCTTGATGCACCTTATCGCGGACAAGGTCGCCTATGTGCCGGGCGCGACGCATGCCGGCACGACCGCCGAGGAGGCGGTCGTGCTGCGCAGCGGCGTGTGCCAGGATCATGCCCATATCTTCATAGCCGCGGCCCGCTGGCTCGGTTATCCGGTGCGCTATGTGAGCGGCTATCTGTTGATGGACGACACCGTCGATCAGGTCGCCAGCCATGCCTGGGCGGAGGCGCATGTGAGTGCGTTGGGCTGGCTAGCCTTCGACGTTGCCAACCGCATGTCGCCGGACGAGCGCTATGTCCGTCTCGCCGTCGGCCGCGACTACCGTGAAGCGAACCCGGTTTCGGGAATTCGCTTGGGGCAAGCGGCGGAAGCGCTTGCGGTTCACATCACGGTGGAGCAGTAATCTCCTATCCTATTGCGGAATCACGTTTATGACTTATTGCGTCGGGCTCAAGATCAATCACGGGCTCGTGTTCATGTCCGACACGCGTACCAACGCCGGTATCGATTCGATCTCCACCTTTCGCAAGATGCATGTCTGGGAAAGACCCGGCGAACGCGTCGTCGTCCTGATGTCGGCGGGCAATCTCGCCACGACGCAGAATGTCGTCAGCCTGCTCAACGGCCGCGCCAAGCCGCTCGAGGAGCGCAAGGTCTCCGTGCTGGAGACCCCCTCCATGTACCAGACGGCGCGGCTGATTGGCGAAACGGTGAAGGAAGTCATCCAGAATTCCTCGCCCACCGGCCAGAAAGCCGACACCTATTTCAACGCCTCCTTCATCCTTGGCGGACAGATTCGCGGCTCCGTCCCGAGGCTGTTCATGATTTATCCGGAAGGCAACTTCATCGAGTCGATGGATGACACGCCGTTCTTCCAGGTCGGCGAAACCAAATACGGCAAGCCGATCATCGTCAGGACCTACGATCGCGGCATGAGTTTCGCGGAAGCCGTGAAACTGCTGATCGTCTCCTTCGATTCCACGGTGCGGTCCAACCTGTCGGTGGGGCTGCCGCTCGATCTCCTGTTCTACGAGACGGATAGCTTCAAGGTCGGCGTTCAGAAGCGGTTCAGGCAGGATGACCCATATTACCGCGCCGTGTCCGACGGCTGGTCCGACGCCATCAAGAAAGTCTTTCAAAGTCTGCCGGACTTTCCTGGAGGACAGGCCCAGGCCGAGGCTCAATCCGAGACATAGGCCAGCATCGCAGGTTCTGAGGCTCACGCAGCCGTCGCGTGCGGCGTGGACAGGTGCCCGGAAAATATGCACCATGCTGTCCGCGAGAGGGCAAGGTGGCGTGCGTCCGGCTCCCGAGGGCGTGCGTCCGCGGCTTTTGCCCGAACGGGTTCATGGCACGTGACTTGCTTCTCGGACAGGCGCTTCCATTTTCCGCGCCGCATGCGCGGGGGTCAGATGAGGATGGTGTCGATGAACGGAATTCTTGCGAAATTCTCGATCGCGTTCGGGGCGCTTGCCGCGACCTCATTCGCCACGATGGCGGCCGAGAAGGTGACGTTCATGTCCAACTGGCTCGCTCAAGCCGAGCATGGCGGCTACTACCAGGCGGTCGCCGACGGCACTTACGCCGATTGCGGGCTCGACGTGACGATCGCGCAGGGCGGACCGCAGGTCAGCGGCCGGCCGCTGCTTCTGGCGGGCAAGATCGATTTCTACATGGGCGGTAATATGCAGCAGGCATTTGACGCTGTGGCCCAGAACATACCGCTGCGCGTGGTCGCGGCTTCCTTCCAGAAGGAGCCGCAGGTGCTCATGTCGCATCCGGGGGAGGGGCTCGACACCTGGGAGGACCTGCCCAAGGCCGAGCAGTTCATCATCGGCGACGAGGGTCTTCAGAGTTTCTTCCAATGGATGGTCACGGAATTCGGCTTCGACCCTGCCAAGCGCGCGCCCTACACGTTTAATCCGGCCCCATTCCTGGCCGACAAGAAGTCGGTCCAGCAGGGCTATGTAACGTCCGAGCCTTTTGCGATCGAGAAGGAAGGCGGCTTCGTGCCGAACCAGTTCCTGCTCGCGGATTACGGCTACAACACCTATTCGACCACGATCGAAGCCATGCAGGAGACCATCGACAAGCGTCCCGCGGTCGTTCAGTGCTTCGTCGATGGTTCAGCCAAAGGCTGGCATAATTATCTCTACGGTGACAACAAGGCCGCCAACGAGATGATCAAGAAGGACAATCCCGACATTACCGACGAACAGATCGCCTTTTCGATCGAGCAGATGAAGAAGTTCGGCATCGTCGATTCCGGTGACACCGAAAAGCTTGGCATCGGGGCGATGACGGACGAGCGCATCCAGAGCTTCTACGACAAGATGGTCAAGGCCAAGGTCATGCCGGCCGGCATCGACATCAAGAAGTCGTACACTCTTGATTTCGTCAACAAGGGAGTCGGGCTCGATCTCAGGAAGTGAGGGGCTCGCAAGCTTAAAGCATCGCGCCGAAAAGTGGTGCCCGGTTTTCGGCAAAAGCGATGCGAAAACAAAGAGCTGAAGCAGGTGCCCAATTCCTGATCGGGCTTGCTTCTAAGGAAAGGACGCCAGCCCTGTCGAATGGATGCCGGCTTTCGGAAGAAAGTCCGTGAGGACGCGAGTGCCGAGTGAGCGCGCCGATCCGCTTCTCTTCCTGCGAAACGTCGGCAAGACGTTCTCCAATGGCGTGACAGCGCTTGGCGCGACCAATCTTACAATCCGCGAAGGGGACTTCCTGAGCCTTCTCGGCCCGTCCGGCTGTGGCAAGTCCACCGCGTTGCGCATCATCGCCGGCCTGTCGACGCCGACCTCCGGCAAGCTCGAATGGCTGAAGACACTTGACGGCGATCGTGTCGGCTTCGTCTTCCAGGAGCCTACCTTGCTGCCCTGGGCGAATGTGTTCGACAATGTCTGGCTGCCGCTGAGGCTGCGCGGGATCTCGCGCGCCAAGGCGGCTTTCGCCGTATCCGGGCTTCTGGAGCGTGTCCACCTTGCCGGCTTCGACAAGGCGATGCCGCGCGAGCTTTCCGGCGGCATGAAAATGCGTGTTTCTATCGCCCGTGCGCTCGTGACCAAGCCGCGGCTGCTTCTGATGGACGAGCCGTTCGCCGCGCTCGATGAGATCACGCGCTTCCGCCTCAACGACGACCTGCTCGAACTCTGGCAGGACGAGCGGTTCACCGTGGTCTTCGTCACCCACAGCGTGTTCGAGAGCGTGTTCCTGTCCAACCGCGTCGTCGTGATGGCGGCCCGGCCGGGCCGCGTCTTCAGCGAGATTCCCGTCGAAATTCCCTATCCGCGCGGCGAGACGTTCCGCACCGCGCCCGAATACGCCGAACTCTGCCGCCAGGCCTCGGATGTACTGCGTGGCGCGATGAACGCGACCGAGGCCGAGGCCGTGCGATGACCGCCTTGGACAGCAGGGCCCAGCCACGCACCCTTGATCCCGAGGAGGCACGCCGGGTCCGCAATGCCCGCCTCGAAAGGATCGGCAAATGGGTGCTGCCGATCGCAATCATGGTGGCGGCCATATGGCTGTGGGACCGCATCTGCGTCTGGAACGAGATCCCCCGCTACATTCTGCCGCGTCCCGGCGTGGTCGCCGCCACGCTGGTCAGTGATCGCGTCCTTTTGTTCTCTTCGCTGATGGTGACACTGCGCATCACATTCCTCAGCCTGTTGCTGGCTGTGGCCGGCGGGGTGGGGCTGGCGATCCTGTTCACCCAGTCGAAATTGGTGGAAATGTCGCTCTTCCCATTCGCCATCGTCCTGCAGGTGACGCCGATCGTGGCGATTTTTCCGCTGATCAACATCTATGTCGATAATCAGACAGCCAAGCTGCTGCTGTGCTCGTGGATCGTCGCGTTCTTTCCGGTCCTGTCGAACACGACGCTCGGCCTGAATTCGGTGGACCGCAACCTGATCGACCTGTTCCGCCTCAACGGCGCGTCGCGTTGGCAGCAATTGTGGCACCTGAGGCTGCCGGCCGCGCTGCCCTATTTCCTGGGAGGCCTCAAGATCGCCGGCGGGCTTTCGCTGATCGGTGCGGTTGTGGCGGAGTTTGTTGCCGGCGCCTCGGGCCAGTCGTCGGGGCTTGCTTCCCGCATTATCGAGGCCGGATACCGGCTGAACGCGCCGCGCCTGTTCGCGGCACTGTTCCTGATCTCGCTAACGGGTATTCTGATCTTCCTGATGCTCTCTTTGGTATCGCATCTCCTCCTGCGGCGCTGGCACGAAAGCGCGCTGCCGGCGGAACGGTGAACGGCAGGAAACGATGGCCCTTGATATAACCGACACCGGCTCCCTTGTTCTCGGCAATGCCCGGCTGCATGGCTCGCTGACGCCGGGGCTCGAGGGTCCATTCGACCGTGACGGCTTCGCTACGGTCGATATCGCCATTTCTGATGGCAGGATTGCTGCGATCGCGGCGCGCGGCGCGCGGCCGGCGGCGGCACAGGCGATCGAACTGGCCGGGCGCATCGTATTGCCCTGCTTCGTCGACTGCCACGCCCATATCGACAAAGGCCACATCTGGCCGCGCATGCCCAATCCGGACGGCTCTTTCCCCGGCGCGCTGAATGCGGTCGGGTCGGACCGGGTGCTCCGTTGGAACGCGCGCGATGTTGCGCGGCGCATGGATTTTTCGCTGCGCTCAGCCTACGCCCACGGCACAAAGGCCTTGCGCACGCATCTCGACTCGCTTGCTCCGCAAGAAACGATTTCCTGGCCGATATTCGAGGAAATACGCGAAAAATGGTCGGGGCGCATCGAACTCCAGGCGGCCAGCCTGATCGGCATCGACATCGTTCGCGAGGCGGAGTGGTTCGGCGCGCTCGCCCGGCGCGTCGCGGCGGCGAAAGGCATTCTTGGGGCCGTCACCTACATGGTGCCGGATCTTGAGCCGCTGCTGGATCGGGTCTTTCTCACGGCGATCGAGTTCGGGCTCGACCTCGATTTCCATGCCGACGAGACGGATGATGTCGGCGCCATTTCGCTGCGAAAGATCGCCGAGGCGGCTCTGCGCCATCGCTTCGAGGGCAAAATCCTCGTCGGCCATTGCTGCTCCTTGTCGCGCCAGCCGGACCGCGAGGTGGCGTATACGCTGGACAAGGCCGCTGACGCCGGCATCGGCGTGGTGTCGCTGCCCATGTGCAATCTGTACCTGCAGGACCGCCGCCTTGACGCCACCACGCCACGCTGGCGCGGCGTGACGCTGCTGCATGAGATGAAGGCGAGGGGCATTCCGGTCGCCATCGCCTCGGACAATACCCGCGATCCGTTCTATCCCTATGGCGATCTCGACATGTTGGAAGTCTATCGCCTGGCAACGCGCATCCTGCATCTCGACCACCCGGTCGGAGACTGGCCAAGGGCCGTCAGCGCCACGCCGGCCGCGATCATGGGCGTGGATGCCGGGACTGTTACGGTCGGCGGCGCCGCCGATCTGGTGATCTTCAAGGGCAGGAGCTGGACCGAACTTCTCTCACGGCCGGAATCCGATCGCGCCGTGATTCGCGCCGGCAGGCTGATCGACAGCACCTTGCCCGATTATTCCGAACTCGACGACCTGATGGGGTGACGATGGACCTGGCGGCGCTGAAGAGAGATCTTGAGGACATTCGCATCGAGGACAATCCGGCGATCGTCCAGCAAAAGAGCCGCGACTTCTATTGGTACAGCCCGGTGCTGAAGCGCCAGCTCGACCAAATTGCCGGCGACCTGATCGTCTCGCCGAAGAGCGAGGCCGAGGTGATCCGCGTGCTCGCTGCCTGTCATCGCCATGGCGTGCCGGTGACGCCGCGCGGCACCGGGACCGGCAATTACGGGCAGGCGATGCCGCTGTCGGGCGGAGTGGTTCTGTCCCTGGCGGAAATGAACAAGGTCGCGACAATCGCGTCCGGACGGGTCGTGTGCGGGCCGGGTGCGATCCTCGCCGAAATCGACAAGGCGACGAAAGCCCATTCTATGCAAGAACTTCGGCTGCATCCCTCAACCTACAACACCGCGTCGATCGGCGGCTTTGTAGCCGGGGGGTCGGGCGGCGTCGGCTCGATCAATTTCGGCGGATTGCGCGATTTCGGCAACGTCATCAGGCTGCGCGTCGTCACGATGGAGACGGAACCGAGGATACTCGATCTCACGGGTGAGGACCTGCACAAGGTTACTCACGCGTATGGCACCAACGGCATCATCACCGAGGTCGAGATGCCGCTTGCCGCCGCCTATGACTGGGTGGATGTCATTGTCGGCTTCGACGACTTTGACGATGCCGCCCGCTACGGCAACGCTCTTGCCTGTCAGGACGGCATCTTGACCAAGCTGGTCACGCCGGTCGCCGCGCCCGCCCCGTGGCTTTTTTTCAAACGGCACCAGCGCTTCCTTCGGGAGAACCAAAGTGTCGTCATCACCATGGTGGCGCCGCATTCGCTGGACGCATTTCTCGCCTTCACCCGACGGCAAAAGGGCGAGGTGATTTTCGACGCCTCCGCGGTCGAGGATAGGAAGGGCCTGCCGCCGGCTTACGAACTCACCTGGAACCACACGACGCTGCGGGCGCTGCGCGTCGATCCGTCGATCACATATCTGCAGTCGCTCTACCCCTTCCCGAACCAGCTCGAACTGGTGAAGAAAGTCGATGGATTGTTTCCCGGCGAGATTATCCCGCACCTCGAATTCGTCCGTTTTGACGGCAACATCAGCTGCTTCGGCCTTCCGCTGCTGAGGTTTACAACGGAGGAGCGGCTTGCCGAGATAATCCGGCTTTATGAGGAAAACGGCTGTCCGATCTTCAATCCCCACCGTTACACGCTGGAGGAGGGCGGCATGAAACAGACCGACGAGGTGCAACTCGCCTTCAAGCGCCAGGCCGACCCGCAGGGCTTGCTGAACCCCGGGAAAATGATTGCCTGGGAAAATCCAGACTATGATTATCGCAGCGGAAAAACGTTTCTGTTCAAAGGGTTGGAGCGCGTTTCCTAGTTGTATCCAGTGGTCTCGACAAATCGCGGCAGACCAAGCGGTGAGGGGTGCTTTCTCTCCCCGACAGGCCGCGCATGAAGGTCCTTGTCCTTTACGCCCACCCTGTCGAGACGAGTTTTAACGCCGCCCTGCATAGGCTGATCGTCGAGTGTCTGACGGTCAGGGGGCATATCGTCGATGACTGCGATCTTTATGCCGAGGATTTCGATCCGCGGATGAGCGCGCGCGAGCGTCTTGCCTATCACGATCCGCGCAGCACGGACGAGCCGATCTCCGCCTATGTCGAACGAATGCTCGCCGCCGAAGCTCTGGTGCTGTGCTACCCGGTGTGGAACTACGGCTATCCGGCTATCCTCAAGGGCTTTTTCGATCGAGTCTTCCTGCCCGGCGTGTCGTTCCGGTTGGTGAACGGCAAGGCTCAGCCGTTGCTGCACAACATTCGCAAGGTCGTGGCGGTGACCCACTATGGCGGCAGCCGCATCCGTGCCTGGCTGATGGGCGACCCGCCGCGCAAGCTGGTGCACCGGTTGATCCGCTCGACCGTCAAGCCCGGCGCACCGGTCTCCTACATTGCGCTTTACTCGATGAATGTCTCCACTGATGCCGCGCGCGCGGCCTTCATGAAGAAGGTGGCGGCCGAGATGGACAAGTTCTGATGCGGACGCTGGTCGTCTATTGCCATCCGGTGCCCGAGAGCTATTGCGCGGCGCTGCGCGACGCGGCGGTGGCGACGCTGACGGCACGCGGCGACGAAGTGCGGATTGTCGACCTTTACGCCGAAGGCTTCGACCCGGTGATGACGGCCGGCGAGCGGCGGATCTATGACCAAGGGCCGCCCGCCGACCCGGCGTTGCAGCCCTATGTCGAGAACCTGAAATGGGCGCAAGCCGTGCTGTTCGTCTATCCGACCTGGTGGTACGGGCTGCCGGCCATGCTGAAGGGCTGGTTCGACCGGGTCTGGGCAACCGGCGTGGTGTTCGACCTGCCGCCGGACGGCGGGCGCATCGTCTCGCGCATTTCGCATATCAGGCGGATCGGTATCGTAACCACCTGCGGCGCGACGATGCTCGTGTCCTTCCTCATGGGCCAGCCGGGCCGCAAAACGATCATGCGCGGCATGCGGGCGCTCTGCGCGCCGCGCTCCCGGTCGATGTTCCTGGCGCATTACGACATGGATCGCTCGACGCCTGAAAGCCGCAAGGCGTTTCTGGAAAAGATCAGAACGAGGCTGGAGCGGTTTTAACGCCTGCCGCCCGGCGTTTCGGCTACATCCGCACCCGTTCCGCCTTCGGGTCATACATGGGCTTGAGCGACACCTGCGCCTCGAACCGCTCGCCGGCGATCTCGATCGCGTAGGATGACGCCAGAATATCCGTCTCGCTTTCGCCTGAGCTCGGCACATAGCCCATGCCGACCGCACCGCCGAGATGATGGCCGTAATTGCCCGACGTCACGGTGCCGACAATCTTTCCGTCGCGCAGGATCGCCTCGTTGTGGAAGAGCAGCGGCTCAGGGTCCCTCAGGCGAAACTGCACGAGACGCCGCTCCAGCCCGGCCTCGCGCTTGTGCAAAACCGCGTCGCGGCCGACGAAGTCGCCCTTTGCGGTTCGCACGGCGAAGCCGAGCCCGGCCTCGAGCACATGGTCCTCGTCGGTGATGTCATGGCCGAAATGCCGGAACGCCTTTTCGATGCGGCAGGAATCGAGCGTGTGCAGGCCGCAGAGTTTCAGGCCGAATTCGGGACCGGCCTCTTCGATCGTTTCGAAGACATGCGCGGCCTGTTCGGTGGGGACGTAAAGCTCCCAGCCGAGTTCGCCGACATAGGTGACCCGGTGGGCGCGCGCCAGGCCCATGCCGATCTCGATATCCTGGCACGTCCCGAACGGATTGTGATCGTTGGAGAAATCGTTGGGGCTCACCCTTTGCATGAGCTTGCGCGCGTCCGGCCCCATCAGGCAAAGCACGGCCTCGGACGCTGTCACGTCGGTGATGACCGCGAATTCTTCGGCGCGGTGTTTGCGCAGCCATGCGAGATCGCGCTGCAGGGTCGCGCCGGGCACGACCAGGAAGAACGCCGTCTCGGAGAGCCGCGTTACCGTCAGATCGCTCTCGATGCCGCCGCGCGCATTCAGCATCTGCGTGTAGACGATGCGGCCAGCCGGTACGTCGACATCGTTGGCGCATAGTTTCTGCAGGAATGCGCAGGCGTCACGGCCCTCGACGCGGATCTTGCCGAACGAGGTCATGTCGAACAGGCCGACGCCGTTTCGAACCGCGAGATGCTCGTCGTGCTGGTTCTCGAACCAGTTCTGCCGCTTCCACGAATAGCGATAAGCACGCTCCTGATCCGGTCGGGCGAACCAGTTGGCGCGCTCCCATCCGGCGACCTCGCCGAACACGGCGCCGCGCGCTTTCAGGTGCTCGTGCAGCGGCGAGCGGCGTATGCCCCGCGCACTGGCCATCTGGCGGTAGGGAAAATGGTCGGCATAGAGCAGGCCGAGCGTTTCGCTCACCCGCTCCTTGAGATAGCGGCGGTTCTTCTGGAAGGGCTGGGCCCGGCGGATGTCGACCTCCCATAGATCGAAGGGCGGCTCGCCGTCATTCATCCATTGCGCCAGCGCCATGCCGGCGCCGCCCGCCGACACGATGCCGATCGAATTATATCCCGCCGCCACCCAGTAGCCGGCAATCTCCGGCGCTTCGCCGAGATAGTAGCGGTCGTCGGGCGTGAAACTCTCGGGGCCGTTGAAGAAAGTATGGATGCCGGCCGTGCCGAGCATCGGCATGCGGTTCACTCCCATTTCGAGGATCGGCTCGAAATGCGCGAAATCCTCCGGCAACTGGTCGAAGCAGAAGCTTTCGGAGATGCCGTCCATGCCCCATGGCTTGGCCACCGGCTCGAAGGCGCCAAGCATCATCTTGCCGGCGTCCTCCTTGTAGTAGGCGCACTCGTCCGGCACGCGCAGCACGGGCAAGCGCGAGAGGCCGGGAATCGGCTCGGTGATCAGATAGAAATGCTCGCAGGCGTGCAGCGGAATATTCACCCCGTTCAGCGCGCCGAGTTCACGGGCCCACATGCCGGCGCAGTTGACGACGACGTCGGTTTCGATCGTACCTTGCTCGCCGCCTTGTTCCCACGAGACACCGGAAACGCGGCCGTTCCTGCGGTGCACCGCCGTCACCTTCACGCCCTCGACAATCCTGGCGCCGTGCTGGCGCGCGCCTTTGGCAAGAGCCATGGCAATGTTGGCGGGATCACACTGGCCATCCAGCGGCAGGTGTACGGCGCCGACCACGTCCGATACATTCAGATGCGGATACATCTCCTTGACTTCACGAGGAGAAATCTCACGCACGTCGACATCGAAGGCGCGCGCCAGCGATGCCTGTCGGTAGATCTCGTGCTTGCGCTCCTCGGTCAGCGCGACGGTGATCGAGCCCACCTGGCGCATGCCGGTGGCGACTTCCGTCTCGGCTTCCAGCTTCACATAGAGGTCGGCCGAGTATTTCGCCAACCGCGTCATGTTCCTCGAGCCGCGCAACTGGCCGACCAGGCCGGCCGCGTGCCAGGTGGTGCCGCAGGTGAGCTGCTTGCGCTCCAGAAGCACGACATCCGTCCAGCCGAGCTTCGCCAGATGATAGGCGATCGAGCAGCCGGAAACGCCGCCGCCGATGATGACGGCGCGGGCCTTTGCGGGGAGCGTGCTCATGCGGCCTTTCTCCGGTAGCTTGCCACGAACCGCTTCAGCCGCGTCGCCGCCTCGGCAAGGATCGGTTCGGGTTGGCACAGGCTGATGCGGATGTGGCCGGCCGCGGCCTCGCCAAAGCTCGAGCCCGGCATGACTGTTACTTTCTCGTTTTCGAGGAAGCCCCAGGCGAACGCCTCGCAGTCCGGCTCGACCGCGCGGATATCGAGCATCACATACATGCCTCCCTCGGAGCCGCGTACCGTGATGTGATTGAGCCCGGCGACCTCCTTCAAAAAAGCCTGACGGCGCGCCGCGTAGCGCTGGGCAATCTCCTCGACGCCGTAGTCGTTCTCAAGCGCCTGCGTGGCGGCGCGCGAAACGAAATCGTTGAGGCCGTAGTTGGTGACCAGATTGAGATCGACGGCGCGCCTGATGAGGTCGCGCGGGCCGGTGAGCCAGCCGATACGCCAGCCGGTCATGCCGTGGCTCTTCGACATCGAATTGATGACAAGAGTGCGCTCCGCCATGCCCGGCAGCGAGCGCGCCGAAATGTGCTCGCGGCCGCCGAGCGTCCAATAGACCTCGTCGGAGAGCAGCCAGAGATCGTGCCGGCGGCAGATATCGGCGATGGCTTCGAGCGATGTGTGCGAATAGACCGCGCCGGTCGGATTGTTCGGCGTGTTGATGAGGATGGCGCGTGTGTCGGCCTGCACGGCCTTCTCGATTGCCGCCGCGTCCGGCTGGAAGCCGTCCTCGGCCCGGGTCTCGACTACGGTGAAGGAGGCGCCTGCGGCCCGGAATGTGCCGGGATAAGTGGCATAATAGGGGGAAACCACGATGGCGTGGCTGCCTGGGTCGAGCACGGCCTGCACGGCGGCATAGAGCGCGGCCTGTCCGCCCGGCGTGGCGATGACTTCCGCCACCTCCGTCTCCACGCCGGTGCAGCGCGTCGACACTTTCGCCATCGCCGCTCGAAGCGCCGGGATGCCGGGAAGCTGCGTGTAATGATGGAAGCCGCCGGTTACGGCGTTCACGCAGGCCTCGACCGTCTGCGACGGCGTGTCGAAATCATGATCGCCGACCGACAGCATGATGATCGGCTCGCCGGCCTGCTTACGGGCCATCGCGGCGAAATGCACTTCCCAGCCGTCCTTGCCGGACGGGATGATACCGCTGATGCGAGAAGAAATTTTTGGCATACTCTTGTTCTTTCAACTTCTTGCTTGTGACGGCGTCCATGCCGCTTGAAGCACTCAATTCCTGCGGGTGAGGCTTTGGTGGATGCGTTATCCACGCAGCCGCGCATTTTCCGGATCCCATAGCGGCTTGTCTTCCTGCACGGTGGCGGCAAACCGCTCGCCGAAAATCTCGACCTCTACCTTGGCGCCCGGCACCGCGAGGTCCGACCGCAGCATGCCCAGCGCGATCGACTTGCCGACCCGATAGCCCCAGCCGCCCGACGTGGTCTCGCCGACGATCGTGCCGTCGTGCCACAAGGTCGACATGTAAGGCGCATCGCAGGTTGCAGGATTGTCCAGCGTCAGCGTGACGAAGCGTTTCTTCACGCCCTGCTGCTTCTCGCCCTGCAAGGCCGCCTTGCCCCTGAATGCCGGCTTGTCCCATTTGACGAAGCGATCCAGCCCGCCTTGCAATAGGGTGTAGTCGGTCGAAAGGTCGCCCTTCCAGGCGCGGTAGCCCTTTTCCAGCCGCAGCGAATCGAGCGCGAACATGCCGAACGGCTTCAGGCCGTGCTTCTCTCCGGCTTCCCAAACGGCGTCGAAGACGGCCGCGGTGTCCTCGACCTTGGTATGAATCTCCCAGCCGAGTTCACCGGCGAAGGAGACGCGCACGAGCTGCAGCCAGCGGCCGGCGATCCGGCAGGACTGGTGCGAAAGCCACGGCCGCGCAAGGTCGGCATCGGTTGCCTCGGAGAGGATTTCCCGCGCTTTGGGGCCGGAGAGAATCTGGCAGGCGAAGGCATCAGTCACATTTGTCAGAGTGATTCCAGTGTTTTGCGGCAGGTTCTTTTGCAGCCACTCGAAATCATGCCATTCGGCGACGGCCGCCGTGATGAGGAAAAACAGGTCCTCTTCAATCGCCATGATCGACATTTCTGTAACAATGCGGCCCTTGTCGTCGGCGAAATAGCCGAGGCCGATGCGGCCGGGCTTCGGCACAAGGCCGGTAATCTGGCGAGACAGCCATTCCCTCGCGCCGGGACCAGCCAGGCGAAACCGCGAAAAACCGGGGAGGTCCAGAATGCCCGCTGCATCGCGCACGGCGAGGCATTCCTCGCGGATGCGTTTCTCCCACGGGCCGGCGCGGTCGAAGCTCTGCGTGGCCGCCTCCGACGTGTCGTCGCCGGCTCGCGCATACCAGGTGGCGCGTTCCCAGCCATTATAGGCGTTGAATTGGGCGCCGAGCGCGGCAATGCGGTCGTGGATGGGCGAGAGTTTCCGGTTGCGCCCCGCTGGCCAGGCATGGCGCGGGAAATGGATAGCATATTCGTGGCCGTAGACTTCCATCCCCTTGGCCACGCAGTAATCCTTGCTCGCGGCAAATGCCGTGAAGCGGCGCGGGTCGCAGGACCACATATCCCATTCTGTCTGGCCCTCGGTCACCCACTCGGCCAGCACCTTGCCGGCGCCGCCGGCCTGCGCGATGCCGAAGGTGAAAACGCACGCCTCGAAAGCGTTGGGCACGCCGGGCATCGGGCCGATCAGCGGGTTGCCGTCCGGCGCATAGGGGATCGGGCCATTGATGACCTTGGAAAGCCCCGCCGTGCCGAGAATCGGCACGCGGGCGATGGCGTCGTTGAGATAATGTTCGAGCCGCTCCAGATCGTCAGGGAATAGCTGGAAGGAAAAATCGTCCGGCATCGGATCGTTGTGGCCGGCCCAGTGGGCGCGGCAGTTCCTCTCGTAGGGACCGAGATTCATGCCGCTCTTTTCCTGGCGCAGATAGTAGGATGTGTCGACGTCGCGCAGCAGCGGCAGCTTGTGGCCGACGCTTTCCGACCAGGCCTTCAGTTCAGGAATCTCCTCGAACAGGATATATTGATGGCTCATCACCATCATCGGCACTTCGCGACCGAACAGACGTCCGACCTCCTGGGCCCGGTAGCCGGCGGCGTTCACCACATATTCGCAGCGTATCTCGCCTTGCGGCGTCGCGACGATCCATTCGCCACCCTCGCGTCTCACCGCAGTGACCGGGCAGAAGCGAATGATCCTCGCGCCCATGTCGCGGGCGCCCTTGGCGAGAGCTTGCGTGAGTTGCGCGGGGTCGATGTCGCCGTCATTCGGGTCGTAAAGCGCGCCGGCAAGGCCGTGCGTTTCGATGAAGGGATAGCGTGCCTTGATCTCATCGCGGCCGATCACGTCGATCGCCATTCCCTGATAGCGCCCCATGCCCTTGGCGCGCTCGAATTCGCGGAGACGCTCCCTGCCGTGGGCGAGCCGCAGCGAGCCGGTGACGTGGTAGTTCATCGGATAGCCGACTTCCTCGGCCAGGCCGCGATAGAGCGTCGCCGAGTAGCGCTGCATGTTCATCAGCGACCAGGACGAGGAGAAAGTCGGCACGTTGCCGGCGGCATGCCAGGTGGAGCCGGAGGTCAGTTCGTTCTTTTCGAGCAGCACGCAGTCGGTCCAGCCGGCTTTCGCCAGATGGTAGAGCGACGACACGCCAACCGCGCCGCCGCCGATAATGACCGCGCGCGCCGTGGACGGAAATTCGGCCATTCCTCACTCCCTCAATTCGTTCAAAGCAAAGTACGCGGTTACGAAATCGCGCACCTCGCTTCAGCTCTTGTTCCGGCATCGCTTTTGCCGAAAACCGGGGTCCAATTTTCGGGCGTGATACCTAATACACCGGCGGCGACACGACCCAGATGACAATCGCCGGCACGTTCGCCGGATTGCGCCATCGGTAGGTCTTGCCGCTGAAGCGAAAACTGTCGCCTTCGCCCATTTTGTGCCAGGTCCCGCCGATTTCGATGTCGAGTTGCCCGGACACGACGTAGCCGGCATCCTCGGTGTCGCGCCGCGCTTTTACCGCCATTTCCGCGCCGGCGGCGAACTCCGAACGGATCAGCTCGAAACTACCGCCGAGATCGGGCGACAGAAGCTCCTCCACAAGTCCTGATTCGCTTGTGCCAAGTGCCCGGCGCGAGCCGGCCCGCACGATCACGCCGCGCTCTTCCTCGCGCGGCACCTCATGCGCGAAGAACAGGCTGAGCGGCACGCCGAAAACGTCGGCGATGGCGCGCAGATCGCCGAGCGAGGGGCGCGACAGCCCACGCTCCACCTGGCTGAGCCAGCCGACAGAACGGTCGAGGCGGCCGGCGGTCTCGGCAAGCGTCATCGCGCGCGCCCTCCGCAATGCTCTTATGTCGCGGGAGAGCAACGAGCCGTCTTCCGGCGCTGTCTTGAATGGCGGAACGGCGTTCATGGAAAAATCCTCGAAATTTTCATACAGGTGGGAATATGAAAAAATCAAGCAGAATTTCACCATGCGTTCCGTGCAACCGGTGAGCCGGGCTTCGGCAAGGCATACGCCCGCTATGGAGGCGCCCTCAGTTCATCATCCACCAGATTGAACGGGCGATGCGAGGCAAGCTCAAAGGGCGGCGTTACGGCGGCTGGTCCGAGAGGTGGAACCCATCGAGTCGAGGCTCCGCGCGTCATATCCCGACACGCAGGGCGCCGAATAGCTTGGCACGCAGTTGCCGCGTGGACCCTGGTGGAGCGGATCAGCCATGATTTCGGCATTTCCCGGTGCGGTAATTCCTGCTACGCCACGCGGAGCGATGCTATACGACGCCACGCAATGAAGCGAAAAGCCGAAATGGTTCAAAGCGTTATGCCGAGAGATGCAGCGATCCGCAAGATGCCGCAGGAACAGTCCTTCAAGAAGGGCGGCGAATCCGATGAATCGGCGACCGTTGACGAGGCGATACTGTCGCGCCGGTCCGTGCGCGCCTTCTTGCCCACACCGGTCAGGGAAGCAGTTATCCGCGACATTCTGGAGGTCGCGGCGCGCGCCCCGTCAGGCACGAATATGCAGCCTTGGCGGGTTTATGTCATTGAGGGCGACACCAAGCGGCGTATCGCCGATGCCATTCTGAATTCCGGCATCCGCGCCGAGAAGGCCGTTTGGGACGAGTACCATTATTATCCGGATCAGTTCTTCGAGCCCTATCTGTCGCGTCGCCGCAAGGTTGGTTTCGACCTCTACAACCACCTTGGCATCGCGCGCCGCGAGGTCGAACGCATGCGCGAGCAGCACGACCGCAATTTCATCTTCTTCGATGCGCCTGTCGGCATGATCTTCACCATAGATCGCCGCCTGAACAAGGGCTCGTGGATCGACTACGGCATGTTCCTGGAAAACATCATGATCGCGGCGCGGGGCAGGGGCCTGCATACCTGCCCGCAAGCGGCGTTCGCTCCCTACCACAACCAGATCCGGCCGCTACTGAACATCACGCCGGAGGAAGTCGTGGTATGCGGCATGGCGCTCGGCTACGAGGACAGGTCGAAGCCCGAGAATGAACTTCGTACCGAGCGCGCCCCGTTGGAAGAATGGGCGACGTTCCTGAAATAGAGTGTACAACTCCAATCGAGGTTTCTTCGGTGCGCTGCGCACCCTCCGGCAACCTCATCCGACCTCGCTGCGCTCGCCCACCTTCTCCCCTTGTGGGAGAAGGTGCCTGAGCGGAGCGAAGGCGGATGAGGGGTGTTGGACAAAGCGCAACTCGGTCGGACAGGCTTCGAAACTGGACGAAGGAAAATCCTAATTAGCCGCGCACCGCGGCGATGGTAGCCGCGACCGCCTCGGGATCGGTCACCGTGCTGCGATACTCGCGATCGAGATCGGTGCCGCCCATTCCGACCTTCGGATTGCGGTAAGACATTGCGCTCGGCACCTCCTTCAGCGCGGCGAAGTGCATTTCCCCGGCTCCGGTCGCCGCCAGCACATCCGCGATATTTGTTGCGTCAAGGGCGCCGCAGACCATGACGATGATGCGGTTGCCTGCCTGCTTCACGAGGCTGGCAAGCAACCCCGCGCCTTCAACCGCGGTGTCGCGCTGGCCGCTGGTCAGCACGCGCCCGACCTTGCAGCGTATCAGGGTTTCCAGGGCTTCCGCAGGGTCGCGGGTCATGTCGAAAGCGCGGTGACAGGTGACGGCGAGCGGCCCGGCCGCTTCGACCAGCGCGGCCATGCGCTCCTCGTCGATCGTGCCGTCGGCCTTCAGGCAGCCGACGACGACGCCGGCGACTCCCAGGTCGCGCAGCGCCGCGACATCCAGCAGCATCGAGCGATACTCAGGCTGGCTGTAGAGGAAATCGCCGCCGCGCGGCCGCACGATCACGTGGAACGGTATGCTGGCGGCGGCAAGGGCCTCGCGCACCGTGCCGAAACTGGGTGTTATGCCGCCCTCGACCAGAGCCGCGCACAGTTCGACGCGGTCCGCGCCGCCAGTCCTGCGCGGCGATCAATCCGTCGATGCCCTCGACGCAGACTTCGATGAGAGGGGTCTTCGGCATGACGATCTCCGGTATCGATCGAGAAATCCGAAGCTTGACAGAGCTTCTTGAAGCAAACTGCCTGCGGCTGCGAATTTGGATCAGCGAAAGTGCGGTTCGACCCCCTCATCGGACGCTCCTCGCGAGGTCTCGATGGGGCATGCAAAGCAGTCCGGCCGGCGCGGCCGACTGCTTCAAGGGCCGTTTTCCTGCCCGTCCTATCCGAATTTCGGGTCGAGACTGCCGCTCTTGTAGCGCTTGGCCATTTCGGACACGGGCAGCGGCTTGATCTTGTCTGCATGCCCAGCCGTGCCGAACTCCTCGAAGCGCTGCTTGCACAGCTTGGTCATCGCCGCCATCGCCGGCTTCAGATATTTGCGCGGATCGAATTCGCTCGGATCCTCGGCCAAAACCTTGCGGATCTGGCCGGTCAGCGCCATGCGGTTGTCGGTGTCGATGTTGATCTTGCGCACGCCGTTCTTGATGCCGCGCTGGATCTCTTCGACCGGCACGCCCCATGTCGGCTTCATCCTGCCGCCATACTTGTTGATGATCTCCTGCAACTCCTCCGGCACCGAGGACGAGCCGTGCATGACGAGATGCGTGTTCGGCAGCTTGCGGTGGATCTCCTCGATCACATGCATGGCGAGCACCTTGCCGTCCGGCTTGCGGGAGAATTTATAGGCACCGTGCGAGGTGCCCATGGCGATCGCCAGCGCATCGACCCTTGTTTCGGCGACGAACTTCACCGCCTCGTCGGGGTTGGTCAGAAGCTGGTCGTGGCTGAGCTTGGCCCTCGGCGCCGTGGCCGTCTTCCTTGTCGCCCATGCCGGTCTCCAGCGAGCCAAGCACGCCGAGTTCGCCTTCGACCGAAATGCCGCCAAGATGCGCCATGTCGACCACCGTCTTGGTGACGCCGACATTATAGGCCCAATCGCCGGGCGTCTTGCCGTCGGCCTTGAGCGAGCCGTCCATCATCACCGAGGTGAAACTGGACTGGATCGCGGTCATGCAGGTGCCCGGCTCGTTGCCGTGGTCGAGATGCACGCACACCGGAATAGCGGGATAGATCTCGGTGACGGCGTCCATCATGTGCCTCAGCATGATGTCGTTGGCATAGGCGCGCGCCCCGCGCGAGGCCTGCAGGATCACCGGGGCGTTCGCGGCGTCAGCCGCCTCCATGATCGCAAGCGCCTGTTCCATGTTGTTGATATTGAAGGCCGGGACGCCGTAGCCATGCTCGGCTGCGTGATCAAGCAATTGGCGAAGGGTAATGCGGGCCATGCAAACTGTCTCCTCACGATCTGCGCAAAATCTGGCTGCACGACGCCATAGTGGAAAACGCGTCGCGAAAACAGCGATTTTCGATCTTTTGCGTTCGCAGCTGTTCCGATTTGCGGTGCGGACGGGCATTCATTCAGTGAAGCGGCTTCTCCGCCCTGTCCGGCCCAAGGCTGGCAGGACTTCGGGCAGGCCGAGACTGGCGCGCGCGCGTTGCGCGTGTCACCTTGCGCCTGCGAGGAGGATGGCATGACCGAAGCTCTATCGGGAAAAGTCGGCCCTGGTGACCGGCGCCTCGAGCGGGCTCGGCCTGCATTTCGCGCAGTTGCTCGCGGCGCGGGGCGCCGCCGTCACACTGGCCGCACGCCGCACCGAAGCGTTGGAGCGGGCTTGCGAGGATATAAGCCGCGCGGGCGGCGCGGCGCGCGCGATCAGGCTGGACGTTGCCGACGGCAGCAGCATCGCGGCGTCCTTCGCCGGCGAACCGCCCTACGACATTGTCGTCAACAATGCCGGCGTCAGCGGCGCCGGGCGAGCGCTTGATCTCAGCGAGGAGGCGTGGGACAGCGTTTTCGACGTCAACCTCAAGGGTGCGTTCCTGGTGGCAAAGCATGCCGCGGCGGCGATGCGGGACAGCGGGCGCAGCGGCTCGATCGTCAACGTCGCTTCCGTTGCCGGGCTGCGTGTGTCCGGAGAGCTTTCCGCCTATTCAGCCTCGAAGGCCGGCCTGATCCAGCTTACGAAGGCCTTGGCGCTCGAATGGGCGCGCTTCGGCATCAGGGTCAACGCGCTTTGTCCGGGCTATATCGAGACCGATATGAACCGGGACTTCTTCGCCACGCCGGCGGGTGAGGCGATGCTCAAACGCATACCGCAACGGCGCCTGGGGCGGCCGGAAGACCTCGACGGCCCGCTGCTGCTGCTTGCCACCGACGCGGGTCGATACATGACGGGCGCGGTGGTGGCCGTCGACGGTGGCCACCTGGTCTCTGCCCTGTAGGATTTGCGCGATGGATTTTCACATCCCTGGCGAGGTCGAGGATTTTCGCGGACGGATCGCCGCCTTCGTCGAGACGCACGTTCTCCCGCTGGAGGCCGATCGCGCGGCCTACGATGCCCACGGCAACATCGCCCTCCCTGTCCTGGGGACGCTGAGGTCCAAGGCGCGAGCCGAGGGCCTCTGGTGCCTGCAGCTCAAGCCGGAGACCGGCGGAAGAGGTCTCGGCAAGGTCGGCATGGCCGTCTGCTATGAGGCGATGAACCGCTCGATCTTCGGGCCGGTCGTCTTCAACGCGGCCGCGCCCGACGACGGCAACATGATGGTGCTGGAGGCGCTGGCCAGCGAGGCGCAAAAGGAGGCGTGGCTGAAGCCGATCGTGGAGGGCGATGTGCGCTCGGCCTTCGCCATGACCGAGCCCCATCCGGGCGGCGGCTCGGACCCGTCGATGATCCGCACGAAAGCCGAAAAGCGCGGCGACCGCTACGTCGTGTCCGGACGCAAATGGTTCATCACGGGAGCAGGGGAGGCGAGCCACTTCATCCTCGTGGCGCGCACATCGGACGATCCGCGCCACGGCCTCACCGCCTTCCTGTTCCACAGGGACCAGCCGGGCTGGAACATTGTCCGCCGCATCGAGATCATGGGTCCCGAGGAACATGGCGGCCATTGCGAGCTCGCGTTCGACGGGCTGGAAATCCCGGAGGAAAATATACTTGGCGGGGTCGGGCGCGGCCTGAAGGTTACGCAAGTGCGGCTCGGGCCGGCGCGGCTGACCCATTGCATGCGCTGGCTCGGCCTGTCGAAGCGCTGCGTCGAGATCGCCAGTGCCTATGCGGCCGAGCGCACGGGCTTCGGCAAGCGGCTCGCCGAGCGCGAAAGCATCCAGATGATGCTTGGCGACCTGGCGATGCGCATCGAGACCGGCCGCCTGCTGGTGATGAAAGCCGCCTGGGAACTCGACCGCGGCGGCTTCGCCCGCAAGGAGGTGTCGATGGCCAAGGTATACGTCGCCAATGTCCTGCACGATGCCGCGGACGTAGCGATTCAGATCAATGGCGCGCGCGGCTATTCCAAGGATACGGTGCTGGAATGGATCTACCGCTACGCCCGGCAGGCGCGGCTGGTGGATGGCGCCGACGAGGTTCACAAAATGGTGCTCAACCGCTTTCTCGACGAGGAGGGTGCCGCGTTCTGGTCCTGGCCGGTCGCCGAGGGCGATTGAGCGGACTCGGAAGTGGCGGTTCCGAGAAACCTGCGGCCGGCTAAGCAGACTTGCGTGGCTTCGCCCACGTTTCGCCTGCTTAGCCTGTTGTTTTGTCGCAGGTTCCTGTCGGAAAACCGTGAGACACTTTTCCGGAACCTGCTTAGGCAGGCGAAGCCGGTGGCGCGCGCCGTCTGATGGCAACGCACGGGAGATCGCTTGGACCGGATTGACTTCGAGCCCGCAGGACTCGCGCAGTTGCTGAAGGCCCGGTTGGGAGCGTCCGGCGACCTGCGGCTGGCGCGGATCGGCGGCGGCCAGTCCAATCCCACCTACTTCGTCGACTTCGCCGGGCGGCGCATGGTGTTGCGCAAGCAGCCGGCCGGTCCGATTCTGCGCGGCGCCCATGCGGTCGACCGTGAATTCCGCGTGCTATCCGCGCTTGCGGCCACCGACGTGCCGGTGCCGAAGCCGATTCTTTTCCACGCCGATCCCGAGCCGCTCGGCACGCCCTTCTATCTGATGGAGCGCGTGGACGGGCGTGTCTTCCATGACACTGCGCTGCCGGGGATTCGGTCACATGAGCGGCGGCTGCTCTATCTGGCCATGGCGGAAACACTGGCGAAACTGCATGCGGTGCGGCCGGATGCGATCGGCCTCTCGGATTTCGGCCGGCCCGGGGATTATTTCGAGCGCCAGCTCGCGCGCTGGACCAAGCAGTGGAAGGAGTCGCCGACCAGGAATATTCCGGACCTCGACCATTTGTCGGACTGGCTGGCGAGAAATCTTCCGAGCGACGACGGCCATGTGTCGATCGCGCATGGCGATTTCAGGCTGGGCAATCTGATGTTTCACCCGAGCGAGCCGCGCGTCGTCGCAATCCTCGACTGGGAACTTTCGACGCTCGGCCACCCGCTTGCCGATCTCGGCTTCTGCTGCATTCCGTGGGCCACCGCCCCGGACGAATATGGCGGCATACTGGGTCTCGACCATGCGGCGCTCGGTATTCCGTCGCAGCCGACCTTCGTTGCGCACTACTTCACCCATTCACTGCTGGCGGTGCCGAAAAGTGTCCCACGGTTTTCCGACAGAAACCTGCGACAAAATAAAAATCTAAGCAGGCCAAGCGTGAGCGAAGCCACGCAAGCCTGCTTAGAGCCGTTTCACGTCGCCTTCGCCTTGTTCCGCTTCGCCGTGATTTTCGTGGGAATAGCCGACCGCGCCCGCCAGGGCATTGCCGCCGGCGAAAACGCCGCCCGCCTTGCGCCGCTCGCCGCCCGCTTCGCCAGGCGCGGCCTGGAGGTGGCGGGCATGCCTGCTTCGGATCTGGATGGATAGTTTGCTTTCATCATGAACCTGCGGCCGATGGCTTATCATCGCCGCCCTCGGCCATCCAGGCGTTCAGCAGCGTGTAGGCCACGGCCAGAACCGTGGGACCGATGAAAATGCCCAGGACACCGAACGCGATCAGGCCGCCGATGACGCCGGCCAGGATCAGGAGCATCGGCAGGTCGGCGCCCCGGCGGATGAGAACCGGTCTTATGAATTGGTCCATCGTCGTGGCGACGACAGTGAAAGCCAGCAGCACGGTCGCCCACAGCGTTTCGCCCGAATAATACATCCAGATCACGGCCGGAAACATCACCAGGCCGGGGCCGATCTGGATCAGGCATAGAATGAAGATCAACGCCGTGAGCATCGGCGCAAACGGCACGCCGGCCACCGCCAGTCCGATACCCGCCACCAGATCCTGCGCCACGGCGGTCACGACCACGCCGAGGGCCACGCTGCGGATCGCCTGACCGGCCAGCCGCACGGCCATTTCGCCACGGTCGCCGCCGAGACGCCGGCCAAACAGCATTGCGGTCGCGGCACCCCGCTCGCCGCCTGCGTACATGACCGCGGCTATCACGGTTGTCAGCAGGAAGTGAACGAACATCCCGCCAAGACCGCCGGCGGCGGACGCGATCCATTGGGTCAGCGCTCCGGCATAAGGCGTCAGCCTGGGGGCGAGTTCCTGCACTCCGGCCGCGGTGAGTTTCCCCCAGGCGTCAACGGCCTGAGCGCCGATCAGCGGCACCCCCGCCAGCCAACCGGGCGGCGGTGGAACCTTGAGCGAAAGGATGGTCCGGACCAAGTCGCCAATGGCATCGATGTTGGTGACGACCATGCTGATGGCCAGCCACAAGGGCACGATCAGAACCAGCAGCAGCGCCAGCGTCATGACAAGAACGGCCACGCCGCGCCGATTGCCGGTGTTGCGCTGCACCCAGAGCATCAGCGGCCAGGTGGCAATGACGAGGGTCGCAGCCCACACGATTGCCGGCAGGAAGGGCCGGATCACCCAGAAACTGGCGACAAGGAGACTGCCGATGAACAGCACCGCCAAGGTAATACGGGTGAGGTCCTGACGCGGGCGGGTGACGCTACCGGGACTTTCCGAACCCAACTGCCTACCCTCCCGAAGAGGCCGGGGCCTCTGCATGCTCATCACGTCACAGGATGGATGCGCGCCTTGATCTGTATAGGTACCAGGACGGTCCAACAATATCCCAGGTCCCGGCGACAAACACGCGACCCATCGGATACATGAAACGCAACATAGCTTGCTTAAATTCTTGACGGAAAAAGGTAAATCGTCATAGCGAAAATCGGTTACACCATCAGCAAAAGCGCTGCGGCGAAGCAGAAAGCGCGCTCGCCTCAAGCACCGCGCCGAAAGTGGAACCCGGTTTCGGCAAAAGCCATGCGGGAACAAAAGGATAAAGCAAACCGACTCAAATCGAAATCGGGAGGTTTGCCCTTAGACCGGCCTGTAGATTCGATCCGCCGTGTTCCAAAAGATGTTGTCTTGAACCGTGGCGCCATGTTTCGCTGCGGCGGCGCGATGGGCCGCGACGAGTTCCGCATGGCTGGTCCACAGTTTTTCGATGGGGAAGTTGGAGCCGAACATCAGCCGGTCGCCGCCCAGGATCTCGATCGCCGCGTCATAGATCAGTGAAATCAGTTCTGGATCATTGCGGTGAACGAATGTTCCCAGACCGGAAAGTTTCGCATAAAAATTGGGTGCCGCAGCGAGCGCGCGAAGACCTTCCTTCCATGCCTCGACCGTCTTCTCGTCGCTGGCCGTCAGCATTCCCATGTGGGTGAGGATGAAATCCGTCTCCGGATTCTCGCCGACAAGCTGCAATCCGTCCTGCATCTGCGCCGGGAAAAGCTGCAGGTCGAACGACAGGCCATAATCCTTCAGGCGCCTCACATTGGCCCGCACCCTGTCATCGATCACTTGGCGGGGGTCGGGCGCAAAGCGGAAGGCCGGCGTTTCGTGCCAATGGAGTTGCATGCGCACGCCGCGCAGCAGGGGGTATTTCGCGAGCCGATCGAGTTGCGCGCGTATGTCGTCCACGGTCAGGTCGGCATAGCCGACGATTGCATGCGGCCAGCCGGTGCGCCGCGCGGTCTCGCTAACGAAAGCGACTTCCTTCTCGAAATCCTCCTTCGCCCAGTTGGTCTGGACGTAGATGGCCTTCTCCACGCCGGAGCCTTCCTGATCGGCCAGAAATTCCTCCATCGGATAGTCGCGCCGGATCGGCTCGTAAGGTCCGAAGATGCGCGGAACCATCGGTCCGACCAGCCAGGGTTGGTCTTGCCGCCGCCATATATGAAAGTGGGAGTCTATCGACTTTCCGCATCAGGACACCTTGCGCCAAATCTCGCTCGCGGCTGGTGCCGGGCGTGCGAGCGACAGGATGAAACGTGTGAGGGCCGCGATCGACGAGCCATCGACCAGATCGTCCAGCAGTGGCAGCACCGCCTTCAGCGCGGCCGTCTCCGGGCGGAAGCGGGGATCGCCCGCGAGCGGCGTGCAGAAAGACAGCCGGTGAGCCCGCGCCGAAAGCCGGCGGAGTGCCGTTTCCATCTCGGCATGGCCGCCACGCTCAAGCCCGTCGGAGAGGATAACGACCGCCGCGCCGCGCGCGAAAGCGGCGAAGCGCGGCACTGCCAGGAAGGCCGCCAGCGTGGGGCCGATGCGCGTGCCGCCGTCCCAATCTTCCACAAGTTCAGCGACGCGGGCGAGCGCGGCGTCGCGGTCGCGCAGGCTGAGCGACGGCGTGAGGCGCGTGAGGCGCGTGCCGAACGCGAAAATCTCGGCCCGGTCGGCGGCGTGCACCACGGCGTGGGCGAGCTTCAAATAATCGGTAGTGTGCAACTTCATCGAGCCGGAAACGTCGATGAGCATGAGCAACCGTCGCTGCACCAGCGGGCGGCGGCGCAGGCAAGGCGACGGCACGTCACCGTCAGCGCCGACGATGGCGCGCAGCGAGCGGCGAAGATCCAGCTTGCCGCCCGTGAGCGTACGCACATTGCGGAACGAGCGACGGGCCGGCAGTGCCGCGGGCAACTCGCGGCGGAAGGCGGCGAGACGGTCCTCGTCTCTTGCAAACGAGCGGGCCGAGAGCCGTTCGGCCGTCGAAGCGAGTGCGCCGCCCTTCTCCGGCAGGTTCTCGACGGTCAGTTGCTCGCGCGCGTCGCCGTCGTCCTTCACGCGCGTTGCCTCGTCGGTTTCACCCTGCGCGACGGATACGACATCGCCCCAGAAATAGGCGCGGAAGAGCGACTCGAAATCCGTGCGGCGGTCCGGAGGCGGAGCGAGCAAGGCAAGCGCCGCCTCGCGGATGTCGTCCATCGATCGCGGGCCGAGAAGGGCGACGCCCTCCATGAAGGAGATGGCCTGTTCAGGCGCGACCGTGAAACCGGAGGAGCGCAACATGCGGGCAAAACCGAGGAGATTTGCGGCGGCGGGCGGAAGGGCACTCATGCCAGCGCCTTTTCAATGATGGGGTCGAACTCGGCAGCGAGATAGGAAAGGTCCTCCTCGTCCTTGATGACCACACTGATCGCGCGGCGGAATGCTTCCGGCCACGGACTGCCGCCTTTCTCAAGCACGGTCGCCGCGTTGGCCCACTCCACGGCTTCCGAAATGCCCGGCGGCTTGACGAGCGGCCTGGCGCGGATCTGCTGTACGGCCCTGGCGACCCCGCGCGCCGTCGCCTCCGCGACATGCGCAGCGCGGAGCATGATGATCGCGGCTTCCCGTTCGGCGTCGGGATAGCCGATCCAGTGGTAGACGCATCGGCGCCGCAGCGCCTCGGCCAGTTCGCGCGTACGGTTGGAGGTGAGCACCACAACCGGCCGCGCCTTGGCGCGCAGCGTGCCGCGCTCGGGAATGGTGATCTGGAAATCGGACAGGAATTCGAGCAGCAGCGCCTCGAACTCGTGGTCGGAACGGTCGATCTCGTCAACCAGCAGAACGCGCTTCTCCGGATCCTTGAGGACCTGCAGCAGCGGCCGCGCGATCAGGAAGCGGTCGTCATAGATGTCGACCTCCTGGTCGCCGGCCTGGCGGATCGCCAGCAATTGCCGCTGGTAGTTCCATTCATAGAGGGCGTGTGCAGAATCGATGCCTTCGTAGCACTGAAGCCGCACCAGTTGCGCGCCGACCATTTCCGCGATCACCTTGGCGGCCTCGGTCTTGCCGACGCCGGGCGCACCTTCGAGCAGGAGCGGTTTGCCAAGGCGAATTGCCAGGAAAATGGCGGTGGCCAGGCCTTCGTCGGCGAGGTAGCGCGCTTCGGCCAGCCGCGCGGCCACCGCGTGCGGCGATACGGCGATTTGCTCGGCCGGCGATTTGGCGGGCATCGCTAGGGCCTTTCGTCCGCGCGATGCGCCTTCAGCGCGCGCAGGATGCGCTCGGGCGTGATCGGCAGCGTGTCGATGCGTACGCCTACCGCGTCGAATACCGCGTTGGCGATGGCCGGGATCTGCGGGTTGGCGCACATTTCGCCGGGACCCTTTGCGCCGTATGGTCCGTCCGCCGAGGGACGCTCCAGAACGATGATCTCGGTTGCCGCGATGTCGCCCGGCCCTGGCATCAGATACTGGTTGAAATCGGTGCCGCCGTGATCGCGATCCGGATAGTAGGGTTCAGTCGTTTCGTAGAGCGCGTGACTGATCCCCATCCACGAACCGCCCACCAACTGCTGCTCCACCATTCTGGGGTTGAGGGCGCGGCCGATCTCGAAGACATTCTTGACCGACACTACCGTCACCTCGCCGGTCTCGTCGTCGACGTCGACTTCCGCCACGGTGCAGGCATGCGCATAGCAGGTCGAGGGCTTCATCGCGCCGGTTTCCGTCTCCGGGTACGAGCGCGGAACCAGGAACATTCCACGGCCGGATATGGAACGGCCGCGCTTGAAATGCGCGGCGAGCGCCGTGTCGAAGATCGAAATCGATCTTTGCGGCGCGCCCCTCACATGGATATTGCCCTTGCCGTCGGTGTCGAGATCCGAGGCGTTCACCTCCAACTCCTCCGCCGCGACCTCCAGCATCACCTGCCTCGCTTCGGTCGCGGCCTGGATTACCGCATTGCCAATGCGGTGCGTGCCGCGCGATGCGAAGGTGCCCATGCAGTGCGGGCCGGTATCCGTGTCGGCTGTATCTATGGTGACTTGCTCGGCCAGCACGCCGATCGTTTCAGCACATATCTGCGCCATGACCTGCTTGAGCCCTTGGCCGAGATCGACGGAAGACAACGTCACCATGAAATTGCCGGTGGGGGTCGAATGCACCAGCGCCTGGCTGGGGTCGCCCCCCAGGTTCATGCCGGTCGGATAGTTGACGGCGGCAACGCCACGTCCGCGCCTTATCGGCATCTCAGGCCTCCCGTGACCGCGACGACATCCGGTGGAAGCGCTCGGCCACCGGCCAATTGGCTGCGCGCGAGGCCTCCTGCATGCATTCGATCAGCGCGGCGCCTTCCGTCGGCTGCCGGTGCGCCTTCATGTCGCCGTCGCGATAGGCATTGATGAAGCGGAATTCCAACGGATCCATGCCGATCAGCCGCGCCAGCTTGTCCATCTGCACTTCCAACGCGAAGTCGGCGATGGTGACGCCGAAGCCGCGCATGGCGGAAGAAGGCGTGCGGTTGGTATAGACGCAGTAGGTGTCGATCCAGACATTCGGCACCGTGTAGGGACCGGGATAGTGGGCCGCGCCCTTCTGCGCTCCATAGGGTGAGTGGCGCGAATAGGCGCCGGCATCGGTGTAGCCGCTGACCTGGCGAGCAAGGATGCGCCCGTCCTTGCTCACGCCATCCTTGATGACGATCTTTTCCGCCGCGCGCGGCGAGGAGACCTGCATCTCCTCCTCGCGGCTGTAGATGAAGCTTACCGGCCTGCCGGTCAGTTTTGAGGCCAGGATCGCGATTGGCTCGACGGTTACGTCGACCTTGCCGCCGAACCCGCCGCCGACCGTGCCGCCGACGAAATGAAGTTTGTGGCCGGGCATTTGCAGGATGATCGAGGTATTGTCGAGCGTGAAGAACATGGCCTGCGTGTTGGTGTAGCAGGTGAAGCGGTCGTTGCCCTCGGGCACCGCGATACAGCCGGTGGTCTCGGTCGGCGCATGCTCGATCGGCGACGACCGGTAGGTCTGCTCGAGGATGTGGTCGGACGCGGCAAAGCCGCTCTCGACATTGCCGAAGCGCACCTTTCGACACGCGCCGCTGTCGTAGAGATAGTAGTTCTGGCCGTGATATTCGTTGACAAGCGGCGCGCCCGGCTTAAGCGCCTCGTCGATGTCGAAGACCGCCGGCAGTACCTCGTAGTCGACCTTCACCTTGGCCGCCGCTTCTTGCGCGGCGCGCTCGCTGTCAGCCAGGACCGCAACGACGGCCTCGCCCTTCCAGCGCACCTTGTCGGCGGCGAGCACCTGCTCGTCCTCCGGGCCGACCTGGATGAGGATCAGGATCGTATAGACGTTGTGCGGGACGTCCCGGTGCGTAAGCACGCGTGCAACGCCCGGATGCTTCTCGGCTTCCGACGTGTCGATGCTTCTGATCCGGGCGTGATGATGCGGGCTGCGCACCATCTTCAGATAGAGCATGTCGGGAAAATTGCGGTCGGCGAAATATGTCGTCTTGCCCGTGACGTGGCCAGGAAGGTCGGAACGCTGCAGACCCTGGCCGAGCTGTTGCAGGTCGTCCTTGCGCTCGTCGGCGAAATAGCTCTTGGCGAGTTTGATCATCACTTTGGCCTCAGGCCGCGTTGCGGGAGTTGGCGCCTGCGGCCGACAGAACCGCATTGATGATCGGCTCGTAGCCGGTGCAGCGGCAGATGTTGCCCGACAATGCGTCAACCACCTCCTCGCGGGTCGGATTGGGTGTGTGGTCCAGCAACGCCTTGGCCGCCATGATCATGCCGGGCGTGCAGAAGCCGCACTGCGCGGCAAAACCGTCGAGGAAAGCGCGTTGCAGCGGGTGCAGGACGCCGCCCCTGGCAAGGCCCGAAATTGTGACCACCTGCGCGCCTTCGCAGGTTTCCGCAAGCGTCAGGCACGACAACTTCAACTCGCCATCGATCATCACCGAGCAGGCGCCGCAGGTGCCCTGGTGGCAGCCGCCTTTGGGCGATGTGTCGCCGAATTTTTCGCGCAGCGCCTTGAGCAGCGTGGTGCCGCTCTCTATGAACTCCGCCTTGTCGGAGCCATTGAGCGTAAGCCGAACCGGGACTTTGATAGCCATTCTTTCCCTCCCTTGCGCTTGGCTTGGTTGGTTGGTTCAGTCGAGCAGCAACCGGCGAAAATGCACCGGCAGCACCTCGCCGCGGTACCAGGCACTGGCGATCGGATCGGTAATCGGCACGGTTCCCACGCCAATTGCCGCGACGGCCTTTGCGACACCCTCGCTTGTGAGCCTTGATCCGATCAGCTCGGCCTCGGCGGCTTTCGCCCGCATCGGCCGGTCGGCCATGCAGCCGAGACCGATACGCGCGCTCCGGATCACCCCATCAAGGCCAGTCTCCAGAACGGCTGCTATGCTGAGCACCGAAACACCCTTGGGTTTGATGCGCGAAACTTTCAGGAACCGCACGTCCGCCGCGCTAGGCAGATCGAAACTCACTGACGAAACAAGGCCGCGATGGCCTTCACGCTCGTGGAAGAATGTCTCGATGGGCACCGCGTGATCGTCGGCGTTGACTGTCGCTTCCAACGCCAGCAGCAGGACGGAAAAATCGCCATAAGGCGCCGGCGCGAAAAGATTGCCGCCAACGGTCGCCATGTTGCGAATTGCCGGCCCACCCACGGAACGCGCGGCTTTGGCCAGCGCCGCCAGGTCCGAACGGCGCGCTATGTCCGCCATCGTCACGGAAGCGCCGAACGTCACCCGCTCACCGTCGATCACGATGCTTGCGAGACCGGGGTCGGTTGACCGGACGAATGTGCCGATCGACAGGTCGCCCGCGCTTGCCGCGCGCACGACCAGCGTCCCTCCGCCGACATAGCATGCGCCGGCGGCCCTGAGAGCCGCTTCGGCCTCCTTCACCGTCGAAAACGTCTGGAGCGAGAGTGGCATGGGATGCCTCTTCACGCCGCCGAGGCGAAGTGGTTTTTCAACGCGTTGAAGCCGCCTTGGAAAACATTTTCACCCATGCCCTTGGCCAGCGCTTCGGCCTGGTCGGCCGGCGCGTCGAAGGTGGCGGTCCATTCCCCGTAGGTGCGGTTGCCATCGGTAATGCGTCGCAGGCTCAGCGTCGCCTTGTGGTTGGAAATCGGTTGCGGCGTTTCGATTATGGAATAGCTGACCAGGTGATCGGCGTCGGAGAATTCGAGCAGTTCCTCGCGGACCGTGGCGCCGCTCACCAGCTTGAAGTTGCGCACGCAGCCGATGTCGGTCGCGCTTTTGCCCTCCTCGATGCGGCTTTCCACCATACGCGGATGCCAGCCCGGCAAACCGTTGAAATCGCGGATTTTGGCCCAGACCTTTTCGATGGGCGCGTCGATGACGCTTGAGATGTTGACGGTCGGCATGCCGGCTCCTCGCATTTCGTGAAGGGCGAGCTTAGGCCTTCGGTGCTTTGACGCTTATCAATGCGTCTTGGCCGCTTATCGAACAGTCTGAAAAAGTTCAGGCGGCCGTGCGCGCCGCCTCGCGGTAGAGGGTGGGCGGTACGCCGGCATGATCACGAAAGAAGCGCGTGAAATTGCCCTGCGTCGTGAACCCGAGATTGCAGGCCACGGCGGTCAGCGATTCGTCGGAACTCTGCAGTTGGCGCAGCGCCTCCTCCATGCGAAGCGTGTTCCAAAAGACATTCGGGGTCATGTTCATCTGTTCCTTGAACAGAGCGAAGAAATGCGGCCGCGACAGACCCGCGCTGCGCGCCACTTGATCCAACCCGAAACGGCCGGACACGTTGGCCCGCATCAATGCGATCGCCTTGCGGAGACGGTAATCCAATCGGCCGCCGGGTCGGGCATGCGGGATCCCGGGCGACTGCGCCGTATCCACGGCATCGACCAACCTGTCCAGCAGGCGCTCGATTTCATAGGTGGCGAGGTCGTCGGCTCCACACGCGGCGTCCAGGCGGCCGAAAAGGCCTGCCGCCATGCGGCACAGCCAGGTGTCGAGCGGAATGGCGGCGTCCTGGAACAACCGGGCGCCGGGCCGCAGCCAACGGCGCCAGGCCCATTCGGGCTGGATATAGAAGGCTAGGAATGAGCCCGGTTTGCTGCCAGGCGCGAAGCTATGGCTATGTGGCTCGAAAGAATTCACGCCGACCGCCACGTTCGGTCCGGGTTCGACCGCGATATCGCCGACCAGCATCTCGCCGGGGTCGCCTTCCAGCCAGACAATGATGTGAGCCTCGGGGTGCGCATGCGTGACCAGATCGCTGGCCACGTTCAGCATCGAAACATGCCCGAACTCGCCCCTGAAGAGCTTGATCGCGGTCATTCATCCTCCCAGGCGCCTCAACGGGCGCTTGCTTGGAATTTTGGTCCGGCCAGTCCGTGCCGTCAAGGCTGATCCGACTTGAGGAAAGCCGCGGACATCCGCGCCTCGCGGTCTCCGCGGACGTCGGCGGCGCAGGCTCTGCCGGTGCGATTTCCCGGGATCGCGAATTCTTCAGGCGTCTGCGGCCGCGGCGAGGCCGCGCTCAAGATCGGCCTTGAGATCCTCGACATTCTCGAGGCCGATCTGCAAGCGCAGCACCGGCCCGTCATAGGGTCCCTTGGCGATGGTGCGGTCGGTAATGTTGGCCTGCACTGCGAGGCTTTCGAAGCCTCCCCATGAATAGCCCAGCCCGAAAACCCGCAGCGCGTTCAGAAAGGCATGCGCCTGCGCGGTCCCGCCGCCGGCGAGCACGATCGAGAAAATGCCGCTTGCCCCGGAAAAGTCGCGCTTCCAGATCGCATGTCCCGGATGGCTCTCCAGGCCGGGATGCAGCACCCGGCCGACGCCGGGCTGTCGTTCGAGCCAGCGGGCGAGGGCAAGCGCGCTCGCCTGGTGCCGTTCCAGACGGACCCCCATCGTGCGCAGGCCGCGCAGGGTCTGGTAGACGTCGTCGGGTCCCGAGCAGCAACCCATCGCGACGAAAGTGTCGAAGAGCCTGTTCCAGTGCGCCTTGTTGGCCGAGGCCGTGCCGATCAGTATGTCGGAATGGCCGGCGGGATATTTGGTTGCCGCGTGAATGGAAATGTCGACACCATGTTCGAGCGGCCGGAAATGGAGCGGGGTCGCCCATGTGTTGTCCATCATCATGACGATACCACGCCCCTGGACTGCCTGCGCGATCGCCGGAATATCCTGCATTTCGAAAGTGTTGGACCCTGGTGATTCGGTGAGCACGACCTTCGTGTTGGGCCGCAGCAGTGCCTCGACGCCGGCGCCGGCCAGCGGATCGTAATATTCTACCGCGACGCCGAGCCGCTTCAGCATGGTGTCGGCGAAATGACGTGTCGGATGGTAGACGGAGTCGGTGATCAGCACATGGTCGCCGCTGCACAGAAACGCCAGCAACGGAATGGTCACCGCGGCCAGCCCTGACGGCACCACGATCGTACCCGCCGATCCTTCCAGGGCATCGATCGCCGAGGCGAGAGCGTCGGTAGTGGGGGTGCCGCGTGTTCCGTAGGTATATTTCTGGGCGCGCGACGCCATCGTCGCGGCGTCGGGGAAAAGCACGGTCGAGGCATGCACGACAGGCGGATTGACGAAGCCGAAGAAGTCGTGCGGATCGTTGCCCGCATGCGCCAGCCGCGTGTTGGCGCCCATCTTGCTGTAGTCGCGTCCCGTCATTCCCGATCCTCGTCGCAGTGAGAGGCGAAAGCCTTAAGGCCGTCGCGGCGGCGGTGCAACCGTCGCCCACCGCCAGGCTGGCGAAAGCGCTTGCGCCAGCGTGGCTTATCGCCTGAGCCGACATTGCATTTTTGGGAGGCCGCGACGCAGGCGCGAAGGTTGAGCGGGCGATAATTCAAACTCGGCGACGATCCGTCATTCCGCTTGACCTCACTCGAATAATCGCCTTCGATGCGGTTACGGGGAACAAGGCGCGCGCGTCGCAGGACGACGCCAGGTTTCGGTAATGGGTTCGGAGCGGCAACGCCACCTCGCAGGGGAAATTGGGATGTAATCCCACTAAGACAGAAAAGGGCTCGTACATATGAAGAAAACTATGAAAGTCATTCTCGGCGCTGCCGCGCTCGGAATGACGGCCTCCGCCGCATCCGCCGCCACGCTGGACGATGTGAAGGCGAAAGGGTTCGTGCAATGTGGTGTCAACACCGCGCTCGCCGGCTTCTCGGCGCCGAACGACAAGGGAGAATGGACGGGTCTCGATGTCGACTTTTGCCGCGCGGTGGCGGCCGCAATCTTCGGCGACGGCACGAAAGTGAAGTTCACGCCGCTCAGCGCAAAGGATCGCTTTACGGCGCTGCAGTCTGGCGAAGTCGACGTGCTGTCGCGCAACACCACCTGGACCATCAGCCGGGACACCGCGCTAGGTCTCAATTTCGCCGGGGTGACATACTTCGACGGTCAGGGCTTCATGATCAACGCCAAGAAGCTGCCCGGTGTCAACTCGGCGCTTCAGCTTTCCGGCGCCGCCGTCTGCGTGCAGTCGGGCACTACAACCGAGCTCAATCTCGCCGATTTCTTCAAGACCAACAATTTGGAGTACAACCCGGTCGTCTTCGAGAAGGTCGATGAAGCCAACGCCGCCTACGACGCCGGCCGCTGCGACGTCTATACTACCGACCAGTCCGGCCTTTACAGCATCCGCCTCGCGCTCAGCTCTCCCGACGATCACGTCGTGCTGCCCGAAATCATCTCGAAGGAGCCGCTCGGTCCCGCCGTCCGCCAGGGCGACGACAAGTGGAACGATATCGTCAAGTGGACTTACTTCGCGCTCCTGAACACCGAGGAACTCGGCATCACCAAGGCAAATGTCGAGGAGATGAAGACTTCCGCGAATCCCGAGATCAAGCGCATACTCGGCGTCGAGGCCGAGACCAAGATCGGTACGGATCTCGGACTTACCAATGACTGGGTGGTCAATATCGTGAAGGCCGTCGGCAACTATGGCGAAGTCTTCGAGAATAACGTCGGATCGGGCAGCCCGCTGAAAATCTCGCGCGGCATCAACGCGCTGTGGACCAAGGGTGGCCTGCAATACGGCATGCCGATCCGCTGATCGACAGAAAGGCCGGAGGAATTCGTTCTCCGGCCTTTTTGTAAAGGGAAGGGGGCCCATGGCCATTCAGCAAGTTGTTCATCAGCCGACCAAAGTGTCGCTTGTCTACGATCCGCGGGTTCGCAGCATCTTCTTTCAGGTGCTGATCATTGCCCTGCTGGTCTTTGGAATCTGGTGGATTGTCGGCAACACGGTCGAGAATCTCCGCCGCTCCAACATTACCACCGGTTTTGCCTTCCTGCGCGGACGGGCGGGATTCGATATCTCGGACAGGCTGATCGCGTATTCGTCCGATTCGACCTTCGGGCGCGCGCTTCTGGTTGGCGTATTGAACACCGCGGTCGTCGCCGTGTGCGGCGTCGTGACGGCGACCCTGCTCGGCTTTGTCATCGGGGTCGGGCGGCTTTCCAGGAACTGGCTGATCCGCAAGATCGCCATCATCTATGTCGAGGTATTCCGCAATATTCCGCCACTGCTGGTCATCTTCTTCTGGTATTTCGCGGTGCTGGCGCTGTTGCCGTTGCCGCGGGAGAGCATTGGACTGCCGTTCGGCTCGTATCTGAACAACCGCGGCTTCTACCTGCCGCTTTTCATATGGGGAGATGGCGCCTGGCTCATCTTGGCAGGCTTGGCTGTTGGCATTGCCTTGAGCTGGTTCGTGTCGAACCGCGCCCGCGCCCGGCAAATGGCGACTGGCCAGCAGTTCCCCGTTTTCTGGACCTGCCTGGCGCTGGTCATCGGTTTTCCGTTGCTCGGCTTCGCGCTGGCCGGATTCCCGTTGACGCTGGACTTTCCGAAAGCGGGCACCTTCAACCTGACCGGCGGCCTGAATGTGAGGCCGGAGTTTCTGTCACTTTACCTGGCGCTGTCCTTCTACACCGCGGCCTTCATCGCCGAGATCGTGCGCGCGGGCATCATGGGCGTCAGCAGAGGGCAGAGCGAGGCGGCCGCCGCCCTCGGGCTGCGTCCCGGAACGGCCCTGAGGCTTGTCGTCATCCCACAGGCGATGCGCATCATCATTCCGCCGCTGACCAGCCAGTATCTGAATCTAACCAAGAATTCGTCGCTGGCCGTGGCCATCGGTTTTCCGGATCTCTACGCCGTTGGCAGCACGATCCTGAACCAGACCGGTCAGGCGATCGAGATCGTGGCGATCTTCATGGTCATCTATCTCGGCCTCAGCCTGCTGACCTCTGTATTCATGAACTGGTTCAACGCAAAGATGGCGCTGAAGGAGAGATGACCCATGGGTCAACATGACACTTCCTGGGTCCGAACCGAAATGACGCTGGCGCAACCTGCGCCGGCCTCGCAGGCCGGTATCGCCGCCTGGGTCCGCAAGAACCTCTTTGCGACGCCATTCGATTCAGTTCTGACGATCCTGGCTGCTCTGGTAGTCGCCTGGGCGTTGCCGAATCTTCTGAACTGGATGCTGTTCAGTGCGCAGTGGAGCGGTGCCGACCGCACCGCATGCCTGACGACAGCCCAGGGCGGCATTCAGCCGGAAGGGTGGTCAGGCGCCTGCTGGGCTTTCGTTAATGCGAAGTTCGGACAGTTCATGTTCGGGCGCTATCCGGTCGAAGAGCGCTGGCGCGTCATCCTGACGGCTATCATCTTCGTCGCGCTGCTCGCGCCGCTGCTGATTCCGCGCGTACCGTACAAGGCGCTGAACGCGGGGCTGTTTTTCGGCGTTTTCCCGTTTGTGGCGTACTTTCTGCTCGTCGGCGGTTTTTTTGGCCTGCCTTTTGTCGAGACCTCGCTTTGGGGCGGTCTGCTGGTAACGCTGGTGATTTCCTATGTCGGCATTGTCGTGTCCCTGCCGTTCGGCATTGTCCTTGCACTGGGGCGGCGCTCCAGGATGCCCGCGATAAAGCTGCTTTCGGTGATCTTCATCGAAGCGGTGCGTGGCGTGCCGCTCGTCACTGTGCTTTTCATGGCGGCCTTCATGCTGCCTCTGTTCGTTCCGCCGGGGGTCACCTTCGATAAATTCCTGCGGGCCCTGATCGGCGTGGCGCTGTTCGCCTCGGCCTATATGGCCGAAGTGGTCCGCGGCGGATTGCAGGCGATTCCCAAGGGGCAATACGAAGGGGCCAATTCCCTCGGACTCAGCTACTGGCAGAAGACGGGCCTGATCGTCCTGCCGCAGGCTCTGAAACTCGTGATACCTGGCATCGTCAATACCTTTATCGGCATGTTCAAGGATACGACGCTGGTCATCATCATCGGCATGTTCGACCTGCTCGGCATCGTGAAGCAGCACTTGTCCGATGCCAATTGGGCGACGCCGCAGACCGCCAAGACCGGCTACGTCTTCGCCGCGCTAATATTCTGGCTGTTCTGCTTCGGAATGTCGCGATACTCGATCTTTATGGAACGCCGGCTCGATACCGGCCACAAACGATAGCTCGAAAGCCTGGGGAATATTCGCATGGTCATTGAAAACGCAGTCAGCGCCGACGAGATCAAGGTCGACCGCGCCAAGATGCACATCTCGGACACGGATGTCGCGATCGAGATCAAGGCAATGCACAAGTGGTATGGCGAATTCCACGTGCTCAAGGACATCAACCTCAGGGTCATGCGCGGCGAGCGCATCGTCATCTGCGGTCCGTCGGGCTCGGGCAAGTCGACGATGATCCGCTGCATCAACCGGCTGGAGGAGCACCAGAAAGGCACGATCGTCGTTGACGGCAAGGAACTCACCAACGACCTGAAGAAGATCGACGAGGTTCGCCGCGAGGTCGGCATGGTGTTCCAGCATTTCAACCTGTTCCCGCATCTGACGATTCTGGAGAACTGCACGCTGGCCCCGATCTGGGTCCGCAAGATCCCGAAAAAGCAGGCCGAGGAGTCGGCAATGCACTTCCTGCGCCGCGTCAAGATTCCCGAGCAGGCCAACAAATATCCGGGGCAGCTTTCCGGCGGTCAACAGCAGCGCGTGGCGATTGCCCGGTCGCTCTGCATGAATCCGCGCATCATGCTGTTCGACGAGCCGACTTCGGCGCTCGATCCGGAAATGATCAAGGAAGTGCTCGAGACAATGGTAGGTCTGGCCGAAGAGGGCATGACCATGCTCTGTGTCACCCACGAGATGGGCTTTGCCCGCAAGGTGGCGAACCGCGTCATCTTCATGGACCAGGGCCAGATCGTCGAGCAGAACACGCCAGCCGAGTTTTTCGATCATCCCAAGCACGACCGAACGAAGCTCTTCCTGAGCCAGATTCTGCACTGAGGCGAGGCATCATCGGGATGCCTTAGAGCGCCGCGCGTCCATTTGGACGCGCAAAGGACGCTCTGACACTTTAAATCTGCGCACCGTGCTTTCCCGATCCCGATTTTCGGGCCGGTGCGTTAAGCCCGGCGCAATCGCCGGGCTTTCCTTTTGCCTCCGCGGGAATCGCATCGGAAGGCCCACAGGATCAAAACGGGAGTGTGATGAAGCGGCTTTTGCGCGGCGCGGGAATAATCGTCGGTTTGTTCGTTGTGGCGGTTGCGCTCGGCGCGCTCGTGCCCCGGCCGCTGTTCGGGCTGGAAATCGACGATGCGCCGAAATCTCGTCGCATCCTCATCCTGTCCAATCCGATCCATACCGACATTGCGGTGCCGGTCAACGACGCGGTCTTGCAGACTTTCGGCGTCCTTCTCGATGACGTCATGCCGCTCGACGCGCCCGAGGTGAGATACCTGGTCTTCGGCCGCGGCAGCCGGGAGTTCTACATCTCCACGCCGACCTGGGACCAGCTGAAGCCGATGCCGTTGCTGAAGGGGCTGACGCTCGACCGCGCCGCCATGCATATCGACATCGCCGGCCCCATCTCCGAACCGCATCCGGCGGTTAGCGGCTTCGATGTCAGCGACCGCGAGTTCGACGCCTTGCTGGCGTTCATCCGTGACAGTTTTTACGAGGATGCCGAAGGGCCGCGGATCATTCCGGGCGTCGGCTACGGCCGGTTCGACAAATTCTACGAGGCTGACGGCTATTTCACCGCCCTTCTGGGTTGCAATACATGGACGGCAATGGCCTTGCGTAAGGCCGGCATCACCACCGGCATGTGGAACCCGCTGCCGGTGACGCTGCGGTGGTCGCTCGACCTATACAATTGATTTCATTGCCTGCTTATGACGAATCGACATCACCGCCAAAGAGCCAGTCCATGTCCGCGCGGAGGCTTTCGGGCGATCTTGCGGCGAGCACCCTGTTGCGTGCCCAGGCGACCGGGCCGGCCGCGTGCCAGACAAATCGGTTGAAAGCGCCGCGCCGCGCAACCCTTTGAATGCGGCGGCGGCGGGTCTGTTCCCAAGCCGCGAGGGCAGGAGCCAAGCCGTTGAAAGCGTTGGATACAGCGGCGGCGAGCGTCCAGGAATCCTCGATGGCCATGGCCGCACCCTGGGCGGCGAAGGGCGTCATGGCATGCGCGGCGTCGCCGATCAGAGCGAAAAATCCGTTTTAAATCCAAGGCCTGGAGGAATCGACCGTGTGGATCGGCCAGGCCGTCCAGTCATCCGCATCTTCGGCGAGCGCGGCCAGCGGCGGGGCGGTACGGCGGAGCATGTCGTGCAGCGGCGCGGGATCGACCCTGGTTGACCAATCCTTGCTAAGTGCTTGACCCGACGTGAAAGAAACGAGGTTGAACTGCGAGCCGCCGCGCAGCGGATAGGCGACGAGATGGAAGCCGGGATGCAGGAACGCATTCACCGTCAAGTCCGGACAAAGTCTTCGGATCAAAGGGTTGTCGGAGTTCAGGGTCCGACGCCACGCGACGAGCTTGACGAAGCGGCTTGCCGGGCCTGACGAAAGGGCGCTACGCAGCGTCGACCAGACGCCATCGGCGCCGATGAGCAGCCGAGTTTCGTGACGCTTTTCCACCCCGTCGGTCCGGACCGTGACGACCACGCCGCCCGACGCGGAAGGCTCGAAATCCTCCACGGCCGCATTGGTGACGAGCGAGATCTTTTCGCTTCCGGCCACAGTGGCCAGCAGAGCCTTTTGCAGGTCGGCGCGGTGGACGACCAGATAGGGCGCGCCCCAGAGTTGCTCGGCCAATTCGCCCAGCGGGACGCGGGCGAGTTCCCGCAGATCTTTTGCATTGCGCAGCACGATGGCCGGCGGCCGGACGGCGAAGGGTTCGAGGCCGGCGAGCACGCCGAGCCTATCGAGAATACGCGTCGCGTTCGGCGAAAGCTGGAGTCCCGCGCCGATGTCGCGAAGTTCCGGCGCCCGTTCGAAGACCTGCACCGAGAAACCGTGCGCCGCGAAGGCGAGCGCGGCTGTGAGGCCGGCGATGCCGGCCCCCGCGACAATGACTTCAAAGGATCTGTCGGGCTCCATCGAATGCCCGGCCTGGCCGGACTTTGCTCACGCCGCGCGGTGAAGGTAAAGGCAGCCGTCGGGGCGCGTTTCGGCTGGCTTCAGCGCGGGATCATAACGAAAGAGCGTGGAACAATAGGGGCATACCTTCTCGTGGTCGGCGCCCATGTCGAGGAAGACATGCGGATGGTCGAACGGCGGATTGGCGCCTACGCACATGAACTCCTTCACGCCGATATCGATCACCGCATGGCCCGCGTCGTTCTGGAAATGGGGAATTGAACCGCCCGCCATTGCTGTCTCCTTCATTTCACGCTGCCTCTTATCAGGCCGCAGGCCCTCAGCCAATCGTCTTCAACCGACTGAAATCGAACTGTCGCAATTGCCTGTCAGGAGGTAGATTTAGCGAACCAGCGAATTGAGACCGGAGTGCCGCGACCCATGAGCGAACTGAGACCATTACAGGCGGATTTCGCGACAGCGCAGGCCGCGCCAGGCGAGGCCGCCGGCGGAAATCCGGATCGGTTCGTCAATCGCGAGTTCTCGTGGCTGCAGTTCAACCGCCGTGTTCTGGAAGAATCGCAGAACGATCGTCATCCGCTCCTGGAACGTGTGCGCTTCCTTTCGATCTCGGCGGCCAATCTCGATGAATTCTTCATGGTGCGCGTCGCCGGTCTCGCCGGCCAGGTGAGGGAAGGTATCGTGCTGCGCAGTCCCGACGGACGCACGCCGGAGCAGCAGCTCGAGCAACTGCTGCTGGAGGTCGGCAGACTACAGGAAGACCAGCAAGCCAGCCTGTCGGCGCTGCTGCTGTTGCTGAGGGCGAAAGGAATCGAAACGGTTTCGGCCGATGCTCTGACGACGGAGGAGCGGATCTGGCTGGAGGATCACTTCCAGCGCCAGATTTTCCCGGTGATGACGCCGCTGTCCATCGACCCGGCTCATCCTTTCCCTTTCATCCCCAATCTCGGCTTCTCGATTGCGCTGCGGCTGTGGCACCGCAGGGATGGCGAGGAAATGAACGCGCTGCTGAGGCTGCCCGTTGCGCTGAAGCGCTACATCCGCCTGCCCGACCGCAAGGGGCTTGTTCGTTTCATGCCGCTGGAGGAAGCGGTGGGAATCTTCATAGGGCAGCTATTTCCCGGATACGAGGTCAACGGCTCGGGCACGTTCCGGCTCATCCGTGACAGCGATATCGAGGTCGAGGAAGAATCGGAGGATCTGGTTCGACTGTTCGAGACGGCGCTGAAGCGCCGACGGCGCGGATCGGTGATCCGCATCGAGTTCGATGGCCGCATGCCGGCGGAGCTGCGCGACTTCGTCGCCGGCGAACTCGGCGTCTCGGCCAACCGCATAAGCGTCATCCAGGGCCCGCTGGCGCTCGGCCAGATATCGGAGATCGTGTCTGTCGCCCGCGACGACCTGAAGTTCGATCCTTACAACCCGCGTTTTCCCGAACGCGTGCGCGACCATCGCGGCGACTGCCTTGCGGCGATTCGCGAGAAGGACATGATCGTGCATCACCCTTACGAATCCTTCGACGTGGTCGTCCAGTTTCTTCGCCAGGCGGCCGTCGATCCGGAGGTCGTGGCGATCAAGCAGACGCTCTACCGGACCTCGAACGACAGTCCGATCGTGCGCGCGCTGGTGGATGCCGCCGAGGCCGGCAAGTCGGTGACGGCGCTCGTCGAGTTGAAGGCCCGCTTCGACGAGGAGGCCAACATCCGCTGGGCACGCGACCTGGAGCGCGCCGGCGTCCAGGTGGTGTTCGGATTCCTCGAGCTGAAGACGCATGCGAAGATGTCGCTGGTCGTGCGACGGGAGGATGGACGGCTGCGCAATTATGTCCACCTTGGCACCGGCAACTACCATCCCATTACCGCGCGCATCTACACCGACCTGTCGTTCTTCACGACCGACACGCGCATTGCCCGCGACGTCGCTCATATCTTCAATTACATAACCGGCTATGCCGAACCGGTGGAGGAGATGGCGATCGCCATGTCGCCGCTCACCTTGCGCAGCCGCATCCTCAAGCACATTTCAGACGAAGTCGAACACGCCCGCGAAGGGCGCCCGGCGCGCATCTGGATGAAGATGAACGCGCTGGTCGATCCGACGGTGATCGACGCGCTCTACGAAGCAAGCCGCAACGGCGTGGAGATCGACCTGGTCGTGCGCGGCATTTGCTGCCTGAGACCGCAGGTGCCGGGGCTTTCCGACAATATCCGCGTCAAGTCGATCATCGGCCGCTTCCTGGAGCACAGCCGGATCCTCTGTTTCGGCAATGGCCACGGCCTGCCATCGGACGAGGCGCTCGTCTATATCAGCTCGGCCGACATAATGCCGCGCAATCTGGACCGCCGGGTTGAGACGCTTGTGCCCATTACCAATCCGACCGTGCATGAGCAGGTGCTGGGTCAAATCATGCTCGGCAACATAATGGACAACCGGCAGAGTTTCGAAGTATTGCCTGATGGCACCTCGCGACGGATCAAGCCGGACGAGGGCGAGGAACCGTTCAACGCCCAGGAATATTTCATGACCAATCCCAGTCTGTCCGGGCGCGGCGTTGCGCTTAAGAGCAATGCTCCCAAGCAGATCGCCCAGTTCCGACGCCGCAAGAAGTCCGCCGCGACCGCCATCTGATGCCAGCGCAGTCTCAGGGGCGCCTCCAGGACCGCAAGCCGATTTCGATTATCGACATCGGGTCGAACTCCATTCGCCTTGTGGTCTACGAGGGGATCGCGCGGTCGCCCACCGTGCTGTTCAATGAGAAGATGCTGGCTGGCCTTGGACGCGGCATCGTTTCGACCGGGAAACTCGACCCCGAGGGCGTCACCCGCGCCGTCGAGGAATTCAGGCGGTTTCGCGCTCTGTCGGACCAGGCAGGAGCCGGCGCGCCCCATGTGATCGCGACCGCGGCGGCGCGGGAGGCGGTAAACGGGCCGGACTTCATTCACCGGGCCGAAAATATCCTTGGAACCGGCATTCGCGTGCTCAGCGGCCGCGAGGAGGCCTATTATTCCGCCCTCGGCGTGGTTTCCGGCTTCCATCCGGCGCAGGGAGTAGCCGGCGATCTCGGCGGCGGCAGCCTGGAACTGGTGGACATCAACGGCGAGGCGATCGGCGACGGCATCACGCTCCCGCTGGGCGGGCTGCGCCTGCAGGACATGGCGAGGAATTCGCTGACCGCTGCCGCGCGGATAGCGCGCGACGAACTAACCAGGGCAAAACTCCTGAAGGGAGGTGAAGGCCGCGTCTTCTACGCGGTGGGCGGTACATGGCGAAACCTTGCCCGTCTGCACATGAACGTTACCGACTATCCGCTTGCCGTGATGCACCATTATGAGATGGACATCGAAGGCTCGCTCGGCTTCCTGCGTCAGGTCGCCAAGGGCGATGTAGACAAGATCAAGGGCATCGAAGGCGTTTCCAAGAACCGCCGGGCGCTGCTGCCGTATGGCGCCACGGTACTCCTGGAGATCATCGCCGCGATGAAGCCGTCCAAGTTGGTCGTCTCGGCATTCGGCGTGCGCGAGGGCTTTCTCTACTCGCTTCTGCCTCCCCAGGAGCAGCGGGCCGACCCGCTGATCTGTGCAGCGGAGGAACTGGCGCTGCTGCGCGCCCGATCGGTCAACCACTCGCGCGAACTCGCGGATTGGACCGGATACTCGTTCGCCGCCTTCGGCATAGAAGAGAGCGAGGACGAGGTGCGCTATCGCAGGGCGGCGTGTCTCCTGGCAGATATCGGATGGCGCGCCCACCCGGAATATCGCGGCACACAATCGCTCAACATCATCGCGCATGCTTCCTTCATCGGTGTAGACCACCCAGGTCGCGCCTTCCTGGCACTGACCAACTATTTCCGCCACCAGGGCGTCTTCAACGAGTTCGAGTGTTGCCGAGATCGCCAGACTGGCGACACCGCGCTATCTGGAACGGGCACGCCTGCTCGGCGCGATGATGCGCGTCGTCTACCTGTTGTCGGCGTCGATGCCGGGCGTGATCCCAAAACTCAGATGGGAAGCCCGGGCAGGTGGTGGGTTGGCGTTGGTGGTGCCGAAGGCACTTGGCAACCTGACGGGCGAGCGTCCAGCAGGGCGGCTGGCCCAACTCGCGCGTGTGATGGAGCGCAAGCTGGACCTGGTGGTGGGCACGGAATAGTTCCTTCCTTTTGAAGTCTGAACCTGCTTTCGGGGCTTTTGCGCATCGCGCCGATAAGTGGAAGCCGGTTTTCGCGAAAAGCGATGCGAAAATAGCAAGGTGCCAGATTTCGGAATTGGTCGGTTTGCATTAAAGCCGAATGATTGGGTGGACATCCTGCTCTAACTGATTGTTATTACGCATGATCTTATCCGAAACGTCTGCAACTTTTCGAGATCACGCTCTGAGAAAGCCGCCGGCCGCCGCCGCCGGCTTCAATCTCCCGGGCTGGCGGCGGCGCGTCCCGCCTTGTCGAGTGAGAAGCGGCCGGGGCCGGCGAGTGCCAACGCCAGAAATCCACCCGCGAGCCCGATGTCCTTGAGCAGCGACTGCATATGCAGAAAGGCGATCGCCGGGTCGTCCCCGCTTTGGCCGGCATGGCCCAGCACGCCCGCCGTCAGGCAGAACGCGGCGATGAGCAGCGCGGTGATCCGTGTCCGCAACCCCGCCACGATGCAAATGCCTGATATCAGTTCGAACAGACCCGTCGCCCAGGCGAGCAGCAGCGGCGCGGGAAGGCCGAGCCCTTCGAAATAGCCGGCGGTTCCGGCAATGTCGGTCAGCTTCAAGATACCGTTCGGCAGGAAAACGGTGGCGAGCAGGAAGCGGGCGAGGAGCGTCGCGGCATCGATGGGCATGGCGAGAATCCGGATTGCGCGGCCGATGTTACAGCAAAGCCGGCAAGCTTCAGCGAAAGCAAACGAAAAGAAGGCCCGGAACCTGCCGGGCCTTCTCGACTTCTCGACTGGATAGGCGGTTCGCGTCAGCCACGCTTGGCGTCGATCGACAGCGCGCCGGGACCGAAGGCGGCGAGCACCAAAAGGCCGCCGGTGATCGAGATATTCTTCAGGAACATCAGCAACTGGATCTGGTCGGCGAAATTGGTGTGGGCAATGAGCGTCGCGGCAATCGTGAACACCGCGATGGCAATCGCAAAAAGGCGCGTCTGGAAGCCGGCGATGATCGCAAGGCCGCCAACCAATTCAAGCAGCCCGACCAGGATGGCCGCTATGGTCGGCAGCGGCAGGCCGATGCTTCCGAACCAGCCGGCGGTGCCGCCTATATCGCTGAGCTTGCCGAAACCGGCGAAGATGAACAGAAATGCGAGCAGCACGCGGCCGACGAGAACGACAACCGCATTGCTGGTGGCCGAGTTCGCGGCGGCCGTGGAAGTGTTTATGGACATTGGTGGGTCTCCGGAGGATTTGAGGTCGACCGAAGTTAGGCGAATTCGATCGTTCACAAAAGTGACGGAACCGACAACACATCGTTCACCGTTTGAGACTCACCCGGGGCGTGTCATTTCCTCCGGACGCACCAGGCGGTCATAGTCGGCCCCGCTTACCAATCCGGTCGCCAGCGCTTCCTCGCGCAAGGTCGTGCCGTTCTTGTGCGCGGTCTTGGCTATTCTTGCGGCGTTGTCATAGCCGATCGTTGGAGCAAGCGCGGTCACCAGCATCAGCGAGCGCTCAAGAGCGGCCTTGATGTTTTCTTCGCGCGCCTCGATGCCGACGACGCAGTTGTCGGTGAAGGAAATCGCCGCGTCGGACAGAAGCTGCACCGATTGGAGGAAGCAGTAGGCCATCAGCGGGTTGTAGACGTTGAGCTCGAAATGGCCCTGGCTGCCGGCAAAGGTCACCGCCGCGTTGTTGCCGAATACCTGAATGCACACCTGGGTGAGGGCCTCGCACTGCGTCGGGTTGACCTTGCCGGGCATGATCGACGACCCCGGTTCATTCTCCGGCAGGGCAAGCTCGCCGAGACCTGAACGGGGACCTGATCCCAGCAGGCGGATATCGTTGGCGATCTTGAAAAGCGCCGCCGCAGCCGCGTTGATCGCGCCATGGGAAAACACCATGGAATCATGTGCTGCCAGCGCCTCGAACTTGTTGGGTGCGCTGACGAAGCCGATGCCGGTGATCGCCGATATGCGTTCGGCGACTTTCTCGGCGAAGCCTATCGGCGCGTTGAGGCCGGTGCCGACCGCGGTTCCGCCCTGCGCGAGTTCCTGCAGGCCGGGCAGCGTCAGTTCGATACGCTTGATCGATGAAGCGACCTGCGCCGCATATCCGGAAAATTCCTGGCCGAGCGTCAGCGGCGTGGCGTCCTGCGTGTGGGTGCGGCCGATCTTGACGATATGGGCGAATTGTTTCGCCTTGGCGTCGATTGCGGCGTGCAGGTGCTTCAGAGCCGGCAGCAGATCGTGAATGATGCGCTCGGCGCAGGCAATGTGCATGGCCGTCGGATAGGTGTCGTTCGAGGATTGACTCATATTGACGTGGTCGTTGGGGTGGACCGGCTTCTTCGACCCCATCACGCCGCCAAGCAGTTCGATCGCCCGGTTCGAGATCACCTCATTTGCGTTCATGTTGGACTGCGTGCCCGAGCCGGTCTGCCAAACGACCAGCGGAAAATGGTCGTTGAGCTTGCCGTCGACCACCTCCTGGGCGGACGTGATGATCGCCCCGCCGATTGCCGGATCGAGCCGGCCCAGCGCCATGTTCGCCTCGGCGGCGGCGCGCTTGACGATGCCGAGCGCCCGCACGACCGAAAGCGGCTGCTTCTCCCAACCGATCTTGAAATTGGCGAGCGAACGCTGCGCCTGCGCCCCCCAGTAGCGGTCGGACGGCACCTCGATCGGTCCGAACGTGTCGGTCTCGGTTCTGGTCTGGCTCATTGCGTTCTCAAGCCCATCCTGCGGTTGTCGCGGCTGGCGTATCGCGTCGTACACCGGGCTTCAAGGGCAGAAGTGAACCGACCACGGACCAAATCGGTTAGAATTGCGCCGGCTGGAAATTGCGGGCGGCCTGTTACGGGTCCGGCATCGCGAGATACGCCGATACGCGTGGCCGAGCCTGCTCTCCCAATCGACGAATGAGGATCGCCTTCGCTCTCCCGTGAGCGGGTTTGGCATCGTTCGTGATGGGGTCGAAATCGCGCCGGCAGGGAGGGGATCGCCGTCCGCCTTCAGAATACCGGAACCGCGGCTCGGCAGTGAGGCCAAGAGGCATGCAAAAAGGGCGGCAAAGCGCCGCCCTTTCCGTAAGCTTTGTCCTGGCCGGCGGATTTAGAAATCCATGCCGCCCATGCCGCCCATGCCGCCGCCCGGCATCGACGGACCGGCCAACTCCTTCTTCGGAGCCTCGGCGATCATGGCTTCCGTCGTGACCAGCAGGCCGGCGACCGAAGCGGCGTCCTGGAGAGCCGTGCGAACGACCTTGACCGGGTCGACGATACCCATGGCGATCATGTCGCCATACTCGCCGGTCTGGGCGTTGTAGCCGAAGGTCTCCGCCGTGTTGTCGAGGATCTTGCCGGCAACGATCGAAGCTTCCGCACCGGCGTTGGCTGCGATCTGGCGGGCCGGAGCCTGCAGGGCGCGGCGAACGATCGCGACGCCAGCATCCTGGTCGGCATTCACGCCCTTGGACTTGAGCGCGGAGGAAGCGCGCAGCAGGGCGACACCGCCGCCAGCCACGATGCCTTCCTCGACGGCCGCGCGGGTCGCGTTGAGGGCATCGTCGACGCGGTCCTTCTTCTCCTTGACCTCGATCTCGGTGGCGCCGCCGACGCGGATGACGGCAACGCCGCCGGCCAGCTTGGCAAGGCGCTCCTGCAGCTTCTCGCGGTCGTAGTCCGAGGTGGTTTCCTCGATCTGCTGCTTGATCTGGGCGACGCGGCCCGAGATCTCCTCCTTCTTGCCGGCGCCGTCGACGATCGTGGTGTTCTCCTTCTCGATGCGCACCCTCTTGGCGCGGCCGAGCATGTTGAGACCGACGTTCTCAAGCTTGATGCCGAGGTCCTCGGAGATGACCTGACCGCCGGTGAGGATCGCGATGTCCTCCAGCATGGCCTTGCGGCGGTCGCCGAAGCCCGGTGCCTTGACGGCGGCGATCTTCAGGCCGCCGCGCAGCTTGTTGACGACGAGCGTGGCGAGCGCCTCGCCCTCGACGTCCTCGGCGACGATCAGCAGCGGCTTGGAGGTCTGCACGACGGCTTCCAGCACCGGCAGCATGGCCTGGAGATTGGAGAGCTTCTTCTCGTGGAGCAGGATATAGGCGTCTTCCAATTCGGCGACCATCTTGTCCGGATTGGTGATGAAATACGGCGAGAGGTAGCCGCGGTCGAACTGCATGCCTTCGACGACTTCCAGTTCGGTCTCGGCGGTCTTGGCCTCCTCGACGGTGATGACACCCTCGTTGCCGACCTTCTGCATCGCTTCGGCGATCATCTTGCCGACCAATTCATCGCCGTTGGCCGAAATAGTGCCGACCTGCGCGACTTCTTCCGAGGTCTTGATCTTCTTGGCGGCTGCGGAAAGGTGTGCGACGACCTCGATGACGGCGAGATCGATGCCGCGCTTCAGGTCCATCGGGTTCATGCCGGCGGCAACCGCCTTGTGGCCTTCCTGGACGATCGACTGGGCAAGAACGGTCGCGGTGGTCGTGCCGTCGCCAGCGATGTCGTTGGTCTTGGAAGCGACCTCGCGCACCATCTGCGCGCCCATGTTCTCGAACTTGTCGGCGAGTTCGATCTCCTTGGCGACGGTGACGCCGTCCTTGGTGATGCGCGGCGCGCCGAACGACTTGTCGATCACGACGTTGCGGCCCTTCGGGCCGAGCGTGACCTTCACGGCGTCGGCAAGGATATTGACGCCGTGCAGCATGCGCTCACGGGCGTCGCGGGAAAATTTCACGTCTTTAGCAGCCATTGCTTAGCTCCTGGGCTCGAGGCCCTCAATGAATGGATGGTGAGAAACGACCGGTGATCAGCCGATGATGCCCATAATGTCGGATTCCTTCATGATCAGAAGGTCTTCGCCATTGAGCTTCACTTCGGTGCCGGACCACTTGCCGAACAGGATGCGGTCGCCGGCCTTGACGTCCAGCGGAACCAGCTTGCCGCTCTCGTCGCGGGCGCCCGAACCGACGGCGATGATCTCGCCCTCCTGCGGCTTTTCCTTGGCGGTATCGGGGATGATGATGCCGCCCTTGGTCTTTTCCTCGGATTCGACGCGACGAACGACCACGCGGTCATGCAGCGGCCGGAAGTTAGAATTTGCCATCGTTGACTATCCTTGAATGCGGATGTTGAAAGGATTCCTCCATCCGGTCGGGCCGGATCGATGTTAGCACTCACTCGTAGCGAGTGCCAACGTGCCGCCGAGATAGGCGCGGAGCTTTTTGATGTCAAGAAGTTGATGAAGAGAGCGGGACGCAATTTTGTCCGGCGAACTGCTCATGTGGTTTGTGGTCGCGGCGCCGCAACGGTTTGACAACAAACCCTTGCCGCGGGAACAAGGCAAAAAAAATGTCTGGCGGCTACCGCCGGGTCCAAAGCGATGCGCCCGATTGCCAAGATGGCATCCTGTCCCGAAGGCACTCTTGCACGACTGGCCGAGGCTGTTAATTCAAAGCTCGTGACAGGGTGAAAACTCTCGGTTAATTCCGACATCGCGGACGCGACGCGCAATTCAGGACAATCACGGGACAGTGCGGCTTTGGTCAAATTTGTCGGATCGCTTCAGGATATAGCTGTTTCATATTCGGTGCTGCTCTGCGACGTATGGGGCGTCCTGCATAATGGCGTACGGCCGTACGACCATGCCGCGGCGGCGCTGGCGCGGGCGCGGGAAGGCGGCGTGCCGGTCGTCCTCATCACCAACTCGCCGAGAGTGGCATCCGATGTAGCGCGCCAACTGGAAGTGATCGGCGTTCCGAAATCGGCATGGGACCGTATCGTCACCTCCGGAGATGTGACGCGCGAGCTTATCCGGCAGGGCCCAAGGCAAGTCTTTCATCTCGGGCCGGAGCGCGATGAATCGATCTTCGACGGCCTCGACATTGAAACCGTTGAAGAATGGGAGGCGGCAATCATTGTCTGTACAGGACTTGTCGACGATGAGAGCGAGACGCCGGAGGATTATGCCGAACAATTGCGGCGCCTGCGCTCGCGCAACCTGCCGATGATCTGTGCCAATCCGGATTTGATGGTCGAGCGCGGGGAAAGGCTGGTGTGGTGTGCCGGTGCGCTCGCCCGCGACTACGGGTTGCTGGGCGGCCGCACGCTGATCGCGGGCAAGCCGCATAGGCCGATCTACGAAGCGGCACTAAATGCGGCCGGAGAGGTGCTCGGGCGAGGTGTGGCGGCCAGCGATGCGCTCGCCATTGGCGACGGCATGCTGACCGACGTCAAGGGCGCGACCGACAACGGCATAGACGTGCTTTATGTTTCGGCCGGCGTTCACGCCGCCGACTATGGCCATCCGGATCGGCCGGACCCGGATCGCTTGTCGGCCTTTCTGATGCGGCACGGACAGGCTCCGGTCGCCGTGATGCCGCGGCTGAGGTAGGGCGGTGATGGCGGCGAGGGAGTTCGTCCGGCGCCTGGAGGTTGCCGGGTTGCCGGAGCGCCTGCGCGGCGGCGTTGTTGCGATCGGCAATTTCGACGGTGTGCACCGGGGCCACCAGGCTGTTCTCGACCGCGCGCTGGCCGAGGCGGCGGCGGCGGGCGTGCCCGCACTGGTGCTCACCTTCGAGCCGCACCCGCGCTCGGTTTTTCGTCCCGATATTCCGTTGCCGCGCATCACACCCGCGCCCGTCAAGGCGCGGCTGGTACGCCTGCTCGGCTTCGATGCGATCGTCGAGCAGGAATTCACCCGCGCCTTCGCGGGCCAGTCCCCCGACGAGTTCATTGACCAGATCCTGGTGCGCGAATTGGGCGTGAGCCATGTCGTCACCGGTTTCGACTTCCATTTCGGCCGGGACAGACAGGGTGATCCGGCATTTCTGAAGGCTGCGGCGCGCCAACGAGGCTTTGCTGTCACGCAGGTCGAGGCGTTTCTTACCGAGGGCGGCGAAATCGTCTCGTCAAGCTGGATCAGGTCGCTGCTGGCCGAGGGCGACGTGATCCAGGCGGCCGGATTGCTGGGCTACCGCTTCACCATCGAGGGCGAGGTCGTCCCCGGCAGCAAGCTCGGGCGCACGCTCGGCTTCCCCACCGCCAACATGGTCATGCCGGAAGGCGCCGTGCTTGGCCACGGTATCTATTCGGTACGGCTGCGCCGCGCCAATGGCGACCTTTTCGGAGGTGTGGCGAGCTTCGGGCGCCGCCCGACCGTGGAAAGCGACGGCGTGCCGTTGCTCGAAACCCATGTCTTCGATTTCGACGGCGACCTTTACGGCGAAATCTGCGACGTGTCGTTTTTCGTCTATCTGCGCGGCGAGGAGAAATTCGACAGCCTCGACGCACTGACGGCGCGGATGAAGTGGGACGAAAAGGTATCGCGGGCGGTGCTTGTCGGTGTCGGGCCGCGGTCGGAACTCGACTACCGGCTTGCGTTCAGCCGGTAGCGGGCTGCGCGGCAATTCACGGAGGGATTGGCGGTCAAGGCCCTTTATTCCTGACCGAGCCTTCGCTATAGAGAGCGCGCTATGGATTCCGCAGCGCGCCGCGTCGCCGCCACGATACGAATTACTGGCCCGGTCTTCCGGGCGGCCTGACGGCTGCCGGAAGCTCCGGGATATTTTGCCCCAAGCGCCCCTCGCGCTTTTCCCAGATCGTGATAGTTGGACGTCCTGGCGCTTCTCCGCCGGGCTGTAAATGGCAAGACGATGACCGACACAAACGAGAAACTCGACTATTCCAAGACGCTTTATCTGCCGCGCACCGAGTTTCCGATGCGCGCCGGCCTGCCTGAAAAGGAGCCGCAGATCGTCGCCCGCTGGCAGGAGATGGACCTTTACTAGCGAGCTGCGCGAAAGCGCTGCCGGCCGGCCGAAATACGTGCTGCATGACGGCCCGCCCTATGCCAACGGCAACATCCATATCGGCCATGCGCTGAACAAGATCCTGAAGGACGTGATCACCCGATCCTTCCAGATGCGCGGCTTCGACTCGAACTATGTGCCGGGCTGGGACTGTCACGGCCTGCCGATCGAGTGGAAGATCGAGGAGGAGAACTACCGCTCCAAGGGCAAGGCCAAGCCCGACCTTTCGGACCCGGCGGCTATGATCGCCTTCCGGCAGGAATGCCGCGCCTATGCCGAGCACTGGATCAAGGTGCAGGGCGACGAGTTCCAGCGGCTCGGCGTGGTCGGCGATTTCGACAATCCCTACACGACCATGAACTATCCACGCCGAGGCGCGGATTGCCGGCGAACTCCTGAAATTCGCCAGGAGCGGCCAGCTCTATCGCGGCTCCAAGCCGGTGATGTGGAGCGTGGTCGAACGCACCGCGCTGGCCGAGGCCGAGGTCGAGTACGCCGGATTATGAGTCGGATACGGTGTGGGTGAAGTTTCCGGTCGGCGACGCGTTCGCACGGCTCGACTGCGGCAGGCGTTGTAGGCGACACTGTCGCATCGCAACGGACGACGAAGTCGCACGGCACTGCCACCGGTTCTTGATCGGCGCATCCGTGGTCATCTGGACGACGACGCCTTGGACAATTCCTGGCAATCGTGCGGTCGTCTATTCGCCGCGCATCGAGCTACGGCCTCTATGAGGTCACCGCGGCCGAGAACGATTTTGGCCCGCCGTCCGGGCGAAAAGCTGATCTTTGCCGAGAACTTGGCGGAAGAGTCATTCGGCAAGGCCAAGCTCCAGTTCAAGCACCTGCGCATCGCTAGACGCGGATGAACTGGCGTCGCTAGTGCTTGCGCATCCACTCCAAGGTCTTGGCAGGCGGCTACATCTTCGCCGTTCCCATGCTTGCCGGCGATCACGTCACCGACGATGCCGGCACGGGTTTCGTGCACACCGCGCCCGGTCACGGCCGCGAGGACTTCGACGCCTGGATGGAAGCCGGCGAGGGAACTGACGGCGCAGGGGGATCGATACGCGCATCCCCTTCACCGTCGACGATGCCGGCTTCTTCACCAAGGATGCGCCGGGTTTCGGACCGGATCGGCCGGGCGGGCCGGCGCGCGTCATCGACGACAACGGCAGGAAGGGCGACGCCAACAAGGCGGTCATCGACGCACTGATCGAGCGCAACATGCTGTTCGCGCGCGGGCGGCTGAAGCACCAGTATCCGCATTCGTGGCGGTCGAAGAAGCCGGTGATCTTCCGCAACACGCCGCAATGGTTCGTCCATATGGACAAGGAACTGGACGGGTTCGGATTGGCGCCACCCCTCTGCGACGGCGCTTCGACGAAGCCGGGGGGGCGCTGTCCCGCAAGGCGCGAAGGTAAGACGTCGGACGCCGACGCGTTACGTTCCCCCCTCTGCGCTGCCGGGCATCTCCCCCACAGGGGAGGAGATCGGCCAACGCAACGCCCGACACGCTGCGCACCCGCGCTCTCGCTGCAATCGACGCCACGCGCTTCGTGCCGGCCGGCGGGCAGACACGCCTGCGCGCCATGATCGCCGAGCGGCCGGACTGGGTGCTGTCGCGCCAGCGCGCCTGGGGCGTGCCGATCTGCGTCTTCGCCGACGAGAACGGCGAGGTGCTGAAGGACGAGGCGGTCAATGCCCGCATCCTCGAAGCCTTCGAAAAGGAGGGCGCCGACGCCTGGTTCGCCGAAGGCGCGCGCGAGCGCTTCCTTGGCTCGCCGCGCCAACGAGCCGTGGACGATGGTCAAGGACATCCTCGACGTCTGGTTCGATTCCGGTTCGACCCACGCTTTCACGCTGGAGGACCGGCCTGACCTGAAATGGCCGGCCGACGTCTATCTCGAAGGCTCGGACCAGCATCGCGGCTGGTTCCATTCCTCGCTGCTGGAAAGCTGCGGAACGCGCGGCCGCGCGCCCTACGACACGGTCGTCACCCATGGCTTCACCATGGACGAGGAAGGCCGGAAAATGTCGAAATCGCTCGGCAACACGGTCGTTCCGCAGGACGTCATGAAGCAGTCCGGCGCCGACATCCTGCGGCTGTGGGTGATGACCACCGACTATTGGGAAGACCAGCGGCTCGGCAAGAATGTGCTGCAGACCAACATCGACGCCTACCGCAAGCTGCGCAACACGATCCGCTGGATGCTGGGCACGCTGGCGCATGACGACGGCACGCATGTTGCCGTCGCCGATATGCCCGAACTCGAGCGGCTGATGCTGCACCGCCTGTCGGAACTCGACGAGGTCGTGCGCGGCGGCTACGACGCCTTCGACTTCAAGCGCGTCACCAAGGCGCTGCTCGACTTCATGGTCGTCGATCTGTCGGCGTTCTATTTCGACATCCGCAAGGACGCGCTCTACTGCGACGCGCCGTCGAGCCAGCGCCGGCTGGCGGCGGTTCAGGTCGTGCGCCACCTGTTCGACCATCTGGCCACGTGGCTGGCGCCGATGCTGCCCTTCACGACGGAAGAGGCCTGGCTGGAGCGTTATCCCGGACCGCGACTTCGATCCATCTGGAGCAGTTTCCCGCCATGCCTACCGACATGGCGCGACGATGCGCTGGCCGAGAAATGGCGCAAGGTGCGGCGCGTGCGCGGCGTGGTCACTGCCGCACTTGAGATCGAGCGGGCCAAGAAGGTCATCGGCTCGTCGCTGGAGGCCGCGCCCGCGGTGTTCGTCGCCGATGCCGACCTGTATGCGGCGGTCAGGGATGTCGACCTGGCCGAGGTGGCCATCACCAGCGGGATCTCGGTTTCGGGCACGGAAGGTCCGGCGGACGGATTCCGCCTGGACGATGTGGCCGGCGTCGCTGTTGTTCCGGCGCTTGCGGCCGGAACAAAATGCGCGCGCTCCTGGCGCTACACCGACGATGTCGGCTCCGACCGGGAGTTCCCGGATGTCTCGGCGCGCGACGCGGCGGCGTTGCGGGAATTGCGCGAACTCGGGCGGCTTGGCTGAATTTGTTGGAATTCTTGTGCCGGACAGGTGCATACGGTAGAGAAATTAACCATTATGGACGACAAACTATCGCCGGATTTGCCGGCCACTTCCGTATCCGGGGCCATTCTGGGCGCATTAAGAGGCGTATCGTGTTGACATTTCTTGGGCATGACGGGGAACCGACCAGCCGGCATGGCCGCCGCGGCGAGCCTTCTGATGGCCGGAACAGTGCTTTCGGGCTGCGTCGCTCGCCGACCTACGGCACCGACAAGACAGCGAACGAACAGCTTTTGGGCGACGTCAGCAACATTCTGTCGCTTGGTCCGCAGAAGCGGGCAAGGATCGAATACAAGCCCCGTCCCGACCTGGTGAGGCCGGTCAAGGGCGCTCCGGCGGCGCTGCCGCCGCCGCAGGACAGCATTACGACGGCCGGGACCGGCGCCTGGCCCGAATCGCCTGAGCAGAAGCGCGCGCGCCTTGCGTGCCGAGGCGGACGAAAATAGCGACAATCCGTTCTGGAAGCCGCAGATCGAGCCCGATATGGCGAGGGCGACCGCCGCCCCGCGGGCGCAGGACCCATTGGGCACGAGCGAACGCTTCACCGATTCGGGCGTGCGCCCGTCGGCCTCAGCAGTTCCAAGCAAGGCGAGGCGTTCCGCAAGAAACTGGCAGAGAAGCGTCAGGGCAGTCCGACCAAACGGAAATATCTGAGCGAACCGCCGCTTGACTATCGGCAGGCCTCCGCGGCTGCGCCGGTGGGCGATCTCGGCGAGGACGAACTCAAGAAGGAGCGTCGGCTGAAGGCCGAGGCGCGCAAGAAGGGCGACAAGACCTGGGGTGATCTCGTGCCCTGGTAGTCAGCCGTCGCGGCGGTCCCGGAAAAACCGCTTGAGCATCTCGGAGCGGCGCTTCTCGCCGATGCCGGGATAGACTTCCGGCACGTGATGGCAGGTCGGCGACGCATAAGAACCGGACGCCGCTGACCACCGCGCCTCCCTTTTCGTCCGTCGCACCGAAATACAGTCTGCGTATGCGAGCGAACGAAATCGCTGCCGCGCACATGGTGCATGGCTCCAGCGTGACGTAGAGATCGGCGCCGGACAGCCGCTCCGTCGCCGAGCTTCCCGGCGCCTTCGCGGATGACCAGCATCTCGGCATGCGCGGTGACATCCTTCAGTTCGCGGGTCCGGTTGCCGGCGCTGGCGATGACCTTGTCGCCGCGCACCAGCACGGCGCCGATCGGCACTTCGCCGCGCGTCGCCGCGGCCTCGGCTTCGCGCCAGCGCCAAGCTCATGAAATCCGGACGTTTCACCGGCACACCATCGAGACATTTCCCTCGCACTTGGGGAAGCGTTACTGCTACACCCCGCCCGCGAAAGGCAAAGGCCATGGACGACGAACGGAAGAAACCTCCTCGCGCAGGCAAACCCGGGCGGCGGCAAGTCGGCGGACCGCGCGACGGAGTCCGGCCCGGCGCGCGAAGCGGTGGCGGCCGGGCGAGAAGCGCGGTTCGGCGACAAGCCGGCTTTGGCGGCAAGACCGGCAAGCCGTTTCGGCGCTTCGGCCAAGCCCGCGCGACGCGACGGAGAGCGCGGCCATCGCGGCGCCGAAAGCCATTCCGCGCCAAGGCCCTCAGCGCGGACGGGCAAGCCCGTCGCCAAGCCGCGCAGCGACGGCAAGCCGTACACGCCGCGCGGCGAGGACGAGCAAGCGACGCGGCGAAGGATCGCGCCAAGCCGCGAGGGCGAAGGGCCGCCGCCGACAGGCAGAGCGGCCGATGCGCCATGGTCCGCGCCCCGACGGCAAGCCGTTCAGGCCGCGTGGCGAGGACGACAAGCGGCCCGGACGTTACGGAGCGCCCAGCCGCGCGAGGGCGGCGCTGCCGCCGCCGGACAGGCAGAGCGGCCGGTGCGCCGTGGTCCGCGCCCCGACGGCAAGCCGTTCAGGCCGCGCGGCGAGGACGAGAAGCGGCCCGGACGTTACGAACGCGCCCAGCCGCGCGAGGGCGGCGCCGCCGCGGCCGGACAGGCAGAGCGGCCGGTGCGAGCGGAAGGAAGACCATTCTTCAAGAAGCGCGACGCAGCCGACACGCATGACGAGGGACGCCCGGCACGCCGGTTCGAGCGCGATCATCCGCGCGGCGACGGCGACCCTCGGCACCGCGAACGCTTCGACAAGCCGGCCGGCGCCGGGTGGGGCTCCAAAGCGCAAGCCTTTCGAAAAACATTCACCGGATGCCGCAACCCCTTTCGCAGCCAAGAAAACCTTCGCGCGCCGCCCGGCTTCCGCCGAGGAAGCCGATGGCGAACGCATCGCCAAGCGGCTGGCGCGCGTCGGCATTGCTTCGCGCCGCGACGCCGAGGAACTGATCGCCGCCGGACGCGTGCGGGTCAACGGCAAGGTGCTGGAAAGCCCGGCCTTCAACGTCACCGCCGACGACGTGATCGAACTGGACGGCAAGCCGCTGCCGCCGGTCGAGCGCACGCGGCTGTTCCTGTTCCACAAGCCGGCGGGCGTGGTGACCACCAGCCGCGATCCGGAGGGCCGCAAGACGGTGTTCGACGTGCTGCCGTCGGATCTGCCGAGGCTGATCACGGTCGGGCGCCTCGACATCAACACCGAGGGTCTGTTGCTGCTCACCAATGACGGCGGTCTCGCCCGCACGCTGGAACTGCCGGCAACCGGCTGGCTGCGGCGTTATCGGGCGCGCGTGCATGGCAAGGTCGAGGAGTTCGGCCCTTGCCGGGCTCAAGGACGGCATCGCCGTCGACGGCGTGTTCTACGGCTCCATCGAGGCCTCGCTCGATCGCGAGCAGGGCATCAACGCCTGGCTGACGATCGGCCTGCGCGAAGGCAAGAACCGCGAGGTGAAGAACATTCTCGGTTCGCTCGGCCTTGACGTGACGCGGCTTATCCGTGTGTCGTTCGGTCCGTTCCAGCTCGGGGACCTGCCTGAGGGGCATGTCCAGGAACTGAAGGGCAGCATGCTGCGCGATCAGCTTGGCGAGCGGTTGATCGAGGAATCAGGCGCCAATTTCGAGGCGGAGATCGTCAAGCCGTTCTCCAACAAGCCGGTCGAGGCGAAGCGAAGAGCCGGCGGAGCGGGCCGCGCCCCGCGAGGCGCGGCCGCTGCGGGTCGGCGAGGGCGGGCTGATCAAGAATCGCGGCCGCGGCAAGGAGCATACGCGCGAAGAGATGCTCGGCCGGCTCTCGACCAAGCCGGATCGCGGTTCGGACGGCCGCAAGCCGGAGCGCGGGCCCAAGCCGGATTTCGGCGATCGGCCGCGCGGCAAGAAAGCGGCGAACGCGAGCAGCGCCCGATCGAGCCGCCCGGCGGCCGCAAGGCCAATGTCTGGATGGCGTCCGGCGCGCGGCCGATAGGCGCGGGCAGGGCGGCTGCGGAGAAGGCGGCGGTCGAGGCCAAGCGAGCCCGCAAGCCGGCCTTCGGCAAGCCGGGCGGAGCAAAGCCCTTCGGCAAGCCGCGTGGCGAGGGCCGTGATGGCGGAAAGCCCGGCGGTCGTCCGCCGCATTCCGGCAAGCCGCGCAAGGGCGAGTAGCGGCGATGCGCATTGTGGGCGGCGAGTTCCGCGGCCGTCCGCTGGCCGCGCCGCGCTCGCAGGACATACGCCCGACCACCGACCGCACGCGCGAGGCGGTTTTCAACGTGCTCGCGCATCGGTTCGGCGACCGGCTTTCGGGCGCGCGCGTTCTCGACCTGTTTGCCGGCACTGGCGCGCTTGGGCTGGAGGCGATGTCGCGGGGCGCCTCCTTCTGCATGTTCATCGAGGAATCGGCCGAGGGCAGGGGGCGGATTCGCACCAATGTCGAAGCCTTCGGTCTTACCGGGCGCACGAAGATCTTCCGGCGCGACGCGACGCAGCTCGGCGAGGCCGGCAACATCCAGCCCTTCGGCCTCGTTTTCGCCGATCCGCCCTATGGCAAGGGTCTTGGCGAAAGGCGCTTGGTTCGGCTCGAAGCGGCGGCTGGCTGGTCCCGGGGGCACTCTGCGTGGTCGAGGAAACGGCGTCCGCGCCATTCGCCCCGGTCGAGGGCTTCGCGCTCCTGGACGAACGGTTCTATGGCGAAACGGTGATTCGCTTTCTCGAAGCCGGCTGACCGCAGCCGCCGTCCATCGGCAAGATGACGAATAATTCACTTTCCGGCCGAACCGCGCGGCCCATATAAGGCCGCACCGACATTGGCTCCGGAGCTTGCCTGCATGCGCCTTGACGTCCAACCGGTCCGCCGCCTCGCCGCCGGAGCCCTTCTGCTATTCCTGACGGCTTTGCCTGCGGGCGTGACGTCGGCCGAAACGCCGCGCGGCCGGGAGGAGGTCTCGAATTTTCTGCTCGACAACGGCATGGAGGTGGTCGTCATTCCCGACCATCGCGCGCCGATCGTCACGCATATGGTCTGGTACAAGGTGGGCAGCGCCGACGAGCCGCCCGGAAAGTCCGGCATCGCGCATTTCTTCGAGCATTTGATGTTCAAGGGCACGAAGAACCACAAGGCCGGTGAGTTCGACGCGACGGTCGCCGAGATCGGCGGCAACGAGAACGCCTTCACCTCCTACGACTACACCGCCTATTTCGAGACCGTGTCGCCCGATGCGCTCGGCACCATGATGGCGCTGGAAGCCGACCGGATGCGCAACCTCACCCTCACGGACGAGGTGGTCGGCGACCGAGCGCGACGTGGTGCTTGAGGAACGCCGTTCGCGCATCGAGGGCGATCCCGCAGTCATTGCTTTCGGAGGAAGTACAGGCGACGCTCTACCAGAACCATCCCTACCGCGTGCCGGTCATCGGCTGGATGCATGAGATGGAGAAGCTCAACCGCGACGATGCGGCAGCCTTCTACGATCGCTACTACACACCGAACAATGCCGTGCTGGTCGTGGCCGGCGACGTGGATGCCGCCTCGGTGCGCAAGCTGGCGCAAGAGACCTACGGAAAAATCGCGCGCGGTCCCGACCTTGCAGCCGCGCTCGCGCCCGATCGAGCCGGAGCAGAATACCAGCCGTACCGTCACCATGACGGATGCGCGGGTCACGATACCGAGCTTCGCCAGATACTGGCTTGCGCCATCCTATCGGACAAGCGAACCGGGCGAGGCCGAAGCGCTCGATGTCCTTTCGGAGATTCTCGGCGGCGGCACGCGCAGCCGGCTCTATCAGCAACTTGTCGTGAAGAGCGATCTCGCCGCCGGCACCGGCGCCTACTATGACGGCGTGGCGCTGGATCAGACCAGCTTCACCCTCTACGGTTCGCCGCGCGACGCTGACGGGCTGGCGAAGCTCGAGACGGCGCATCGACGCGGAGGTTGCCCGCATCCAGCGCGACGGTGTCTCGGCCGACGAACTGGAGAGGGCCAAGAACCGCCTGGTGCGCGGCATGATCTTTGCCCAGGACAGCCCGTCGAGCATGGCCAATATGTATGGTTCGGCGCTGACGACAGGCAATACGGTCAAGGACGTGCGGGAATGGCCGGACCGCATCAAGGCCGTGACCGCCGAGCAGGTCCAGGCGGCTGCCGTGAAATTTCTGAAATCGGATCAGTCGGTGACCGCCTATCTGTTGGCGTCGCCGGAAACATCCAATTGATCGGTGACGCCTCGTGAACGCCGGAGTGGAAATGCGAAATCGTGTTGCGTCATATGCCAGCCTTGCAGCGGCTTTCAGCCTTTTCGCGCTGATTGTCAGCATTCCCGCGCAAGCAGCGGTGAAAATTCAGGAAGTTCGTACGGATAGTGGCATTTCGGCCTGGCTGGTCGAGGACTATTCGGTCCCGATCGTCACGCTGCGTTTTGCCTTCGCCGGTGGTGAGTCGCAGGATCCCGCCGGCAAGGAGGGGCTGGTCAACCTCATGACCGGGCTGTTCGACGAGGGCGCCGGTGAGTTCGACAGCGATGCGTTCCAGACGCGCCTCGACGATGCAGGCGCCGAAATTGGCTTTCGCGCGAGCCGTGACAATATCTACGGATCCATGCGCATGCTTGCCGACCAGAAGGATGAGGCGCTGGACCTGATGCGGCTTGCCCTTGCCGCGCCACGTTTCGACCAGACGCCGATCGACCGCATCCGCAGCCAGATCATTTCCGGCATCCGGAGCCAGGAGCGGGATCCAGAAGTCGAAGCCGGACGGCGCTGGCTCGCCGCCCTCTACGGCAACCATCCTTATTCCCGTCCGGACGAGGGCACGGAAAAGACGCTGATGACGATCACCGCCGACGATCTGCGTGCCTTGCACCGGGGTCTTTTCGCGCGGGAGGGGCTGAATGTGGCCGTGGTCGGCGCGATCGACGCTGAAACCTTGAAAAGCGAGCTGGACAAGCTGTTTGGCGAGCCTGCCGGAGAAGTCCGCTGCTGGGATTGTTCCCGACGTCACACCGAAGCTGGCGCAGGAGATCACCTACGAATATGCGCTGCCGCAGACCGGCTTGCACCTCGTCTATCCTGGCGTCGCCCGCAACGATCCGGACTTTTTCCCGGCGGTCCTTATGAACCACATACTTGGCGGCGGCACATTTACCTCGCGGCTGTTTCGTGAAGTGCGTGAGAAACGTGGCCTAACTTACGGAATTGACTCGTCGCTGGTGAATTACGAGCACGCCAATTCCCTGATGATCGGCACGTCGACGCGCGCCGGAAAAGGCGGCGAGACGCTGGACATCATCCGCGATGTGGTGAAAACAATGGCGGAGCAAGGTCCGACCGAGGCCGAGCTTGCCGCGGCAAAGAAGTATCTGATCGGTGCCTACGCGATCAACAATCTCAATTCTTCGAACTCGATCGCGTCGACATTGGTCGAATTGCAGATCGACGGACTGGGCGCCGACTATTTCGAGCGCCGCGCCGACTATATCAACGCCGTGACGCTGGAGCAGACGAAGGCCGTGGCGCGCAAACTTCTCGACACCGAGCCGGCGGTGTTGACGGTTGGACCGGCGGAATTGAGGAGCGGCGGGGGCAACTGATGAGCCCAACATTCGCGGTCGCATTCGGAGGTGGAGGGGCAAGGGGCCTCGCTCATATCCATGTGATCGAGACGCTCGATGAACTCGGCATCCGGCCGGTCGCGATCTCCGGCTCGTCGATCGGCGCGATCATGGGCGCCGGCATGGCGGCTGGAATGTCCGGCCGCGATATCCATCACTATGCGGCCTCCATCCTCGGCCGTCGCGCCGAGGTTGCCAGCCGCATGTGGCAGGCGCGTCCGGGCACCGTGGCCGGAGGCCTTGCATGGCGGCATCCGCATGTCACCCAGTTCAACATCGAGCGGATCCTGAAGGCGTTCCTGCCGGACGCCATTCCCGACGGTTTCGACGATCTGAAGATACCGCTCAAGGTGACGGCGACGGATTTCTATGGCCACAAGCTGGCGGTATTCGAAGAGGGCGACCTGATTTCGGCGCTTGGCGCCTCGGCGGCCATCCCGGCGCGTGTTCGGCCGGTGCAGCGCGGCGGCGTGCTCTGTATCGACGGCGGCATCTACAATCCGGTTCCTTTCGATCTCGTCACCGGACTTGCCGACATCGTGATCGCGATCGACGTGGTCGGCGCGCCGGAGCAAAGCGAGCGCCCGCGCATGACCTCGATCGACCTGATGTTCGGCGCCACGCAGTTGATGATGCAGTCGATCATCGCCGGCAAGCTGGAACACGCCCAGCCGGATATCCTGATCCGGCCGCCGGTATCGCGTTTCCGCGTGCTCGATTTCATGAAGGTCGAATCGGTGCTTGCCGAGACCGCCGGCATCAAGGGACGAGTTGAAGCGCGCGGTGGAGAAGGCCGTTACCGGCCGGGAAAAGCGGCGCAGCGCCTGACGGGCTCGATTCTCGCAACGCAGGCTGCTTGTATCCTGGATTGCCTGACGGCGGCGGGTTCGGCCCAGGCCGGTCCGTGGACGGCTGGCGGCGATCCGGCGGATCACGCGGAAGCACACGAGCACCGACAGGACGCCGAACACCACCGCGCCGAGTCCCCACCCTGCCAGCACACCCTTTGCGCCGAACAGTGAAGCGCCCACCCACACGAACGGAATGACCCCCAGCGTCGAACGGCCCCAGTTGAAGAGGGTCGAATAGGTCGGATAGCCGAGATTGTTGAAGGCGGCACTTGCCACGAACAGTGCGCCGTTGAACAGGAAACTGCCGGCGGCGAAGTGGCAGAAGAACATGATCAGTTCGCGCGACAGGCCCACGGCGCCGAACAGGCTGGCGATCGGACCCGCGAACAGCGCCAGCAGCGCCCAGACGATCGCCACATAGACGATGGTGACGGTAAGGCTGTCGCGCATCGTCGAGACGATGCGATCGTAGTTGGCGCGCTCCGAAATTCTGCCCGAGGATCGGCCCGACCGCGCCGGAAAGGGCGAAGATGACACCGAAGGCAACCGGGACGATGCGTCCGATGATCGCCCAGCCGGCAACGGCCTGATCGCCAAAGGCAGCCATTTCGATGGTGACGTAGGCGTTGCCGACCGGGGTGGCCAGTCTGCGTGAGCGCCGCCGGCAGGCCGATCGAGAAGAACGGCCGCGCGGCTTGCCCAAGCCGCGCCAGATCCGGCAGCCGTACCAGCCCGTGAACGCGATGCGCGCCGTGAATGCCGATCGCGAGCATCACGAACCGGACCAGCACGGTCGAGATCGCCGCGCCGTCAAGACCGAGCCCGAGCCCGAAGATGAGGAGCGGGTCGAGTATGGCGGCGGCAAGCGCCGCTGCCCAGCGTCACATACATGGCGCGTCGCGCATCGGCGACGCCGCGCAATATGCCGGTCGTGCACATGCCGAGCGCAAGGATGGGCGTCGATGGAAACACGATTTGCAGGAAACGCGTCGACAGCGTCCAGCGTCTGGCCGCGCGCGCCCATCAGGGCGACGAGGTCGTGAAGGAACGGCCAGATTGCTATCGTCAGCAGGACGTGGTCACGCCCATGAACACCAGCGATGCGCCGCCCATGCGCGCCGCTTCCTCGCGGTCGCCGCGGCCGAGGCAGCGGGCGACAAGCGCGCCGCAGGCGATGGTGAAGCCGATCGCCACCGAGATGGTGAAGAACAGCAGCGTGGAGGCAAAGCCGATCGCCGCCGCCAGTTCCTCGACGCCAAGCAGGGAAATGTAGAAGAGGTTGAGCGCGTCGACGATGAAGATCGAGACAAGTCCGATCGAGCCGGTCGCGGTCATGACGATGACATGACGCATCGTCGAGCCGCTGGTGAACGTCGCGACCTGCGCATCGCCTGGCGAACGGGTCATCCGGGATAACTTCGCGGTGCTGGATCTCCGCGTTGGCTCAGTGCGCGAATAGTTGTTGAAGCGAGCGGAAACCCTTGAATTCCAGCGCGTTACCCGACGGGTCGCGAATGAACAGGGTCGCCTGCTCGCCGGGCTCGCCGGCAAAGCGGATCATCGGCCGCTCGATCCAGTCCACGCTGGGTTGGGCCGCGAGCCGATCCGCCAGCTTGCGCCAGTCCTCCATCAGCAGCACCACGCCGAAATGCGGGATCGGCACCGCCTTGCCGTCGACCTTGCCCAGCCCGTCGGCCGCGCGGCGGGCCTGACATGGGCCGACATCTGGTGGCCGAAGAGGTCGAAATCGACCCAGGCCTCGGACGGAACGGCCGATCGTGCAGCCAAGCACGCCTTCATAGAACGCGCGTGTTTCGTCGAGGTCGCGCACGGGAAAAGCGAGATGGAAAGGCGTCATGGTCTTGTCCCTGCATGGGCGGAAGGCCCGGCGTTCCCCCGGAGGGGTGCGCCCGGTGGCCGCAAGCCATTGCACAAGCCGGGCCGGAACAATAGATGGAGCAGCGGAAATCAGAAAAAGTCGAGCCACCGAATGGACTCTCCTCTCGAATCTGCAAGCCTGATCGACCGCGTATCGGCGCTGGTCGATGCCGCCAGGGCCGCCGGCGCGGATGCCGCCGACGCGGTGGTCGTGCGCGGGCGTTCGGCCAGCGTCTCGGTGCGTCTCGGCAAGGTCGAGTCGACCCAGGCGGCCGAAAGCGATGACGTCTCGCTGCGGGTCTTTGTCGGCGCGCGGGTCGCCAGCGTGTCGGCCACCGCCGCCTCCGACCCGAGGTCGCTGGCCGAGCGCGCCGTCGCGATGGCGCGCGTCTCGCCCGAAGATCCGTTCCAGGGCCTGGCGGACGCATCGCTTCTGGCCAAAACGATACGCGACCTTGACCTGTTCGATCCCACTGCGGTTTCCGCCGACAGGCTGCGAGATGACGCGCTGGCGATGGAAGCCGCGGCGCTCGCCGTTCCCGGCGTGACCAATTCCGGCGGCAGCGGCGCCAGCGCCGGGCTGGGCGGGCTGGTGCTTGCCACGTCGCATGGCTTTCTGGGTCAATATGTCGGCTCGCGCTTCTCGCGCTCGGCGAGCGTGATTGCCGGCGAGGGCACGGGCATGGAGCGCGATTATGATTACTCCTCGCGCCTGCACTTCGCCGATCTGGATACGGCCGAAGCGATCGGCCGCAGCGCGGGCGAGCGCGCCGTCCGCCGCCTCAATCCGCGCAAGGCCAAGACCGGTGAAGTCACCGTCATCTTCGATCCGCGCGTGGCGCGCGGCATTGCCGGGCATCTGGCCGGCGCCATCAACGGCGCTTCCGTCGCCCGCGGGACGAGCTTCCTGCGCGACATGATGGGCAGGCAGGTGGCATCGGCCTTGATTACCGTCATCGACGAGCCGGCGCGTGTGCGGGGCCAGGCGTCCAGGCCGTTTGACGGCGAGGGTGTCGAAGGCCCGACCCTGACGATGGTGGACAAGGGGGTGCTCGATCACTGGTTCCTGTCTACATCGGCGGCGCGCGAACTCGGACTCGAGACCAACGGCCGTGGATCGCGCGGCGGCTCCTCCGTATCGCCTTCTTCGACCAACCTGTCGATCGAGCCGGGCGACCAGTCCCCGGAGGCCCTGATCGGTTCGCTGAAGTCCGGCTTCTACGTCACCGAGGTGTTTGGTCAGGGCGTCAACATGATCACCGGTGAATACAGCCGCGGCGCTTCCGGCTTCTGGATCGAGAACGGCGAATTGTCCTATCCGGTATCGGAAGTGACGATCGCCTCGAATCTCAAGGACATGTTCCTGCGCATGGTGCCGGCCAGGGATCTCGACCGCAACTATGGTACGGCGGCGCCGACGCTTCTCATCGAAGGCATGACCCTTGCCGGAAGCTGATGCCCGTATCGGCGATCTCGACGCCGACCTCGAACTTCTGGGCGATGCCGCGCGGGAGGCGGGACGCATCGCCATGCGCTTTTTCCGCCAGAGGCCGGAAGTCTGGATGAAGGCGGGCAGTTCCCCCGTCAGCGAGGCGGACTACGCCGTCGATCGGTTCCTGCGTGAAACCCTGCTCGCGGCACGCCCGCACTACGGCTGGCTGTCGGAAGAGACCGCTGATTCCGGGTCAAGGCTTTCGGCACGCCGCACTTTCGTGGTCGACCCGATCGACGGCACGCGCGGATTTCTCGAAGGCCGCGATATCTGGTGCGTCAGCGCGGCGGTGGTCGAGAATGGCCGCCCTCTTGCCGGTGTGCTGGAGGTTCCCGCCCGCCAGGAAACCTACACGGCGCTGCCGGGGCGCGGCGCCTTCAAGAACGGTGCGCGGATCATGGTGAGGCCTTCGAACGGGCAGCCGAGCATCGCGGGGCCGAAGCCGTGGATCGACGCGATGCCGCGGCCCTGGCTCGAACGCCTGGAGCGCCGTGCCTACATCCCGTCACTTGCCTGCCGGATCGCCATGATCGCCGACGGAAGCCTTGATGCCACTTTCGTGAAGCCGAATGCGCATGACTGGGATCTGGCGGCGGCCGACCTTATTCTGCGCGAAGCGGGCGGAAAAGTGCTAAACAGCAGCCGCGAATGCCCTGTTTATGCTGGAGCCACGGTTGTTCATGGCGCTCTCGTGGCGGGCAGCGGCGAACTGCTGAACGTCATGGCCGACGTCATTGTGCGGCACGCCGGTTCGTCTTCGGGTCCTTAGGCGGTTGCGCGGCAGCCCATCTGTGTTTCAAAATTGAGTGTTTTCCTCTAGACCCAATGCACATTTTCGCGAACGACTCGGGGTTCATTCATGTCTGAAGTGGGCGGCAAGAAGCAACTGTTGCACCTCGTTTTCGGGGGTGAGTTGACGTCACTGAAAACCAATGAATTTCGTGATCTCGACAAGCTCGATGTCGTTGGTGTCTTTCCCGACTATGCGTCGGCGCTGGCCGCTTGGAAGGGCAAGGCGCAGGCGAGCGTCGACAATGCCCATATGCGCTACTTTGTGGTCCATTTGCATCGCCTGCTCGATCCCGACAGCGGCACATCGGGTGGTCACGACGCATGAGCGACAGTCCCGTTGCGCCGATGGCGGCTGAAGCCCCGGTGAAGAAAAATCGGCGTGTCGGCCCGGTAAAGGCGCTCTGGAGAAAAGTCCGCAAGCCTTTGGCGCGGTCGCGCCTTGCCAAGGCCTCGATCGCGACGCTATTGGCGCACGGGCTTCGCTTCGTGCGCGCCACCAACCCGCTGGCCGACGGATCGAGCGACATTCAGAAAAGCTATAAGGCCATAACACCGTCGATCCTGACGATTTGGCACGGCCAGCATCTGTTGGCGCCGGCGCTCTATCCGCGTGGCGAACCGCTGTCGGCCATGGTATCGCGCAGCGCGGACGCCGAACTCAATGCGCTGGTCGTCGAAAAATTCGGCTTCGAGGCGGTGCGTGGTTCCGGTGGCCGCGAGGATACCAGGAAGGGCGAAAAAGGCGGCGCCCAGGCGCTCATCGCCCTGAGAAAGGTCCTCGACGCCGGCGGCAACGTCTGCATGATCGCCGACATTCCACATGGCACGCCGCGGCAGGCCGGCATGGGCATTGTTACGCTGGCACGCATATCCGGGCGGCCGGTGGTGCCGATCGCCCTGGCCACCAGCCGCCGCAAGGTGCTCGAGAAGACCTGGGACAAGACGACGATCAATCTACCGTTCGGCCGCGGCGGCATTGTAGTAGGCGACCCGATTTCGGTAGCGGCCGACGCGGACGATGCCGAACTGGAGCGTAAGCGGCAGGAAATCACGCTACGGCTGAACGAGGCGACCGAACGGGTTTACCGCATCGTCGACGGGCGCCCATGAGCCAGCGCTGGGCCAGGGTGGCTCTGCATGCCTACCGGCTGGCGGGGACGGCGGTCTATCCGCTCGTCGGCGCCTATGTCGGCTGGCGGGCCAGTCGGGGCAAGGAGGATCGTCATCGACGCAGGGAGCGTTACGGGCATGCCAGCAAGCCGCGCCCGCAGGGCCCGATCATCTGGATCCACGCGGCGAGCGTCGGCGAGACCAATGCCATCTTGCCGCTGATACGGCGCATTCTGGACCATGGCGTCAATGTCGTGCTCACGACCGGCACAGTGACGTCGGCTCATCTGGCGCAAGAGGTGCTTGGCGACAGCGTTATCCATCAATATGTGCCGCTCGACCTGAAACCGGCGGTGAGCCGCTTCCTCGACCACTGGGACCCCGACCTCGCCATAATCGCCGAATCCGAGATCTGGCCGACGACGATCCTCGAACTCGGCGAGCGCCGCATTCCCCAGGTTCTGGTCAACGGCCGCCTTTCGGACCGCTCGTTCAGATCGTGGAGGAAGCGGCCGAATGTGGCCGGGGTGCTGTTCGAGAATATGGCCCATGTGGTGGCGCAATCCGAACTCGACGGCGAACGATTCCAGACCCTGGGCGCCCGACCGGTGACCGTGTCGGGCAATCTGAAAGTCGACACGCCGGCTCCGGCCGCCGATGAGGCGTCGCTCGCCGCGTTGCGCGGCCGGATCGGCAAGCGTCCGACCTGGGCGGCGATCTCCACCCATGACGGCGAGGAGAAGGTTGCCGCCGAGGTGCATCTGGCGCTGCGCGCCCGTCATCCGGGATTGCTGACCATCATCGTGCCCAGACATCCGGAGCGGGCCGCCGGCCTCGCCGCCGAGTTTACGGCCATGGGCCTGAAGGTGGTTCGCCGTACCGGCGACGAAGAACTCACGGGCGACACCGATGTCCTGCTTGGTGATACGATCGGCGAAATGGGGCTTTACCTGCGCCTTACCGAGATAGCCTTCGTCGGCCGCTCGCTGACGTCCGAAGGCGGACAAAATCCGCTGGAACCGGCCATGCTCGACACGGCGGTGCTTGCCGGCCGCAATGTCCAGAATTTCCGTGAGACCTACCAGAGGCTGATCGACAATGGCGGAGCGCGGCTGGTCCGCGACCGCGACATGCTCATCGGCGCGGTAAACTATCTTCTCACCGATGAGGGAGCGCGCCACGAGATGATCGTGGCGGCAACGCAGACCGTCGATGACATGCGAGGCGCGCTCGGCAGGACGCTGAAAGCGCTCGATCCGTTCATCCATCCGCTGGTCGTGAAGTCGCGGCTGGAAAAGACCAATGGGTCCTAAGCAGGTTCCGGAAAAGTGTGTCACGGTTTTCCGACACAAACGCGACAAATCAAGAGGCTAAGCAGGCGAAGCGTGGGCAAAGCCACGCAAGTCTGCTTAGCCGGCTAGCCGGATGCTGACGGAGGCTCCTCCGTTCTGGTGGCGGCGCCCAGACTGGCGCGCCGCGGCATTGTCCCCGCTGTCGGCTGCCTATTCGGCGGCTGCCCGCCGCCGCCTGGTCAACGCGCCCCGCGAAAAGGTCGAGCTGCCGGTCCTGTGCGTCGGCAATTTCACCGTCGGCGGCTCCGGCAAGACGCCGGCCGCAATCGCGCTCGCCCGCCAGGCAAGCGCGATGCGGCTCAAGCCGGGTTTCCTGTCCCGGGGCCATGGCGGCAACTCGACCACGCCCCGGATCGTCGACGTGGTGCTCGAGGATGCACGGCATGTCGGCGACGAGCCGCTGCTGCTCGCCGCGCATGCGCCGGTGGCCATATCGGCGAACCGGGCCGCCGGTGCCCGACTGCTTGCCGCGGCGGGTTGCGATTTCGTTATCATGGACGACGGCTTCCAGAGCGCCCGCATCCATATGGACTACGCCTTGCTGGTGGTGGATGCCCGCCATGGCGTGGGCAATGGCTGGGTGCTGCCGTCCGGGCCGCTGCGCGCCAAAGTGGTGGACCAGCTGCGCTATGCCGACGGCGTCTTGAGGATGGGCGAGGGCACAGCCGCCGACACGATCGTCCGCCAGGCGTCGCGTGCCGGAAGGCCGGTTTTCCAGGCGTCCGCGCTGCCGCGCGAGCCCGAGCGTTTCGCCGGGCGGCGCTTTCTGGCTTTCGCCGGCATAGGCCACCCGGACAAGTTCTTCGAGACGCTGCGGCGGACGGGCGCCGAGATTGCCGTGGCGCGGCCTTTTCCGGACCATCACTTCTATTCGCCCGCGGAAATCCGCGACCTGATGGCCGAGGCGCGGGCGCGAAGTCTCGGTCTGGTGACGACCGCCAAGGACGCCGTTCGCCTCGGCGACGGGCTGTCGCCCGCGGAATTCTTCGCCATGATTGAGATTTTCGAAATCGATGCGGTATTCGAGACGGAGGCAATGCCGAAGCGGATCATCGACGAGACATTGCGGGCCTGGAACCGGCGGCGCGGCCTTACCTGACCGAACGCTGGCGCATCTCCGGGCTGGCCTCGATCTCGCGCTTCAGCGAGGCCGCCGCGTCGACATAGGGTTCCTGACGGGCAACGCTCCAGTATTTCAGCTCGTCAAGCGCAATGCGTTCGCCGGTCACGGCACAGGACACGAAGGATCCGGGGCTGGTGACCTGGAAATCTCCGTCCAGGTAGCGAATCCCGGCCTCTCTAGCGCCCGGGCCCTCGAAGCGGTTCATGCTCGGTCCCTCTTCAGTCCCGCCTCTTCCGCCACAAATTGCTATTCAGGTCAAGCCGTGCGTCGGCCATCGCCTCGGAGTCCCCGTCTGCGGACATGGCGCGGGCTGCGGTCGCCGCAACATTCCTGGAAAGCAGGATCGCCATCCGCCGGCTTATGGTCCCCGCATGGTGGGACAGCACTCCTACCGGCGCCCGAACAGCTTCTCGATGTCGGCGAGCTTCAGCTCGATATAGGTCGGGCGGCCGTGGTTGCAGGTGCCGGAGCCCGGCGTCGCCTCCATCTGGCGCAACAATGCGTTCATCTCCTCCGGCAGCAGCCGGCGGCCGGACCGCACGGAGCCGTGGCAGGCCATGGTGGCGGCGATCGCATGCAGCCGCCCCTTCAGCGTGTCGACCGTGTCGGTGTCGGCGATCTCGTCGGCAAGGTCGCGTACCAACTGCTCGACATTGGCCTCTCCGAGCATGGCCGGCGTCTCGCGGACCGCGACCGCGCCCGGGCCGAAGCGCTCGATGCCGAGCCCGAAACGCCGCAGCGTGCCGGCGTGCAACGCAAGCCGCTCGGCATCCTCTTCCGGCAGGTCGACAATGGTGGGCAGAAGCAGCATCTGCGCCGGCATCGGCCGCGCATCCAGCGCATTCTTCAGCGCCTCATAGACAATCCGCTCATGCGCGGCATGCTGGTCCACGATGACCAGCGAGTCGCCGGTCTGCGCCACTATATAGTTTTCGTGCACCTGCGCGCGCGCCGCGCCGAGGTGAAGGCCGCCTGCGTCCGAGACTTCGGTGGAGGTTCGCGCATCCGCGCTCTCCAGCGGGACGTCGAAGGCGGCCTGCGCGGCCTCGGCGAAGCCACCTTCCAGCGGACGCTGAAACGATCGGGCGGTCTCGAAGCCGCCGATCGTGGCCCCACGAAAACCGGGATTGAAACCGCGATGCACGCTGGCCGGGCCAGGATGACCGTAGACGGTCGGACCGGGGCGGAAAGCGCCGAGCATCGCAGCCGCGTTCGTCGATGCGGGACGAATGCCGGAGCCGGCCAGCGTCTCGCGGATCGCGCCGAAGATCAGGCCGCGCACCAGGCCGGGATCGCGGAAGCGGACATCGGCCTTGGCCGGGTGGACGTTTACGTCGACCAATGCCGGATCGAGCGTGACGAACAGCGCGGCGACCGCGTGCCGGTCGCGCGCCAGAACATCGGTGTAGGCGCCGCGAATGGCGCTGGCGATCAGCCGGTCGCGCACCGGCCGGCCGTTGACGTAGACATATTGCTGCAGCGCATTGGCCCGCGAATAGGAAGGGATCGAAACATGGCCGTCAAGCCGCACGGCCTCGCGCGCCGCGTCGATCGGCAGCGCGTTGTCGGGAAACTCCGTGCCCATCACCTGGGCGATCCGCCGCAGCCGATCGTCGGTGGCGGCAAAATCCAGCATCGAGCGGTCGGTGCCCGAAAGCGTAAAGCGTACCGCCGGGAAGGCAATCGCGATGCGGCGCACCACGTCGGCGATCGCGGTTGCCTCGGCGCGCTCGCCCTTCATGAATTTCAGCCGGGCGGGTGTCGCGAAGAAAAGATCGCGCACCTCGACCGTGGTCCCGCGGTTGGCACCGGCGGGACGGACGGCGGAAACGCTCCCGCCCTCGACCGAGATTTCGGCCGCTGCGGTGGAAGCGGTGCGCGAGCGGATCGACAGGCGCGACACCGCGCCGATCGAAGGCAGCGCCTCGCCGCGGAAGCCGAGCGTGCGAATGTCGTCTATGGTGTTGGCGAGTTTCGACGTGCAGTGGCGGGAGACGGCGAGTTCCAATTCGTGCGCCGGAATACCACTCCCGTCGTCTGTGACGCGGATCAGGGAAAGCCCGCCGCCGGCCGTGGCGATTTCGATGCGCTTGGCCCCGGCATCCACGGCGTTTTCGAGCAGTTCCTTGACGACGCTCGCCGGGCGTTCGATCACCTCGCCGGCGGCGATCTGGTTGATCATCGTTTCGGAAAGCTGACGGATCGGCATGGCCGACTATAGGCGGATTCGGGCAGTGGAGGCCAGTTACTTGGCCCTTCAGCCGTTCGTTTCGGAAGCGCGAAGGAGGCGCGCCGCTATTGACGCAGGCGAAGGCGCAAGCGCAGCTTTCCTGTGAGGATCGGCACGCGCTATTCTTGCGATGGTCGACGAGGGAGTCAAATGATGCAGGTCGCAGACGCGGGGATCGAAGTCGCCAAACGCCGTGAGCGCGGCGGACGCGTGGCGCGGCGCGAGCTGCGCTCGCACGGGTCTCAGGGCCACGGCCGCCCCTATATCGTGCGCAACATCCCGAGCTACGACATTCTCTCGGAAGAGAACCTGGTCCGCATCGAGGAAACGGCGGACCGTATCCTCGCCGAGATTGGTATAGAGTTCCGCGACGACCCGGTGGCGCTCGATCATTGGCGGCGTGCCGGCGCCAAGGTCGATGGCGTGCTGGTCAAGTTCGAGCCGGGCCTGTTGCGCGAACTGCTCGGGACAGCGCCCGCCTGCTTCACCCAGCATGCGCGCAATCCAGCCAATTCCGTCGAGATCGGCGGCAAGAGCGTCGTGTTCTCGCCGGCCTACGGCTCGCCCTTCGTCATGGATCTCGATAAGGGACGCCGCTACGGCACGATCGAGGATTTCCGCAATTTCGTGAAGCTGGCGCAGTCTTCGCCATGGCTGCACCATTCCGGCGGAACCATCTGCGAGCCGGTCGACGTGCCGGTCAACAAGCGCCATCTCGACATGGTCTACAGCCACATCAAATATTCCGACCGCGCCTTCATGGGTTCGGTGACGGCCGTGAGCCGCGCGGAAGACTCCATCGAGATGGCGCGCATCCTTTTCGGCGAGGACTTCGTCGATCGCAACTGCGTCATCCTCGGCAACGTCAACGTCAACTCGCCGCTGGTCTGGGACGGGACGATGACGCTTTCGCTGCGCGCCTATGCGCGTGCCAATCAGGCGGCGGTGATCGTGCCGTTCATTCTTGGCGGCGCCATGGGACCGGTGACGAACGCCGGCGCGATTGCCCAGTCGCTCGCCGAAACCATGGCCGGATGCGCGCTGACCCAGTTGGAGCGGCCCGGCGCGCCGGTGATTTTCGGCAATTTCCTGTCTTCCATGTCGCTGCGTTCCGGTTCGCCCACCTTCGGCACGCCAGAGCCGGCGATCGGTTCGATGGTGGTCGGCCAACTGGCCCGGCGCCTCAACCTGCCGCTCAGATGCTCCGGCAATTTCACCACCTCGAAACTGCCGGACGCGCATGCAATGAACGAAGGCACCATGTCGATGCTGGCCGCGGTGCATTGCGGCGCCAACTTCATCCTTCATTCCGCCGGCTTCCTCGACGGGCTGCTTTCGATGTCCTACGAAAAATTCGTCATGGATGCCGATTTCTGCGGTGCCCTGCACACTTATCTCGACGGGGTCAAGGTCGATGACAACCAGCTTGCGCTGGATGCCTTCCGCGAGGTCGGGCCGGGCAGCCACTTCTTCGGCTGCGCACATACAATGGCCAACTATGAAACCGCCTTCTGGGATTCCGAAATCGCCGACAATGAGCCATTCGAGAAATGGCAGGCCGGGGGCGGCGAGGATGCGGCAGTCCGCGCCAACCGGCGCTGGAAGAAGATGCTCGCCGAATATCAGGCGCCGCCGATCGACGTCGCTGTCGACGAGGCGCTACAGGACTTCATGGCGCGCAGCAAGGGCACCATGGACGACGCATGGTACTGAACCTGATGGAACCGGCCGCGCTCGGACTGCCTTGTTCCGCTAAGCAGTTTCCGGAAAAGTGTGTCACGGTTTTCCGACGGAAACCTGCGACAAAACAACAGGCTAAGCAGGCGAAGCGTGAGCGAAGCCACGCAAGTCTGCTTAGGGCTCCGCGCATCCGCGCATACCGGTCCGGCCCGGCATATCTCGGTCAAGGCGCTCCAAGCATCCGCGCCATGGCGTCGTCCTCGCGCTCTTCCACCACCATGGCGAAGGAGTTCGACGGCCGGGTCGGCATCGGGTCGAAAACGAGCTCCTCGGGATGGACAGTCAGCCGGACGCGGCTTGAACCGGGCGCTTGCTCAACGAAGGTGTCGAAATGCGTGAAGTTGGCGGTTTCAATCTCCAGCACCGGCTCCCGGCTTTCCGCCAAGACTTCCTTGAAGCCGACAATCGTGCCGGTGCTGACGAAATATTCGGCAAGGCGCCGAAATAGCTTGGGCATGATCACGCAATTGTCCGTCAGATCGGCCACCGTGTTAATCTCAAAGCCGTTCGTGGTGACATCCTGCGCGTAGAGCCCCCGGCCGGCGTCGCGGGCCGACGTCACGGCGGCAGTCATTTCTTCGCGCAGATCGTGGAACAGGCCCCAATAGTAGGTTGCATAGGACAGACCTTGATCGAGCGCCAGATGGTTGTAGCTGCTCCGCAGGAAATCCGCTTCCAGGCGGAAGTCGCCGCCATCCGGGCCGGGCGGATCGCCTGCGAAAACGAATGCCACCGGCCTGCCGTTCTTTTCCACCGATCGGGACAGGATAAAGCCTCGCTTCCCGTCATTGGCGGAAACAACCTGCGCGTGGCCCGCATTCCACACCACATTGTCGATGCCCAGATAGGCCAGCAGCAGGTCGGTTGCCTGTTGGGCAAAGAGCTCCGGCTGGCGCAATACGCCACCGCCGCCGGCGGGATTGAAATGCGTTTCGAGCGTGTCGATCCCCTCGATCCGCAACTGCGCATGACCGCGGGCATTGACGCGAGGATCACTGCCGTCGAGGTCGAAGAGATGGCTGACATTGTCAGCCTGGAAACGAATTAAATCGCCGTCGGGAGAATATCCAACGACATGAAAGCTCCCGGAAATAATCGTGAACGGCATGGCGGCGGGCCTCCTCGCGGCAGGTGGAGCAGGATGTTCGCGATTTTACACGGAAGGCCGGGAAATAAAACCTGGTAGCGAGGAATATCGAATTGATTGCCATAAGCCGGAAAGAGCAATCAAGTAAGATGAAAGTAGAAAATGAAAAACGATCCTTTGCTGTGGCCCTACCAGCTTAAGCACCTGACGCTGAAGAACCGCGTCATGTCGACCAGCCATGAGCCTGCCTATTCCGAGGACGGCATGCCCAAGGAGCGCTACCGACGCTACCATGCCGAGAAGGCCAAGGGAGGGATGGCGCTGACCATGACGGCGGGTTCGGCGATCGTGTCGCGCGACAGCCCGGCCGCATTCGGCAATCTGCATGTCTATCGCGACGAGATCGTGCCCTGGCTGGGAGAACTTGCGGATGCGTGTCACGAACATGACTGCAAGGTCATGATCCAGCTCACCCATCTCGGCCGCCGCACCGGATGGAACAAGGCCGACTGGCTGCCGGTTCTGGCCCCGTCCGCGGTGCGCGAGCCGGCGCACCGGTCCTTTCCGAAGGTGATCGAGGACTGGGACATCGAGCGCATCGTCGCGGACTACGCGAGTGCTGCGCAACGCTGCCAGGCCGCGGGTCTCGACGGCATCGAGTTCGAGGCCTACGGCCACCTGATCGACGGGTTCTGGTCGCCCGCGACCAACCATCGGACGGACGAATATGGCGGATCGCTCGACAACCGGCTGCGCTTCACCTGGAAGGTGATCGACGCGGTGCGCGAAGCGGTCGGCGACAGGTTCGTCGTCGGCATCCGTATGGTCGCGGACGAGGATTTCGACAAGGGCTTGTCCAGGCAAGAGGGAATCGAGATCGCGCGGCGGCTGGCGGCTTCCGGCAAGGTCGATTTCCTCAACATCATCCGCGGCTCGATCGAGACCGACGCGGCCTTGACGAAGGTTATTCCGATTACCGGCATGCGCTCGTCTCCGCATCTCGATTTCGCCGGCGAGGTCCGGGCGGCGACAAGGTTCCCGGTCTTTCACGCGGCACGCATTCAGGATGTCGCCACCGCCCGTCATGCCATTGCCGAGGGCAAGCTCGACATGGTCGGCATGACGCGCGCCCACATCGCCGACCCGCACATCATGCTGAAGGTGATGGAGGGCCGCGAGCACGAAATCCGGCCATGCGTCGGCGCCACCTACTGCCTCGACCGCATCTATGAGGGCGGCGAGGCGCTCTGCATTCACAACGCCGCGACCGGGCGGGAGGCGACGATCCCGCATGTCATTCTGCGGACGGGTAGTACGCCGAAAAAAATTGTCGTGGTCGGCGCGGGCGCGGCGGGGCTGGAGGCCGCGCGGGTCGCCGCGGAACGGGGTCATTCAGTAACGGTGCTGGAGGCGGCCGACAAGGCCGGCGGCCAGATCCGGATGGCCGCCCTGAACCCGCGCCGCAAGGAGTTGATCGGCATTGTCGACTGGCGGCTGGCCGAACTTGAGCGTCTGGGCGTCGAAATCCAATACGATGTCTGGGCCGAGGCGGAGGACGTGCTGGAGTTGGAGCCCGAGGTGGTGATCGTCGCCACGGGCGGCCTGCCTCAGAACCCGCCGCTCGAGGCGGGCGACGACCTCGTCGTTTCGAGTTGGGACATATTGTCGGGCGCAGCGAAGCCGGCCGGAACGGTGCTGCTCTATGACGACAATGGCGGACATCAAGGGATGAGCGCGGCCGAGTTCATCGCCAATGCCGGCTCACGTCTCGAACTGGTGTCGCCCGAGCGCTTCTTCGCGCCCGAGATGGGCGGCATGAACCATGTGCCCTATATGCGCGCCTTCCAGGAAAAGGGTGTGCGGATCACCATCAACACGCGGCTGCGCGCGGTCAGACGCGAGGGCAACCAGCTTGTCGCGACGCTCGCCTCGGACTTTTCCGATGGGTGGCGCGAGGAGCGCCGGGTCGAACAGGTTGTCGTTGAACATGGCACGCTCGCCAATGACGATCTCTACCAGGCCCTCAAGCCGCTCTCCAGGAATGGCGGCGCGGTCGATTACGAGGCGCTGGTCGGAACGGGTCGGGTTTTTCCGGAAAGGCGTCCGGGCACCTTCATTCTATTGCGCATCGGCGACGCGGTTGCGTCGCGCAACATTCACGCCGCGATCTACGACGGCATCCGCTACACGCTGAGGATCTGACCTTTGCGGTCAGGTCGATCTCCCGTTGAAGCGATTGCCGAGGCGATCGGCCCGCACATCAAACATGGACATTGCCGTCCGCGGTTCCGTCGTCGCTCTCGGGACGCCATGTCACGGCGATCATCCAGCCGTAGAACAGCGCGACCGCGCAGATCACCAGCCAGCCGGGCAGGAAGCCCAGCGTTGCGTTGTCGACGATCTCGCGCAGCGAAGTCACGACATCGCGGCTTGCTTGCGCATCCTGTAGTTCCGGCGTGGTCAATTTCAGCACCCAGGCCAGCAGGATCATGAGGAAGATCCAGAAATAGTTGCGGCGCAGCCGGCGTGACATCGCGCTGTAGAAACCGACCATGAATTTCGGACGGCGGAGGCTTTCTCCAAGTTCTCGGGCCCAGTCGGGGTCGGGCGGCTTGCGCGACCCGAACATCGGCGAGAAATAGTTGCGCTCGACGAGGCGCACGCGGGAGCGGTAAACGTCGAAGAACCGGTAGCGCCGGGCTTCTATGATCAGAAACAGCATCACCAGAAGCATGGTGAACAGGAGCACGCCATGGTGCGATGATGCTGAGGACAGCGAGACCGACAGCATGGCGCCGCCGCCGGTGATGGCCCAGTTCGTTGTCCTGTCGATCCGATCGCGCCAGCCTGCCATACGCGCGATCTCGGCGCGATGATAATGCGCAAGCGCTGTTATGTATTCGGACGACGTTGCCGGCATGGGCGGAGCGACGAATCCGGATGCCGCGGTTTCGGCCTCCTGCGGAACAACGATCCCCATGGCCTGCCTCCCTTTGTGGAAAGCGATTATGACTCCGTAAGGGGAGACCCGCCAACCAAATCACGCGGCAGCTACCAGATACCGAAGATAACTGATCCACAGCTTGACGCACGCCAGAAAGCGGCGCTGCCTCGCAGCGCCAATTTTGCTGACTTCGGCCTGCAAGGGAGCCCGCCGCCGACGCGAATTCCGCGCGCGACGGCGATTTAGTGATAGACTTTGAAGCCCGGGATGCGGAAACAACGGCAATGGCAAGGGTCGACGGTTCCATGAGCGCAGCCTTTCTTTCTCATCTGTCATCCGAACTCGACGGCCTGAAAACCGCTGGCCTGTACAAGTCCGAGCGTGTGATCACGTCGATGCAGTCCTCGACGATCGAGGTCGCCGGCGGGCAATCCGTGTTGAACTTCTGCGCCAACAATTATCTCGGCCTCGCCGACAATGAGGAACTGCGCGAGGCCGCCAAGCAGGCGCTCGACCGGTACGGCTACGGCATGGCGTCGGTGCGCTTCATCTGCGGCACGCAGGAGGAGCACAAGGCGTTGGAGGAGCGCATTTCGCGCTTCCTCGGCATGGAGGACACCATCCTCTACGGCTCCTGCTTCGACGCCAATGGCGGCTTGTTCGAGACGCTGCTCACTGACGAAGATGCTGTGATCTCCGACGCGCTCAACCATGCCTCGATCATCGACGGCGTGCGGCTCTCCAAGGCGAAGCGCTTCCGTTATGCAAACAACGACATGGCGGCGCTGGAGGAGGAGTTGAAGAAGGCGGAAGGCTGCCGTTTCAAGCTGATCGCCACCGATGGCGTATTCTCGATGGACGGCATCATCGCCAATCTGAGCGGTGTCTGCGACCTCGCAGCAGCCTATGGCGCGATGGTCATGGTCGATGACAGCCACGCTGTCGGGTTCGTCGGCAAGCACGGCCGCGGCTCGCCGGAACATTGCGGCGTCGAGGGGCGCGTCGATATCCTGACCGGCACGCTTGGCAAGGCTCTGGGCGGCGCCTCGGGCGGCTATACGTCGGGCAAGAGGGAGGTGGTCGACTGGCTGCGCCAGCGCTCGCGGCCGTATCTCTTCTCCAACACGCTGATGCCGGCAATCGCCGGCGCGTCGATCAAGGTCTTCGACATGATCGACGCGGGAGATGCCTTGCGGGAGAGGCTATACGCCAACGCCGCGCGCTTTCGCGCAAGCATGACAAAATTCGGATTCGAATTGGCCGGCGCCGACCATCCAATCATCCCGGTAATGCTTGGCGACGCCGCGCTTGCGCAGGAGATGGCGGCGAGGATGCTGGCGCGCGGCATATATGTCATCGGCTTTTCCTTCCCCGTCGTCCCGAAGGGCCAGGCGCGCATCCGCACGCAGATGTCGGCCGCGCATTCTTCCGCCGACATTGACCGCGCGGTCGAGGCGTTCGGCGAGGTCGGGAAAGAGTTGGGGGTGGTGTGATGAGCGCAAGTCGCCCGGCGACCCCGCTGTGGCCTGCCGGCCATCTTCCCCACAAGGAGGGAGATTGGCGGATTCGGCGACGGCGTCTTTGCCGCGCCGCAGGCGATTGGCGAAATCGCGACGGGCGTCCGATCTCCCCCCATGTGGGGAGATTGGCAGCTTCAGCCTCGGCGCTCATTCTCCAAATTCCGGGAGATCGTTCATGTCCAATATGATGCGCGCGCTGGTTAAGGCCAAGGCCGAGCCGGGAATCTGGATGGAACAGGTGCCGATCCCCGAGATCGGCCCGAACGACGTGCTGATCAAGGTGAAGAAGACCGCGATTTGCGGCACTGATGTCCATATCTACAATTGGGACCAGTGGGCGCAAAAAACCGTGCCCGTCCCAATGGTCACCGGCCACGAATTCGTCGGAACGGTCGCCGATTTCGGCGCGGCGGTCAGCGAATACAAGGTCGGGCAGCGTGTTTCGGGCGAAGGCCATATCGTCTGCGGCCATTGCCGCAATTGCCGTGCGGGCAGGGGGCACCTGTGCCGCAACACGCTGGGCGTCGGGGTCAATCGACCCGGCGCTTTCGGCGAATATCTGGTGATCCCGCAGCATAATGTCGTGCCGATCCCCGACGACGTTCCCGACGAGGTGGCGGCGATTTTCGACCCGCTCGGCAATGCCGTCCACACCGCGCTGTCGTTCGATCTGGTCGGCGAAGACGTTCTGGTCACAGGCGCCGGCCCGATCGGCATCATGGGCGCGCTGGTGGCGCAGTGCGTCGGCGCGCGCAAGGTGGTCATCACCGACATCAACCCGACCAGGCTGGCGCTCGCCAGGAAACTGGGCGTGCATCATGTCGTCAACGCGTCGACGGAAAAGCTCGCCGACGTCATGCGCGAGGAAGGAATGCGCGAAGGCTTCGATGTCGGACTGGAAATGTCGGGTTCGGCGGCCGCCTTCCGCGACATGATCGACACCATGAACAATGGCGGCAAGATCGCCATACTGGGCATTGCGCCGACCGGCTTCGAGATCGACTGGAACAAAGTGATCTTCAAGATGCTGCATCTCAAGGGCATCTACGGGCGCGAGATGTTCGAGACCTGGTACAAGATGATTGCGCTGGTGCAGGGACCGCTCGACGTGACGGGCCTGATCACCCACCGCATCGGCGTCGACGACTATATTTCCGGCTTTGAGGCCATGAAGAGCGGCAATTCCGGCAAGGTCGTCATGGACTGGTAGGGTCGCCCGCTGCCTGATCCGAGCGTTGTGTCCGCGGCCGCTGCCCCGCGTGAAATGATCAGATTCCGAGGACGCGTTCCAGTTCGGCAATCGCCCGCATGATCGTTTCCCGCTCCGACAGCGTCATGCGGCCTAGAAGCCTGGCCTCGTGTCGAAACCCTGGGACACGGGGCGGAAGCTGAAGCTTTCCTTGACGATTGGCGGCTAACGCCGTGTTGTAGGGGAAACGAGGAGGATGGAATGAAGCTTGCAAGCCTGAAGAACGGTTCGCGCGACGGAAGACTGGTCGTGGTGTCGCGCGACATGACGCGCTACACAGACGCTTCTTTCCTTGTTCCGACCCTGCAGGCCGCGCTGGACAATTGGAGCCGGGTTGCGCCGCATCTCGCCGCGATGGCCGAGTCGCTGGAGACCGGCGCCGTGCCGGCCGCGCGGTTCCACGAACACGACGCGCTCTCGCCGCTGCCTCGCGCCTATCAATGGGCCGACGGCTCGGCCTATGTGAACCATGTCGAACTGGTGCGAAAGGCACGCGGCGCGGGCATGCCGGAGAGCTTCTGGACCGATCCGCTGATGTATCAGGGCGGCTCCGACGCCTTTCTGCCGCCGCGCGCTCCGATCGTCATGGCCGACGAGGCGTGGGGGATCGATTTCGAGGCCGAGGTGGCGGTGGTGGTCGATGATGTGCCGATGGGCGCCTCGGTCGAGGAGGCCGCGGCGGCGATCCGCCTGGTCATGCTTGTCAACGACGTCAGCCTGCGCGGTCTGATCCCGGCCGAACTGGAAAAGGGTTTCGGCTTCTTCCAGTCGAAGCCGTCCTCGGCCTTCTCGCCGGTTGCGGTCACGCCGGACGAACTCGGCGCGGCATGGGACGGCGGCCGCCTGCATCTGCCTTTGCTGGTCGATCTCAACGGGAAGCCGTTCGGCAGGGCCGATGCCGGCGTCGACATGACCTTCGACTTTCCGCGCCTGATCGCCCATGCGGCGAAGACGCGGCCGCTCGCCGCCGGAGCGGTCATCGGTTCGGGCACGGTGTCCAACAAGCTCGACGGCGGTCCGGGAAAGCCGGTCGCGGCGGGGGGCGCCGGCTACTCCTGCATTGCCGAACACCGCATGGTGGAGACGATCGAGACGGGGTCGGCGAAAACACCGTTCCTGCGCTTCGGCGATACGGTGCGCATTGAAATGAAGGATCGGTCAGGGCATTCGATCTTCGGCGCGATCGAGCAGACGGTTCGGCAATCGGCGGGATAGGCAAGCCGCGCGCTCCGCTCGGCCTTGACCATTCTCACCGCGTTTTCGGCGGGGTGAACGATGGATTTGCTGACGCACTGCCGCAGGATGGCGGGGAACAGCCGCTGGTCCAACGACCGCCTGTATCGCGCCGTGCTGGCGCTGCGGCCGGGCGAATTCGAGGCGGCGCGAACCAGCTTTTTTCCTTCGATCAAGGCGACGCTTGACCACATCCTTTCGGTCGACCTCTTCTATCTCGACATGATGGAGGAGGGCGGCCTGGGCGCTGCCATCTTCGACCTTTATGTGGACCACGACGATCCGGCGCGCCTTGCCGAAGATCAGGCAGGCTTCGACCGCCGGCTGATCGAATTCTGCGAACGGCTGGCGCCGGAAGATCTTGACCGCCGCGTCCTTTCGGATCGCCGCGAAGACGGACATATCCCGGAGCGTATCGGCGACCTGCTCGCTCATCTCTTCCTGCACGACATCCACCATCGCGGCCAGGTGCATGCGATGCTGTCCGGCACCACGGTCAAGCCGCCGCAGCTTGACGAGTACTTTCTGGATTTCGACAGGAAGCTGCGGCGGGAGGAAATGGAGAGGCTGGGGATTTGCGAGTGAACCACGCGAATTGCCGATTAGGATGTCCGGGGTCGAGCAGGGACCAAGGGATGCACCCACGGTCATTTTCGGTAATGCCCAGGGCTATGAAGGCTGGCCGTCTGGTACGATAAATCCGGCAAGTCCGCGCCGCCCCTTGCAAGCAACTGTGTCTGGAGCCAAACTGCCCCTTGACTCCAGACACAGATGCTCATCTGCCTGCCGGCATCTTCTCCCCGCGAGCGGGGCGAAGGTCGCTCTCTTCGAGGATTTCGCCAATCGCCAACGTTGTGGAAACGAGTGTTTTCGTGCCGGACGGCATCCTTCTGCCTGCCTGCTTACGGGAGAAGCGGCGCATCGAAATCGTCAGCGATTCGGATTTTGCCCTTCAGGGCGCCGATGCGCGGCAGAAACTCTTCCTGGTCTGCCGGCGGCATGATGCGTGCGATAGGCTTTCCGCAGCGAGTGATAGCGATCGTCTCGCCAGCCTCCGCACGCCTCACAGAATCTCCGAAAACCTGGCATTGGCATCTTCAACCGGAATGTTCACGCAGACCTCCAGATCGTGACCGAAAATGCAGGTCGCAATCTGGAGGCTCGCGAGATCAGTGTCACCGTCGAAAAGGCCAAAGCGGTAAGGAAAACTACGCCGCCTTATGCCGCCGGCTTGAGCACGCCGCGGCGGACCTGATCCTCCTCGATCAACTCGAAGAGAGCGCGGAAATTGCCCTCGCCGAACCCTTCATCGCCCTTTCTCTGAATGAACTCGAAGAAGATCGGGCCGATCACGGTCTTGGAGAAGATCTGCAGCAGGATTTTGGTCATGCCGCCGTCGATCACACCCTCGCCGTCGATCAGGATGCCATGCTTTTTCATGCGCTCCACCGGCTCGTCATGTCCGTTCACGCGGGCGACGGAGCGCTCGTAATAGGTATGCGGCGGGCCGGGCATGAATTTCAGCCCATTGCCGGCAAGCCTGTCTGTCGCGCCATAGATCTCGTCTGTTCCGACAGCGATGTGCTGGATGCCTTCGCCCTTGTATTTCTTCAGGAATTCCTCGATCTGGCTGGTGTCGTCCTTGGATTCGTTCAGCGGAATGCGGATTTTGCCGCAGGGCGACGTGATCGCGCGGCTGACCAGCCCGGTGATGCGGCCGTCAATGTCGAAAAAGTGGATCTGCTTGAACCCGAACAGTTCGCGGTAGAACGCCCACCACTTGTCCATGTTGCCGCGATAGACGTTGTGGGTGAGATGGTCGAGATAGTAGAAGCCAACGCCCTCCGGCTTCGGATCGCGTTCGCCAAGCCATTCGAACTCGCTGTCGTAGGCCGAGCCCTTCGCGCCATAGCGGTCGACAAAATAGAGCAGCGAACCGCCGATGCCGACGATCGCCGGCACGTCGAGCGTCTTGTCGTCGCCGAGATACGGCTCCGCGCCCTTGGAAACGGCATGATCGAAGGCGTGCTTGGCGTCGACCACGCGCCAGGCCATGGACGGCGCGCAAGGGCCGTGCTTCTCGACGAAGGTCATGGCATGCGAACCACGTTTGGGCGTTCAATACGTAGTTGATGTCGCCCTGGCGCCAAATGGTGATGTTCTTGGTCCGGTGGCGGGCGACCGGAGTATAACCCATGCGCTCGAACAGGCTGGCAAGCTTTTCAGGCTCGGCATGGGCGAACTCGACGAACTCGAAGCCGTCGGTGCCGGCCGGGTTGGCCTGGCTGATCTCAGCGGGCGGGGCGTCGTGCGGAAACGGACCCATTTTGTTTCTCCGGGCGAATGAATTTCGATTTATGGATGATACGACAATCAGCACGCATTGTGCTTGCATTTACAGGCCGTTGATGATGCCCTTATGCACGGATCATGCATAGCGAGGGCTGGTTTCCATGAACGCCGAACGCATTGACGATTTCGATCGCAAGATACTCGCGCTGCTTCAGGCTGACGCGCGACTGACCAACAACGACCTGTCGGAGCGTGTGAACCTGTCGCCGTCGCAGTGTTCGCGCCGCCGGCAACGCCTGGAGGAGGATGGGTTCATCCTGGGTTATCGGGCGCGGCTCGACCGCGACCGGCTTGGCTTCTCGCTGGTAAGCGTGATATCCGTGACGCTCGCCACCCACAACCGCGACAATGCCCGCCGCTTCGGCGAGTTGCTGGCGCGGCTGCCCGAGGTGCAGGAGGCGCATGCGTTGACCGGCGAGATGGACTATTTCCTGAAAGTGGTGACGCCGGATCTCAAGGCGCTGTCGCGCTTCGTCAATGAGGAACTGCTGCCGCACGATTCAGTGCAGCATGTAAAGACCGCGATCGTGTTGGAGACGCTGAAGGAGGGCGGCTCCCTGCCGCTGTGAGTCGCCGCCGGCCGATCGTGTCCGTCCTCGTCGCATCAGCCTTTCGACTTCGCCGCCAGGAAGATGTTGGTGGAGCGCGCGCCGGAACGGCAATAGGCGAAGACCGGCCCCGGAATCTCGTCCAGCGCCTCGACCATTTTCTCAATGTCCTCCTCGGTCATCTGGCCGCTGACGAAGGGAATATGCCGGAAGACAAGTTCGGCGGCTTGCGCCGCAACCGCGATCTCCGCCGCGCTCGGCTGACCCGGCTGCTCATTGTCAGGCCGGTTGCAGATGATGCTGCGGAAGCCCGCCTCCTTGATCGCCGCTATGTCGTCGGCGGCGATCTGGCCCGAGACGGCGTAGTCGTCCGTTACCTGGCGAATATCCATGACCGAAACTCCGCGTGAAATGGCATGGCGTGTCATGCCACTCCAAGCGCGTCGGAGCAACCGCCCCGATACGGTCGGACGCGGCGGAACAGCCTCCAGCCCGCGTAGCTTACGCGGGTGCCGCGGCCCGCTCGCTGTCCAGCGTTGCCATCTGATGTTCGTTGTAGCGTGAGCCTGCCGCCGCGCCTTTGGGCGCGGCGCCCTCGATCGCGGCGAGGTCCTCGGCCGAAAGATCGAATGCAAGCGCGCCGAGCGCTTCGGCCAGCCGGTCGCGGCGGCGGGCGCCGATCAGCGGCACGATGTCGTTGCCTTGCGCGAGCACCCAGGCAATCGCGATCTGTGCAACGCTGGCGCCACGGCTTTCGGCGACGCGTCGCAGCGCCTCGACCAGTTCGAGATTGCGGTCGAGATTTTCGCCCTGAAAGCGCGGACTGAAGCCGCGGAAGTCGCCGGAGCCGATCCTCGACTTGCCCCAATGACCGCTGATAAGCCCGCGCGACAATACGCCATAGGCCGTGATGCCTATGCCGAGCGCCCGGCAGGTCTGAAGAATGCCGTCCTCCATGCCTCGCGATATCAGCGAATATTCGATCTGGAGGTCGGCGATCGGGTGGACGGCGGCGGCCCGCTTGATCGTCTCCGCTCCGACTTCGGACAGGCCGATATGCCTAACATAGCCCGCCCTCACCAGATCCGCGACGGCGCCGATCGTCTCTTCGATCGGCACATTCGGGTCGAGGCGCGCCGGCCTGTAAATGTCGATCGCCTCGACGTCCAGACGCTTCAGGCTGTAGGCGGCCGAGGTCTTCACCGCCGCCGGGCGCCCGTCGACGCCGAGCCAGGAGCCGTCCGGACCGCGCTGCGCGCCAAACTTCACGCTGATCGCCACCTTGCCGGCGCTTCGGGAGCGCAGCGCCTCGGCGATCAGCATCTCATTGTGGCCCAAGCCGTAGAAATCGCCGGTGTCGAGCAAGGTTATTCCGGCATCAAGCGCGGCATGCAACGTCGCCAGGCTCTCCGTGCGATCGGCCGGGCCATAAAAGTCGGACATGCCCATGCAGCCGAGGCCAAGGTTCGATACAGTCAATCCATTCCTTCCAAGCGAGCGTTCGCGCATCTTTCGGTCCTTTCGCGGTCAATGGCTCCAATTCGAGCCTTGAACGCCAAGATGGCGCGTGCTGAACTGTACGAAAAGTCGGACTTTTCCAAACAGACTATGCGGAAATTCGTACAATGCCACCGACGGACCTGAACCTGCTTGCCGCCTTCGCCGCTGTCGCGCGCCACCGCAGCTTCCGCGCCGCGGCTTGGCAAAGGGGCGTGTCACCATCGACGCTCAGCCAGCAGATCCGCGATCTCGAATCCGCGCTGGACCTTCGGCTATTGAACCGCACGACGCGCTCGGTCGCACCGACCGAGGCGGGAATAAGGCTGCTCGAACGGCTGGGACCGGCACTGGCCGACATCATGGCGGCGATCGATGGCCTTCAGGCGGCCGACGACATGCCGGCCGGCACGCTGAGGATCAACGCCCCGCAACCCGCCATCGAACTGGTGCTTGCGCCGCTGGTCGGTCCCTTTCTCGCCCTCTGTCCGCGAGTTCAGGCTGGAGATCATTGCCGAGACTGCCTTCGTCGACATCGTCGCCGGCGGGTTCGATGCCGGCGTGCGCTGGGGCGAAAGCCTTGCGCAGGACATGATCGCCGTACCGCTCGGACCGCCGCAGCGCTTTGTCGTCGTGGCCGTCCCTTCTCTTGCCGCCTCGGGGCCACCGATCGAGCGGCCGCGAGACCTGCTCGGACGGCCCTGCATCCGCACATCGTATCCCAGCGGTCTCAAGCCGGCGTGGGAGTTCGAGCGTGACGGCGTTGTTGAGAAGATCGATCCGGATGGACCACTCGTCTCCACCAACATTGCCATGCAGGTTCGCGCATGCCTGGACGGCGCCGGATTCTGCGCGACCTTCGAGGACTATGTGCGCGGGCACATCGAAGCAGGGCGGCTCGTCACCCTTCTTGACGACTGGTGCCCGCCCTTTCCGGGGCCGTTCTTGTATTATCCCGGGCGGCGCCATGTGCCGGCGCCGCTACGCGCCTTTGTCGATTTCGTCAGACGATGGAACCGCCAGAGGTAACAACCCGCGTAGCCGGCCGACTTCTGCCTCCGAAGCTTGTCAGCTTCCCAGAATTGCGCCCTTGATGGTACGAACGTTGTGAAGCATCAGATCGATGTAAGTGCTTGCAGCACCTTCGGACTCGGACAATGCGTCCGAATAGAGCGCACCGCCGACCGTGAGGCCGGTTTCGCGCGCAATCTGCTCGATGAGCCGTGGATTGGTGATGTTCTCGACAAAGATCGCCGAAGCATTGTCCTCGCGGAGCTGTCTGATCAGCGCCGCGACATCGGCGGCGGACGCCTCCGCTTCGGTCGAAATACCTTCCGGCGCGAGGAAGGTCAGGCCATATTCGTGCTCGAAATAGCCGAACGCATCATGCGAGGTGATGATCACCCGCTTGTCTGACGGAATCGATGCAATCTCGGCCCTGACCGTCGCTTCGGTTTCGGCGAGCTTCGCGTCATAGGCGGCGGCATTCGCCCGGTAGATCGTGCAGAACTCGGCGTCGGCGGCGCACAACGCGTCGGCGATGTTCCTTACATAGATCCTGGCATTGGCGATCGACTGAAAAGCATGCGGATCGATGTCGCCGCTATCTCCTGCCTCCGCCTCGGCGTGCCCGCCTTCGTGATCCTGCTTCATGTCGATCGGCTCGATCCCCTTTGTCAGTTCGACGATGGCCGCCCTGGTGGCGCTGGCTTCGGCGAGCCGTTTCAGGAATCCCTCGAAGTGCAGGCCGTTGACGAGCACGACGTCGGCACCCGTCATTGCGGCGGCATCAGCGGGCTTGGGCTCATAAACATGGGCGTCGCCGTCGGGGCCGACCAAAGTGGTCAGCTCGATACGGTCGCCGCCGACATTTCTGGCGAAGTCGCCAATGATCGAGAAACTGGCCACCACCTTGACCGGATCGGCGGAGGCTAACGTGGCGGCGAATGGGAGTAATGTTATAACACTCGAAAGCGTGGCGAGACGGATCAGCTTCAGCATGACGGCTCCTGTCAGAATCAGGCGGTGCGGTGACGGTGAGGGTGGAGAACGCGGGCGAGAAGGGCGCCGCGTGTGCCCAGGATGATCGACGCGAGATAGATGGCGCCGGCCGACAGGATGATCGACGGGCCGGAGGGCAGGGCGGCGTGATACGACAGAAGCAGCCCCGACAGGCACGACACAATGCCGATACCGGTCGCCAGCGCGCACATGGTCACGACCCGTCCGGTCCAGAAGCGCGCGGCGGCCGCCGGCAGCATCATCAGGCCGACAGACAGCAGCGTGCCCAGCGCCTGGAAGCCGCCGACAAGATTGAGCACGACGAGGCCGAGGAAAAGGAAGTGCGTCGGCATGCCGAGACGGCTGACCGAGCGCAGAAACAGCGGGTCGAGACATTCCGCCACCAGCGCCCGCCAGAAGATGGCGAGGCTCGCGAGCGTAATCGCCATGATCCCGGCGATCAGGGTGAGGGCGGCATCGTCAAGCGCCAGCACCGTGCCGAACAGCACATGCATCAGGTCGACGCTCGAGCCGCGCAGCGATACGATCATGACACCGAGCGCCAGCGAAATCAGATAGAAGGCCGCCATCGACGCGTCCTCCTTCTGCAGCGTGAAGCGCGAGACCGCGCCGGCGCCAATCGCCACGACCGCGCCCGCGATCAGCCCGCCAATTGTCATCGGCACGATCTGCAGCCCGAAGAGCAGGAAGCCGGCGGCCGCTCCCGGCAGAATCGCATGCGCCATCGCGTCGCCGGTCAGGCTCATGCGCCTCAGCATCAGGAACACGCCGACCGGACAGGAGGCGAGCGACAGCAAAAGCGATCCGGCGAGCGCACGCTGCATGAAGCCGAATTCGACGAAGGGGGCGATCAGCAGGGCATACATGCGTCAGCCGGCCCTTGCCGTCGTCTTTGCGCCGGGGGCGTGATGATGGTCATGGCGATCATGATCATGTTCAGGGTGATCATGGCCGCCGGCATGGTCGTGCCCGGCCGGCTCGCACCACGGCGCGTCGTCGTGCCATGCCTCGTCGAATCGCCGGGCGCGCAAAAGGTTCTCAGGTCCGAGCGCCTGGCGGGTTTCGCCCCAGGCAACGGGGCTTCGCGCCAGCACAAGGGTCTCGGGAAAATGCGTGCGGACTAGATCGAGGTCATGCACCACGACCATCACCGTAAGCTTGTCGCCATGCCAGCGCTTTATCATCCCGATCAGGTCGGCAACTGTCCTGGCGTCAATCGCGTTGAAAGGCTCATCGAGCAGGATGATGTCGGCGTCCTGCACGAGCACGCGCGCGAACAGCGCGCGCTGAAGCTGCCCTCCAGACAGTGTGTCGATCGACCGGGACTCGAAACCGCCCAGACCGACTGAAAGCAAAGCATTGGCAACGGCTTCGCGATCCTCTTTCGTGTAACGGCCGAGCAGCCCGCGCTTCGGCCACAGGCCCATGCTGACGAGATCGACGACGCGCGCCGGAAAGCCGCGGTCGAGTTCGGACTGTTGCGGCAGATAGGCGACACGCGCGCCGTTCCTTACCGTGCAGGCGCCGGCCATCGGCTTCAGGACGCCGACGATTCCCTTCATGAGCGTCGATTTGCCTGATCCGTTCTGCCCGACGACTGCCGTCAGCGAGCCGCTGCGCACCGCCCCGCTAAGATGGTGCACGGCCGGGTGGCTGTTGTAGCCCAGCGTCAGGTCGCGGAAGGTGATGGCGGCGTCTGGCATCTGGCCTTGGTGGGCGGCTGGTGATGGAGGGATGTTGATATGTTATACTATCACATTAGTCAATAACATCATCCGCAACCGGACCGCACGCCCGTCGCCGGGTTTGATCGCAGGTGGACGGCTTTTTCCGGCTGGCGGGCCGGGGTGGCTGCGGAATCCAGACATCGCCGGCCTTGTCACGGCTGGCCGGACAGTTGATAAGGCGGGCCACGCTGCCGGCCGAAATGGAGGCGATCGTGCCGGCGCTGTCATCCAACCGATTTCGCCCGCGACAGCCGCAGGTACAAGGAGGAAAGATATGAGCATCAGCAGAATCGATGTCGGCCCGCGCATGAGCGACATCGTCATCCACGGCAACACCGTTTATCTGGCCGGTCAGGTCGGCGCGCCGGGCGAGAGTGTCACGTCGCAGACCAAGGCTATACTGGCGACGATCGACGAGTTGCTCGCCAAGGTTGGAAGTGACAAGACCAAGATCCTCCAGGCGATCATTTGGCTGTCCGACATGTCGAATTTCCAGGAGATGAACGCGGTGTGGGATGCCTGGGTGGTTCCGGGTCACACACCGGCCCGCGCGACCGGCGAGGCAAGGCTAGCCGGACCCGAATTCGCAGTGGAAATCATCATTACAGCCGCGATCTGACTGTCGTCTCCGGAAAAGTCAAGTCTTTCAGCCGGATGCCGGCAGCGGCTTATCCAAGGGTTGAGGGTGGTGCGATAGAGGCTGGTCTCCGTCCGCTCCTCATCGCCCTGCCGGGCACTTTCCCCCGTAAACGGGGCGAGGACGCCGGCCGCAACGAACGCACTCTATTCTGCAAATGTTGGCGATTGGATTTCACGATGTTGGCGATTGTTTGTACAACGTTGACGATTGGCGAAGTCCTTGACGAGAGCGTCCCGCTTGCGGGGAGAAGATGCCGGCAGGCAGATGAGGGGCAGCACAAACTGTCAAGCCCAATTCAGGGCCGCTGGTCCTGCGCGCAAGTTGAGCGACGCGGCGGTCCCCGGCGCTATCCTTGCGACGGCGTGAAGCGGGCGACCAGCACATGGCTGTCGCCGGCATAAATGAAGCGCACATGCGTTACCGGCTGGTCGGCGCTCCAGGTCTGCCGCTCCACGACCAGGCATGGCGACCCGGCCGCGACGGCCAGCGCGGTAGCGATCGGAGCGTCCACCCCGCTTGCGCGGATGCGGTGCTCGGCGATACTCCAGGGAACGCGCTCGACCAGCCACGGCCCTGGAGCGACGCTTGCAAAGGTCTCGCGTTGCGCATCCGGCACTGCCGCCAGGCTGATCAGCCGATCCTCATGGCAGAACGGCTGCGCGCCGGCGAAATGGCGGCAGACAAGCACGACGACCATTGACGAGCCGGCCAGCCCGAGGCGAGCGCGGTCCCCGGCCGTGCAACGGCGGATCGTTCGGCTGACAAGCTCATACCGGTAAGGCAGGCCCAGCGCCTGCACCTCGGCCTTGATGTCGTGGATTTCGAGGATCGCGGCTTGCGATTTCGGCAGGCTCACGAAGCTGCCGGAGCGCCGCCGCCTTACGATCAGTCCGGCTTTGGCGAGCTGGGAAAGCGCCTTGTTCACCGTCATGCGCGAGCATGCATACTCGGTCGCAAGCTCGTGCTCAAAAGGGATGCGATAGCCGGGCGGCCAATCGCCCGAAACGATGCGGTCGGAGATGTCAGCCAGAATCCGCCGATGCAGCGACGACGGCTCCTGAGTGTCCGCTTCGTCGCCCAAGGCCGCAATCGTCATCCTGCGCAAGATCTCCATCACGTCGCGGTCAGCGCGATCATGACCTTTCTGAACCGTTCCGCAATGGCTTCGCGGTAGATGTGGCGACCCTCCGCTACCAGCTTCCTGCCGCCGATCCACACCGAATCGACCAGTTTGCCATTGGCGAAAATCCAGGCATCAAGGATCGCGTCCCCGGTCTTTCCGGCCAGCGAGGGATGCGAGTTGTCGAGCGACACGAAGCCGGCGGCGCCGCCGGAAGTAATGCCGGCCGGCCGGCCCCCCAAGGCTTTGTTGCCGCCGGCGAGCGCCGCGTCGAACAGCGCGCGGCCGTTCGAGCCGCCCGCGGGCGCCAGGACATTGCGCTGGCGATGCAGCAGGCGTTGCGAATATTCGAGCTGCCGAAGCTCGTCCGGGATGCCGATCAGGACATTGGAATCGGAGCCGATGCCGATGCGGCCGCCATTCGCAAGGAATTGGCCGGCTGGAAACGTGCCGTCGCCCAGATTGGCTTCCGTGATCGGGCAAAGCCCGGCGACCGCCCCCGACTTCGCCATCGCGACAGTCTCGGCTTCCGTCATATGGGTCGCGTGAATGAGGCACCACCTGTCATCGACGGTCGCATTGGCAAGCAGCCACTCGACCGGGCGCGCGCCCGACCAGGCGACACAGTCGTCCACTTCGCGCGTCTGCTCGGCGGCGTGGATATGAACCGGTCCGGACCCACCGAACTCCGTGACGGCCGCAAGCTCGACCGGCGTCACCGCCCGCAGGCTGTGCGGCGCGACGCCGACAACGCCATCCTGTAGCCCCGCCGCTGCTTCACGGCTTTTATCAAGAAGGCGGGCGAACGAACCTATATCATTGACGAATCGCCGCTGGCCATCGTTCGGCGCCAGTCCACCGAAGCCTGAATGAGCGTAGAACACCGGGAGCAGCGTCATTGCGATGCCGGTCTCGGCCGATGCGGCCGCGATGCGTTCGGCCATCTCGGCAATGTTCGCATAGTGCCGCCCGTCCATGTCGTGGTGCAAATAGTGGAATTCGCCGACGCGCCCAAAGCCCGCCTCCAGCATCTCGACATAGAGTTGCGCCGCTACCGCCTCGACCTGATCCGGCGTCATCGTCAGGGCAAAGCGGTACATGACCTCACGCCAGCTCCAGAAGCTGTCGTCGCCGGGCCCGCGCGTTTCGGCCAGACCCGCCATGCCGCGCTGGAAGGCGTGGCTATGCAAATTGGGCATCGCCGGAACGAGTATGGCGACCCGCTCCTCGCCAGGGGCGCGAGCGGCGTTCCGCTCGACGCGGGTGATTGTTCCTCCATCGGTCACGATGCGCAGGTTGGCTGCCCAGCCGTCGGGCAAAAGGGCTTGGTCGGCGAATAACTGGGTCATTATCCGGCTCTCCGGTCAGGGAAGGTGGCAGTGTCGAATGCGGTCATCTCAGGCCTGTTCGATAAAAAGCGACATCTCGCGTCGCCGAATGGCTTGCGTCGGCAGCAATTATGTATATACATATTCACATCAAAAGAAAACGGAAAAGATGATGGCACCGGACGGAAACGAAGCCGATGGGACGGTTCGCATCTGGCGCAACGCCAGGCTGGCGACGATGTCACCGTCGCTGCCTGGCATGGGTGTCGTCGAGAACGGCGCTGTTGTCACGCAGGGCAGCCGGATCGCCTTCGTCGGGCGGGATGCGGACCTGCCTGCAAGCACAGGCGCGTCGGCGGAGGTCGTTGACTGCGAAGGCCGTTGGATTACGCCCGGCCTGATCGACTGCCACACTCACCTTGTCCACGCCGGCAATCGCGCCAATGAATTCGAGATGCGGCTTGCCGGCGCGACCTATGAGGAGGTTGCGCGCGCCGGCGGCGGCATCGTTTCGTCCGTGCGGGCTCTGCGCGCCGCGAGCGAGGACGATCTCGTGGCCGAGACGCTGCCGCGCCTCGACGCGCTGATTGCGGAAGGTGTCACGACAGTCGAGGTGAAGTCCGGCTATGGGCTGGACCTCGTTAACGAAGTGAAATCGCTGCGGGCCGCGCGCCGGCTGGCCGAGGAGAGACCGGTTTCCGTCACAACCACATTCCTTGGCGCCCACGCACTGCCGCCCGAAGCCGCTGGCGACAAGGATGCCTTCATAGATAGAGTTGCCACGGACATCCTGCCGGCCATTGCCGCCCAGGGACTGGCGGATGCGGTTGACGGGTTCTGCGAGGGCATCGCGTTTTCGCCGGAGCAGATTGAACGGATATTTCAGGCGGCCAGGGCCCACGGGCTGCCCGTAAAACTGCACGCCGACCAGCTTTCCAACCTGGGCGGAGCCGAACTCGCGGCTCGATATGGCGCGCTTTCGGCCGATCATCTCGAATATACCGATGAGGTCGGCGCCAGGGCCATGGCGAAGGCCGGGACGGTTGCCGTTATTTTGCCCGGTGCTTTCTATTTCATCCGCGAGACGCGCAAGCCGCCCGTCGATCTGTTCCGGCGACATGGCGTGGCGATGGCGGTCGCGACCGACTGCAACCCCGGCACTTCACCGCTGACGTCGCTGCTGTTGACGATGAACATGGCGGCGACCCTGTTCGGCATGACCGTGGACGAATGCCTGCTGGGCGTTACCCGACACGCCGCGGCGGCTCTCGGCCTGGCGGCGGAGACCGGCAGTCTGGAGGTCGGCAAACGCGCCGACCTCGCGATCTGGAATATCGGTCGTCCGGCGGAACTGGTCTACCGTATGGGCTTCAACCCGCTCCACGCCCGTATCTGGCGCGGAAAGTAAGGCAATCTCCGGCCGTGCCGGCATAAAAAGAGAGTTTCAAGATGACGCTTGTACTTCAACCCGGATCGGTACGTCTTTCGACACTTGAGCGGATCTACTGGGACGGCGAGGCGGTACGGCTCGATCCGGCCTTCCACCCTGGCATCGCCAGGGCGGCGGCGCGCATCGCCGAAATCGCCGCCGGCGACCAACCGGTCTATGGGGTCAATACCGGTTTCGGCAAACTCGCCTCGATCAAGATCGCCTCGTCCGATGTGGCGACCTTGCAGCGCAACCTGATCCTCTCGCATTGCTGCGGGGTCGGCGAGCCGCTTGCCGACAACATCGTTCGGCTGGTGATGGCCTTGAAGCTCCTGTCGCTCGGGCGCGGCGCTTCCGGCGTCCGGCCGGCGATCGTTTCGCTGATCGAGGCGATGCTGGAAAAGCACGTTACCCCGGTTATTCCGGAGAAGGGCTCGGTCGGCGCTTCCGGCGATCTTGCGCCGCTTGCGCATATGACGGCGGTGATGATCGGCGAGGGCGAAGCCTTCTTCCAGGGCGAGCGCCTGGCGGGCGCGGCGGCTCTCGCCGCAGCCGGGCTGAAGCCGGTCGTGCTGGCGGCCAAGGAAGGCCTGGCGCTGATCAACGGTACGCAGGTGTCGACGGCGCTGGCGCTGGCCGGCCTGTTCCGGGCGCATCGGGCAGCGCAGGCCGCGCTCATCACCGGGGCGCTGTCGACCGACGCGGCCATGGGCTCGTCCGCCCCGTTTCATCCGGACATTCACGCGCTGCGCGGCCACAAGGGCCAGATCGACGCGGCGGCGGCCCTGCGCGCGCTTCTCGCCGGTTCGGTGATCCGCGAAAGCCACATGAAGGGCGACGAGCGCGTACAGGACCCTTATTGCATTCGCTGCCAGCCGCAGGTCGATGGCGCCTGCCTCGACCTCATGCGTTCGGTTGCCCGCACGCTCGAAATCGAGGCGAACGCTGTCACCGACAATCCGCTCGTACTCTCCGACAACACCGTGGTGTCCGGTGGGAATTTCCATGCCGAGCCGGTGGCCTTCGCCGCCGACCAGATCGCGCTCGCGGTCTCCGAGATCGGCGCGATAGCGCAGCGGCGCATTGCCCTGCTCGTCGATCCGGCGCTCTCCTATGGGCTGCCCGCCTTCCTGGCGAAGAATCCGGGCCTCAACTCCGGCCTGATGATAGCCGAGGTCACGTCCGCCGCGCTGATGTCGGAGAACAAGCAGATGACCCATCCGGCCTCGGTCGACTCCACGCCGACTTCCGCCAATCAGGAAGACCATGTGTCGATGGCCTGCCACGGCGCCCGCCGCCTTCTGCAGATGACCGACAATCTCTTTGCCATCATCGGCATCGAGGCGCTGACGGCGGCCCAGGGCGTCGGTCTGCGCGCGCCGCTCGTCACCAGCCCCGAGCTTGTCAAGGCGATCGCCGCGGTCCGCGCCGTCGTGGCCGACCTCGAGGAAGACCGCTACATGGCGACCGATCTGAAGGCCGCGACCGACCTCGTCGCCTCCGGCCGGCTTGGCGCCGCCGTTTCGGCCGGCATTCTGCCGACACTGGAGGCTTGAATGAGCGTGTTTGAAGTTCGGCGGGGAACCTCGCCGATTGTTCTCGGCTTCCCGCATACAGGCACCGACGTGCCTGCCGACATCTGGGACCGGCTGAACGACAACGGCCGCATATTGGCGGATACGGACTGGCACATCCACCGCCTCTATGACGGGCTGATCGACGGCGCGACCACCGTTCGCGCCACTTTCCACCGCTATGTCATCGACGCCAACCGCGACCCGGCGGGCGTCAGCCTCTATCCCGGCCAGAATACAACAGGCCTTATACCTGAAACCGACTTCGACGGCTTGGCGATCTGGAAGGAGGGCAGGGCACCGACCGAGGCCGACATTGCGGCCCGGCTTGCCGCGTTCCATGCGCCGTACCATGCCGCGCTCAGGGCGGAGGTCGAGCGGGTGAGGGCCATTCATGGCGTCGCCGTTCTCTATGACTGTCATTCGATCCGCTCGCATATCCCCTTTCTGTTCGACGGCAAGCTGCCGGACTTCAATGTGGGAACCGATCTCGGCCGAACCTGCTCAGCCGAAATCGAAACGGCGGCGATGGCCGGCGTTGCTGCCGCAAGCGGCTATGACGGCATCCTGAATGGGCGCTTCAAGGGCGGCTGGACGACACGCCACTACGGCCGGCCGGAGCAAAAAATCCATGCCATCCAGATGGAACTCGCCCAGTCGACGCATCTGACAACCGAGGCGCCGCCCTTCGCCTATGACGAGGCGAAGGCGGACCGGCTTCGCCGCCACCTGACAGACATTCTCAAACGAATCGAAACCGTCGCGCTGACACTCGCACCTGTAGACAGAGGACACCATGACCAATTCGCGTCACAACACTCGTGAAGTTCGCGCCGCTCGTGGCACCGAACTCACGGCCAAATCCTGGCTGACCGAAGCGCCGCTTCGCATGCTGATGAACAACCTCGACCCGGATGTCGCCGAGAACCCGCATGAACTCGTCGTCTATGGCGGCATCGGCCGTGCGGCCCGCGACTGGAACAGTTTCGACCGCATTGTCGATGCGTTGCGCGGCCTGGACGAAGACGAGACTTTGCTGGTCCAGTCCGGCAAGCCGGTCGGCGTTTTTCGCACCCACAAGGACGCGCCGCGCGTTTTGATCGCGAACTCCAACCTGGTGCCGCATTGGGCGACCTGGGAGCATTTCAACGAACTCGACAAGAAGGGGCTGGCCATGTACGGCCAGATGACCGCCGGTTCATGGATCTATATCGGCTCGCAGGGCATCGTTCAGGGCACCTACGAGACCTTTGTCGAGGCCGGCCGCCAGCACTACGGCGGCGATCTCGCCGGCCGCTGGATCCTGACGGCGGGTGTGGGCGGCATGGGCGGCGCGCAGCCGCTCGCCGCGACGCTTGCCGGCGCCGTGTCGCTCAACATCGACTGCCAGCAGTCGAGCCTCGATTTTCGGTTGCGCACCCGTTATCTGGACAAGCAGGCTAAGGATCTGGATGAGGCGCTGGCCATGGTTGCGGACCAATGCGCGCGCAAGCAGGCTGTCTCCATCGGATTGTTCGGCAACGCCGCCGAAATCCTGCCCGAACTCGTTCGCCGCGGCGTGCGGCCGGACATGGTGACGGACCAGACCTCCGCGCATGACCCGCTCAACGGCTACCTGCCGATCGGCTGGACATGGGCGGAGTATCGCGAGCGCGCCCGCATCGAACCGGATGTCGTCGTGGCTGCCTCCAAGGCGTCGATGGCGGTGCATGTGCGCGCCATGCTTTCCTTTCACGAAAGGGGCATCCCCACCTTCGACTATGGCAACAACATCCGCCAGATGGCGAAGGAAGAAGGGGTCGAGAACGCCTTCGATTTCCCCGGCTTCGTCCCGGCCTATATCCGCCCGCTGTTTTGCCGCGGCATCGGCCCGTTCCGCTGGGCGGCCCTCTCGGGCGATCCGGAGGACATCTACAAGACCGACGCCAAGGTCAAGGAACTCCTGCCGGACAACAAGCACCTGCATAATTGGCTGGACATGGCCCGCAAGCGGATTTCCTTCCAGGGCCTGCCGGCGCGCATCTGCTGGGTTGGCCTCGGCGATCGCCATCGTCTCGGCCTCGCCTTCAACGAAATGGTCAGGAACGGCGAGCTGAAGGCGCCGGTCGTCATTGGCCGTGACCATCTCGACTCCGGCTCGGTCGCCTCGCCGAACCGCGAAACCGAAGCCATGAAGGACGGCTCGGACGCCGTTTCCGACTGGCCGCTGCTGAACGCGCTGCTCAACACGGCGTCCGGCGCCACCTGGGTGTCGCTGCATCACGGCGGCGGCGTCGGCATGGGCTTCTCGCAGCATTCCGGCATGGTCATTTGCTGCGACGGTACGGAGGACGCCGCCCGCCGCGTAGGCCGCGTGCTCTGGAACGACCCGGCTACCGGCGTCATGCGTCATGCGGATGCCGGCTACGACATCGCGCTCGAATGCGCGCGCGAGCATCAGTTGAACCTGCCGGGCATTCTGGGGTGAGCGGTTTCGCAATCATCCGCGCCGGCCAACATCGTGTGATGCGCTGGAAGAACGGCGGCGGCGAGACAGCGGAGATCGCCGTGTCGCCACCCGGCGCGGCGCTCGACGCCTTCGACTGGCGGTTGTCGATGGCCCGGGTCGAGACGGATGGGCCGTTCTCGGCCTTTCCCGGCATCGACCGCACGCTGGTGATCCTCGAAGGAGAGGGGATCCGCCTCGCCGTGGGCGACGGAACGCCGGTCACGTTGACGAAGGATTGCGAACCGCACGCATTTCCCGCTGACACGCCGGCCGTCGCCGATCTGGTTGGCGGGCCTGTCGCAGACCTCAATTTCATGTCGCGGCGCGGCCGCATCCGGCATTCCATGGCGCGTCTCAAACTCGCCGGTCCGGTCGACATTGCGCGAGTGGGCGACATGGTGATTTTCTGCGCCGAAGGTTCTGTCATCCTGGAAACCGGGGACGGATCGGCGGACCTCGCCAAACACGATACGGCCGTGTGGAGGCAGGGTTCGAAAGCCATCCTTGGTCCGCAACCCAGAGCCTTGATTTACCTTGTGAAGATAGACCGCGGCTAAGTCCGCGCCGCGACATCCCGCTGCATTGCGGCTTCACCACGAAAAAGCCAAAATCTCTGCGCTTTGCATCCTTGACTGGACCGGATCGTAAGCCTTTGGCATTGTCGCGACGATCGAGTTTCGAAAGTCATTTCTCTTGCGGGCAGAGATAGAGGTCGGCTGGTGTTGTGGTGCAACCTATCCAATCTGAATCGGTTTAGCGCTCGTTAGAAGCCACGGCGTCCGCCGCGGCTTTTCTCTGTGTGAGTGGAACCCGTCATTTAATGAACATTCAGGCCCGGCCCGACGCGGCCAAGATCGCGACGCCATTCCTCCCTGCCACAGCGGAACAGCCGATCCGTTCGGTATTCCTTCAGGAAGACCGGCTTCGCGCAGTTGGCGAAAGCCTCGCGCGCAACCAGCAGGATTCGTTAAGCGGGCTGGAAGCGTTCGATTTCCGCGCCCGTCATGGCGACAACGCCGCCAAACTCCTCGAGACCTACCGTTCGACCAACTCGGCCCAGGCCCGCGGCGAGCCGATAACCCCGGCCGCGCAATGGCTTCTCGACAATAATTATCTCGTTGAAGAGACCATCTTCCAGATCAAGCGCGATCTTCCGCAGCGTTTCTATCGGCAGTTGCCGACGATGAAACTTGCGGGCGGCGGAGAAGTTCCGCGCGCGCTGGCCTTGGCCTGGGTGTACGTGGCCCATTCGGACAGCGCTGTATCGTCGCAGATGCTGAAGGCGCTGGTGGACGGCTATCAGAGCGTTGAACCGCTCAAGATCGGCGAACTATGGGCGTTGCCGTCGCTGCTGCGCTTCGTACTGATCGAGAATTTGCGGCGGATTGCCGTGCGCGTGAAGCGCGCGCGGGAGATGCGCCAGATCGCCAACGTCGTCGCCGACCGTGTGCTGGCCTCGGGCGACGGCGAAGACCGTCGTTCAATCATGAACGCCTATGCGGTGCATGCGCGCGACACCACGTTTGCGACCCAACTTCTCTATCGCCTGCGCGACGGTTCACAGAATGCCGGTGAGGCGCTCATCTGGCTGGAGGATGAGCTTGAGAAGTTCGGCTCCGACGCCGAGCAGACCACGCTGGGCGAGCATCACGTGCTCTCCAGCGGCAACGTGACGGCCGGCAACATCATTCGAGGTCTGCGGCTCATCAACGACGTCGAATGGCCCGAGTGGTTCGAAGGAGTAAGCCGCATCGATGAGTTGCTGCGCGAGCGCGGCGACTATGCGGCGCTCGATTTCGAGTCGCGCAACCAGTACCGGGGCGAGATCGAGGAACTGGCTCGCCGCTCCAACCTGTCGGAGTTCGAGGTTGCGACGCGCGCGACCGAGCTGGCCGGTTCGTCGGGGGGGCCGGGCGCCGGCGCCGAGGCGGGAGCGCCCGAGGGGACGGATGTCGGGTTTTTCCTTGTTGGCGAGCGCCGTGCGGAGCTGGAACAGGCGATCGGCTACAAGCCCGGCTTTGGGCGGCGCCTTGTGCGCTCCTTCCGTGCCTCCGGCTGGTTGGGCATTGTGGTCCCGGTCTTCGCGCTCACCCTTATTCTCCTGGTCGCGACGGGTTCGGCACTGGCGGGCATCGGTCTTTCGCCCGCCGCCATTGCGCTTCTGCTGATTCTGTTCGCTGTGCCGGCCAGCGAGGGGGCAATGTCCTTCTTCAACACGGTCGTGCTGTTGTTTCTGAAGCCGAGCCGCTTGCCTGGCTACGAACTCAGGGACGGAATCCCCCCGAAGCGCGTACGCTGGTCGTCGTGCCCTCGCTTATCAACTCGCGCGACGATGTTGAGGAGAGCGTCCGCACGCTGGAAGTTCACTACCTCGCCAATATGAGGGGAGCGCTGCATTTTGCGCTTCTGTCCGACTGGCAGGACAGCGACACCGAGCAGAGCGCCGCCGATCTGGAAATCCTCGAGCATGCCCGCGCCGAGATCGCGCGGCTCAACGCGCGCTATCCATCCAAAGGCGCGCCCAAATTCTATATCTTGCATCGCCGCCGCCTCTACAACGATTGCGAAGGCTGCTGGATGGGTTGGGAACGCAAGCGCGGCAAACTCCACGAACTCAATCTTCTCTTGCGCGGTGACGCCGACACCACCTTCCTTGCGCCCGCGCAGCCACTGCCGAGCGGCATCGTCTACGTGATGACGCTCGACGCCGACACCAAGATGACGCGCGACGTGGTTACCGAACTGGTCGGCAAACTCTCTCATCCCCTCAACCGGCCGGAGATCGACGCCGCGACCGGCAAGATCAAGCATGGCTATTCGATACTGCAACCGCGCGTCACCGCCTCGCTGACGACCGGAGACGAGGCGTCCTTCTTCCAGCGCGTCTTCTCGGCCAACCGCGGCCTTGATCCTTACGTCTTCACCGTCTCCGACCTCTACCAGGACGTATTCGGCGAGGGCAGCTTCACCGGCAAGGGGCTCTACCACATCGATGCCCTTGAGACGGCGCTGCGCGGACGCATCCCCGAGAATACGGTGCTGAGCCATGATCTGCTCGAAGGCTCCTACAGCCGCTGCGCGCTCGTCACCGATGTCGAGGTGGTCGAGGACTATCCGACCCGCTATTCCGTCGATGCGTCACGCCAGCATCGCTGGGCGCGCGGCGACTGGCAGTTGCTGCGCTATATCCTCGATCCGGCGTCCGGCGTTCCGGCATTGTCGCGCTGGAAGATGGTGGACAATCTTCGCCGTTCGATTACGCCGATCTTCTGGGTGATGGCCGCGATTGCCGGATGGGCGCTGCTGCCTTTCACGCAGGCCGCGCAATGGCAGGCCCTTCTGATCCTCAGCCTGTTCATGGCGCCGACTTTCGACATCGTCGACGGCATCCTTCCGAAGAGCGCCGACATGACGGCGCGCGGCCACTTCAATGCCTTGTTCCGCGACGCCGTCTTCGGCACCGCCATGGTGGCATTGAAAGTCGTGCTGATGGCCCATACGGCGTGGATGATGGCGGATGCCATCATCCGCACGCTGTACCGGCTTTTTGTCAGCCGCAAGCATCTGCTGGAGTGGCGCACCGCCTCGCAGGCACACAAGTCCGGCGGCAACACGTCTGATCTCCTATTACAGCATGATGTACGGCGCGGTGGTGATTGCCTCGATCGGCCTCGATCATTCCGGTGCTGGCCGACTCGACCGGCGCGTTTGTCGCCTTCTTCTTCGCCATCTTCTGGGCGGGATCGCCGGCTTTTGCCTGGCTGATCAGCCGCTCGGCCGAGACCGAGGACCATTTGCGCGTGTCGCAATCCGACCGCAAGGCGCTGCGCGTCGTGGCGCGCCGCACCTGGGCCTATTTCGAGGCCCATGTCACGGGCGACCATAATATGCTGCCGCCCGACAATTTTCAGGAGACGCCGCTGCCGGTGGTGGCGCCGCGCACGTCGCCGACCAATATCGGCGTCTACTTCCTGTCCATCGTGTCGGCGCGCGACTTCGGCTGGATCAGCCTGTCGGAAGCCGTCGCGCGGCTCGACCAGACGATGACGACGCTGGACCGCATGGAGCGCTTCAAGGGGCATCTTTACAACTGGTATGAAACCAAGACACTGGCGCCTCTCCACCCGCTTTATGTTTCAAGCGTCGACAGCGGCAACCTTGCCGGCCATCTGATCGCCGTCGCGGCGGCCTGCGCCGAGTGGGCCGAGGCGCCATCCGTGCATCTTCAGGGCGAGTTTGACGGTCTGCTCGACACCGTCACGATTCTTGAGGAGAGTCTGGATGAACTGCCGGACGACCGGCGGCAATTGCGGCCGCTGCGTCAGCGCCTGCGCGACCGTATCGAGGGCGTGCGCCGTGCCGTCGACACGATCAAGGGCCAGCCCGAAATGGCCTCGATCCGGACCATCAACCTCAGCGTGCTTGCCGGCGAAATCCGCAAGCTGGCGGGGGCCATGCACGCCGAGGTCAACTCGGAACGAAGCGAGATTCTGGCCGACTGGGCGGAAAAGCTGCAGGCGACCTGCGAGGCGCATGTCCACGACGCGCATAGCGACGACGAGAGCGTCGAGGCGCTGCGGCTCAAGCTTCTGGAACTGCGCGAACGTACGCGCAAATTCGCCTTCGAAATGAACTTCTCCTTCCTGCTGCGGCAGGATCGCAAGCTGCTGTCGATCGGCTACCGGGTGGAACAGCACCAGCTCGATGAGAGCTGCTACGACCTGATCGCATCGGAAGCGCGCCTGACAAGTCTTTTCGCCATCGCAAAGGGCGACATCCAGACCGAACATTGGTTCCGTCTGGGCCGGCCGATCGTCGAGATCGGGTTCAAGGGAGCGCTGCTGTCCTGGTCGGGTTCGATGTTCGAATACCTGATGCCGCCGCTGGTGATGAAGGAGCCGCAGGGCGGCATCCTCAACCAGACCAACAAGCTGATCGTCCACCGCCAGATTCAGTACGGCCGCTCCAAGCGCATTCCGTGGGGCATTTCGGAGGCCGCCTACAATGCGCGCGACCGCGAGATGACCTACCAGTATACGAATTTCGGCGTTCCCGGACTTGGCCTGAAGCGCGGCCTCGCCCAGAACACGGTGATCGCGCCTTATGCGACGGTGCTCGCGGCCCAGTTCATGCCCGCCGAGGCGGTCCGCAACCTTGAGCGGCTGAAGGCGATGGGAGCGCTCGGCCGCTACGGGTACCACGATGCCGTCGATTTCACGCCGCAGCGCGTGCCGGAAGGCACGGACCATGCCGTCGTCTTTAACTACATGGCGCATCATCAGGGCATGTCGATCGTGGCGGTGGCCAACGCCATATTCGAAGGCAGGATGCGCGACCGGTTTCATAGCGATCCGGTGATCGAGGCGGCCGAACTGCTGCTGCAGGAAAAGGCGCCGCGCCATATTCCCGTTGCCACCGTACGCACCGAGGTCGACGATCAGGCCAGCGTCGAGAAGGATGAAACCAGCAACGACGACCGCACGGTCCTGAACCCGTCGCACGCGTTGCGCTCGACCAACCTCATGTCGAACGGCCGCTATTCCGTGATGGTCTCGGCCACCGGGACGGGCTACAGCCGATGGAACGAGTTCGCGGTCACGCGTTGGCGCGGCGATCCTTCCGAGGACCGTGACGGCACCTTCGTCTTCCTGCGGGACGTCGCCACCAGCGAGTGGTGGTCCGCGACGGTGGAGCCGCGGCGCGCGGAAGGCGAACGCTGCCTTGCCCACTTCACCGACGACAAGGCGACGTTCACCAAGACGGTCGGCACGATGCGCTCGGAGGTGGAGTGCATTGTCGTTTCGGAAGGCAATGGCGAGGGCCGGCGTGTCACGCTGCACAATGACGGGGATGTCGACCGCCACATCGAGGTGACTTCCTTCGCCGAGCTGGTGCTCGCCCCCGAACTGGATGACGCCGCCCACCCGGCATTCTCCAAAATGTTCGTCGAAACCGAGATTGCGCCCAGCCGCAAAGTGATCTTCGCGCGGCGGCGCAAGCGCTCGGCCGGAGATCCGGATATCGAGATGGCGCATTTCGTCACCGACGCTTCCGGTGTCGAGCGGGATACGGAGGCTGAAACCGACCGCCGGGCCTTCATAGGCCGTGGCCGCACGATCGCCGACCCGGCGGCCTTCGATCGCGGTGCCAAGCTCGGCGGAAGCGACGGCTTCGTGCTCGATCCCGTCATGTCGCTTCGGCGCCGCGTCCGCGTGCCCGCCAACAAGAAAGTGCGGCTGACCTTCTGGACCGTCGTCGGCGCCAATCGCGGGGAGATCGACGCGGTTGTGGCCTTGCTCGACCATCCCGAAAGCTTTGCGCGGCAGGCGATGCTGTCGTGGACCCGCTCGCAGGTCCAGACCCGCCATATGGGAATGAGCCTGGCTGATGCCGCTAATGTGCAGAGGCTCGCGCGCTATCTGATCTATGCCGATCCGCATCTGCGCGCCGCCCCCGAGAGCATCGCAGCGGGCCTCGGCAAGCAGTCGGCTCTGTGGCCGATGGCGATTTCCGGCGACTTTCCGATATTCGCCGTGAGGATCGGCGATGTCGCCGATTTGGAAATCGTCGCCCAGGCGCTTCGTTACCAGGAGTATATGAGGGCGAGGGGGCTGTTGGCCGATCTCGTGATCGTCAACGAACAGGCCGCCTCCTATGTGCAGGATCTGCAGCAGGCGATTGAGTCGCTCTGCGAGAACAGCCGGCTGCGCGGCTCCGAGCTCGGTCCGCGCCAGCACATCTTTGCCGTGCGCCGGGACCTGATGGACGAGGAGTCCTACCGCACGCTGCTGGCGGTGGCCCGCATCGTTCTGCACACACGCAACGGCACTGTGTTCGACCAGGTCGAGCGCGCGGAGGCGGCTGCCGTCCAGACCCGCGAAGCCGCGCGCATTTCGGTCGAGGGTGGGACCTCCGCGCCGACCGCGCCGGTGCCGCCGCGGGCGGCGGAACGGTCCGCTGGTGCCGCCGACGGGTCGGGACTCGCGCATTGGAATGGCTTCGGCGGCTTCGCCAATGGCGGCCGCGACTATGTGGTACGGCTCGCCGGCGGCCGCTGCACGCCGCAGCCCTGGATCAATGTGATCGCCAATTCGTCGTTCGGCTTCCACGTATCGGCCGAGGGAGCCTCCTTCACCTGGAGCCGCAACAGCCGCGACTTCCAGCTGACGCCCTGGACCAACGATCCCGTGTCGAACCGGCCCGGCGAGGCGTTCTACGTTTTCGACCACGCCAGCCGAAAGGTGTTCTCGCCCTTCGCGGCTGTCGCGCGCGACACGGCGGTGACATACGAGGCCCGTCACGGCCAGGGTGTCAGCACGTTTGCGGCGCGGCGCGGCACGCTGCAGCTCGAACTGACCCAATTGGTGGATGCCCAGGATCCGGTGAAGGTTTCCCGATTGAGAATCCGCAACACGGGCCCGTTGCCGGCGAAGCTCACCATCTATGGCTATGCCGAATGGATGCTTGGCAACTATCGCCCGCGCACGGCGCCGAACATCGTGCCTTCCCTGGACCAAAAGACCGGCGCGCTGTTGGCGCGCAATCCGTACAGCCTGGATTTTTCCGATCGCGTCGCCTTCTTCGCGAGCGATTCCGGCACACAGTCGGTCACGACGGATCGCTCCGAATTTCTCGGCTCCGAGGGCTCGGTCCTATGGCCGGCGGCCGTCATGGCCGGGAACGCCCTGTCCGGCAGGGTTGAAGCCGGTGTCGATCCATGCGCCGCACTGGCGCGCGAGATCGAGATCGCTCCGGGCGGTGACGAAAGCCTTCTTTGGCTGATGGGCGACGCGGCCTCCGGCGAAGAGGCAAGCGCGCTTGTGGAACGCCATCGCGCAAGGGATTTCGATCAGCGGCTCGCGGAGAACGAGGATGTTTGGCGCGGCTTCCTCGATACATTGCAGGTCGAGACGCCGGAAACCTCGTTCGACGCGATGGTCAACAACTGGCTGCCCTATCAGAGCATCGCTTGCCGCATCCGGGCGCGCTCTGCCTTTTACCAGGCGAGCGGCGCCTTCGGCTTCCGCGACCAGTTGCAGGATACGCTGGCGTTCCTGCTGCACGATCCGAAGCTCGCCGAACAGCAGATCCTCAATGCCGCCGGCAGGCAATTCCCGGAAGGCGATGTCCAGCATTGGTGGCTGCCGCGCACGGGCGCCGGCGTTCGCACCATGATCTCCGACGATGTCGTATGGCTCGCCTACGCTTCGGCCCACTTCGTCGGCGTGACGGGCGATACGTCGATCCTCGACAGGAAGGTCCCGTTCATCTCCGGTCAGGTTCTGAAGGAAGGCGAGCACGATGCCTTCTTCACCCCCGAGCCGACGCGCGAGTCCGCCACGCTATACGAACACTGCGCGCGCGCCCTCGATCTCGCCATTCAGCGGTCGGCGCGGAGCGGTTTGCCGTTGATCCTCGGCGGCGATTGGAACGACGGCATGAACCGGGTAGGCGAGCACGGCAAGGGCGAAAGCGTCTGGCTCGGCTGGTTCCTGCTCAAGACCCTCGGTGATTTCATCCCGTTTGCGCGCAAGCGTGGCGACAACGCCCACGCCCAGAAATGGGAGGCTCATGCCAAGTCGCTGAAAAGCGCCCTGGAGGAGTCGGCCTGGGATGGCGAATGGTATCGCCGGGGCAGCTACGATGACGGCACGCCGCTCGGCTCGCACCTGTCCGACGAGTGCCAGATCGACTCGATAGCCCAATCCTGGAGCGTTCTGGCCGGCGGCGATCCCGAGCGCTCCCAAATGGCGATGGACTCGGCTTTCGCGCGCCTCGTCGACCCGGAACTCGGCATCATCAAGCTGTTCACGCCTCCGTTCTCGCAAACCAGCAACGAGCCTGGCTACATAAAGAGCTATCCGCCCGGTGTGCGCGAAAATGGCGGCCAGTACACGCACGCCTCGACCTGGTTCGTCATCGCTTTGGCGCGGATGGGGCGCGTCGACGATGCCTGGCGCTGCTTTAATATGCTCAACCCGGTGACGCACGCGGCGGATGAAGCCGCCGCCGAGCGCTACCGGGTCGAGCCTTATGTCGTGGCCGCCGACATCTATTCGGGGGCCGACAAGGGCGGGCGCGGCGGCTGGACCTGGTACACGGGCTCGGCCGGCTGGCTTTATCGCGCTGCCGTCGAGGCGATACTCGGCATCCGGCGCAAAGGTGACGAAATCATCATCGACCCCGCGCTTCCATCCACATGGGGCGGCTATTCCGCCACGCTCAAGCTGTCGGGCGAAATATATCGCATTCAGGTTTCGCGCGGAGCGGGCGACGCAGAGGTTGCTGTAGAGGTGAACGGCACAAAACTGGCCGGAAAATCGTTCCGATCTTGGCCGAACCGACGGCAGTGGCCGTACAATCGTCACACCTTTGAGGGATACGGTCGGTTAGCTTCACGAATTAAAGGGCGATCGCCATGATTTTGCCGCAACGTCGCCTTTTTTCTTTAAATCTCAAACCGTTATCCGATCACGGCGGATATCGGCCTGTTGTGATCTTTTGTTCGATATTTCGGAACCCGGCATGTTTGGGGACATTGAAGTACGGCGGCGTTGTCGCTACTTCTGTCAAATTGCTGCAGTGCACAATAACCGGCGCATGAGGGACTGGCGTGTCTTTGTTTGAGGTCTACTGGCGAGCACTGCGGTATCTCGCTGCCGAAAGGCAGAAGGTGGCCCTGATCTGCGCGGCAAATGTCGCGCTCGGCATGGTTATGATCGCCGAGCCGGTCCTGTTCGGACAGATCATCGACGCGATCGCCGAAAAGGACGACCTGGTGGATTCCCTGGCCCTTTGGGTCGGCCTCGGAGTCTTCAACATCATCGCTTTCGTTCTCGTGGCGCGGGGCGCCGATCGGCTGGCGCATGCCCGCCGCGTCGCCGTGCTTTGCGAGTCCTTCGAGCGCGTCATCTCCATGCCGCTCTCGTGGCACCAGAAGCGTGGCACTTCCAACGCATTGCATACGCTGCTCCGTGCGGTTGAGACCTTGTTCGGCCTTTGGCTGGAATTCATGCGCACGCATCTGTCGACTGCGGTGGCGCTGCTCCTGCTCATCCCGACTGCGATCTCCATGGACCTGCGCATGTCGCTGGTGCTGCTCATGCTCGGCGTGCTCTATGTCGCGATCGGACGTTTGGTGATGCAAAAGACCAGGGCTGGCCAGGCAAATGTCGAGCGGCACTATCATGAGGTCTTCTCGCACGTCACCGATACCGTCAGCAACGTGTCCGTGCTGCAAAGCTACAATCGGGTAGCGCAGGAGACCGAAGCGCTGCGCGATTACACGCGCCGCCTGCTCGACGCGCAGTTCCCGGTGCTCGACTGGTGGGCGCTGGCCAGCGCGCTGCATCGTCTGGCTTCCACCGTCTCGATGATGGTCGTGCTGATCATCGGTGCTCTGCTGGTATCGGCCGGCCATTTGCGCATCGGCGACATTGTTGTGTTCACCGGCTTTGCGACCCTGCTGATCAGCCGCCTCGACCAGCTTTCGGCCTTTGTGAATCAAATCTTCGAGGCGCGCGCCAAACTGGAAGCGTTTTATGCGGTTGAGGACGCCTCGTCCGAGGTTGCCGAGCCCCAAGGTCTCGACGAACTGACAAACGTCTCCGGCAATGTTCGCTTCGAGAATGTCAGCTTTGCCTTTCCCGATACGGGCGAGGGTCTTGAAGATGTGTCGTTTCGAGGTAAGGGCCGGTCAGACCGTCGCAATCGTCGGCCCGACCGGCGCCGGCAAGACGACGCTGATCAACCTCCTGCAGCGGGTGCATACGCCGAGGCACGGTCGGATTCTGATAGATGGCGTGGATACCCGCACCGTCACGAAGCATTCGCTGCGCCAGTCGATCGCCGCCGTCTTCCAGGACGCCGGCCTTTTCGACCGCTCGATCGAGGAGAATATCCGTATCGGCCGGGATGGCGCGCGCAACGCCGAAGTCCATGCCGCCGCCGAGGCCGCCGCCGCGCAGGAGTTCATCCTGTCCAAGAGCGCGGGCTACGATACGCGCGTCGGAGAGCGCGGCAGCCAGCTTTCGGGTGGCGAGCGCCAGCGCGTGGCCATCGCCCGCGCGATCCTGAAGAATGCTCCGATCCTCGTGCTCGACGAGGCGACCAGCGCGCTCGACGTCGAGACCGAGGCACGCGTCAAGGACGCGATCGACGGCCTGCGCAAGGGCCGCACGACCTTCATTATCGCGCACCGCCTCACGACGGTCCGCGACGCCGACCTGGTCATCTTCATGGATAAGGGCCGCGTGATCGAAAGGGGCGGCTTTGCCGAGCTTTCGGCTACCAACGGCCGTTTCGCGGGGCTGCTTCGCGCCGGAGGGCTGTTGTCGGATGAGGAGGTCCGCCGCCTCAGCCGCATTTCCGTGCATGAGAAGGCGGCATAGAACCGACGCTCGCGTTGAATGCCGGCTCGCTGGGGTCGATGCGCCCGCATGCAATTGCTGTACCGGCCCAGCGGCCAGCCCGGGCATAAATCCCGCCAGGGTCTTACGGTCGCGTTGCGGCGGCCGGCGAGCCGGTTTATGAAGGCCGGATGAGCGAACTCAGCACCCGCGACCAGACGGCTTCCCGCACCGGGCGATGGGCGGACCTTGCCAATCCGACACGCTTTCTGGCGCTGGCCGATCGTCTCGTTCCGTGGTTGGCGGGCGGTTCGGCGGTCATCCTCGCCTTAGGCCTCTATCTCTCCTTTACCGCTCCGGAAGACTATCAGATGGGCATTACGGTGCGCATCCTGTATATCCACGTGCCGTTCGCCTGGCTCTCGATGCTGTGCTACTCGCTGATGGCGGTTTGCGCTCTGGGCACATTGGTCTGGCGACACCCGCTCGCCGACGTTGCGCTGAAATCGGCGGCGCCGGTCGGTGCGGTGTTCACCGCGCTCGCGCTCATTACCGGCTCGATCTGGGGCAAACCGATGTGGGGAACCTGGTGGGTATGGGACGGCCGCCTGACCTCGGTCTTCGTGCTGTTGCTTATGTATCTCGGGGTTATCTCGCTGACACGCGCGCTCGATGATCCCGTCGCGTTCGGCCCGCGCCGCGGCGATCATGACGCTGGTCGGCTTTATCAATATTCCAATCATCAAATTCTCGGTGGACTGGTGGAATACCCTGCACCAGCCGGCGTCGGTGATCCGCCTGGGCGGACCGACCATCCACCCCAGCCTGCTTTTGCCCCTGCTGGTTATGGCCGGGGGGTTTACCGTCTTGTTTGCCGCCCTGCATATGATGGCCATGCGCAACGAGGTCCATCGCCGGCGTGTCGCCGCCATGCGGCAGGTCGCGGCACGCAGGGCCGAGCGTGGCGCAAGGGAGATCCGCCCGATCAAAACGCCTTGAAGGTCAGCGTCGTGAGCGAGCGCACGATGCCGGGCACGTTGGCGATGTTCTCGTTGATGAATTTGCCGATATCGACATCGTCCTCGACATAGACCTTCATCAACAGGTCGTAATCGCCGCTCGTGGAATAGAGTTCCGACACCACCTCGCGCTCGTACAGGGAATCGGCGACCTCGTAGGTTTTGCCTGGAACGCATTGAAGCTGAACGAAAACGGCCCGCATGGAACCTCCGGCTGGATGCTGCGGCCCCCTTCTTACATCGCGGCCGTCGCGCCGGCCAGTGCGCGCTTGGCCTTCAGCCTGTCGGCGCGTCCGGGCGCATCAGTCCCTCGGACTTCAGTTCCTCCCAAAGCGCCGCCGGAATGCCGGCGTCGAGCAGGGCGCGGTTGCTCTCCACTTCGGCCACCCGCTGGCCGCCGGGGATGACCGACACGACCGAGGGGTGCGCGAGGGGAAACCTCAGCGCCGCCTCGATCAGCCGCACGCCATGCCGCGAGCAGACAGCTTCGATCCGGCTTACGCGGTCGAGAATGTCTTGCGGCGCCTCCGAATAGTTATAGAACGCGCCGGGCTTGGCGCCGGTTGCCAGGATGCCGGAATTGTAGGGTCCTCCGAGCACGATGCCGATGCCGCGCTTCTGGCAAAGCGGCAGGAAACTGTCCAGTGCGTCCTGTTCGAGAAGCGTATAGCGTCCGGCAAGCAGGAAAAGGTCGAAGTCGCCGCGTTCGGCGAGCGTCGCCGCCCGCTGCCATTCATTGATTCCGGCGCCGATCGCCTTGACCACGCCCTGGTCGCGCAAGGCCATCATCGCGCCGTAGCCCGAGCGCATGAACTCCTCGATGCGAGCATCCGCTGCCGCCGGGCTGCCATGGGTGAAAACATCGAGGTCGTGCACGAACAGAATGTCGATCCGGTCGATGCCAAGCCGCTCCAGCGAGGCTTCGAAGGAGCGCATCACGCCGTCATGGCTGTAGTCATAGACCTCGCGCCGCGACGGCGTGTCGAAGAATTTTCCGATCCCCGTGCGCTGGTCCGGCGGGCAGACCTGAAGCAAGCGGCCGACCTTGGTGGAGAGCACATAGTCGTCGCGGGATTGGCCGCGCAGGAAGGGATTGAGCCGCGTTTCGGCAAGACCGAGGCCGTAGAGCGGCGCGGTGTCGTAGTATCGAACTCCGCCATGCCACGCCGCCTCCAGAACCGCCTGCGCATCCTCTTCGCAGACCGCGCGGAAGAGATTGCCGAGCGGCGCCGTGCCGAAGCCAAGCTCGGTGAACTCCAGACCGCCATTGCCGATCCTGTCGAAATGCCGAACCTTCATGCGCTGCTCGCCTCCTTGTCCGCCATCATGCGAGTTGTTGTCTTTCGGCAATCGGAAAGGCTGCACGCCTGGCCGGTGATCCGAAAGCCGGAGGTCGGCCGGGCCGACATTTCCTGAATCTCACGCATCTGGAATTCGAGAGATTAGCATAGACCGGTACGACCAAAAGTACGCCCAAGCGTCGGACAGGCATTTTCTATGGCTAGGCATTCGCAAGATATGTGGCGCGGATCGGGCTTGAAGCCCATTCCAGGTTGGTCGAGCCCGCAGGTTCGGAGAGGATTGTGTTCCTGCGTTTCGGCAAGCGCGAAATCGTGGTCTGGGTGCGCTACCGGCATAGTTTCAAACGGGGACAGTCTTGTCTTGCGTCCACGCACCGAATGCGTCCATTTGTTCGGCCGGCGCAGGGGCGAGCGGCTCCAGGGACGGATCGCTGTCCTCCCGGAACATTCAGTCGGAGGAATTTAATGCTGAAGGGAATCAACCCGCTTCTCAACGCGGACGTGCTCTATGCGTTGAGGGCGATGGGGCACGGCGATGATGTGATCATAGCCGATACGAACTTTCCGTCGGATTCGGTGGCGCGCCAGACGACGCTCGGCAGATTGCTGAGGATCGACGCCAGCGCCGCCGAGGTCGCGAGGGCGGTGCTGTCCGTCTATCCCCTGGATACCTTTGTCGACGACGCGGCGGCCCGAATGGAAGTCGTCGGTGATCCGGACGAAATTCCCCCGGTGCAGCAAGAGGTGCAAGCGGTGATCGACGCCGCGGAGGCAAAATCCTGGCCGATGGTTTCGATCGAGCGCTTCGCCTTCTATGAGCGCGCCAAGCAGGCCTATTGCGTCATCCAGACGGCGGAACGCCGCTTCTATGGCGTTTTCGCCTTCCGCAAAGGCGTGATTCCGCCTGATTCCGCCTGATGCCGTGTGACGCCGCGATTTAGGCAGATACTCCGGCAGCACTGCCCCGGCGCCGGAGTATCAATCGCCGCGACGGGATGTGGCGTGCACAGTCGCGATTTTGCGATCGAACCATGGCCGCAGGAAGGGCATCGCAACCGATCCGAACATGCCGAGCATCTTCATCTGAACGCCGGGGTAGATCGCGAACTGCTTTCGATCGAGCCCGGCAAGTGCCGTCCGCGCCACCGCTTCGGCGCTCCGCAGGCCGCCGGTCCGGATGGTCGCGCGCGCCTCCGGCGGCCGCAAGGGCCGCTCCGCGTCCAGTTGCGGCGTTTGAGTATCGGGCGGAAAGCAGATCGACACCGTTATGCCGAACGGGCGCGCTTCGGACCTCAACGCTTCGGCAAAGCCGGCGACCGCATATTTCGACGCGCAATACGCGGTGTAGCCGAAAATGCCGATCAATCCCGCGCCGGAACCCAGCATCAGGATGTTGCCGTTTCGCCGGGACTTCATGCCGGGATAGACCGCGCGCACGGCATTGACCGTGCCGAGGAAATTGGTCTGGATCTGGCGTTCGAATATCTCCGGCGGTTGGCTCTCGAACGTGCCGGGAACGACGATACCGGCCGACGTGATCAGTGTTCCGCATGGCCCGAGTGCTGCCTCGCAGCTTGCGATTGCGGCCGCTATCGCCCGGCCATCGCCGATGTCGGCGATTTCCGCATGGAAGCGCGCGGCCGCGCCGAATCGCGCCTGGAGGTCTCGAAGGCGCGCGAGCAGAGGAACTTCGGTCCGGGCAATCACGGACACATCATCGCCGCGCGCCGCGCTGGCTTCGGCCAGCGCGGCGCCGATGCCGCTCGATCCCCCGGTGATGATGATATGCGCCATGTCTGTCCCCGCCGCGCGTGGTTAGCACGAGCAACCAAGGTCAACAATTCATTGCGGGGGCGGACCATACGGTTACCTATGGTTACCTGATATCGGCATCCGTCACCTTGATATGCGGCGAAAAAATTGCGATCACGCGGGCGCCGGCCGCAATACCGGAGGGGGTCGAGCCGTTCCGTTACGCAGCAGGCCGCGATGGTTCGATCGGGGTCGCGACAGGGAACGACTTGAACTTGGCATTCTTCGGGGACCATCTGGCACTTCTGGCGACGTCCCTTGTCGTCGCCCTTGTGGTAACGGGTGTCGTCGACCGCTTCGCCATCCCCGCCAAGATCCGGAGGGCGAGCCGCCCCGGCGGAGCGCTTGCCACCGACTTCCTTGGACGGATTCCCGTCGTGTTGCTGGTGTTCAGTGTTTTTTTTGCTATCTCGTGGCGCCCGATCTACACGCTAGGGGCCACCGTCAGTACTTTTGCAATCTTCACCGTGATCTCGCGCGCCAAATTCGAGTTTATTCGCGAGCCGTTGGTTTTTTCGGACATAGCACTGGCTTTTCTTGTCTTCCGCCACAAAGAAATGTTTAGAGCGACTTGGCTGAGCTTTGGTTTCTGGATCGTAGCATTTGTCTATGTTTTCGGTGCCTCGACGCTCTTCATGATTTTCGAACCGCCGATCCTGCCCGATCATGCACGCTCCCTGGCGATTCCCGCCATGATCATCGTCGCGGCCACGCCCTGGCTGCTTCTGTTCGACCAGCACGCGCGGCAGGCGCTGTCCAACCTGGCGGCGACGGCGGTCGGCGGCGACGACATCAAGGTGCTGACGGCGCGACTGGGCACTTGCGCCGCGGTGCTCTACGGCTTCCTTGCCTGGCTTGGCAAGCGGCGGCCACCGCTACCTCTTCGACCCGCCGCAGCCGAATGTTCCAAGCCTCGCGCGCCCTGCATCGCGCACGAAGGCAAACCTTTGCTGGTCGTCTGGCAATCTGAGTCCTTCATGGACATGCGCCACTTCGGGATGGAGCAGCTTTACCTGCCCAACCTGGATCGTTTGCGCCGGCGCGCTGTCGAATGGGGCCGCATGTCGAGCATATTCGAAGGCGGTTATACGCTGCGCACCGAATTCTCGGTGATCTCCGGCCTGCCTCCTCACCGGCTTGGGCCGGACGCCTCCCATCCCTATCTGCGTGCCGCCGCCTATGCCGGCATCGCGTGGCCGAACCGCTTCCGCGCGGCGGGCTGGAACACACAATTTGTCCACCCTTACGACCCCCGGTTCTTTTCGCGTGACCGCGCCATGCCGGCGCTCGGCTTCGAGACGCTTACCATGCTGGACGCCTTCGATCATGATCGTGAGCGCGAGGGTCCCTATGTTTCGGACCTGACCCTGTCGAAGCGGCTGCTTGAGTTCTGTCGGGGCGACGGGAGCGGAAAGGGGCAGTTCCTGTTTGCCGCGTCGATGGAAAATCATGGACCGTGGTATCCGGGCCGCCATGGTGACGCCGTCGATCCGGTCGATATCTATCTCGCCATTCTCCAGCGTTCCGACGCCGCGCTCGGCTATCTGGCCGACGAGCTTGACCGGCTCGACCGACCGGTCTGGCTCGCCTTCTACGGCGATCACGCCCCAATCCTGAAGTCCTTCGCCGATCCTTTTCCCGACCCCAGGACAGAGTACCTGATCGTGCCGATGTCGCGCGCCGCGGCGTGCGCGGTGCCGTCGCCGCGGCCCGCCGAGAAAGCGCCGTGGGACATCATCGCGGACACGGTCGCACATGCGGGACTTGAGGAACTGCTGGCGGTGCCGGGCGGAGGAGCGCGATGAAGCCCGCCGACGCAGCGCGGCGGACATTTCTTTTTCTGCAGGGACCGGCTTCGCCGCTCTTCGTCCGGATAGCCGATCATCTGCGGGAACTTGGCCATCGCTGCGTGCGAGTGAACCTGTGCCCGGGCGACTGGATATTCTGGCGCCGCAGCGGTGCCGTCAACTATCGGGGGGATATCGACCGCTGGCCGGCCTTCATCTCCTCGCTATTGGATCGGGAAGGTGTGAGCGGCGTGGTTCTGCTTGGCGAACAGCGGCCCCACCATGCCGCGGCAATCGCTGCCGCGAAGGCGCGCGGAATTCCGGTCTACGCGGTGGAGATGGGGTATCTTCGCCCGGATTGGATCAGGCTCGAGAGGAGTGGCAGCGGCTACAACTCGCATTTTCCGTCGGATCCCGAAACTATCGTGGAAGCAGCGTCCGGGCTTCCCGAACCGGATTTCAAGGCGCGCTACAAGCAGAGATTCGCGGCGGAAGCGGCTTACGATCTGCTGTTCAATCTGCCCAACGTGTTCCTGTGGTTCTTTTTTCCCCACTACCGCTGGCACGCGATCTTCCATCCCCTGGCGGAGTATGCCGGCTGGATTGGACGTTTTCTGAAGGGCCCGGCGCGGAAGTGGCGGCGAGGAAAGACAATCAGGCAGGTTGTCCACGCGGAAGACCCCTACTTCATCTTTCCGCTTCAATTGGAAACAGACTATCAGATCCGCGCCTACTCGGCATTTGCCAGTCAATTCGAGGCCATCGCTCTGGTGATAGCTTCCTTCGCGGCAAATGCCGCCGCAACAACGCAATTGCTGATAAAGGTCCATCCGCGCGACAATGGGCTGACCAACTGGGCGAAACAGATACGGACGCAGGCGCAACGCCATGGCGTCGCGGACCGCGTTCATCTCCTTGACGGTGGCAACCTCAGCCGAATGGTGGCGCGATCAGCCGGGATAGTCACCATAAATTCCACCGCTGGAATTGTCGGTCTCCAGCGTGGCCGTCCGGTGAAGACCCTGGGTATAGCTGTCTACGATATTGCCGGCTTGACCGAGAGCCTGCCGCTTGACCGCTTCTGGCGGGAAGCCAGCCTACCCGATCCCGTGCTTGTCGACGCCTTTCTGCGTCTGATGGTGGCGACGCTCCACGTTCGGGGAAACTTCTATTCCTGGGCAGGGTCGCAAGCGGGTGCCGCGGCCATCGCCCGGCGGCTGCATGAGGGCACGGTGAACGAGCCGGGCGGCTTCGTGGCGGTCCCGCCACGCAGGCACCCCGCCCGGCGCTCTCTCGTGAGACCGCCGACCGCCGGCGCGTTGTTCTAAAACTAGGCAGGTTCCGGAAAACTGTGCCACGGTTTCCGACAGAGACCTGCGACAAAACAAGTGGCTAAGCAGGCGAAGCGTGGGCGAAGCCACGCAAGTCTGCTTAGAATTCAGCCGCCATTCGCCGCAGCACGGCCTCGATGTCGACGGAACCGATACCGAAATTGCGCCTGGCGAGCGCCTCCAGTTTCTCCGCGGTCTTGGCGACCGCGTATTCCATCTGCTCGCGCGTATGTTCGCTGGTGATGAAGAAGCGCAGCCGCGCCTGTCCTTCGGGTACTGCCGGATGGACGATCGGCATGACGTTGATGCCGGCCCCCAGCAGATCATTGGAAAGTTGGGCCGCCCGCAGCGAGTCGCCGACAATGACTGGAGTGATCGAGCAGCCCACGCCGACCCCGGTGTCAAGGCCGCGATCGCGCGCCAGCGTGAAGAACAGGCGGCCGTTGTCGCGCATCCGCGCGACCCGCTCCGGTTCCCGGTCGATCAGATCGAGGCAAGTCCAGGCGGCGGCGGCTAGCGCCGGCGCGAGCCCGACACTGTAGACAAAGCCGCCGGCATGGCCCTTGAGCAGCAATATGAGCGCGTCGCTGCCGGCAATGTAGCCGCCGCAGCTTGCCGTTGTCTTGGAGAGCGTACCCATCCAGATATCGACATCGCGCGGGTTGCACCTGTAGTATTCGGCCGTGCCCCGGCCGGTCTCGCCGATGACGCCAAGCGCATGGGCCTCATCCACCATCAACCAGAAACCGTATCGCGCCTTCAATTCGATCAGCTTGCGCAGGTCCGCGACGTCGCCGTCCATCGAATAGACGCCTTCGACCACTACCAGAATTCGCCGATAGCGGCCGGTCGCCGAGCGAAGGACGTTTTCGAGGTCTTCGGCGTCATTGTGGCGGAAGAAGCGCCGGTGCGCGCCGGAAAGCTTGGCTCCGGTCAGGGCGCTGTTGTGAATGAACTCGTCGTGGATGATGAGATCGTCCGATCCCAACAGCGTTGCGATGGTTGTGACGTTGGTGAGGTATCCGCTGACGAAGACCAGCGCGGCATCGACGCCGTAGAAGTTCGCGAGCTTCGCCTCGAGTTCGCCGTGGACCGGCCGCTCTCCCGCGACGAGACGGCTGGCTGAAGCCGATATTCCGTAACGTTCGATCGCCTGCTTGCCCGCAGCCAGCACTTCCGCATGGCGGTTCAATCCGAGATAGTCGTAGGAAGCGAAATTTATCAGTTCCCTTCCGTCCACTACCGTAGTGGCGCCTGGCGCGCCGGCATGTTCGCGGAAGAACGGGTTGTCCATGCCGAGTTGGTCGCCTGCCGCGGCGGTCGCCATGATCTGCTTATATTCCGGCAGATCGATAAAGGCGGCTGCCGGCCTGGATTCAGTCGGAACGGTCGGCCCGCCGGCCTTCCTTGGCGTTGCCGGCCGCGCGTGATCCTTCATGAAGGTCAGGACTTGTTCTCGAACCGCTCGGGAATGGTGCTTCCCCTGACTCGGACGGTCGCTCACTGCAGGCCCGCCTTGACAGGCGCCTTGTGCCGCTTCGCCAACTGATCGACAGCGGTGACATTCGCGGCCTTTACCTCAACGCCCCCAAAGTCCGCATGCTGGGTTACTACCCTAAGATAGAGCTTGCGCGATACGTCCCCGACGGTGGTACTTTGAGCAAAGCCGGAAAGCGGTATTTCGAAGCCGGTTTTCTGACGGAAGTTCATGCCAAGCTCCATTGCCATAAGGCTGTCCAGCCCGACATCCCTTATCATCTTGAGCGGGGAAATCTCGCTTGCCGGCATCCGCAGGATCGCGGCGATTTCCGTGGCAACGAGTTGGAAAATGATCAGTTCGCCTTCCTCGGGGCTTTTGCCTTCCACAAGTGCCGCCAGGTCGATCCTGTCCCGGTCGCTTCCCAGGGATTGGGCCTTGGAGGAGCGCGCGACCAGCTCGAACAGGGGCGCCGAAACCGTCTCAAGATGGCGGGCAATGTTCATGTCGATCTCGGCGATCGCGACCGCTGCCGCCTCCGACCGTCCCCGGATCGCGCGACAGATAGTCATCGACATAGGAGAGCGCCTGGCCGGCGGTCATGCCGGTGTTGCCGATGCGCTTCGACAGCAGTTCGTTGACCTGCTTGTCGCGGGCGATGAAGCCGGTGTCCGAAATCGCGCCGAACCCGACGGCGAGCGCCGGCAGCCCGACGCGGCGCCGCGCCCGCGCGATGCCCTCGAGATAACCGTTCGCCGCCACGTAGTTTGCCTGTCCGGGATTGCCGACGAGCGTCGTGGCGGAGGAAAAAAGAATGAAATGGTCGAGTTGCGTCCTGCCTGGTCAGCCGGTCCAGGATTGCCGCCGCCTTGGCTTTCGGCTCGACAACGATGCGGATTGCGTTCGTCGGTCAGGTTCTCGATCAGCGCGTCGTCAAGCACCATCGCCGCGTGAATGACCGTCTTCAGGGGGCCATTGGCGCGGATCTCCGTGAGCATCTTCGAAACGGCCGCCTCGTCCGTAATGTCGCAGGCATGGAGCGTGGTCGTGACGCCGCGCGCCGACCAACTGGCGATCGCTCGCCCGGTTTCACTATCGGCGACGCCGCGCCGCGAGCAGAGGGCGAGCTTTCGCGCGCCCTTCTCCACAAGCCAATGCGCGGCGGCCAGTCCGAAGCCGCCAATTCCGCCAAGCACGAGATGAACGCCGTCCGGATCGGCGCGCATGCCCTGGCGCGGAGCGGTCAACACCCTGTCCTCTCCGGCGACGGGCGGCTTCACGACGATCTTGCCGATATGGCCGGAACTCTGCATCAGGCGGAACGCGCTGACGATCTCGTCGTGCCGGAAGGCTCGATAGGGGAGGGGCGTGAGCTTGCCCTGGTCGAACAGATCGGAAAGCTCCGCCAGCAGGCGCGCGCTTTGTTCCGGCAGCGTGTTCAGCAACTGGTCGGCATCGATGCCGAAATAGCTTATGTTGCGGCGAAACGGCCGTAGTCCGATTTTCGTGTCGGCGTAGAAGTCGCGCTTGCCCAGTTCGAGGAAGCGGCCGAAGGGCCTTAGCAGCGACAGGCTTCTTTCCATCGCGTCCGAGAAGAGCGAATTGAGCACGACGTCGACGCCGGCCTGATCCGTGACAGCGAGAACCTCCTCGACAAAGTTCAGCGTGCGCGAGTTGAACACATGGTCGGCGCCAAGTGTTTCGAGCAGCCGGCGCTTCTCGGTCGATCCGGCGGTCGCGATCACCGTGGCGCCTCTCGCTTTGGCGACCTGCAATGCCGCCAGCCCAACGCCGCCGGCGCCGCCGTGAATGAGGATCGTCTCGCCGGGGCGGATGCGCGCCAGTTCGACAATCGCATAATAGGCCGTGAGAAAGGCGACCGGCAGCGTCGCGCCGGCGACCGGATCGATGCCGCGAGGAAGCAGGGCAACGCCGGACTGCTTTACACGGACATGGGTCGAAAACGCAGCCGGCGCCACGGCCATGACCATGTTGCCAATGGCGAGTTCCGTGACGTTCGTCCCGACGGCCACGACACGGCCGGCACATTCCATGCCGATCGCCGGGCCGGCGAAGCCGTCCTCGAGCGCTTCCTCCGGCAGCATGCCCATTGCCCACATCACGTCACGAAAATTGAGGCCGGTCGCCGCGACCTCGATCAGGACCTCGTCGGGCCCCGGTTCGCCCGCCGCGCAGGCCTGCCAGGCAATGGATGCGACATGCGAGGGAACGCTCTGCCGGACGGTGGCCGCAACGAAGTCGCGCGTGGTTTCCTGCGCCTCGCTCATGGGACCGGGTACGATGCGCACTTCCAGCGCATTGCCGGTGTCAGTATCGATCGCCCATTCGCGATTGTCGCTTCCCGCGCCCAGCAGGGCAAGCGTCCGTTCGACCTGGGCCGCCAAATCCCGGTCCGAAGCCCCCGAAAGGTCGAGTATGTGCGCCTCGATGGCTTCGCACTCATTGCGCAGGACGCGCATGAAGGCCCACAGTCCGGCATGGCTCGCGGCAGCGTGGAGGGCTGCCGCTTCTCCTTGCTCCACTTGCGCGGTGCCGAGAACGACCGCGAGCCGCTTCCCGACATCCGTGCGGGCGGCTCCGGCCGTCGCATGAGCGCTTAGTGTCCGCGCGATCATGGCGAGCCGCATCAGATTTGCTCTCAACCAATCCGACCCGTCGCCGAACACTGCATCGGGGATATATATGAGGTTCACGTCGGCGTGGCCGAAGCCAGTCAGGGCGGCGGCCAGGGTCTCCCGATCCTTGTCGGCATCGCCGTCAAGGCGGGCCACTGCGAATTGAGGCGTCGGTTCCGCATCGAAATCGGCTCCGCCAGCGTGGACTACCAGAACGGATTGCTCTTGCCGCGCCCCGGCTTGCTGTTTGAACGGGCCGCGTCCGAACGCCTCCACCGAAATCACCGGCCCGTCGGCGAGCCCGTGGCGAGCGACATAAATATCGTCCAGAGGAAGTTGGTTGAGCAGGAAATGCCAGTCATCCGCCGAAGCCAGCCGGCCGACCGGGAATTCGACGCTCTTGCCGCGATCGAACCAGCCATCGCCTAGACCGAAGGCGAAGTCGGCGAAGGCGCTCGGCGCCGGCGCGCATATGAGCAGGCGGGTCGACGGGCCGAACAGCGAAGCGATTTCTCCGCGCGGGTGCTCGTCCCGCATCAAGCCGAAAGCATCTTCCGCCGCGCTGAAGACGATGTCCGCGGTTCCAAACCGTGCAATGTCCGACGGCTGGGCGACCGTTGCCAGAGGCGCGGCTTCGAACGCGATCGACAGCTCGGCGCGTTCGGCTTCACGGGGTTCCACGGCAATGAAGGCCGCGCCGGCATCCGCCGCGAGGCGGGCGAAGGCAGCCGTCACCGACCGCGATACGGTGCCGAGTTCGACGACACGCCGCACCGGCGCTGCTCCTTTCCGGCGAAGTGCCGACCGCAATGCGTCCGTCGCCATGCGTATCCGAGCCACGCTGCCCGGAGAGTGCACCCGCAGGCTTTCGATGGTGGTTTCGCCAGGAACGCTCACCGTGGCTGATGGTGCATCTGGTCGCGCCTGACCGTTCGAAGGCGCGTGAAGCGTGTCGAGACGCTTCATTGCTTCGAGATACACCTCGTTCACCGCCACGATCTCGGCGATGCGGTCCGGCCTGTCGCGATAGATGGCGGTCAGGATCTCCGGGACCGTTGGCAAGGAGCACTCCGCCGCCATCGTCCAATGCTCGTCGTGGCGACTGGCAAGGCCCACTTCCTCGAGAAGATAAAGGCAGTTGGCGAGGAAACTTTGCAAGGCCGCGTCCCCTGGCAGCGGAGCGGCGGCAAGGATGCCGGTATTTCGGCCTGCCTTGCGGGCAATCTCGTAGCCGGCGCGATAGACCGCCGCCTCCAACATTTGCGATGTGCCATCGCTCTGGTCTTCGCCGGGTTCGGGAAACAACGGCGTCTTCTCGATCTCCAGCGGCGTCGCGCGGAACGGCGGCACACGGCTTGGTATGAGCGTCTGGTGATAGCTCACGTCGCGGAGCGGCTTGTGCTGATGCAGGTAGGTGCGCTTGAAGCGGCAGTCTTCGAATGTGGCAACGACGTCGCCTGAGATGCTCAGGAAGGTGACGTCCGCCTTGATGGAACCGGCCGACATGCGTCCGATGTGGATCATCGCGCGTCTGATGATGACGCCAGGCTGATACAGGCGCGCACATCCGAACCGGACGGGAATGTAGGGCGCGCCTCGCACTTCGCCGGAAATATCGCCGAATGCCGCGACAAGCCCGTGAAAGGCCGCATCCACCGACACCGGATGCAGGCTGTAGGTGACGTACGGATTGCGCGCCGCAGCCGGCGGATCGATCACGGCTTCGATCCTGTCCTCGCCGATCCGCACCGCTTCGCGAAGAAGCTGGAAGGTCGCGCCGTAGTCGAGACCAAAATTCCGCGCGGTTTCGTAGGCCGCGGTACCGCTGATCGGGGCCCTGGCCAAGCGCTTGCCCGGCACGATGGCCGCAGGCAGGCTGGCCGAAATCCTGCGGCCGCGCGCCATGGCATGCAGCGTCCAGTCGTCGCCGCTCAGCCTGTCGCGCGATCTGATTTCGATATTGCCGGTATCGCCGGACATTGTAGTCGAGAGCTCACGCAGATGGCCCCCGGCCAGTTCGAGCGGGCGCAGTATCTCCAGATTCGAGATTTCAATCCGGTCCGAAGACAGGAACTGTCGTGCGGCCGAAAAGGCAATGTCGAGAAACCCGCTGCCTGGAAGAATTGACTTGCCGTCCACCACGTGTTCCGCAAGGTCCGGGAACAAGTGGGCGTCGACATGGTTTTTCCAGCTTCCGCTCGAAAGATCGATGCGCCAGCCAGCCAGCGTGTAAGGTTTCCCCATCCTTCCGAACAGGTCGATCGCGTCGCTTGTGAACTCGTGCCGCATGTCGACCGGCTCGAACGGCAGCGGCGGCAGTTTGATCCGCGCATTGCGCGGGCCGAAGGCCTTGCGACGGTCGAAGGCACCGCCATTGGCCAGGATGCGCGCGAAGGCGGTCGAGACAGGGTTGGCCGCGTTGTCCTCGCGCAACAGCGACGGAATGGCTTTGGCCGCAACGGCGCGGTTCTTGAATGTGTCGCGGAGGTAGGAGGTCAGGATCGGACGAGGTCCGATCTCGACGAACAGGCTGCAGCCGAGATCGATCGCGGTATTCGTCGCCTGCAGGAAGCAAACGGGTTCGCGAAGGTTGCTCCACCAATAGGCGGGGTCGAGACTGTTGCCCGGCAAGACGCCGCCGGTAACCGTCGAAATGAAGGGGATCTGGGTGGACCGCAGAGCGATCTGTGCCATGTCCTCGAGGAAGTCGTCCTTGGCGTTCTCGATCAGCCGATGGTGGAAGGGGTAATTGATGTCGAGAATCTGGCCGACGATCCTTTCCGCCGCCAGGATATCGCGCAGCGCCGCGATCTGCTCAACCGGACCGGACACCGACACGGAGCCTCCGGCATTAACCGCGGCGATCGTGATGTCGTCCAGTCCGTGCCGGCCAAGGAACCCGAGCGCGTCTTCCGGCGAGAGCTGGATCGCCGCCATTCCGCCCAGCCCGGCCAGCCGGTCCTGGTGGTGGGAACGTTTGGCGACCACGCAAACCGCGTCCACCAGCGAGATCGCGCCCGATACATAGGCAGCCGCGACTTCACCCACCGAATGGCCATAGACGGCGTGCGGCTTCACGCCGAGAAAGGCCAGGACATCGGCGAACGCCGCCTGGGTCGCGAACAGCAGCGGTTGCGCGATCTTGGTGTCGCCCAGTTTTGTCTCCAATTCGCTATCCAGCAGCAGATCGGCAAGGTTGATCTGCGAGTGCACCTGGAACAGCGCGTGGATCACGTTAAAGCGGTCGCGGAACGCTGTGTCGCGCCGGTACGCGTCGACCGCCATGCCCGCCCACTGTGATCCATTGCCCGAGAAGACAAATGCGATCCTTGCCTGGTCGTGGACGGCCTCGGCTTGAACCGCTTCCTTGAAGCTCCGATTGCGGTCTCGCGCTTCTATTGCTTTGACGATGAGCTCGGGGTCGTCGCCGACGGCGACGAAACGATGCTTGAGAAATGGGCGGCCTGCTCCGGCGGCAGCGATGATCGATCGCCTTTCGGCGGGGCCTGCTACTTTCAGGGACGCGCGATAGGAGTCGAGCAGGGCTTCCAGCGCCGATGCCGTGTGGGCACTGGCGAAAAATACCTTGCCGCTTGCCTCGGGCTTCACCTTCTCGGGTTCAGCCTGCGGATCGCTGATGATGACATGCGCGTTCGTCCCGCCGAATCCGAAGGAATTGACGCCCGCCAGGCGCGCCTGCTTGCAGTGCAAAAGCTCGATCGGCTCCGCCGCGACGTGGACATTGAGAGCGTTGAAGTCGACGGCCTCGTTCGGGGTCTGGAAGTGCAGCGACGCCGGAAGGAAGTTGTGTTCGAGCGCCAGCATTGCCTTCATCAGGCCAAACAGCCCCGAAGCCGGCTCGGTGTGGCCTATATTGGTCTTGATCGAACCGATCGGAATCGGTGCGCGCCTCGCCGCCCCGATGACGGTTCCTATCGCCCATACTTCGGCCGGATCGCCGACTTTCGTTCCCGTGCCATGCCCTTCTATGAAGGCAAGGCGGTCGGGATCGATATTATTGCCCTCGTAAAGCGACCTCAGAAGCCGTGCCTGGGCGTCTTGGGAAGGAAGCGAAATGCCGTTGGTCCGCCCCCCCGAATTCACACCCGAGGCGAGGATACGGCCAAAGCTGCGGTCGCCAGCGATCAGGGCCGTGTCGCTGCGGCGCAAGATGACGACGGCCCCGCCTTCGGCACGGACATAGCCCAGTCCGTCATTGTCGTAGGCGCGACAAAGCCCTTCCGGCGACAACATTCTTGCCTGCGCGAATCCGACGAAAGCCAGCGGATGCGAAAGAACGTTGACGCCGCCAACGATGGCCGTATCGACATCGCCATCCTCCAGGGCCTTCATCGCCAGGTCGAGCGCCACAAGTGACGATGAGCAGGCCGTATCGACGGTAAGGCTTGGACCATTCAGGCCGAAGACGTGTGAAATGCGATTGGAAACAATCGAAAGCGTGTTGCCCGTCATGAAATGCGGGCCGCCCGCCGCCGGGTCCTCCATGATGAGGCTGCCATGATCGAGCGAGGAGGCGCCGACATATACGCCGACGCGCTGATGGCGCAGGTCCATGAAATCAAGGTTGGCGCTTTCGAGCGCCCGCCACGCGAGCTGAAGGATCATCCTTTGCTGCGGATCCATCAGATTCGCTTCGCGGCGCGACAGCCCGAAGACCGCCGCGTCGAAGGCAAAGACGTCCTCGATCACGCCGGCGGCAAAGGAGTAGGTCTTGCCACGTATTCCGATTTCCGGGTGCCAATAGCGCGACTGATCCCACCGGTCGGCAGGTATTTTCGTGATCATGCAGCGGCGTTGCCGCAGGAGATCGAAGAGCTGTTCCGGCGTGTTCGCGCCTGGCGCCTTTACGGCGCGGCCAATGATTTCTACCGACATGTTGCCTGACGCCGTTGTATCAGGACCGGTCGTGAACCTGACGCGTACCCTTGTGCGGCGGTCGACAACGAGAAGCAGCCTTTGGCACTTACCTCAAGGACATACCTTGCCGGGAGACGGGAGCCTGGCAACACCGCCATTGGCTCGGCCGTCCGATTCGCTAGTTGCATTCCTGGACTCGTAGTTTTACCGCGGCTTTGGTCAGACTTCCCGACAGACCCTACTAGCTTATGTCGGTGCGCCAGACAATCGAGGCGTGCGAAATTGACGGCCGGTTGCGCCCGTGTTCGGAAGTCTTTTAAATTCAGGTCTTTAACCAAAGCGTGCGACGCGGCGAGCATGGCCGCCCGGCATCCGCGGAACTTTTCCGTTTCGCTTGCGACCGATCGTCCGGCCGGGCAAAATGATGGAGCGCCTGCTACCAGCGGCTGAAAGGAACGCCACGTCGTCAATGGGGGACCGAGAAGCCGCCGGCGCGCAACGGTCGGCCGGCATTGCGTGACGCGCAAAGCTTAGGCGGAAGAACGCGGGCATATTTCGTTTCGTCGTGACCGGTTCGAGGACGGGCGTCTGTCGCGTCCAGCGCCGGATCGAGAAATTCGGCGAATTTCTCCGCGCGGTCATGATGCAGCCGAGCTAAAGGCCAATCACCCGCGCGAATTGGCAGGCGGGCGGATCGGCGATTCGCGGCACAAGGCCGCCATGGACGGGATGGCGCGAATCGATAGAGCGGGTCATCGACAAGACGGCGGGTCCTTTCGATCAGGGAACCGGTGGACGGGAAGGGGACTGGATTGAGACGGCGGGCGAGCCTCCTTCCGACAGCCACGGCGGCATTGCTGCTCGTGGTGCCTGTCCAAGACAGGCATCCGCCACCGGAACAACAATCCGTCTTGCCGCTCCCGGCAAAGTCCGACGCGCACCGGCCATTGCGGCCGGGCTTCCTGTCGGCTCGCCTCGACAGCCCACAGGCTTTCCTGCCCGTGGTCGGCGACGAACCGGAGCGCATCTGCGACGAACTCGATGAGGCCGGTTTCGCCAATTCAGGGTGGAGGGGGGCGGAGATCGCCGGCATATGGGAATGCATGTCGCTGTTCGAGGCGATCGATTCGGGGCGAAACCCCACGCCAGCGAACACGGTGTTCTATCTGCTGCGCGGCCGGGCGAGCGGCCGGGTGAACTATGCCCGGATGAAGGTCAATCTGCCTGATACGGCCGAGGAGGCCGAAACGCTGGCCCGGGCGGCGCGCTTCATGGAAGCACTGTCCGTCTCGGCCGGTTTCGATCTGCCGACCGACTTGCAGGCCGCGATCCTTGCCAAGGCGCCGATCAGCATCGTGACGCGGGATGTGAGTTTCAAGCTCAGGCCCGAATTCAATGACGCGGCCCGCTTCAATCTGTCGATGGAATTCGGGCCGTCGGCTTACGCATTCCACCGCAGGCCGGAGTCCGGAACCGCGCGGGTCAAGGAAACGGCAACAACCCTGCTCAAGGGCAGGCGGGAGCGGTTGCGCGAGACCGAGTGAAAACGCGCGAAACCTTCGTTTTCATGGAGTTACCGGCGCGTCGCGCGTCATAAGCCGCACCAGGCAGGTTTCGGAAAAGTGTCCACGGTTTCCCACGGAAACCTGCGTCAAACAAAAGCCAAGCAGGCGAGATACCGAGCCACGCGGCTCCACCCCGCCGGCCGCCTTCTTTGTTGGAGCGGCCTGTGGTTCCGCAATGCCATCAGCGCTTGACTCTTCACAAAATTGGAACAAAATACGAACACCATTCAAGGGGAGCATTCATGAAGCGGGTGGTGAAGTATATTGTCGTGCCGTTCCGCATGGCGAAGGGACGCTTTTTTCCGGGCGAAATGCGCAAGGCCGAAAGTGAGTCCCGAGCCGTTGTGCTGGCGGAGGCTCTTGCCCGGCGTTTCGCCGGGGTCGCCGCCTTCGAGGTCAATATAGATGAGGAAACCGGCGAGATGCACGATCCGCGCGAACTGATCGTGCTCGGCCGCGTTCCGGATCTCAGCCTGGCGTTCGCCTGACAAGAGGCGAGGGTGCGATGATGATGCGCGGAGGGGTGAATGAACCGCTCGGCGGATCAGTCGCGGCTGGGCAAGTGGCGATGCCATCGCCGGCATCGAGGCGAGCCCGCGCAACCGTGATCCCGGTCGTGCCAAACGTCTCCGTCAGCGTGCGTGTCCGGCTGCCATGCCGGTGGCCGGCGACACCAGCCGGCCACCATCGCCGCGGATCAGCGTCTCGATTGAAATCGCCGGCCCGTTCGCGCAGGCCAGCTTCGACCGGATCAAACCAGTCATCGAAGAGATGGCTCGACGCCTGGCCCTCTCAATGAATGGCGCCTTCATTCGTGGCAGTGCCTGTCATGGCGTGGTCTCCTGTCCGGCATGCCAAGGCCGGACGATTCGCAGTTCCCGGAGACTACGCCAACTTCAATTCCAACCACTCCCGCGACGGCACGCATCAACGCCCGGCAAAAAAATCTCTTGCTGATAGCTTACTTATAGATCAATATAGCTACTACTGCAGTATTGGCATGACCTAGCCGACGCAGTGAGTATACGCTGAAAGTGAGCAACGTAGGGCCGTCAAGATACGTGGAGGCAGACTGCTCCCACGCGCTTGCTGTTGTGCAAAATATCGCGGGAAAATACGATGGCGTGGCAATTGGGCGGCCGCTGGACCTATCGAAGCTATCGTAACAATACAGCACTGGTCAATGGAGATGCGCAGGCGGCGCTCGCCAACATCTTCGGAGAGGGGGTTTTTACTCTCACGGAAGCTGCAGGAGCCGTGGCGGGAACGTTCGACATGGGAGGGGGCTTTGTTCTCGATATCAGCGGCACCCTCTCCGCGGCCAAGCAAGGCGGCCCGCTGACACTGACCATGGCCGGGTTCGGACGCGACGGAACACCGACCCAGGGCTGGCGGTACGACTATCACGCCTTCGACGCCTACACATGGCCGAACGGCGTTGCGCAAGTGCCGGCGATCGTCGGCTCGGTCATCAGAACCAATCCGCATGGCGGAGCCCCGGCCGGATTCGTCGCTTCTTTCATAGCCGTCCAACAAAGCTAAGCAGGTTGCGGAAAAGTGTCTCACGGTTTTCCGACAGAAACCTGCGACAAAACAAGAGGCTAAGCAGGCGAAGCCACGCAAGTCTGCTTAGAATGAAAGGGACGGCGAGATGGCGGCCCACGACGCTGGCGGGGACGGTGGTGCATCATTCACCGTAGCGATAGTCCTCTATCCCGGTTGCGACCTGCTCGACGTCGCGGGCCCAAACGAAATCTTTACTTTCTTTTCCGGCCTTCCGGCGGGCCAGGGGCTGAGACTGATCACGGTAGGCGCTTCGACGGCTGCTATCCCGGTCGTTGGCGCCCTATCGGTCGTGCCGCAATACGACTTCGCCGGCGCGCCCAAGATCGATCTGCTGTTCGTCCCGGGCAGCGGCGAGGAGGTAGCGGAAGCCATCAATGACACAGCGCTTCTCGATTTTGTCGCCCGCACGGCGGAGGGCTGCCGCTACGTCGCATCGGTTTGCACGGGCGCGCTCATTCTTGCATCCGCAGGCCTCCTCGACGGTTATCAGGCGACGACGCACTGGGCCGTGATCGACGCTTTGCGGCTGTTCCCGCATGTCCGCGTCGTTAACGGCTGCCCACGCTACGTCATCGACGGCAAGCGCGTGTCGGGCGGCGGCATCTCATCGTCCATCGACGAGAGCCTGTTCCTGATCCAACTGCTCGCGACCGACTTCACGGGCAGTCAAGGCGAAGGCGAAGCGGCTGCCCGCGCCGTTCAACTCATGATTCAGTACCACCCGCAGCCTCCGTTCCAAGGCGGCGATCCATGCTCGGTGGACTACGCCACTTTCGAGCCGGTCGACGCGAGCATGGAAGGCTTCCGCAACTCGGTCGTCGCCGCGGTGAAACAGCGCCTGGCGAAATCGGATATCGGCGGTCCGCAAAGGGAGAGCAAGTCATGAAGAAGGCTTCGGCATACCATCGAGGCAAGCGCCCCAGCCTGGCTCTCGGGCTTGCTTGTGTCTTTGCCCTGGCCGCGGCCCCCGCTGCGGCCCAGGCTCCGGACCAGCTCTTTGCAAACCCGCCCGTCCTTCAGGATGTTGCGCCCGGCGGCGGCGTCGGTCCCTTGGTGCAGGGCGTGACGCCATTTGCTGAAGCGCTGTCCACCCAGGCGCCCATGCGGCGCACGCTCAATCTAAACGTGCAGTTCGTGAACAGCGCCATCTACAATCCGGCGACCAGCGTTTTCGACAAGGTGAGCCTGCGCAGCTATTCCGGTGACGGTATCGATCCGGATGCTCCCTATGTGGCGCCGGCGATCGAGGTCGCGCCCGGCCAGCGTGTGACGGTCAACCTGCGCAACAAGCTTCCCGCCGACGCAACCTGCGCGGCGCATGGCGACCCGGACCAGCCGCATTGCTTCAACGGCACCAATCTGCACTCGCACGGCCTGTGGGTAAGCCCGACCGGCAACAGCGACAACGTGCTGGTATCGATCAACCCTGGACAATCGTTTTCCTACTATTACGACCTTCCGGACGAGCATCCGTCGGGCACGTTCTGGTATCACACGCACCGGCACGGCTCGACCGCTTTGCAGGTGTCGAGCGGCATGGCCGGCGCTCTGATCGTGCGGGGCAGCCGCAAGCCGACAACCACTTCTCCAGGCGACATCGACACGCTGCTGGTCAATGCCGACGGCAGCCGAATGGAGGAGCGGATCCTCGTCATGCAGCAGATCCAATATGCCTGCTTTGACGCGGCCGGCAATATCAAGACGAAGGTGGTGGACGGCAAGGTAGTCGCCTGGGTCTGCGACCCCGGCGATGTCGGCGAGGTCAGGAACTACTCGCAGTTCGGTCCCAGCAGTTGGCAGCAGTCCGGCCGCTATACCACCATCAACGGTCTCGTGCGCCCGCGCTTCGAAGCCCGTGCCGGCCGGGTAGAGCGCTGGCGCATGATTCATGGCGGCGTTCGCGACACGATCGCCATCGCCTTCCGAGCGCGCCGGGCCGGAGCGCCGGAGATCGGCGCGCTCAGTGCCGAGGATGCCGCCCGCTATATCGAGGAGAATTGCGAAGGCGAGCCGATCGCCTACCATCTCGTCGCGGCCGACGGGCTGACCATGAAGGCCGCCCAGAAGACGACCGTGGCGACGTTCCAGCCCGGCTATCGATTCGACGCGCTCGTCGCCTTCCCGGAGGCCGGCGATTATTGCGTCACCAACGAACCGCTGCCCGGCGCGGGCAACGTCACGCGAAGCGACCGGGACCGTCAGTTGCTGGCGATCGTGGCGGTCGCGCCGGGCGCGCCCTACAGCGACGCCACGCTTGAGGAGATGCTGGTCGCCGCGGCGCAGCGCACGATGCCGCCGGCAATTCGATCGACCGTCATCGCCGATCTGCGCGACGGCCTGAAACTGTCGAGCTTCGTCCCGCACCCCGACATTGCCGACGACGAACTGACCGGCACGCAGGAACTGGTGTTCTTCATCGACATCAGCGGCGGCGGTGTGAAGTTCCAGGTGGGCAACAAGAACTTCGACCCGAAGAACTTCGACCCCGCGACCTTCAAGCCTGAATCCTACGATCCGACCGCGATCGACCGCATCCTGCCGCTCGGCGGGGTGGAGGAATGGACACTGCAGTCCGGCTTCGTCAGCCACCCGTTTCACATCCATGTCAACCCGTTCCAGATCGTCGAGATTCTCGATCCGAACGGCGTCGACGTCAGCGCGCCGGGCGCAGTCGACAATGCCGGCGGCGCGCCGGATCCGCAGTATCCGGGGCTGAAGGGCGTCTGGAAAGATACGCTCTGGGTAAAGAACCTTATCTCCAACCCAGCGGATTTTCCAAGCAAACTTGCGTCGTCCACTTACACAATAAAGATCAGAACTCGATATGAAAGGTATATCGGGACATATGTCCTGCATTGCCATATCCTCGATCATGAAGACCAGGGAATGATGCAGAACATCTGCATCGAATTGCCCGATGGCGGTGGCGGCAACAACTGTGTTGCGCAGATGCGAGTACCCGGACAGCCCGCCCATCAGTGAAGGCAGCCAACCTGCTCAGGCAACAAGGAGAACCGAGATGAGCACGACAAGACGAAGTGTCCTTCTCCAGGGCGGCGTGATCGGCGCCGGACTGATCGCAAGCAGCATTCCCGGCGTGGTGGCGCTGGCCCAGACGCAGAAGCAGAAGCTGCCGCTGCGGCGCTCCCTTCAGGGCCTCGCCTGGAACGACCCGATCGTCGCCACCTATCGCGACGCCGTCGGCATCATGAAGCAGATGCCGGCCAGTGAAAAGTTCAACTGGGTCAAGCTGTCGGAGATCCACGGTTCCGCCTCTGTCGGGTACAAGTTCTGCCCGCATGGCAATTGGTACTTTTTGCCGTGGCACCGGGCGTACACAGCTACCTACGAGCGGATCGTCCGCAGTCTGACGAAGAACAACGACTTCGCCATGCCGTTCTGGGACTGGACTGCGAATCCGCTGATGCCCGAGGTTTTTCTGTCGCCGCAGACGCCGGACGGCCAGACCAATTGGCTCTTTGTGAACGATCCGGGCCGTCAGCGAACCTGGCCGCCGGCACAGCCGATGCCCAACAATATCGTCGGCCAGAATGTGCTCAACTCCATCCTGGCGGCAACTCCTTACGAGATTTTCGCCACCAGCCGGCCGCGCGGCCAGAATTCGCTCGACCCGAGCTGGGTGACAACGAGGACGGGCACGCAGGGGATCCTTGAGGCAACGCCGCACAACAACGTGCACAACAATATCGGCGGCTGGATGCCCAGTCCCTCCTCTCCACGCGACCCCATATTCTTCATGCACCATTCGAATATCGACCGCATCTGGGATCTGTGGAACGTGAACCATGGCAATACGTCCGAATCCCTGTGGAAGGATATGAAGTTCACCGACAATTTCCTGAATGTCGACGGCAGCTTCTGGTCGCCAATGGTGTCCGACCTCTTCAGCCCCGAGGAACTCGGCTACACCTACAACTCGCCGCCCTACCTGGTGGCTGCGGCGAACGCCAAACGCATTGCGCTCAACGATACGCTGACCACGCTGACCGTGGGGACCGCCGGGTCGGTACAAGGCGCGACGTCCGTATCGGTGGACAACAGCAAGACGGCGACAGCGGCCGAGCCCTTGTCGATTCCTGTGAATATTCCCGAAGCCGCGCTGGCGGCGATCATTGGTAGTCCGCCGATCCCTTCAGGCACGGCGACGGCGAATTTTGCCGCCGCGCAGGATGTGGCAGCTTCGCGCCCGCGTGCGCTCGCCTTCCTGCGCGACGTCAACATCACCGATCCGAGTACGACCAGCTTCCGCGTCTTCCTGGGCGGCGAGGGGATCGGACCGGACACCCCGACCGATGACCCGCACTATGTGGGAACGTTCGCGCTGCTGGACCACGGCAGCGGCCACGGGGCCAACGGCCATGACATGACACCGTCCTTCGTCATCGACCTGACCGATGCGATCCAGCGGGTCTATGGCAGCGGTTCGCCGCCGGGCGGCACTGTCAACCTGCTGATCCTTCCCGTTCCGGTTCCGGGCGGCACCGCCGGCTCGGCGACGCCGAGGGCACTCGAAATCTCGGTCGTCTCTGCCTAGATATAGGCGATGGACGTTGGAGATAAGATATTCAGGGTGAAACGCGGCCCGTCGCCGCGCTCCACCCTGATCTGCGGCGCAGCGATATTGGCCGTGGCCGGCCCCGGCATTCTTGCGCATGCACAGGAGACGAAAATGCGGGCGACCGTCGACAAACCGGCTACGGTGTCCGTTTCCGCGCCGACATTGTCCGGGCCCTCCAACGCCGGCCCAGCAAACGCAGGCCCAGCCAACGCAGGCCCAGCCAACGCAGGCCCAGCCAACGCAGGCAATGAGCGCCTCGTCGTCACCGTGGACGGCTATGAACCCTCAGGGGCCGGCCCTGTCGTGTTCGTGGTTACAGCGCGTTGCGGCGACACCACGCAAGAGCTTGGCCGTTTCGGCATCCTGGAGTTGGGTGCGCCGGGAGGAACGATGGAACCCCAGAACTTCGGATTCAACCTGCCGGACGATCCGGCCTGCCGCCATCCTAGCGACGTCATCGTCCACGTCGAGCCGACACAGGGAGACGGTGCGGGTGCAAGCATCTCCATCCAGGGGGCGAGAATCGAATAGACACTACAGGGATGCTGGCGAGAGAGTAATTACTTCGCTCATAAGTTGCACATCGCGATGCTCCCGAACGGCCGCGAGCGCACGCGCCCGGGGACGGGCGTCTGGCCCTCGATCGGACGGTCACTTGTCCGCCAATTGCAATGCGACCGCTTGCCCGGCGGCGGATGCAATCGGTTCTCGGCGCAAATTCCCGTGAGCGTTGTCTCTTGGACTTCAGACGCTCGTCGCGGTGGGATAGCCTGCTTTTCGCACACAGGAGATCGGCATGCGAGGATTGTTGGTGGGCATTGCGTTGATGATGCTTGCAGCCGCCGCTGCGGCGTACCCGGCCTACGACCTTTCAAGGATGAGCTGCGCGCAGGTGCAGGCGGCGGTGAGGGCGTCGGGTTCGGCAATCCTGCACTACCGTTCCAAAAGCAATCCCACGCTGCCTCTCTACAGCCGATATGTCTCCGATTCGCGTTTCTGCGATCCGGGCGAGACGGCGGCCTATGCCAGCGTTCCGGCTGTCGATGACAAATCCTGCACCGTGCACAAGTGCCGGTCGGTGTTCTGACGCTTTTCCTGTCCGCCGGCGAGACGCGGCGTGCCTGAGGTGATTTCCTGCCGTTGCCTGTTGTTCGTTGCCAAGGAGGCTGGCGACACCCTTGATGGGGAGAACCAGCGAGTTCAGGCCGCCCGCAGGCGGCGAGGGGGGACACTAAGTCTCCGGGTCGTACAAACATGCGATGGTGGGCGATGACGGACTCGAACCGCCGACATCTTCGGTGTAAACGAAGCGCTCTACCAACTGAGCTAATCGCCCTCGACGGGCGGACGTTTAAGCGCTTCCCGCCGGCAGCGCAAGGGCGTCTTGCCGACTGGCGCTCGAGCCGTACGGTCGGCAAATTCTGATCGCGCCGCGGCTCCAAGGGAGAAAAGACGATGACAGCCGATCCTATGGACGTGGACGAATTGAGAAAGAAAGTGATCGACGCGAAGGAAGCTCTCGAGCGCGCGAGGTACAGGGTCGACGCGATTGACCTTATTCTGGAGGGCGTGAATGACGCGAGGACACGCAGTGCTTGTCAGGAGGTTTTCGCGCTCGCGGCGGAAAAACTGGACGAAGTCGATGACCGCCTTGACACTATCTATCGTGACCTTTCCGCGATCGCGCGCCTGGGCCGGGACCGTGCGCCTGAGTAGAACCCGCCGATTCAGCGCGACGATTGCTCTTTATCAGCGGTTGGAAAGGCTGATAAAGAGTGATCGTCGTTGGTTTGAGGCGCCGCGACGCAGCCAAGAATCGGTCGTGTCGCTTGAAGGGGACGAGAGCCGAAGCCTCCACCCGGCTGCTTCTTAAGCGGGGCTTGCCGCTGGCTGTCACCGGGACATAATCGTCCAGACGCCTCGGGGCACTGAGATGAAGGTCGACTTCCTTCGCAATTCTGTCAGCCAGGTCGCGATAGCAGGATCCGGCCGCCTCGCCGATTTCGCAAAACGCGTTCGTGATTTCGGCATCGAGGGCTACCCGCCCGCGTCCCAACGTCGCCTGCGGCAAGTCAATGTCCTTAATGCCGTCATGGTCGCATCCTACGTTTTGTTCGCCGCTTTCTACGCGGTCCTGGATTGGTCCGCCTTGAAGCTGCTCGCTTTGGCGGTGCTTGCGAACGTGCCGTTGTTCTTTGTACCGCCTTTTCTGCATCGCTACAGCGACATAGCCGCGGCCACCTATATCGCCGTCCTGAACTCCCTAGCGTTCCTGCTCTTTGGACTGATCGTGGGCTCCGCCGCCGGGATGCACATCTGGCTGCTTGCCGGCGGAGCGCTGATTGTGTTCTACGGGACGAAGCGCCTCCCGACAGCCTTGACCGTAATCTTCGCCATGGCCGGCATGTCCATCTTCATCGAGTTTTGGCTGCCACCCTTCAGCGAGTGGGCGCCGATCACTCCGTCGCTGGCCGACTTGATCAGAGGCATAGCCATCTTCGGCAGTGCGTCACTGGTTGCAAGCTTTGTCTACCTGGCCATCTACATGGCGGAGCAGGCCGAAACAGCGCTCGAAGCCGAATACGCCCGGTCGGAAACGCTGCTGCGCAGCATCATGCCCGACAGGATTGCGGAGCGACTGAAACGCGAACCGCAATCGATCATAGCGGACAAGTACGATCAGGTGACGCTCATCTTTGCGGATGTAGTGAACTTCACGCCGAGGGCGAGCCGTATTGCTCCCGAAGAAGTCGTCGCTTTCCTCAACCGGATCTTCTCGTCGTTTGATGCGCTTGCCGAAAAGCATGGCATGGAGAAAATCAAGACGATCGGCGACGCCTATATGGTGGCCGGCGGCCTGACGGAGGCGCAGCCCGACCAGGTCGTGGAGGCCGCGAACCTGGCGCTCGACATGCTGGAGGTGGTCAGCGCCCTGAGCCATGAGCTCGGCGAAGATGTATCCGTGCGGATCGGCATTCATACCGGCCCGGCGGTGGCCGGCGTACTTGGCAAGCGGAAACTGTTCTACGATGTCTGGGGAGATACTGTGAACACGGCAGCCCACATGGAATCCCATGGATCACCGGGCCGCATCCAGGTGACAGAGGCTGTGCGCAGGCTGCTCGACGGAGCCTACGCGTTCGAGTTGCGCGGGCTTGTCGATATCAAAGGCAAGGGGCCGATGCAGGTCTACTACCTCGTTCGCGCTCACCCCAATGCTCCAAGACAAACCTGAGAATGCGGGCCGCACACCCTGAGTGGCGTCGGGAGCTGCACCGAGCAGAAACTTTGAATTGCCGATCTCGGATTCAGATTTCTCGAACCGCCATAACCGCCATGATTTAAGTCGCGGAAAAAATGGCGCGAGTGACGGGGCTCGAACCCGCGACCTCCGGCGTGACAGGCCGGCACTCTAACCGACTGAGCTACACCCGCGCAACGGCGCTGCCTCAGCGCCGCGTTGTGGGCGTCCGATTACGGGGTTCGCGGAAAGCTGTCAAGCACGATGGATCAGACGGCTGAAGATTTGGCGATAGGTTCGGCCCGACAATCGCGGACGGTCCTCTCACGTCATGCGCTTCTTGACCGGCCATATTCGATACCAACCCTCGAGACTGTAACTGCCTGTCATAGAAAAGCAGCCTGTCATAGAAATTGGTCGAGTTTCCTGCCGACCTTGATAAAGCGCAGCGGGTCGACGGCCTCGCCGTCGCGCCTTATCTCGTAATGCATGTGCGGGCCGGTCGAGCGCCCGCTGCTGCCGACCACGCCGACGATATCGCCTCGCTCGACCTTCCGCCCTTCAACCACGTCGATTCGGCTGAGATGAGCAAAGCGCGTGGACAGGCCGTTGCCATGATCGATTTCGACCAGGCGCCCATAGCCGCCGTTCCATCCGGCCCTGGCTACGGTGCCGGCGGCGGTCGCCTTTGCGGGAAAGCCGGTGGGTGCGCTGAAATCCATGCCGGAATGCAGCGCCGGCGTGCCAAGGAAGGGGTCCTTTCGGACGCCGAACGTGCTGGAGATGGCGCGGCCGGGAGCCGGATTGGAGATCGGCAGTCTCGCGGCTTCTTTCCTGACGGCATCCAGCCTGTTCAGCGCGAGGTCGAGTTCCTTCACCTTGGTATCGAACATATGGGCCGTATCGATGGCCACCAGCGGACCGCCCATTGCAGCTTTCCCGAAACCGGCATCGACCGGCAGGCCGGCTTCGCCAAGCACGGAGAAAATCTGATCGGCTGTAAGGTAAGCATCGTCGGCAAGCGAGGAGACCCGGGTGATCTGTTCGCTTTCGATCGTTCGCAGCGACTGGTAGAGCGACACGAACAGCTTGTCGGCGCGTTCGGCCGCCGATTCGACAGGCAGGCTGACGGGGACAGTTCGCAACGGCAAGTCCGTCGAACCGGCCAAGGCAAGCATCAGTGGATCGGATAGCGTGCGGGGCGCATCGGCGCGCTGGTCGGCCGTTTTTTCGGGCGCAGCCGCGTCGTTGGAGGTGGCGATCCCGCCGCCGACCGGTTCGAGGAGCGGCGTAAGCCGGCCGTGCAGTTCGCTCAGTTTCAACTGGCGCGACAGCAATTCCGTGACCTTGCTTTCCATGCGTTGCTGGTCAAGCAACTGCCGGCTGGCGATGCGGTCCACCTGCGCCCTGAGCGCCGCGATACGGTCTTCGTAGGCGTGCCGCATGCGCGCCTGGCGGGCGACGGCGGCGCCGATGAGATCATCACGGAAGACCAGATAGGTGGTTGCTGCCAGGCAGCCCAGCGTGATTGCCGCCGCGACGCAACCGGCAAGGGCCGCCATCCACGGGCGGATCGTGAAGTGCCGGATCGACTCTCCGCGCGCGATGATGACTGTGTGGGGGGCCTGGCGTTTGCCGAAAATCTTGGATGAAACCGCCATAATCCCTTGGCTCCGCCTTGCGCTCCGCGATGAGCGGCCAAAGGCGATTACACATTGTTAGGGTTAACAAAGCTTTGCGGTCCATTCTCAATCCTGTTGGCGAGACCGGCAGGCGACCGCTCCTGACTCTACCACATCCGTGCAGGCCGCTGGACCCAAGGGGTCTCGCGAAATCGCGCCGGGCCTTAAGGCCCGGCCTTAATGGCAAGGCATCGCGGGGAGTTGAAGGGGCGAGCAAGCGGTGGCGAAAACCCGTGACGACTGAAGCGCCAGCGACAGATTTCGCTGGCGCGATAAGCGGGCGATGCAGCACACAAGCGAAACTAAGCAGTATTACTGTCGCCGACAATCTGGAAGATAATATAAACGACGCTGAGCTAGATAGCCGCAACGAGCGGCTTATCCGTCAATCAAGAAACAGCCACAGAAGGATGATAATCGGAATTGGAATCCCTATCATCCACAGGATGACACTGCGCATCATTTGTCGGCTCCCTATTTTGTTCATATTTACAATGCGGGAGTCGCCAAACAGTTCCGTCAAGATGCTATAGCGTTCCGCCGCGCTCAGTCGCGCTCAGTCGCGCGCAAGGCCGCGTACGGCTTCCAGCACCTCGGCGGCGTGTCCCGGAACGCGGACCTTACGCCAGATACGCTTGATGCGCCCGTCGGCGCCGATCAGGAAGGTAGCGCGTTCGACGCCCATGAATGTCCGCCCGTACATGCTCTTCTCACCCCAGACGCCGTAGGCGTTGAGCGCGTCATGCGCTTCGTCCGACACGAGATCGATGGCGAGGCCGTGTTTCGACGCGAAATTGGCGTGGCGTTTTGGACTGTCAGGCGACAAACCGGCAATCGTGGCGCCGGCCGCCGCGAAATCCCGGCTCAGCGCGGAAAAGTCGATCGCTTCGGCGGTGCAGCCTGGGGTATCGTCCTTCGGATAGAAATAGAGAACCACGATCCTGCCGAGCAAATCGGCGAGGTTGAACATTCCGCTCCCGCCACGCGGCAGCGAGAAAGCAGGAGCCATGTCGCCTTCAGACAGTTCAGCCATACGGATGCCCTTTTCTTCTCGATTACGTGTCGCAAGCCTGGGATGTGGCGCTGCGGCCGAAGGCTGGTCCCAGGCCCCGCCGGGATACGCTAAACAGGCTGGAAAAGTGTCCCGCACCGTTTTCCGACACAAACCTGCGGCAAGGCAAGAAGCTAAGCAGGCCAACCCACGCAATTCTGCTTAGGTCCCGTCAGTTATCAGGCCATCGTCGCGAGCTACCCGTTGCACCACGAACCATCAAAGCACCGGAAAGTCCGGTTCCGTCGGGAGGAGATATCCAAACTCTCCGCCATGCCTTCGGCCGAGGGCCAGAGGTCGCACTGGGTCTGGGAGCGCACCAGGCGAGGCTTCGTACGCGCCGGCTTCTTCGTCGCTGGCGGGTTCGCCGGCCTGCTTCTGCTGGGGACGGTCGCGGCGGTCTTCCTGGTCAGCTCCGATTGGGGCATGCAGAGGCTTCGCGGCCAGGCCGAGAGGTCGTTGCAGGCGCTTGCTGGCGAACGAGCATCCGCGTCAGTCGGCCCGACACGAATCGCACTTGGCGCCACGCATCCTCTGGCGCTGCGGTTGCGCGACGTGAACCTCGGCAATACCGATAGCAAAGCAACGATCGCGCGGATCGAGACGGTGGATTTTGGCATCCGCCTGCTGCCCCTTCTGAGCGGCAACCTGCAACTCGGCAGCGCCACGATCTCGAATGCGACAATCAGCGTTGGCGCTCTGCCGGAAATGAGGGGAGGCGACTGGACGGACGCCTTGCGTGACGAACGTGGCCTCATCGACCCGGATATCATCGCGGTCGCCGCGTTCGAGCCTCTGCGCGCCGCCTTCGACGCGATCGACTTGGGGCGTCTGGCGGAACTTACGGTGAGCAACATCACCGTCACGCTTCCCGAGGACGGAAGAGTGCGCGCGGTACGAATTCTCGAAGGCTCCCTCAGCCGCACGGCGCCCGACACGCTGCAAATATCGGCCGAGGCGGATGTCGACGGCAGGCGCATCACGCTCGCGGGAACGGCCACGCGCGATGCCCAGTCGCGGCGCATTGCCGATGTCGAGTTGTCGCTCGTAGCCGGCGAGCCTCCCGGAGGCCTTGGCGGCAGCCAGACGACAAGCGCCGGACGCCTCGGGGCATTCGCACTTACCATCTCGGGGGGCGAGGATGACGCCGGTCCCCCGCAGCTCAAACTCTCTGCCGTGATCGACAAATCCGTGCTGGATTTCGGCGCGCGCGGCGCCCTGACCGGGAATCTGCGTGTGAACGCCACCTTGGCGGCGGGCTCCAACAAGGTCGAGATCGACCGGCTGCTCATCGAGACGGGTCGTTCGTCACTTGAGTTCAACGGCGCCTTCGGGCCGCGTCCCCCCACCGGCTCGACTGATGACAGGCCGGCATATCGTTATGAACTGGTCAGCACCGACACGGTTCTGGCGCCCGAAGAATCGCCGGAACCGGCGTTGAGATTCCTGGCGCAGATTGAAGGTACGCTCGATCCGCGGGCCAGCACGGTGTCCGCGGATCGTATTGCGATCAAGAGCGGTCCGGGCGAGGCACTGGGGACGGCCAAGGTCGAACTTGTCGAGGGCCAGGCTCCCGGCATCGCGCTTGCGTTCTCGGTTCGCGACATGCAGGTGGCCCAGACCAAACAGCTTTGGCCATGGTTTGCGGGGTCCAAGGCTCGTCTCTGGGCTTTGGACCATGTATTCGGCGGGGAGGTGGAAGAGGCCAGCATCGAGTTCCGGGTTCTTCCCGGACGGCTCGGCAACGGCGTTCCTCTTTCCGGCGAGGAGATTGTCGGCCGCTTCGTCCTGGAGGATACCCGTTTCGACACGTTCGGAAAGCTGCCGCCGATCCGCGACGCGGACGGCATCGTCGAGGTCCGCGGCCGCGATGTGGATGTAACCCTGTCCTCCGGAACTGCCTATCTGCCTAGCGGACGCTCTGTACTGGGCAAGGACGGCACGCTGTTGTTTCGCGGATCGAGGCCGGGGATCGGCAAGCTGGCCATCGACGTGCAGGGCGAGGCTGGCGCAATGGCCGAACTGGCGGCGTTGGAACCGATCAATGCCGGGCGTTTCATCCAGGTCGCGCCGGCTGATATGTCCGGCAAGGTTTCCGGCCACGTGATCGCCGACATCCCCGTCCGGCAAGGCATTGATCCCAAGAGCCTCGAATGGAACGTGGCGCTCGACTATTCCGGGCTTTCGCTCGCCAAGCCATTCAATGGACAATTGTTGACGGAAGCGGATGGCAAGCTCACCGTCGACCGGACGCAGGCGGCGATCTCCGCGAAGGGCAAACTGAACGGCATTCCGGCGACGATCAACATGGTCGAGCCGCTGCGCGCCGATGGACCCGCACGCAACAGGGACGTTGAACTCGTGCTCGACGATGCCGCGCGCAAGAAGATCGCCCCGGGTCTCGACTCCCTGCTTTCCGGAACTGTCACACTGCGCGTCGACGATAAGGATGGCGTGCGCCAGATCGTCGCCGACCTGCGTGACGCGCGGCTCGACATACCTTGGACCGGCTGGAGCAAGGGCGCCGGTGTTGACGCGACCGCCGCGTTCTCCATGCGCACGGTGGACAATACCGTTCGCATCGAGGATTTCGATCTGAAAGGCGGTTCTTTCGCGATCGCCGGCGAAATGGCGCTTTCCGGCGGGGCTTTGTCGTCGGCCCGCCTCGACAAGGTGCGTCTCAACCGTGGCGACGACGTCAGCGTCGTCATCGCCCGATCGGGCAAGGGTTATCAGGTCGGCGTGAACGGCAGGGCGCTTGACGGACGATCCGCGATCAAGACGCTGCTGTCGGACACGCCGGGAGGCAAGTCCGGTTCCAGTCAGACGTCGGTTTTGCTCAAGCTCGATGTCGGCAGGCTGACCGGCTTCAACGGCGAGGTGCTTTCGCGCGTCAAGATCGATTCGGCGGGCTCAAGGCTTTCGCTGTCGGCCGCCTCGGATTCGGGCGGCGCGGTACGCATGACCAATAGAACGGAAGGCGGCCGCAAGCACCTCGATTTGCAGGCCGCGGATGCGGGCGCGATCCTGCGCTTTCTCGACCTCTACAAGAATGTGCAAGGCGGGTCGATCACGCTGTCGCTCGCCGGAACCGACAAAGGCGGCATGTCCGGTCACGTGGACGCGCGCAACTTCATGGTGGCCAACGAACCTCGTGTGGCCTCGCTCGTTTCGACGGCGCCCGCCGGCAGCGACCGCAGCCTGAATCAGGCGGTCAGAAGTGAGATCGATACGTCCAGCATCCAGTTCGAGCGCGGCTACGCGCAGATCGCCAAGGGCCGGGGGTACCTGCAACTGGCAAACGGCGTGATGCGCGGCCCGCTCATCGGCGCGACTTTCCAGGGGACGCTCTACGACAAGCGCGGACAGATGGAGATGACGGGCACCTTCATGCCGGCCTACGGGCTCAACCGCATTTTCGGTGAACTGCCGCTGGTCGGCGATCTGCTCGGCAACGGCCGTGACCGCGGTCTGATCGGTGTGACGTTCAAGCTCGACGGCGCGGCGAAGTCGCCGCGCCTTCAGGTCAATCCGCTGTCGGTCATGGCGCCCGGCGTCTTCCGCCAGATTTTCGAGTTCAACTGAGGCCGGGACGCCCCGCCGGCGTGAGAGCCCGTCCCGGCACGGGAAAACCGGTGCGGGACGAAAAAAGGCGCCGCCCTCTCAGCTTGCCCGCACGAGCATGTGCTTCTTCTTGCCAAGCGACAGTTTGATCACGCCATCGGCGGTCAGATCGCCACTGGTCACGATGCGCCGCTCATCCCTTATCGGCTGATCGTTGAGGCGCACCGCGCTGCCTTGCACATGGCGGCGGGCTTCTCCGTTCGAGGTTGCCAGGCCGGTTTTGACCAGAAGAGTCAAAAGGCCGACACCGCCCGTCAGATCCGCCGCGGCGATGTCTATGGAGGGCAGTGTATCGGCCAGCGCGCCTTCCTCGAAAGTCTTGCGCGCCGTCTCCGCGGCCTGCTCCGCCGCCGCCCGTCCGTGCAGCAGAGTCGCGATCTCGGTCGCCAGCACTTTCTTCGCCTCGTTGATCTCCGAGCCTCCGAGGCTTGCCAGCCTCGCCACTTCGTCCATGGGCAGCGTGGTGTAGAGCTTCAGGAAGCGGCCGACATCGGCGTCCTCGGTGTTGCGCCAATACTGCCAGAAATCGTAGGGGCTGAGCATTTCGGGATCGAGCCATACCGCGCCGCTCGCCGTCTTGCCCATCTTGGCGCCGGAAGAAGTCGTCAGCAGCGGCGTGGTCAAGGCGAAGAGCTGCGGGGTGCCCATGCGGTGGCCGAGGTCTATGCCGTTGACGATGTTGCCCCACTGATCCGAGCCGCCCATCTGCAGCCGGCAGCCGTAGCGCTTGGACAGCTCCACGAAATCATAGGCTTGCAGGATCATGTAGTTGAATTCGAGGAACGACAGCGACTGCTCGCGGTCGAGCCTGAGCTTCACCGAATCGAAGGACAGCATTCGGTTCACCGAAAAGTGCCGTCCGACGTCGCGCAGGAAGCTCACATAGTTGATGCTCCATCAGCCAGTCGGCATTGTTGGCCATCAGCGCGTCGCGGGGGCCATCGCCGAAGGCGATATAGTTGGAGAAGTTGCGGCGGATGCCGGCGAGATTTTCCTCGATGTCGGCGGCTGTAAGCAGCTTGCGCGCCTCGTCCTTGAAGGACGGGTCGCCGATCATGGACGTGCCGCCTCCCATGAGCGCGATCGGTCGATGGCCGGTCTTCTGCATCCAGTGCAGCATCATGATCTGGATCAGCGACCCGGCGTGCAGGCTTTTGGCCGTGGCGTCGAAGCCGATATAGGCGGTCACGATCTCTTTCGAGAACAACTCGTCCAGCCCGACTTCGTCGGAAATCTGGTGGATGAAGCCGCGCTCGGAAAGTGTATTCAGGAAATCGGACTTGAAGGCGGACATGGCAATTTTCCGGAAGACGACATCGGAGGAGCGCCGCGCATGGCGCGAACAGCTTCGGGCCTTTAACATCGGCGGGCCTGGAATCACAAGGACGGCAGGTCGAAATGACACTCTTATGCGCGATCGGCCTGATGAGCGGCACCTCGATGGACGGCATCGATCTCGCTTTGTTGAGAACAGACGGCGAAAGCGCGGTCGAGCGCGGGCCATCCTTCTTCGTGCCTTACGAGGCCCCGTTCCGGGCACGCATCGAGACCGGTCTTGTGGATGCCAAGTCGATCGGGCGCCGCCAAGATCGGCCCGGCGCCCTCCCGGCGCTCGAACGCGAGATTACCATGCGGCATGCCGATGCGGTGGCGCGGTTCCTGAAGGAGGGCGCGCGCGGCTGGAGCAAGCCCGAAATCATCGGTTTCCACGGCCAGACGGTCCTGCATCGCCCCGAGAAGGGCGTGACCGTGCAACTCGGAGACGGGCCGCTGCTTTGCAAGCTCACGGGCCTGCCGGTCGTTTATGATATGCGTGCCAACGACATGAATTTCGGCGGGCAGGGGGCACCGCTGGTGCCGGCCTATCATGCCGCGCTCGCGCGATCGCTTGCCCGGGAACTTGCCGAAAAACACCCAATCGCTTTCGTCAATATCGGCGGGATTTCCAATGTCACCTACGTTCCGGCGGCCGGCGATCCGGTCGCCTTCGACAGCGGGCCGGGCAACGCCCTCATCGACCAGTGGGTTGCGCGCGAAGGGGGCGTTCCCTTTGATTGCGGCGGCGCCATCGCCAGCGAGGGCGGCGTTATCGAAAGCGTGGTCGATGCCTATCTCGACAACCCGTACTTCTCAAAGACCGGCGCCAAATCATTGGACCGCAACGATTTCACGCTGGCGCCGGCGGACGGCCTCGAACTCGCCGACGGTGCGCGTACCCTTGCCGCTGTCTCCGCGCGCGCAATCCTGAAAGCCGCGGAGCAGATGCCGGCAATGCCAAAACTCTGGATTATCTGCGGCGGCGGGCGAAAGAACCCTCATATCGTCGGCGATCTCGGGAAAGGCGCCGAACGGACTGATTCGCAAGTGATTCTCGCCGAGGATGCGGGTCTTGACGGCGATGCGATGGAGGCGGAAGCCTGGGCCTATCTGGCCGTGCGTTCGCTGCGCGAACTGCCGCTCACCTTTCCCACCACGACCGGATGCCGCCAGCCGGTGACGGGCGGCGTTCTGGCGAAACCCGAACCGGGCGGGTGAGGTTTGGCGGTCGTCCAAGCAGGATTCTGCGCGATCGCCATCGTACCGCACGATCTGCCTGCGTTCACCATGCCGCGCCCTCACCAAACCAGGACCCAGCCGTCATACGTCACCGATCTCATGACGGGCGGCCCTGTCCAGATTGCCGGGCCGCCTGTCTGACAATTGGCTTTCAGATCTGGCCAGCAGACATTTGCTGCGCGATATGATCGGCCTGACGCAGGGCCAGTGTCACGATTGTAAGCGTCGGATTTTCGGCGCCCCCGGTGGTGAACTGGCTGCCATCAGAGACAAAAAGGTTATTGATATCGTGCGTTTGTCCGAACTTGTTGACGACGCCGTCCGCCGGCTTCTCGCTCATCCGGTTGGTGCCGAGATTGTGGGTTGAAGGATAGGGCGGTGTCGGGAAGGTGCGGGTCGCGCCGACCGCTTCATACAGGGCCTTGCCTTGCTGATAGGCGTGGTTGCGCATTGCGACATCATTGGCATGGTCGGTGAACCACACATCGGGGATAGGCATGCCGTATTTGTCCTTCAATTCTGCGTGGAGCTTTACGGCGTTCTGTTCCTGCGGCATGTCCTCGCCGACGATCCACATGCCAGCCATAGAATCGTAGCGGTCGAGCGCGGAGGTGAAGGATCGGCCCCATGCGCCGGGGTCGAGGAAGGCGGCCATGAACGGGATCCCCAGCGCCAACGTCTCCATCTCGTAGCCTCCCGAGAACCCGCGAGACGGATCGTGCTTGGCTTCATCGCGGATGATGCCCGCCATGGTCGTGCCGCGATAGAAGTGAACCGGCTTCTCGAAGATCGCGTAAACCGATCCGGTCGTGTGGCGCATGTAGTTCTTTCCGACCTGACCCGAGGAATTGGCCAGGCCGTCGGGGAACATGTTCGACGCCGAATTGAGCAGCAGTCGGGGGCTTTCGATCGAGTTCCCGGCAACGCAGACGATGCGCGCCTTCTGGCTCTGCAGATTCCCGTCCTTGTCGGCGTAAACGACGTTCGTCACCTTGCCGGTCGCGTCGTGCTCGATCCTGACTACATGAGCATCCGGCCGGACCTCCAGCTTGCCGGTCTCCTCACCCTTCGGGATCTCGGTATAAAGCGTCGACCATTTCGCACCCCACTTGCAGCCCTGGAAACAGAAGCCGGTTTGCTGGCAGCCCATGCGGCCGTCACGTTCGGCCGAGTTGATCGCCATGTTGCCGGTGTGACACTCCTTGTAGCCAAGCTTGTCGGCGCCCGCCTTGAAAATCAGGAAATTATTGTTGCCGGGCAGGCCCTCGATGCCGCTGGTGCGGGTAACACCCATCTTGTCCTCGGCCTTGGCGTAGTAGGGTTCGAGGTCGGCAAGCGTGAGCGGCCAGTCGAGCAGCGTGGCACCCTCGATCTTGCCGTAATTTGTAAGAGCCTTGAATTCATGCTCCTGGAATCGCAGAGACGCGCCTGCCCAGTGCGTGGTTGTGCCGCCAACCGCCTTGACGATCCAGGCAGGCAGGTTCGGAAAGTCCTTCGAGACACGCCAGCCACCGCCGGTCGTGCGGTTGTCCAGCCAGGCGAGCTGGGAAAAACTGTCCCATTCGTCATTGATGAAGTCGCTGTATTCGATGCGCGGTCCCGCTTCCAGAATGACGACGTCGATGCCTTTCTGTGCGAGTTCGCTGCCAAGCGTGCCGCCGCCGGCTCCCGAACCGATGATGACGACCACCTTGTCGTCGTCGAGATCGTATTTCGCTGCCATGGTTTCCTCCCAAAGGCGCTGAACTGGGATGAAGTGGCGATCAGAGCCACTCGATATCGTTGAACCCGCGTTGCATGTAGCCGCCCTGCGAGAAGGACTCGCCCTCATAGCCGAAGATCGGCCATATATCCTTCTGGTTGTAGAGGCCGACGACGAGCCCGCCGCGGATCGCCTGGAAGAATGGCGTTCCCTCGATCTTGGTGAGCAGAATGACGCGGTCGTTTTCCCAGCCGACGCCCCCATAGCCGCCGTCGCCCGCGCTGGCGTCCAGATCGGCCACGCCTTTCTCGATCAGATCCTTGTGGGCGGGATCCTTGGCTGCCTTCTCGTCGTGCGACTTGACGGCAATGGCGTAATATTTGTCGGGGACCTGATCGTGCGGATAGATGTCCCGCGCCATCTGGATCAGCGTGGCCATCGTTTCAGGCTGGAGCGTCGTCGTTTCGAGGCCCCAGGCATGCTGCGGACTGATCACGGCACGACCGCTGATCACCAGCAAGGCACCCGCACCGAGCATACCGCCGCGCCGCAGGATCTCGCGCCGCGAGAGGCCGGGGCCCGGTTGATAGACTGTCACCATTTCATCCTCCCTTGCTTGCTGTTTGCGCCGGCAGGCGCATCTCGCTGGCTGGGTCAGCAATCCGCCGGATTCAGCGGGCTACTTGTAGCGGCCGTGCCGCTGCAGCACTTCGATCTGGTAGCCGTCGGGGTCCGCCACGAAGAAGAACCGCGCAAGGAGCCCTCCGTCGCGGTTGAACTCGACGATCTTGCGTGGATTGAAGCCGGATGCCTCGAAACGCTGGTGTTCCGCGTCGAGATCGGCAACGCAAAAAGCGAGGTGCCCATAACCATCGCCAAGCGCGTAGGGGTCTTCCCGGCCTTTATTGATGGTCAGCTCGAGCTCGAAATCGGCTTCCGGACTGCGCAGGTAAACAAGCGTGAAGGTGTCGAACTCCAGCCTGTCCGCAATTTCGAGGCCAAACGCGCTTTGATAGAAATTGCATGCGCGCGCCTCATCCAGCACCCGGATCATCGAATGGATTGCTTTTGCCAATCGCATCTCCAGTCAGTCAGACACCGCCGATGGTGCCAGTTATGATAGGCGCCGCAAAAAAAGGGTGGCAGCCCGTTACCACGGCGCGAAAAATCGCCGGCTGACTCCCCAGGATGGTGGCGGGATGCCGGCTTCGGCGTAGCCTTCCCCATAACCACGCCTCGATACTGTCAGAGTTGACACCAATCCGCGCTGTCAGGATCTGACAACAATGTGCGATTGTGATGCCTATTTTGCGGTGCAGCATATTGACTGAGAACGATCATTCGCATAATATGAGAATGAACGTTCGCTCTTTCCGGTGTCAATATGTCGCAACCAGCCTATCTAGCCTTGCCCGAATCACCTGACGGCACCGAGGGACAGGCCCTTTCGCGTGCGGAGCGGCGTGACCTGCAGACGCAGCGCATTCTGGATGCGGCGAAGGCCTGCTTCGTGCGCTACGGCTTCCAGGGCGCCTCCATGCAGCAGATCTGCACTGAAGCCGGCATGAGCCCCGGCGCGCTCTATCGCTACTTTCCGTCCAAGGAAGCGATCGTCGAGGCGATCTGCGAGGCTGACCGGCGCGAGGACGCGGAGCTTTTCGCCAGCGTCCTGAGCGAGCCGGATGTGGTCGAAGGCCTGGTGTTCGGTGCGATGGCTCATATCCGGCACATGCATGAGAACAATGCCGCCGTTCTTTTTGCCGAGATCAGTGCTGAAGCCATGCGCAACCCGGCGGTCGAAACCACCTGCATGAAGAACATGCAGGAAGTTCAGAAAATGTTTGGCGAATATATCGGCAACGCGCGGATGCGGGGAGAAATCGACCCGCCGGTCGAACTCGACGTGCTGCTGCCGACGCTGATGGCGATTGCCCACGGCATGGCGCTCAACGACCTGCTGTCGCTCGGAGTGCCGGCCGAAAAACTCGAGATCATTCTACGGGCGATGGTCGTCGGCATGCTGCGCCCCACGAACCGCCCCGCCCAGAACTGATCCGATACCGAACCCTTCCCCTTTTTTGAGCATCAACATGACCCGCACCCATCCGTTCCTTAGCAAATTCGCCGCGGCGTTGCTCGCGGCGGCGGCGCTACCCGTCGCCGCTCTGCCCGCCTTCGCCGCCGACGCCGCGCCGATAGCTGCCAGCCCGCTGCCGGCGATCCGGGTGGTGGCGGCCGAGCGGCGCGAACTGGTCGAGACGCTGAGCGTCAACGGCACCGTCGTGGCGCGCGACGAGGCGGCCGCCGGGACCGATCTGAACGGCATGATCGTGACCGCGCTGAACGCCGACATCGGCGATATCGTGAAAAAGGGCGACGTGCTTGCCGTCCTCGACCGCTCGATGCTCCAGACGCAGCTCGCCCAGATGCAGGCTACGCGTGCACAGGCGGAAGCAAGCGTGGCCCAGATGGAGGCCCAGATCGCTGACGCCAGGATCGGCGTGAAGCAGGGCGATGAGGCGCTGGAGCGGGCGATCGCCCTTCAGAAGAAGGCAGTCGCCACGCAGGCACAACTCGACAATGCCGAGAACGCCGCCGACAGCGCGCGGGCGAAAGTCGATTCGGCGGTGAAGGCGCTGGCCGCTACGTACGCCCAGCTCGCGGTCATCGACGCCCAGATGGACGGGGTGCGCGTGCAGATCGACAAGACCGAGGTGCGCGCCCCGGCCGATGGCCTGGTGCTGGCGCGGGCGGCGACCGTGGGCGGCATCGTTTCGCCGACCACCGGTCCGTTGTTCCGCATCGCGATCGATGCCGAGTTCGAGCTTGAGGCGAACGTCGCCGAAACCGCGCTGCCGCGGCTTTCCGCCGGCATGAAGAGCGCGGTCGTGCTGCCGGGGATAGAGGAAAGGATCGAGGGTTCGATCCGAAGGATTGCGCCCGAGGTCGATCAGAAGTCGAGGCTTGGCCTGATCCGCATCGCCTTGCCGAAGGACGCGCCGGCCAGGGCCGGCAGCTTCGCGCGCGGCGAGATTGAAATCGTCCGGCGCGAGGGCGTCTCCGTGCCGATTTCGGCGGTGCTCTACCAGGGCGAGAAGCCGCTGCTCCAGGTGGTCGCGGCCGGCCGCATCAGCACGACGCCGGTAACGCTCGGCGTCCGGGCATCGGGAAGCGTCGAAATTGTCTCGGGCGTCGGTGCGGGAGACGAGGTGGTCGCGCGCGCCGGCACCTTTGTCGCCGACGGCGATATGGTGACGCCGGTGCGCGACGAGCCCACGGGGGCGGTCAAGCCATGAACTGGAATTTTTCCGCCTGGGCGATCCGCAACCCTGTTGCGCCGATCCTGCTGTTTATCGTGCTGATCCTGTTGGGGCTGATGAGCTTCGGCAAGCTGCCGATCACGCGTTTTCCGAATATCGACGTGCCGATCGTCAACGTGACGGTGATCGACCCGGGCGTGGCGCCCAGCGAACTGGAAACACAGGTATCCAAGCGCGTCGAGGACGCGGTGGCCAATATTTCCGGCGTCAAGAATGTCATCTCGACGATCACCGAGGGCAGTTCGCAGACTCTGGTGGAATTCCGCCTGGAGGTCGATACGCAGACCGCGGTGAACGACGTGAAGGACGCCGTCGAGCGGATTCGCGGCGACCTGCCAGCCACCGCGGACGCGCCCATCGTGAGCCGCGTCGACGTGGAGGGCCAGGCGATCCTCACCTATGCCGTCTCGGCGCCGGCCATGACGATCGAGGAGCTGTCCTGGTTCGTGGACGACACGGTCATCCGCAAGATGCAGGGCCTGAAGGGCGTCGCCCGCGTCGACCGCTACGGCGGCGTGACCCGCGAGATCAAGGTCGAACTCGACGCCGACCGGCTGAACGCGCTCGGAGCGACCGCCGCGAGCGTCAATCGCGCCCTTTGGGCCGCCAATGTCGACCTGACCGGCGGCAGCGGCAAGTTCGCCAGCCGCGATCAGGCGATCCGCGCGCTGGGCGGAGCCAAGAGCGTCGCCGACCTCGAATCGCTGGAAATTCCGCTGTCGGGCGGCCGGATGGTGCGGCTCTCCGACATTGCGACAGTGACTGACTCCTGGGCCGAACCGAAATCGTTCGCCCGCTTCAACAACCAGACGGTCGTCTCCTTCGGCGTCTTCCGCGCGAAGGGCGCGAGCGACGTGGAGGTGAGCGAACGCGCCGAGGCGGCGATCGCCGCGCTGCAGGAAAGCCATCCGGGCGTGACCGTCACCAAGGTCGACAATTCGGTCAGCTATACCGAGGGCAATTACGACTCGGCGATGGAGATGCTGATTGAAGGCGCGGCGCTGTCGGTGATCGTCGTGCTACTGTTCCTGCGCAACATCCGCGCAACAATCGTGGCGGCGGTGGCGCTGCCGCTGTCGATCATCCCGACCTTCTGGGCGCTCGACATGATGGGCTTTTCGCTCAATCTCGTCAGCCTGCTCGGCATCACTCTGGTGGTCGGCATCCTGGTCGACGACGCCATCGTCGAGATCGAAAACATCGTGCGGCATGTGAAGATGGGCAAGACGCCGTACCGTGCCTCGCTGGAGGCCGCGGACGAGATCGGGCTGGCCGTCATCGCCATCTCCGCCACCATCATGGCGGTTTTCGCGCCGGTGTCCTTCATGGGCGGTATCGCCGGCCAGTATTTCAAGCAGTTCGGACTGACAGTGGCGGTCGCGGTGTTCTTCTCGCTGCTGGTGGCGCGACTTATCACGCCGATGATGGCGGCCTATTTCCTGCGGGCCGAAGGCCATTCCGAGCCCAAGCCGGGGCCGTTCCTGCGCGGCTATCTGGCGCTGCTGCGCGGCACGCTCCGCTTCCGCTGGCTTACCCTGGTCGTCGGGATCGCCTTCTTTGCCGGCTCCGTCTACGCGACGCGCTTCCTGCCGTCGGGCTTCATTCCACGCGAGGACGCCAGCCGCATCGTGTTTTCGCTTGAGCTGCCGCCCGGCAGCCTGCTGGACGATACGCGCGCCGTGACCGACGAAGTGACGCGCATGATCCTCGAGCATCCGGAAGTCGAGAACGTCTATGTGATCGGCGGCGCCAGCCCGACAGGCACGCTGGAGACGCGGCGCGCGACGGTCATCGCCGACCTGCAGCACAAGTCCGAGCGCGACGTGCCGCAATGGGCGATCGAGGAAACGCTTCTGCAGGAATTGTCCGCGCTGCCCGACGTGCGCGCCTACTTCGTCAATGACCGCGGCGAGCGGGCGCTCGCCTTCGGGGTCATGGGCACCGACGGCGCCGTTCTCGACGCTCAGGCGCGCAAGATCCAGAGCGCCATGGCGGCGACCGGCAAGTTTCGCGCGGTGAGCTCCAACGCTGCGCTCGACCGGCCGGAAGTCATTATCGTGCCGAACCTCGTGCGCCTTGCCGAACTGGGTATTTCGACGGCGGCCCTCTCCGAGACCCTGCGCGTGGCTACGATCGGCGACATCGACGCCAATCTGGCGAAGTTCACGGTCGGCGACCGGCAGATCCCGATCCGGGTCCAGCTCAACCAGAAGGCCAAGGACGACCTGTCCGTGGTCAGCACCCTGCCGGTGCCGACTCCGGGCGGCGCGACGGTGCCGCTTTCTTCGGTGGCGGAGATCCGTTTCGGCCAGGGCCCGTCCTCGATCAATCGCTTCAACCGGGAACGCCGCATCGTCATCGGCGCCGATATGGCGCCGGGGGCGGAATTGAGCGAGGGCCTGGCCATCGTCTGGTCGCTGCCGGAAGTGAAGAGCATGCCGGCCGGCACCCGCATCCAGGAGACCGGCGATGCCGAGATCATGGGCGAGGTGTTCGAGGGCTTCGCGACGGCCATGACTACCGGCCTCATGCTCGTGCTGGTCGTGCTTGTCCTGCTGTTCGGTTCCGTGTTCCATTCCTTCACCATCCTCGGCTCGCTGCCGCTGGCGATCGGCGGCGTGGTGGCGGCACTCTGGCTTACCAATTCAGCCATCTCGATGCCGGTGGTGATCGGCATCCTGATGCTTATGGGTATCGTGACGAAGAACGCCATCATGCTTGTCGACTTCGCGGTCGAGGAGCTGAAGCGGGGCGTTCCGCGCAAGGAGGCGATCATCGATGCCGGCCGCAAGCGGGCGCGTCCGATCGTCATGACGACCATCGCCATGTCGGCGGGCATGATCCCGGCCGCGCTCGGCGTTGGCGACGGCGGCGAATTCCGCGCGCCGATGGCGATCGCGGTAATCGGCGGCCTGCTGGTATCGACGCTGCTGTCGCTGGTGTTCGTGCCGTCCTTCTACACGATCATGGACGATGCGGCGATCTGGACCGCGAGGCTGTTCCGCTGGGCTGTCAGGCCCAACGCCGCCGATGAGCACGGCGATGCCCAGCACGGTACGGCGGCGCATCCGCACGGCCCGGCGCTGCATGTCCTGCCCCGCCCGGCGGCGACCTATCCTGTCGCGGCCGAGTAGGGCGGACTGCGTTTCGCAAAGCGCGGCCGGCGCCCGCATCGGAGGCGCCGGCATTTTGCGCAATAGCATCGCGAAACGAAGGGCGAGCAGGATCATCGCGCCGCGCACCGCCGCAGGAGAGAAGAGGTGCCGCGCACGGCAGCCGGACAGGGTGGGAATCTTCCGGCGGAAACCGACCGCGACCGTGCCGCTCAGCGGGACTCGACCTCGAACTCGACATCGACCTTTCCCGCCTTCTCGAAGGTCAGCGCGCCCGGAAAGGTTTCGCCGGCCTTGGGACGCTTCTTCAGTTCCATGAACATGAGGTGGAAGCCGCCGGGCTTCAGCGCGAACTCTCCGCCGGCCGGAATTTCGACGCCCGCGGGAACTGGACGCATGGTCATCACGCCCTCGGCGTTCACTGCCATCTCGTGGATTTCCGACTTGCCGGAGATTTCCGAACTGACGGAAAGCAGCCGGTCGGCAGTTGCGCCGTGGTTCTTGATGACCACATAGCCGGCCGCGACCCGCGCTCCTTCGGGAACCTCGCGCGACCACGGGTGGTCGATATCGAGGTCTGCCGCCTTGAAGTCATGTGCCCATAGCGGGCGTGACAGGATAAGCAGCAGCATCAGCGTCAAGAAAAGAAAGCTGAGGCGCTGCCCGACGGCGGGTGACCGGGAGAGCAAAACGGCTTTCGATCGCGCCGGAGTGTGCAAGCAGGTGTTCATGATGCTGCCTGTAATCGAGACGGGCGTGGCAATCAAACGCTCCTGTAGCGCGGCGCCGGATCGCGGCGCGACATGTTCGGGTAGATCGCGCGGCGCGCGGCCTTGAGGGCTTCCCAGTCGGCATTGTCCGGCAGCGAGATAATGCTGACGCGCTCGCCTGCATCCAGGCCGGCAAGGGCCGCGTCGACCATGTCCTCGGCCGTCATCACCATGTCCGCGGGTATCTGGTTTACGTCGCGGCCGCCGCGCTCCCAGATTTCCGTCCGCGTCACACCCGGCAGCACGGCCTGCACCTGGACGCCGAGCGGCGACAATTCCGTTTCGAGGCCTTCGCTAAGTGAAAGCATGAAGGCCTTGCTGGCGTTGTAGTAGACGCTGATGGCCGGCCTGTCATTGGCGATGCCGGCAACCGAGGCAAGGTTGATCAGCGCGCCTCCGCGGCGCCTCGCCAGCGTCTCGGCGGCGACCCGTGCGAGACGGGCGGCCGCCACAACGTTGAGCTGAACCATAGTATCGAGCTTTTCCGCATCGGCCTCTATGGTTGGGCCGGTCACCGCCATGCCTGCATTGTTGACGAAGACGGCAATGTCGTCGCCCCGCAGCCTTGCCTCGACCAGCGCGCGGTCGGACGCGGCCGTCAGGTCTGCCCGCAAGACCTCCACGCGCACGCCCGTCTCGGCCCGCAGGCGAGAGGCGAGCGCATCGAGCCGCGCTTCGTCCCGTGCCACGATTACCAGGTCATATCCACGTCTTGCCAAACGGTCGGCGTAGATTTCGCCGATCCCGCTCGAAGCGCCGGTGACCAGCGCCGTACCCTTGCCGTTTGTCATTTCAGTCGCTCCTTGGGTGAGGTGCGTCGCACGACGATCGCGCGACGGTTCTAAGCAGACCTGCGTGGCTTCGCCCACGCTTCGCCTGCTTAGCCTCTTGTTTTGTCGCAGGTTTCTGTCGGAAAACCGTGACACACTTTTCCGGAACCTGCTTAGAATATGCAAGTCGCCTGTGCCGCGCCTTTAGTAGCCCATCTTCCGACAAGCATGCAGCGGGCGGCGGCCGAGTTGAATAGCAAGAGACATGCGCGTGGAACAGGCCGGCGAGATGCGCCGGCCGGCGAGGAAGCGTCATGCAAATGAAATCCCGAGTTGATCTGATCGTGGGGGTTGCACGTTTCATAGTAAGCATACATTGTACCTATGTATGGAAAATCAAGACGCGGAACAGACAACATTGACGGCGAAGGACGGCTGGCTGCCTGCTGTCTCGAAGGCCGCCGGGCCGCTCTACCTGGCGATAGCCGATGCGCTGGCGGACGACATTGCATCGGGGCGGCTGCCGACCGGCGCGCGGCTTCCGCCGCAGCGGACGCTGGCCGAACGGCTTGGCATCGACTTCACGACGGTCAGCCGCGCCTATGCCGAGGCCCGCAAGCGCGGGCTGATAGAGGGGCGCGTCGGGCAGGGCACCTATGTCCGCGCGCGCCGGCCGTTGCCGCCCGCGGCGGCGGCGGCCGGGCTGATCGACATGAGCATGAACCTGCCGCCGCGCTTCGATGCTCCGGAACTCGCCGCTGCAATGTGGGACGGCATTGCGGATCTTGGGTCCAGCGGCGGCCTCGACCTGCTGCTGCGCTACCAGGAAGCGGGCGGGACTTCGCGGGACCGGGCGGCCGGCGCCTTGTGGCTGGCGGCGCGGCTGGGGGATGTCAGTCCGGCGCGCCTGCTGGTTTGCCCCGGCGCGCAAGGCGGGCTGCTTGCGCTGCTCGGAACCCTCGCCGACCCCGGCGACAGGATTTGCACGGAGGCGCTAACCTATCCGGGTTTTCGCGCCGCGGCGGATTTCCTGCGGCTCCGCGTCGCCGGCATCGACATCGACGCCGAGGGCCTCCTTCCAGAGGCATTCGAGGCAGTCTGCAAGGAAGGCGCGCCGAAGGTACTCTATTGCAATGTGACCCTGCACAATCCAACCACCGCCACGCTTCCCCTCGCCAGGCGCGAGCGCATCGTGTCGATCGCGCGGAAGTACGGCGTCGCCATCATCGAGGACGACGCCTACGGCGCTTTGCCTGACGATCCGGTGGCACCCTTGGCGACACTTGCTCCGGATATTGTCTATTACATCGCGGGCTTGGCGAAATGCCTCGCTCCCGCCCTGCGCGTCGCCTATCTGGCCGTACCGGAGGGCCGCTCGGTCGCGCAACTGGCCGGGGCGATCCGCGCGACGGCGGGCATGGCCTCTCCATTGACCGTTGCCATCGCGACCCGCTGGATCGAGGACGGAACGGCCCGATCCGTGCTTGCCGCGATCCGCGCCGAGACAAGGCACCGACAGGCGATTGCGGCGCGGATCTTGCCGGCGGACCTCGTCCAGGCCGATCCCGCCGGCTTTCACCTCTGGCTGAGATTGCCGCCGCACTGGAGCCGCGGCGACTTCGCCGCCCGCCTGCGTTCGGCCGGCATCGGTGTCGTCGTCAGCGATGCCTTTTGCGTCGGGGGGACCGCGCCGGAAGCGGTAAGGCTCGGTCTCGGCGCCGCGCCGGACCGGGAACAGCTCGCCGCCAGCCTGCGGGTGGTCGCCGATCTCTTGTCGCAGCAGCCGGCGGCTGTGTCGATGATGGTCGTGTAAGGCCCCGGCGGCCGCCTGTGGATGCCGCGCGTCAGGCGGTCAGGCCGGCGAGACCCATCAGCAGGCGGAAGGCGACAGCGACCAGTCCGACGGCGAGCACGCCGGCCGCCCACAGCACGATCAGCCAGCCGATCCGCTTCGGCCACGAAACCGGCGCCTGAGATGGAAAGTTCATCAGTGATAGCCCTCGCCGGCCTTCACCTTGCCGCGGAAGACGTAGTAGGACCACGCGGTATAGGCGAGAATGATCGGTATTATGAACAGCGCGCCGACCAGCGCGAAACCCATGCTCTGCGGCGGGGCGGCGGCCTCGCGGATCGTGATGTCGGGCGGAATGATGTAAGGCCACAGGCTGATGCCGAGCCCGCTATAGCCGAGAAACAGCAGGAACAGCGAGAGCACGAAGGGCGCGACATACGGCTCGCCCTTCAAGCTGCGCAGGATGGCCCAGGCGCTCACCAGCACCAGCGCCGGCACTGGCGAGAAGAACACGACGTTGGGGAAGCTGAACCATCGCACGGCGATCTCGGGATGGGCAAACGGTGTCCATAGGCTGACGATGCCGATGACGGCGACGAGGGCGAGCGTAATGGGCCGCGCCAGCGTCACCATGCGCTGGTAGAGTGCCCCTTCCGTCTTGATGATCAGCCATGTGCATCCAAGCAGGGCGTAGGCCACGACCAGCCCAAATCCGGTGAACAGGCTGAAAGGCGTGATCCAGTCGAGAGCGCCGCCGGTAAAGCTGCCATCCTGCGTCGGCAGGCCGTTCAGGAATGCTCCGAGCGACACACCCTGAAAGAAGGTGGCGAGATACGACCCGCCCATGAAGGCCAGATCCCAGAACGGCCGATGGCTCAGGTCGGCCTTGAAGCGGAACTCGAAGGCGACGCCGCGCCAGATCAGGCCGAGCAGCATCAGCACCAGCGGCAGATAGAGCGCGCTGAGAATGACCGAATAGGCAAGCGGGAAAGCCGCCATCAGCGCCGCGCCGCCCATGACCAGCCAGGTCTCGTTGCCGTCCCATACCGGCGCGACGCTGTTGACCATGACGTCGCGGTCGTCGCGGCTGCCGACAAAGGGAAACAGGATGCCGATGCCGAGATCGAAACCGTCCATGATAACGTACATCATGAGGCCGAAGGCGATGATGACGGCCCAGATAACCGGAAGATCGATGCCCATCGTCTCAGCCCTTCTGCTCGGATGGCGCGACCAGGTCCGCTTGGTCCGGCGCCGCCGAAAGCGGCCGGGAGGGCCGGCCGGCGCCCTGCCTTCCGTCATCGGCAGGCACGTCCTCGCCGGCCTCGGGACCCTTGCCGACGAGCTTCAGCATGTAGCGGGTGCCGATGCCGAAGACGATGAAATACACGACAATGAACACAACGAGCGTTACGCTCATGGTCAGCGCCGAGTGATTGGACACCGCGTGCTCGGTGCGCATGACCCCATAGACGACCCAGGGCTGGCGGCCGATCTCGGTCGTGAACCATCCGGCCAGGATGGCTACCAGCCCGGCGGGGCCCATCAGGGTCGCGAAGCGCAGGAAAAGCCTCGATCGGAAGAGTTCGCCGCGCCAGCGCAGCCACAGCGCCCACACGGCAAGCAGCAGCATCAGCAGTCCCAGTCCCACCATCACGCGAAAGCTCCAGAAGACGATGGTCGCGTTCGGCCGGTCCTGCGGCGGGAAATCCTTCAGGCCGGGGAACTGGCCGTTCCATTCATGGGTGAGGATCAGGCTGCCAAGATGCGGCACCTGCACGGCGAACCGCGTCGTCTCGGCCTCCATGTCCGGCCAGCCGAAAAGCGTGAGCGGGACGGCCTCGCCCGGCATGTTTTCCCAGTGACCCTCTATCGCGGCGATCTTGGCTGGCTGATGTTTCAGCGTGTTGAGACCATGCTGGTCGCCGATCAAGATCTGCACCGGCGCGGAGAACAGCAGCATCCACATCGCCATCGACAGCATGGTCCGCACGCGGCCGTTGTCGTTGCCGCTGAGCATATGCCATGCGCCGGCAGCACCCACGAACAGCGCGGTCGACAGATAGGCGGCGACCGTCATGTGTGCGAGGCGATAAGGGAATGAAGGGTTGAAGATCACTTCGAACCAGTTCACGGGCACCACGATGCCGTTGATAATTTCGTGGCCCTGCGGCGTCTGCATCCAGCTATTGGAGGCCAGAATCCAGGTGGCGGAAACCAGCGTGCCCAACGCCACCATGATGGTCGAAAGGAAGTGCAGTCCCGGCCCGACCTTGTTCCAGCCGAACAGCATGACGCCGAGAAATCCCGCTTCCAGGAAGAACGCCGTCAGCACCTCGTAGGCAAGAAGCGGCCCGGTGACGCCCCCGGCAAAGGTGGAGAAGTGGCTCCAGTTGGTGCCGAACTGATAGGCCATGACCAGGCCGGAGACGACGCCCATGGCGAAGTTCACCGCGAAGATCTTTGACCAGAAATGGTAGAGGTCGCGGTAGACGGCATCGCGCTTCCACAGCCACAGGCCCTCGAGCACCGCGAGGTAGCTGGCGAGGCCGATGGTGATCGCCGGGAATATGATGTGGAAGGAGACCGTGAAACCGAACTGGATGCGCGCCAGTTCCAGGGCGGTCAGGCCGAACATCCGCAAACCTCCATGCAAGCTGTGGAGGCGAGGGGGCAGGGCTCCGAGCCCAGGCTATTGAAGGGTGAAAGTCTCCCCTCTCCGTCTTGCTTCGCAAGCCACCTCTGCGGGGGTGAGGATAGGCGCCAAGCTTGCCGCCGCTTATCCTCACCGCCGCGAAGCGGTGGAGCGGTGGCCGCGAAGCGGCCGGGGTGGGGGGTAAATAGCGATCCCGTTAACCCGGATTCGGAGTTCTGGGCGAGGCGGTGCCTGCTAGGCGGTCCGACCCCCAGCGACTCGTGTAGGTTTGGAGCGGCCACGATCCCGTTCCCATTTGCCACGGCAGGTTCCTCTCGCGCTGGTTGCCATACCATAGCCCAACCGAAGCTCTTGTTGGAGATGTTGCGGCGATCCGTCGCTATGGCCGTCGCGCGACGACGCCGGCACCAAAATTCTCCGCCGTCGCCCGGCAATTTTCTTTCAAGTCCAACAGGTTATAGGCAAGTCCTCGTCAGCGCGGGTCGAGTAGCACCTGTGGGAGGCGCGCCGGGGCTCGAAGCGGCGCGACAATGGCTCCGCCCGCCGCGGTCGCCGCGCTTTGTCGGCAATGTCGCGGTGTTTCGACCCCTCCGAAAGCGAGGCTGTTGCCTGAATGGAACCAAACCTTCGCCCGAACGAAGCGATTGTATGGATGCTTCCTTGAATTCGTCACTTTGCGTCTTTATGTATGGATAACGATTGGATTGATTTTCTAAATCGGTGCGCGGCGATCTGCGCGGATTGAGGTAAGGATGTCACGGGAGAAATATTCGGCGGAAGGCTACTCGCCGACCGACAATCCTCCGAAGACCGGTGCGCTGGGGCTTTGCCCACGCTGCCAGACCGGCCATCTGTTTCTCGGGCTATCTGAAGATGGCGCCAAACTGTGAAGTATGCGGCCTGGACTATTCCTTCGCCGATCCGGCCGACGGCCCGGCTTTCTTCGCCATGACGATCGCGGCCGTCCCGGCGCTGGCCTTCGCCATCTGGTTCCAGGCTACTTTCGATGCCGCGCTCTGGGCCCATCTGTTCACGACCTTGCCGCTGACCATTCTGAGCTGCATGGCCCTGCTGCGTCCGCTCAAGGGCTGGCTGGTCTGTTCCCAGTTCTTCCACAAGGCCGAGGAAGGCTGCATCGACTATGCGTGGCACGAACAGGCGTCACGCGATCGGCGCGAGGCCGACGGCATAGCAGACGGCGGCAAGGTGAGTTTGCGGGCTTGATCGGCGTGGAACCGCGGCAGCGTCTCGACCTGCCGTTCCGTCAAGCCTGCGACGATCGCGGTCACACGTCGAGATTGGCAACAGACAGCGCATTTTCCTGAATGAACTCGCGGCGCGGTTCGACCTCGTCGCCCATCAGGCGTGAAAACAGGGAGTCGGCGTCGGTGGCGTCCAGGACTTGCACCCTGAGAAGGGAGCGCGCGTTCGGATCGAGCGTGGTCTCCCATAGCTGCTCGGCGTTCATCTCGCCGAGACCCTTGTAACGCTGCATGGTCAGGCCCTTGCGGCCGACGGCGAACACCGCGTCGAGCAGCGCCAGCGGTCCCGCGATCGTTTGCGTGGTTTCCTTGCGGCGCAGCACCGGCGGCGCGGCATAGACTTCGCCAAGGCGAGCCGCATAGCGGTCGAGCGCGCGAGCGTCGGCCGAGTTGATGAGCGCCATGTCGAGCGACACGACATCCTTCACGCCCCGCAACATGCGCTCGAAAACATAGCCGCCCGACCCGTCATTGCTCGTCGAGACCCGGCCGCTCCAGCCGCGTTCGATGTCCTCGGCGATGACGTCGAGGCGACCGGCCACCGCTTCGGCCATTGCGCCGGCACGGCCGAGATCGTTGAAGATGTCCGGCTTGAGCGCGCCTGCAATCGCCGCCTGTTCGACGACATTGTGGCTGTAGCGGGTGTGAAGCCCGTTGATCAGCGTTCTGACCGCGAGCGCGTCGTCGATCGCGGCGCGCAGGTCCTGACCGCTTCGCACCTCGCCGGACGCGAGCGCCAGCGATGCCTCCTCCAGTCCCGATCCTATGAGATATTCCTCAAAGGCGCTCTCGTCCTTCAGATATTGCGCGCTCTTGCCCCGCGTCACCTTATAGAGCGGCGGCTGGGCTATGTAGAGGTGGCCGCGCTCGATCAAAACCGGCATCTGCCGGAAGAAGAAAGTGAGCAGCAGCGTGCGGATATGGGCGCCGTCGACGTCGGCGTCCGTCATGATGATGATCTTGTGGTAGCGCAGCTTGTCGGCGTTGAACTCGTCCTTGCCGATCGACGTGCCGAGCGCGGTGATCAGCGTGCCGATCATGTCGGACGACAGCATGCGGTCGAAGCGTGCCCGCTCGACGTTGAGGATCTTGCCGCGCAGCGGCAGGATCGCCTGGTTCTGGCGCGACCGCCCGCCCTTGGCCGAACCGCCCGCCGAGTCTCCCTCGACGATGAACAGTTCCGATTTCGCGGGGTCGCGCTCCTGGCAGTCGGCAAGCTTTCCGGGCAGCGAGGTGATGTCGAGCACGCCCTTGCGGCGCGTGAGCTCGCGCGCCTTGCGCGCCGCCTCGCGGGCGGCAGCGGCCTCGACCACCTTGCCGATCAGGATCTTGGCTTCAGCCGGATGCTCCTCCAGCCATGTTCCGAGCGCCTCGTTGACGAGGCCCTCGACCACCGGCCGCACTTCGGAGGAGACCAGCTTGTCCTTGGTTTGCGACGAGAATTTCGGATCAGGCACCTTGACCGAAAGCACCGCGGTCAGGCCCTCGCGGCAGTCATCGCCGGTCAGCGAGACTTTCTCCTTCTTGGCGATGCCTGAATTTTCGGCATAGCCGTTCACCTGCCTGGTCAGTCCGCCGCGAAAGCCGGCGAGATGCGTGCCGCCGTCGCGCTGCGGGATGTTGTTGGTGAAGCACAGCACGTTCTCGTGGTAGCTGTCGTTCCACCACATGGCAACTTCCACGGTTATGCCGTCGCGCTCGGCGCGGATGGCGATCGGAGCGGGAATCAGCGGCTTCTTGGCCCGATCGAGATATTTGACGAACTCTTCCAGCCCGCCGTCGTAACGCAACTCCGCCTGCTTGACATCCGCATGGCGCGCGTCGGTGAGCACGATGCGCACGCCGGAATTCAGGAATGCAAGCTCGCGCAGGCGATGTTCGAGCGTGTTGTAGTCGAACTCCACCATCGTGAAAGTGTCGGTGGAGGGCAGGAAAGTAACCTCCGTGCCCGTCTCCCGGCCGGCCACCCCTGTCACGGCCAGCGGCGCGTCGGGCACGCCGTGGGTGAAGGCCATCTCGTGGATCTGGCCCCTTCGGCGGATCTTGAGCTTGAGCCAGTGCGACAGCGCATTGACCACCGAGACGCCGACGCCGTGCAGGCCGCCGGACACCTTGTAGGAGTTCTGGTCGAATTTTCCGCCGGCGTGGAGCTGGGTCATGATGACCTCGGCCGCCGATACACGTTCCGAAGAGTGCAGGTCGGTCGGGATGCCGCGGCCATTGTCGGTGACGGTGCACGAGCCGTCCGGATTGAGCGTTACCGTCACCAGCGTCGCGTGCCCGCCCAGCGCTTCGTCGATGGCGTTGTCCACCACCTCGTAGACCATGTGGTGCAGGCCCGAGCCGTCATCCGTATCGCCGATATACATGCCCGGACGTTTCCGGACGGCGTCGAGGCCCTTCAAGACCTTGATGGAATCCGCCCCGTATTCGGCGCTGCCGCCGTTGCCGTTCTCGGTCTCGTCGTTCATGCAGAGCTTTCGTGTCCATGTCTTCGGAAGGCGCTCAAAAAACCCCGATTCGGGCGCGCCGCTGGATCATTAAGATATAAGCGCTCGCGACGGTTTCTCCAAATCCGCGAGGCGGCCGCAAGCGTAAAAGCCGCCTCCGCGATAACGTCATTTGCCTGGCGTGTCGAGGTTCGCGCGCCGGCCGGCTGGTCCGGCGTCTTCGGCGCACCATAGGCATGGTGGTTGTGGTCGGGAAATGCTTTGCACGGCGAGGAACCGAGCGGTACAAGCCGCGATGAATCCGAACACCGGCAGGAAGCCTGATGCGTCCGTCCAAGAGACAATATGACGAAATGCGCGCGATCTCCTTCGAGCGCAACATTTCCAAACATGCCGAGGGTTCGTGCCTCGTCAAATTCGGCGACACGCATGTGCTATGCACCGCGAGCCTGGAGGAGAAGGTGCCGGGGTGGATGCGCAACACCGGCCGCGGCTGGGTAACGGCCGAATATGGCATGCTGCCGCGCGCCACCGGCGAGCGCACGCGCCGCGAGGCATCGGCCGGCAAGCAGGGCGGCCGCACGCTGGAAATCCAGCGACTGATCGGCCGTTCGCTGCGGGCTGTCGTCGATCTGCAGGCGCTGGGGGAGGTGCAGATCACCGTCGATTGCGACGTGCTGCAAGCCGATGGCGGGACGCGCACCGCCTCCATCACCGGCGGCTGGGTGGCGCTGCATGATTGCCTGCGCTGGATGGAGGCGCGCCGGATGACGACGGTCTCGAAGGTGCTTAAGGACCATGTCGCCGCGATTTCCTGCGGCATCCATGACGGAGCGCCCGTGCTCGACCTCGACTATGTGGAGGATTCTTCAGCCGGCACCGACGCAAATTTCGTCATGACCGGCAAGGGCGGCATCGTCGAAATCCAGGGGACGGCTGAAGGCGTACCCTTCAGCGAGGACGAGTTTTCGGCGCTCATGGCGCTCGCCCGCAAAGGCATCGCGCGGCTGGTGAGCCTTCAGCAGATGGCGGTGGGGTAACACGAGGAGGCGACGCGATGATGCCCTCGGCCATCCTCGAATCGGCGCTTTACGTGACCGACCTCGACATCGCGGAGGGCTTCTACCGCGACGTGCTCGGCCTGCCCGTGATCGCCCGCGTGGAAGGCCGCCACGTCTTTTTCCGCTGCGGCGGCGGCGTGCTGCTGCTGTTCAATGCGGAGGCGACCAGGATCCCGCCGCCGCCGGGCGCCAGGCTGCCGGTGCCGCCGCACGGAACGGCAGGCGCGGGGCACCTGTGCTTTGCCGCCACGTCCGGCGAGATAGAGGACTGGAAGCGGCGCCTTGAGGACCGGGGCATCGTTGTCGAGGCCGATTTCGAATGGCCGAACGGCGGACGGTCGATCTATTTCCGCGATCCTTCCGGCAATTCGCTGGAATTCGCGGAGCCAAGAATCTGGGGTCTGTAATGCGCCAACTTACCGAGAAGAAACTTGTCGTCGCCAGCCACAATGGCGGCAAGCTGCGCGAATTCGCCGATCTGATGGCGCCGTTCGGCATCGAGGCCGGATCCGCAAAGGATCACGGCCTGCCCGAGCCGGACGAAACCGGCACGAGTTTCGAGGAGAACGCCTACATCAAGGCTTACGCGGCGGCCAAAGCGACCGGCCTGCCCGCGCTGTCCGACGATTCGGGCCTCTGTATCGATGCGCTGGGCGGCCAACCGGGCATCTACACCGCCAACTGGGCTGAGACACCCGAAGGCGGACGCGATTTTCGTGTCGCCATGCAGCGCGCCGAGGTCGCCTTGCAGGAGGTCGGCGCGCTTGAGCCGGCGCAGCGCTCGGGACGTTTCGTGGCCGTGATCTGCGTTGCCTGGCCGGACGGCCATGCGGAGTATTTTCGCGGCGAGGCGGAAGGCCATCTCGTCTGGCCGCCGCGCGGCGACCAGGGTTTCGGCTATGACCCGGTCTTCGTGCCGAACGGCCACGAGCGCACTTTCGGCGAAATGGGCGCTGAGGAAAAGCACGGCTGGAAGCCCGGGCAGGCCGACGCCTTGTCGCATCGGGCGCGCGCCTTCAGGAAATTCGCACACGCCATGCTGGGAGCGGCGTGAAGCAATGCGGTTCGCTGAGGAGCCGGGTTTCGGCGTCTACATTCACTGGCCGTTCTGCGCGGCCAAATGCCCCTATTGCGACTTCAACAGCCATGTGCGCCATCAGCCTGTCGACCAGCCGCGCTTCGCAGCCGCCTTCGAGCGTGAAATGGCAGCGATGCGCGCCCGCACCGGCCCGCGGGTAGTATCCAGCATTTTCCTCGGCGGCGGCACGCCCTCGCTGATGCGGCCGGAAACTGTCGGCGTGCTGCTTGAGGCGGTGGCGCGGCATTGGAGCATACAAGACCATATCGAGATCACGCTGGAAGCCAACCCATCCTCGGTCGAGGCGGAGCGCTTTCGCGGCTATCGCGCGGCCGGCGTCAACCGCGTGTCGCTCGGCGTGCAGGCGCTGAACGACGCCGATTTGCGATTTCTCGGCCGGCTGCATGACGTCGCGGAGGCGCTGAAGGCAATCGGTCTGGCGCGCGACATCTTCCCGCGCCTTTCCTTCGACCTGATCTATGCCCGGCCCCGCCAGACGCTTGACGCCTGGGAGGCCGAGTTGAACGAGGCGATCGGCTATGCGGCGGACCATCTGTCGCTTTACCAGCTCACCATTGAGGAGGGCACGCGCTTCCATGCACTGCATGCGGCGGGCAAGATCGCGATACCCGACGGGGACCACGCCGCCGACCTCTACGAACTGACGCAGCAGGTGACGGCGGCACGCGGCCTGCCGGCCTATGAAATCTCGAACCATGCGTGGCCGGGCGCCGAAAGCCGGCACAATCTGACCTACTGGCGCTATGGCGAATATGTGGGCATAGGCCCCGGCGCGCACGGGCGTTTCCTGGAAGGCGGCCACCGGGTCGTGACCATTGCCGAAAAGATGCCGGAACCCTGGCTGAACCTCGTGGAAGCCAAGGGCCACGGCGTCGTTGACGGCGAAGTGCTCAACCGCTCGCAGGAGGCGGACGAATTTCTCCTGATGGGGCTGCGCTTGGCGGAAGGCATCGAACTCGACCGCTACGAGCGGCTGGCGGGCCGCGAATTGTCACCGGAGCGCCTGGCCACCCTGCAGCAGGAGGGGCTCGTCGCACCGATTGGCAATTCGCGCCTGCGCGCCACGCCGGCCGGCATGGTCGTGCTCGACGCCGTCGTGGCTGACCTGGCGATGTAGGCCGGGCTTATCGTTCACCTCGTATCGCACCGGGCGGCAATTATCCCGCAAGCGCGGTTGCCGGACTTCACGAACGCCGCTGCGTCATCGCCGGTGCAAATGCCGGAGATTCGCTACCGCTGGCGGCTTTGACGTGGATCAAGACGCCCGGCGAGCCGATCATGTCTTGTGGCAAGGCCAATCGATGTTTGTGGAGGAAGAGATGAATCTTCGGTTTTGCTTGGGTGCTCTGTTGGCTCTGACAGCGCCTGTTGCTCCAGCCTTGGCCGCGGACGAAAAGATCACGGTAAATGTAGCCCTCCTGGACATGACGAGCCTCATGCCCGCCGGGATGGAGGGGTATGGCGTGATGGGCCACGGAATGATGGGTCGACGCATGATGGGCGAAGGCCAGGGCATGATGGGCCGGGGCCAAGGCATGATGGACGGGATGATGTCGGTTCGTGTGGACAAGCCGACCGTCAAGGCGGGGATAATGACGTTCGCCGTAGTGAACTGGTCGAGAAGCGTTGTGCATGAGGCGCTTTTGATATCCGTCGACAATCAGGATGCGCCGCTACCCTATGATTTTGCGCAGTCGCGCGTGCCGGAGGAACAAGTGAAGGTGCTCGGCGAAGCCGAGGATTTGCAGCCCAACGCCTCTCAATCGTTTGAAGTCACTTTGGGTCCAGGAACGTATCTGCTGATCTGCAACGTGGCGGGTCACTATTCGTCTGGTATGGCGACGCCATTCAGTGTTGTTCCCTAAGCTTGCGTGGTTTCGCCCACGCTTCGCATGCTTAGCCTCTTGTTTTGTCGCAGGTTCCGGAAAACCGTGACACACTTTTCCGGAACCTGCTTAGGCGTCGATCAATCGTGAACGAGCTTCGGCAGCGCTCACCTGACGAGGCGGCGAGGGTCACGCTGCTCGACAAGCTAGTTCTTGTTCTGGCCGGGATCCTTGCGGCCGTTTTTCCGGGCGAGCGTCTCGGTCTCGCGAACTGGCCGGGTGTCTTTCACATTAAGGGCGACGCCATTCTGGTTGCCTGGCGCACCCGACAGCCGCGAAGCGCCTGCGATCCGCCCTATAAGTCCGTCAAAGCGCAATGGCATCGCTCAGCGCCGCTGCGCATCCGCCGCGATGGCGCGCGCAAGGATATTGCGGCAAGCTTGAAGCCTTGACCGGGCCTCAGCCAGCGAAACCGCGTTCATGTCGCCATCCTGTCCCAACCGCTCATGGGTTTCGGACTGCTCCTGCGCTTTACGCCCCGCGTAGTAGGGGGTGAACGCGTCCTGAATCTGCAAGTTCTCCGGCATGGGCTCCTCCGCCGATTAAAACTATACGGTCGCGTTATCGTTCCGCCACCTCGGCGAAATTACGGCGGCTTTGGACATTCTTTGCCAAATCTCGGTGGGGCATGGCAGAACACGCGGAGAGGAGTTTTAGCCGCTTGATTGACGAAAACCCAAGACGACAATTCGTGGTAGGCCAGGCCGAAATAAGCGCCCGACCGATGGAGGCCGCGCTCTATCTCGTGGCCACGCCGATCGGCAATCTTGGCGACATCACACTGAGGGCGCTGGAGACGCTGGCGGCCGCTGACATACTTGCCTGCGAGGATACGCGCGTGACCCGCATACTGCTCGACCGCTATGGAATCCGGCAGCGTCCGGTTTCCTACCACGAGCACAACGCGGCGGAGATGGGGCCGCGGCTCCTGGAAGCGCTGTCGGCCGGAAGGAGCGTCGCGCTCGTATCGGACGCCGGCACGCCGCTGGTTTCCGATCCCGGCTTCAGGCTGGTCGAGCAAGCGCTGAAAGCGGGATTTCGTGTCGTGCCTGTTCCGGGCCCTTCGGCGGTGCTGGCAGCACTTACCGCCTCGGGCCTTCCCTCCGACACCTTTCTCTTCGGCGGCTTTCTCCCCGTGAAGGATGGACAACGCCGGTCCCGGCTGGAGGAACTGAAAGCCGTGCCGGCGACGCTGGTATTCTTCGAGTCGCCGCGCCGGCTTGCCGACACGCTTGCGGCCATGGCGGATGTGTTCGGCCCACGCCCGGCGGCGGTGGCTCGCGAACTGACCAAAACTTTCGAGGAAATGCGGACGGGCTCGCTGGCGGAACTGGCCGAGCGCTACGCCGCTCTCGACGCGCCGAAAGGCGAGGTTGTCGTCTGCGTCGGCCCGCCGCTGGCGCGGGTCGCCGCCGACGCCAGGGACATCGACCGGCTGCTCCTGTCGCTCGCCGCCGAGATGCCGGCCTCGAAGGCAGCCGCCGAGGCGGCGCGCATGACCGGCGGCCGCAAGCCCGACCTCTACCGGCGGCTGATGGATCTGAGAGCCGATGCTGACAGATGATTCGCGATTTCGGCTGAAAGCCTATCGGCGGGGCAATCGTGGCGAGTGGCTGGCCGCGCTCATGCTCATGGCCAAGGGCTTCCGGATCGTGGCGCGCCGCTACAGGACCAAACTCGGCGAAATCGACCTCATCGCCCGGCGCGGCGATCTTGTGCTGATCGTCGAGGTCAAAGCGCGCCCGACCCTGATTGCCGCCATGGAGGCGATCTCGCGCCTGTCGGAGCGTCGCATCGAGGGGGCGGCCGACCTTTGGCTGTCGCGGCAGCGCGACTATGGCCGGCTGTCGGTGCGCTTCGACATGGTTGCAGTACTGCCGTGGCGGTTGCCCGTGCATGTGGAAAACGTGTTCCTGGCGCGGAGCTAAGCAGACTTGCGTGGCTTCGCCCCGCTTCGCCTGCCTAGCTTTCTGCTTTGTCGCAGATTTTTATCGGAAAACCGTAAGACACTTTTCCGAAACCTGCCTAGTTTTGCAAAAAACGCTGCTTGCGCCGCACCGCCCGGCAAATCACTCTGACGCTCTTCAGAGGCAGAAGGAGAGCAAGCACCATGTGCCACTATTGCGTCATCGAAGCCGTGAAGTCCGACATGCTCAGCCGTCGCAGCTTTTTCAAAGGCGCGGCGATGGCGGCCGGCGCGGTCGCGCTCGGCGCGTCGGTACAGCCGACACGCCTGTTCGCCGCCGAAACGCCGACCAAGGTCGAGGACCTGACGCACGAGCTCTTCGACACGTTTCCCACCTATTTCGGCGGGCAGCAGCTTTTCTATGACAAGAAGTTCGACTACGCGACGCATACATTCAACCTTTACGAGTTACGGCTGAGCGAGCACACGGGCACGCATATCGACGCGCCGCTGCATTTCTCGGTCGACGGCAAGTCCGTCGCCGAGCTGCCGGTCGAGGACCTGATCGCGCCGCTGGTGGTCATCGACATCAAAGCCCGCGCGGCCGAAAACGCCGATGCCCAGGTGACGCCCGACGACATCAAGGCGTGGATTTCCACGAATGGCGACCTGCCGGCGGGCGCGGTGGTCGCCATGAACTCGGGCTGGGGCGCGCACCTAGCGACGGACAAGTTCCGCAATGCCGCCGCTGACGGCAAGTCGCTGCATTTTCCGGGTTTCCACGTCGAGGCCGCGCAGTTTCTGATCGAGCAGCCGTCGATCAAGGCGATCGCCGTCGATACATTGTCCCTGGATTTCGGCCCATCGCCGGATTTCATCGTCCACAGGACGTGGCTTTCAACCGGACGCTACGGCATCGAGGGGCTCGCCAATCTTGACGCGGTGCCGGCCAGGGGCGCGACCATCGTGGTCGGCGCGCCGAAGGTCAGGGGCGGCACGGGCGGTCCGGCGCGAATTTTCGCGATGGTATAGCCGAGGCTTCGCGGCAATCCTTCGAAGATTCCGCATTACATTGTCGCATCCGCCAGACTGCGGCCACGCCGGCGGATGCGATCGATTTCAATGAATCTCAGCCGCCGAGTTCCTCGAACAGCACCGTCGAGAGATAGCGTTCGGCGAAAGATGGGATGATCACGACGAGATTCTTGCCGGTATTCTCCGGCCGCGAGCCGACGACGACCGCCGCCTGCAGCGCCGCGCCCGATGAAATGCCCACCGGAACGCCTTCCAGGCTGGCGACGAGGCGGGCATTGGCAATCGCGTCGTCATTGGAGACGGTGACGATCTCGTCATAGACCGAGGTGTCGAGGATTTTCGGCGCGAAGCCGGCGCCGATGCCCTGAATCTTGTGCGGGCCGGGCTGGCCGCCGGAGAGCACCGGCGAGGCTTCCGGTTCGACCGCCACGACATGCAGCGACGGCTTGCGCTTCTTGATCACCTGGCCGACGCCGGTGATCGTGCCGCCCGTGCCGATGCCGGCCACCAGAATGTCGATGCCTCCCTGCGTGTCGTTCCAGATCTCTTCCGCCGTCGTCTGGCGGTGAATTTCCGGGTTGGCCGGATTCTCGAATTGCTGCGGAATGACGGCATCGGGGATCGTCGCGGCTAGTTCGTCCGCCTTGGCGATGGCGCCCTTCATGCCCTTCGCTCCCTCGGTCAGCACCAGTTCGGCGCCGAGCAGCGCCAGCATCTTGCGCCGCTCGATCGACATGGTTTCGGGCATGGTGAGGATCAGCTTGTAGCCCTTGGCCGCGGCCGCGAAGGCGAGCGCAATGCCGGTATTGCCCGAAGTCGGCTCGATCAGCGTGGTTTTGCCCGGCGTGATCCTGCCCGCCGCTTCCAGCGCCTCGATCATGGCGACGCCGATGCGATCCTTGACGCTGGCGATGGGGTTGAAGAATTCGAGCTTGGCCAGCAGGTTGGCGACAATACCCTTTTTCCTGGCGAATTTGTCGAGCCGCACCAGCGGCGTGTCGCCGATCGTCTCGGTGATGGAATTGAAGACGCGCCCCCGCCCCGGAACATGCGTAGGCGTCACCGGCTTGTTCATCGCACTCTCTTTCTTGTGAGTCTTTGCTCAGGATAGTTCGTGGCGCGAAAAATCCGAGTGGGCGATTTACTCCAGGCGGAACGATATTGGAACGGAATTCCCGCGGAATATCCATCCTGGAACCAAAAATCTCTGTCGGAACCGCATCGACGGCCGGAGCTTATTGCCTGGCCGCGATCGCGAGCGCCGCGCCGGCCATGAAACCGGCGGCAGCGCGGTTCAGCGCCTTCAGGGCGCGCGGCGTGCGAAGCAGCCAGCGCGCCTGCGAGGCCAGCGCCAGATAAGGCACCAGCACGACGAGCAGAACGACCACGGTGATCGCCACCAATATGCCGTAGTCGGCCGGGGCGATCGACTTAAGGTCGATGACGGTCGGCGTAATGGCCAGATAGAAGATCATCGTCTTGGGGTTACCCAGCGTCAGCACAAGGCCGGAGACGAACGCGGCGACCGGCCCGCCTTCGCCCTTGCGCGCCTCCACCTTTTCCGGAGTGATGCCGCTCGTCCAGAATGTCCAGGCAAGCCAGGCGAGGTACGCAACGCCCAGCCATTTGATGACCAGGAACATCATGCCGAAACTTTGCGCGATGAAGGCGAGGCCGAGCACGACGGCGGTGAGATAGGTGAGGTCGCCGACGATCAGGCCGAGCGACATGAATAGCGACGAGCGGAAGCCGGAACCAAGCGCGCGGGCGACGAGGGCCGTGACGCCCGGGCCGGGAATGGCGGCGGCCAGCGCCAGCGCGCCGCTATAGGCGATGAAACCGGTGAGCGTCATGGTATTTCCTCGAACCGTCCGGAATGGTCCGGCCGGTTCCCAAGCGTCCGTTGAGCGCTCCCATGCCACGAGTATGACGCGCGGGAAAGGGTCAGCGGCCGCTTTGCCTGCGGTCCAGCGCGCCTGTCTGCGACTGGAATATTTCCGCCATGGCGCGCGTTTGTATCGTGCACGGCATGATCAGAAAAATGTCCCTCGGCTGTCCGACACAAGCCTGCGACAAGACAAGAGGATAAGCAGGCGAGGGCGACCGCATGCAGACCTGCTCGGTTCGACCTTGGATGTCTCGAAGGACAATGCCACGCAACCGCCGGAATATTTATGGCCTCGTCGCGATTCTCCTGCACTGGACGATCGCGCTTCTGTTTGTCGGCCAGTTCCTGCTGGGTCTTTCGATGACTCGGGTCAAGGGCATGGCGCTGCAGTTCGAACTGATCCAGTTGCACAAGTCGTTCGGTTTCGTCGTGCTCGCCCTGGCACTGATACGGCTTGCGTGGCGCATGGCGGTCGGCGGACCCGAGCCGTCCCGCTCTCTGTCGCTGCCCGAAAAATGGGCGGCGACAGTCGTGCAGGGGCTGCTGCTTGCCGCCACGATCATCGTGCCGCTTGCCGGCTGGGCGCTCGCCTCCGCCTCGACGCTCGGCATGCCGACGCTCGCCTTCAATCTTGTGCTCATCCCGCATTTGCCGCTCGTTCCGTCCGAGCAGGCCGAAACGTTCTGGCACCGGCTGCACGGCCTGCTGGCCTACGCGGCCGTTCTGTTGGCGGCCGGCCACGCCGCCGCGGCGCTGAGGCACCACTTCCTGCTGCGCGACGATGTGCTCGCGCGCATGCTGCCAGTCCTGCCGCCGCGCTCGCGGGTGGTCAGGCGGAACGATGGAGATCAATGACGATGTTTTACCTGACCGTTCAATCCTTCCACCCCTGGCGCACATGCAGCGCCGCCGTCCTGCTTGTTGCCATGTCGTTCGGCGTGCCCGCCGCCGCCGATGCGCTTTCGGAAGCCGCCGGCCGCTACCGTATCGACAATTCCTCGTCGATACGCTTCCAGGTCGCCCAGGCCGGCGGGGGCGGCGGCATCCGGGGCAGCTTCGGCTCCTACAAGGGTTCATTTCAGATCGACGGCAAAAACGTCGCGAATTCCAGCGTTTCGTTCACGCTCTATCCAAAAAGCGTCCGCGCCAACGAGAAGCGCGTCGAGGATTTCCTGCGCTCCGACGCGGTTTTCGATGTTGCCAACTATCCCGAAATCACCTTCCGCTCGACCGGCGTGAAGCGCGTGAGTAACGACGAGGCGCGCATCGACGGTGTGCTGACGGCGCGCGGCAAGGCACGCAAGGCGGCGTTCGAGGCGACCGTGAGGGAGCGCAAGGGCGGCAGGGTCTCCTTCCATGTGACCGGGTCGATCTACCGGTCGCCCTACGGCATGGACGTCGGCACGCCGATCTATTCGAATGTCGTCCGCTTCGACATGGTTTTGAACGGCACGCGCAACTAGGCACTGGCTGATTGCGAGATCGGGCAGGACGGCAACCTGCCGGAGGCGACTCCGGCGTGCGCCCATTCAGCAGCAAGATCCGGTTACTGCGCCGGGCTTACGATCTTGTGAAATTGCTCTCCACCCAACCGACCCGTCGTTCGGATACGGGTCCTGAGAGCGACGGCTTGCGCCATAGCGCTCCGGTTCCCCCGAGATGATCTTGAGAGACCGCTCTGTCTGCCTCCCGAATTTCGGTCGTCGGCATCCGTTGAAGCCTCGACCGCGGGATTGAGAAGCGCTCTTACGCCAACTCGACCAAGTCCACCTTGGTTCGCGCCTCACCAACGTATCTCGATATTGCGGCGGTAAGAGCCGCAAGGTCTTGCATTGCACATTTTTTGCAGTCTAGGGTTGTGCAGGGGCAAGTGCGACTCAGAAGGAGGGGGCAATGGTGTCGGTAGCGGAGCAAAGACCGGAGAAGCTTGAAATCGGCAGGGTTTTCGGCGCCACCTTTGGCGTCATCGGCCGCAACCTTGTGCTGTGCCTCCTGCTGGGCGCTTTGTTACAAGGTCTGCCAACTGCCCTCCAGCAGTACTGGTTATTCAGCTCGCTCTCGCCCCTTTTGGATGGAACCCAGACGCTTCCTCCGGACCAGATGCCGGCGATCATGCATCCAGCCTGGATGGTGGCCATCATAGTCACCCCCCTTGCCCTTATGTTCATCTTGCAGGCAGCGTTGGTACGGGCTGCCATCGAGGATTTGGGTGGCAAGCAACCGAATTTCGGTGATTGCTTGGGCACGGGGCTTGCCGTTGCTCTGCCGGTGATGGGCATGTCGATCCTGATCGGTCTTGGCGTTTCCTGGGAACGCTTCTTTTGATCGTGCCCGGTGTCATGATCTATCGGCTGGTTCGTTGTGTCGGTGCGACGGCATGCGTCGATCGCTGCTTTTTTTGCGCTGGTTCGTTTCGGTGCCTGTTCTGGTGCATGAGAAGACGGGGCCACTGGCAAGCATGTCTCGCAGTGGTTTTCTGACATATGGAAATCGTTGGCGCCTGTTCTGGGTACTTGTGATCCTTTTCATGCTTTTCATTGCCGCGATACCGCTGCAACTCTTGCTTGAGATATTGGGCGGCCCCACCACCAGATGGATTGCGTCTTTTTCTCTTGCCATCATCATCCCCACCATGTTTTCGATCGTCGCAACCGTCGCCTGCGCGGTCTGCTACGTCGAGCTGCGGGCGATCAAGGAAGGCACTGGCGTCGACGAACTGGCATAGATCTTCTCCTGATCGCCTGCACAGGCTTCTCATGCGCTAGTGGAGCGGCTGGTTAGCGGCCCGGAACACACCGCGGAAGCTTGTTTGGAAGGCGCGGACGATCCGCGTTAGTGTCCCTGGGTCCAAGTCCACTTCTCGGAAGACAAGTTGCCGATGTCAGTATCGGGACTAATAACCCGCTTCTTCGAGACGGCGCTCGAGATCGACAAGATCCTGCGGCAGCGGCATGCCCAGCGCGCGCAGTTCGACGAGCTTCTCGCGCAACTGCTCGTGCATTTCGTAGGCATCCTCCGGCTGGTTCACCATCTGCTCCATCAGGAGCGCGATCTGGGCCTTGAGCTGTTCCAGAGCCATCGTGCCGTCCCCCTTGAGTACCCCTTGAGTGCCTGTGAGGCGACCATATCACAGTTCGGTCCCGCAAGGCGCGTGTTCAGCCGAGGCGGCTCGGCTTGCCGAGGTGAGGCTCGCCGGAAGCGCGACGGCAGGAAGGCGTTGGGGTCCTCGCAAAGCTTGCGGCGCGGGCGGGCGAAAGGGAGCGGGATCATAACGGGATCCTTCGGCGCCTAAGGAGGTAGTGCCGTGAAAGCCGGCCGTCCAGGCTGCCTGTTGGACATGTCCGCGATTGTGTTCCCTCCGACGCGGACTATATGCTTTAAGCAGAGGTTTGCGACGCAATGAACAGACCAGTGGCCGATCCGACGCTGCAATCGCTTGATGCGCGCTCGCGCGACATCTTTCGCCGCATTGTCGATTCCTATCTCCTCGACGGCGAGCCGCTGGGCTCGCGCAACCTGTCGCGCATGCTGCCGGCTACATTGTCGCCGGCGACGGTGCGCAATGTGATGAGCGATCTGGAGCAACTCGGCCTTGTTTATGCGCCGCATATCTCGGCCGGCCGCCTTCCGACGCAGAAGGGCCTGCGCTTCTTCGTCGACGCCTTTCTCGAACTCGGCGACGTAACCGAGGAGGAGCGCCGCTTGATCGAGTTGCAGATCAAGGCCTCGGGGCAGGGCGTTTCGGTCGAGCAGATGCTGATAGAGGCCAGTCAGATGCTTTCCGGCGTATCGCGCGGCGCGGGCCTGGTGCTGGCGGCCAAAAGCGAGGTGCCCCTGAAGCACATCGAGTTCATCCAGCTCGAGCCGCAGCGCGGCATCGCGGTATTGGTCTCGCGGAGCGGCGACGTCGAGAACCGGGTGATCGACCTGCCGGCCGGCGTGACCGCTTCGCAGCTTCAGGAAGCATCGAACTTCCTCAATGCGCATATTCGCGGACGAACACTGGCTGAAGCGCGCGCCGACATTGAACGCATCAAGGAGGAGACCCGCGCGGCACTCGACACGCTCTCCCAGCAGCTCGTCGAGAAGGGCCTCGCCGTATGGGCCGGCGCCGAGAGCGGCCTGCCGGCCCGGCTGATCGTGCGCGGCCGCGCCAACCTGCTCGAAAACATCACCGCGCAGGCCGACCTCGAACTTCTGAAGCACTTGTTCGACGATTTGGAGACGCAGGACGGCATGATCCAGCTTCTCGATCTCGCAGAAGCCGGTTCAGGCGTGCGCATCTTCATCGGGTCGGAAAACAAGCTGTTTTCCCTGTCGGGCTCGTCGGTGGTGGTGGCGCCCTATCGCGACAAGGACGCGCGTGTCGTCGGCGCGCTCGGTATCATTGGCCCGACAAGGCTGAACTACGCGCGCGTCGTGCCGATGGTGGATTATACCGCGCAGCTCGTCTCGCGCATGCTGCGGTGAGGTGCGTTGAGGCGCGATCTTTGGTCCCTTTGGGCTCGGCTTGCAGGCCCTGTCACGGAAGTGTTTTGCCGTATACTAGCGGTCGATGCTCTGAAGTGCCTACACTGGCGACCTTGACCGATTGCGGCGCGGGCTTCCCGGAACACACTCCATCGCACCAGACTCAACCTCAACAACCATTTGTATTAGTGCGTCTTTTTTGCCTCCACCTCGTCGAGCCGCGCCTGCAGGAATCGCCGGACAGCGGGATCGCGCTCCAGCCCGATCGCCTGGCGGTAGGCGTCGGCGGCACTTGCCGCGCGGCCGAGCCGCGCGAGGATCTCGCCGCGCGCAGTCCAGTAAGGCTGGTAGTCGCTGAGCCTTCGGTCGGCCGAAAGCCGGTCGAGCATCGCCATGGCCACCGTGGTCCGCCCGCATTCGGCGAGCGCCACCGCGCGATTGATCTCGACCACGGGCGAATAGGCGATCGCCGAAAGCGCGGCATAAAGCCCGCTGATCGCCGGCCAGTCGGTCCGGCCCGTATATCTTCGCGCGCAATGGGCGGATTGCAGCGCGGCTTCGATCTGGTAGCGGCCTGTTCCCTCCAGCCGGTTGGCGCGTGACAAGAGCCGCTCCGCCTCGTCGATCGCCATGTCGTCCCACAAGCCCGTGTCCTGCTCGCTCAGAGGAACGAAATCGCCCTCGGCATTGCGCCGCGCGTCGCGCCGCGCCTCCGCGAACAGCATCAGCGAAAGCAGGCCGAGGGCCTCCGCCTCGTCCGGCATCAGCGATACCACCAGCCGCCCGAGCCAGACGGCTTCGCCGGCGAGATCGCGGCGCCGCGATTCGGTGCCGGCGGGGTCGGCCCAGCCCTCGGCGAAGGCGGCGTAGATCGCCTCCAGCACGGCGTCGAGCCTGTCCGGAAGATCGGCGCGTTCAGGCAGGCGAAACGGGATGCCCGTCTGCCGTATCCTCGTCTTGGCCCGAACGAGGCGCTGTCCCATCGTCGCCGGCGCGATCAGGAATGCCGAGGCGATCGCCGCCGCGTCGAATCCGAGCACGGTCTGCAGGATCAGCGGCGCGCGGATCGCGGGCTCGATCGCCGGATGGGCGCAGGCGAACATCAGCGCCAGCCGCTTGTCGGGCACCCTTTCGCTGCTGGATTCCGCTTCCATTTCCTTGATCTCCTCGCCGATCAGAAGGAGGTGCTCCCGTGCATCGATACCTGCCTGCGCGCGCCGCCGACGGTCGGTGGCGCGCCGGCGCGCCACCGTCAGCAGCCAGGCCTCGGGCTTGTCGGGCACGCCCCTCGCCGGCCATTGGGTGAGCGCGGCCGCGAAGGCGTCGGCCAGCGCGTCCTCGGCCGCGGCCACGTCGCGGCTGCGGGCAGCAAGCACGGCAAGCAGCCTGCCGTAGCTCTGCCGGGCCGCTGCTTCAGCCGCCGCCCGCGCGTCCCGGGGCCGCCGTGAGGTCATGGCATATCCATTGCCCAGATCGGCCGAACCTCGATCGTGCCATGGCTGGCGCCCGGGCAACGCGCCGCCCAGGCGATTGCCGCGTCGAGGTCGGGCGCCTCGATCTTGAAGTAACCGCCAAGCTGTTCCTTGGTGTCGGCATAGGGCCCGTCCAGAATCTGGGGCTTGTCTTCGCGCATGCGCACCGTCGTGGCGGCATTGGTTGGCCGCAGCCGATCGCCCGCGAGCAGCACGCCGGCCTTCTGCATCGCCTCGGTGTAGGCGGCATAGGCGGGCATCATCTTCTGCATCTGGTCGGGCGGGATTTTCGCGGCCTCGGCCTCGTCGAGATAGATCATGAGCAGATATTGCATGGGAATCTCCCTGGATTGGGCCGCATCGTCGCGTGCCACCCTTATGTCGCGCGGCAGGTGGCGATTTCGACAGGCTCGCGTAAAATTCTGCCTTGCAGGATGGCGCGGCGTGCCGGCACGGGAGATTCTCCGCGGGAAGGCTGTTTGTTGTGCTTAGAGCAGGATGAATTTGGGGAGTTGTTCACCCTGCTCTAACTCCTTGTTCTGACGCATGATCCTATTCGAAAACCCTTCACCTTTTCGGGATCATGGCCTGGTCGATCAGGCGGCTCCGCAGAGCCGGCGAGGCTATGGCGCAGTTCTCGCGCCGGCCGAACAAAGCGTAGCGGTTTGTCGCGATGCGCGTGTAAAGCCAGTCCCGAAGCCGAAGGGGCAGCAGCTTGAGTACGGCCGCTGCCCGCCACGGCCAGCCGAGTTCGCGCATCGTGGCGATCAGGCTGTCCATGCGCGTGTAGCCGATGCCGCCGATGAGGACGAGGTTGGTTTCGTAAACGTCAGTCGGCAGGCCGAAATGGCGGAACAAGTCAGAGCCCAGCGGCGACTGCGCGGTGGCGAAGCGGAAACTGTTCTGCCGATCCAGACGTGCCACCGCGCGGGCGAAGCCGGTGCAAAGCACGCAGTCGCCATCGAATATGACGAGCGGACGCCCGTGCAGATCGGCGGGAATCAGGTTCGTAAGGTCCTGGGACGCGGCTCCGGCCAAAGGCTTACCTTTCGGCCGGCAGTCTATCTCCTGTGAGGTGGGAAGTGTAGCTTGCGCTTTCTCCGCCATGCTTCGGAGACATCATTCCCGCGCATCACCAGATAGGGCAGATAGCGGGGGTCATGTCAGCGAAGCAGAATACCCGAACTGGGCGCCGGCGCGGGGGCGCCGGACCGGTGCGAGGCAGCCGAGGGTCAGCCGCAGTTTCGGCGGGTCCGGAAATTCATACCTACTCAGCGAAACGAGGCGCGGGCGTCGATGGAAATCTTGGTGCGACGGCGCGCGCAAGCAGGACCCGGTCCGCGCATGTAGTGACGTTCGGGTCTGTAGGTCGGCGCAACGAATTCGCGAATTGCCACCGCGCATGTCGTCAGGTGTGTCCAGAATGCCATGGCTGTAGATCCCTGTCCTTCGGATGTCGCGGCGGATTGCGGCAACACCGTAGCCGGTAGAGATGAATTGTCGGTGAACGACATATTAACGCCCGATCGAAAATCCGATGCTTCGTCGCTCAAATGCGGCTTTGACGAGGAATTTCGACGCCATTTGCCCGCTTTTGACCTGATGCCACTTTGCGACCACATCGTTTCCCAACAATGCCGCCAGAAAGGAGGCACGTATCAGTTGCGTTACCAAGCGTTCGCAGCGTGATACAGGACGCCTGCCCGCGGGCCCGGTCAATTAGTCCGAAAGGCTACGGCACCCTCTGATGATGGAGGCCCAGGGCAATTCGGCCGCCCCTTTTTATAGCGAAACTATCGCCTATATAGGCTAAGTTTCGTCAAAAGGAGATTTCCGCGTGACCGAGAAGAAGAAGCCGCTCGATATAAAGCCCGTCCTGGAACTGATCGCCTCGATCGAAGCGGATCTGCAGCGCCTGAAGGCGATGCTGGAAGTCCCGCATGAGGCCCTCGACCCTGCCAATCCGCACAACAAGACGACGGAAGGCAAGCTTACACCGGACGGTGTCGAGTGCTGCTACCGCATGTTCGACGCGGGCGAGAGCCGCTACTCGGTGGCGCGCGCCATGAAAATATCCTTCGCCGCCGCCACGCATCGGTTCAACGCATGGAGCAAGGCCGGAGGAATGAAGCGCAATATGGCGCTGATGGGGTGAAAGCTACCTGCGGAGTGGGCCGGTCTCGTCGAGCGGCGGGTTGGCGCCGGTCGCCAGGCAGGAAGCCGTCAGCGCGCGGTAGGTCGCCGCCGCCAGCGGAAGATACCACTCCTCGGGATGCTCCTTGAGGTATTTGCGCAGCAGTGCCGCCAGTTGACGATCCGTCTTGCCGTCGGTGCAGTCGGCGATCCGATCGAGGCAGCTTTCCTTCGCGCCGATCACCGCCGACATGAACAGGCCGTTGATATAGCCGCGAACATAGGCGCGGGCGACCGGTTCCTTGGCGTCCAGCCATTGCTCCGCGGTGCCGAACCCGTCATGGATCCTGACTTGCCCGCCTAGCGTGCAGGCCGGCGCCGGATCACAGGTAATCGCCAGCAGAACGAAGGATGCGGCAAGCCGCGAGATGCTCACCGGTGATCCGCCGGATTGCCTCGGCATCCCACAATCCCGGTCAATGAAAAGCATTTGAAGGTCAGGCATGACGAATCCGGCGGTCGGCCGCGCGGTTCCCGTCCGAGGAGGCCGATGGCGGTCTTGTCACCGAACGAGTGGACCAATGCGCGACTATTCCCGCCGCCGCGCCGTCACACCAGAAAATCCGCCCGGTGTGGCGTGAACGAATCGATCAGCCGCCCGGCCTCCAACGCTTTCACGCCATGCACCTTGTTCGACGGCACGATGAAACTGTCGCCGGCCGACAAAACATCGGTCCGGCCGTCAACCGTCACTTCGAACCGGCCATCGGCGACATAGCTCGCCTGCACATGCGGGTGCGAATGCAGGGCGCCGACGCCGCCCTTTTCGAAGGCGAACTCGACCATCATCAATTCGTCGGTATGAAGAACGATGCGGCGGCGGTTGCCGTCGGGCGTCGCCGTCCATTCTCCGTCCGTGCTGCGCGCGAAGAGTTTCGTGTCGGTCATGGTGTGTTTCCCAAAGTCACGGCGCGCCGAACCTGCTTATCGCATCACCTCGATCGGCACCGGGTCGACATCCGTATAGTCGACATTATCGCCGGCCATTGCCCAGATGAAGGCATAGTTCGAGGTGCCGCAGCCCGCGTGGATCGACCAGACCGGCGAGAGCACGGCTTCCTCGTTCGCCATCAGGATGTGGCGCGTCTCGGTCGGCTCGCCCATGAAATGAAATACCCGCGCCGTCTTGGCGAGATCGAAATAGAGATAGACCTCCATGCGGCGGTCGTGGACATGCGCCGGCATGGTGTTCCACACCGACCCTTCGGCGAGTTGCGTCATGCCGACGACGAGCTGGCAGGTCTTCACCCCCTCGGCGTGGATGAACTGAAAGATCGAGCGCTCGTTTCCCGTCGCCTTGCTGCCGAGATCGAGTCGCTTGGCATCGCCTATGCGGATAAGGCGGGTCGGATGCGTGGTGTGCGCTGGCGCGCTGAGCAGGTAGAATTTCGCCGGATGCCCAGGATCGTCGGAAGCGAACGAGACGGCCGCGCCCATTCCCACATAGATCATGTCGCGCGGCGCCAGCGCATGGCGCGTGCCGTCCACCGTGACCGATCCGGCGCCGCCGATATTCACGGCGATCAGTTCGCGGCGCTCCAGGAAGCTCTTCGTGCCGGTCGGCCTGATCGCGTCGAGCGCAAGCGCCGCATCGACCGGCGTCGCGCCGCCGACGATCATGCGATCATAGTGGGTGTAGGTGAGGTTGACGCGGCCGGGCTCGAACAGGCCGGCAATGTGGAAATTCGCGCGCAACTCGCTGGTGTCCATGCGCTGGGCCGCGGCCGGGTCGATGGCATGGCGGGAACTGTGGCGGATGTGGTTTTCGCTCATGTCGGTCCTGTCTGTCAGCTCTGCCGCCTGTCGGGCAGCTTCCGGCTGAATTGGTAATCGGCCTGTTGATCGTGAAGCCGCGCACGATAGCGCTGCTGGCTGGCGGAGAGGTGGGCGCGCATCGCGGCTCGGGCGGCATCGGGGTCGCCCGCCGAAATCGCGCGCAGGATAACGAGATGCTCCTGCTGCAGCCACTCCTGGTATTCGCGCGTCAGCACCGAATCGGTGCCCCAGGGGGAGGTGATGTCGCATGGGATGGCGCGCGTGCCCAGAGCGTCGAGCACATCCACATAAAAGGGATTGTTCGTGGCCGCGGCGATGGCGCGGTGGAATGCGAAGTCGGTCCTGCCGGTTGCCTGGCCGAGCGCCAGCAGGCGGTCGAACTCGAAGAATGCTTCCTGGATTTCGGCCAGTTGCGCGTTGTTCCTGCGGATGGCCGCAAGTGCCGCGCTCTCGATCTCGATCCCCATGCGTACTTCCAGCACGTTCAGCGCGTGCGATATCTTGTTGCCGATCTCGATGTTGAACGCCGCCGGGGCCGACGCCGGCCGATCGAGCACGAACACGCCGGCGCCCTGCCGCGGCTCGACCAGCCCGTCGGCCGCGAGCGTGGCGATCGCTTCGCGGATCACCGTGCGGCTGACGCCGAAGGCCTCCGTCATCTGAGTTTCCGTCGGCAGTTTCTGGCCGACGGGAAACTCGCCGGAAAGCACCTGGGCACGCAGCGCCGAAACCACGTGCTCCGAGAGTTTCGGTCTTCGCCCGATCCGCATGCCGGGCAGGGAAGCGGCTGCCATTGCGTAACCTCTATTTGAACACGCTGGGAAGCCACAACGAGAGTGCCGGAATGTATGTGACCATCAGGAGCACTACCAGTCCGGCCCCATAGAATGGCCATATCGAGCGCATGGCTTCCCACACCGAAATCTTGCCGACCGCGCAGGCGACGAACTGGACGCCGCCCACCGGAGGCGTGTTCAGGCCGATGCCGTAGTTCAGGATCATGATGACGCCAAAATGCACGGGGTCGACGCCGTAGGCCTGGGCGATCGGCAGGAAGATCGGCGTGGTAATGATGATGGTCGGCCCCATGTCCATGAAGGTACCGAGAATCAGCATCAGCACGTTGAGCATAAGCAGGATAACGATCGGGTTGTCGGAGAGCGTCTGCATCCAGGCGACCAAGGTGGCCGGAACCCGCAGGAAGGCCATCAGCCAGGAAAATGCCGCGGCGGTGCCGATGATCAGCAGCACCATTGCGGTGGTGCGCACCGCGCCCATCGTGGCGTGGACGAAGTCTTCCCAGGTCATCTGACGATAGACGAAGATCGTGATCAGCAGCGCGTAGAGAACGGCGATGCAGGAGCTTTCCGTTGCCGTGAAGATGCCGGAACGGACGCCGCCGAAGATGATGGCGATGAGCAGCAAGCCGGGAACGGCGACCGCAAACAGATGCACGGCGACCATGAAGCCGGGGAACGGTTCGGTCGGATAGCCGCGCTTGCGGGCGACAAGATAGGCCGTGACCATCAGCACGGCCGCGAACAGCAGTCCAGGGATGATGCCGGCCGTAAACAGGTCGGCAATGGAGATCTTTCCGCCCGCCGAGATCGAATAGATGATCATGTTGTGCGAGGGAGGCAGAAGAAGCGCGATCAGGGCGGCCATCGAGGTGACGTTGACGGCATAGTCTGCGCCATAGCCGCGCGCCTTCATTTGCGGGATCATCAGTCCGCCGACGGCGGCGGCCTCGGCGACCGCCGAGCCTGAAATCCCGCCGAACAGGGTCGAGGTGAGGACGTTGACCTGTCCCAGGCCGCCGCGCAGGTGACCGACCAGCGACGCCGCGAAGGCGACGATCCGCCCCGCGATGCCGCCGCGCACCATCAGGTCGCCGGCATAGATGAAGAAGGGGATGGCGAGCATGGAAAAGACGCTCATGCCCGAATTCATGCGCTGGAACACCACCAGCGGCGGCAGGCCCATGTAGACGACCGTGGCGAAACTGGCGACGCCGAGACAGAAGGCGATCGGCGTGCCGATCAGCATCAGCAGGGTGAAGGCGCCGAAGAGAATCCAGAGTTCCATCGCCTCAGACCTTCCTGGCAAGTTCGGCGGCGTCGCTGCGGACGTCCTTGATGTTCTCAAGTTCGACGGCGATCTCGGTCGGCGCCATTTCGTCCAGCGCCTCGTCGATCCGCGTGCCGCGCAGCCTCAGGATGATGCGTTCAAGCGCAAACAGGGTGATGAGGGCACCGCCGATGACCAGCGGCAGGTAGTCCCAGCCGCCGGAAATGCCGAGCGCGGGCAGCGTGGTGTTCCAGGTCAGCCGGACAAGGCTCGCGCCATACCAGACCATGCCGACGCCAAAGGCGAAGATGACGACGTCCGAGATCATGCGCAGCCATTTCTTGCCGGACGTCGGCACGACATAGAGCAGGACATCAAAGCCCATGTGATTGTTTTCACGCACGCCCACGGCAGCGCCGAGAAAGATGAACCAACTCATCAGCATGACCGCGCCCGGCTCGGTCCAGCTTGGAGAGTCGTTCAACACATAGCGGCAGAAGACCTGCCATCCGACGATGATCGTCATCACCACGAGCCCGACGCCGGCGAGGTAGAGCGCCAGCGTATTCAGCCTGGTAAGAATTGGAACACCCAAGGGGGCGGTGGACATCGACGTGCCTCTTGCATCTGAATGAACCCCTCTGCGGCCCGTCGAAATGCTTCGTCCCGAGCGGCGAGACGCCGAGCGAAGCGGTCCGCAGGACGAGAGGGGTCCTATCTCAAGCCATGCTCACTGAACCGCCTGAACGTCGGCGACGAGTTTCTTCAACACCTCGTCCGTCACATGCTTTTCGTAAACCGGCTTCATCGCGTCGATAAAGCCCTGTTTTTCGGGTGTGGTGATCTGCGCACCGGCGGCTTCGACGGTCTTGCGGGATTCAGCGACCTTGGCGGCCCACAATTCACGCTGCTTGGCGACACTGTCCTTGGCGGCCTGCTTGAAGATTTCCTGGTCCTCAGGCGTGAGTTTGTCGAAGGCGGCCTTATTCATCACGAACACCTCGGGAAGAATTGTGTGCTCGTCGAGAGAGTAGTTCTTGGCGACCTCATAGTGCTTGGCGGTATCGTAGCTCGGAAAGTTGTTTTCCGCTCCGTCGATGACGCCGGTCTCGATCGAGGAATAGACCTCGCCGTAGGGCATCGGCGTGGCGTTGGCGCCGAGCGCGGCGACCATGTCGACGAAGATGTCGGACTGGATGACGCGGAACTTCAGCCCCTGCATGTCGGCGACGGAATTGATCGGCTTCTGCTTGTTGTAGAAGGACCGAGCGCCTGCATCATAGAACGCCAGGACCTCCAGGCCGACCGGCTCGAAGGCCGCCTTGATCTGGTCGCCGACGGCGCCGTCCATCACCTTGTGCATGTGATCTTCCGAGCGGAAGATATAGGGCAGGGCGGGAATGATGGTCTCCTTCACCGTGCCGTTGAACGGCGCCATGGAGATGCGGTTAAGCTCGATAACGCCCGAGCGCACCTGTTCGATCGTGTCCTTTTCCTCGCCGAGCTGGGCGGAATGATAGACCTCCACCGCATAGCGTCCACCGGTGCGCTCCTTCACCAGTTCACCGAAGTATTTGACGCCCTCGACGGTCGGATAGCCGTCGGGATGGGTGTCGGACGAGCGCAGCACCGTTTGGGCGCCCGCCGGTCCGATCATGAACGACGCGGCGAGCGCCGCTGCCGCCGCAAGCTTCGTTAGATTATGCAACATTCCATTCCTCCCGTTAAATCAGGGCGAACGCCGCCCGCTCACAGCCGATACGCCTTTTTCGCCAGCGTATAGGCAAGCTCTTTCGCAAGTTCGTGGGCCTCGTCCTCTCGCAGTCGATGCTCCGAGACGAGGCGCGCCAGGAACGCGCAATCCACGCGTCGCGCTATGTCGTGACGGGCCGGGATAGAAGGGAAGGCCCGTGTGTCGTCGTTGAAACCGACTGTGTTGTAGAAGCCGGCCGTCTCCGTGGTCATCTCGCGGAAGCGCCGCATGCCTTCCGGACTGTCGTGGAACCACCAGGCGGGACCGAGCCGCAGGGCCGGGTAGACGCCCGCCAGCGGCGCGAGTTCGCGCGCATAGCTGGTCTCGTCCAGCGTGAAGAGTATCACCGAAAGATCGGGCTCAAGGCCGACGGCGTCGAGCAGCGGCTTCAGCGCGGCCACGTAGTCGGTACGGGTCGGGATATCGAAACCCTTGTCCCTGCCGAAGCGCGCCATCATGGCGGGCGAGTGATTGCGCCAGGAACCGGGATGGATCTGCAGGACCAGCCCGTCGTCGAGGCTCATCCTTGCCATCTCGGTCAGCATCTGGGCGCGGAACAGGCGGCGCTCCTGCTCGTCGGCGAGGCCGCGGCGGATGCGGCTGAACAACTCCGCGGCCGCCGCGTCCGGGAGGTTCGCGGTCTCGGCGGTCGGGTGGCCGTGGTCGCTGGAGGTCGCGCCGAACGATTTGAAGAAGGCGCGGCGGGCGCGGTGCGCCTCGAGATAGCCCTTCCAGTTGCCCGTGTCGGCGCCCGTTATCTCGCCGAGACGGTCTAGATTTTCGGAAAAGCCCTCGAAATCCGGATCGACAACCGCGTCCGGGCGGTAAGCGGTGACGACCCGTCCCTTCCAGCCGCTGTCGCGAATGGCTTTGTGCCAGCGCAGATCGTCGAGGGCGCCCTCGGTCGTGGCGATCACCTCGATGTTGAAGCGCTCGAACAGCGCGCGCGGACGATAGGCGTCTGCGGCAAGCTTTTCGGCGATCGCGTCATAGGCGGCGTCGGCCGTGTCGGCGGACAAGGGCCGTTCAATGCCGAACAGGTTGGACAGGACATAGTCCATCCACAGCCGCGTCGGCGTGCCGCGAAAGAGATGATAGTTGCGCGCGAACAGCCTCCATATGGCGCGGCCGTCCGTCTCGACCGGCGCGGCGTCGAGGCGCGGCACACCGAGGCTTTCCAGCGGAACGCCCTGGCTGAAAAGCATCCGGAATATATAGTGATCCGGCACGATCAGAAGCTGGGCAGGGTCGGGGAACGGCTCGTTCAGCGCATACCAGCGCGGATCGGTATGGCCATGCGGGCTGACGATCGGCAGGTCCCTCACCGAGGCATGGAGGGAGCGCGCGACTGCCCTGACGGCGGGATCCGGCGGGAACAGCAGATCAGGATTGATCAACGCGCTCATTCCGTACGACAACTCCTCCCTCGTATTCCAATGGCTAAAACCATCAAGAGATGATGTCAACATACAAAAAACATTAGGTCATATTATGACTTTGATTGCGCCGGCCTCGGACGAAGTGTAGGAATGAACCACGGAGGTGCGCATGATGGAAGCCATCAAAGCCGAAAGGCTGTGCAATGCGACGCTTGCAGGCGTTCGCGGCGCGGCGATGCCCGCCTATGACCGCTCGGCCGTCACCGAGGGCATCGTTCATCTGGGTGTTGGGGCTTTTCATCGCGCGCACCAGGCGGTTTATGTTGACGACTGTCTTGCCGCCGGCGAGCGCGACTGGGGCATTGCCGGCATTTCGCTGCGCAGCCCCGACACGCGGGATGCCTTGTCGCCGCAGGACGGCCTTTACACCGTGGTGACACGCAGCGGCGCTGGCGATGAACTGCGCGTCGTCGGCGCGCTCGGCGCGCTGCTGGTCGCGCCCGAGGATCCTGCGGCAGTGCTTGCGCGCCTGGCGGATCCGGGCGTCCGCATCGTCACGCTGACGGTCACCGAAAAGGCCTATCTGCGCGGACCCGCGGGCGATCTCGACGCTGGCCACCCCGACATCGCCTGGGACGTGCGGAATCCGGAAAGGCCGCGCAGCGCCCTTGGCTTTCTCGCCGGCGCCCTGGCCACGCGGCGCAAGGCGGGTGCGATGCCCTTCACCGTGCTGTGCTGCGACAACCTTCCCGCCAATGGCGCGACCGTGCGGAATCTGATGCTCCAGTTCGCCGAGATGAAGGGCGGCGACTTTGGCCGCTTCATCGCCGACGATGTCGCTTTCCCTTCGACCATGGTCGATCGCATCGTGCCGGCGACTACCGACGACGACCGCGCGCGCGTATCTTCGGCGCTCGGTGTCGAGGATGCGTGGCCGGTGATGACCGAGCCGTTCATGCAATGGGTGGTCGAGGACCATTTCGGCGCGGGACGGCCTCGCTGGGACGGCTTCGGCGTGACGATGGTCAGGGATGTGCAGCCCTTCGAGGAAATGAAGCTCAGGCTGCTCAACGGGGCACATTCGTCGATTGCCTATCTCGGCCTTCTCACCGGGCACGAGACCGTTTCGGCCGCCTTCTCCGACCCGGATATACGCGGCTTCGTCGACCGGCTTTGGGCCGAAGCGATTCCGACCTTGCCGAAAGACGCGGGCCTCGAACCGCAATCCTACACGGCCGCGCTCGCCGAGCGCTTTGCCAATCCGGCGCTGGTGCACCGCACCGCTCAGATCGCCATGGACGGCAGCCAGAAACTGCCGCAGCGCATTCTCTCGACGGCGCGCGCGCGGCTGGAGGCCGGCGCGCCTGCCCCGCATCTGACATTGACCGGTCGCCGCCTGGATCGCCTGCTGCCGCGAGCGCGGCCGATCGCTGCCGGCCGCGCATTTTTCCGATCCGCTCGACGCAAGGCTTGCAAAAATTTTCGAGGGCAACCGTGGGCCTCGCGATCTTGTCGGCGCGGTGTTCGAGGCGGCGGGCTTCGCGGCTGAGAAGGCCGACGCATTGCAGGCATTTGTAGCGGGTCATCTCGACATTATTCATGAAAGCGGGGCGCGCGCAGCCATCGCCGAAGCGGCGAGGGAGGGACAAAGATGAAGCAGACATGGCGCTGGTTCGGGCCGGACGACCCGGTAAAGCTCTCGCATGTGCGGCAGGCCGGCGCGACCGGCGTGGTCAGCGCGCTTCACCATCTCAATGACGGCCGCGCCTGGCCGCTTGACGAGATCCTGAAGCGCAAGGCCGAAATCGAGGCCGGCGGGCTCGAATGGCCGATCGTCGAGAGCATCGTCGTGCACGAGGACATCAAGACGCGTTCGGGCCGCTTCCGCGCGTTGATCGACAACTACAAGCAGTCGATCCGCGCCGTCGCCTCTGCCGGCATCACCACGATCTGCTACAATTTCATGGCGATCACCGACTGGACCCGCACCGACCTGGATTACCCCATGTGGCACGGCGGCACGGCGATGCGCTTCGACATGGTGGATTTCTGCGCCTATGACGTGTTCGTGCTGAAGCGCCGCAACGCCGAGGCCGAACATCCGGCGGCCCGCGTCGAGGCGGCGCGCAAGCGGCTCGCGGCGATGAGCGAGAGCGAACTGGCGCGGCTGGAACAAAACCTCATCGGCTGGGTGCCGGCGCGCGAGTTCATCTTCGACCGTGACAGTTTCGGCCGCGCGCTCGATGTCTATCGCGACATGTCGCCGGACGGCTTTCGCGACAACCTCGTCGCCTTCCTGCGCGAGATCGTGCCGGTGGCCGAGGAGGCCGGCGTTCGGATGGCGATCCACCCGGACGATCCGCCGTTCCCGATCTTCGGCCTGCCGCGCGTCGTTTCGAAAGCGGAGGACGCGAGGGCGATCATCGCCGCGGTCCGCTCACCTAGCAACGGGCTGACGCTGTGCACCGGCTCCTATGGAGCAAACCCGCAAAACGATCTCGTCGCCATGGCGAAGGAATTCGCGCCCGACATTCATTTCGCGCATCTGCGCAATGTCACGAAAGAAGGCGATTTTTCCTTCCACGAGGCCGAGCATCTGGAAGGCGACACCGACATGGTGCAGGTGGTGGCGGCGCTGCTGGCGGAAGAGCGGCGGCGCAAGGCCGAAGGCCGCGCCGACTGGCAGATCCCGATGCGGCCGGACCACGGCCACGCCATCGTCGACGACATCGGCAAGAAGGTGAACCCCGGCTATTCCTGCATCGGCCGGCTGAAGGGGTTGGCGGAACTGCGCGGCATTATGAGGACACTCGAAAGTCTTGCGGCCTGAGGGGGCAGGCATGCGCATCGCCATTATCGGCCTCGGCATGGCCGCCGGGCCGCATGCCAGGAGCCTTATCGACCTGAGCGGGCGGATCGAGGTCGCAGCCGCCTACAGTCCGACGCCGGCGCGGCGGCAGGCATTCACCGAGGCCTGGGGCTTTCCCGTCACGGGCGACATCGACGCGATCTTCGCCGACAGGTCGATCGACGCGGTGCTGGTGCTCGCGCCGCCCAATACGCATCTGGATCTTGTCGAGCGCGCCACTGCCACCGGCAAGCATGTGTTGCTTGAAAAGCCGCTCGAAATTTCGCTCGCCCGCGCCGAACGCCTCGTTGAGGCGGCCGCGCAGGCCGGCGTCACGCTCGGGATCGTGCTGCAGCACCGGTTTCGCCCCGTAGCCGTGGCGCTGGCCGGCCTGATCGAGCAGAACCGCTTGGGCGATCTTGTCAGCGCCTCGGCAAAACTCGCCAACTGGCGGCCGCAGAGCTATTACGACCAGCCGGGCAGGGGAACGAAGGCGCGCGACGGCGGCGGCGTGCTGCTGACGCAGGGCATCCACACGCTCGACCTGCTGATCTCGCTGGCCGGCCTGCCGGTGGAGGTGTCCGCCTTCGCCGCGACCACGCCGGTGCACCGTATGGAAACCGAGGATCTTGCCGTCGGCGTCATTCGCTTTGAAAACGGCGCGCTCGGCACCATCCACGCCACGACCACCGCCTATCCCGGTCTGCCGGACGCCATCGCGTTGATCGGCACGAAGGGGACCGCGCGGATCGAAGGCACAAGGCTGACGGCCGCGTTCCACGACGGCGGCGAATTCGTGAAGGAGGATGACGCGCCGGGCGGCGGGGCCGGGGCCGATCCGATGGCGTTCCCGCATCACCACCACCGCGCCGTCATCGAGGATTTTCTCGAGGCCATCGGAACCGGCCGCGATCCGAAAGTCAGCGGCCGCGAGGCGTTGAAGGTGCACCGGCTGATCGACGCGCTGCTGCGCGCCGCCGAAACCGGGCGAAGGGAAACGGTGTAGCGGGACCATTGGCATTGCCAACCATGGCGGCGTGAGAAATGGTTCGCTGAGAGCGAATAATGATTGACCTGAAGTTCGCGAATTGCTACCAATTCACCGGTGAAGCCAATAGCCTATAGCAAATCCGCGCTTAAGGTACTCCGCAGGATGCCAGCGAACGAAGCCGCTAGGATTACCTCGAAGATCCAGCAGTTTGCCAGCGATCCGAAGAGCCTTGCTAACAATATCAAAGTACTGGTCGGCTCGCCTTACATTCGGCTTCGGGTTGCGGATTGGCGTGTCATCATGGACAATCAAGGCAATGTCCTCGAAGTCCTGAAGGTCGGGCCGCGCGGTGGAATATACGACTAGGAGAAGTTAGTGCAGAAGATCACTACGCCAAGCGGCGAAATCCTCGTCATCCTTCCCCTTGAGGAGTATGAGCGACTCGTCGATGCCGCCGATGTCGCCGCGGCCGACAGAGTGCGATCCGGTATCGTGGCTGGTCGGGATGAACTCGTCCCTGCCGAGATCGTCAACCGCCTTATAAGCGGTGAGCACCCCATTCGGGTCTGGCGCAGCCATCGCGGACTTTCATCCCGCGAACTCGCTGCCAGCGCTGGCCTCAGCGCCCCCTATATCTCAGAGATCGAGAGCGGCAAGAAGGAAGGCAGCGTATCAGCTTTGAAGAAGATCGCCATGGCACTTGGCGTCGACGTTGACGATCTGATCTGACCCGCAAAGCGCATGCAGCCCTGAATTCGCAGCCGGTACGCGACTTGAGGTGCACCGCAATGCGCGACCGTCAGGCGATTTGCCCTCGCAACGCCAGCATGCCGCCACGCGACCGAGTTACGGGTCCGGTCGAGGCGCGCTGTACCAGGGGTCCGTCGATCTTGATCGTGATCGGCCGCATTTGCTTGCCGTGCACGGCGATGTCGAGCAGCGCCTCGGCGGCGCGCTGGCCCATCTCGTAGTTGGGCAGCACGAGCGTGGACAAGGGCGGATGCGTGTATCGGGCCAGTTCCTGGTCGTCATAGCCCATCACCGAAATGTCCTGCGGCACCTTCAGGCCGAGTTCGCTGAGGGCCTCCATCACACCGATCGCCATAAGGTCGTTGCCGCAAAATATGGCGGTCGGCGGATTGGCAAGCGCCAGCAGGTCGAAGGCGTGTTGATAGCCGGTGAGCGGCATCCAGTCGCCATTGCGCACCAGCGTCTCGTCAAAAGCAACGTCCACGGTCGCCAGCGCCTGGCGATAGCCCTTCAGCCGGTCCAGGGAGGCATCCATCCAGGGCTCGCCATTGATGAAGCCGATGCGTCGGTGGCCAAGTCCCGTCAGATGGGCGGTCGCCGCGAAGCCGCCCGACACTTCCCCGGGAAGAATGGAAATGTGCTTTCGCGGTTCGGCGTAACAGTTGAGCAGGACGGTCGGCACATCCGCCAGTGATTTCGGCAGGCTGACGCGGCGCGTGAAGATCGTCGAGTAAATCACGCCGATCACTGAGCGATCACGCTTGATCGCCGCGATCGTCGCTTCCTCCAGTTCCGGGTTCGAGCGGGTGACGTGGGCGGCCACCAGAAAGTCCTGTTCGAACGCGTGGTCGCGCGCGCCGTCGAGGTTGACCACCGGATGCGGGCTGGTCGAGATCTCGTCGACGAGATAGGCTATGGTGCGCCGCTCCGAGCCGCCGGCGCTTTCGCGGCGGATCGCCGGCAGTTCGTAGCCGATCACACGCGCCGCCTCGAAGACGCGGTTCTGCGTCTCGGCCGAGATGCGGGCGCCCGTCATCTGGTTCAGCACCAGGGACACGCTGGACTGGGAAACGCCGGCTATTCTGGCAACATCCGTCATCGTGGGCCTGCCGCGCCTGCGGTCCGGCCCCGCAGGGTCGCTCTCGCGCCCGTCGCCCTCGGCCATTGCTTCCTTCCCTTGTCCTGCGGTTCCGCGCGCTCGTGCATCGAGAAGCACAACGGGTCAAGGCGCCGCCTGATCATATCTTTTGTACTTGACTGCTAATATTATTAGCGCAAGATTTCCGAATGTGAAGCAAATTCGTTGCTTCCACCGGCCGCCTAGAAGCCGGACTCCAGCGAAAGGGAAACGCCGATGTCTTTGATAAGCCGACGTATTTTACTGTTGTCGGCCGGCGCGTTTGGCGCCGTCGCCATAACCGCCGGGCTTGCACTTGCCGATCTTCCGCCGCTCGCTCCAAAGGACACCTACAAGGTCGGCTTCGCACAGACGGAGTCGAACAATCCGTGGCGCATCGCCCAGACCAAATCGATGCAGGACGAGGCCGCCAAACTCGGTTTCCAGCTTGTCTACACCGACGCGGCCGGCTCAGCCGCGAAGCAGGTCGCCGACGTCAATTCGATGATCGCGCAGGGCGTCGATCTTATCTTCCTCGCCCCGCGCGAGGAAAAGCCGCTCATTCCGGCCGTCATGGCCGCCAAGAAGGCAGGCATCCCGGTGATCCTGCTCGACCGCAGCGTTGACCCGTCACTCGCCAAGGCCGGCGAGGATTATGTCACCTTCATCGGCTCCGATTTCATTGAGGAGGGCAAGCGCGTCGCCGAATGGCTGATCAAGAATAATGGCGGCAAGACCAAGATCATCGAACTCGAAGGAACCACCGGTTCGTCACCGGCCAACGACCGCAAGAAGGGCTTCGATGAGGCGATCGCCGCCGCCGGCGGCTTCACGCTTCTCGCCTCGCAAAGCGGCGACTTTGCCCGCGACAAAGGCCGGCAGGTCGCTGAGTCGCTGCTGCAGGCTCATCCGGACGCCGATGTGATCTATGCTCACAATGACGAGATGGCGTTTGGTGCCATCGCGGCGCTGGAGGCGGCTGGCAAAGTGCCGGGCAAGGACGTGATCGTGCTTTCGATCGACGGCGGCAAGGAGGCCGTGCAGGCGGTCATAGACGGTAAGATCAACGCCGTCGTGGAATGCAATCCGCGCTTTGGTCCCAAGGCCTTCGAGACCATGGCGCGATATGCCAAGGGAGAGAAGATCGAACCGGCACTGAAAAACGAAGACAAATTCTACGACCCGTCGAACGCCGCCGCCGAACTGCCCAACGCTTATTGAGGGTTATTCGACAAAGCCGGTCGGCAATCTGCCGGCCGGCTCGTTATTCCGTCGGTCCGTTGCGAGGGCGCGGCAAAGGTCTGACCGGCTCCTGCAATTGCCGACCATGCCGATTGCCTGCCGGCGCGGCCGCGTGCAAGATCGCACAGGGGAGGAGCCTTGCATGCTTTTATCGATGACCGGCATCGACAAGAGCTTTTCCGGCGTCCGCGTGCTGACCGGTGCGTCGCTCGAGGTTTCCGAAGGCGAGGTCATGGCGCTTGTCGGCCAGAACGGCGCCGGCAAGTCGACCATGATCAAGATTCTCACCGGCGCTTATACACGCGACAGCGGCGCCGTTACGTTCCAGGGCAGGGAGGCGCATTTCTCCTCAACCGCCGACAGCCAGGCGGCGGGCATCGCCACTATCTACCAGGAGCTCAATCTGGCTCCTCATCGCACGGTCGCCGAGAACATCTTTCTCGCCCGCGAACCGCGCGGCGCGCTGGGCCTGGTCGATCGCCGAAAAATGCGCGCCGATGCGCGCGCGGTACTGAAGCGCTTCAATCTCGACATCGACGTCGACCGCCCGCTGGAGGATTTCGGCGCCGCCACCCGGCAGATGGTGGCGATCGCGCGCGGCGTGACGCAGAACGCGAAACTCGTCATCATGGACGAGCCAACCTCCTCGCTCGACGAGCGCGAGGTCGCCGTGCTGTTCGACACGATCCGCACTTTGAAGAAGGACAGCGTGGCCACGATCTTCATCAGCCACCGCCTGGACGAGCTTTATGCGATCTGCGACCGCGTCACCATCATGCGGGACGGCCGAACGGTCGCCGTCAGCGCGATGAAGGACATACGCAAGCTCGACCTGGTTCGCGCCATGCTTGGCAAGGAATTGACGGCCTTTACGGCCGCGGCGCGCGGCCGCGGCAAGGCGGACGGCGACACGCTGGTCGACGCACGCGGCCTGTCGGCCGGCATGCGCCTACGTGACGTGTCGCTCTCGATTGGGAAGGGTGAGATTGCGGGCCTTGCGGGCCTGCTGGGCTCGGGACGTACCGAGACGGCGCGGCTGATCTACGCCGCGGACCGGCGCGACGGCGGCACGGTGTCCGTCGGCGGCCGGCAGACCGCCTATGCCGACCCCGCCGACGCGATCGCGGACGGCATGGGCTTCGTCTCGGAGGACCGTAAGGTTGAAGGCATCATCCCGGAGATGAGCGTGCGCGAAAACCTCACGCTTGCCATCCTGCCGCGCCTGCAGAAGTCCGGGATTGTCGACGGCGCCAAGCAAAACGAGATCGTCGATCGCTACGTCAAGGCGCTCGGCATCAAATGCGCCTCGCCCGAACAGCCGATCCGCGAGCTTTCCGGCGGCAACCAGCAGAAGGTGATCCTGGCACGCTGGCTTTGCATGAACCCGCGCCTGCTCATTGTCGACGAGCCGACGCGCGGCATCGATGTCGGCGCCAAGGCCGAGATTCTCAAGCTGCTGCGCAGCCTTGCCGACGAGGGATTGAGCGTGCTCATGATTTCCTCCGAACTGGAGGAACTGATCGCGGCGGCCGACCACGTCACCGTGCTCAGCGACGGTACATCGGTGGCGCGCATCCATGCCGCCGATCTCAGCGAGGAGCGCCTGATGGCGGCCATGGCCCATCAGGAAGGCGAGGCGGCGTGAAACGCGGTTCGAGCATCCTCGCGACTTTCGCCACATCGGGTTTTCAGCCGGGTCGGGTGTTCCGCCGGGCAGCATGGCCAGCGGCGGCATGACCACGCTCGACACCACTTCTCCGGCGCAAAGCAGCCCAAAACGCGGCTCGCTGGTGTGGATCAGCCGCTACGGCACGCTGGTTGCCTTCCTGGCCCTGATCGCCTTCAATATGGCGGTCACGCCGAATTTCATGTCCTTGCAGACACTGAACGTAAACCTCACGCAGGTCGCCACCATCGTTATCGTGGCGACCGGCATGACGCTGGTGATCGCCACCGGCGGCATTGATCTGTCGGTCGGTTCGCTGATGGCAATATCCGGCGCGCTGGCGCCGATGATATTTCTCGGCACCATCTTTCCCGTGCCCAGTCCGGCGCTCGCGGTGGCGCTGGCGCTGACCTTGCCGGTGCTGGCGGCCGCCGGCTTCGGCTGGTTCAACGGCCTGCTCATAACGCGATGGTCGATCCAGCCGATCGTGGCGACGCTTGTGCTCTTCATCGCCGGACGCGGCATTGCCCAGGTGATGACCAACGGCAACCTCCAGGTATTCAAGAACGAAGCGTTCCAGTTTATTGCGCTTGGCCGGGTGTTCGGCATCCCGACCCAGGTCATCATCATGGCGGTCGTCGTGGCGGCGGCCGCCTTCGTCATCCGCCGCACCGGCTTCGGCCGCCAGATCATCGCGGTCGGTGGCAACGAGAAGGCGGCGCGGCTCGCCGGCATTCCCGCGGTGCGGGTCAAGCGGCTCGTCTATGTCATCAGCGGCGGGCTGGCCGGTATCGCCGGGCTGATCGTCGTGGCGCGCAACTCGGCGAGCGATGCAAATCTGGTGGGGCTTGGCATGGAGCTTGACGCGATCGCAGCGGTCGCGGTCGGCGGCACATTGCTTACCGGCGGGCGGGCCAATGTGCTCGGCACGCTGCTCGGCGCCTGTGTCATTCAGTTGGTCCGCTACACGCTGCTTGCCAACGGCGTGCCGGACGCGGCGGCGCTGGTGGTCAAGGCCGGCCTCATCGTCGCCGCCGTATTCATCCAGCAGCGCGCGGAGAGGGGGTGATGTTGGTGTTTCCTCACCCCTGTCTCTCGCTTAGGTCGCGCTCCGTCGCGCCCCCGACGGAACACCTTCAACGAAATTGGCAGACCCGAAGCTCGCGGAATCCTGCGGGCGCGACGGAACGCAACCCCCGGCGGAACCGGCAAACCCGACGCACCCAGGATTTGCCATGACCACCGCCGCCCCGCGTCTCGCCTTTCTCGGCCCGCTCGCTCCGCGTTCGACGATCGCGCTGGCGCGTCTGGGCGTGATCGCGGCGCTGGTCGCGCTCATCCTGTTCGGCGCGTTGCGCTACGACAATTTCCTGTCCCAATACAACGCGCTCTCCTTCCTGCGCTACAATTCGATGTTCGCGCTGATCGCGCTCGGCATGGCGCTGGTAATCATGACCGGCGGCATCGATCTCTCGGTCGGGGGCACGGCGGCGATGGCCAGCGTGGTCGCGGCGCTGTTCTCGCCTTACCACTGGGTGGCGGGGCTTTTCGCCGGCCTCGCGGCCGGGCTTTTAGTCGGCGTCGTCAACGGTATCGTCATCACCCGTTTGAAGATCCAGCCCTTTATCGCCACGCTGGCCGCGATGCTGGCCGCTTACGGCACAGGGCTGCTGCTTGCCGGCAACCAGTCTGTGTCCGTCTCCTACGACACGGGCTTCACCGAGATAGGCCAGGGCGATTTCCTGGGCTTCCCGATTCCGGCCTGGATTGCGATCGCCTTCTACATCGCCGGCTGGATCGCGCTGGAACGGCACCCGGTCGGCCGGCGCGTCCTCGCCATCGGCGACGGCGAGGCCACCGCCAAACTCATGGGTCTCAAGGTCGAGCGCACGCTGATGGGAGTCTACATCGCCTCGGGGCTTTGCGCCGGCATGGCAGGCGTGATTCTGGCCGCGCAGTTCGGCGCCGGACAGCCGACCGAAGGTGTCGGCTGGGAACTGTTCGCCATTGCCGCGGTGGTGGTCGGCGGCACGCTGCTTACCGGCGGGGTCGGCTCGATCGGCGCCACCTTTGCCGGGGTAATGCTGCTCGCCATGGTCTTCAACATACTCAATTTCGAGAACGGGCTGGGCTGGATATCGCTTTCCGCCTACTGGCAGTCGGTCATTCGCGGCCTCTTCCTGCTTGCCGTGGTCATTCTGCAAGCCAAGATCGCCGGAGCGCGCGCCAATGGCTGAGTCGAACCGCGTGGCCGCAGGCGAGTTCTCCGGCAATGTCGATTTTTCCGGCAAATCGGTCCTGGTCACCGGCGCCGGCAAGGGCATCGGCCGCGCCATCGCGCGGATGGCCGCGCGGCGCGGCGCGTCTGTCGTCGCCGTCAGCCGGACCGCCGCGGATCTGGAAACGCTTGCCGACGAGATCGGCTGCCGGACCGTGACGGCGGATCTCGCCGACGCCGATGCCGCGCGCGACGCCGCCCTCGCGGCGCAGCCGGTCGACTATCTGGTCAATTGCGCCGGCTTCACGATTCTGGAGCCGGTTCTTGAGGTTACGGTCGAATCTTTCGACAGGCTGCTCGCCGTCAACACCCGCGCGCCGCTGATCTTCACGCAGGAATACGCCAAGGCGCGCATTGCCGCGGGCAAGGGAGGGGCGATCGTCAACGTTTCAAGCATTTCGGCCTTCACCGGCTTTCCCGACCACGCCGCCTATTGCGCCTCGAAGGGTGCACTCGACGCGATGAGCCGGGTCATGGCCAACGAGCTTGGCCCCCACGGCATCCGCGTCAACTGCGTCAACCCGGCGATCACGCTGACAGCGATGGCGAGGAAGGCGTGGAGCGATCCGCAAAAAGCGGCGCCGATGCTGGCGCGCATGCCGCTCGGGCGATTCATCGAACCGGAGGAGGTGGCCGAGATCGTGCTGTTCCTGCTGTCCGACCGCGCCTCGATGATCAACGGCATATCGATGCCTGTGGATTCGGGCTTCGAGGTAACGTAATGAGCCAGATGCCCTCGCTCAGCCTGCGCATCAACCTCGATCCCGACGGCCGCATCGGGCCGGGCAAGATCGAACTGCTTGAGAACATTGCCGCCTTCGGATCGATTTCGGCGGCGGCGCGGCGCATGGACATGTCGTACAAGCACGCATGGGATCTGGTCGAGGAGCTGAACAGGCTGTTCGGCAAACCGGTCGTGGCCGCGCAGACCGGCGGCAGGAAGGGCGGCGGCGCCCAGCTTACGCCGGTTGGGCTGGCGGTCGTGGCTCGGTTCCGCGCCATTGAACGCGCCGCGGTGCAAGCCGCCGAACCGCATGTCGCGGCGTTGCAGGCCGAAATCGACGCGTCGTGAGCGCATGTGAACCGCCGCTGTCCGGCTTGCCGTCGGCGGCCTCTTTTCCTGCACTGCAATAAAGGCTTGGCGCGGCTCACCACTTTGTGTGAGTGTGGCGGCCTCGGCCCGGTCGAAAGGTTCTCGCGTACACAATGGCAATCCAGGCAGCCGTCTACCACCTGACGCATTACAGATACGATCGTCCCGTCACGCTCGGGCCGCAGATCATCCGGCTGAAGCCGGCGCCGCATTCGCGCACCAAGGTGCTGAGCCATTCGCTGAAGGTCTCGCCGGCAAATCATTTCGCCAATGTCCAGCAGGACCCCTACGGCAATTTCCTCGCGCGCTTCGTCTTTCCCGAACCGGTGACGGAGCTCAAGATCGAGGTAGACCTCGTCACCGATATGACGGTCTATAACCCGTTCGATTTCTTCGTCGAACCTTCCGCCGAAACCTGGCCGTTCGATTACCCGGAGGAATTGCGCGAGGATCTCTCCATCTATCGCGTGCCGGAACCCGCCGATCCGCTGCTCGAAGCCTTCCTCGCCTCGATCGACCGCAGCCCCAGCAATACCGTTACCTTCATCGTCGACCTGAACGCCCGCATCCAGCGCGAGGTGAACTACATCGTGCGCCTGGAAACCGGCGTGCAGGAGCCGGCCGAGACGCTGGCGCTCGCCAAGGGCTCGTGCCGCGATTCGAGCTGGCTGCTTGTCCAGGTGCTGCGCAATCTCGGCTTCGCCGCCCGCTTCGTCTCCGGCTACCTCATCCAGCTCAAGCCGGACCTCGTTTCGCTGGATGGTCCGCCCGGCACGTCGGTGGACTTCACCGACCTCCACGCCTGGTGCGAGGTTTACCTGCCCGGCGCCGGCTGGATCGGTCTCGACCCGACATCGGGCCTGCTGACCGGGGAGAGCCACGTGCCGCTGGCTGCCACTCCGCACTATCGCAACGCGGCCCCGATTTCCGGCTTGGCGAGTTTCGCCGAAGTCGAGTTCGCCTTCGACATGCGCGTCGACCGCATTGCCGAGCACCCACGCATCACCAAGCCTTTCTCGGACGAATCGTGGGAGGCGCTCGACCGCCTCGGCCACGAGGTAGACTCGGTGCTGAGCCAGGAGGACGTCCGCCTCACCATGGGCGGCGAGCCGACCTTCGTGTCCATCGACGACTTCGAATCAGCCGAGTGGAATACGGCCGCGGTCGGTCCGACCAAGCGGCACAAGGCGGACATTCTGATCCGGGGGCTGCGCGAGAAATTCGCGCCCGGCGGCTTCCTCCATTACGGCCAGGGCAAATGGTATCCGGGCGAATCGCTGCCGCGCTGGACCTTTTCGCTTTATTGGCGAGCAGACGGCGAGCCGGTCTGGCAGGATCCCGACCTGATCGCGGCGGAAAAGGGCGCTGCCACTCCGAGCCACAAGGACGCCGAGGTAGTGCTTAAGGCGATGGCCATCGAACTCGGCATCGATGCCGGCATGGTCGACGAAGCCTATGAGGACCCGGCCGACTGGGTGCTGAAGGAAGCCAAGCTGCCCGACAATCTCGACCCGTCCAATTCGAAGCTGGCGGACCCGGAGGAACGCAGCCGAATGGCGCGCGTCTTCGAGCGCGGGCTCACCACGCCGACCGGCTATGTTCTGCCGGTCCAGCGCTGGAACGCGGCGGCGAGCGGCCCGCGCTGGGTGTCGGAAAAGTGGAAGACACGGCGCGGCCGCCTCTTCCTCGTGCCGGGCGACTCGCCGGTCGGCTATCGCCTGCCGCTCGGCACGCTGCCCTTTGTCCCGCCCTCGCGCTATCCCTTCATCGTGCCGGTCGATCCCTCGGTGCCGCGCGGGCCCTTGCCGCCGCATCCGGCCGGCGCCGGCGCTCAGGAGGGCGACGCACCCGGCCGTACCCAGATCGAGGCGTCCTTCACGGCCGCGACCGACCAGCAGGAGATCGTCGAGCAGCATATTTCCGACATTAGCGGGGCGGTGCGCACCGCCGTTTCCGTCGAGCCGCGCGACGGCCGCCTCACCGTCTTCATGCCTCCGGTCGAGGCGCTGGAAGACTATCTGGAACTGGTCGCGGCGGCGGAAGCCGCGGCGCGCCAGACAGGCCTTCCCTTGCATATCGAAGGCTATGGCCCGCCCCACGACCCGCGCCTAAACGTCATTCGCGTCGCGCCGGACCCCGGTGTCATCGAGGTCAATATTCATCCGGCGAAAAGCTGGGCCGACTGCGTTGCCACCACCACGACCATTTACGAGGAGGCGCGGCAGTCGCGACTCGGCGCCGACAAGTTCATGATCGACGGCCGGCACACCGGCACGGGCGGCGGCAATCATGTCGTCGTCGGCGGCGAGACGCCCAACGACAGCCCCTTTCTGCGCCGTCCCGACCTGCTGAAAAGCCTGGTGCTTTACTGGCAGCGCCATCCGGCGCTTTCCTATCTGTTCTCCGGCCTGTTCATCGGCCCGACCAGCCAGGCGCCGCGCTTCGACGAGGCCCGGCATGACAGCCTCTACGAATTGGAGATAGCGCTTTCGCAAGTGCCGGCGCCGGGGCAGGGGATCCCGCCGCTGCCTTGGCTGGTCGACCGGCTGTTCCGCAATCTGCTGGTCGACGTCACGGGCAACACGCATCGCTCGGAAATCTGCATCGACAAGCTGTTTTCGCCGGATGGTCCGACCGGCCGGCTCGGCCTGGTGGAGTTCCGCGGCTTCGAAATGCCGCCCAACGCCCGCATGAACCTCGCCCAGCAGCTTCTGGTGCGCGCCATCATCGCGCGATTGTGGAAGGCGCCGCTCGACGGTCATTTCACCCGCTGGGGCACGGCGCTGCACGATCGCTTCATGCTGCCGCACTATGTCTGGCAGGACTTCCTGGGCGTGCTGGAGGACCTTCGCCAGAACGGTTTCGAATTCCGGCCGGAATGGTTCTTCGCTCAGCTCGAATTCCGCTTCCCGTTCTGCGGCGAGGTACAACATTCGGGAGTCAAGCTGGAACTGCGGCAGGCGCTGGAGCCCTGGCATGTGATGGGCGAGCAGGGCGCGATCGGCGGCACCGTGCGCTTCGTCGATTCTTCGATCGAGCGCCTTCAGATACGCGCCGAGGGACTCAATCCCGAGCGCCACGCGGTTCTGTGCAACACGCGCCTCGTGCCGATGAAGGCAACCGACAATCGCGAGGTCGCCGTCGCCGGCGTGCGCTTCAAGGCGTGGCAGCCGGCCTCCGGCATGCATCCGGCGCTGCCGGTCAACACCCCGCTCACCTTCGACATTTACGATCGCTGGTCGGGGCGGTCGGTGGGCGGCTGCATCTATCATGTCGCGCACCCGGGCGGCCGCAACTACGAGACCTTTCCCGTCAATGCCAACGAGGCGGAGGCCCGCCGCCTCGCGCGGTTCGAGTTCGACCGGCCATACCGCCGCGCCGTTCCAACTCGTTGAGGAACGGCCCGCCGCCGACTTTCCCATGACCCTTGACCTCCGCCGTCCCGCGGGCTTGTAAGGGCGGAATAGTTTCCGCTTTGAATTAATGACGTTTTTGAGTCCCGTGATCCCGCTCTGTGCTGCCGGACTTGTCCCTTATGAGGGGGGAGTTTGGACGGCCGCCTTTGGCGTGCTCTGGAAGCCTTGGCGATGGGTGAGCAATTCTTCGCGCCTCTTGAATTATCCCGGAGCGCCGTCGAGGCTGGCGATCTACGCTGCCCCCCTCTGGCCTGCCGGCCATCTCCCCCACAAGGGGGAGATCGGCCGTCTCCTCGCTTTTCGCCATTCGCTGACGTTTCCGAGAGGGCGGTCAAGCCGAAGCTGCCATTCTCCCCCCTTGTGGGGTCCGGCAGGACAGAGCGGGGCAACGTAGAGCACTACTCGTGTCAGGAGAATACCTCGCGCCATCCGCACCAACGACAGTCCTCGCGCGGCTCATCCCTTTTCCGAGCCACCAACACCTTCCGAGCAAGGACGCAATGAAATCGCCCGCTCCCAGTTCCGTGGCGAAGTCCAGACCATTGCTCGACAGTTACCGGCCGCTGCCCGGCGTGCCGGACGAAATGCTGGATACCGCCGGCAATCCGCGGCCGGTCTGGGCAAACTTCATCGAGTCCCTGGAGAATCTTGGCCCAGAGGAGTTGTCGAAGCGCTTCGCCCGCGCCGACCAGTATCTGCGCGACGCCGGCGTGTACTACCGCGTCTACGACAAGGTCGGCGCCAACGAGCGCGAATGGCCTTTGTCGCATGTGCCCATGCTTATCAACGAAACGGAGTGGGCCGAGATCGGCGCGGGGCTGATTCAGCGTGCCGAGTTGCTGGAGGCGATTGTCGCCGACATTTACGGCGACAACCGTCTCGTCGCCGGGGGCTTCATCCCGACCGGGCTGATCGCGTCGAGCCCTGAATATCTGCGCCCCTTGGTTGGCGTGAAGCCCAACGGGGGCTATTTCCTGCATTTTTGCGCCTTCGAACTCGGCCGCGGACCCGACGGCAAGTGGTGGGTGCTGGGCGACCGCACGCAGGCGCCGTCCGGCGCCGGCTTCGCGCTGGAGAACCGCGTCGCCACGACCCGTGCGCTGGCCGACATCTATGGCGAGATGAACGTCCAGCGTCTCGCCAGTTTCTTCCGCCGTTTTCGCGATACCCTGGTCGAAGCGGCAAGCGATCCCGATGGCCGCGTCGCCATCATGACGCCCGGTCCGCTCAACGAAACCTATTACGAGCATGCCTATATCGCGCGCTATCTCGGCATCATGCTGCTCGAAGGGGAGGATTTGACGGTCTCGCGAGGCCGGCTGATGGTTCGCACCGTCGCCGGGCTGAAGCCGGTCAGCGTGCTGTGGCGCCGCCTCGATGCCACCTTCACCGATCCGCTGGAACTGAACGCCGCCTCGCGGATCGGCACGCCGGGGATGACGCAGGCGGTACGCCAGGGCTCGGTAACGGTGGTCAACGCGCTCGGCTCCGGCATTCTTGAAACGCGGGCCTTTCTGGCTTTCCTGCCGCGACTGTGCCGGGCGGTGCGCGGCGAGGACCTGGTTCTGCCTTCGATCGCCACCTGGTGGTGCGGCCAGCAGGCGGAGCGCGAGCACGTCATCGCCAATTTCGAGGACATGATGGTGGGGCCGGCACTGTCGACGCGCCTTCCCTTCGAGGATGAAAGCCGTACCGTGCTCGGCGCGTCGCTGGATGAGGCGGCGCGCGAGGCGCTGATCCGGCGGTTGCGGGAGCAGGGGGCGAATTTCGTCGGGCAGGAGGCGGTCACGCTTTCGACTACGCCGGTCTACGTCAATGGCGGACTTGAGCCGCGGCCGGCGGCTTTGCGCGTGCATCTGGCACGCACGCCGCAAGGCTGGATCGTGATGCCCGGCGGTTTCGCCCGTGTCGGCGCGACGCAGGACGCATCCGCCATCGCCATGCAGCGTGGCGGGCACGCTGCCGATGTCTGGGTCGTGTGCAGTAATGCCGTCGTGCGCGAAACGCTGCTGCCGGGCGCGGGGGCCGACTTCCGCCGCCGCACGCCGGGCAGCCTGCCCAGCCGCGCCGCCGAAAATCTCACCTGGCTCGGCCGCTACGTGGAGCGGGTGGAAAACACAGTGCGCGTGCTGCGCGCCTACCATGTGCGGCTGGCCGAGACGGGCGATCCCGACTTGCCGCTGCTTGCCGACATTCGCGACTATATGGAGACGCTCGGCATCGAAACGGACGCGTCCATACCGCCAGGCCTGATTTCGGCCATTGACAGCGCCGTCTACAGCGCCGGCCAGATCCGCGACCGCTTTTCGCCCGATGGCTGGCTGGCGCTGCGGGACCTGTCGGCTACAGTCCACAAATTCGCCAGCACCGTCGAACCGGGCGACGACGCAACGCGGGCCATGACCGTTTTGTTGCGCAAGATCGCGGGCTTCTCCGGATTGCTGAATGAAAACATGTACCGTTTCGTCGGCTGGCGCTTCCTGGAGATCGGGCGCCGGCTGGAGCGTGCGATCCAGATCGCCCGCGCGCTTGGCCGGACGACACGGGCCGACGCCCCGGACGGCGCGCTCGACATGATGCTCGAAGTCGGCGACAGCGTCATGACCCACCGCCGCCAGTACACCGTGCGCTCGGGCCGGGGCACTGTCGTGGACCTGCTGGCGCTCGATCCGCTCAATCCGCGCTCGGTACTGTTCCAGCTCGAACGGCTGAAGAACGAGATCGACCGCTTGCCGGATGCCGACCGCCATGGCCTTTCGGAGCCGGCCAAGGAAGTCTGGCGCCTGCACACGGGTCTTGCCATCAAGGAGGCGGGCGACCTTACGCCGGAAGCGCTCGACGAACTGGCCTGGGACGTGGGCGGGCTGTACGAGAAACTGTCGCAGGCCTATTTCGGCTAGAGCGGGATGTGTTCGCGTTGAAGCGGGGTATCCCGCTCTAGGTATTTGTTTTAGCCGCATTTTTGCGACGCCAAGTGATTACACTTGGCTGCAAAATGCTCAAGGGAGGTGAAGCTGAACCGCTTGGCCGTGCCGGACATTTCTCCCGCAGGGAAGGAGATCGGACGCATCGGCACCGCGTCGCTTCGCGGAACTGTTGCGATTGGCGCTGCCGCGGACAAGTGTGGAGGGGAGGCCCTCGCCCCTCGCCCTTACAGCGATCCATCCGGCATCGTCAGGCCCTCCGCATAATGCAATACGACATCCGCCTCACCCTGAACTATGTCTACGACGCCTGGGCCGGCGGCGGCCGGCATCAGGTGCGGGTGCTGCCGCCGACGATTCCTGGCGTGCAGCGCGTCGTGGCCGCTTCGCTCTCCTTCTCTCCGGAGCCGACCGAGCGCTCCGACTTCATCGATTTCTTCGGCACCAATGTAACGGCGATCGCCTTCCGGGAAGCGCACGAGACGCTGGAAGTGAAGATGAGCGCCCGCGTCGTCGTGGACCGCCCGGAGCCGGGGTTCGACGTCTCCCCCGACCTGCCGCGATTGCGCGCGGAGCTAGCCGGCGTGCTGTCGCTTGCGCCGGAGTCGCCGCACCATTTCCTCGGAGCCAGCGACTATGTCTCCATCGATCCCGATATTACCGCCTATGCGGGCGGCAGCCTGGGAGAGGACTCGGTTCGCGCGATTGCCGGCGATCTTTGCGCACGCATCCATCGCGACTTCCGCTACGACGGCGAAGCGACCACGGTGGCGACTCACGCCCGCGATGCCTTCGATCTGCGCCGCGGCGTCTGTCAGGATTTCTCCCATGTCATGATTGCCGGCCTGCGTGGGCTGGGCATACCGGCCGCCTATGTCAGCGGCTTCTTGCGAACTATCCCGCCACCGGGCAAGGAGCGGCTGGAGGGGGCCGACGCCATGCATGCCTGGGTGCGGGTCTGGTGCGGACACGAAGCCGGCTGGACCGAGTTCGATCCGACCAACGACATGCTTGCCGGCAACGACCATATCGTCGTCGGCTGCGGGCGCGACTATTCCGACGTCTCGCCCATCGTCGGCGTGCTGAAGACCACGGGCGGGCAGGAGGCAGAGCAGTCGGTCGATGTCATTCCCGTCGACGCGCGGAACCTGGTGGGCCAAAATGCCAAATAATGGTGCGCCAGGGTGTCATGTGATAAGATTTTAGAGTATCTGACCACGTTCATTCATGGTCTGACATGTCGCGATTTCGCAAGACCGTGAAATCGGAACGCGTGCGTCTGTCCGCCTGTTGGCGTGACGCTCACCCGCAAGACAGGAACAGCCCGATGCCAGCCTATCGCTCCCGCACCACCACCCACGGCCGCAACATGGCCGGCGCCCGCGGCCTGTGGCGCGCCACCGGCATGAAGGATAGCGACTTCGGCAAGCCGATCATCGCCGTGGTCAACTCCTTCACGCAATTCGTGCCGGGTCACGTGCATTTGAAGGATCTCGGCCAGCTTGTCGCCCGCGAGATCGAGGCCGCGGGCGGCGTTGCCAAGGAATTCAACACGATCGCCGTCGATGACGGCATCGCCATGGGCCATGACGGCATGCTCTATTCGCTGCCGAGCCGCGAACTGATCGCCGATTCCGTCGAGTACATGGTCAATGCCCATTGCGCCGACGCCATGGTCTGCATCTCCAACTGCGACAAGATCACGCCCGGAATGCTGATGGCGGCGATGCGGCTCAACATTCCGGCCGTCTTCGTTTCAGGCGGCCCGATGGAGGCCGGCAAGGTCGTGCTCGCCGGCAAGCAGCAGGCGCTCGACCTCGTGGACGCCATGGTCGCCGCGGCCGACGACAAGGTTTCGGACGAAGACGTGAAGATCATCGAGCGCTCCGCCTGTCCGACCTGCGGATCCTGTTCGGGAATGTTTACCGCCAACTCCATGAATTGCTTGACGGAGGCGCTCGGTCTCTCGCTGCCCGGCAACGGCTCGACTCTGGCCACCCATGCCGACCGCAAACGCCTCTTCGTCGAGGCCGGCCACCTTATCGTCGATCTTGCCCAGCGCTACTACGAGCAGGACGACGAGAGCGTGCTGCCGCGCTCCATCGCTTCGAGGCAAGCCTTTGAAAACGCCATGACTTTGGATATCGCCATGGGCGGCTCGACCAATACGGTTCTGCACATCCTGGCTGCCGCCAGCGAAGGCGGCATCGACTTCACCCAGGACGACATCGACCAGCTTTCGCGCAAGGTTCCGGTGCTGTGCAAGGTCGCGCCGGCCAAGAGCGACGTTCACATGGAGGACGTGCACCGCGCCGGCGGCATCATGTCGATCCTCGGCGAACTGGATCGCGCCGGCCTGCTCCATAGCGACCAGCCGACCGTCCATACGGCGACCCTCGGCCAGGCGCTGGATCACTGGGACATCACCCGCACCAACAGCGCCAAGGTGCGCGAGTTCTTCATGGCCGCGCCCGGCGGCGTGCCGACCCAGGTCGCCTTCAGCCAGGCCCGGCGCTGGGAGGAACTCGATACGGACCGCGAAAAGGGCGTCATCCGCAGCGCAAAGCATCCGTTCTCCAAGGATGGCGGGCTCGCCGTGCTCAAGGGCAACATCGCGCTCGACGGCTGCGTGGTAAAGACCGCCGGCGTCGACGAAAGCATCCTGAAATTCACCGGCCCGGCAAAGGTGTTCGAGAGCCAGGACTCCGCTGTGAAGGGCATCCTCGCCAATGAGGTGAAGGCCGGCGACGTCGTGGTCATCCGCTACGAGGGCCCGCGCGGCGGTCCGGGCATGCAGGAAATGCTCTATCCGACCAGCTATCTGAAGTCGAAAGGGCTTGGAAAGGCCTGCGCGCTGCTCACCGACGGGCGCTTTTCGGGCGGCACCTCCGGCCTGTCGATCGGCCATGCCTCGCCGGAAGCGGCGGAAGGCGGAGCGATCGGCCTGGTGCGCGAAGGCGACATCATCGAAATCGACATCCCCAATCGCACCATCCGGCTCGCGGTCGACGAAGCGGAACTCGCCGCCCGCCGTGCCGCGCAGGACGCGGCCGGCTGGAAGCCGGTCGAGAAGCGCAAGCGCAACGTCACCAAGGCGCTGAAGGCCTACGCCGCCTTCGCCACGAGCGCGGCCAAGGGCGCGGTGCGGGTGGTGCCGGAGTAGCCTCTGGCGAGGAAGCCCTGGAAGGAGCGGCATAGGCGCCCCTTTTCAGCCGCTCTATTCACGGTCGAAGGGCAGTTGGGACATCCCTTCCGCAAGCAACCACAGGGACATGCCTGCGTTGCTGCGCCAGGGCTCAAGGCGCGTCGCCGCGATTTCCTCCAGCACGGCCTTCGCGCGCTCAGGATTGAGCGCGTAGGTCGACGTGGCGACACTCTTTCGAACCCACGGATGACGATGGCTGTAGAGCACATAGAGTGCGGGGCGCTCATCGGTCCCGCGATGGCGCAGTTCCGAGACCACGGCACGTCGGCGCCTAAAGTAGCGATTGGCCTTGGCTGTCTCGAAATAGGCGTAGGCTTCACCTTCAGCGATGCTCAGTTTCTCGAACAGATCCACAAGCTGTTGATTCGACATCGCCATGAGCTTTGGCGTCCGCGGTGGTGGCGGAGGGGGAGGAACGGGTGCTCTCATTCAGGGTCGAACGGCAGTTGGGAGGTCCCATTTGCCAGCAATGCCAGCGACATACGTGCGTCGCTGCACCAGGGTTCATTTCGCGTCGCCGCAATCTCCACTAGCACGTTCTTAGCGCGCTCGGGATTGAGTGCGTAGGTGGAATTTGCAACGTTCATGCGAACTCGCGGATGTCGATGACTGTAGAACACAAAGAGTGCAGGGCGCTCGTCGACTTCACGATGCCGCATCTCCGATAGCACTGCTCGCCGACGCGTAATGTAGCGGCTCGCCTTCGCCGTCTCGAAATAGGCGTAGGCCTCGCCCTCAGCTAAGCTCAGTTTCTCGAAGAGGTCTACAAGCTGTTGGCGCGACATCGCCATGAGTTTTGGCGACCGCGCAGGCGGCGGGTTTTCGATCATTTGAGAATCCTATCTACAGAACTCACTCAAGGGTCGAAGGGCAGCCGAGAAGTGCCTTCAGCGAGCAATTCCAAGGATATGCGAGCATCGCTGCACCACGGTTCATGTCGCGTCGCAGCGATTTCCTCCAGCACGGCCTTTGCGTGCTCTGGGTTCAGCGCGTAGGTCGACTTGGCGACGCTCATCCGCACCTGTGGAAGGCGATGGCCGTAGAGCGCGTAAAGTGCAGGCCGCTCGTCGACTTCGCGGCTCCGCATTTCCCACAACACGGCACGGCGACGCGTGTAAAACCGATTGGCTTTTGCCGTTTCGAAATAGGCGTAGGCTTCGCCCTGCGCGATACTGAGTTTCTCGAACAAGTCGACGAGCTGCTGGCGCGACATCGCCATGAGTTTTGGCGACCGCGGAGGAGGTTGGTGTTCAAGCATCGGACGACCCTTCTCACCAAGGCTCAGCCACGGTCGAAGGGCAGTTGGGACATCCCTTCCGCAAGCAACCACAGGGACATGCCAGCGTTGCTGCGCCAGGGCTCGTGACGCGTGGCCGCGATCTCCTCCAGCACGGCCTTTGCGCGCTCTGGGTTCAGCGCATAGGTTGATGTGGCGACACTCTTTCGAACCCACGGATGGCGATGGCTGTAGAGCACATAGAGTGCGGGGCGCTCATCGGTCCCGCGATGGCGCAGTTCCGAGACCACGGCACGTCGGCGCCTAAAGTAGCGATTGGCCTTGGCTGTCTCGAAATACGCGTAGGCTTCACCTTCAGCGATGCTCAGTTTCTCGAACAGATCCACAAGCTGTTGATTCGACATCGCCATGAGCTTTGGCGTCCGCGGAGGCGAAGGAGGGGGAGGAACGGCTGCTCTCATTTGAGGACTCCGATATGTTCGCATTTTGTGGGCGCGCCGCCTTCGTGCAACTATTCGGGGTCGAAGGGCAGTTGGGAAGTTCCGTCCGCGAGCAATTCAAGCGACATGGCTGCGTCGCTGCACCATGGCCTGTGACGAGAGGCTGCAATTTCTTCCAACACGGCCTTCGCGCGCTCTGGATTGAGTGCGTAGGTACACTGAGCGACGTTCATTCGAACCTGTGGATGGCGATGGCTGTAGAGCGCGAACAATGCGGGCCGCTCGTCGACTTCACGATGCCGCATTTCGGAAAGTACGGCACGTCGACGCCTTATGAATTGGTTAGCCTTGGCCGTCTCGAAATACGCGTAGGCCTCACCATGTGCGATGCTCAATCTCTCAAAAAGCTTCACAAGTTCGTCGAGTGACATCGCCATAAGCTTTGGCGATCGCGGAGGCGGCGGATTTTCCATTATTTGAGGACTCCGTTTATTCGCATAGCTTTAAGTCCGACAGCATATCTTTCGTGCCAGGATTTGCCGCGAAGGTACTGGCGCGGCGTAAGGTTGCCATATTGCGGGTTTTCGGTCTCATACCACGAGTTTATCTCCCAATGCCTGTAGGTCGGTATGCGCACCAGGTTTTGCCATCCTTCGATCTGCTCGCGGGAAAAGCCGTCTTTGGCTGCAGGCGTTTTTTCGACAATGTGGTGGATATCATATCCCGGCTTGGGGTCCTGTGCGTCTCGCTGCAACTGGTCGAGGAATTTTGGCTTCTCCTGGTATGCGATGATGCGGTCACGGGCATGTTCAAATACCCAGTTCGCGATTCCCGCGCCTTCCCGAACCACGTTTACGAACTCGGTCGCCATACCCAGGGGCGTTCTGGAGTACAAATATCTTGCTACTTGAGTGCCTGCCTTGTTGCGCTCCCGTGTCCTCGGAGGTGGCTCCTCCGGGAATCTCCGGGAGTTGGCTTGGGTCATCGCTGACGAAGACGAGATCGTCGTCAAACTCATCAGTCCACTGGCCGCCGCCGGAATTTCCCGCTGGCACACGTGGCTGGTCGGGCCGAAAGCCAGCCTTGCGAAGCAAGTCCTGAATTCGCGCTGCTTTCAGAAACAACGTGGCGGCTATGACGTCCTGGAGCAGACGCGTCCGGCTATCTATTTGCCAATCTGGTTGCACGCCGGCCATCTCCACAACTCGTTGTGGACGGCATTGTGCGGTGCCCTGGCGGGACGGGGACAAATGCAGGTGAGGTGTTTCAAAGCGGGTCGGGCGGAGACGAACACGTTGATTCCACTACGGATATTCCGGCGTGAGTGTCCGCCTGCATTCAGGGTGGAGAAATTCTGTACCTCGCGACGCCTAGGGCGGCATGCGACGGTCGCCTTTCGCCGCTGACCCAAGCGGCGGCGGCAACTGACACAATCCGCGCTTGCCGGTTGGCGCTACAGCACGATTTTCTCCGGCGAACGGAGCGTGGCGGCTACGCATGCCGTTCCGGTTAGGATAACGCGACATGACGGATGCTGCGGCGACAGCGGGGCGAACATCGGCTCAGACCAACACGGTCTACGCGATCATCCTCGCGGTAAGCTTCTGCCACATGCTCAACGACGTCATGCAGTCGCTGCTGTCGGCCATCTACCCGATGCTGAAGAGCGATTTCGGCCTGGATTTCTGGCAGATCGGGCTGCTCACCATGGCGTTCCAGCTCACCGCCTCGGTCCTGCAGCCGCTGGTCGGCATTTATACCGACAAGCGGCCGATGCCCTATTCGCTGACGGTCGGCATGGGGTCGTCGATGATCGGCCTGATGCTGCTGGCCATCGCGCCGAGCTACTGGATACTCGTTGCCGGCGCCTGCTTCATCGGCATCGGCTCGTCGATCTTCCATCCGGAATCGTCGCGCGTGGCGCGGCTTGCGTCGGGCGGACGTTACGGACTGGCGCAGTCGCTGTTCCAGGTCGGCGGCAATTTCGGCCAGGCGCTCGGGCCGCTGCTCGCCGCCTTCATCGTCGTGCCGCTCGGGCAGGGCAGCGTCGGCTGGTTCTCGGCCGCGGCACTGCTCGGCATGGTCATCCTCTGGCAGGTCGGCAACTGGTACCGCGCCTATCGCCGCAACGCGGCCAAGCGGCCCGCCGCGCCGATCTCGATCGCACTGCCGCGCCGACGCGTCGTGCTCGCGCTGGTGGTGCTCACCATCCTCACCTTCAGCAAGAACATCTATACGGCAAGTATCGCCAGCTACTACACTTTCTACCTGATCGAGCGGTTCGACGTGTCGGTGCAGGTCTCGCAATATCTGCTGTTCGTGTTTCTCGGCGCGGCCGCGCTCGGCACCGTGCTCGGCGGGCCGATCGGCGACCGTTTCGGCGCGAAATTCGTGATCTGGTTCTCGATCCTCGGCGTCCTGCCGTTCACGCTGGCCCTGCCTTTCGTCAACCTGTTCTGGACGATCGTGCTCTCCGGCGTCATCGGGCTGATGCTCGCCTCGGCCTTCCCGGCCATCGTGGTATTCGCGCAGGAACTGGTGCCGGGCCGCGTCGGCATGATCGCCGGCATCTTCTTCGGCTTCGCCTTCGGCATGGGCGGCGTTGCCGCTGCCGTGCTCGGCGTGCTGGCCGACGCCAGGGGCATCGAGTTCGTCTACTGGGTATGCTCGTTCATGCCGCTGCTCGGCCTGTTCACCATATTCCTGCCGTCGATGAAGGAAATGCGGGCTAAACCAGCCCCGCCAGTGCTCTGAACAGGGCGAGCGTCTGCTGGTCGAGCCGGTCGTCGACCGGCTCGTTCTGCGATGACAGCCGCGCAATCACCACCTCGGTCGTCGGGTTGACGTAGAGCCACTGGCCGTGGATCCCGGCGGCCAGGAAAGCCCGGCTCGGCATGCCCGATTGATACCACTGGTTGCGGTAGCTGCCATGCTTGAGCAGATGCGCGAAATCGCCCGCCTTCCATGCCGCCGGATCGCCGCCGGAGAGCGTGTCGCGCACCCAGCCTTCGGTCAGTATGCCCAGGCTTCCCGCCATGCCGCCGTTGCGCATCATTTCGCCGACGCGCGTCAGGTCGCGCGCCGTCATCGACACGCCGCCCGCCGCCCGCGCCGTACCCTCGGCGTCGACCGTCACCGAGGCGCGGCCACGGGCGCGCAGCGGAATCGACAGCTTTTCCCGGAAAAGATCGACGTAGCGCTGGCCCGAGGCGCGCTCGACAATAATGCCGAGCAGGTCCGAATTGGGTGAGCAGTAGCGGAATGGCCCGCCATGCGGCCCGCTTCCCCTGGGCAGCGACAGGACTAGCTCGCGCAGGCTCTCAGGCTTGTCGCCTGGGCGCAGCGGGTTCCAAAGCATCGCCCGGCGATAGCGGGCAAAGGCGCTTTCCGGGTCGAGACAGGCTTCGACAAAGTCGAGGCTGACCCGCATGTCGAGAACCTGCTGGATCGTGGCGTCGGCGTAGGCTGTTCCTTCCGCCTCCGCCACGTAGCGCACGACCGGCTCTGCGGGGTCGAGCAAGCGCTGATCGCGCAGCGCCCCGGCAAGGATGGCGGTCAGCGACTTGCTGATCGAAAAAACAATGTGAGGCGCGGCGGGATCGACGCCCGGCGCGTTGTATTCGCCGACGAATTTGCCGGCCTTCATGATGACCAGAGTGTCGGTATGCGAACGCTGCAGGAATGCGGCAACCGTCTCCAGCCCGATGCCTACATCGACCTCACGCCGCAACAGCGGCCCGAAATCGTCCAGCGTCTCGTCTTCAATCGTGGCGCTGGTCGAAATCTCGGCGCTCGGCACCAGTTCCGACACGTTCTGGAACGACCAGGCCGAATAGGGGCGGGTGCGCCAGTTGTCGAGCGTCACCTCGGCGCGGGCGAACCCGTAAAGTTTTTCGAACGAGTTGGCGGTCAATTCAAGGCTCGGCTGGCTGGTACGGCTCAAACCCGGTCCGCAAGTGCCGCGGCGATTGCATGAATGGCCGAAAGAGTCGCCTTGGCATAGCCCGTATGCAGGAAATCGGGATAGCTGGATAGCTTCACGACAACCATGCGATGCTCGAAGCTGATATGGATAAGCTGGCCGAACACGCCGCGGCACATCAGCGAGCGGGACTGCTGGTCCTCTATCCAGAACTGGTTCCTGTAGGAGCCGTGCGGGAACGCTTCGTTGAAGACGGGACCGTGCACGCCCGTGCGGGTCGCCTCGATCCAGTCGGCGGGTACAATTCCCCGTCCGCCGTCGAGAATAAGCTGGCCGAACCGGCCGTAGTCCCGCAGCGTCGCGTTGAAGCCGCCGTCGGCCAGCGCGTAGCCGGCGCTGTCGACGGTGAAGCAGGCGCTTTCTTCGGCGCCGATCTTCTGCCAAAGCTCCTCGGAAACGAGTTCGGGCAGGCGCTGGCCCGTCGCGCGCTCCATCACGAAGGCGAGTACGTCGGTCTCGATCGAGCGATACTGGAAGGCCGCGCCGTGCGGGCGCACCGTTTCGCCGAGCCGCAGGATCAATTCCCACATATGTTCCGGCCAGCGGAAGGCGGGATCCGGGGAAGGCGGCGCCGGCTTCCAGCCGCACGCGACATCCGCCTGGCCAATATCGGAGTATGGATTTTCGTAGCTCTCGTCGAAGCGCACGCCGGTGGTCATGTCGAGTACCTGCTGCAGCGTGGCGCCGCGCCAGCCGGTCGCGGCGAGTTCCGGCAGATAGTCGGTGACGAACCGGGACACATCGACCAGGCCGCGACCGGCAAGTATGCCGAACACCGTGGCGGTGACCGACTTCGCCATGGATTGCGAAAGGTGCAGCGTGCGCTCTGTCATGCCGTTGAAATAGCGCTCGAACGCGACCGCGCCGCTCTTCAGCACGAGGAAGCCATCGGTATAGGTCTCGTCGAGATGCCGGGCGAGCGTTGTCGGGACACCCTCGCTGGCGAAGGGCAGCGCGTCGAGATCGGCTTCGGCGCGGGTCAGCTTGCCGCGGTGCCCGTTGCCGCGCCAGACCTCGGCGGTCGGCAGAACTTCGCGCACATGCTGGAACGACCAGCGGTTCCAGGGCGGCCTGTCCCAATCGGCCCTGGGCACGACCCAGGCCGGCGGCGATCCCTGCATGATAGGCAGTTGCTGCTCGCTGTTTCGATAGGAGGTCATGTCACCCGACCTGGAGAAAGAAGCCGGCGGAATTGTCCGCCGGCTCCCATAAGGGCTCATTTCTGCAGATCGGTCCATATCCCGGTATGGATTTCCTGCACCTCGGGCGGGCAGGTCTGAAGGATCTCGCCGGGGGCAACGTTGGACCGGAGCAGCCGTTTCAATTTGACGACGGTAGACTACCCAGATCTGCGGTCGAGGAGATCGGCGTCAACGCGGTCAAAGTGCTGACTGGATTGGAGGAGGACTGAGCGGAGCCCGGAGGCCGAACTCGCAAGGCGATTCGGCTGAACCAAAACACCAATAACGAGCGCTAACGCATTGCAGTTAATCAATAAACACGCGGACGCTTGCAGCACGGCCCGCCGCGTCGATGACGGTCAGCGTCGAATAGCCCGTCCCGTCGGGTTGCCAGGTGGCGGTTCGGCGGCGGATGAGTTCGGCAAGCGGCTTGCCATTGGCAAGCCAGCGAAACGGCGCGCGACCGCCTTGCAGTTTCAGCACCAGCGGGCTGGCTTCGCTCGACATGACCCCGAGTTCGACACGGGCGCCGTCCGGTGGAAAAATGATCCTTGGTGCCGGCTCGGGAACGGTTCCGGCGGCGACTGGCAGCCCATCCCGCATGGAGTTCGAAACGCTTCTGCGTTACCGGCAGATCCCGCTGCGCGTGAATGCAGAGCGCCGGCCGGGGGCTGCCGCCGCGGCACCGCGGCTAGACCGGACCTGGCGAATCCCTCGAACAGGATTGGTGCCGCCGAGACATAGCCGGCCAGGCCGGGAACGGAAGCGGAATCGGCGCGGCCGACCCACACGCCCAGCACGTATCGGCCATCATAGCCGATGGACCATGCGTCCCGGTAGCCGTATGAGGTGCCGGTCTTGTAGGCGATGCCGCGAGGGCTGGCGCCTTCGGGCGGGCGTACGCCGGAAAGAATGTCGGTGACCTGCCATGCAGCCGGGCCTTCGAGCAAAGCGCCGTCGGCGAGCGGTTCGATGCTTGCTTGGCTTCCGTCGCGCAGCCGCCTCGCGCGCCCGCCATTGGCGAGGCCGGTGTATAACTGAACAAGATCCCGCAAGGTCATGCCGACGCCGCCGAGGCCGATTGCCAGTCCCGGCGCCTCGCCGGGCGGCAGCGACGGTGTCACCCCGGCGCGGCGGAATCGCGCGGCGAGGCGGGCCGGCCCGACCGCGTCCAGAAGCCGTACCGCCGGGACGTTCAGCGAAAGCTGCAGAGCCTGCCGCACGCTGACGTCGCCCTGGTAGTCGAGATCGAAATTCCTTGGGCGATAGCCGCCGAAATCGGCGGGCCTGTCCTCGATCAGGGTCTCCTGCGCGACCAGACCTTGTTCAAAGGCAAGGCCGTAGATAAAGGGCTTCAGCGTCGAACCCGGCGACCGGCTTGCCTTGGTCATGTCTATCCAGCCAAAGCGGCGCGGGTCGAAATAGTCGGCCGAGCCGACCGAGCCGAGGATTTCGCCGGTCCTGGCGTCGGCCAGCACCATGGCTACCGAGACGCGATCGCCGAGTTTTTGCGCTGCCTGCCGGGCCACTGCCTCAAGGCCGGATTGCACCGACTTCTGGAGGGTCAACTGGTGCTTGGTCGCAGCTGGCGCGGCGCGCAGGGCGTCATCGGAAAGATGCGCGGCAAGCGCCGGGAGAGCGAAGCGGGTCGCGGCGACCTCATCCAATGCTGCCCGCTCGGCCTCGCGCGCGCCCAGCATGCCGGTGTCGACCATCCGGGCCAACACACGGTCGCGCGCGACCTGCGCATTGTCGCGGAACCGGTCCGGGCGCCGGCGCTCCGGCAATTGCGGCAAAGCCACGAGAAGTGCTGCTTCCGAGACCGTCAGGCGCCTCGGCTCCTTGGCGAAATAGGCGAGCGCGGCGGCGCGAATGCCCTCAAGGTTGCCGCCATAGGGGGCAAGCGCCAGGTAGCGTTCGAGAATTTCGCGCTTGCCGATGCGCCGCTCGATCTGCCAGGCGCGGAACACCTGTGTGATCTTGGAAGCGATGCTGCGGCTTTCGCGCGGCTCGATGAGGCGGGCAAGCTGCATCGAAAGGGTGGAGCCGCCCGAAACGATGCGGCCGTTGGCGGCGAACTGCGCGGCGGCGCGCAGCAGCGCCAGCGGGTCGACGCCGGAATGTTGCCAGAAGCGCCTGTCCTCATAAGCCACCAGCATTTTCACGAATTCCGGATCGACCTCATCGAGGGCAACGCCGAGCCGCCAATAGCCGTCCGCCGTCGCGTAGGTTCTCAACAAAGCGCCGTCGCGGTCAACCACCTCGCGGGAAACGGCGATCTTTTCCGGCAGGGGCGGCGGAAATGCGCGGTCGAGGGAAAGCAGTGCGGCGGCGAAGAGACCGCCGGCAACGACGATCGCCGCCGTCGCGATCGCCGCGCGCCTGAGGTATTTCCCGAGGGCCGTCATCGCCGATGTCCAGTCTTGACGGGAGGCTGCGCGCCTGCTGGCGACGCATCCGGTCTGCAGGCATGCGCTCTGCGTTGCCCCGCTCTGTCCTGCCGGACATCTCCGCTACAAGGGGGGAGATCAGACGGCCGCGACGCATCCGGCAATCGGCGCCGAGGCCGAAGCTGCCAATCTCCCCCCTCGTGGGGGAGATGTCCGGCAGGACAGAGCGGGGCGCTTCTCGCGCCTCTTAACTGCTTTGCTCCGGAAGTCCGCATCTTTTCGGGACGACGCATCTAAGGCGCGTTCACCTCCATCATGCCGGTCGAAGTGCGCGCCGAGAATTGCGGACGATACATGTCTTCCACATTGGCGGCCGGGTGCGCGTAGACGCCGGGCGTGACGGCACGCACGACATAGGCGAGCGTGAATTCGCGCCCGCTGTCGCCGCTGCGGTCAAAGGCGGCGACGAAGCGATCGTTGCGGAATTCGAGATGTGCGGCTTCCGTCTGCTCCAGCCACGGGAAGTTGGAGAGGCTGGCGCTGTTGACGAGCCCCGGATTGTCGATCTCGAAGCCGGCCGGCAGCAGGTCGTTGACCAGCACGCGCGACGGCCAGTCGTTCTGCTCCGTGATTTTCAGCACGACGACGAAGCGCTCGTTCTGCGAAACCTCCGTCACATTGGCCTCGCTGCCGTCGAGCCGGTAGTAGGTGCGCTCGATCGCAAAGCCGTCGCCGCCGGCCGGCAGCGGCTGGGCGGGCGCGGCCACCGCCATCACCACCGCCTGCACCGCACTGGCGCCGGTATTGGCGATGGTCACCGGGCTGTCGACAAGGTCGCTGCCCTGGAAACGCTCCGAATAGATGCCGGTATGCTCGGCGCCGTTTACGGTGAGCTCCATGTCGGCAGCGTTGGAGCGCAGGGCGCGCGCGGCCAGCAGCATCCATGCATTGTCCTGCGTGCTGGTCCAGCGGGTCGCGTTGCGTTCGATCCCGACCAGGGCGATCAGTTCGGGCACGATGGATGGCATCGGCTTGCTTTCGGCGGCGAGCGCCAGCATGGCCGCGCCATCGCGCAGCCGCGAGCCATAATCCGAGCGAGAGAAGTCGTGTTCCGGATTGTCCTGCGCCAGTTGAAGCGCGGCCTGGAAGGTCGCTTCGGAACGCTGGGCGTCGCCATAGAGCGCAAGGCTCGCGGCAAGCTGCGCGACCGCCATCGGGCTTGAGAAAGCCTCGAGCTTGGTGTCGGCATAATAGCGCAGGTCGCCGACGGAGGCCTGCCTGTTGCGCGCCAGCACATAGAGCGCATAGGCGATTTCGCTGCCGCGGTCCTCGACATCCGCGTCGTAGGACAGCGAGTTCTGCAGGTTGCTCAGCGCCTGAAGCATCGCTTGCCGCGGGACATCGTAGTTGAGTTCGCGCGCCCTCGTCAGGAAATCCGTTACGTAGGAATCGAGCCAGAGATCGCCCGAGCCGGGCGCCCAAAGGCCGAAGCTTCCCGACGACGACTGGTTGTTGAGAACCCGGAAGATGGCGTCCTGGATGCGGCCGCGCAGCGCAGGGTCGTCCTGCATGCCGGCGCCGACGGCAAGCTCGCTGACATAGAGCAGCGGCAGCGCCCGGCTGGTGATCTGCTCGGCGCAGCCGAACGGGTAGCGGTCGAGCGCCAGAAGCAGGGATGGAACGTCGAAGGCGGCGGAAGGCGACACGCCGACGCTGACATAGGCGCCGGGCAGGACGCTCTCGGCCAGAAGTTCGCGGTCAATGCGCAGGCTGGAGCCGTCGGGTCCGAGGTCGACCACCAGGCGGTTTGTCACCGGCATGGTGGCCGGGCGAATTGGAAGGTACAGCGTCTGTTCCACCGCCGGTCCGTCCGCGCGGGCCAACCGGACGGTCACGCGGGCGTCGCCGGCGGTCTCGGCGACCAGCGGTACTGTGATCGACTGGCGCTTTCCGGGCGTCAATGCGACCTTATCTGGCAAGGCGCCGCTGCCGGTGGAAAGGCCGCCGGCGGTTTCCACGGTGAACTGGTAGTCACCGTCCGGTGCGTCGGTGTTGGCGATGTCGAGGCGCAGGACGGCCGCGTCGCCCGGCGCCAGGAAGCGTGGCAGGCCGGCGGTAATCACGACCGGGTCGCGCACGATCACGTCGGCCTGCGCATGGCCGACGGCATCCGCCGTCCACGCCACGGCCATGATGCGCACTGTGCCGTTGAACTGCGGGATGTCGAAGTCGACCGTCGCCTTGCCGTCGGCATCCAGTTTCACCGGACCGGAGAAGAAAGCGACGAGCCTTTCGGTCGGCGGGCTGCCGCGCGAAGTCATGGCATTGCCGTCACCACCGGTGCGCAAGCGTCCGGCGGCGCCAAGCGAGCCATCGATCAGCCGGCCGTAGAGGTCGCGCAGTTCAAGACCGAGCCGGCGCTGGCCGAAATACCAGGCTTCCGGATCGGGTGCCTTGTAGTCGGTGAGGTTGAGGATGCCGACATCGACCGCAGCAATGGTCACATAGGCGTCCGTAGCGGCGGGCAGGCCGGTCACCGTGACGGGAATAGTCAGCGGCTGGCGAGGCTCCGTCTTTTCGACCGGCGCAAGCGCGACCGCCAGCTTCTTGCTGCCGGGGTCTATTGCGAGCCATTTGAGACCGATGGCGCGCGACGGCATGCGCGATTGCTGGCCTTCGCCGGGCCGGAAGAGGGTGGCCGTCACATAGGTGCCGGCACCCCAGTCCGCGGAGACGGGAATGTCGACCGTCGAGCCGCCTTCCGGCACGCTGGCCGTGAAGGTCGACAGCAGCCGGTCGGCGCCGACCGCAACAAGAAGCTCGCCGGCGAAGCGCGGCGAAACCTTCAGCTTGGCGACTTCACCCGCGGCGTAGCGGTCCTTGTCGAGGGCGATCTCCAGCCCGTCCGGCGTGTCGGTCGAGGTCGCCGCCACATACCAGCCGGCATCGAATTCAACGCTTGTGGCCGGCCCTTCAGGATCGGCGGTTTCGATTTCGAGGCGATAGCGTCCCCAGTCGACCGGCATGGAAAGGCTTGCCGTTCCGTCGGCGGCAATGTCGAGCGTGCCGTTCGATACGGCCTTCGTTGAGGTGACCGGCTCGTAGTTCCAGGCGTCGCCGCTCCGGTACCATTGGTAGTCGCGCTCGACCTTGACCAGCGACCACCGCGCGCCGGGCAGAACCTTGCGGTTGCCGTCCGGATCGACGGCGATGACGGTGAATTTCGCGGTTGCCCCCTGCGGCACTTCTCCGCCGGAGAAATCCGGCCGGATTCCGAGCATGTCCACTCCCGACCTGATGCCGAGGTCGATCGATTCCTCGACGGCGCGGCCGCCGCCTTCGCGCATGCGCACGGTCACGTCGGCCGTCAAGAGTCGCGTGGTCGCGGGCAGGGCGTCGACCTGAACGGGGAAGGTCGCCTTGCCGTCATCGTCGACCAGCGGCAGGTCGGCCAATGGGATGCGCGTCGCTTCGCCCTCCTGCTCGTCGGCGAGGCCGAACTGGAATTTCGGGAAATCCTCCCACTCGCGCGTCGTATCAATGGTTGCCTCGCCCTCGAGCGCCAGGCCGGCGGCCGGCGCACCATAGAGGAAGCGCCCGTCAACGGTGATGTTGGCGGGCTCGCCCACCGTGATCTCGTCCCTGTCGCTGGTCAGCGTGAATTCGATGCGGTCCGGCACGAAGTCCTCCACGAGGAACATCAGGCTGGAAACCGCCGGCTGCTTGGGGTCGGTGAAGACGGAAACGGACCAGGTGCCGCGCATGGCATTGGCTGCCAGCGCGAGGCCGACGGCGTGACCGCCCGCCGCCTCGTCGCTGCTCACGATCCGCCTGTCCTCGACGCCGTCCGGGCGCGTGAAAACGAAGGTGAGGGGCAGGTTCTCGACGGCCCGGGCGGTGTCGTCGCGGGCCAGTGCCGCCACGTGAACGGTCTCGCCGGCCCGATAAATGCCGCGCTCCGTCCAGGTGTAGACATCGAGCGCACCTGGCGCGGCGCGGCCGGCGACGCCACGGTCGGAAAGATCGAAGCCGGCGCGCGTCATGTCGAGGAAGACGAAATCCTTGCCCCGGGCATTGGCCGTCATCACGGCGGGCACCATGCCGCCGGTGCCGCGCATCAGGCCCGGCGTGAATTTGGCGCGGCCCTCGGCGTCGGTCGTGGCGGCACCGAGAATCTCGTTGTTGCGGGCCAGCAGCGTCAGTTCGACATCGGCCAGCGGCTTGGCGGAACCCAGGGAGCGGACGAAAACGTTGAGCCCGTCCTGCCCTGTGTAGGTGGACAGGCCGATATCGGAAACAACGAACCACTGCGTGGCGCGGGAGGTCCAGGTGTCGCTCGTGTCGTTCTCGGGCTGCGCGGTCAACACATAGACGCCCGGCTCCCGGTCGGGGAGCGCCTCATCGATGGGGAAACTGGTGGTGACCTCCTGGTTCAGCGCGCCGGCGATCTCCAGCTTGCCTTCCCAGACGGGAGCGCCCAGTTGATCGGCGATGGTCTCGATGTCGTAGCCGTCAAGCTGGCGCAGAAACTGGTATCCGGACAGAAGCTGCGCCAGGGATCGGTCGCCGATGCGGAAGAGCTTCATGTCCGCCACGTCCATGTTGACCGTGACAAGCGGTATGCCGCGCCGGGCGGTCGCCGGCAGGACGAAACTGTCGCCGGTGAAGCGGGCCGAGGCGCCGCGATCCTGGATGTAGATGGAGAGCGTGACCGGCGCCTGGATCACCTCTCCAATGGCCGAAGGCAGGCCGGCACGGAAGGTGACGGTGTAGTGCCTGCCATGCTGGAGGCCCTCCACGCAAATCTGCTTTTCCTTGGCCTCGATCGCTTGGGGCGCGGCTCCGTCAAGCGTGACGAACGGGGCATAGTCCACGCCCGTCTTGACGAGCGCCTCGGAGAACTGGGCGCAGATGCGCGGCGCGGGCGTGTCGGCGTCGATCGTATGTTCGACGATGCGGAATCCCTTGCGGGCCTTCAGATCCTCGTAGTCGGCCCGCACCGATGCCGCATTGACCAGCGAGAGGCTTGCTTCGAAGGCCTGCAAGGCCGGCCGGAAGAGGTCGCGCCGGTCGAGGCCGGCGGCGATCACGGCAAGCACATCGCCACGCGCCGGCGTTGTGCGCAGAAGCTGATAGGCGTTCCAGGCGGCGGAGGTGGCGTCGCGGTTGAGCGCCGCGCTCTCGGCGCCGTTGCTGCCCTGAACGCGCAAGAGCGCGCGCGCCAGGCCGAGCCAGAGACTGCCATCGTCCGGCGCGGCGCGGGCGGCAGCGGCGTATCTGTCCGTCGCGGTGCGGGGGTCGTTGGCGACCATGGCCTGCTCGGCCGCCTCGACAAGGCCGACGAGCCCCGCATCGGCCATGGGTGGCGTGGCAAGCAGCGCCGTGCGGTACTGGCGTGCCTCGTCGGCCATCCAGGCCGGGAAGAAGGCCATTGGAGGAGGCGCCCCGATGTCGGGTTCGCCATCCAGCGACACGACCTTGCCGGCGACCGCGCCGTTGAAGGTTTTCAGCGTGGCATAGTCCGACTTGAGGAAGCACCATTTCGCCCTGGTGTTGTAGGTAAAGGCGCGGCATTGCGGGTCGCCGAGGCAGGTCGCCTTGCATTGGTCGAGCGACACATTCTGCTCAGCCCTCAGATCAAAGCCGAAATAATCGCCATTCTCCTGGGTGACGATCGCCCGGCCATCCGCGGCCAGTGCCGGCGCGGCCCACGCCGCCACGATGAGGTGCAGGGCAGACAGGAAACCAACCAGGCGCATAACAACTCCCCCTTGCATCGCCACTCTGGCCGAGTAGAAACCGCCCCGACCGTTTGTCAACCCGAGCCGACTGAGTTTGAAGTCTGTCCCGGAGGTTGGCCAGCGTGACCTTCCGTGGTAGGGCGCCTTGTCGAAAGGACAATTGGCACACGATCGGTCATGCTTTGCTCACCAATTTCTGACAGAGCGATTGTAGCTCCTTTACGAACGGTTCACACGCCTCATTCAAAATCACTTTTTGGAGTAAGTCTGCGTTAATGATGAAGCGGAAATCGCAGAGTTCGAGGAGCGTTCCCGCGACGGTGCCGTTCGCGCGCTATCTTCTCTGCGGGCTCCTTTCGTCGACGGCGTGCATCGTCTCGACGCATCGGGCGGCGGCTTTCGAACTGTTCGGCTTCAAGTTTTTCGAATCGAAGAACGACGAGGATACCGACATCGTCAATCCGCTTCGCTACACGGTCAGGCTGGGCGTAGCCGGAGGCGATCCGGAACTCACCGACGCGCTGAACAAAGCTTCACAACTTGTCGAAGATGCCGACCGGCCGGTTTCCGGATCGCTCGGCCTGCTCACGAAGGCGCGCGGCGACCGCAAGAATCTCGTCGCGGCACTTTACGAGAAGGCCCGCTACGACGGCGTCGTGCGCATCCTGATCGCCGGCAGGTCCATCGACACCTTGCCGCCCGATGCCGAATTCGGCGCCGGGCCGGTGCCTGTGGCCATTTCGGTCGACCCGGGCAGGCGGTTCATTCTGGGCGATGTCCGGCTGAAGGGAGACGCGGCGGGCCTTTCGCCGCGTGAGTTTTCACTCACTCCCGGCGGCGACGCGGGGTCGGAGAGGATCCTTGGGGCCGAGGCGCGGATCGTGCGGCGGCTCAGGGAGGAGGGCAGGCCATTGGCGAAGGTTACAGCGCGCGACGTCGTGGCTGACCACAACACCGGCAGGCTTGACGTTTCCATCACCGTGGCGGCCGGGCCGGTCGCCGGCTTCGGCAAGACGACCGTGACGGGCACGGAGGCGATGGATCCGGGCTTCACCGCCTATATGACGGGCCTGGAGCGTGGAAAGAAGTACTCGCCCAAGGATATCGACGACGCGCGCGACCGGCTGGTCAACCTGGGTGTCTTCAACAGCGTGGCGATCAGCCAGGCCGACGCGCTGGACGCCAGCGGCAACATTCCGATCGATGTCACGGTAAGCGAACGCAAGAAGCGTTTCTACGGCGTCGGCGCGACGCTTTCCAATACGGAGGGTCTCGGCCTGGAGGGCTTCTGGGGACATCGCAACCTCTTCGGCAAGGCCGAAAGGCTGCGCATCGAGGGGTCGATCGGCCGCATCTTCGACACCAACGAATATGGCAAGCTCAATTACAATGCCGGCATCATGTTCGAGAAGCCGGGCGTCGTCGGGCCCGCGTCGCAATTCTTCACCGGCCTGAAGACCATCTACGAACATCCCGACGCCTACGACCGCTTCTCGGTGGAAGGCAATGCCGGCCTCGCCTATGAAATCAGCAGGACACAGAGCGTCTCGGGCGAACTTGCGGTCGAATTTTCGCGCATCACCGACGCTTTCGTTACCGATCGTGACTATCTGATCGTCTCGACGCCGCTGCAATATATCTACGACACCCGCGACAACAGGCTGAACCCCACCAAGGGCCACCGGCTGCTCGGCTATGTGGAACCGGCCTACGACTTGCTCGCCGACACGCCCTTCGTGAAATTGAGGGGCGAGGCTACAGCTATCTGGCGCTGGGTGCGAATGACAGGGTAATTCTGGTCGCCGGCAGGGCGGTCCTCGGCTCGATCGTCGGCGCGCCCTCCCTGGAGGATGTCCCCGCCGACCGCCGCTTCTACGCGGGCGGCGGCGGATCGGTGCGCGGCTATGCCTATCAGGGCATCGGCCCGAAGGACGCCGATGGCCAGCCGACCGGCGGACTGTCGCTCGCGGAAGGGTCGGCGGAACTGCGGGTCGCGGTGACGGACACGATCGGCGTGGTTCCCTTCGTCGATGCCGGCACGGTTTCCACCGACGAGTTCCCCGACCTCTCCGAGCTTCAGGTGGGCGTGGGGCTTGGCCTGCGCTACATCACGCCGTTCGGACCACTTGCGCGTCGATGCCGCTGTTCCGCTGGACAAAGGCGACCGGCGATCCCGATTTCGGCCTTTATGCCGGCATCGGCCAGGCATTCTAAAGGGGGGCCGGCCGATGATCATGCTGAAGAGGCTCCTTCGCATTCTGGCCTATACGGTGCTTGTGCTGCTGGCCTTCGCGGCAGGTGCCATCGCCGTGCTGACGCTTACCAGCAACGGCCGGGAAAACCTGGCCGCGCTCATATCCGATTTCGCCTCCACGCCCGACCGGCAGGTGACGATCAGCGGCATCAGCGGCATATGGTCCGGCCATTTGGCGCTGGATCGTCTGGTTGTGGCGGACGCGGATGGACCTTGGCTTGCCGCAAACGGCATCGAGGTGGAGTGGTCGCCATTTTCCTTGTTCCGGGCGCGATTCGACGCCGAGCGGATTGCCGCGCAAAGAGTGGAACTGGCCCGGCTTCCGACGGCATCCGACCCCGAACCGGACGCTGGCGCCGGCCTGTCGTCGCTGCCGGTCGACATTTCGATCGGCGCCCTCAGCTTCCCCGACATCGCGCTCGGCTCGGCCGTCACGGGCGGCCAGGTCGCCAGCGTGGCGGCCAATGGCAGGGCGATGGCGCAAGGAGCGCCTCTCACGGTCGCGGCGGACCTGAACGTCAAGCGCACCGACGGCACGGCCGGCGAAGTGCTGGCCTCGATAGATTTCGCGCCGGCGCAGAACAAGCTGGATATCGATTTGAAGGCGTCCGAACCGACCGGCGGCATATTGGCGAATTTGCTCAGGCTGCCTGGACAGCCGGCGGTCGACATCATCGTCAGCGGCTCCGGCCCGATGGCTGACTGGCGCGGCAGCGGATCGTTCGCCGTGGACGGCAATCTGATCACCAGCGTCTCGGGGACGCACAAGCTGACGGATGCCGGACGGGTCGTCGACGCCAAGGGCGACGGCGATTTCGCTCGCTTCCTGCCGGAGCGGCTGCGGCCATTGGTGGCCGGCAAGACGGCGTTCGAAATCGCGGGCACGCTTTCCAACGACGGCGGTGTACGGATAAGCCGGGCGGCGGTCGATAGCGGCGTGATGAGGGCGACGGCGGCGGGATCGTTCAACCCGGCCGGCGCGACCGACATCAGCATTGACCTTGCCGCAACGAACGGCGGCATCCAGCTCAGTCTGGGCACAGCGCGGAGCCCGATCGACATCGTTGCCGGACGGTTGATGCTGCGGGCGTTTGGCGATGGACGCGAGCCAAGTCTCGACATTTCGGCCAGTCTGCCTTCGGTCTCCACAAACAATGTCAAGCTTGCCGACCTCGGCATCACGCTGCACTCGGATGCCTTCAATCTGAAAGAGCGCAGCGGCCCGGTGACGGGCTCGGCGTTGGCGGCGAGCCTGACCATCGACAACCCGGCCGTGGCTCCGCTGGTCGCCGGAGAGATTAGCGCGCGGCTGGAAGGAACGCTCGCCGCCAACTCGCTTACGATCACCAGCGCCGCACTCGGCAGCGATGCCGTCGACGGGCGATTGGCCGGCGCCGTTTCGCTGGCCGATGGAGGATTAAGGCTGCAACTCGACGCCGACGTGGCTTCCGCCGCGCTGCCTGCCGACGCCCGACCGCTACTCGGTGAAAAGGTCGCGCTCTCGGCGGAGCTGTTGCGGGAGCCTTCCGGCGACGTTTCGGCCAATACCCTCACGCTGGAGTCCGGCGGGCTGGCCGCCAAGGGTTCGGCGCGTCTGCGCGAAGGCGTGATCGATGCGGAAGTGACCGGCACGCTCGCCGACATCGCGCCGCTTGCACCGCAGGCATCAGGAGGGCTGGCGCTGACGGCGACAGCGAAAGGCTCGCCGATTTCGCCGGACATCGACCTGTCCCTCACCAGCAATCGGCTCGCCTTCGGGGAAAATGCGATCGACAATCTCGAATTGCGGGCGGCGGGCAGGGTCGACCAGCTCAGTCCGCAAGCAACGGTGGCGCTCAAGGGATTGTTCAAGGGCGAGGCGCTGGACGGCAATGCGGTTGTGGCAACGACCGACGGAAAACGGGAGGTCCGCGAGATCGTCCTGTCGCTCGGTCCGAACCGCATCACCGGAGCACTTTCGCTCGACGAGCGGTTCATGCCGGCGGGCTCGCTGGACCTCGATCTCGCGGATCTCGGGCGGCTGGCCGCTCTGTTCGGTCAGTCGGTCGAGGGCAGCGCGAAAGGCAGCGCGACTTTCGGTTCGTTTGGCGCCACGCCGCAGGTGAATGTCGTACTCAACGCCGAAACCGTGAAGCGCGGCGCGATCCAGGCGAAATCGATGATGCTCAGTGCCCTGGTGTCGGATTTCCTGCGCGCGCCGACGTTTTCGGCGGCAATTGGCGCGACGCTGGCCGATCTGCTGCTCGACCAACCGGAGGCCGACATCCGCATGTTCCTGGATGGCACATTGGCCGACATCAGCGGAACGGGAACCATTTCGATGGGTGGCGGCACGGTGAGCAGTTTCTCGCTGGCGCGGCGGGCGAGCCAAGCCGGCGACCTCATCGAGTTGAAGGGCGAAGGTGAATTTGCACGCTTCGCGCCCGAGAACCTGCGGCAACTCCTGGACGGCAAGACGACCTTCGATCTGTCCGCGACGGCGGGCGCGGCGGGCGCATTGCGCATCGAGCGCGCCAATTTTGCAAACGGAGCGTTTACGGCGCAGGCGAGCGGGACCCTTGATCCGGCCGGGCAGGTCGATATGTCGGTTCAGCTCGGCGGCGGAACCGCCGGCGTCCCGCTTTCCTTCGGCACGGACGAGAGCCCTATCGACATAACGCTGGGCTCGGCCACCGTGCGCGCAGCCGGGAGCGTCAGCGAACCCACGCTCGACATAGCCGCGATCCTGCCGCGGATCGCGACGAACCACGTTGAGTTGATCGACACGAATATCACCCTGCACTCGGACAAGTTCAGCCCGGCGTCGCGTTCAGGTCCCGTTGCCGGCACGGCGACGGTCGCGAGGCTCACGATCGACAATCCGACCGCCGCGCCGCTGGTCGCGGGCGAGATCAGGGCGGAGCTCAAGGGCTTGCTTTCGGCCAATTCCCTGACAGTGGATCAAGGCACACTCAGAAGCGATGCGATCGACGGCGGGTTCGGCGGCAAAGTCTCCCTAGCCGACGGCGCGATCAAGCTCGACCTCAAGGCGGACGTGCTGTCGTCCGCGCTGCCTGCCGCATTGCGGCCTGTGCTTGGCGAGAAACTTGCACTGTCCACCAGCCTTGAGCGCGACACTGAAGGCCATGTTTCGGCCAACGCTCTGGCGCTGCAATCCGGCGGTCTCGCCGGTCAAGGGGTCGTGCGCATAGACGGCGACCGGATCAACGCCGATGTCAAAGGCACGCTGACCGAGGTTTCGCCGCTGGCAACAGGGGCGCGCGGGACCATCGCCTTCTCAGCCACCGCCACCGGCGCGCTTTCCAGGCCGGATGTCGCGCTCACCGTCACCAGCCAGAAGATGACCGTGGCGGGACGCGATATCGAGAATCTCGAACTCAAGGCCTCCGGCACTGCTGATCTCGCCAATCCGGAAGCGAACGTGACGCTGAAGGGCATGATCGGCCGAGAAACACTCGACGGCAGGGCAGTGCTCAGCACGACGGAGGGCCGGCGCGCCGTACGCGATCTCGCCTTGTCGCTCGGGCAGAACCGCATAGCGGGAACGCTCGCGCTCGACGAAAATTTCATTCCCGACGGGACGATCAATTTCGACCTGCCAAATCTTGGGCCGCTGGCCGCGCTGGCGCTTGAGACGATCGACGGGAGCGTAAGAGGCACTGTTACCTTCACGCGCGACGGCGCGGCGCCGACAGCGCGAATTTCGGGGAATTCCGCGGCACTCAGCCGTGGCGATCTTTCCGCCAGGTCGGTCGCGGTCGAGGTCCTCGTCGCCAACTATATGAGCGCGCCGGGGATATCGGGCACGGTGCGGGCCGGCGAGGTGAAGTCCGGGACCACGGTTGTCCGCCGTGTCGATCTGAGGCTCGAGCGGGACAATGAATGGACGCGCTTTTCCGGAGGTGCGGAGGTCAATGCCATACCGTTGAAGGCGGCTGGGCGCCTCAAGGCGGCGGGCGGCACGGTCACGGTCGAACTCGCATCGGCCGAGGGGACGGCGCATGGCATACGGGCCGTGCTGCAACGCGGCTCAACCCTGGGAATAGCGGGCGGCCGCGTCACGCTCGACAAGCTGACATTGGGGCTCGGCAGCGGTACCGCGGTCATTTCGGGTACGGCCGGCTCCACGCTCGACCTCAATGGGACGCTGACGCGCATTCCCGCCTCCCTGGCCAACGCATTCGCCGCCAACCTCAACGCGGCGGGAACGATCTCCGGGACGGTAAGATTGACCGGCGCGGCGGCGAACCCGACGGTCAAATATGCGATCGACTGGGCGGCAGCGGAAACCGCGCAGACGAGGAGTGTCGGTATCGGACCCGTGTCCGTCAAGTCGAGCGGCACCTTCGCGTCACGGCGGCTCACTTTCGACGCCAATATGGGCAACGCCGCCGGCCTGTCGGTCAGGGGCGGCGGCACGGTCTCTACCGAGGCGACGCCGCAGCTCAACCTGAAGTTCGACGGCGCGGTGCCGTTTTCGCTTTTGACCCGGCAACTGGCGGCGCAAGGGCTGTCGCTGTCGGGAACGGCGAATGTAAGTATCGCGGTCAGCGGCGGCGCCACCGCACCGGTAATTTCCGGCAATGTGCGCAGTTCGGGCGCCCGCTTCGTCGATGCGCGGTCCGGCATCGCGGTGAACGACATCGCAGCCGATATCGCTATCGGTTCGGGTCGCGCAACGATCAATCGGCTGACCGGAGCCATATCGGGCGGCGGCAGCGTTTCGGCGACTGGTTCGGTCGGGATCGTCGCCGGCCAGGGTTTTCCGGCCGACATCGCCATAAGGCTGACAAATGCCCGCTACACCGACGGGCAAGTGGTGACCACGACCTTCTCCGGCAACCTGACCGTGAAGGGCCCGCTGCTGTCGGCGCCGAAACTCGGCGGTTCGGTCGATCTGGTCCGTACGGTCATCGTGGTGCCGGAGCGACTGCCTGCCTCGCTTGCCGAACTGGACGTCAGACACAAGAACGCGACGGCGGCTGTTATCGCGCAGGACAAGGCGATACGGCCGGCCGCCGCCGCCAGCGGGGGAGGTGGGACAGGGCTTACGCTCGACCTCGCGGTCAATGCGCCCAACCGGATCTACGTCCAGGGAAGGGGCCTGGACGCCGAACTCGGCGGCTCGCTGCGCCTCGTCGGCCCGGCCACGTCGCCACAGGCGACCGGCCAGTTCACGATGCGTCGGGGCCGGCTCTCGCTGCTCGGGCGGCGCCTCACCTTTACGCGCGGTACGCTTGGCTTTTCCGGGTCGCTTGTGCCGTATCTCGACCTAGCCGCGGAATTGAGCGCGAGCGGGGCGCAGATTACCGTCCTGGTTACGGGTCCGGCCAACAATCCCAAGTTCAGTTTCTCCTCCGTGCCGGCGCTGCCCGAGGACGAAGTGCTGGCCAGGCTGATCTTCGGCCGCTCCATGTCCAATCTCTCGCCGCTGCAGATCGCGCAATTGGCGGATGCCGCCGCGCAACTGGCCGGCGGCGGCGGCTCGACGTCGCTGCTCAGCACGCTGCGCGATCGCCTGGGCGTCGACGATCTCGACATCAGGACCAATGACCGGGGCGAGACGACCGTCGCGGTCGGAAAGTATCTCAACGACAGGACCTATCTGACGATCGAAAGGGGTGATCGGGCGGGCTCGGGCCGCGCCGCGATCGACCTCGATGTCGGCCGCGGCGTCACGCTTCGCGGGGAGGCACGCGACGATGGCGAGGCCCGCGGCGGCATCTTCCTGGAGCGCGAGTACTGACGCGCGGCTTCCGCTCTGGCACGCCGGGGTGAGCATTCGTGGTGCTATCGCGCGGCGAACCGCGATGCATGCTGCAATATCAAAAATCGTCTGGCGCGCCGCGCAGATTTTCGAATTTGCGTCATCCGTGTCGTATTCGCGCGAACCGTTTTTCCAGCAAAGTTGCACATTCCGTTCGGGAACAATGCCCGGCCGCTTTGACAACGCGGACCGGATGCGAAATGCTAACGGCGAAGAACCAAAATAATGGGAGTTTGCAATGACGTTCTATAAGAGCAACGGCGACCGGGTGCCGGCCCACATCAGGGACATGGCCGCCAGCGCGAAGACCGGCGAGATGGATCGCCGCGAATTCCTGGCGCTCGCCAGCGTGTTCGGTGCATCCACGGCCATGGCATATGGCATGATCGGGCTGGCCGCCCCGACCGAAGCACTCGCCCAGGAGCCCAAGACAGGCGGCGTGATCAGGGTCTGGCAGTTCGTCAAGGACGCCTCGAAGGACCCTCGCACCTATGACTGGCCGGAAATGGCGAATGTCACGCGCCAGTACCTGGAGCCGCTGGTGAAATACACGCGCACCTTCACCTTTGAGCCGACCCTGCTCGAAAGCTGGGATGTCAACGACGACGCCACAGAATACACGCTTCATTTGCGCCAGGGCGCGACGTGGAACAATGGCGACACGTTCAACGCCGACGACGTGATGTTCAACCTTCTGCGCTGGTGCGATGCGAACGCGGAGGGCAACTCGATGGCGGCGCGAATGGGCGCGCTGGTCGATCCCGCGACGAAGAAGGCCAAGGACGGTGCGATCACGAAGGTCGACGACTACACGATCAAGGTCAAGTTTCCGGCGCCCGACATTACCTTCATCCCCGGCGTGTCGGATTATCCTGGCATCGTCGTACACCGCGACTTCGAGAAGAACGGGTCGAATCCCATCTCGCATCCGATCGGCACCGGGCCGTTCGAACTTGTTTCCTTCGATGTCGGCTCCAAGGCGGTTCTGAAGCGCCGTGAGAACGGCAAGTGGTGGGGCGGCGAAGCCTATCTCGACGGTGTCGAGTTCATCGACTACGGGCCGGACCCATCGGCCGGCGTCAGCGCCTTCGAGGCGGGAGAGGTCGACACCAACTATGAAACCGTGGCGGACTATGTCGACATCCTCGATGGACTTGGGCTTGTGAAGTCCGAGGTCGTCACGGCGGCAACGATCGTGGCGCGTATGAACGTCAACAACAAGCCCTACGACGACCAGAAGGTGCGCAACGGGCTGCAGATGGCGGTCGACAACGCGACTGTTCTCCAACTCGGCTATGGCGGCCGCGGCACGGTGGCGGAAAACCACCATGTGTCGCCGATCCATCCGGAATATGTGGAACTGCCCAAGAAGGAACGCGACCTGGCGGGCGCCAAAAAGCTGATCGACGAGGCCGGCCAGACCGATTTCGAGTTCGACCTGATTACCACCGAGGAGGATTGGCACAAGAACACCGGCGATACGATCGCCGCGCAGATCCGCGAAGTCGGGCATCAAGGTGAAGCGGACAGTGCTGCCGGGCTCGACCTTCTGGAACGACTGGACGAAGTATCCCTTCTCGATGACCACCTGGAACATGCGGCCGCTGGGCGTTCAAATTCTGGTGCTGGGCTACAAGAGCGGCGAGGCCTGGAACGAGACGGGCTTTGCCAATCCGGAATTTGACAAGAAACTCACCGAGGCAACTTCACAGCCCGATGTCGAGAAGCGCAAGGTGCTGATGAAGGATCTCGAACAGATCCTGCAGGATTCGGGTATCCTGATCCAGTCTTACTGGCGCTCGCTGTTCAATCACTCGGCTCCATACGTGAAGAACTTCGGCATGCACCCGACCAACGAGCACGATTTCCACCGCGTGTGGCTCGACAAGGAGGCCTGAACCTCGATCGTTGACAGGAAGGGGCGACAGCGCCCCTTCCGCCGCTCGCCAGGCTGCTCCGCGGAGCACCTGGGCGGGCTAGAAGGTGCCCAACCCGGCAGGCAGGGAGCCGAAAGTGCTTACATTTCTTCTCAGGCGCGTCTGGCTCATGCTGCTGACGATGCTGTGCCTGACGCTGGTCGTCTTCTTCCTGATCAATCTGGAACCCAACCTTAAGAAGCTGGCGATCAGCCAGACCGAGATGCGCGCCACTTCCGAGCAGCTCGAAAGCTGGCTGCAGCGCAATGGCTACCGGCAGAATTTCTTCGTCCGCTATGGCCAGTGGCTGGGCGTCGTACCGAAGCAACCGATTCTCGATCCCGCAACCGGGCAGGCAACGCCGCGCTTCGGCGTCTGCCAGGAGCCGTCGGTGCCGACCTTTTCGGGTGTGCTGCAGGGTGATTTCGGCTGTTCGACCAAGTTCAAGGTGCCGGTCGCCCAGAAGCTGTTCCCGGCGCTGCGGGCGACGGGCATCCTGATGTTCTGGGTAGTGGTGACGATGGTGCCGATCGCGCTGCTCATCGGGATCCTGGCTGGGATGCGCGAGGGATCGCGCACCGACCGCACGCTCTCGGTGGCCTCCATCGCCACCACCGCGACGCCGGAATATGTCTCCGGGGTCATCTTCGCCGTCATCTTCGCGTCGTGGCTGGGCTGGTTGAACGGTTCGGCGGCGTCGGCCACGGGGCAGGGCATCACCTTCTACAATTTCACGCTGCCGGTGATGACGATGGCGATCTATGGCATCGGCTACATCGCGCGCATGACGCGGGCGTCGATGGTCGAGGTGATGACGCAGCAATATATCCGCACGGCGCGCCTGAAGGGGCTCAGCTTTTCGAGCGTCGTCATAAAGCACGCGCTGCGCAACGCGCTGATTGCCCCGTTCACGGTCATCATGCTGCAGTTTCCATGGATGCTGACCGGCGTGGTCATCGTCGAGACGATGTTCCGCTATCAGGGATTCGGCTACACGCTTGTGGAGGCGGCCGGCAACAACGACATCGACCTGCTGCTCGGCTGCTCGCTGGTTTCAGTCTTCGTCGTGCTGTTCACGCAGCTCATTTCCGACATCGGCTATGCGTATCTCAATCCGCGCATCCGGGTTCAATAAGGGGGCCGCGTAGTGCAGCTCGAATTTATCGGCGGCTTCCAGATAGTGCTGGGCCTCATTGCGCGGTTCTGGCCGGTCTGGCTGGCGATGGCCGTCCTGCTTGGCGCGAGTATTCTCTATAAGAAGAAGCTCGGCCTCTACGGGCAGCTCTTCGACAGCGGTGTCGGCATCGCCGGCGTTGCCATCTGCTATTTCTGGCTGTTTACCGCGATCTTCGCATCGACTGTCGCGCCGTTCGATCCCCTCGTGCAACTCCCGATCATGAAGGACGCGCTACCCGGCGCGGTGGTGCCGGACGGCGGCGGCGTCTATCTGTTCGGAGGCGACAAGCTGGCGCGGGACGTCTTCAGCCGTATGATCTATGGCAGCCAGATTGTGCTGGTCATCGCGCCGGCCGCGACGATGTTCGCCATAATGGTGGGCGTCACGCTTGGTCTGCCGGCCGGTTACTACGGAGGCAGGGTAGACGCGATCCTGTCGTTCCTCGCCAATCTTGTTCTGGCCTTCCCTGTTATTCTCCTTTTCTACCTTCTGGTCACGCCGGGAATTATGGAAACGCCTATCCCCTATGGGCTGGCCGGCGTGTTTTTTCTTTTCCCGATCATTTTCTTCGCGGTTCTGTTTTATACGCGTTTCAAGAACAGACCGGAGCGGCTGTACCTGCTGCTCGGGCTTACCATCCTGATCGGCGGCTGGATCTATTTGGGCCTCGTTTTCAACGCGGACCCGCTCGGCATCGTCTCGATCGATCCGAACCAGCTCAACATTTTCGTCGCGGTGGTGTTCGCCTCCAGCCCCGGCGTTTTCCGCATCGTCCGCGGTCTCGTGATGGACATAGCGACGCGGGACTATATCGCGGCGGCGCAGACCCGCGGCGAAACCCCGTGGTATACGATGCTCTGGGAGATCCTTCCCAATGCACGCGGACCCCTGATCGTCGACGCCTGCCTGCGCATCGGCTACACCACGATCCTGCTCGGCACGCTCGGTTATTTCGGCCTCGGCCTTGCGCCTGAAAGCCCCGATTGGGGTACCGCGATCAAGGACGCCAGCCGTCTGCTTCGCTCCTTCATCCATCCAGCGCTGCCGCCCACCATCGCCCTCATGTCATTCGTGCTCGGCCTCAATCTGCTCGCCGACGCATTGCGCGAACAATCCTTGAAAGACTGACCCGGGGAGCCGATGATGAACGAGGCAGCCAAGATCACGCCACCCGTCAAGCCCATCCTCGAAATCGAAAACCTCTCGATTTCCTTCTTTACCAAGCGTGGAGAGATCCCGGCGGTGATGGACTTTTCCTGCTCCGTCGATCCGGGCGAGGCGATGGGGATCGTCGGCGAGTCAGGCTGCGGCAAGTCGACCGTTTCGCTCGGCATCATGCGCGACCTTTCCAATATCGGGAAGATCGTCGGCGGGCGGATCAAGTTCAAGGGCAAGGACATGGGCGAATTGTCCGAGGCCGAGCTGCGCTCGATCCGCGGCAATGAGATCGCCATGATCTACCAGGAGCCGATGGCAAGCCTGAACCCTGCGATGAAGATCGGCCAGCAACTGATGGAAGTTCCGATCCTTCACGACAAGGCGTCCAAGGACGAGGCCTATAAGCGCGCCATCGCAACCGTGCGCGCCGTGCGGCTGCCGGACCCCGAGCGCATGATGCGCTCCTATCCCCACCAGCTTTCAGGTGGCCAGCAGCAGCGCATCGTGATCGCCATGGCGCTGTTGTCCAAGCCTGCCCTGCTGCTGCTCGACGAGCCGACGACGGCGCTCGACGTTACGGTCGAGGCCGGCATCGTCGAGCTGGTCAGAGGGCTTGGCAAGGAATTCGGCACGTCGATGATCTTCGTGTCGCATAATCTCGGCCTGATCCTCGAAACCTGCGACCGCATTACGGTGATGTATTCGGGCGAAGCGGTCGAGACGGGAAAGATCAAGGATGTCTTCGACCGTATGAGGCACCCTTACACCCAGGGCCTGTTCCGCTCGATCCCGCTGCCGGGCGCCGATAAGAATGCCCGGCCGCTGATCTCCATTCCCGGCCAGCTTCCCTTGCCGCACGAACGGCCGAAGGGCTGCAACTTCGGCCCGCGCTGCCAGCATTTCGTTGCGGGGCGCTGCGACGCGGCCGAAATCCCGATGATACCCGTGGAGGGGCACGACAAGCACTTCAGCCGCTGTGTCCGCTTCAACGAGATCGATTGGACGGCGCTTCCGGAAGGCGCGCGCAAGGAGAACCCGCCGATCAAGCCCGGTGCGCCGGTGCTGAAGATCGACGATCTGAAGAAATACTATCGCGTCGCTGCCAACGAGGTGTTTGGAGGCGGCGAGGGCCGGGTCGTCAAGGCCAATGAAGCGATCAGTTTTGAAGCCCGCGAGTCCGAGACGGTTGCGATCGTGGGCGAGTCCGGCTGTGGAAAATCGACGCTGGCGAAGGTGCTGCTCGGGCTGGAGACGGCGACTTCCGGCAAGGTTATGCTCGGCAATAAAGAGATCCAGAACACCGGCATCGAAGACCGCGACGTGGCGACGGTGGCGTCCATCCAGATGGTGTTCCAGAATCCGTTCGACACGCTCAATCCCAGCCACTCCGTCGGCTCGCAGATCATCCGAACCCTTGAGAAATTCGGCGTGGGAAAGACGGTCGCCGACCGCAGGAAGCGCATGTTCGAGCTGCTTGACCTCGTCAAGCTGCCCCGCGCTTTCGCCGAGCGCATGCCGCGCCAGCTTTCCGGCGGCCAGAAGCAGCGCATCGGCGTGGCGCGTGCCTTTGCCGGCTCGGCCAAGGTCGTGGTGGCCGACGAGCCGGTCTCGGCATTGGATGTCTCGGTGCAGGCCGCGGTCACCGAGCTGCTGATGGACATCCAGCGGAAGAACAAAACGACGATGCTGTTCATCAGCCACGATCTCTCGGTGGTGCGCTACATAGCCGACCGCGTCGTCGTCATGTATCTGGGTCATATCGTCGAGCAGGGCTCGACCGACCAGATATTCGCGCCGCCCTACCACCCCTACACGGAGGCGCTGCTCTCGGCGATCCCGATCGCCGATACAAGCGTGGTCAAGAAGCACATCGTGCTTGAGGGCGATATTCCATCGGCCATGAACCCGCCGCCCGGCTGCCCGTTTCAGACCCGCTGCCGGTGGAAGAAGTTCGTGGCGGGCAACAAATGCGAGACGCAACTGCCGCCGCTGAAGGATCTCGGCGCCGGTCACAAGAGCCTGTGCTGGCTGGATGACGACCAACTCGCTTCCATGGAGCCGGTGATCAGCTTCGCGGGCGAAGGGCAGGAACCGCCGGTACACGACATCGTTCCGCAATAGATCAGTTAAAACAAAGATTTAGAGCGGGATTGGCGGCACCTCCTTCTCCCCTTGTGGGAAAAGGTGTCGAGCCCGCAGGGCGAGACGGAGGGGTGCTGGACGGAATGCAACTTTTCAGAAGGAGGGCCGGTCGGAGTGTGCTCTGCTGCGTTGTCTCTTCCGGCACCCCTCATCCGATCTCGCTGCGCTCGGCCACCTTCTTCCACAAGGGTGTTTGGACCGGAGACATCGCGAACAGGTGTGCGAAGACATCGCGAACAGTTTCGCGCGTTTTGCGCGAGGGGTTCGGGATGTCTCCGGTCCAAAAAAAGGGGAGAAGGGAGGTCGGCATGTGGCTCGAAGCTTACGGCGCGCAGGACTGAAGTTGAGAGGCGTAGCGCCCGGCCATCTCCTCGGTCTCGCGCGCGTAGCGCTTAAGGTTCGCGTTGCTCTGCCACTCGCCGCGCTGGTAGCCGGTCCAGCCCATGTAGTAGGCCAGATAGAGGCGATAGGCATCGGTGGGGGCCACGCCATATTTTTCGGCCGTCTTGACGTGATACCAGCCGATGAAGTCGACCGCATCCGCGAAATTGGTGCGGCGAGCCGTGAAATTTCCGGTTTCGAGCTGATATTGCGACCAGGTGCCGTCGAGCGCCTGGGAGTAGCCATAGGCGCTCGACTTTCGCGACCAGGGGATGACGCCCAACAGTTTCTTGCGCGGCGGTCTGGCGTTGCCCTTGAAGCCGGACTCCTTGCGCACTGTTGCCATGAGGACGTGGACAGGTACGCCATATTTTTGTTCGGTGCCGTAGGCAGCGCTCCGCCAATTGTCGAACCAGCCGTCGCGCTGCCCGAAAACAGCGCAAATGTCGTTGATGCCGCTCGGCTGTGAGGCGCAGGCGGAAAGCACAAGCACACCGGCGATCGAGACAACCCGACCAGAAGTCGACGCGTACATATCCGCAGAAATAGGCCGAAATCATAAAAGGAGTTTTTCACAGCGTCTTAACGATCTCGCCCGTCACCAGGACCGCTTCGCCGGGCGGCCATCGAGGGTTCGTCCATGCCGCTACGGACTTCTCAAACGAGTGCGACCATCCAGCAAAGGGCCAGCACGGCTGCTCCCGTGCGGGGTTCCAGGCGGCGCGAACTGCGTTCGTGCAAGGACAGCGCGACGGCGGCGGCCATAAGCAGCAGATGATCGGCGCCGCCCAGCACGGGCAGCATGAATTGCCAGCAACTCGCCACGCAACGCGTCCCGAGGGTCAGGCCGAACGTGCTCGCGGATCTGATCGCCGCACTGCCGTGGGCCGCAAGCGGACCTGTCCGGTGACAGGCCGCAAGCGCAATCGCCCTGGCCGGATGCAACTGCCAAATGAGCGAAGCGGCGATCATCAGGCCCAGAACGGCCCGCGGCGCCGCCAGGGCGGCAAGCGTCATTGCGTAGAAGGTGACGCCGGCCGCAAACCATATTGCGGTGTGCCCGAGAAGGAACGCCGCGACCATCGCGGCGCGCCGGCGCGGAAAGCTGCGCAACTCCACATGGGCAGCCATCGGCAGTGCAAGCGGCAGCATCATTGCCGCGATCATTGCCAGCCAATGGGCGAACCATGGTGTCGGCGGATAGAATGCCAGGAGCCGGCCCGGATCGGAGATGGTCGAAAGCGCCGTAGTGCCGATACAGGCTGACGTTGCTGGCGCCGGCACGAGAACCAGAACAGCCAAGCCCGCCAGCACGCCGGCCAAGACGAAACGTGGGGCGAGGCGTCCACGCAAAGCGCGTGCGCCAGAACTGTGAGCAGGTCCGGCGCGCGCGGATGAGACGGTCATTCGACGTAGAGACTGACGCGCCCGACCTTTGCCGATGCTTGCCGGTTGAGTGCCGGCCCAACATCGGCGAAGTCCTTCGGCAGGTTTTGGTAGGTCTCGGGCTCGCCTATCCGGTCGAATGTGATCTTCAAATTCGCGACATTGCCTTGGTTGACCCCCATTTCCTGCGCCAGCTCCGTAATATCGAAAGCGGTGCTGAGCCCGCTTCCGGCATGCGTCGCGTCCACGCGGCTGGCGCGCTCTATGCCGAATGTACTGAGCAGCCCGACCCATGCCGCGGGCCGGTCGTCCTCGGGGAAGTCGATATGGACGTTGTAATTGCCGGGCATGCCGGTGCCGGTGATGTTTTCGAGCTGCAACCCCTGCTCGCGAAAGCCCCGCAGCTTTTAGCTGGCGCGGCGCAAGGTCATCGCGGCCCCGGCGGTGTTGGCGCCGCCAGCGTGCCCGATTGTTATTTGCTGGTGACGGCGGCGCGCGTCTCGCAACAGCCCAGCCGGAACCTTCGGGAGAAGCGTTGCCCGTCAGATTCTCTTGCCGTTGGAAGCAAGACGCATGTTTGCCCTTCCACCGCTGGGCACCACGACGAGTTGCTTGACCTTGCCCTGCTTGAAGGCGGCGAGGAAACGCTTGTAGTCCTTGAAGGCGACACAGCCATGCGATTCCGCCCTTCCGCCGCGCAGCAGGTAGCTGTGGGTGAGGAAGCCGTCGCGGCCATGCTTGTTCTTGCCATCTACAGGCAACATGCGGATCGCCTCGACGCCATGGAATCGCTTTTCGCGCAGTTTGAGGTGATAGGTGTGCGGCGGGGTCGGTCCGTTCATCTTGACGTGCGCGTAGCGCGGGTTGTCGGCCATCTTGCCAATGCCGGAATGGGCCTCGAGCACGCTGCCATCGGGCATGTAGACCTTCGCGGCACTGATGTCGTAGACGGCCACGCCATGTCCTGCCCTGGTTGCGCCGCCGAACAGGTTCCGCAGCGACTGGCCGAAGCCGCCGCCGGACTTGTTGTCGGCCGGATCATTCGGCCGTGCATAAGCGGACTTCCGCGGCTTTGGCGGTTGGCGATCGTCTGCCTTGCTTGGTTCACCGGCCTTCGGCACGGTGGGCTCATCGACCCGCCGAACGTCGGGTCTCGCCGTCTCCGGGGCGGGCTTGCGGGCTTGATCGCCACGCGGACGAAGCTCCGGCGAAGGAACGCCGGCCGGCGTGTCTTCATAGTCCGGCAGGGCAGCGGCGTCATTGTCCGCGTCGAGGTTCGAATCCTGCGACGCGGCGAGGTCTTTCTGAGGCAGCGGCGCCAGCAAGCCCGACAACGCGGCGCCCGCCGCTCCGCTCGGGGAGGGGTCGGCATAGGCAAGCAACGTCTGGCGCTATGGCGGGCGGCGGGCAGCGACGCAAACCGTTCCGGCGCGGGCGCGCCGACCTTTGCAGTCGGCCGGTGCGACTTGGCGGAAGCAGAGCCATCGAAAAGGCTGGCGAGTTTCTCGGACGTCAGTCCGGCCTGCTTCGCCACCGCATCGAAGCGCGCTGTATTGCCGCCGCCGGCCGCTACCGCAACATCGGGATGGCGGGCGGATTTCCCTCCGCCGGCGGTAAGGCTCGCGGCCACGACGGGCCGCGCCGTTACGGCGGACAGCCTCGGCGCCTTACCGGTCCTGGCATGCTCATCCGACAGCCGGGCCCGCATCCTCTCGACCGGGTAGAACCGCGGCTTGGACAAGAAGCTGCTTGGACCGGAAGCAAATGAGCTACCAATCACAACCATGCCTGCCACGGACCACACAGCCACGCCGGCAAAGGCGGTGCCAAAGGTAGTGATCAGCAGTGGACGCAACAGGCGGCGCAAGGACTGTGTACGATCGATCTTACTCACCAACGCTTACCAAGCCAGCAAATCCCGCAAGGGTCTCCAGGTCGGCGAGCGACCCAAGGCGTGACTTCCGGATTGTCCCCATCTTGACCGAGTGATCGAGAAAAGATGCACAACTATGGTTAATTTTTGCTTTGCAGCAACCAAAAATATCCGAAACGGCACAAGGACGCCGGAGCAGGGCTGTCGGCGCCGAAAAATCAGGGTCGTTAGTGGCAGCCGAACGCCACCAGCGCTTGGTCTGGGAGGCCCTCGCGGCGCTCGCCGGACATCGATCCGCGATTGGCCGGCGAGCGGGATCTGGCGTGCATTGCCGCTCTGTTGTAGGTCGCCGAGGCAATGCATCGTGCGGCAGGGCTTCATCAGTCGCGCCGCCGAAGCAGGGGCCTCACCCCAATCGAGGAGTTGTCAATGATCAGTCCCAATCCGATCGTTACCGTGGGTGGCGTTTCGTTCGATAATGCGGCGCCGCTGGCGTTGATTGCCGGCCCTTGCCAACTCGAGACCCGCCAGCACGCGATCGACATAGCCGGCCGGCTGAAGGAAATCTGCGCCGGACTGGGCATCGGGCTGGTCTATAAAACCAGCTTTGACAAGGCCAATCGCACATCGCTTGGGGGCAGGCGCGGCGCGGGACTGGAGGCGGCGCTGCCGGTCTTCGACGAGATTCGTGAAACGCTCGGGCTGCCGGTGCTCACTGATGTCCACACCGAGGAGCAGTGCGGGCTGCTGGCCCCGCATGTCGACATCCTGCAGATTCCGGCGTTCCTGTCGCGCCAGACCGACTTGCTCATCGCCGCCGCGAGAAGCGGCAAGGTCGTGAACGTCAAGAAGGGTCAGTTCCTCGCGCCCTGGGACATGAAGAATGTAGTCGCGAAGGTGACAGATTCCGGGAACCTCAACGTGCTGGTGACCGAACGCGGCGCTTCGTTCGGCTACAACACGCTGGTTTCGGACATGCGCGCCCTGCCCATCATGGCCGAGATGGGCGCGCCCGTGATTTTCGACGCGACGCATTCGGTCCAGCAGCCGGGCGGGCAGGGGGGATCGTCGGGCGGCGATCGCCGTTTCGTCGAGACGCTCGCCAGGGCGGCCGTCGCGGTGGGCGTTGCCGGCGTTTTCATCGAGACACATCAGGATCCCGACAATGCGCCGTCCGATGGGCCGAATATGGTGCCGTTGGACAGGATGTCGGGGCTGATCGAGCGCCTGATGGCCTTCGACAGGGTGGCGAAGGGGATTTAAATCCGCCGATTTTCGAAGCGACGCATCCGCTCGCGCCAACGAGCGGATTCATTCTGTCTCAAGCAAGCGCTGCGCGTAAACCCGGCGCCCGATATCTTTTGCGGAACCATAATGACGAGCGGTCATTTTTCTCCCATCACCAACGATGAGGAACTGATAATGACTACTCCCTCCGGCCACACGGACGCCATTCGCGCATCACGCGTCATTGGCACTACCGTCTACAACACCTCCGGCCAAAATATCGGCAAGATCGAGGATGTGATGCTCGACAAAATGTCGAACGGCATCATGTTCGCGATTGTCGGTTTTGGCGGTTTCCTGGGAATGGGCGAGAAATACCACGCCATCCCGTGGTCCGTACTCGATTATGACGAGAAGTTTGCCGGCTACGTCGTTCCCTTCACGAGGGAGCAACTGGAGGCTGCCCCGGCCGATTCCATAGATGCGTTGACCGGAAGCGATGGCGAGAACGCGCGCGACGCCGCCTACAACTATTACAGCGTCGACCCCTATTGGCATTGATGCCGGTATAAGGGACGGCAATGCACGGCCCCGCCGATGGTGGGGCCGTTTCCGTTCAATACGCCCCTCTGCCGCAGGATACGGTATCAGCCATCACATCCTGAAAGGACGGCGCGGAAAGCCGCCTCCGACCACAATCCCTGCATTGCAAATCGAAGGGAAATATATTACTTTCCATCGATCAACTGATTAATGCTTAGCTCTCCGATTGATCTCTTTGCCTAGCTCAAAGTTACTTGAGCCGGGCAGATGATTTTGTGGTGGATCGGCATGCCATGAACCTGGACGCCGAGTTCTCATTCGAAGACAATGCCGGGGTTATATTCAGCCCTCTCGAATTCCGTTCACTCAAAGTCAAGAATAGGCTGTTCCGGTCGAATATTTCCGGGATGTTCGATGATTATAACGGACATGGCGGAAACGCGCGGCTGAACTGGGAGGAGAAGTTCGCCCGGGGCGGGGTGGGCTGTATCATCTCCTCCTTCACGCCGGTGTCGGTTCGCGGACGGATTCTCGTGCGCTACGCAATGATCGACGCGGACGACAAGATCCCGTTCTGGCACGCCGTGGGCGAGCGCGTACACGCGCATGACTGCCGCTTTATCATGCAACTCAGCCACTCCGGGCGGCAGCAGGATATCGGTGGCGTGGAGAACCTGTACAATCGCGGGCTGAGTTCGACGGACAAGAGCGACTATTTCCACGGATTGCTCTCCCAGGCGATGACCAAGGCCGAGATCGGGGAGGTGGTCGAGCAGTTCGCGCAGGGTGCCAGGCGCGCCCGGGCGGCCGGTCTCGACGGCGTCGAGTTGCACGGGGCGAATGGCTACCTCATCACCCAGTTTCTGAGTTCGGGAATCAACGACCGCAAGGACGAGTATGGCGGCAACTGGGAAGGTCGCGCGCGTTTCGTGCTGGAGATCATCCGCGCGATCCGCCGCGAGGTGGGTCCTGATTTCCATCTCCAGATGAAGATCAACGGGGTCGACCACAATGGCTGGCTCTACCCGTGGATTCCCAAGGGCAACACGCTCGACGAGACCATCAAGATCTGCACGCTGCTGCTCGACGGCGGCAAGGGCGTCGACGCCTTTCACGTCTCCAGCGGCTCGACATTCCCGCATCCGCGCAACCCGCCGGGCGACTTGTCGATGCGGGAACTCACGCGCTGGTACGACGGAATGCTTTCGCAAGGCACGCGGACGCGGTTCAACTACCGGATCTTCTCCAATCCGCTCGGCGCGTGGCTGTTCCGCCGCTATTGGCGCTGGCGGCGTGGAAAGGTGATCGAGGGGATCAATCTCGACTACGCCCACGCGATCAACGCTGCCGTTTCGGCAATCGATCCGAGCGTTAAGGTACTGTGCACCGGCGGGTTCCAGCACGCGGACAAGATCGCGGGGGCGATACGCTCGAAAGCCTGCGACGGCGTCACCATCGCGCGGCCGCTGATTGCCAACAACGACCTGCCGAAGATTCTGATGCGGGCAAACGGGCCCGAGCCAAGCAAGGAATGCACCTATTGCAACAAATGCCTGGTGAACGACCTCGAGAATCCGCTCGGCTGCTATGAGCTCAGCCGGTTCGACGGCGACAGTTTCGAACAGCGGCGCGAGCGGATGATCGCCGAAGTGATGTCCGTTTACGAACCGCCGACCTTCCCGACGCAGCAGCGGAGCGTTGGAACGGGTGGATGAGCATGGAAGATGATCGCCTGAGCCCCGTCGAAGTAGCAACGGCGAAAGCCCGGCGCTGGCGCTGGGTGATTATCCTGCTGCTGCTGCTGGTGGCCGGCTACTATCTTTTGTTCGTGAACCAATATGTTCTGGCCTTCGCGGACGACGAGCAGCATTTCCTGCATGGGTCGATCGGAAGCGAGGTGTCGACAGGTCCACCCTACTGGGTCTTCAAGGCGCTGCCGGTAATGTATGCCGACAAGCTTGGCCCCGGAGGCTATCGCCAGTTCGGTTTCCTCTACGAGACGCCCGATGCGGACCTCCCGATCGGGGTTTCGCGGCGGGTGGTCTCGGGGGTCGAGCGTGTGTGGCTGAACTGCTCGGTCTGCCACGTGGGCACCTATCGCCTGCCGGGCGACGGCACGCAGCACCGGATTTCCGGCGCGCCGTCCAACAATCTGCGGCTTCAGGAACTGATTGCCTTCCTGCTCGATGCCGGCAAGGACCCCGGCTTCAACGCCGACAGGCTGATTGAGACGATCAACAGCGACGCGGTCGGCGGAAACCTCAACGTCTTCGAGCGGCTCGTCTACCGGCACATCGTCTTCCCGCGCGTGAAGAGCGCTTTCCTGGACCTCGGCAAGCGGCTCGCCTTCGTCTCCCGCCAGGAGCCCTGGGGTCCGGGCCGCGTCGACACGTTCAATCCCTACAAGGCCATCCAGTTCAACTTTCCGATGGAGAAGGAGAATATCGACGGCGCGGCGCTCGACGGATCGTCGGACTATCCGGCGATCTGGCGGCAGCGTCCGCGCGAGGGCATGAATCTGCATTGGGACGGCAACAACGATTCCGTCGCGGAGCGCAACCTCAGCGCCGCGCTGGGGGCCGGCGTCACGCCCGTCTCGGTCGACCGGCGGTCGATCGCGCGGATCGAGAAATGGATGTGGGATCTGCCGCCCCCGGCGTTTCCGGCGGCCGACAGGATCGACACGGCAAAGGCCGCGGAGGGTCAGGTCCTGTTCGCGCGCTATTGCGCCGACTGCCATGGAAGCGGGGGGCCGGAGGGCTACAACTACGATACGCGCCGCTTCCCGCGGCTTGGCAAGGTCGAGCCGCTCGCCGAGATCGGCACCGATCCGGGGCGGTGGACCTCCTACACCCAGAACTTCGCGGCCGCCCAGAACCTTCTCTATGCGGGCTATCCCTGGCGCTTCCACCGCTTCCACAAGACCGAGGGATACGCCAACCATCCGCTGGACGGCATCTGGGCGCGCTCGCCCTATCTGCACAACGGCTCGGTGCCGACGCTGCGCGACCTGCTCGAGCCGAGCGCGCGGCGCCCGGCGGTCTGGTATCGCGGCAGCGACGAACTCGACCTGGTCAAGGTCGGCTACCGCTCCGACGCGGCGGCACCCGGCGGGTCGCTCTTCCGCTACGACACCTCCCGCCCCGGCAACGCCAATACCGGGCATGAAGGCCGGCCGCTACGGCACCGATCTGTCCGGCTTCCGCCAAGGACGCCCTCGTCGAATATATGAAGACTCTATGACCCAGTACGCAGTCGCTCAGCAAATGGAAGATGCGGCACGCGGTCCTCGTCTGGATCGGGATCATCCTCAATCTGGGTTTCGTGATTCCTCTGCTGTTCTGCCCGCGAATGGATCCTCGGCCTGTTCCACATACCGGCGAACCAACTCATCTGGCCGCGCTTCGCGGGGCTGCTGCTGGGTATCCTGTCGGTCTTCTACATTCCGGCGACGCTCGACATCGACCGCTATCGGGTCTTCGCCTGGCTGGCGGTGTTCCCGTCGCGCACCTTCGGCAGCGTGTTCTTCTTTCTCGCGGTCTTCGTGTTCGGTCAGCCGCTCGGCTTCCTGGCGGGCGTGCTGCTCGACGGGTCGATCGGCATCGCAACGCTCTGGTGCCTGATCCGCATCGCGCGTCTCGAGCAGGCGATCGCCGAGGGGAGGCGAATTTGAAGCGGCGCTTCTGGAAGATTCTCCTCGGGCGTGCTCGTCACGCTGGTCGTGGTGGCGCTGGCGGCGTTTCTTCCTGCTGTTGCGTCCGGTGGCACAGCCGAAGACCAACGACCTCGCCGAGATCTTCAACCATGGCTCGATCGGCAATGAGGAGACGCAGGGACTGCCCTTCTGGATATGGCGCGTCCTGCCGCAGATCTTCCCCGAACATCTCCCGGGCAACCGGGACGGCTATGGCACTTTCGGTGTCTTCTGGGCGCGCGGGCGAGCCGGTCCCGGTCGGGATTCTCGGTCAAGACGCTCGGCGTCATCGCTCGCGTGGCGCCGAACTGCGCGTTCTGCCATCAGGGCAGCTATCGGCTGCATCCCGCACGATCCGGCCCGACTGGTGAGCGCGGGGCCCGGCACGCGGATCGATCCGCAAGTCCTATCTCCGCTTCCTCATCGCGCGCCGGCGCCGATCCGCGTTTCAACGCCGATACGATCATGGCGCGAGATCAAGGCGATCTACGATATGCCGCTCTGGGAGCGCGCTCTCTATCGCTTCCTGCTGATCCCGGCGACGCGCAAGGCGCTCAAGGAGCAGGGGCCGCGTTTCGCCTGGATGGAGAGCCGGCCGGACTGGGGCCCCGGACGGATCGATCCGTTCAACCCGGTCAAGTTCCAGAATCTGCGGCCTCGCCGACGACGGCACGATCGGCAATTCCGACATGATGCCGCTCTGGCTGCTGGGGGAACTCGCGGCAACCAATACGCGCCAGTTCTCGCTGCACTGGGATGGGTTGCAGACGGACCTCCACGAGACGGTGGTGTCCGGCGCGATCGGCGACGGGATGACCTACAAGTCGTTTCCGCGCACCAAGGCGACGCTGGACAAGATGATGGATTTCGTCGCGCTTGCAGGCGCCTCCGCCGTCGCCCTTTTCCACCCGATGGCCGGCGGGCGATCCCTATCATGTCGATGCGGCCGCGGTCGCCGCCGGGCGGGCGATCTATGCGGCCCAATGCGCCGACTGCCATGAGCCCGCGGGTGCACGCTATCGCACGCCGATCGCGGTCGTCGAGGTCGGCACCGACCGGCACCGCATCGACATGTGGACGGCAGCGGCGCGCGAGCGCTACACCAATCTACGAACCGGGATATGCCTGGGGCTTCCGGAATTTCCAGAAGACGGAAGGATATGTGGCGACGGGCATGCGCGGGCTGTGGCTGCGCGGCCCCTATCTCCACAACGGCAGCGTGCCGACCCTGCGCGCGCTGCTCGAGCCACCGTCGAACAGCGTCCGAAGCTCGTTCTATCGCGGCTACGACCTGGTCGATCCGGCAAATGGCGGCTTCGTCAGCGCGGCCGGCACGGACGGCGAACGCTACGGCTGGCTCTACGACACGACACTGCCGGGCAACGGCAATGGCGGCCATCTCTGGGGCACGGACCTGCCCGCGCGGAACAAGGAAGACCTGCTCGCCTATCTCAAGACGCTTTGACCGGTAGCTCTGACGGGGGAAGAGACTGATGGCGACGATCAGAACGACGTTGTCTGGCGTTTTCTCGGGTGGACGGCCGCGGTTCTCGTCGGTCTCGTCGTTGTGGTGGCGGTCGCCGGCTTTTTTATCGTCCGGTCGCTGGTGGAGCCCGACGCCAGCGCGTTCGGGACCGTCGAGGACGAAGCCAAGCGGCGCAAAGCTCGACCGGACCGATTTCAAGGCCGCGTCCGATCCCTATTTCGCCGAGATGGACAAGGGGCTGCTGATGCAGCCCGCGCCGGGCGCCGCCTTTCCCGCCGAGATCATGGAGGTGGCGAAAGCCACCGGGCTTGAGCCGGAAGCGGTCAGGCAGGCGGCGATCCGCGGGCAGAACGCCTGGATCGTCTGGACCGGCGGCAATGACCGATTCTGGGATTTCGCGGCAAGAACCGCGATCGGCTCCTTCGACCTCCTCAAGATCATGTCCTCGCACCCGAGCCAGGCCTACGGGCGATGGAACCGCTTCCGCTATCTCGGCCTGATAAACGAGCCCTGCTTCAAACAGCCGACGGCCGCCGACGACAAGCATTTCGGACTGTGGATCGATCAGCGCGACCCGAACTGTCCGGACGACCCCTTCGGCGGCAATGCCGGGGCGGACGAGAAATACCAGGGCGTAAAGATCGGCGCGCGCGGCAAGACCGTACAGGTCGGCCCCGAGCAGAAGGAACAGACGGTTCAGGTCGGCTCCTACTATGGCGAGCCGACCGGTGTGATCGGCTTGCGCCTGTTCGCCAATCCCGATTTCGACGAGGCGGCCGCCAAGCGCTGGGACGCCAAGCGCTTCTACGAGGACGAGAGCTATTACAACGACAAGAATCTGGTGCGCCCGTATCGTGTCGGCATGTCCTGCGCCTTCTGCCATGTCGGACCCAATCCGATCACTCCACCCAAGGACCCGGAAAACCCGCATTGGAGCGAACTGACCTCCAATCCCGGCGCCCAGTATTTCTGGGTCGATCGCATCTTTTTCTGGAACACGGCACCGCGCGGCAAGGCGGGAGAGCCGGCGCCCAACGAGGGCAATTTCCTCTTCCAGTTGTTCCACACCAATCCGCCCGGCTCGCTCGACACGTCGCTCGTCTCGACCGACTACATGAACAATCCGCGCACCATGAATGCGGTCTACGAGGTCATGGCCAGGCTGGGGCAGGCCGGGACCGAGACGCTGGAGGGGGACGAACGCGACAACAAGCAGTTCCAGGATTATCCGCAGACCGCTGCCTTCGCATCGCTCTATGACGAGGGCTCGGCCAAGGTCACGACCATGCGCGTGCTGAAGGACGGCGCCGATTCCGTCGGGACGCTGGGCGCGCTCAATCGCGTCTACCTCAATATCGGCCTGTTCAGCGAGGAATGGCTGCTGCATTTCCGTCCCTTCCTCGGCGGCCAGAAGATATCGCCGATCCGCATCGCCGATGCGCAGAAGAACTCGGCCTATTGGGGCGCCACCGAAGACATGACCGCCGACATGGCGATCTTCTTCCTGGTGACGGCCCGCGCCGACCACCTTGAGGACGCACCGGGCGGAAAGGCGCTGCTCGATGCGCGCGACCCCGCCAAGGTCGATCGCGGCAAGGTCGTGTTTGCCGAGACCTGCGCGGCCTGCCACTCCAGCAAGCAGCCCGAGCCTGCCGCCGACTACGGCGTCGATACGGGAGTCTGCGAGGGTGGCGGTGCCGGACCGGGCTATCGCGAGTGCTGGGACCGCTACTGGGCCTGGGCACAGTCGGACGAATTCAAGCGCGGCATGGTCGAGATCGTCAATGCCCGCGACCAGACCGGCCGGGAGACCTTTCTGGACGGCAACTACCTTTCCACGGAACGGCGCGTGCCGCTGGACGTGATCGGCACCAATGCCTGCAGCGCCATCGCGACCAACGGTCTGTCGGGCGACATATGGGACAATTTCACCTCCTCCACCTACAAGTCTCTGCCGCCGCCGCGCGAGGTTACCGTCAATCATCCGGTTTCGGGTGCGGCAACGCCGCTGCAATCACTTGGCAACGGCCGCGGCTATCTGCGCCCGGCATCGCTGGTGAGCCTGTGGTCAACGGCGCCGTTCCTGCTCAACAACTCCGTCGGCCACGAGGAAGGCTACTACGGACCCGACTATTATAATGCGCGCCATGGCGACGGGGCCGACTACGGCGCAACCTGCCCCGCCGCCGATCCCAACGACCCATACCTGCCCTGCGTCGAAAACCGGCTCAAGGTGTTCGAACATTCGATCCGCCAGATGCTGTCGCCGGCGGAGCGCCGCACCGACAGACTGACCGCCGAGGCGGTGCCCGGCTACATCTATCGCACGAGCGCGCCGTCCTGCCTGAAGGTGCCGGCGGGTTTCTCCCCCGACCTCGTCCAGCGTTTCGCGCGTCCACTCAGTTGGGTCGCCGGCTGGCTCGTAAAGCCGGACGGATCGGTCGAATTGGGGCCATTCCCGAAGGACTTTCCGATCAATGCCCTGGTCAATACCAAGCTGCTGCCGGACAATGACGAAGCGGATATGGCCGCTCACTATTGGCGCCTGATCAAGGCGGCCCCCACCTTCATAAGCGCATTCTCCCAGCTTGGCGGGCAGTGCTCGGCCGCTGATCTGGCCGACCCCAATGTGCAGGTCCGCGCCGAGACGATCGTGCGCGAGACCAGGCTGATCGACACTCTGATAGGTCTCAGCAAATGCCCGGACTATGTGGTGAACAAGGGCCACCCGTTCGGCGGCGATCTATCCGAGGCGGACAAGGAAGCGCTGATTGCCTACCTCAAGCAGTTCTGAACATGCCCGACGAAGAGGCCTACGACTACATTGTGATCGGCAGCGGTGCGGGCGGGGCAGTCGTGGCGGCGCGCCTGGCCGAGGAAGGCCGGCAAGTGCTGGTCCTGGAGGCGGGCGGCGACCCGCTTGCTCCGGGGCCGCACCAGCAGGGTGACATGTCCCTGGCGGACGCCTACCGGGTTCCGGCCTTCCACGCCTTCGCCTCCGAACATGCCGGCATGTCGCAGGACTATTGGGTTCGCCACTACGCCGATGCCGCGCTCCAGCGCCGGGACTGGCGGTTCTCCGAACAACACGACGGCGTGCTTTATCCGAGGGTGCGCGGCCTCGGCGGCTGCACGGCGCATCATGCGATGATCGTCGTTCGCCCGAACGAAAGCGACTGGAACCATATCTGGGAGCTGACCGGCGACGAGGGCTGGTCGGCTTCGCGGATGCAGGCCTATTTCTACCGGATCGAGCGCTGCCGGTACCGCTTTTTTCTTTGGCGCTGGCTGGCGGCAATAACCGGTCTCAATCCGACGGGCCATGGCTGGTGGGGATGGCTGACGACGGAGCGTTCGCTGCCCCTACGTTCACTGCTCGACCGGCGGCTGAGGCGTGGTTTGCTGCACTCCATCAGGGCCGCGGGAGACAGCTTCGGCCTGGGCGGCATCGACTGGGAAAGCTCGCAGCTCGACCCGAACGACTATCGCCGATGGAACCCCACCGCCTGCGGCGTCCGCATCACGCCGCTTTCGACCCGCCGCCACGCGCGGATGGGCCCGCGCGAACGTTTGCTCGATGTGCAGAAGCGATTCCCAGATCGACTGCATATCCGCCTGCACACCGCCGTCAGCCGCATCCTGATCGATGAGGGGCGGGCTGCGGGCGTCCTATGCCGGGATGCCGACGGTCAGGACCACAAGATCCGGGCGCGGCGGGAGGTGATCCTCGCGGCCGGGGCTTTCGCGTCGCCGCAACTTCTCATGCTGTCCGGTGTCGGCGATCCGCAGCACCTGAGCGACCATGAAATCGCGGTGAAGGCCGCGCTGCCGGGCGTCGGAAAAAACCTCCAGGACCGCTACGAGGTCGGCGTCGTCAGCCGGATGAAGCGCCCGTGGAAGGCGTTGAAGGGCGCCACCTACAGCCGCAACGACTCCAACTATCGCTGGTGGCGTTGGTTGAGGATCGGCAACTATACCAGCAACGGCGTGATGTTTTCGCTGTTGCTGAAGTCGCGCGCCAGTCTGGTGCGCCCCGATCTTCACTGCTTTTCGCTGCTGGCGGATTTCCGGGGCTACTATCAAGGGTACTCGGAGCGAATCCGCAAGCCGAACTACCTGAGCTGGGTGGTGCTCAAGGCCTACACGCAGAATCGCGGCGGCAAGGTGTGCCTTGCGGACGCCGATCCCCGGACCCCGCCGCACATCCAGTTCCACTCCTTCCACGAGGGTACAGGCGACAGCGACGCTGACCTGGACGCGATGGTCGCGGGAATACGCTTCGTGCGCAAGGTTGCTGACGGGATGGACGGGATGGTGGACGCGGAAGAGGAACCGGGCCGCAATATCGACAGCGACGACTCGCTGCGTGCCTATGTGCGCGAGAACGCCTGGGGCCATCATGCCTGCGGCACCTGCGCCATCGGGCCGCGCGAGGCGGGCGGTGTCCTGGACAGCCGCTTCCGGGTTCACGGCGTCGACGGGCTGCGCGTTGTCGATGCCTCGGTGTTTCCGCGCATCCCCGGATATTTCCTCGTCACCTCGGTCTACATGATCGCCGAGAAGGCTGCCGATGCCATCCTGAACGAGTTCTTGATTTTTACCTGGGAGACTCAGCAATGTCTCAACCCGACAACGACTCCGACAGTATCCAGTCCAGCGCCTATAATTGGCTGGGAGCACGGGCAAGGCGCTTCGTCCGGGGGTGGCGACGCTTCGATGGGTTCGTGAACCAGCCTCTGCCAGCGGGGCGGGCGCGGTTCTGGACCTGGCTCGCCCCCGACGGCTACGCCTGGTTCGTGCCCGGCCTCTGCATAGCGCTTGTCACGGCGATGGCGCTTGGACCGACGTTGAAGAGGACCGAACTTGTCAACATCGCGATGCTCGGTCTGGGCCTCGCGCTGCTGCTTGCGCTGCATATCGGAGCGCGGCGAAGGCCATGGCTGCGCGAACATCTGTTCCTCGGACAACTCGCGGTCCTCGGCCTGCTTGCCGCCGTGCTGCTATTGTTCGCGCCACCCGAGACCTACGGGATCGATCCGGCATATCTGAGGCTGCATGTCGGCGTAGCGATCGTTGCCGCTCTGGCCGTCTCTCTAAGCTTGGTCTGGAAGCTTGCCGGCATCCTGTTTAGCCAGGGCAAAGGCGGCTCGCTCGCTCATGCTCTGCCGCAGGTCGAACTGTTCTCGTCCAACGACCGCTACGACTTCATGGGAAAGGGTCCCATCGCGGCGCTCCTGTCGGCCCTGCTGATCGTACTGATCCGCTACCCGGTGCAGCTTCTGCTGCCTGGATCGCTCCTCGTGCTGTTCGCTCCGGACCGTTACCTCGTACCCATCTTCTTCGCCGTCGCCGCCATCGCTTTTATCGGGCTTTTCCTCGGCATCCTGTTCGAGAGGCTGATGGAGGTGCTCAATACCATAGGCCGGCTGTTCTTCATCGGGCCGCAATACGCGATCAGCTTGCTGGTCATCGCCGTGGCCGTGCTGCGCCTGGCTGACGTGCACTACGTTACCTACCTCTTCAATGCCGGCAGCCGCGGCTATGGCAACACCACGATCATGGCCTATGTCGCGCTCGTCTACGTGGTGGCGTGGTATTATGCCTTCTGGTGCGAGCAGTTCCTCGCGCGGCGTGTCATCCGACTGCTCGAAACCAATGGCGGCACCGTGACGCCGCTGAGCATCCCGTATCCTTACAGCGGTCCGGAGCATCTCAGTCCCGTCGACAGCGGCGGGCGCAGCATCTCGCTGCATGGCGCGGGCCGGCTGAAGATCCAGGGGCAGTACAAGACTGACTACGGGGCCACCGGATCGGCCCTTCAGTTCATGACCCCGGCGGAGCTGCTCACGCGCTTCCGTAGTCAAATGGAGCAGGTTTCTCCGCGCAACGTACCCAGAGGCGATCCGCTCGCCAGCCTCCGCAATCTGCAGCGTTTGGCCGTGACCTATCCGGTAATCGCCAGCACGATCGCCGTCGCTGTTATCGGTGTGCCATTGACTTTTGCCTTCCTCAGGACGGTGCAGCCGCCGGAATTGGCGCTCGATGGCGATAACCAGGTCGCGCTTGACCCGGCGCGTCTGCTGCTTGCCGGAGGCGAAGCAACCGGAAGCTGCCCGCCGCCGGCACCGGATACCCCTCGGATCGCGGTTGTCGCGTCGGGTGGCGGAACGCGCGCGGCGATCTACACGGCATCGCTGCTGCGCGGCCTCGCCGAGCAAGGCCAGATCTGCAACGTCGTTCTCGTCAGCGGGGTATCGGGCGGCAGTGCCGCGCTTGGCTATTTTGCCTTGCACGAGAAGGAGCTAAGGCACCCTGGCCAGCCCGATACCAAGGCCTGGGACGATTTCTCCTCGATAATGGCGGAGCCCTTCATCGAGCATGTCCTCGACGGCGCCAGCGACATTCGGATCGTCCTCGGCCGGCGCAGCTGGAAAACCGCGGCATGCGGGGAGCAGGCGCCCGGGGCCGAGCCGCTGGTCGGCTGGACGCTGGCGCGCAGCCGGCTTGGCGACATTCTCGCGGAGTTGTTTGTGTGCAAGATGGGCGCCGGAAAAATGAAGGATCCGTCGTTCGGCATCATGCTTAACACTGCCATGGTGGGGGCCCTCGACGCCGTGGGCACATCCTGCGGGGATGCGGGCCTGTCATTGCCGGAGCGCGCCGCCAATTGCAGCGGCGAAGCCGACGGCAGCGTCGCGGGCGGGCGGCTGGTGTTGACCAATCTGAAATTTCCTTCGTCCAATCCGTCACAGGGAATGAAAATCCGGTCGATTGACGATGCCGACATGTCGATCGCCCGGGCCGCCGCACTCAGCGCGAACTTCCCCCCCGTCTTTCCGGACGCGGCGGTTGACGTTCTGCCCTCAGGCAGTCGCGCCGGCCAGCGATACTGGGTGACGGACGGCGGCGCGGTGGAGAATAGAGGCGCCATGACCCTCTATCTGGCCATTCGAAGCGCACTCAAGGCGGCAATCGGCCTATCAAGGCCGCCGCCGCTTCATATCGTCATTGCCGATGTTTCGGCCTCGGCGGGGACCTACAAGGAGAGCTTCGGCTTCCATTCGGTGCTGGGCGCGGGCGGGCAACTCGGGCTGCAATTGGAGGAAGAGCTCTTCTCCAACCTCGGGCAGATTTATTGCGGCCACCGTTCGTCCGTCACCGTCCATCAGATCGTCATGCCGCCCGTGCTGCGCAACGGCATCGGTACACATTGGCTCCTTCCCGAGTTGCTGACCTTCCAGGAGCCTGAAAAGGGCGAGGAGAGCGTGACACTCTCGGCTGCCGATGTGAACCAGGTCGTCACCGCCCTGCACAGCATGCGCCAGGTAGCGTTCGAGGACCCCGACGCCGACAATCTGCTCGGCTGGGCCCGGAATGACCCGCAGTCGCGGCATCAGGAAAACTGGCAAGGCCTGCTTGCCGAGCTGTCGAAGCCCGATGGCGGCGGAGGCGGAAAAGGCTGCGTCGACCGAAACGCCGATGAAGCGACCTACGCGCAATGATCCGGCGGGCCACGGCAGGGTCGCGGACAATGGCGGCAAGAGCGTAAACTGAAGGGCCGCGCGGCCATAATCCTGCCAGGTTCCCGACACAATTTATTAAGAGCGTGATAACAAGTTCCCGCATAGAGGGGCGGGAGCCGTTTTGTGTCCGGCTGTGCCGAATATGCAATACTCGGCATTGCGGGCGCGACGCAAAGGATGTTTGGGGACAATCCGGTATGGCAATCTCGGCGCGCTCGCGTCTCCGTAGCGCAATATCCGTCGCCGTCGTCATGGCGTGCACCGGATTTCTTGTCGCCTGCAGCGGGTCTCGATCAGAGATGTCGGCCGGCAACGGGACCAGCGCGAAGGAATATTTTGCGGAGTCCATCTGGGGCGTGAGGGCCAGCCCACGCGTCAGCTACAGCAAATCCAATCTGCCGCGCGGCGGCGGCCGCGATCAGCTCGGCCGGCCCTATAAAGTCCGCGGCAAGATGTACTATCCCAAGGAAGACAGGGACTATGAGAAGGTAGGCTATGCCTCCTGGTATGGCGAGGCCTTCCACGGCCGCCTCACCGCCAATGGCGAAATCTACGATCAGACGCATCTCACGGCCGCGCATCCAACCATGCCGCTGCCGAGCTATGCCCGCGTCACCAATATGCAAAATGGCCATTCGGTGATCGTCCGCGTCAACGACCGAGGCCCTTATTCGCATGGCAGGCTGATCGACCTGTCAAGGCGCGCCGCCGAAATGCTGAACTACACGCACATCGGCACCGCTAAGGTAAAGGTGGAGTATGTCGGTCGGGCGCCGCTGGAGGGCCGTGACGACACTTACTTGCTGGCCTCCTACAAGCCGGGCAATGCAGCGTCTGGTCCGGATGTCGGACTGCCGGCGGGTGTGATGATCGCCATGAACGGGCCGACGCCGGGTGCGTCGGTCGGCGCGAGACGGGCAGCGGCCTTTCCGGGCACGCTCACCGGCGCGACCCGCGCCCGCATGGCAACAGCCGGGCAAGCGGTGACGAACGAAGCGGTCGACATCGTTCTTCCAGTGCGCGGACCCATCGCGCCGCAGAGGCCGGCATTGAAGGCGATCCCCGGGAAGAAGAACGTTCTTGCGGCTCTGTCCTATGCGCCGCGGCGCGGCGCCAATTTCGCGGCGGATGCGTTTGACGCCCTCGAAGGAAGGTCGTCGAGAGTTGCGGTCGGGGAGGGCGAGCGGGGGCAGGTTACGGACGATTCGGCGTCATCGTACGGGGCGGAGCCCTTCGTGGCCGTCGGCACCTTCGCCGACAAGGCGGAAGCACAACATGTCCGTGAGCGGCTCGCGGTTTTTGGACGAACCACCTTCGAGGCATCGTTGATCGACGGTGCGGAAGTCTTTTCGGTGGATCTTTATTCCGACGGCCGCAATTCGCTGGATAGCTTGCTCACGGCGGCCTGGCGGAACGGCGCTCCGGATGCGATCGCGGTTCGCGACTGACGCTCGACATTTGTGATGTTCCCCCCGTCAACTCGCGTCAGAAGTCCTGGCCTGATAGTCTACAATGGGAGGAACCAGGGCGGACGGGACGGAAATGCGTCTTACGCTTCTTGCGACGTTGGTCGCGCTTCTTTCAGCGCTTACATTCGCCCAGGCGCAGCCTTTCGAGACGAAGGCATCCGAGGCGCTGTTGATCGACGCCGAAACCGGAACGATCCTGTTTTCGAAGGACCCCGACCGGCCCATTCCTCCCGCTTCGCTCGCCAAACTGATGACCATGGAAGTCGTGTTCCATGCACTCAAGACAGGCAAGATCACGCTCGACGACAGTTTTACCGTCAGCGAGAACGCCTGGCGCAGAGGCGGCGCGCCTTCCGGCGGCTCGACCATGTTTGCCGCGCTCAAATCGACCATCCAACTTCGGGACCTGATCCAGGGTGTTATCGTCCAGTCCGCCAATGACGGCTGCATCATCATTGCCGAGGGCATGGCCGGCGACGAGGAGAAGTTCGTCGCGCTCATGAATGAGCGTGCCCGCCAGATCGGATTGAAAGGATCGGTGTTCAAAAATTCGAGCGGGCTGCCGGCGGAGGGCCAGAAGGTCACGATGCGTGACCTTGTGACGCTTGCGGCGCATATCTGGCGCGAATATCCAGAGTTCTACAAATATTACGCCCAGCCGGATTTCACCTGGAACAAGATCCTCCAGCGCAACCGAAACCCGCTGCTCAATATGGGCATCGGCGCCGACGGGATGGGAACCGGCTTCACCGAGGAATCCGGCTACGCGATCGTCGCCTCGGCAAGCAATGGCAACCGGCGTGTGTTCGCCGCGATGGGCGGCATGAAGAGCGATCGCGAACGCGCCGAGGAAGCACGCAAGCTGCTGGCATGGAGCATGCAGGCTTTCGAGAAAGCCAATCTGTTCGCGGGCGGCGAGGTGGTCGGCGAGGCGGTGGTTTATGGCGGCAGCAAGGCCGGCCTGCCCCTGAAAGCCGAGGGACCGGTATCCCTGTACATCCCGGCCGAGGCCGGCGCTTCCATCTCGGCCCGGATCGTCTATGACGGGCCGGTACTGGCCCCCGTCGAGGAGGGGACCCGGGTCGGCAAACTGGAGGTAAGGGTCGCCGGCACGATCAGTCGCGAAACGCCGCTTTATGCGGCCGAATCGGTGCCCCTGGGGGCAATTCATCAACGCGCGCTGGACGCGGTCAAGGAACTGCTCACCGGCTGGCTGCGAAAGGCGCCTTCCTCGTAGACCTCCGCGCTTCCGCGCTCTATGAGGTGGTGCTGATTTCTGAGGCGAGGCCGGCGGTTGGCGCGCGGACTGTTCATAACTTTCGAAGGCGGCGAAGGCGCTGGCAAGTCCACCCAGATCAAGCGGCTTTCCGAGAAGCTGCAGCGGAAGGGCTATGACACCGTGGTGACGCGCGAGCCTGGCGGCTCGCCGGGCGCCGAAGCGTTGCGGCACGTCATCCTCTCAGGCGCGGCGGAGCCCTTCGGCCCAGGAATGGAAGCCATGCTCTTCGCCGCCGCCCGTTCCGACCACGTCGAGCAAGTCATCAGGCCGGCGATCAAACGGGGCGCGATCGTGCTTTGCGACCGGTTTCTCAATTCCTCACGGGTCTATCAGGGACTGGACAGCGAGGACGACCGCGCCTTCGTTGCTGCGCTCGAACGCATTTCGATCAACGGGATGATGCCCGACATGACGCTCATCTTCGACATCGACGCCGAACTCGGGCTGAGACGCGCGGCGGTACGGCGCGGCACGGACGAGCCCGATCGCTTCGAGAAGGAAACGCTGGACACCCACCAGCGCCGGCGCCAGGCCTTTCTCGCCATCGCGGCAAGCGAGCCCGAGCGGTGCATCGTAATAGACGCCGCCGAGAGCGCCGAGACGGTGGAGGCCCGGGTCACGGCAGCCGTCCTCGCTGCATTGGAGAGGCAAGCGAAGTCGAAGAAGCGCGCCAGAGTGGTGCGGTGATGTTCGAGCGCATCGCCCCCGAGCAACATGACACGCTGGAAGGTGTCCCGGAGCCGTCGGAAAATCCTGTGCTTGTCGGCCATCGCGACGCGGCGGCAATGGTCGCAGCCGCCTACAAGGCCGGGAAATTGCCGCACGCTCTGATCCTGGCAGGGCCGCGCGGCATCGGCAAGGCAACGCTGGCGTTCCACATTGCTCACCATCTCCTGAGGCATCCGGCCGCGGCAAACGCGCCGGACCTGCTGGCGGAGCCGGATCCGGCGTCGCCGCTCTTCCGGCAGATCGCGGTCGGAGCCCACCCGTCGATATTGCACCTCACCAGGCCGTTCGATGACAAGACGAAGAAGTTCAAGACCCGGCTCACCATCGATGAGGTCCGCCGCGTCAACCGGTTCCTGTCACTGACCTCGCATGACGGGAGCTACCGGGTGGTCATCGTCGATCCGGCCGACGACATGAATGTGAGCGCCGCCAATGGCTTGCTGAAGAAATCTTGAAGAGCCGCCCGCTCGCACCGTCTTTCTGCTGGTCGTCCACTCAACCGGGATCCTGCTCCCGACAATCCGCTCGCGCTGCCAGATCATCCGTCTCCAGCCGCTTGCGGGCGCTGACGTCGAGACAGCGCTTCGCAGGCTCGGCGTTCCGCTGACGGATAATGCGCAGGCTCCCGGCGGGCTGATCGAGCGGGCAGGGGGAAGCATACGCAACGCCATCATGCTGTCGGAGTTTGGCGGTTTGGAGATTGCCGATACGATCGATACGCTCGTGAAGGCGAGCGATCTGGACATAGCAATGGCGTACCGGCTGGCCGATGCCGTAAGCGGTCGCGACAATGAGATCCGCTTCGAACTCATGAATGCGCATATGCTCGATATCGCCGCCGGCGCCGCGTCGGAAGCCGCATCGACCGGCGATCCACGAGGCGCGGTAAATTTTGCACGAGTCTGGCAGGAATTGCTGATTGCGATAAGCGATACGGACACCTACAATCTGGATCGTAAACAACACGCGCTGAACATGATACTGCGTCTGCACGACTCGCTTCGAATGTGACGCCGCCTTCCGGCCGGGACGGCGGCTGCCGTTCCTATTCACCCACCGCTCTTCTGGCCTGGCAACGGCACGCTCATGTCACGCGAAAAATTCTATCTCACGACAGCGATATCCTATCCGAACGGCAAGCCGCATATCGGCCATGCCTACGAGCTGATCGCCTCGGACGCTCTGGCCCGCTTCCAGAGGCTTGACGGCAAGGATGTCTTGTTTCTCACAGGCACGGACGAACACGGCATCAAGATGCTGCAGACGGCGCGCAAGGAAGGCATTGCGCCGCGCGAACTCGCCGACCGCAACGCCGCCGAGTTCCAGCGCATGGCTGTGGCGCTGAACGCTTCCAACGACGATTTCATCCGCACGACCGAGAAGCGTCACTACGCCTCGAGCCAGGCGATCTGGAAGGCCATGGCGACCAATGGCGACATCTACAAAGGCGGTTACGCGGGCTGGTATTCGGTGCGCGACGAGGCCTATTACGCCGAGGACGAGACCGAGGTTCGGCCGGACGGAGTGCGCTATGGTCCGCAGGCAACCCCGGTCGACTGGATCGAGGAGACGACCTATTTCTTTCGCCTCTCCGCCTATCAAGACCGCCTGCTCGCCCACTATGAGCGCAATCCGGGTTTCATCGCGCCGCCCGAGCGGCGCAACGAAATCGTGAGCTTTGTGAAGTCAGGGCTGAAGGATCTGTCGATTTCGCGCACGACATTCGATTGGGGCATTCCCGTGCCGGGCGATGAGGCCCATGTGATGTATGTCTGGGTCGACGCGCTCACCAATTACATCACGGCGGCCGGGTATCCCGACACCAATTCTGACCGCTGGCGCTACTGGCCGGCAGATATCCACATTATCGGCAAGGACATCACGCGATTCCACGCGGTCTATTGGCCGGCTTTCCTGATGTCGGCGGGAATAGAACTGCCGAAACGCGTCTTCAGCCACGGCTTCGTGTTCAACCGCGGCGAGAAAATGTCCAAGTCGGTCGGCAATGTCATCGATCCGTTCGCGCTGGTCGCGCATTACGGCCTGGACCCGGTGCGCTATTTCCTGCTGCGCGAAGTGCCGTTCGGCCAGGACGGCAGTTACAGTCACGAAGCTATCGTCAACCGCACGAATGCCGATCTCGCCAATGACCTTGGCAACCTCGCGCAGCGCTCGCTGTCGATGATCGCCAAGAACTGCGAGGGCAGGGTGCCGCAACGGGGAAATCTCGCGGCGGCGGACAGCGCAATCCTCGATCAGGCGGAGGCGGCGCTCGGCGCGGCACGCAAGGCGATGGCGGAACAGGCAATCCATGTGGCACTCGCGGCGATCTTCGCGGTGGTGGCGGAGGCCAATCGCTATTTCGCCGGCCAGGAGCCGTGGGCGTTGAGGAAGGCGGATCCCGCGCGCATGGAGACCGTGCTCCATACGACGGCCGAAACCGTGCGGCGCGTCGCCATCCTCTGCCAACCATACATTCCGGCCTCTGCGGCCAAGCTGCTCGACCTTCTGGCAGTGTCGGCCGAAGCGCGTGATTTCGCGCATCTTGACGACACCAACGCGCTTGTGGCGGGAACCCCGCTGCCGACGCCGCAGGGTGTCTTCCCGCGTTATGTCGAGCAGGCAGCGGAAGGCTGACCGATGCTTGTCGACAGCCATTGCCACCTCGACTTTCCGGACTTCGCCGAGGAGCGCGCCGACATCGTGCGGCGCGCCCTCGACGCCGGTGTCGGCAGAATGGTGACTATATCGACACGCGTGAAGCGCTTTGCACAAATCATTGAAATAGCGGAGGAATTCGAAGCGGTATTTTGTTCCGTCGGCACGCATCCCCACAATGCGGCGGAGGAAGGCGACGTCACAGCCGAAGAACTCGTCCGCCTCTCCGCCCATCCCAAGGTGGTGGCGATCGGCGAGGCCGGCCTCGACTATCACTATGACAAGTCGCCCCGCCAGCTTCAGGCCCAGGGGTTTCGAACGCATATTGCGGCGGCCCGCGAGACGGGTCTGCCGCTTGTCATCCATGCGCGACAGGCGGACGACGATATCGCGGCGATCCTGCGGGAGGAAACGGAGAGGGGGGCCTTCCCCTTTGTCCTTCACTGCTTTTCGTCCGGCCGCAACCTCGCGATGACCGGAATCGAACTCGGCGGCTATGTGTCCTTCTCCGGCATTCTGACCTTCAAGAACTCGCAGGAAATACGCGATATCGCGCGCGACGTGCCGCGCGACCGGCTGCTGGTCGAGACGGATGCGCCCTATCTTGCGCCGGCGCCATATCGTGGAAAGCGCAACGAGCCGGCCTATGTAGCCAGAACCGCCGCGGTCCTGGCGGAAACGATCGGCGTCGGCGAGGCCGAGACAGCCGCGCTTACCACGAACAATTTCTTCCGTCTTTTCAGAAAGATGCCGATGCCGGCTGATCTGGGTGATTAAAGCGTGGGCGATCGGCTGCGACTGACCATTCTCGGCTGCGGCTCTTCGCCCGGCACGCCGCGCATTACCGGCGACTGGGGAAGATGCGATACGTCCAACCCGAAGAACCGGCGCACACGGCCCGCCGCCATGATCGAGCGCGTCACCGACAACGGCGCCGTTACGCGGGTCGTGATCGACACCGGCCCGGACTTTCGCGAGCAGATGCTGGCAGCCGGCGTGACGCGGCTTGACACCGTACTGTATACGCATTCGCACGCGGACCATATCCATGGCATAGACGATCTGCGCGGTTTCGTGCTGGAACAGCGCAAGCTGATGGATATCCATGCCGACGCGCTGACGCTCGACCGGCTGAAGCAGGCATTCGGCTATTGTTTCGAGACGCCGGCCGGAAGTTCATATCCGCCAATTCTGATAGCGCACCGGATAGATCACCACCGAAACGTCACCGTCGAAGGCGAGGGGGGCGCCCTCACCTTCGAGCCGCTGCCGCAGATTCACGGCGATATCATTTCGCTCGGCTTCCGTATCGGGCCGATCGCCTATTGCCCCGACGTCAGCGATTTCCCGCCTGCGACGTCCAAGCGGCTGACGGGTCTCGATCTGCTGGTTATCGACGCGCTGCAATACCGCACGCATCCGAGCCATTTCTCGCTCGCCGAAGCGCTTGCGTGGATCGAACGTCTCGCGCCGGCCAGAGCCATCCTCACGCATATGCACGTGCCGCTGGATTACGCGACGCTGCTCGCCGAAACGCCCGAACATGTCGAGCCGGCCTATGACGGAATGACCGTCGAGCTACCGCTGGAATGACATTGAGACGTGTCAGCGTCCCGGCTTCATGGTGCCGACAGTTCCATAATCTATCTTATGCGACTTTGTTGTGTAGCGGGCTGTAGAGATGCGACAGTCCCCGATTTTCACATCTCGGGCCCTCGCCTGTCGCAGGCGGCGAGCAACAGTGCGACCATCCTATTCACCAAATGTCGCCTCTGGTCCGGAATCCCGCGAGCAAACACTAGCTCGGTCCTTGCAAATGCCTCGCCGTCCGCAGCTCTGGAAACCAATGCCACCACAGCGCCGACACACCGATCGTCGCCGCGCCGCCGACAATCACCGCCGGGACCGCTCCGAAAGCCCAGGCCGAGATGCCGGCGCGAAATTCGCCGAGCTCGTTCGAAGCGCCCAGGAACATCATATTCACCGCGTTGACACGCCCGCGCACTTCGTCGGGCGTCCAGAGTTGGATCAGCGTCTCGCGCACATAGACGCTCACCATGTCGAAGCCACCCATCAGGCCGAGCGCGAGAACGGACAGCCAGAGTTCCGTCGAAGCGCCGAACACGGCGGTGAAGAAGCCGACCAGGGAGACGCACACAAACATGATCACGCCAGCATGGTCTTTCACGGGATGGCGCAGGAGGAAGACTGACACCAGGATCGAGCCGATGGCAGGCGCCGCGCGCAGTAGACCCAGCCCCCACGGGCCGACGGCAAGAATGTCACGCGCATAGACGGGCAATAACGCCGTGGCTCCGCCCAGCAGCATGGCGAAAAGATCGAAGGAGATGGCGCCAAACACGATCTTCTGCTTCCAGATGTAGCGAAAGCCGGCAACCATCGTCGCTATGCTCGGTCTTTCCCCTGCGACGCGCTCGCGCGCCGGCACACGGATCCCCGTCACCGTCGCGACGGCAAACAAGACAAATGAGGCGATGTAGGCCACCTCCGGCGAGATGCCGTAGAGCAGGCCGCCGGCGACCGGCCCTAACACGGTAGCGATCTGCCAGGAGGACGTGCCCCAGGCGATGGCACTCGCAAGATCTTCCGCCGGCACGAGGGTGGGCAGCAGCGACTGCTGCGCCGGCCCGAAAAATGCGCGCAGCGTTCCGAGTACGACGAGCGTGCCGAAGATAGGTACGACGCTGCGCTCCCCCATCACGGTGAACATGAGCAAGACCAGCGCGCACAGCCCCTCGCCTGCGATGCAGCCCGTCATGATCCGCACGCGGTTGAAGCGATCGGCGACTGAGCCGGTCACCAGCACGAGCAGGAAGGCGGGCAGGAACAGCGTGAGGCCGACCATGCCGAGATCGAAGGGGTCGCGTGTGATATCGTAGACCTGCCAGCCCACTGACACGCCCATGATCTGGGTGGAGAAGTTGGCGAGGAAGCGGGCAATCCAGTAGTGACGAAAGCCGGCATGGCGAAATGCGCCGGCGCGCGGGGAAATAGGTTCGGGCATGAGGGTGAACCGCGAATAATCGATTTGCTTGGGTGGATGAGGCCGCCGGCGACCTTTGCGGCAAGCGAACGCTCAGTTCGTGTTCATGCGCGATTTGCGACGCATGGCGGCTTTGAAGACGATCATTGGAGCGCTCCTATGTCGCCAATGGGATACCCCGATGCCAGCGGCATTTGCGGTCAAATATTGCGCATGTTTGCAATTTTATTGCATTCCGCTATTCTTCCTCAGGAGGGAAGCACATGGACAAGATTGATAGGAAGCTGCTGAACCTTCTCCAGCGTGACGCATCGAAGACGAATGTAGAGATGGCTGGAGAGGTTGCGATGTCACCGTCCAGCTGCCTGCGCAGGGTGCGCCGATTGCGCAGGACGGGTGTGATCGACCGCATCGTCGCGATCCTCAACCCCGCAAAGGCCGGACGTGTGCTGAAGGCTCTGGTCACGGTGGAGTTGAAACTCCACGGAGAACAGTACATGCGCCGCTTTCTTGACCTGGCCTGCGCGGAGGACGCCGTATCGCAAGCGTACTCGGTCACGGGCGAGGCTGACGTCGCCCTGTTCCTTCACCTACGCGACATGACGGAGTACGAAGCGTTATGCGACCGGCTGTTTAAGGAGCAGACCAATGTCGCGCGATACGTCACCATGATGGTGATCCGCACCGCGAAAGAAGAAACCGCGATTGCGATTTGACAACCATCGTGAGCTGCACGCTGCAGTGACCGCAAAGGGTCGAAAGCCAACTCATCCTGCCATATCGTTGGCTGGCGGCGTCCCTATGTCGCGGTCCGTTCAGCGCGCGTGGTCTTCGTCCAGTCGGTGATCGTCAGACCCGAGCTTCGGTCCAACTGACAATTTCGGCGCCGACCTGGCCGAATGCCGCGTCGAGTGCCCGCACATAGCCCGCATTGCCCTCGCCCGACACTGGCGCGCTGGCGCGGAATACCTTCGACGCCCGCACCACGCCATTTCGGTCGTCCAGCAGGCGCACGTAAATCTCGACATTCGCATGGCTCGCGCCGCCGACCCCGACCTGGAAGGCGCGGATATCGGCAACGACCTGATAGTCGATGGCAAGCCCCTCGCCCGGCGTGCCGACGCCGCCGAAGCCGCCTGACGTCTGGAACGCCTCCGCGAGCCTGGCCTGTATGACCAAGGGCAGCCGGTCGGCCCACTGCGCGCCCTTAAGGAACTGGATGGAGCGCGGGCCGGACGTGATGACGATATTCTGGCCGTCCAGCATCTTCAGCGCGGCGGGCTCGGCGATCAGGATCTGGGTGCTGCGGCGGCGGCCCGCGGCGCCCGCATCAGGGGCGCTCAAATCGAACGTGTCGAGCGGCGGCGGCCCGCCGCCGGGCAATGCGGCGCAACCTGCAAGAGAAGCAGCCAGCAGCAGGATCGCGGATGACTGGTTGAGACGCATGAGGAGAAGACTGTCCGCTCGCTTGCAATCCGGAGGCTTCAGCGGGCCACGTGCCCCTGCGCCTCCCGCCTTCTTGCGGCGCGTTACCGCCGAAGTCAACGCCGCGCCCTCCCGTCATACTGGCGCACCGTGCCCTCTCCACCGGTAATGATGCGCTGCGGGTTGCGCCCCAGGTCGGTTATGGCCTCCTCGATTCGATTGATCGAGCGGCGGCTGTCGCGAATCAAGGCCTCGGCGTCGCGCAGACCCTGGCCGGAGAAGCGCGCCAGCCCGTCCGTTATGGTGCCAAGCCGCGCGTTCAGCGTATTGGCCACCCGCCGGAAGTCCGCGAGTGTTGCGTTGACGTTGGCAACCAAACCCTCGGCTTCGCCGGATCCGAGCAGATTGTCGACCTTTACAAGCACGCCATCGACTCGGGCGGACGCCTGGTTGAGGCGGCGCATCAATTCCGATGCGTCGCTGATTATCCGGTCCACGTCATCGGCCCTGTTGGCGATTTTATCCGTGACCTTGGCGATATCGGCGGCGGCGGAATTGGCATTGCGGCTCGCCTGCTCGATATTGGCGAGCGCGCCGCGGACCTTGGCCGGGTCCACACCGTCCAGCACGCCGTCAACCTTGCTCAATGTCTGCTGCGTGCGTTTGGCGAAGTCATTGATGGATGCCACGGTTTCGCGCACGTCGCGAACCGTGTCGTTGAACTGGCCGCTGGTCGCGGCAAGGTCGCGGGTGAATTTGTCGACATTGCCGACCACCGTTTCGATCTTCTTGGGATCGACCGCCTTGAGAATATCCTCGGCGGCCTTCAGCGTTCCGTCCAGCTTGCCCGAGACACCGGCTAATTCGTCCGAGAGTTTCGCGGCGCTTTCCAGAAACTTGTCGATCCCGTCCGCATTGCGCGCCAGAGCACCGGAAAATTTCTGGGCGTTCCGCAGGGTCTCGGTCAGCGGCCCGCGAGCGTCATTTGCGAATCCGTCGAGATTGCCCAGCACACTGTCGGCTCGCGCGAAAATGTCCTGCGCCTTCTGAAGCAGGTTGGTCACGGCCGAGGGGTCGGCGATGATCTCGGCCACGGTGCCATTCACCTCGGCTTCCTCGAGAAGGTTCGGCTCCTGGATGTCGGAACCTTTGATTTCAATATTGGCCTGACCGGTCAGTCCGGCAATGCCGATGACGGCGCGGGTCGAGCGGGTTATCGGGGTAAGCCTGTCGATCAGCGTGTCGGCGATCGCAACGGTCGGATTGGTCACGTCGATGTAGACCCGCTGCACGTCGCCGACCTTCACGCCGTTGAACAAAACCGTGCTGCCGCGCCCCAATCCCGATGCGGAGCCCGGAATGCGCACCCGCAGCACCGCCGTCTCGCCACGGTCCCCAATCGCCGCCGTCCAATAGATGAAGGCAAAGGCGGCCACGACCGCCACCAATGTGAATATGCCGACAATTATGTAGTTGGCTCGCGTTTCCATCGACAACCGTAATTCTATGTCCGCTCGGCAAGATCAAGTTGACGGGCGCGTTTTCCGCGAAAATAGGATTTGATCCACGGTTCCTCGCTGGCGAGCATGTCCTGGATCGTTCCCTCGACGAGGACTTTCTTGTTGCCCAGAACGGCAACGCGGTCGCAGACCGAAAACAGGCTGTCGAGGTCGTGCGTTACCATGTAGACGGTCAGGCCCATCGTATCGCGAAGTTTTGCCACCAGCTCGTCAAACTCAGCGGCGCCGATCGGATCGAGGCCCGATGTCGGCTCGTCGAGGAACACCAGGTCGGGATCGAGTGACAGCGCACGGGCAAGGGCGGCCCGCTTGATCATGCCGCCCGACAGTTCCGAGGGCAATTTGGGCGCCGCGTCGACAGGCAGGCCGACAAGTTCCAGCTTCAGATAGGCAAGCTCGTCCATCAGCGACCGCGGCATGTCGAGGTATTCGCGCATCGGCACCTGTATGTTCTCCAATACGCTGAGAGCCGAAAACAGGGCGCCGTGCTGGAACAGCACGCCCATCCGCATGTCGTTCCTGAGCCTCTCTTCATCGCTCGCTTCGTCGACGTCGATGCCGAACAACTTGATCGTGCCGGCCCGCTTCTGGTTGAGGCCGAGCACGGTCCTCAAAAGCACGGACTTGCCGGAGCCTGACGCACCGACGAAGCCCAGAATTTCGCCACGCCGTATGTCGAGATCGAGATTGTCGAGCACGACCTTGTCGCCGAATGCGACCGTGATGCCCTGCGCCGAGAGAATGACTTCGTTGCGGGCCGCCGCTCCGCCGCTTTCGCTCCCCCCAGGCTCGGTTTCGGTCAACATGTCAGTAATTGATCTGGGCAAAGAAGATGGCGAACATGCCATCCAGGATGACGACGATGAATATCGACTTCACTACCGAGGCGGTGACGTGCAGGCCGAGCGACTCCGCGCTGCCGCCGACCTTCAAACCTTCCACCGAAGCGACGATGCCAATGATCATGGCCATGAAAGGTGCCTTGATCAGTCCCACGAAGATGGTGCCGACGTCGATGGCGGAGCGCAGCCTGTCGATAAAGGCCGCGGGAGCGATGTCGGAATAGGCCCAGCTAATTCCTATGGCGCCGCCGATCGCGGCAAAGTTCGCAAGCACGGTCAGGCACGGCAGCGCGATCACCAATGCGACAAGGCGCGGAAAGACCAGCACGCCGATCGGATTGAGGCCGATCACCTTAAGCGCGTCGACCTCTTCGCGCATTTTCATGGAGCCGATCTCGGCGGTAATGGCGCTGCCCGACCGGCCGGCGATCATGATTGCCGTCATGAGCACGCCGAGTTCGCGCACGACGAGAATTCCGACAAGGTCGACCACGAAGATATCGGCGCCGAAATAGCGGAGTTGGAATGCGCCCTGCTGCGCGACGATGGCGCCGACGATGGTCGACATCAGCAGGATGACGGGAATTGCGCCGACGCCCATTCTGTCGATCTGATGGAATATAGCGGCGAAATTGACCCCGTGGCCACGTCCCGCCTTCATCTGGCCGCCACGAATGGTGGCACCCAATATGTTCATCGCGGCGAGAAAATCGTCGCGGCCGCTGTAGACGGAGCGCCCGATCGCCTCCAGCGTGCGCAGCACGATATTCGGCTTGACGGGCTCTTCCGGCCGACGGCTGATGCCGGCCGCGGACACGGCGCTCAGCAGCACGTCCATCGAATTGCTCTGGCCGTCTATGGCGACCTCGGCGCCAGCCGCCCTCGCCCGTTGCGTAAGCCGGTCGATCAGCCAAGCCCCTGCGGTATCCATGCGCTCGACCCCCGTCAGATCGAGCAGCACCGGCCGGTTGCCGATTCTTCCGCCCATCTGGCTCATTGTGGCGTCGATGCCGGCAACGTTGCGCGTGGTCCACCGGCCGGAAAGCCGCAATACGAGCCGGCCGGCCTCCTCGGCCTCCTCGACCGCCGGCCGCTTCACCTGTCCGGTCCGGCTTGTTTCCATGGGTCGGTTGTTCAACATTTACGCGAGTCTTAGCTGTGGAATCGAGACCTGTCATTTACGCAGCGTTCCCTTGGCCCGGATTGAAAGCGGAAAATCATGATGCGTGTCCTTTTGGTCGAATCAGAGCGCTTTCCCATCGCCGGTACCTTCGCCATCTCGCGCGGGTCCAAGACCGAAGCGCAGGTAATCCGCTGCACCATCCGGCAGGGCGACAATGTCGGCCACGGCGAATGTGTTCCCTACGGGCGCTACGGCGAATCGATAGACAGCGTGCTGGCGGCGATCGAGGCCGGCCGGGCCGAGATAGAGCGCGGCATCGGCCGTGGGGAACTTCTCGCCGCAATGCCGGCGGGCGCGGCGCGCAATGGGCTCGACTGCGCGCTGTGGGACCTGGAAGCCAAAACGCTTGGCCGTCCGGTCGCCGTGACGATCGGTGTCGTGCCGAGGCCTGTCGTAACGGCTTTCACGCTTTCGCTCGACACGCCGGAGCGGATGGCCGCGCAGGCGCGCGCCAATGCAACGCGGCCGCTGCTCAAGGTCAAGATCGGGGGCGAAGGCGACGCCGAGCGCATCCGCGCCGTCGTTGAAGCGGCACCGCAAAGCCGCATCATACTCGATGCCAATGAAGGCTGGACCGATGCGAATGTGGAGAAAAACCTCGATCTGGCCGCCAGCCTCGGTATCGCCCTGGTCGAACAGCCGCTGCCGGCCGGCGCGGACGACGCACTGGGGCATATTGCGCGTCCCGTTCCCGTCTGCGCCGACGAGAGCGTGCATATTTTCGAGGATCTTGAGCGGCTCGTCGGCCTCTATGACGCGGTGAACATCAAGCTCGACAAGTCCGGCGGCCTGACCGCCGCCTTGCACCTGCGCGACCGCGCCCGCGGTCTCGGTTTCTCGATCATGGTGGGTTGCATGGTCGGCACGTCGCTCAGCATGGCGCCCGCCGTGCTGCTCGCCCAGGATGCCGATTTCGTCGACCTGGACGGCCCGCTGCTGCTGGCGCGGGACCGAGAGCCGGCGCTGAAATACGAGGGTTCGCTGGTTTCGCCGCCTCAGCCGGATCTATGGGGGTGAGCGGCGCGCAAGCAGAACCAAAGCGATGCCCGCAAGCGCGATCGCCGCCATGGGAAAGAAGCCGTTCACCCCGAATTCGGCATAGAGCGGACCCGACAGCAGGGTCACCGCGGCCATCGCGAAGCCGTTGGCGAAAAAGGCGGCGCCCTGCGCGGCGCCGGTCCGTTCCTCGGGAACCGTCTCGACGATCAATTTCTGCACACCGATCAGAATCAGCGCGGTCGAGAAGGCGTGGAGCGTCTGGACGGCGAAAAAACCCGCCTCGCCCGCGCCGGCCGGCCATATGAGCGGGAAGGCCAGCCAGCGAATGATCGCGCCAAGACCAGCCAGGACAAACACGGTCGTCACCGAGTGCGTGGAAAACACGCGCGTAAACGCCATGAACATGACGATCTCGGCGCCGACCGCCCACGCCCACAGGGCGCCTATCACCGTGTCGCCGAGACCGATCGATTTCCAGTAGATCGAGACGAAGCCGAAAAGGAAAGCGTGACTGGCATTGATGAGGCCGGCGCCCGCCACAAACAGCAGGAAATGACGGTTGAGCAGCCGCGCTCCATCCTCCTGCATATCCAGAGCCGACAGCGGCGAAGCCATGCGAGGCCGGCCGAGCCGCGGCGCCAAAAGCGATACGGCCAGCGCGACACAAAATCCGGCCGTGATCATGAACGGGACGAAGGCGGCGCTCATGAAGGAGAGGATCACCCCTGCGCCGAGATTGGCTGCTAGGAACGCGATCGAACCCCATATCCGCATGACGGCATAGTTCGAACCGAAACGCCGAACACCGGAAAGGGCCAGTGAATCGGAAAGCGGCGAGTGAGGGGTCCAGGCTACCGCGAGCGCCAGTGAGACCGTCAGCACCACCAGATATGTCGGCGTCGCGAAATAGCCCAGCGAAGCCACGAGCGAAGCGGCGATCAGAAGCGTCAGGACATTGGCGCGGTCTTTCGCCTCGTCGGCCATTGCCGTCAGGAACGGCGTGGTGATGACGCGCAGGAACATCGGCGCCGACAGCATCACCGCGATTTGCGCGGCACCGAAGCCCTGGGCTTCCAGCCACAACGGGAAATAGGGCAGATGCACACCCAGCGGCACGAAGATCGCCGCGAAAAGCATCGAGATCCGGAGCTCGAAATGGCGCGGCTTGACGAGCTGTTCTGGCGAAAGCGGAGGCAGTTGCATCGGTAGGGTTCCGGCCGGCTATTCAAGCGGTTCGACCGCCCCGGCCGCGGCCCATAGCATGCCGCCGATTGACCGGCCAAACGATCATCGCCTTGGCATTATCCCATCAACGCTTGTGGCCGAAAGCGCGCCTTTTGGCGCGATATGTACCCGCCGATGAGGCTACGCCGCCTTCGCCGCCGTCGCATCGATGATGCGCGGCCTGAACCCTGCTTCATTGGAGGGAAGCGCGAGGACATGGGGCCAATGGAGGATTTGCAAGGTTCCGTCAAAATTCTCGACGACGGCGGTGCAGCTTTCCACCCAATCGCCGGTATTCACATAGGTGACGTCTTCAAACTGCTCGATCGCCGCATGATGGATGTGGCCGCATATGACGCCCTGGACCCCGGACCGCCGCGCCTCCTCGCTCAGCACTCGCTCGAAAGCGCCGATGAAGTTCACGGCCTTCTTGACCTTGACCTTCGCCCAGGATGAAAACGACCAGTATGGGAGGCCGAGCCAGCGCCGGACCCTGAAAACGACGCGGTTGACCGTGATCGCCAGGTCATAGGCCCGGTCGCCGAGATAGGCGAGCCAGCGCACATTGTGCACGATCGTGTCGAACTGATCGCCATGGATGACCAGGAAGCGCTCGCCCGCGGCGGTCTCATGGATTGCGCGGTCGCTGACGATGATGCCGCCAAAATGCATTCCCTGAAACTCCCGCAGGAACTCGTCGTGGTTTCCCGCGATGTAGAAGATGCTTGAACCCTTGCGGGCCTGGCGCAGCAGCTTTTGCACGACGTCGTTGTGCGCCTGCGGCCAGTGCCATGAGCGGCGCAGGCGCCAGCCATCGACGATGTCGCCCACGAGATAGATCGTATCGGCCTCGTGGTAGCGCAGGAAGTCGATGAGAAACTCGGCCTTCGCCGCCTTCGAGCCAAGGTGAAGGTCGGAGATGAAGAGCGTTCTGTACCTGCGGGGCGCCGTTTCGGACATTGTCGCCTGTTCCTGCCACTGCCTGACGAGTGCCAATGCCCAGATTCATGCTACATGCGTATGACGGTTGCGATCCTGCCGAAGGACGCTGTAGGTTGCCCATCTGACGTTGGAGGAGCGGCACATGGATCTCGGGATTCGCGGACGCAAGGCGATCGTCTGCGCGTCCAGCAGGGGATTGGGCAAAGGCTGCGCGCTGGCGCTCGCCGAAGCCGGCGCGGATCTTGTGGTCAACGGCCGCGAGGCGACAGTCCTTGCCCGCACCGCGGCGGAGATTCGCGAGCGCTTTCAAATCGATGTCGTCGAGATTGCAGGTGATGTCTCCGATCCGGCGGTTCAGCGGGACCTGCTGGCCGCCTGTCCGCGGCCGGATATCCTCGTGAACAACAATGGCGGCCCGCCACTTCGCGATTTTCGCGAGCTCGACCGCGAGGCGATCCTGAAAGGCGTCACAAACAATATGGTCGCGCCATTCGAACTCATTCAAGCCGTGGTGGACGGCATGGCGGAGCGCGGTTTCGGACGCATCGTCAACATCACGTCTTTATCGGTTTATGTACCGATTCCGGGATTGGATCTCTCCTCGGCGGCCCGCGCCGGCCTGACCTCGTTCCTGTCCGGCATAGCGCGTGGTGTTGCCGCCAAAAATGTCACTATAAACAATATGCTGCCCGGAAAACTCGATACCGACAGGCTGCGTGGGCCGCATGATCCAAATGTGCCGGAGGACCCGGAAGCGGCTCGACAGCGCAAGGCGCGGCTCGCCGCCGAGGTTCCGGCGAAGCGCCTGGGCACGCCGGAGGAATTCGGCCAGATCTGTGCATTCCTGTGCTCCGTCCATGCCGGCTACCTCACCGGCCAGAACATTCCCGTCGATGGCGGGCTATATGTCAGCGCGTTCTGAGGATTGTTGCGATCGACGATCTTACGAAGGCAGTATTGCATATCCAACGTCTGTTGGGATTCAGGCCAGGACGAGCCGAAATGGCGGTTTTCGAGAACCGGAGCGGAGTGTACGTGCTGGCACTCGTGCCCCGAAAGCGCGGAAAGCGCCATTTGCAGGCCGGCATCGCGTGAATCTCGAGAGACGGCAGTCTCACGGCCAACCCAACCCATTTGACAATTGAGATCAAGCGCCAATGAATTCGACGCCCAATAACACGACCAGCCGTTCGGAACTGGACGAGGCCGCACTTTACTATCACCAGTTTCCGACGCCCGGCAAACTGGAGATCCAGGCTACGAAGCCGCTCGGCAACCAGCGCGATCTGGCGCTCGCCTACTCGCCGGGCGTGGCCGCACCCTGCCTCGAAATTCGCGACAATCCAGCGAAGGCCGCCGACTATACGGGACGTGCAAACCTTGTCGCCGTGATATCGAACGGCAGCGCCGTGCTTGGCCTGGGAAATATCGGACCCCTCGCCTCCAAGCCGGTCATGGAGGGAAAGGCGGTGCTCTTCAAGAAGTTCGCCGGCATCGACGTATTCGACATCGAGATCGATGCACCCGAAATCGACCGCATGGTCGAAACGGTCGCCGCTCTTGAGCCCACCTTTGGCGGCATCAACCTGGAAGACATCAAGGCGCCGGAGTGTTTCGAGGTCGAGGAACGGCTGAAGGCGCGCATGGGCATTCCCGTATTTCACGACGACCAGCATGGCACCGCCATCATCGTCGGCGCGGCAGTGCTCAATGGCCTCGAATTCGCCGGCAAGAACATCGCCGAAGTCAAGATCGTGACTTCGGGCGCGGGCGCGGCGGCACTTGCCTGCCTCAACCTGCTGGTGTCGCTCGGCGCAAGGGTTGAAAACATCTGGGTCACCGATCGCTTCGGCGTTGCCTACAAGGGCCGTGCCGAGGAGATGGACCGCTGGAAGGACCCATACGTCAAGGACACGGACGCGCGCACGCTGGCCGACATCATTGCCGGCGCCGACGTGTTCCTCGGCCTGTCCGCGGCGGGCGTGCTTAAGCCCGAACTGCTCCAGGACATGGCGCCGAAACCGCTGATCCTGGCGCTCGCCAACCCGACGCCGGAAATCATGCCGGAACTGGCGCGGGCGGCGCGCCCGGACGCGATGATTTGCACGGGGAGATCGGATTTCCCCAATCAGGTCAATAACGTATTATGCTTTCCTTATATCTTCCGCGGTGCGCTCGATTGCGGAGCCAGCGCGATCAACGAGGAGATGAAGATGGCGGCCGTGCGCGCCATCGCCGAGCTTGCCCGGGAAGAACCTTCGGACGTGGCGGCGCGCGCCTACTCAGGCGAAACGCCAATATTCGGCCCCGATTTCCTTATTCCCTCGCCTTTCGATCCCAGGCTCATCCTGCGCATCGCGCCGGCGGTCGCCAAGGCGGCATGCGAGACCGGCGTGGCGACGCGGCCGATTGCCGATTTTCCGGCCTATGTCGACCGGCTGAACCGTTTCGTGTTCCGCTCCGGCCTGGTGATGAAGCCGGTCTTCTCGGCGGCGAAGAACTCGACCGCCAAGCGCGTGATCTACGCCGACGGCGAGGACGAGCGCGTGCTGCGCGCCGCCCAGGTCGCAATCGACGAGGGCATCGCGCATCCCATCCTGATCGGCCGCCCGCATGTCGTGGATGTCCGGCTGAAGCGTTATGGACTGCGTATCCGCCCCGGAGCGGATTTCGAACTGATCAACCCCGAGGAAGACCCGCGCTACCGCAGGTATGTCGACCTGCTGATCGAACTCGCCGGACGGCGCGGCGTTACCCAGGAAGCAGCGCGCACGATGGTGCGCACCGAGGCGACTGTGATCGCCGCCCTCGCCCTTCGTTGCAATGACGCGGACGCCATGATTTGCGGACTGGAAGGCCGCTTCGCCCGGCATCTGCGTCATGTCTCGCTGATCATCGGCGCCCGGCCGGACACGCGCGATCGCGACCTGTCGGCGCTGTCCATGCTCATCACCAGCCGCGGTGTGATCTTCCTCACCGATACCTATGTGACCATTGACCCGACGGCGGAGGAGATCGCCGAAATGACGATGCTCGCCGCTGAAGAAATCCGGCGGTTCGGTATCGAACCGAAGGCCGCGCTCGTTTCCTTGTCCAACTTCGGCTCGCGCAATTCAACCAGCGCGTTGAAGATGCGCCGGGCCGCCGAAATCCTTAGGGAGACGGCGCCGGATCTGGAATGCGACGGCGAAATGCACGCCAATTCCGCCCTTTCGGAAGCGCTTCGCCAGCGCGTTTTCCCGCATTCCAGACTGAAAGGGGAAGCCAATCTGCTTGTCTTCCCAAATCTCGATGCGGCCAATCTCACGCTTACCACGGTCAAGCAGATGATGGACGCGCTGCATGTCGGTCCGATCCTGCTCGGCACCGACCAGCCGGCCCATATCCTGACGCCTTCCGTGACCTCGCGCGGCATTGTCAACATGACGGCGCTCTCAGTGGTCGAGGCTTCTCAACGAAAGGCAAGGGCTGAATGATGTAACGCCCCACCGGCTTCGCGGGCGGCCGTTTTCGACCGCGGAGTTCCGGCCGGCATCCGCCGCCGTCGGCGGCCGGTCGCGCGTGATGCCGGAGCTGAATGCCGTGACGACCGCTGCGGCTGTGGACTTTCATGCTTTCTCGCCTGCGACGGCACCGGCCGATACCGCCTTTGGCTGTAGTGACCTTCTCCAACGTCCTTGCCAAGGTGGGCGGGCTCGCGGTCGCCACCAGGTACACAGGTCGCAGCATCCAGAATAGGAGAAGCGACATGGCCCTGGCGGCTGGCATTCCCACCGCTGGCAGGAGGTTCGCTGTCGGCGTGATCACGTTCGCGTCGGCAGTTCTGCTGCTTGCCGAGGCCGCTTATGGCTGGGAGTCTTCCTCACTGCTCCCCGACTTCATCCAGCGGTATTTCGGCGCCGCCGATGCGCCGCCGGTGGACACCGCCGCCGAGGCCAGGAAGCCGACGGGCTGCGCCGGCGATGCAGCGACCTGCCCGGTCGAGCCGCCATTCGACGCGCCGCCCGGAAAGCGGTGGACGCTTAGTTTCGCGGAAGAGTTCAACGGTTCCGGCTATGACCCGTCGAAGTTTACGCCATGCTTCGACTGGAACCACGGCGACTGCACGGCGTCCTTCAATCACGGGCGGGAGCGCTATCAGCCGTCGCAGATTGTCGTTTCGGGCGGCACTGCCAAGCTCATCGCCACGCCTTCCGCGCCGGTGGCGGCGTCGGGCTGCCAGGACGGCACCTGCACTTACAAGGCCGGCCTGCTGTCCACGGCCCGGCCGCGCGCGGACGCGCCGGATTACCTGTACAAATTCACCTATGGCTACGTCGAGTCGCGCCTGAAGTTTCCGGCGACGCAAGGCTTCTTTACGGCGTTCTGGATGCTGCCGGCCGAGCCGAGCTTCGAATACGACACCGAGATCGACATTCTGGAGCTTCTCGGCGACGACCCATCCACCATGTTCATGACCTACCACTATGACGGGCGGGACAACTCGTTCGCCGTCAACGGCGGCAAGGGAGACAACGGCGCCTGCGCGGTCAAGGACTATTCGAAGGGCTTCGTGCGCATTGGAGTAGACTGGCAGCCCGGTCACATCTCCTGGTACATCGACGGCGAGAAGTGCGCGACCTTCAGCGATGCCGACGCGATCGAGAACGGCCCAATGCAGCTCATTCTGCACATGATGGTGGACAATGACTGGCAGCGCCACTGGGATGTCGGCCTGGCCGACCCGACGCTGACGCGCCAGCTTGAGGTGGACTATATTCGCGTGTTTCAGCAAGTCGCCGAATAGCCGGCAAGCCAATCCTTAGGGTCGCCGCGCCAGCGCTCCCGCCCGGCCAAGCAGGGGCAGGAGATCCGCGAGTTCCGGTCCGGCTTCAAGTCCGGTGAGCGCGCGGCGAAGCGGCATGAACAAGGACTTGCCCTTCCTGCCGGTTTCGTTCTTCACGGCTTCCGTCCACTGCTTCCAGGTCGACCTGTCCCATGGCTCCTCGGGCAACAGGTCGAAGGCGGCCCTGACATAGTCGCGGTCCTCGTCGCTGAAATCCGGCTTCTCGGCCGGTCCCCTGTGCAGCACGCGCCACCACGATACGGCGTCCCGCACGGTGTCGATGTTGCCGCGCACCGCGAGCCAGAACGCTTCGGCCTGCTCCCCGGAAATGCCAGGCACGGCCAGCCGATCACGCGCCTGCGCGAAAGGCATGGTGTGCAGCAGTGTCCGGTTCAGCGCAATCAGATCGGCAGGATCGAACTTGGCCGCCGACTTCGACACGGAAGCGGGGTCGAAGTGTTCGGCGAGTTCCGCCATCGTTGCCATCGCCGCGATATTCTCCGACGTGCCGGTCAGTACCGCCAGCGACGCCACCGCCATCGGCTCGATGCCCTGTTCGCGCAAACTGCCGATCGAAAGGGCGCCGGTACGCTTGGACAACCCCTCGCCTGTGCTGGTCGTGAGCAGGTTGTGATGTCCGAAGGCCGGGGGTTCGGCGCCGAGCGCACGGAACAGCGCAATCTGAACGCCAGTATTCGTGACATGGTCATCGCCACGAATGACATGGGTTATGCGCATGTCGATGTCGTCGACAACGGATGTGAATGTGTAGAGATAGGTGCCATCCCCGCGCACCAGGACCGGATCCGAAAGCGAGGCGAGATCGACGGTCTCCTCGCCGCGCACCAAATCCGTCCAGCTTGTCTCGGTGCGTACGGGATTTTCGGGTTCGCCATCGCCGAAATTCGGCAGCATAAACCGCCAGTGCGGTTTGCGCCCCTCGCTCTCCAGGGCCGCGATCTCGTCCGAAGTGAGCGCCAGCGCCTCGCGCCCGTAGACCGGGGGGAGTTTGCGCGACAGCCGCACCTTTCGCCGCAGTTCCAGTTCTTCCTGGGTTTCGTAGCATGGATAGAGCAGGCCGGCGGCCTTGAGGCGCTCGACAGCGGCGTCGTAGCGGTCGAAGCGCCGCGACTGATACTCCGTCTGGTCCGGATAAATGCCGAGCCAATGCAGGTCGTAGAGAGTGGCGTTGGCGAATTCCTGCTTCGAGCGGGCGATATCGGTATCGTCGAAACGCTGGATGAAGCGTCCCCGATGCTTCAGCGCGAACAGCCAGTTGAACAAGGCGGTGCGCGCATTGCCGATATGGATATTGCCTGTCGGCGATGGAGCGAAACGGACGGTGACTGTCATGGGCGGTCGCGTTAAAGGAAGCGGCGGGTCATTTCAAGGCAAAAGCCGCACTATCAAAGCATCGGAGGCTGCAGCCAGCCCGGAAGGCGGCGATATTCGACGCGTTGCCGTTCCGGCGCGCAAGGCGCCGCGCCGAATTGATCGCCTATGATCGATCGCGGAATCGGTTGGTGATCGGATAGCGGCGATCGCGACCGAAATTCTTCTTGGTGATCTTCACGCCGGGCGCGGCCTGACGGCGCTTGTATTCAGCAATGTAGAGTAGATGCTCGACGCGGTGCACGGTGTCGCGGTCATGGCCGCGCTTGACGATGTCCTCGACCCCCATTTCATTCTCGACAAGACATTCGAGAATATCGTCCAGAACGGGATAGGGCGGCAACGAATCCTGATCGGTCTGGTTGGGGCGAAGCTCGGCTGACGGCGCCTTGCCGATGATGTTTTTCGGAATCACCTCGCCGGAAGGACCCAGTGCACCGGGCGGCACATTCTCGTTGCGCCAGCGCGACAGCTCGTAGACCTGCATCTTGTAGAGGTCCTTGATCGGGTTGAAGCCGCCATTCATGTCGCCGTAGAGGGTGGCGTAGCCCACCGACATTTCCGACTTGTTTCCGGTGGTCACCACCATAGAGCCGAACTTGTTGGAGATCGCCATCAGGATGGTGCCGCGCGCCCGGCTCTGCAAATTCTCCTCGGTAATGCCTTCCTTCGTACCCGCGAAAAGCTGAGTCAGGGCATGAGAGAAGCCTTCGACAGGTTCCGAGATCGGCACGATATCGTAGCGGCAGCCGAGCGCGCGGGCGCAGTCCTCGGCATCCTTGAGCAATTCCTTCGAGGTGTAGCGGTAGGGCATCATCACCGCGCGCAGGCGCTCCTCGCCCAGCGCATCGACGGCGAGCGCGGCGCAAATCGCCGAATCGATGCCCCCCGAGAGCCCGAGCACGACGTTCTTGAATCCGTTCTTGTTCACATAGTCGCGAAACCCCAGCATGCAGGCGCGATAGTCGGCCTCCTCTTTTCCAGGAATTTTCGACATCGGTCCGTCGACGCAGACCCAGACACCATCCGTGCCGTTGTCGCCGGCATCGCGACGGCGCTTCCAGGTCGAAACAGCGACGGATTCCTCGAACTGGCTCATCTGAAAGGCGAGCGTGTGGTCGGCGTTGATGGCGAAGGAGGCGCCGTCGAAGACCAATTCGTCCTGGCCGCCGAGTTGGTTGGCATAGAGCATCGGCAGCCCGGTCTCGACGACCTGTCTGATGACGATCTGGTGGCGAACGTCCACCTTGCCGCGATAATATGGCGAGCCGTTGGGCACCAGCAGGATCTCGGCGCCGCTTTCGGCAAGGGTCTCGCAAACGCCGACTTCGCCCCAAATATCCTCGCAGATGGGGATACCCAGCCGGACGCCGCGAAAATTCACCGGTCCCGGCATTTCGGGACCGGCCTGAAAGACACGCTTCTCGTCGAACTCGCCATAGTTGGGCAGATCGACCTTGTAACGTTCCGCGATGATCCTGCCGCCATCGGCAATCACGATCGCATTGTGGATCCCGCTCTTGCGCTTCAACGGCGTGCCGACAATCACGCCGGGACCGCCATCGGCCGTATCGTTGGCGAAATCCCTTGCCGCTTTCTCGCAGGCCTCCAGAAAGGCCGGCTTCAGCACCAGATCCTCGGGCGGATAGCCCGCCAGGAAGAGCTCGGTGAAGAGCAGCAGATCGGCGCCCTGCCGGGCGGCGTCGGCGCGCGCCGCGCGCGCCTTGGCGAGATTGCCCGGCATGTCGCCGACGATCGGGTTCAGTTGGGCGACGGCAATCCGCAATATGTCGGTGGTAGCTTGCATGATCTCTCGTTTAGCGCGCGCCCGCTTGTGCGGCAATGCTGGCCGTGGCCTCGGCAACTGAGATAGAGACCTACCCCGCCGCTTGCTCGCCCGATCGCGTCAGCATCAGGTGCTGGATCAACAGAATGGTCTTGGCGTCGATGATGCGGCCGTCATGGACGGCGCGGTAGGCCTCATCCAGCGGCATCTCCACCACCTCGATGTCCTCGCCCTCTTCCGCGTGACCGCCGCCGCCCGATATGCGGTCGGCGGGTGAATAGCGCGCGGTGAAGCAGGCAAGGCGCTCCAGAACGCTTCCGGGACTCGTGAACGGCATGAAAACCTGCTTCAGCTCATGCAGCCGGTAGCCGAGTTCCTCTTCCGCCTCGCGGCGCGCGCAGGTCTCGGCGTCGTCGTCATCGAGCAGTCCCGCGCAAGCCTCGATCAGCGGCTCCGGATGCCCTTCGACATAGGCCGGAAAGCGGAATTGCCGGACCAGAAGGATGGTTCCGCGTTCGGCGTCGAGGGGCAGCACGGTCGCGCCATGCCCGCGCTCATAGGTCTCGCGCGTCTGCGCCTCCCAAGTGCCATCCGACCGGCGATAGTCGAGCGCGGTGTTCTTCAGCACGCCCCAATTATCGGAGAGCACGGTGACTGATTTGATACGAATGCGGTCCTGCACGCGAATCCTCCGAGAAAATGAATGTGCGGCGTGACCTGCATTTAGCCACGTGTAAGCGTTCGCCGAACGGCATCGCGCCAGCCCTTCAGCTTGGAAGCGCGCGTGCCGGCATCCATAGCAGGCTCGAAGCGCCGGTCGAGCGCCCAGGATTGCGCGAATTTCCTGGCACCCGGCCATACTTTTGCGCGAGAACCCGCAAGCCAGGCGGCCCCCAGGGCCGTTGTTTCAAGCACTGTCGGCCGGTCGACGGGCGCGTCGAGAATATCGGCAAGCCGCTGCATCGTCCAATCCGACGCCACCATGCCGCCATCGACGCGCAACACGGTCTTGCCATCGCGGCCCTTCCAGTCCTTCCGCATCGCGTCCAGCAGGTCGCGGGTCTGATAGGCTACGGACTCCAACGCGGCCTTGGCGAACTCCGCCCGCCCCGAATTGCGCGTCAGCCCAAAGATCGCGCCGCGCGACTCTGCGTCCCAGTATGGCGCGCCGAGGCCGACGAAGGCCGGCACCAGATAGATACTCTGCGTTGGATCGGCCGTGGCCGCGAGTTCGCCGCTATGCTGCGACTTTTCGATTATCCCAAGCCCGTCGCGCAGCCACTGCACCGCAGCCCCCGCGATGAAGATGGAGCCTTCGAGCGCATAGGTCGTGCGGCCGTCGAGACGGTAGGCGATGGTCGTAAGCAAGCGGTTCTTCGAGCGCACCATGTCGGCGCCCGTATTAAGCAACGCGAAGCAGCCCGTGCCGTAGGTCGATTTCATCATGCCCGGCTCGAAGCAGGCCTGCCCGATGGTCGCCGCCTGCTGATCGCCGGCCACGCCGAGAATCGGAATGCTGGCGCCGAACAGGGATTCTTCAGTCACGCCAAAGTCATCGGCGCAATTCCTGACCTCGGGAAGAAGTGCGGCCGGTATGCCGAGGATTCCTAGAAGTTCCGAATCCCACTGGTTTTCCGCGATATTGTAGACCAGCGTCCGCGATGCGTTGGTGGCGTCGGTGGCATGAACCTTGCCGCCGGTCAGACGCCAGATCAGGAAACTGTCGATCGTGCCGGCAAGCAGTTCGCCCTTTTCCGCGCGTTTGCGCGCGCCCTTTACGCGATCGAGCAGCCAGGCGATCTTGGTTCCGGAGAAATAGGGATCAAGCAGGAGCCCTGTCTTCTTGGTGAATTTCGGCTCCAGCCCCTGTTTCTTCAATTTCGCGCAGAGCGGCGCGGTACGCCTATCCTGCCAGACAATCGCATTGTGGATCGGCCGACCCGTCGTCTTGTCCCAGATGACGATCGTCTCGCGCTGGTTGGTAATGCCGACCGCCGAGATGTCGGCGGCATTAAGCCCCGCCTTCTTGAGCGCTTCGCCCACGGACCAGACCACGCTGAACCAGATTTCTTCCGGGTCGTGCTCGACCCAGCCGGAAGCTGGAAAGTATTGCGTGAATTCCTTTTGGCCGGTTCCCACCGGCCTCATATTCGCGTCGAACACTATGGCGCGCGATGAAGTCGTTCCCTGGTCGATCGCCAGGACGAAACCGTTCATTTCCCCTCCCCGCTGCGTTCAAAGAAGGGAGGCGGCAACGCGCCGCCTCCGATCCCTCTCTCAAGAATCGCCGAACCTTTGCCAAGCCTACTGGCCGGTCCAGCGCTTCACCAGATCCTCGTAGACGACCGTCTCGCCCTTCGGCTTCTCGTTTTCAAGCTTGGCCTTCGGTCCGTCGGGCTTGCCGAGCCATTCGGACGGATCCTTTGGCTCGTTCAGCCTGGGCCCGCATCCGCCATAGACGTTGGCCAACTCATCGACAGCCTGCATGCGCGCCATGGTTACGTCCATCTCTTCGGCCAGGCGGTCCATCGCTTCCTGGGGGGTAAAGGCGCCCGAATTCACGTCGCCGATCTGTTGCCACCAGATCTGCGCGAGCTTCGGATAGTCCGGCACGTTGATGCCGGTCGGCGACCATGCGACACGATCGGGCGACCGATAGAACTCCACCCAGCCGCCAAGCTTCGGCGCGCGCTCGGTGAATGATTCATGCCTGATCGTCGAATCGCGAATGACGGTCAGACCGACATGGGTTTTCTTGACGTCCACCGTCTTGGATACGACGAATTGCGCATAGAGCCATGCCGCCTTGGCGCGATCGGTCGGCGTGGACTTGAGGATCGTCCACGAACCCACGTCCTGATAGCCGATCTTCTGGCCGGGCTGCCAATACGGGCCGTGCGGCGACGGCGCCATCTTCCAGAGCAGGTTGCCCTGGTCGTCGACCGTGTTGTTGCCTTCCGACTTCGACTTCACCATGGTCGGCATGAACGAGGTGTACCAGAAGATCTGCTGCGCGACGTTACCCTGGCTCAGCGCCGGCAGCGACTGGTAGAAGTCGAGGTCGGCCGCGCCGGGAGGTGCATATTTGCGCAGCCACTCGTCCCATTTGGCGATCGCGTAGACAGAGGCCGGGCCGTTCGCCTCGCCGCCGCGCGACACGCTGGCGCCGAGGGGATTGCAGGAGCCCTTCTCCATGCGGATGCCCCATTCGTCGATCGGGACGCCGTTAGGTTCGCCCGGGCTGCCCGTTCCAGCCATGGAAAGCCACGCATCGGTCATGCGCCAGCCGAGATCGGGAGCGCGCTTGCCGTAGTCCATGTGTCCGTAGACGCGAACGCCGTCGATCTCCTTCACATCATTGGTGAAGAACTCGGCGATGTCCTCATAGGCCGACCAGTTGACCGGCACGCCGAGATCATAGCCATATTTGGCCTTGAATTTCTCTTTCAGGTCAGGTCTGTCGAACCAGTCCTTACGGAACCAATAGAGGTTGGCGAATTGCTGGTCGGGCAGTTGGTAGAGCTTGCCGTCCGGGCCGGTGGTGAATTTCTTGCCAATGAAGTCGTCCAGATCGAGCATCGGGTTGGTAACGTCCTTGGCCTCTCCGGCCATCCAGTCGGTCAGGTTCACGGCAAGCTGGAGCCGCGAATGCGTTCCGATCAGGTCGGAGTCGTTGACATAGGCGTCATACAGATTGCGGTTCGTCTGCATCTGCGTCTGAACGGCCTGCACGACCTCGCCTTCGCCTAGCTCCTGGTGGTTCACCTTGATGCCGGTGATCTCCTGGAAAGCCTTCGTCAGCACGGCGGATTCGTAGTCATGTGTTCCAAGTGGACCCTCGGACAGGACGTTGACCTCCATGCCGGCAAAGGGTTTGGCGGCATTGATGAACCATTCCATCTCCTTGATCTGCTCCTCGCGGGTCAAGGTTGAGGGCTGGAATTCGTTGTCCACCCATTTCTCGGCGGCGGCCATATCCGCCCAGGATGCAGACGGCGACAGCAGCGCAATCGACGCCACTGATGTTAGCAACAGTCGTCTCATAAGCTTCCTCCGTTGGTTTTTACCTATTACCGGCGTTGCGGCCGGGTTCCTCCCCTGTGGCCCCTCATCATACCCATCGGAACACCGCGATGGCGTAGATGATTGAGATGCCAAGAGCCCACCAAAGATTGGGACCGGCAAGTCCGAGCCAGGCAAGATTGATGAAGGCGCTGCCCAGCAGGGAAATAAACAGTCGGTCTCCACGCGTCGTATCCAGTCCAAGCACGCCGCGCCGGGGATTGCCGCCAGGTGAGGCGAATTCCCAGGCCGTCATGCCGCACAGAATCAGAAATATGACCAGGAAGAACGCAGCCGTCTGCCAGGTCCACGCCATCCAGGAGAGACCCATCATACCCTCCCCAGGGCGAAGCCCTTGGCTATGTAGTTGCGAACGAAATAGATGACGACCGCGCCCGGGATGATCGTCAGCACGCCAGCCGCGGCGAGCAAGCCGAGCTCGTACCCCGACGCGCTCGCCGTCCGCGTCATGATCGCGGCGATCGGCTTGGCCTCGACGGCGGTCAGGGTCTTGGCGAGCAGCAATTCGACCCAGGAGAACATGAAGCAGAAAAAGGCGGTGACGCCGATGCCCGAGGCGATCATCGGCATGAAGATTTTCACGAAGAACCTGGGCCAGGAATAGCCGTCAATATAGGCCGTTTCGTCGATCTCCTTCGGCACGCCTGACATGAAGCCTTCAAGGATCCAGACCGCCAGCGGAATATTGAACAGGCAATGCGCGAGCGCCACCGCGATGTGCGTATCGAACAGGCCGATCGCCGAATAGAGCTGGAAGAAAGGCAGCGCGAACACGGCGGGCGGCGCCATGCGGTTCGTCAGCAGCCAGAAGAACAGGTGCTTGTCGCCGAGGAAGCGGTAGCGCGAGAAAGCGTATGCGGCCGGCAGGGCCACGCTGACTGAAATGATCGTGTTGATCGCCACATAGGTGATCGAACTGATGTATCCATTGTACCAGACCGGGTTGGTCAGGATCTCCTCATAGCTGGCGAGCGTGAAATTGTGCGGATAAAAGCTGACCCCGCCCAGGATCTCGTTTGTCGTTTTGAACGACATGTTGAGAAGCCAGTAAATCGGCAGCATGAGGAAGAGGATGTAAAGCGCTGGCACCAGCCACAGGAAGCGAAGTTCCCCGCCGCGCCCGCGCATCAGCCGGGCAGCCCGGGCATCGGGCACCGCCCCTGCCCCCGGAACGGCATTCGCGTCCTTTCGCATCAATCTGTCGCTTCGCTCGTCAGCGACGGCTTGCTTTGCCGTTGCCATCTCAGCTCTCCGCGTCCGATTTGGTCATGAGCGTGTAGAAGAGCCAGCACACAAGCAGCGCCATCAGGAAGTAGATGATGCTCATGGCCGCCGCGATGCCGAGGTTGAACTCGCCGAGGGCCGCCTTGACAAGGTCGATGGACAGGAAGGTCGTGGCGTTGCCCGGTCCGCCGCCAGTCAGCACGAAGGGCTCGGTGTAGATCATGAAGGAGTCCATGAAACGCAGCAGGATGGCGATCGTCAGAACGCGTTTCATCTTGGGTAGCTGGATGAAACGGAACACCGACCAGCGCGAGGCGCCGTCAATCTTGGCCGCCTGATAATAAGCATCGGGGATCGAGCGCAGACCTGCATAGGCGAGCAGCACGACAAGCGAGGTCCAGTGCCATACATCCATCAGGATGATGGTGAACCAGGCGGCCAGCGGCTGCCGCGTGAAGTTATACTCGATGCCGGCGGCGTTGATCGCGTAGCCGAGCAGCCCGATGTCGGGGAGCGCGAAAATGTTCCACATGGCGCCGACGACGTTCCACGGAATGAGCAGCGGCAGCGCCATCAGCACCAGACAGACCGCGACCCAGGGTCCGGACCTTGGCATGGCGAGCGCGACCGCCACGCCGAGCGGAATCTCGATCAGAAGAATGATGCCGGTGAAAGTGAACTGCCTGAGCAGCGCCGCGTGGAAACGTTCCGATTGGAGGACCTCCTGGTACCATTTCACGCCTTCGAAGAAGAACAGATTGTTGCCGAAGGTTTCCTGAACCGAATAGTTCACGACGGTCATCAGCGGGATGATCGCGTTGAAGGCCACCAGCAGGAGCACCGGCAGGACCATGAACCAGGCTTTGTTGTTCCAGGTCTTCTCCATGGCTCAGCCCCCCATCTCGATGCGCCATGAATCTGCGTAGAGGTTGATGCCGGCGGGATCGAAACTGACCTTCGGTTCCGCCGGCACCTCCTGGTCCTCGCCGACGATGACCGCGATCTCGCGGCCTTCCAGTGTCGCGCGGACCACCTTGTGGCGGCCGATGTCCTCTATCTTGGTGATCGTCACCGGCATGCCCGTGCGGCCGAGGCGCACATATTCCGGGCGAATGCCGAGTTCGGTGTTTCCGCCGACGGCTCCGGGCGCGCCGGGCAGCGCAATCGTCTGCGCGCCGATGCGCGCCTGGTTGCCGTCGAACTTGACGGGTACGACATTCATGCCCGGCGAGCCGATGAAATAGCCTACGAAAGTGTGGCTTGGCCTTTCGAAGAGGTCCTTGGGCGTGCCGATCTGTACGATCTCGCCCTCATACATGACCACGACGGAATCGGCGAAGGTCAATGCCTCGGTCTGGTCATGCGTGACATAGACCATCGTATAGCCGAACCGGCGGTGAAGCTGCTTCAGCTGCGAACGCAGCACCCATTTCATGTGCGGGTCGATGACGGTCAGCGGCTCATCGAAAAGAATGGCGTTGACGTCGGACCGCACCAGGCCGCGGCCCAGCGAGATCTTCTGCTTCTGGTCGGCGGTAAGCCTGCGGGCCTTGCGGTCCGCCCAGTCGGCAAGCTCGATCATCGCCAGCGTATCCCGCACCTTGCGGTCGACTTCCGGCTCAGGCACGCCGCGATTGCGAAGCGGAAAGGCCAGATTGTCATAGACGGTCATGGTGTCGTAGATGACCGGAAACTGGAACACCTGCGCGATGTTGCGCTCCTGCGTCGACAGATTGTTGACGTCGCGTCCATCGAACAGCAGCCGGCCGTGCGAGGCGTGCAGCAGGCCGGAAATGATGTTGAGCAGCGTGGTCTTGCCGCAGCCCGAAGGCCCGAGCAGCGCATAGGCGCCGCCGTCTTCGAAAGTGTGGTGAACTTCCTTCAGCGCATAATCCTTGGGCGACTTCGGATTGGGTCCGTAGGCGTGGCGAATATGGTCAAGGTCGATGCGCGCCATAAAACCTCCTCACGCCGCCAGCGCGTGCGACGACATCACCGATCGCCCGCTCTGGTCGAACACCATGAGATGGCGCGGATCGATGTAGACTTCGACGATTTCGTCCGGCTCGAAGACAAGGACGCCCGGCGTCAGCATCGCCCAGCGCGCATCGGCGAACAGGAAATGAATGAAACTTTCCGAGCCGGTGATCTCGGTAACGGTAACCTTGGCGCGGACCGAAACCGCGCCGGCCGTCGGCGCTGTCAACGACAGATGGTGAGGCTGGAAGCCGATCGTGTAGACGCCGTCTTCTATGTCCGCGACGCCGGCCGGCACCGGCAGCCTGACATCGCCGTCCATGAGAAAGCTGCCGCCCTGCTTGCGCAAAACGATAGTGTTGAGCGGCGGATCGGCGAAAGTCTTGGCCGTCATGAGATCGCGCGGCCGGCGGTAAACGTCGATGGTAGGCCCGAATTGCGTCACACGGCCCTCCGACATTGTCGCCGTATTGCCGCCCAGCAGCAGCGCCTCATGCGGCTCGGTGGTCGCATAGACGAAAATCGCGCCCGATTCGGCGAACAGCTTCGGCAGTTCGGCCCGCAGTTCCTCGCGCAGCTTGTAGTCGAGGTTGGCAAGTGGCTCGTCGAGCAGGACAAGCCCGGCATTCTTGACGATCGCCCGGGCGAGCGCGGTGCGCTGCTGCTGGCCGCCGGACAGATTGAGCGGCGTGCGCTGGAGATAGGGCGTCAGTTTCAGGAGTTCGGCGGCGCGGTTGACCTCGCGGTCGATCCTGGCGGAATCGACTCCGGCTACGCGGAGCGGCGAGGCGATGTTCTCGTAGACCGTCATCGCCGGATAGTTGATGAACTGCTGGTAAACCATGGCGATCTTGCGCTTCTGCACAGGCACGCCGGTGACGTTCTTGCCGTCGAACCAGACCGTGCCGGCGCTCGGCACGTCGAGCCCGGCCATCAGCCGCATCAGGCTGGTCTTGCCCGAAAGCGTCGGCCCCAGCAGCACGTTGAGCGTGCCGTGGTTGAGCGTAAGCGAGACATCGCGGATATGATCCGCGTCCGCCACCGTCTTCGTCACATTCCTCAGTTCGAGCATGCCGGCTTCCTTGGAGTGGGCCTTGCCTGTCTACGCTGCCGCGGCGCGGTCTCCCCTCGCCTTACTCATGAACTGCTGGAGCGCCGCCGCCTGTTCCTTGCCCAAACGCAGCCCGCGCTTGGTCCGCCGCCAGAGCACATCGTCCGCCATCATCGCCCATTCGTGACTGATCAGATAGCGCACTTCGGCTTCGAAAAGATCATCGCCGAAGTGCTGACCAAGATCAGCCCTTGAGCGCGCCAGGCCGAGCAGCGCGCGGGCTCGGGTTCCGTAGAGCCGCGTCAGCCGGCGGGCATGAGCCATATCGAGAAAGGGATAGGACGCCTTGAGCTTTTCCACCTCGGCGTCGAAACCGGTAGGCACAAAATCGCCGCCGGGCAGCACGGCGCCGGCCGTCCATGGCTTGCCGCGCTTTCCAAGATGCTCCTCGATCTTCTCGAGCATGGACTCGGCCAGCCGGCGATAGGTCGTGATCTTGCCGCCGAACGCGTTGACGACCGGTGCGTCGCCGGCTCCGCCTTCGGCCTTCAGCACATAGTCGCGCGTTGCTTCCTGCGCCTTCGAGGCGCCATCATCGTAAAGCGGCCGGACCGCCGTATAGGTCCAGACAATGTCGGCGCGCCGCACCGGTTCGGCGAAATACTCGCTTGCCGCCGCGCTCAAATAGTCGATCTCGGCCTCACTGATGGTGACCGCGCCAGGGTCGCCATCATAGTCCCGATCGGTGGTGCCGATGAGCGTAAAATCGTCCTCATAGGGGATTGCGAAGATGATGCGGCCGTCTCGGTTCTGGAAGAAATAAGCCCTTGGATCGCTGAACTTTTTCGACACCACAATGTGGCTGCCCTGAACCAGGCGGACGTTGTGGACGTGCCTCTGGCCGAGCGCGCTTGAAAGTACGCGGTCTACCCAGGGGCCGGCGGCGTTGACGATAAGCCGCGCCCTGACCTCCTCGGTCTTCCTTGTGCGAGCATCCTCGATCGTGACCGACCAAAGTCCTTGCTCACGCCGCGCGCTCACCACCTTCGTGCGGGTGCGGATCGTCGCTCCGCGGTCGGCGGCGTCGCGCGCGTTCAGCACCACCAGCCTAGCGTCATTGACCCAGCCATCCGAATACTCGAACGCGCGCTTGAACAAGGGTTTCAATGGTTTGCCGGCCGGATCGCGCGTCATGTCGAGCGTTCTGGTCGCCGGCAGCAGCTTGCGCCCGCCAATATGGTCGTAGAGAAACAGGCCAAGGCGCAGAAGCCAGGCCGGCCGCAGGCCCTCGGCATGCGGCAAGACGAACCGCATCGGCCAGATGATGTGCGGCGCCATCTTCCACAGCACTTCGCGCTCCATCAGCGCCTCGCGCACCAGCCGGAACTCATAGTGTTCCAGATAGCGCAGTCCGCCATGGATCAGCTTGGTCGAGCCGGAGGATGTCCCGCTCGCCAAATCATTCATTTCACAGAGCAAAACGGAGTAGCCGCGTCCAGCCGCGTCGCGCGCGATACCGCATCCGTTGATGCCGCCGCCGATAACGAAAATATCGTGGATTGCACCGGCGTCCAACCCGACCTCCCCGCTTTCGCAATGCAGCATTTCTTGTTGCAACGAAAGATGGGGTGATTATTTCGAAATAATATCGAATGTCAAACGAAATACCGTCGGCGAATACTGCCCCAACGTCAAGCTCGCGTCAGGCGCTGTCGCCCGGCGCGGCCGTCTCGATGAGTTCGACTTCGTTGTCCTGGCAGATGCGCCGTACCGCCGGCAGATCGCAGCGGTCGGTGATGAAGGTGTCGACCTGCGACAAGTGTCCGATCCGCACCGGGGCGGTGCGCTCGAACTTGGTGGCGTCGGAGACCAGAATGACATGGCGGGCATTGGCGATGATCGCTTGCGCGACCTTCACCTCTCGAAAATCGAAATCAAGCAATGCGCCGTCCTGGTCGATCGCCGAAGCGCCGATCACCGCGTAGTCGACCTTGAATTGCTTGATGAAATCGACCGCCGCCTCGCCTACCACGCCACCGTCGGAGCCGCGAACGACGCCGCCGGCAATCACCACCTCTATTCCGGGAAAAACCCGCATCCTATTGGCAACATTGATATTGTTTGTGATGACCATGAGCCCTGAATGATCCAGCAGCGCCTTGCTGACCTCTTCGGTTGTCGTGCCGATATTGATGAAGAGCGACGCGTTGTCGGGGATGATGCGCGCGGCCGCCCGGCCGATCGACTCCTTCTCCGAGGCGGCGATCTTGCGCCGGGCCTCATACTCGACATTGGCGATGCCGGAGGGAAATAGCGCGCCCCCATGAACGCGCGAAAGCAGCCTCTGCTCGCACAGATCATTGAGATCCTTGCGTATGGTCTGCGGCGTTACGCCGAAATGCGTTGCGAGGTCGTCGACCAGCACGCGGCCGTTATCCTTCGCCATCTGCAGGATTTCGGAGTGGCGCGGCGACATATACATGCTCGTCCTCCGGCTTTCGTTTTTCTTGATTTTAGCCGAAAACGAAAACGATCGGAAGTCGGATATCGAAGGCATCGCGGCCGAAACTCGAAAACCGCACCATTGCTGGCTGGTCACGCCAGGCGCGCCGCTGTCTCGACAATCACAGCAAAGGCCATGTCGACATCCTCGGCGGAGGTTTCGAACTGGCCGACCTGGAAGCGAATCGCAACCTGACCGTCCACACGGGTCTGCGTCAGGTAGATTCGCCCGTCCTGGTTGATTTCATTCAGCAAGGCAAGGTTGTGAGCATCGGTGTCCACGCCCGCCGCCGGCAGGTGCCGGAACGAAAACAGCGACAGCATGGGCGCGGTTACGATCTCGAAATCCGGCAGCGCCGAGAGCCTCGCCGCCAGACCGTGACTTAATGCGACATGGTTGCGGATCATGGCGCGCAGGCCCGAAAGGCCGTGGGCGCGCAGCAGGAACCACAGCTTCAGCGCCCGAAAGCGGCGGCCGAGCGGGACCGACCATTCCGAATAGTCGATGATGCCGTCGCGGCCATGCGTCTTCAGGAATTCCGGCCGTATCGCCAGTGTTTTCAGCAGGCTGCCGGGATCGGCTACGAACTGGATCGAACAATCGAATTGCGCGCCCAGCCATTTGTGAGGGTTGAAGACGATCGAATCGGCGTCCTCGGCGCCTTGCCAGAAATGCCTGAATTCCGGGCAGATCATGGCTGATCCGGCCCAGGCGGCGTCAACATGCACATAGAGGCCGTGCGCGTGGGCGACGTCGCAAACAGCTCCAACATTGTCCGTGCCGCCGACGCTGGTGCCGCCGACGCTGGCAATGACGCCGCAGGGCAGATGACCGGCCTCGCGGTCGCGCAGAATGGCCGCTTTCAGAGCCTCCTCGTCCATTCCGCGCAGCGCGCCGCTTCGAGGAAGCCTTATCAGAATTCTCCTCCCCGATGCCTGAAATCCAGATTGCCCGATCGATCGAGGTGTGAACCTGATCCGAGCAATAGACCCTGAGCGCCGGCTTGTCGGACAGTCCCGCGCGATTGCCGCCCCAGTCGAGCGCCCTCTCCCGCATGGTAAGCACTGCGGCAAGCGTTGCCGAGGACGCCGAATCCTGGATTACGCCGGCGAAGCGGGCCGGAAGGCCCAGCGCCTGACGCATCCAGTCGGTCATCCGCGTCTCGAGTTCGGTGGCAGCCGGCGATGTCTGCCAAAGCATGCATTGCGCGGCCATCGCCGAGACGAGGTATTCGGCAATGACGGAGACCGGCGCCGCGTTGGCCGGGAAATAGGCAAAAAAGCGCGGATGCTGCCAGTGGGTCATGCCCGGCAGTATCGTGCGCTCGAAATCGGCGAAAATCGCCTCCATCGGTTCCGCCAACTCCGGCGGCGAGGCGGGAAGCAGAGCCGCGATCTCGCCCGGCCGCGTGGCGGCGCGCACCGGACGGTCGCGGATCGTCTCGCGGTAATCTGCGCCCCAACTAGCCGCCTTCGCCGACCAGGCCCGGAAATCGTCGCTATCCATCTGTCCTCCCGGTGCCCGCGTAGCCGCCAAGCCTAAGAGCCATGATAGCCGTCCTGGCGAACGCCTCAATACGGTGGATACCGGCTGCTACTGAAGTTGCGGCTTTCGCAGAAAGCTGGCGCGGTCCGCCGACTTGACGCGCAGCCATGCTTCGCGGCCGTCACGCACCACCCTCATGGGAATTTCCGCGCCCGCGGAGCCGCTCTTCCACACCTTGCGGTAGAAATCGGCCAGGCTGTCAACCTGACTGTCCCGGATATCCGAGATGATGTCGCCCTGGCGCAGGCCCGCTTTATCGGCCGGACCTTCATCGGACACGCTCATCACCACGACCTTGCCGTTCTTTTCGGCGGAAAAAGTCCCTAGCCACGGCCGCGGCGGCTTGTTTACCTGACCCCGACTGAGCAGATCATTGAGAATAGGCTTCAGCAGGTTGATCGGCACCACCATATTGATGTCCGCGAGTTCTTCGTTTCGGCTTACCATCTGAAGGAGCAGCGAGCCGATCCCCAGGAGCTTGCCATTCGAATCGATGAGAGCCGCGCCACCCCACCAAGGATGTGCGGGCGCCGTAAAGATCGCCTCTTCCAGCAGATATTCCCAATAGCCGGCGAACTCCTGCTTGGCCAGGATGCTCGCACGGACGGATCGGCCGTTTCCGTCGGCAAGAACGACCGGATCGCCTACCTCTGCTTTGGCGGAGTCGCCGAAATCCAGCGGGGCGAGGCCAAGCTGGCCGAGCGCCTGCACCAAGCCGAACCCGGTTTCTTGATCATAGGCAAGCGCGTGCGCGGGAACCACGCGCCCATTGCTGCCGGTCAGCCAGATCGCTTCGGCTTCAACGATCAGATAACCTATCGTGAGAACCAGTCCGTCCTCGCCAATGACCACGCCGCTGCCTTCCCTCCGGGTGCCCAACGTCGCCACCGTGAAGGCGTCATCCGGAATCGAGGAGCGCAAGGCCACGACTGACCGCAAGGTCTGATCGATATTCATTCGCTTCAACCAGATAGGGCGCGATATTTGGTTCTGAAGGCTCCGGCTGCCACCAAAGCAAGCGCTAACGGCTAAGAGGTATGAAGGCGCGTAGCCCGCGGCAAGACGCGGCGACATAATTTTAGGCCGCGTACGGTATGGGCGGGCCAAATTCCGTCCTACTCGGTACCGACGGGCCGAGACGCGGCTTGTCAAAGATGCCGGCTTAGAACGGACGAACGTCCCTTCTCATACGCGATTTCACGGCTCGCCGAACGCTGGTCGCGCAGATAGAGCACGCAGGTGGTGCGCAGCATCGAAGCGAAGTTCTGCATTTCTCCATTTATCTCAATGGCTTCGTCGTAAAGTTTCGACAGAAACTTCGGCGTGGTAAAGCCCTCTTCGCGTGCGATCTCGTCGAGCAACGTCCAAAACGCCGCCTCAAGCTGTATGCTGGTAGAGTGCCCGCCGATGCGAACGGAGCGATTTACGGGCCGATAGCCTTCCGGATCCTGTCCGGCAAACACCTTGCACATGGCAATAGCCTCCCGATTTTTTTGCTGTTGGCGAAGCGTCCTTCGCAGTGGAGCGCGGTTTTGTCAGTTTCTGCGCAATTCTGGCGAACCGCAATTCGACTTTGGCCCTTGACCGCGCTACTCGCCGGGATGAAGGCGCTGCCGGTCCTTGTTTCGATCGTATGCGACCCAGCCGAAGGCGACCGCTGCGATTGCAAGCGGCAGGACGTACCAAGAAGAAAATATCCACGGTCATGGTCTCAGCCTTCCGAGAACACGTCTCGCAACCAAATGTAGTCCAATCGCGACGAACTCCGATCTCAGCCAAACCTGCCGGTCCTGGGAAAGCCCTTCGGCACCATCCGCCCGGCGCCGGCGCGGTCGCCCGTCCATTCGGTCAGTTCCGCCCTGGTCCGGGTAAACGTGCGGCCGGACGAATCCTGCCAGCTCAGGCCCTGGTCGAGCGCGAAGAGCTTGACGTCGAGCACGCCGCCGTCCTTGTAGCGTTGCAGCCGCACGCCCTTGCCGCGCACCATCTCCGTTATCTGGAGCAGCGGAAACACCAGCAACTTGCGGTTTTCGCCAATGATTGCGACATGATCGCCACTGACCGGCACGCAGCGGCACGCCTCGTCGGGCGGCCGAACATTCATGACCTGCTTGCCCTTGCGGGTGTTGGCGACGACTTCCTTCTCCGGCACGACGAAACCGTTCCCCTCGCGCGAGACGAGTAGCAGCCTGCGCGACGGGTCGTGGACAAACGCCGTCACAATGTCCTGGTCGTTTTCCATGTCGACGATGATGCGGATCGGTTCGCCGTGGCCCCGCCCGCCCGGCAGCCGGTCGGCGCCGATCGTGTAGAACTTTCCCCCGGTCGTAAAGACGAGAATCTTGTCGGTCGTCTGGGCCGGGAAGGCAAGTTTGAGGCTGTCGCCCTCCTTGAAGGTCAGGAGGGACAGGTCCGTGAGGTGGCCCCGCAACGCGCGCAGCCAGCCCTTGGCCGACACCACGACCGTGATCGGCTCCTTCTCGACCATGGCGTGGTGGATTTGGGTGTCGTCATGTTCCGGCGCGTCGGCGAAGGTGGTGCGGCGCCTGCCCAGCTCCGGGTTCTGCTCGGGTCCGAAATCGCGGCGCGCCTTCTGGACCTGCCAGGCAACCGTCTGCCACTGCTTTGCCTCGGATGCCAGCAGCGCCTCGATCTGGGTCTTCTCGGCGGTGAGCCCGTCGAACTCCTTGCGGATCTCGAATTCCTCGAGCTTGCGGAGCGCCCGCAGCCGCATGTTGAGGATGGCTTCGGCCTGGTTGTCGGTGAGCGACCACCGCGCCATCATTATCTGTTTCGGCTCGTCCTCTTCGCGGATGATCCGGATTACCTCGTCGAGGTTGAGATAGGCGACCAGGTAGCCCGCGAGGATTTCCAGCCGCTTTTCGATCTCACCCAGCCGATGCCGCGAACGGCGGACGAGCACTTCCTTGCGATGCTCCAGCCATTCGCGCAGCGCCGTTTTCAGCGACAGCACATTGGGCACCTTGCCGCGCGACAGCACATTCATGTTGAGCGGGAAGCGGATTTCCAGATCGGTCAGCTTGTAGACCAACTCCATCAGCAGGCTGGGATCGACCGTCCGGCTCTTCGGCACCAGAACGAGGCGGACGTCCTCGGCGCTCTCGTCACGCACGTCTTCCAGAAGCGGCAATTTACGGGCGGTGAGCAGCTCGGCGATCTTCTCGATCAGGCGCGCCTTCTGCACCTGGTAAGGGATTTCGGTCACGACGATCTGCCAGGTCCCCCTGCCCTGGTCCTCCGTCGCGTAGCGAGCGCGCACGCGAAAGCCGCCACGGCCGGTCTCATAGGCTTCCAGGATCGAGTTCACGGCTGTCGACGATAATCCCGCCGGTCGGGAAATCCGGACCCTGCACGAAAAGCAGGAGATCGGCCACGCTCGCGTCGGGCTTTTCGATGAGGTGCAAGGCGGCGTCGCACAGTTCCGCCGCGTTGTGCGGCGGGATGGAGGTCGCCATTCCGACGGCTATCCCCGAGGAGCCGTTGGCCAGCAGGTTCGGAAACGCGCCGGGCAGCACGACCGGCTCCTCGTCCTCCTCATTGTAGGTCGGGCGGAAATCGACGGCGTCCTCGTTGATGCCTTCCAGCAGCGCCGTCGCCACTTCGGTCATGCGCGCTTCGGTGTAGCGCATGGCGGCCGCGTTATCGCCGTCGATATTGCCGAAATTGCCTTGCCCGTCGACCAACGGGTAGCGCACCGCGAAATCCTGCGCGAGGCGCACCAGCGCGTCGTAGATCGACTGGTCGCCATGCGGATGGAACTTTCCCATCACATCGCCGACAATGCGGGCGCATTTGGCGAAACCCTGGTCGGGATTGAGCCTGAGCAGCCGCATGGCGTGCATGATGCGGCGGTGCACCGGCTTAAGTCCGTCGCGCACATCCGGCAGCGCCCGGTGCATGATGGTCGACAGCGCATAGGCAAGGTAGCGCTCCTCAAGCGCCTTCTTGAGGTCGACCGGCTCTATCGAATCGCCGCCGGACCCAGGCGGCGGGAGTTCCTTGCCCATGCGGTGGGTTACTCCAGCAGGGTGATTCGCGGCAAGTCCGGCCGTAGCGATTTGTCAGGCAATCGCCAGGCGCGGTCGGACGCTTCTTGCGTTTCTTCGTGTTTTTTGACCAAGGTGCGGCGGGTGCCTTTTCCGAACCAGTTCTATTAGATCGGGGCGCAGGCAACTAAGAAGCAGTGTCTGCAATCTCAGGGAACGACTATGTCCATGCACGATCATCTTTTCAGCAAGCTAAGCCTTTCTGCATTTGTTATCATGGCCGCGGCGACAAGCGCCTGGACGCAGGACGCCAACGCGGTCGCCGATCGTTTCAAGCAGCTCATGTCCCAACAGGGAATGGAACTGACCTGGACCGCGGTCAATGGCGACGCTTCCGCTTTCACCCTTGAAGGCGTGAAACTGACAACGGCCGGAAGTCCCGATTCGATCGAGCTCGGCAATATTCATATGGAAGGCGTCAGCGAGGACGCGGGCGGCTATCGGATCGAGACTGTCAGCAGCGACGCCTACACCAGGACCCATGAGGGCGCGACGGTCGAGATCAGCCCGCTCAAACTCACCGGCGTCAGGCTGCCGGCGCCGGGAGCGAACGGTCCGCTTGCCAACCTGGTATTTTACGAAGCAGCCGCGCTCTCCAGCCTCAATGTCAAGATCGGGGACAAGACTGCCTTCTCGATGCAAAACCTGAACGCTGCGGTCACCGAGCCGGCCGAGGGCAAGCCGATGGAGTTCTCGGGCGGGCTTGAAAGGTTCACCGCCGACCTCACGCTCGTGGAAGATCCGCAATCCAAGGCAACGATCGAAGCGCTGGGCTACCAGACGATTAGCGGCAGTATGGAGTTGGCCGGAAGCTGGCAGCCGACGGATGGGCGCATGGGCTTCTCGCAATACGACATCACCGTCGACGACGCAGGCACTTTCGGCATGACCTTCGACGTCGGCGGCTACACGCCCGACTTCATCAAGTCATTGCAGGAGATGCAGAAGCAGATGGCGGCGCAGCCGGAAGGCGCCGACAATTCAGCCCAGGGACTTGCGATGCTGGGGCTGATGCAGCAGCTCACTTTCCAAACCGCAACCCTGCGCTGGGATGATGACTCGCTTACCAACAGGGTCATCGACTATGTCGCCGGCATGCAGAAGATGAAGCCTGACGACATCAGGAACCAGGCAAAGGCGATCGTGCCGTTCATGACGGCGCAACTCAACAATCCGGAACTGTCGTCGGCGATAACCGCGGCGGTCACGAAATTTCTCGATGATCCGAAGAGCCTTGAAATAACCGCCGCGCCGGCCGCGCCGGTGCCCTTCGCGCAAATCATGGCGGCGGGAATGGCAAATCCCCTGGACCTCACCAAGACGCTTAGCGTCGCCGTGACGGCAAACGAAAACAATTAGTTGGAACAGGTTTCTAATACGGCGCCTCACAACCTTGACCGGTAGTGCCGCCCCTCATCTGCCTGCCGGCATCTTCTCCCCGCAAGCGGGGCGAAGGACGCTCTCTTCAAGGATTTCGCCAATAGCCAACGTGGCAGAAAAGCGCGCCTTCGTTGCGGCCGTCGGTCTTCGCCCCGCTTGCGGGGAGAAGATGCCGGCAGGCAGATGAGGGGCGGCACTACCGGTCAAGTACCCGGCCGCGCGCCGTGCCTTTTTCTTGATGGATCAGGCGGGTTTCTTGTCCGCCACCACGCGCAGCGACAATTCGCGGAGCTGCGTCGGCGTGGCCGGCGCCGGCGCGTTCATCAACAGGTCATAGGCCTGCTGATTCATCGGGAACATCGTGACTTCGCGCAGGTTCTTCGCCCCGACCAGAAGCATGACGATGCGGTCGATGCCGGCCGCCATGCCGCCATGTGGCGGCGCGCCATACTGGAAGGCACGGTAGAGGCCGCCGAACCGCTCCTCCACGGTCTCGCGGTCGAGACCGACCATTTCGAACGCCTTGACCATTGTCTCCGGCAGGTGGTTGCGAATGCCGCCCGATGCGATCTCGAAGCCGTTGCACACCATGTCGTACTGGAACGCCTTGATGCCCAGCGGCTCCTCGCCGTTGCAGCGCGTCGATGCCGCCCTGCGGCATGGAGAACGGATTATGGGCGAAGTCGATTTTCTTCTCGTCCTCGTTCCACTCGAAGAACGGGAAGTCGACGATCCAGCAAAGCGCGAAGCGGTCGCGGTCGACCAGATTCAGTTCCTCGCCGGCGCGGGTGCGCGCCGCGCCCGCGAAGGCGACGAATTTTTTCGGATCGCCGGCGACGAAGAACGCGGCATCGCCGGGCCGTAGGTCAAGTTGCTTGCGGATTGCTTCTGAACGATCCGGTCCAATGTTCTTGGCGATCGGACCCATTTCGTGGCCGGAATAGCCCTCAGCGTCTTGTCCCCTAGCCTTCACGATGTCGATAGTCTCATCGGGACGCCAGTAAATGTAGCCTAGACCAGGCTGACTTTCTCCTTGTGCCCAGGCATTCATGCGATCACACGCCGCCCTACCGATTGGTCCCGTGCCACCGACCTATTCGCGGATGTACTGCTTTGCCGGAATGGCCCAGACTTCCGCCTTCGGGTCATTGGCCAGAATGCCGGCGAAAACCTTGAAGCCGGAGCCCCTGAAATGTTCCGATACGTTCTGCATTTCGATCGGGTTGCGCAGGTCCGGCTTGTCCGAGCCGTATTTGCGCATGGCGTCTTCATAGGCGATGCGCGGGAATTCCTGCGTCACCGGCTTGCCCTCGGCGAACCTCTCGAACACGCCGCGCAGCACGGGCTCCATCGTGGACAGCACGTCATCCTGTTCGACAAAGCTCATTTCGAGGTCGAGCTGGTAGAATTCGCCGGGCAGCCGGTCGGCGCGCGGGTCCTCGTCGCGGAAGCAGGGCGCGATCTGGAAATAGCGGTCGAAGCCCGACACCATGATGAGCTGCTTGTACTGCTGCGGCGCCTGCGGCAGCGCGTAGAAGTTGCCCGGATGGATGCGCGACGGCACGAGGAAGTCGCGCGCGCCTTCGGGCGAGGAGGCGGTCAGGATCGGCGTGGAAAACTCGGTGAAGCCCGCCTCGCCCATGCGGCCGCGCATCTCGGCGATGATCTTCGTGCGCGCCACGATGTTCTTGTGCAGTGTGTCGCGGCGCAGGTCGAGGAAGCGGTATTTCAGCCTTATGTCCTCGGGATAGTCAGGCTCGCCGAACACCGGCAGCGGCAGTTCCCTGGCCGCCGACAGCACCTCGATCTCGCGCGCGAAAAGCTCGATCTCGCCGGTCGGCAGGTTGGGATTGACCGCTTCGGCGCTGCGCGCCTTCACCTCGCCGTCGACGCGGATGACCCACTCGCCACGGATCTTTTCGGCCGCCTCGAATGCCGGCGAGTCGGGATCGGCGACGATCTGGGTAATGCCGTAATGGTCGCGCAGGTCGATGAAGAGAAGCCCGCCATGGTCGCGGACGCGATGGACCCAGCCCGACAGGCGCACGGCCTGCCCGACTTCCGTTTTCCTCAATTGTGCGCAGGTGTGGCTGCGGTAACGGTGCATGTTCTGTTTTCCGGCAAAGGAGTCCTGGATCGGCCGTTGCGGCAAGGCGCGCGGCCCGAAATTCGCGCGGAAAAGCGCATGGGAGGTGCCGTTTGTCAAGGCAGCGGCTGAATGGCGTCGCCCGTTGGGGTGCCGGCGCTTCCTTCGTCCTGTCAGGAGCGGGATATTCAAATCTTCGTTCCTGCGATTTCCCGGAACGAGCCTGGTGGGAGCAACGGCAATAATTGGCAACCGTGAATTGGACCATTGCGAACCCGGTGTGGCGCATGGTCTTCGAGCGGCGCCGCACCTATACGAAAAGTCTCTCCCGGCAGCGACCAGGATTTCATGTCCACCATTCGCCCGCTCATTCCCCTCCTCACCGCCGCCGGCATACTGCTCGGCGGCAACGGGCTGCAGGGCACGCTGATCGCGCTGCGCGGCGCGCAGGAGGGATTTTCGCCGACGATGATCGGCTTCATGGGCACCGCCTATTTCGGCGGCTTCCTGCTCGGCTGCCTGGCGATCGGCCGTATCATGAAGGCGGTCGGCCATGTGCGCGCCTTCTCCGCGCTCGCCGCGATCGCGTCCGCCGGGACGCTGGTGCTGGTGCTGGTCATCGACCCGGTGATGTGGTCGGTCATCCGCTTCGCCACCGGTTTCTGCTTCGCCGGCCTGTTCACGGTGATCGAAAGCTGGCTGAACTCCGGCGCGCCGAACGAGCAGCGCGCCCGGGTGCTGGCGCTCTACCGCATGGTCGACATCGGCTCCGTGACCGGCGCGCAGTTCCTGATCCCGGTGTTCGGCACCGGCGGTTTCACCATCTTCGCCATCATGTCGATCATGATCACGCTTTCGCTGGTGCCGGTCTCGCTCGGCGACCGCTCCAATCCGACCCCGCCGGACGATGTCAAGCTCGATCTGCGCCGCGTCTTCCGCATCTCGCCGCTTGGCTGCATCGGCTGCATCGCGGTGGGCGTCACCAACAGCTCGTTCCGCACGCTTTCGCCCGTCTACGCGGAGGAGCTCGGCATGTCGGTCGCCGACGTCGTCACCTTCGTAAGCGTCGGCATCATCGGCGGCGCCATCATCCAGTACCCGCTTGGCTATCTCTCGGACCGGTGGGACCGCCGCATCGTGCTGCTCGGCTCAACCGTCGGCGCATTCCTGACGGCGCTCGCTCTGGCCTTTCTCGCCGGGGGCGATGCGCTCGCGAATTTCGTCCTTGTTTTTATCTTCGGCTCATTCGCCATGCCGCTTTTCTCGCTGTCGGCCGCGCACGCCAATGATCGCGCCGGACCGGGCGAATTCGTGCTGGTCAATGCCGCGCTGATGCTGTTCTACTCCTTCGGAGCGATCGGCGGCCCGTTTTCGGCCTCATTCGCGATGGAAAAGTTCGGCCCGAACGCACTATTCACCTTCATCGCGGCAGTCTATGTGGTTTTCATCTTCATCATTCTCTACCGCATGGGCGTACGCTCGAGCGTGCCAGCCGAACGGCGCGGCCGCTTCATCGCGCTCCTTCGCACATCCACCATCTTCGCCCGCCTCGCCCGGCAGACCGGCAACGGCGGCAGGAAGGATGGCGGCCGGTAGGGGCGCCGCCTAAGTTCGGCCGCGCAACTACGCCGATGCGATAGGGGTCCGGCGGCTTGACGAAGTTCGTCCCGGCTGTGAATAAGCCATGACACTGCCATGACCAAAGATATTTTTGATGCACGTCGTTACAACAAGCTCCGAACTCGAGACCGCCGTCGCCGCGCTGGCGAAGTCAGACTTCGTGACGATCGACACGGAATTCATTCGCGAGACAACCTACTGGCCCGTATTGTGCCTGATCCAGATGGCGGCGCCGGGCGTGACTGCCCTGGTCGATCCGCTCGCGCCGGGGCTCGATCTCGCCCCCTTCTTCTCGCTGATGGCGAACGAATCGATCATGAAGGTGTTCCACGCCGCCCGGCAGGACATTGAAATCATCCACCATCTCGGCGGCCTGATCCCGCATCCGATTTTCGACACCCAGGTGGCCGCGATGGTCTGCGGCTTCGGCGACAGCGTGTCCTACGACCAGCTCGTCCAGAAGATCACCGGAACGCAAATCGACAAATCGTCGCGCTTCACCGACTGGCGCCACAGGCCGCTCTCCGACAAGCAGCTTGCCTACGCGCTGGCCGACGTCACCCACCTGATCGACATCTACCACCATCTCGCCTCCGAATTGGAGCGCGAGAAGCGTGCGAGCTGGCTTACCGAGGAGATGGAAGTTCTAACGTCGCGCGAAACTTACGATCCGGATCCCGAGGACGCCTGGAAGCGTCTGAAGATGCGTGTGCGCAAACCCCAGGAACTGGCCGTGCTGCAAACCGTCGCGGCCTGGCGCGAACGCGAGGCGCGCGAGAAGAACGTGCCGCGCGGGCGCATCGTCAAGGACGACGCCATTTATGAGATCGCCCAGCAGCAGCCGCGCGATCCGACGGCCCTTGCCCGCCTGCGCACGATCCCCAAGGGCTGGGAGCGCTCTGCGACGGCGAGCGCCCTGTTGCAGGTGGTGAACGCGGCACTGGCGCTGCCGAAAGACCAGATGCCGAAATTGCCGAAGGGCGCGCAGGCGCCGGAAGGTTCCGGCGCGGCCGCCGAACTCCTCAAGGTGCTGCTGCGTCAGGTTGCTGAAAAGGAAGGCGTCGCCGCCAAGGTCCTGGCCTCCGTCGACGACATCGACCGCATCGCCGCCGAAGGCGAGCAGGCCGATGTGCCGGCCATGCATGGCTGGCGGCGCGTGGTGTTCGGCGACCTCGCGGCGAAGCTGGTGCGCGGCGAAATCGCGCTCAAATTCGACCGGCGCAAGATCGCGGTTTTCGATCTGGCGCGGTAGAGCAATCAAGGCGACCGCCAGGCTGAAGGCCGCCCAGTGACGCATGATGACATCTGCTGGCCGAAACCTTCCCGTGGCACATAACGGGCAGCTTATCGCGGCCACCTGGCTCCGCACATAGTGAGTATTACATCCAATCGAGTGGTCAGGTCGACTGTGTCGTTGACGGTGTAGGTGTTGGGTGCGATGTTCGGTGCTTGGCCTCTGAGGCGCGTGTCATGCCAGATCATATGCGCCCCGCCATATTTAACCTCCCAAAATGGCGCAATGCCCAATTGCAGTTCATTGGCCTTCACAGTCATGCCACAAGAATACATTTGGGGAAAACTGGCCTGCGATGACGGTAAGGAGATTGTTGGATGACTGACACAAATCCACCCATCGATAGCGATATTCCAACTCATCCGGAGGAGATAAGAACGAACTTCATCCTGCGGGTCGGCAAAAGCATTTCACTGCAAAGTAGTGCCCGGATCACGCCCGCGGGTATTGTAACGGTAGGCGTAACAACTTTGTTGGTCGCGCTCGCATGTGTCGCGCTCACGCAGAGGCGTCGGTGGTAGGCCGGGAGTAAGAGACTGCTGCCGGCCCCCTAGGAAAGACGGGGATAAGTCGGGTCGGCGCCATTATGTAGCCAATTCCGGTTTCGGCATAGTGCGGGTACGAATTGGATCGGCAAAGCCATGGCCCGCAGAAATCAGCTCGACCTTTTCGGCAGCGAGGAGCCCGAACTCTTCGAGGAATACACGCCGACAGTCTATTACCAAGGCGATCCCGACCGCGTGCGCGCCAGGTTGCACCGGCTGATCGCCGAAGCACGGGCGGCAAAGACACTGCCCTGGGACGAGGACAGCGTGCGGCTCTACCGCAAGATCGTGCCGCAGATGGTGCTGTGGCTGCCCGACGAAGAGGCTGCGCAACTCTGCTTCGCCTTCGAGGAGGAGATGCGGCGACTATTGGCGGCGTAGTCGCCACCTACCAATCCGACCTGCCGGCCTGCTCATTCAATCAGCCCTACATCCCGCCCGGATAGTTCGGGCTTTCGCGGGTAATTGTCACGTCATGCGTGTGGCTCTCGCGCAGGCCCGCATTCGAGATGCGCACGAAAATGGCGCGCTCCTGAAGTTCGGCAAGCGTGCGCGCCCCGACATAGCCCATCGCGGCGCGCAGCCCCCCGGCGAGCTGGTGAAGAACGCCGGACACCGGACCCTTGTAGGGCACCTGTCCCTCGACGCCTTCCGGCACCAGCTTCAGGCTGTCGCGCACCTCCGCCTGGAAGTAGCGGTCGGCCGAGCCGCGCGCCATCGCACCCACCGAGCCCATGCCGCGATAGGCTTTGAAGGAGCGGCCCTGGTAGAGATAGACCTCGCCCGGACTTTCGTCGGTGCCGGCGAGCAGCGAGCCTATCATGGCCGCCCCGGCGCCGGCCGCCAGCGCCTTGGCGAGATCGCCGGAAAATTTGATGCCGCCGTCGGCGACCACCGTCACGCCCGCCTTTTGCGCGGTCTCGACCGCCGACATGATCGCTGAAAGCTGAGGAACGCCGACGCCCGCGACGATGCGGGTCGTGCAGATCGAGCCCGGCCCGATGCCGACCTTGACCGCGTCGGCGCCGGCGTCGATCAGGGCCTGCGCGCCGGCGGCGGTGGCGATGTTGCCGGCCATGATGCGCACCGAATTGGAGAGCTTCTTGGCGCGCGTCACGGCGTCAAGCACGCGCTGGGAATGGCCGTGCGCGGTATCGATGACGAGCAGGTCGACGCCGGCGTCAATCAGCCGCTCGGCGCGCTCGAAACCGTCCTCGCCGACGCTGGTGGCCGCGGCCGCGCGCAGGCGGCCCTGCGCATCCTTCGTCGCATTCGGGTTGAGCTGCGACTTTTCGATGTCCTTGACGGTGATAAGGCCGACACAGTTGCCGAAACCGTCGACGACCAGCAGCTTTTCGATCCGGTGCTGGTGCAGGAGCCGCTTGGCCTCGGTCTGCTCGACATTCTCCGTCACCGTGATCAGCTTGTCGCGGGTCATCAGTTCGTAGACCCGCTGCGCCGGATCGGTGGCGAATCGGACGTCGCGATTGGTGAGGATGCCGACCAGCCGGCCGATCTTGCCGCTGCCCTCGACGACCGGAATGCCCGAAATGCCGTGCGCGCGCATCAGCGCCCGCGCCTCGGCGAGCGTGGCGTCGGGCCCGATCGTGACCGGATTGACCACCATGCCGGACTCGAATTTCTTCACCTGCCGCACCTGCTCCGCCTGTTCGGCAGGTGTGAAATTGCGGTGGATGACGCCGATGCCGCCCGCCTGCGCCATGGCAATGGCGAGCCGCGCTTCGGTCACAGTATCCATCGCCGCCGAGAGAATCGGGATATTGAGGTCGATGTCGCCGGCAATGCGCGTGGCCAGATCGGCCTCGCCGGGCAGCACTTCCGAATGGCCCGGCTGAAGCAGCACGTCGTCGAAAGTCAGGGCGAGTGCGCCGGTTGCGGTTTCGATGATCTGCGCCATTGCCTCGCCTCAAAACGTGGAGCGGGCGCTGAGCCTTTGGCCGGCGCCGGCTTTCCGAAGTCCCCATTCAGGATTGGCGCCGGCTCGTAACACGTCTGCGGCGGCTTGGAAAGCCGCCTTGCGCGGCGATTGCACAGCGATGGATGTCCGGCAAATCCTTATCCCGCCCGGCAACACGCAACCGGTATGGACGAGCATTACCGATCCGCCCGCCGCCGCGACCGGCGGATCGACGTGGCGCGGCGTCTTGTCGGAACTGGCGGGTTGTCCCCGCCGCCGCCTGGGCTACATGTGAATCACTCGCCGGTCCGCATTCGCACGGGCCAAGCAGCCAACCGGAACGCCCAAGTTGCAACGCACGGTTCCGCTTATTCTCGCGGTCGCCCTGTTCATGGAAAACATGGATTCGACCGTGATCTCGACGTCGCTGCCGGCCATCGCCACCGACATCGGCACCAGCCCGATCGCGCTCAAACTGGCGCTCACCGCCTATCTCGTCTCGCTCGCCGTCTTCATCCCGATCAGCGGCTGGATGGGCGACCGGTTCGGCGCCAAGCGCGTTTTCCGGGTCGCGATCGGTGTCTTTGTCGCCGGCTCGATCGCTTGCGCCATGTCGGGGTCGCTGTTTTCCTTCGTGGCCGCCCGTTCGCTGCAGGGACTGGGCGGAGCGATGATGACGCCATTGGCCCGGCTGGTGCTGGTGAGAGCCACACCGCGCCGCGAACTGGTCGCCGCCATGGCCTGGCTCACGGTGCCCGGCCTGATCGGTCCGCTGGTCGGTCCGCCGGTCGGCGGTTTCATCACGACGTTCTTCAGCTGGCACTGGATCTTCCTGATCAATGTGCCGATCGGGCTCGCCGGCATCTGGCTCGCCGGCAAATTCCTCCCCGAAGTCGAACTGTCCGGTGCTCCGCCGCTCGACGTACCCGGATTCGTGCTGTCCGGCATCGCCGCCTCCGGCGTCGTGTTTGGACTTTCAGTGGTCAGCCTGCCGGCGCTGCCGCCGATCGTCGGAATAATCACGCTCGGCTTCGGCGTTGCGTCCACCCTCCTCTATCTTCGCCACGCACGCCGCGCGCCGTTTCCGATCCTCGACCTTCGTCTCTTCGGCAATTCCGGCTTCCGCGCCGCGGTCGTCGGCGGCTCGATCTTCCGCATCGGCAACGGCGCCGTGCCCTTCCTGCTGCCGCTGATGTTCCAGCTTGGCTTCGGCATGACGCCATTCCAGTCCGGCATGCTGACCTTCGCTTCCGCATTCGGCGCCATCGGCATGAAATTCCTTGCTAAAACCACATTGCGGCTGGGCGGATTCCGCACCGTGCTGATCAGTTCCGCGCTGCTGGCGGCCGCTTTCATCGCGGCAAACGGGCTGTTCACGGCTGAGACTCCGTCTGCCGTCATCATCGCCGTACTGATCGGCGCGGGCTTCCTGCGGTCCCTGTTCTTCACCTCCACCAACGCCCTGGTGTTTGCCGACATCCCGGATCGGCAGGCCAGCCAGGCGACAGCGATCGCGTCCGTATTCCAGCAGATCTCTGTCGCGCTCGGCGTGGCGGTTGCCGGCGGCATCCTCGAGATCCGGACCTTGCTGCATGGCGGCGCGCTGATGCCGCAGGATTTCACATGGGCGTTCTGGATCGTCGCGGGCCTGACCATGCTGGCGATCGTGCCGTTCCTGACCATGCCCGCCGATGCCGGCGTGTCGGTCTCGGGCCACAGGCCACGCGGTAGTTCGGACGATGCGCCGCTACCGAAGTGACGCTGTTGGCGGTGCGCGACGCGCCGCCATGAACAGCCATCCTCGGGTTCAGCCTTCCTGCCGCCCCTTGAATTCCCGCGCCAGCAGGTAAAGCTCGACCAACTCGTCGCGGGAGGCAGGCGGCTTGACGTGCTGGACGAAGCGGAAGTTCTGCTTCAGGCGCGCCAGAAGGTCCGTCTCTGTACCGCCCTGGAAAGTCTTGGCCAGAAAATGCCCACCGGGTTTCAGCACGGAAATGGCGAAATCGGCAGCCACCTCGCAAAGATGCATCGTCCTTAGATGATCCGTGCGGCGGTGGCCGGTGGTCGGCGCCGCCATGTCGGACAGCACCATTTCGGGATCGCCGCCCAGCGCCTCGATCAAGCGGGCCGGGGCATCGTCGTCGAGAAAATCCATCCTCAGCAGCGTCACACCCGGAACCGGATCCATCTCCAGATAGTCTATGCCCACCACCAGCGGGCGTTCGACGGTCGAGCGGGTGCGCGCCGCCGCCACCTGGCACCAGCCGCCGGGAGCCGCGCCGAGGTCGATCACCCTTTGACCGGGCTTGAGCAGATGATGCCTGTCGTCGATCTCGATCAATTTGTAGGCGGAGCGCGAGCGATAACCCTCCGCCTTCGATTTCTGCACATAGGGATCGTTCATGTGGCGCTCGAGCCAGCGCCGCGATGATTCCTTCAGGCCGCTCTTTTTCTTGATCCGCGTCTTGAGAACCCGCCCGACGCCCGGCTTTCCGGTCTTGCCCCTCACCAGCGGGCGCCCGGCCGCATGCCGCGACGCCAGACCCCTTCATCGGCCATGAGTTCGCTCAGTATGCCTTCGCGCAGGCCGCGATCGGCCACCCTCAGCCGAGGAGCAGGCCAGTGCGCGCGGATCGCCTCCAGTATGGCGCAGCCGGCCAGCACCAGATCGGCACGATCGGCGCCGATGCAAGGGTTGGCAACCCGCTGCCGAAAATCCCAACTCAGCAGCTTCGCAATCATGAGGTCGACATTGTCATTGTCCAGCCAAAGCCCATCGACGCGCCGCCGGTCGTAGCGTTCGAGACCGAGATGGACGCCGGCAAGCGTCGTCACGGTTCCGGATGTTCCCAGCAGATGAAAACGCGAGCCGCTTGCCAGGTGACTTATCCGATCGCGCCCCTCGAAAGCGCCGATCATGCCCGCCACATCCGCCACCATCGCCGCGAAAGTATCGCGCGTCACCTCTCGTCCGCCATAGCGCTCGGCCAGCGATACGACGCCGACCGGCAGCGAGGTCCATGAGACGATATGGTTGGCCAGTCTCGGCGTGCGCTGACGCGACACGTCGATCAGCGCGATCTCGGATGATCCTCCTCCGATATCGAACAGCACCACGGCGTCGGTATCGCGCTCGACCAGGGGGCCGCAGCCCGAGACGGCGAGCCGCGCCTCCGTCTTGCGGTCGATGATTTCCAGGTCTATCCCCGCTTCATCCCTGACGCGGTCGAGGAACTTGCGCCCGTTCTCGGCCGCGCGGCACGCTTCGGTGGCAACCAGCCGGGCGCGGCGAATCGAGCGCGACCGCAGCTTCTCGCCGCAGACCTTCAGCGCCTCGACGGCGCGGTTCATCGCCTGCTCGCCGAGCTGGCCGGAGGCCGCCAGCCCTTCACCCAGCCTGACAATGCGCGAATAGGCGTCGACGACCTTGAACTGGCCAGGCCGGCCTGGGATCGCCACGAGCAGCCGGCAATTATTGGTTCCGAGATCGAGCGCCGCAAAGAGCGGCTCCTCCCGGCTCTGCGATATCGCGGGCGCCGTGCTGAGCCAGCCGTTGCGAACGGGCAGTTCGGGCTTTGCCGAAGTGATTGCCGTCGGCTGGTCGGCCTTGGCGGCGGCCGTGTCGACTCGCCCTTGCGTCAAGGCGTCGTGCGCGAAAACCTTGCGGCCGCGCCGGCGCTTGCGCCGCTTCCTGCCTTTCGTCACATTTGTCGGGGAGCCATCCACCTGCCCGGACAGGGCGGTCTCAAACCGGACCCCGGCGTCCCTCGGTCGCCGTTGCGGCTTGTCACCACGGGCGCCGCAAAACGCCCGTCGGGTTTCGGACACCCCGTCTGCCTGCGCCGCGGCGCCGGTCTCAGGGTCTTCCACCAAACGTTCCTTCCAGCCCCGCGCGGAACATGCCGTCACTGCGGAGCCAATATCTTGTGTTGCCTGGACCATAACAGCGGAGTCCGCAATCACCAAGAGACCGCATCCGAATTGTTGCGTCCGCCTTGCCGGCGCGCGCCGTGACATCCTATCTTCGGCACTCTGGACCATTCGTCTCGTCAAGGAGGGCAGATGAGCGACCCGATGATCGTACGATGAAATTGAGCAGGTATTTCTGGCCGGCTATCGGGCTGTGCGCCGTCGCTTTCTCGATTTGGCTGCTTTACAAAGAGCTTCGCGGAGTATCGCTCGACGATCTTGGCGAAAGCCTCGCCGCGATTCCGGCGCATCGATGGGTGCTTGCCGGCGGCAGTTCCATCCTGGCCTATATGGCCCTTGCGGGTTACGACCACATCGCGCTGACCCATCTCGGTCACAAGGTGCCGTTCGCCTTCATCACGATCAGCTCTTTCACCACTTACGCCCTTTCGCACAACATCGGCGGATCGGTTCTTTCGGGAGCGGTCATCCGTTATCGCGCCTACGCCACTCAAGGGCTTTCCGCCCAAGAGGTGGGCGTGCTCGTCGCGCTCTGCTCCCTCACCTTCGTGCTCGGCACCATGCTGCTCGGCGCATTCCTGCTCATCATCGAGCCGGAGGTTTTCGACGGCTTCGTTCATTTCATGCCGGTCTCGGCCACCAGGATCACCGGCTTCGTGCTCCTGCTGCTCGTCGCGCTTTACGTGTTCGGCAGTTGGCTTCAGTTGAGACCGTTGAGGCTGGGCAAGTTCGTGATCCATTATCCGCGGCTGTCGATCGCCGCGCGCCAGTTGCTCATCGCGCCGATCGAGCTGATCGGCGCGGCCGGCATCATCTTTTTCGCGCTGCCTGCCGCCGGCAATCCGGGCTTCATGATCGTCCTTGGCGTGTTCCTGGTTTCGTTCTCGACAGCGCTGATCTCGCATGCGCCCGGAGGGCTGGGCGTCCTCGAAATCGTCTTCCTCGCCGGTTTTCCGCAGATGGATCCGGTCGCGGTGCTGGCGGCGCTGCTGGTCTTCCGCCTCTTCTATCTGATTGTGCCGCTGATGGCCGCGCTGGTGATCGTGCTCGTTTTCGAGCGGTCGCAGTTCGGCCGGACCTGACGGCGCGGCGCGGCGCGGTCGCGACGCTCCGGGCGATCACGCGGTGTCCATGGATCAAAGTACGGTTCGCACGCGCCATAGCTCCGGAAAGAGCTCCATCTCCAGCATGCGCTTCAGATAGCTGACGCCGCCGGTGCCGCCGGTGCCGCGCTTGAAGCCGATAACCCGTTCGACCGTGGTGACGTGGTTGAAGCGCCAGCGGCGGAAGTAGTCCTCGAAATCGACGAGCTTCTCGGCCAGTTCGTAAAGCGTCCAGTACCTCTCGGGAGCCTCGATAGACGACGCGCCACGCCTCGACGACCGCCTCGGACAGAAGGTAGGGCATCGATAGATCGCGGTCGAGCACCTGCGTCGGCACCGGAATGCCGTTTCGCGCCAGCAGCCGCAGCGCCTCGTCGTAGAGGACTGGGCGCGGCGAGTTCGGCCTCCAGCATCGCCAGAACTTCGGGGCGATGGGTGTGCGGCCCGAGCATCGCGCGATTGCGGTTGCCGACCATGTACTCGATCTGGCGGTACTGGAACGACTGGAAGCCGGAGGACTGCCCGAGCGACCCGCGGAACTCGGTGTACTCGCTCGGCGTCATCGTGCGCAGCACGTCCCAGGCGTTGTTGAGCTGTTCGAAGATGCGCGCGACGCGGGTCAGCATCTTGAAGGCCGGCGGCAGCGCGTCGGCGGCGATCGCCCGGCGCGCCGCGGCGATCTCGTGGATCGCCAGCCGCATCCACAGCTCCGAGGTCTGGTGCTGGATGATGAACAGCATCTCGTCGTGGGCACCGCTCAGCGGCCGCTGGGCGCCGAGGATTGTGTCGATCTTCAGATAATCGCCATAGGACATGCGCCCGGCGAATTCCATCTGAGCGCCTTCGGACGACGGGTTGTAAGGATCGGAAGTAGCCACCTGATATCTTTCTTTAATATTTCAGAAATCCTGCACCGGGCTGCGGGCGACCAAGCAGACTTGCGTGGCTTCGCCCACGCTTCGCCTGCTTAGCCTCTTGTTTTGTCGCAGGTTCTGTCGGAAAACCGTGACATACTTTTCCGGAACCTGCTTAGGCGCTCACCGGCAGGGGCCCGCGTCGAAGTCAGACGGCGGGCAGGCCCGTCGTCCGACTGCCGGGCGGGGTCCGCCCGCCGCGCCTTCGCCGGTACGAGCCCGGCCGCGCACCAGCGGCTATTTGTTCAGCCCGGCCTTGATGCCGCCGACCTCGTCGGCGCTCATCTCGCCGACCGTCTTGACCTCGCCGCCCTGAATGCGCCAGAGGCGGAACGGCCCGGTGATGTCGCCGTACTGGTCGAAGCTGACCGGGCCGATGACGCCCTCGTAGCGAACGGGCTTGCCCTCGCCGATCAGCTTCAGCGCCTTGGCGAATTCCTCCTTGCCGGCGTGAATAGGCTCCCCGTCTGCCGCGACGACGCCGGGGATCGCCGCCTTGATCGCTGCCGCGTCGCCCTTTCCCGCCTTGGCGATTGCAAGCGCGACGATCGCGCCGGCATCGTAGGAGCGGTCGGCCGCCGGCGCGTCCGGAGCGATGCCGCCGGAGAAGGCCAGGAAGTTGTCGTTGAAGTATCGGGTCGAGGCGGTCTCGCTGGTGCCCGACGAGGTGCCAAAGGCATTTTCGAGATATTTCGCCCCGACGGCCTGGATGAAGTCAGTGGAGTTCATGCCGTCGTTCAGCAGGAATTTCTGCGGACCGCCGCTCGAAATCCAGGCGCGCGCGATCGTGGCCCCGTCGACGGGGTAGCTGATAAGATAGAGAGCCTCGGGTTCTCCCGCCATGGCGGCGCTGACCTCGGACGAATAGGATGCCTGCTTCTCGTTGTAAGGCGTGGTCGAGGTGATCGTGCCGCCGAGCTTCTCAAAGGCGGCGGAGAACTCGCGCACCATGTTGACGCCGAAGTCGTTGTTGACGTTGATGATCGCAAGCTTCTTCAGCCCCTGGTCGATCGCGAACTTCGCCGCCGCGGTGCCCTGTAGCGCATCCGAGGTGATGGTCCGGAAGAAGACGCCGTTGGTCTTGCCGTCGCGGGCAAGCGCGGTCAGCGTCGGCGAGGAGGAAGCCGGCGAGACCTGTACGACGCCGGCCGGCGCCGTCACCGACGTCAGGATCGGGATCGACACCGAGGAGATGATGCCGCCGATGATGACCGGCACCTTCTTGATGTTGACGAGCTGCGTCGCCTGGTCGACCGCGACGGTGCCCTGGCTCTGGCTGTCCCGCGTGTCGGCGACGATGTTGCAGCCCCCGACACCGCCGGCCTCGTTGAAATCGCGCAGCGCCATCTCGACCGCCTTGGCGCCCGCCTGCCCGTAGGCGCCCGCCGGCCCGGTCAGTTCCATCACCATGCCGATGGTGATGTCGCAGGCGGCGGCCGGGATGACCGCGGCGCCCACCGCCGCAATAATGGTCGTGCCGAACAAAAGCTTTCTCATTTCATTTCTCCCTCTGAAGTTTGATGGTCAGGCAACATTCTGGTTCAGGTTGTATTTCATGATGGCCCCGTGACGCCCGCCACGATCCCGTTCGAGCGTGTAGACATCGCCGTTGATCTGGCCGGCCTCGGCGAGCACTGCATCGATCGCCGCCATATCCGCCTCGTCGAGCATGATATCGGAAATCGCCATGTTAGATGCGAGATGCGAGCGGTTGCGCGCGCCGACGATGACCGCGGCCACCCCCGGCCGGCCGAGCATAGCCGCGCTGGCGACGGTGGCGATGTCGGCGCGGTGGCGGTCGGCAATCCGGCGCAGCGTCGCAAGCAGGGCCTGGAACAGGCTCCAGCCGCCGAAATCGTCGATGATCAGTTTGTATTTGGTGAGCGATCGATTCTCCAGCGGTTCCGCCGGTTCGGCCACGCCGAGCCACCGGTCGCTCAGGAACCCGCCCGCGACTGTGCCGTAGCATATCAGCGAGACGCCCCGCGTGGCGGCGGCCTCCACCATCGCTTTCTCCGGGCGGCGGTCGAGCAGCGAGTATTGCACCTGCATCGACACCAGCGGCACGCCGGCATCGACGATGGCGGCCATGTGCGCGGTATCGAAATTGGTGCCGCCGAGATTGCGGATCTTGCCGGCCCCACGCAGTTCGTTCAGCCATTGGGCGGCCTCCAGCCAGCCGGGCGCGGCGTAGTCCCACCAATGGAACTGCACCAGGTCAAGCCGTTCGGTTCTCAGCCGGCGAAGCGAACGGTCGATGACCTCGCTGACATTGGCGCGGCTCAGGCGCGGCAGCAGGTCCAGGTCGGGCACGAATTTGGTGTGGACCTTGATGCGCGCCAGCGCCGCCGCGCCCCGAACCGCCCGGTAGCGCTGCCGAAAGACGCCTATCAGCTCCTCGACCCCGGTATAGATGTCGGCGCAATCGAAGGCGATGATGCCGGCATCGGCGAAGGCGATCATGTCCTCGACCGCTTCGGCGGAGCTGACGGCGCCGTGCCCGCCGGCCATCTGCCATCCGCCGCGGATTACCCGCGAGATCTCGTGGTCGGGCGCCAGTCTGTAGCTTTGCATGTGGCACCTCAGGCTCGGGTAAGAGGGACCGCCGTGGTCTCGCCATGGCTGAAGCGGCGCGGGCCGGTGCGGATGATGCGCAGCCTGGTCGAGCAGTTCGGATCGGGGCACGCCACCTCGGCATCGGTCGTCATCCAGTCGTTCGGATGGCACGGGCGCTGCTTGGCGGCGAGCAGCGGCAGGACGGAGGCCAGCGAATAGATTGAGATGCCCTGCCCCGGCGGCAGGAACAGCATCTCGCCGCGCAGTTCGAACCAGTCGCCGACCCGGGCTCCGCAGTAGATCGGCCCGCCCTCGGGCGCGACGACCTCGACCCGCAGGTCATAGAGCTCGAAGGCATCGTCCTTTGCCTCAGTCATGAAGCGTATCTCCTTCCCGCCGGCCAAGGCGTTCACGGATCAGATTGAACGAATGGGTGATGTCGTCGGTCAGGGCCGCGACCGCCGCCGACGCGTCCTGCCGCTCCAGCGCCTCTATCAGCTCCCAGTGATGATTCACGGCCAGCCGTGTGTCCTCGCTGCCATAGATGCGGGCGGCAGCCCCGACATAGGGACCCGACTGCAGCCAAAGGCTCTCGACGATCGGTATGAGCACCGCCGACCGCGCCGCCTGGTAGATATGGAAATGAAAGGCGTGATTGAGCTCCGACGTGACTTGCGCCTTGTCGGGCGTGTCGGCCGCGAAAGCGGTCTCGCAGGCCACGGTGAGCCTTCGGAGTTCCTCGATGTCGTCCGCGCTGAGGTTGGGCATTGCGCGCGCCGTCAGTTCGCCCTCTATCAGCCAGCGTGCCCGGGCGATGTCGTCGATCCGCTCGCGGGTGATGAGGGGTACCCGCACCGACCGGTTTGGCATTGCCTCCAACGCCTGCTCGGACACGAGGCGCGCCAGCGCCTCCCGGACCGGCATCGTGCTTGTCTGCAAGGTCTCCGCGAGTTCCACGATGCGCAGCACCTGCCCCGCTTCGAACACGCCATGAATAAGGGAACGGCGCAGTTCCGCATAGACGCGCTCATGCAGCGTCTCGCGGCCGATCGGCGACAACACATCGCGCCTGTAGTGACCGGCGCTTGCAATTGCCCCAAGCCGGCCGCGATCGAGGCCATCGCCCGTCCTTCCTTCGCTTCCCTTCACTGCCGAAGCCCTCATATTCTCGTCACCTGCAAATTCCTACTTGCCTTCTCGGCGAAAGTCAATATCTTTGATCAAAGATAGAATATCACGAGGTGGACCACGGCATCCGTCAGGGAGGATAGCTCGATGCCATTGGACAGTAGGTCGGCGCGCGGTAAGCCGCTCATCGAAGCGCGCGACCTGAAAAAGCGGTTCGGCGGCCTGCATGCTGTCGACGGCATGTCGATCACCCTCGCACCGGGCGAGATGGTCGGGCTGATCGGCCCGAACGGCGCCGGCAAGACGACGCTGTTCAACCTGCTCGCCGGCAGCCTTCGGCCGACGTCGGGCGAAATCCGGATCGGCTCCGTCGACGTCTCGAACCGGGGACCGGAGCAGCGAATCGCGCTCGGCGTCGGCAGAACGTTCCAAATCCCGCGCCCCTTTGCCGAGATGACCGTGCTTGAGAATGTGCTGACCGGCGCCCAGGGGCAAGCGGGCGAGCGGGCGTGGACAAACTTCCTGCGGCCGGGACTTGTCGCGGCGCAGGAGCGGGCGGCGGTGGAGCGTGCCCGCGAACTGCTCGATTTCGTGATGCTGTCGCGGCTCGAGCACGAGCCGGCCAAGGTTCTCTCCGGCGGGCAGCGCAAGCTGCTCGAACTCGCCCGCGTGCTGATGGCCGATCCTCAGGCGATCCTGCTCGACGAGCCGGCCGCCGGCGTGAACCCGACGCTGCTTGAGCTGATCATCGACCGCGTCCTCGAATTGAACGCTGGCGGCCGGACGATCCTGCTGATCGAGCACAATATGGACATGGTGGCGCGGCTCTGCGGCAGGGTGGTGGTGATGGCCGCCGGCAAGCTGCTCGCGCAGGGAGACCCGGCCGAGGTCGCCCGCGATCCGGCCGTCATCGGCGCCTATCTCGGAGACGCGGCATGACCGCCGGCGCCACCGCCGTCCTCGCCACGCGGGCGCTGGTCGCCGGCTACGAGCGGGACCTGCCGATCGTGCGGGGCGTCGACTTCGCCGTCGGCCGCGGCGAGTTCGTCGTGCTGCTCGGACCCGAACGGCGCCGGCAAGTCGACGCTGGTCAAGACAATCGCCGGTCTCGTCCCGGTGCATTCCGGTTCGGTATCGCTCGAACGGCGCCGACATCACCGCCTCGCCGGTACACCAGAAGGTGCGGCACGGCCTGGCTTTCGTGCCGCAGACCGAGAACATCTTCGCCACGCTTTCCATCCACGAAAACCTGGCTGTCGCCGCCAACATCCTGCCGAAGGCGCGCCGGCAGGAGCGGATCGCCGCCATCTACGCGATTTTCCCCGACCTGGCGGCGCGGCCGTCGCACCGGGCCGGGCAGCTCTCGGGCGGGCAGCGTCAGATGCTGGCGGTCGCCCGCGCGCTCGTCGTCGAACCCTCGATCCTCATCCTCGACGAGCCCTCGGCCGGTCTGTCGCCGAAGATCGTGCTGGACGTCTTCGACCGGCTGAAGGCGATCAACCGCGCCGGCGTGACCACCGTGCTCGTCGAGCAGAACGTCAAGGCGGCGCTGGCGATCGCCGACCGCGCCGTCATCCTCGTCGAGGGCAGGATCGCCCACGAGGGCAAGGCCGCCACGCTCGCCGACGACCCGATCGTCGCCGAACTCTATCTGGGCGCCCGCAAACGCGAGGGCACGTCATGAACGCGCAGATCCTGGTCGACGGGCTGATCGCCGGTTCGATGATCGGCCTCGGCGCCATCGGCGTCACGCTGACCTACTCGATCCTGCGCTTCGCGAACTTCGCGCATGGCGACTTCGTCTCGTGGGGCGCCTACCTCGCGCTCGTGGCCAGCAGCGCGATCGGCTCTCTCTCCGGCGCGCTCACCGTGCCGATCGCACCCTTCTCCTTCGGCTGGTCGCTGCCCATCGCCGCGGTCGTGGCGGTGGCGCTGACCGCCGGGCTCGCGCTCTCTCGTCGACGCGATCCTCTTCGGGCCGCTGCGCGCCCGCCGCAGCGCCGTGATCATCCTCGTCATGGCGAGCTTCGGCGCGGCGCTGACGCTGCGCAACCTGCTCGAGTTCGTCTTCACCTCGCGCCCGGCCTACTTCTCCAGCGAGCTGCAGATCGCAATGCCGCTCGGCGGCGGCATGCGCGCCACGCCCGACCAGCTGTTCAGCCTCGGCGTCGCCGCCGTTCTCGTCGTGCTCGTCCACCTGCTGCTGACGCGGACCGCCATCGGCCGTTCGATGCGCGCCGTCAGCCGAGAACCCGCAGCTCTCCGGCGTCGTCGGCATCGACGTGCGCGGCGTCGTGCGCACGGTCTGGGCGCTCGGCGCCGGCGCTCGCCTGCGTGGCCGGCGTCATCGCCGGGCTGATCATCCAGATCCGGCCGCAGATGGGGCTCGACCTCCTCCTGCCGCTGTTCGCGGCGGCCATCCTCGGCGGCATCGGCAGCGTGCCGGGCGCCATGCTCGCGGGCTGATCGTCGGGCTCGCGGAGGCGCTGACGGTGCAGCTCGTCGGCGCCGAATGGCGCGCCGCCGTCGCCTTCGTCATCCTCGTCATGATCCTGCTCATGCGCCCGCAAGGGCTGTTCGGGAGGGCCGAATGATTCTCGACCTGCTTGGCTACGGCGCCTTCTTCCTGACCGTCGCGCTGACCTACGCGATCATCTGCCTCGGCCTCAACGTGCAGTGGGGCCAGACCGGCCTGTTCAACGTCGGCATTGCCGGCTTCGTCGCGGTCGGCGCCTATGCGTCGGCGCTGCTGACCACCCCCGACGCGCCGGGCCGGCTCGGCGGCTTCGGCCTGCCGATCGTCGTCGGCTGGGCGGGCGGCGCGCTCGCCGCCGGCCTTGCCACCTTCCTCGTCGGCGCGCTGACCGTGCGGCTGAGGGCCGACTACCTGGCGATCGCGACCTTCGGCGTCGCGGTGGCGGTGCAGCTCTGCCTGCTCAACCTCGAGCCGCTGACCGGCGGCCCGTTCGGCATCGGCTTCATCCCGCGCCCCTTCGCCGCGACGGCCGGCAACCCGGCGCTCTTCGCCACGCTCAACCTCGCGGTTCTCCTCGTCGTGGTCGGGCTGCTCTACCTCGCTCTCGAGCGACTGCTCCGCAGCCCCTGGGGCCGGGTGCTGCGCGCCATCCGCGAGGACGAGGCGGCGGCACTGGCGCTCGGCAAGAGCGCCGTCCGCTTCCGGCTGCAGGCCTTCGCCATCGGCGGGGCGATCATGGGGCTGGCCGGCGCCGTGCAGGCGCATTTCATCGGCTTCATCGCGCCCGACAACTACATGCCGACCCTGACCTTCCAGGTCTGGGCGATGCTGATCGTCGGCGGCTCCGGCAACAATCGCGGCGCCATCCTCGGCGCGGTGGTGGTCTGGGGCCTCTGGGCGGTCTCGGCCGGCGCGGTCTCGTCGCTGTTCCCGACCGACCAGCAGGCCCGCGCGGCATCGCTGCAGATCGTGCTGATCGGCGTCGCGCTCTGCGCCATCCTGCTCCTGCGCCCGCGCGGCATCCTCGGCGAGGTGCGCACGATCTCGCGCCACCTCGCGCCGCAGTCCAAATCCCCCCTTCCCTCCACGCAGGTCCCCCCATGCCGAACAGCCCTGACCGCACCGCCCTCAAGGACGGGCCGAACCTCAGCCGCCTGATCTGCGGCCTCTGGCAGGTCGCCGACCTCGAAAAGGACGGCGAGCAGGTCGACCTCGACCGCGGCGCCGATGCGCTCGATGCCTATGCAAGGGCCGGCTTCGACACCTTCGACATGGCCGACCACTACGGCAGCGCCGAGCTGATCGCCGGCCGCCTGCTCGCCCGCTATCGCCGGCGGCAACCGGCCGGTCGCGCTGACCAAATGGTGCCCGGAGCCCGGACCGATGACGGCGGAGATCGTGCGCGCCGGCGTCCAGGCGCGGCTCGACCGGCTCGGCGTCGAGCAGCGTCGACCTCCTGCAATTGCACTGGTGGACCTTCGAGCATCCGGCCTGGCTCGACGCGCTGCACGAGATGAACCGGCTGCGCGAGGAGGGCCTGATCGGCGCCATCGGCGTGACCAATTTCGACGCCGCCCATCTGGCGCTGGCGCTCGCCGACGGCATCCGGCTGGCCAGCAACCAGGTGTCGTTCTCGCTGATCGACCGCCGGGCCGCCGGTCCGCTCACCGAGCTCTGCGACAAGGACCGGCGTGCGGCTGCTCGCCTACGGCACGCTCTGCGGCGGCTTCCTGGCGGAGAAATGGCTCGGGCGGCCCGAGCCGGAGAGCATGGCCGACTGGAGCCGCTCCAAGTACAAGCGCTTCATCGACGTCGCCGGCGGCTGGGGGCCGTTTCAGGCGATCCTGTCGGCGGCGGCCGGAGATCGCCCGCAAGCACGGCGTGTCGGTCTCGAACGTCGCGACCCGCTGGGTTCTCGACCACCCGTCGGTGGCCGCGATCATCATCGGCGCGCGGATCACGCGAGAGCGAGCACCGCGCCGACAACGCCCGCGTCTTCACCTTCTCGCTCGACGCCGAGGACCGGCAGCGGCTCGCGGCCGCCTTCGCCGCGACGACCCCTATCCCGGGCGACTGCGGCGACGAGTACCGCAAACCGCCCTATCTGACCGCCTCCGGCGACCTCAGCCACCATCTCGATGCAATCCCCAGCGTCTACCGCGCCGAGCCGGTCCCGAACCGTCCCGGCCGGCTCCGCGTCGTCCTCGGGCAGCGTCTGGGAGCCGCTCGCCGGCTACAGCCGGGCGGTGCGGGTGGGCGACCGGATCTGCGTGTCCGGCACCACCGCCACGCACGGGGCCGACCGCTGCGTCGCCCCCGGCGACCCCGGCGCACAGGCCACCTACATCCTCGACAAGATCGCGGCGTCGATCACCGCCCTCGGCGGCCGGCTCGACGACGTGATCCGCACGCGCATCTACATTCGCGATGCCTCGCAGTGGGAGCCGGTTTCGCGCGCCCATGGCCGCGTCTTCGGCGACGTGCTCCCGGCCAACACCATGGTCGAGGTTTCCAACCTGATCGGCGACTACGAGGTCGAGATCGAGGCCGAGGCCGTCGTCTCCGCCAGCTAAGGTCAACAAGCCGTGGAGCAAGTTGCGAACGCGGTGGCCGTCACGCATCCCGGACAGTTTTGTCTGACCGGCGTCCATCTTCCTTTGCAGGTTCCACCGGTGGCACCCTGCCATTCAGCGCTTGCTTGCCACGGTTTCGCGAGCTGCCTTGCCTGTTTTGCGTGATGCGGCTAGCCTGACCGTGTCATTTCAGGGTTGCCATGCCCACGCTTGATAGCAATGCAAGGGAATCGATGGTGCGCCCGCTGGAGCTGAGTGCCGGCCTGGCGGGCGGCACGGGCGAGCCGCACTATGCCATCGTCGACATTGGCTCCAACTCGGTGCGCATGGTCGTCTATGACAAACTGGGTCGCGCGCCGCTGCCTCGTTTTGTCGAGAAGTCGCTATGCCGCCTTGGAGACGGCCTGGCACAGACCGGGGCAATCTCGGCGGAGGGTTTCCGCCGTACCGTCGAGGCACTTCGCAGATTTCGCGCGATTGCCGACGCCATGGGCGTCTCCCGCATCGACGTGACCGCCACCGAGGCGATCCGGCGGGCCAGCAACGGCCCGGAACTGGCTGCGGCAATAAAAGAGGCATCAGGGCTGCAGGTGCGCATCCTGCAAGGCATGGAGGAAGCGCACTATTCAGCGCTCGGCGTCATTTCGGGCTTTTTTCGCCCCATCGGTCTTGTCGGCGACATGGGAGGCGGCAGCCTGGAGGTCGCGGAGGCCCTGGACGATCATGTTGGCGATCACTGGACGAGCCTGCCGCTGGGCGCCCTGCCTGTCGAGGCGCTGCTGGAGAAAGGCGTTCTGGAGGCCAAGCAGCGGATCGACAGGCTGATGCAGGATAATCTGCGCCCATCGCTTGGAACGCCGGTTTTCTACGCGGTGGGCGGCGGCTGGCGGGCCCTGGCCAAGGTTCACATGGCTATGGAGAAGGTTTCCGTACCCGTGGTGCATGGCTACACCTGCAATAGCCGGACGATCCGGGACTTCGCCAAATATCTGCTGCGGCTGCCTTCGGCCAAGCTTGCGGGCTCCCCGGCCTGCCCGAGCGGCGGGTGCGTACCACGCCCGCGGCGGCTTTGGTGCTCGACCGCGTCCTGAAACGGCTGCAGCCCGAACGTGTCGTGTTTTCAGCCCTTGGCCTGCGCGAAGGCTGGCTCTACTCGCAATTGACCCCCGCCGAGAGATACCTCGACCCGCTCATCGAAGGCGCGCGGCTCATCGGGCTGCCCCACGCACGCGTGCCGCAATTCGCGCCAGCCCTGGTTGCCTGGACAGCTTCCCTGTTTCCCGGGGAGACTCCCGCCGAGACCCGACTGCGGATCGCGGTTTGTGCGTTGTCCGACATAGCCTGGCGCGACGACCCGGACCTGCGGGCCGAAGAAAGCTTCCGCCGCCTGCTGCGGCTACCCTTCATCGGACTGGATCATGCCGAGCGCGTGTTCATCGCCGCCTCAATCCATGCCCGCTACGCGGGCAAGCCGGATGCGGCCTGGCTTTCTCCCGCCATCGGGCTGCTCGGCCCGACGACGCGCCGCCGGGCGCAGATACTCGGCCACGCGATCCTCCTTGCCTACCGCCTGTCGGGCAGCGTGTCGGAAGTGCTCGCGGGATCGCGTCTCACCATCGAGCCCGGGTGCCTGCGATTGGAAGTCGGCGGCAGAGCCCGTGCTCCCGACAGCGAGGTGGTGGGTGCCCGCCTCAAACTTCTGGCCGCCGCGATGGGCATGCGCCGGTTCGAAGTGACGGAACGGGCAACCTCGTGAACGAGGCGGAACGCCTGGCGCGCAACACACGCGGCGTTCGAGACCCGTAGCGGATCGATCGTGATGCGCGGAAGATCCGAACGCTCCAAGCTGCGTCGGAGCTGGTGGGAGATCCTAATTCAAGTGGTCCGAACTTTCAGTGAAGGCTATGAATTTGCTCCGGGTTTCCACGCCGCGTGACGAGCGAATCGCCTTCCGTCGCCTGTGCTTCCAGTCCGGTCGCAACAACCGAGACTTTGAACTTTCCTTCGAGAGCCTCATCGAAGATGGCACCGACGATGATATCCGCATCGTCGCCAACTTCCTCGCGGATGCGCGAGGCGGCCTCGTCGACTTCGAACAATGTCATGTCCAAGCCGCCCGATATCGATACAAGGACACCTTTTGCGCCCCTGATGGAATTTTCATCGAGCAACGGATTGGCGATCGAAGCTTCGGCCGCCTTTCTGGCACGGCTTTCTCCTTCGCCGACACCCGTTCCCATCATTGCCCGCCCCATGTCGCGCATCACCGTCTTCACGTCGGCAAAGTCGAGGTTGATGAGCCCCTCCTTCACGATGAGATCCGTTATGCAGCGGACACCCGAATAGAGAACCCGGTCGGCAATGGCGAAAGCATCCCCGAAGGTGGTGCGTTCGCTCGCGATCCTGAAAAGATTCTGGTTCGGAATCACGATCACGGTGTCGGCGGCCTCGCGCAGGAGTTCGATGCCGCGTTCGGCCGACTGCATCCGGCGCTTGCCCTCGAACGTGAACGGCTTGGTGACTACCGCCACGGTAAGGATTCCGGCCGATCGAGCCGCTTTCGCTATCACGGGTGCCGCACCCGTTCCGGTGCCGCCGCCCATGCCGGCCGTTACGAAACACATATGGGTGCCCGCAAGGTGATCCATGATTTCATCGATGGATTCCTCGGCGGCGGCCTGGCCGATGTCAGGCAGGGAGCCCGCACCCAGGCCCCCGGTCGCAAGCGCGCCCAGTTGAATCAGCCGCGATGCGCTCGACATCATAAGCGCCTGAGCATCGGTGTTCGCCACGATGAACTCAGTGCCCTCCAAGCCTTCCGCGATCATGTTGTTGACGGCATTTCCACCACCGCCGCCAACACCAATGACGGTCAGATTTGGTTTCATCTTGCAGATTTCGGGCCGTTTGGGGGTGATCATGATATCCGTTCCTGAAAGCGCCCCGCCTCCGAATCGGCGTGGTGCAAGGGGATCAGATAGTTAACGATCGCGCAAGGAGCCGTGTGGGCGATCGCGCCTGGTCAAATGGGTCAAACGTGCCTGCCAAGTGACGACGCCTAAAGGCTTATCTCCCCCCGCGCACAGGTCTCGTTTGATGCAAGGCGCGCGCGCCGCCTTCAAAATTCGAAACTCATCCGAGCTGCAGTCCGGCTTTTGCCGCCTCTTGGCGCAGGAACGGCAGGCCGACCTCGATGACGTCGTCCGGCCGCTTGGCCACCGGCCGCCATATGGCGAGCCCGCCGGCAATATCGACATCGACATGATTCATGCTTTCGAGCGTGATCGCTCCCTTGTATCCGATCCCGGCAATCGCCTTCATGCAGCCTGCCCAGTCGAGCATGCCCCGGCCCGGAACGCCGCGATTGGCCTCCGAGACGTGCACATAGCCGAGATAAGGTGCCGCCGCGTCGAAGCCTGACGCAAAGCTCTCCTCTTCGATGTGCATGTGGTAGGTGTCGAGATGGATGAAGATGTTGTCCGACCCGATGCGTTCGATGATTTTCGCGGCGTCCTTGCCGGTGTTGATGAGGTGCGTCTCGTAGCGGTTGCAAGGCTCGATGCCGAGTTTCAACCCGTATGAGCGTGCCATCTTGGCCGCGCGTTCCAGGAACCGGCACATGCCGTCGATTTCCTTGTGCGTCGGCGCGCGGCCCGTCGTCTTGCCGATGGTGCCGTAGGTGACGCCGCCGAGACCGAAGCTGCCGACCTCGGCGCAGACGCGGAAAGCAGGCGCCAGAAAGTCCAGGCCGTCATCGGGGTTCTCGACGATGTCGAGGCTGCGCGGCAGACCGAGCGAGGGCACCAGATCGATGCCATGGCGGCTGCCGAAGGCGCGTGTGCGTTTGGTGTCGATCTCCTCCGGCCGCAGCAGAGGAATCTCGAAAAGGCCGATGCCGTATTCCTTGAGCCGTTCGATCTGCGGCTCGATGCGCGACAGGTCCCAGACCGGGGCTATGGCGAACGTGTGCAGCCCGAAGATGTTCATGATCAGCCCCGTTGTTCGTGTGCGGCGGCAGCGCTGGTATCGCCGCCGCCGACGATCCGGCTGACGACCTCGTTCATGCTCGTCTTCGCCGTCGCCAGATCAGCGGCCGCGCGCCCGTGACGCAGCACCACGATGCGATCGGTCACGGCCAGCACGTCGTTGAGACGGTGCGATATCAGGATGACGGCGATGCCCTCGGACCGCAGCCGACGGATCAGGTCGAGCACGCTCTGCACCTCGCGCACGGCCAGTGCCGCGGTCGGCTCGTCCATGATGACGAGCTTCGGGTTGAAGGTGAGCGCCCGGGCGATCGCCACCGTCTGCTGCTGGCCGCCGGAGAAGGAGCCGACAGCCCGGTTGATCGACGGCAGATGCGCGCCGAGCCGCTCGACCATGCTCGCCGCCTGCCGATCCATCGATGCCCTGTCGACGAAGCCGGGGAACAGGCCGAACAGTTTTTTCGTCGGCTCCCGGCCGAGGAAGATGTTGGAGGCCACGTCCTGCTGCTTGGCGAGCGACAGGTCCTGGTAGATCATCTCGATGCCGAGTTCGCGCCGCGCGCCCGGATCGAGCGGCAGGATGTCTCCTCCGCCGAAGGTGATCGCGCCGGAATCGGCGCGGTAGATGCCGGTGATGGTCTTCATCAGCGTCGACTTGCCGGCGCCATTGTCGCCGACCAGCCCGATCACTTCGCCGGCCTCGACGGTGAGATCGACGCCGTGCAGCACGTCGACCGCGCCGAAGCTCTTCCTGATGCCGGAAAGCGCGAGCAGGCTCATACGCGGCTCTCCTTGCGGATCTGGTACTGGTCGATGAAGACGGCGAGTATCAGCACCGCGCCGATCGCCATCTGCTGGTAGTAGGACTGCACGGCGAGCAGGTTGAGCCCGTTCTGCAGCACACCCATTATGAGCGCGCCGATCATGGTGCCGAGGATCGAGCCGCGCCCGCCGAAGAGATTGGTGCCGCCGATGATGGCGGCGGTGATCGCCGTGAGCTCGTAATTCACGCCGGCGGTCGGATCGCCGGCATTGATGCGCGCCATGAACAGCATGCCGGCAAGGCCGGCAAGCGCGCCCGACAGCGTGTACAGGATGCGGCGGTGGCGCTCCACCCGGATGCCGGCGGCCCGCGCGGCATTCTCGCTGTCGCCCAGCGCCAGCGTGTGGCGGCCGAATTTCGTGTAGGCCAGCACGCAATGGGCAATGAAGGCCGTAACGACAAAGATGATGACCGGCATCGGGATACCGAGCGGCCGGCCCTGGCCGACATAGACCATCACCGGCGGCAGGCCGTAGATCACCTTGCCCTCGGAGATGACGAGCGCGAGACCTCGCGCCAGGCCCAGCATGCCCAGAGTGACGATGAAGGCCGGCACCAGGGCGCGCGTGATCAGCAATCCGTTGACATGGCCGGCGGCCGCGCCCGCCAGGATGCAGGCGAGCAGGCCGAAGGCGGAAGGCAGGCCGAGCGTCACGCCGACATAGGCGCCAGCGACGCCTGCCAGCCCCATCACCGATCCGAGCGACAGGTCGAGACCGCCGGAGCCTATGACATAGGTCGCGGCGATGGCCAGCACGCCGATGGTCGAGGTCGCCAGCAGGATGTTGAGGAAATTGCTGACCGAAAGGAAGTAGGGCGACAGCACCGCCATGATCGCGCTGAGCAGGATCAGCACGACGAAGGATTCCAGCCTTATGTGCAGGCGCTCGACCGAAGTCTGCTGCGCCCGCGCCCAAAGTCCCGGCTGCACCACGTCGGAGGTCATGTCTTTCCCCTCAGTTGCGGGTCGGCCGGCGCACCCGCGCCGGCCCAGTCCGGGAGGACTATTTCACATATTCGAGCATGGGCTCCTTGCCGGCTTCCAGCACATCCTTGGTCAACACCAGCGTGGGGACCGCGACATCGGCCTGCACGGCCTCGCCGGCGATCGCCTTCTTCACGTCCTCGACCGCCTGCTTGCCGACAAGGTAGGGTAGTTGCGCCACCGACGCGTTGAGGCGGCCGTCCTTGATCGATTTCACGGCATCGGAATTGCCGTCGACGCCGATGATCGTCACCTGCTCGCCCTTGCCGGCCGCATAGACCGCCTCCACCGCGCCGAGCGCCATGCCGTCATTGGCGGCGAAAATGGCGACCAGATCCGGGTTGCGGGTGAGGATGTCGTTGGCGATCGAGGCGGCCTTGCCGCGGTCCCAGTCGCCGGGCAGCGACGCCACGATCTCGAGGCCGGGCGCAAGCTCTTTCAGCTTGGCGGCAAAGCCTTGCGCGCGCTTCTGGCCGGTCACGTTGCCCGACAGGCCCTCGATCACCAGCACCGGCCCCTTGGCGTCCTTGCCGAGCTTGGAGACCAGGTATTCCGCGCCCTGGCCACCGGCCGCGACATTGTCTGAGCCGATGCGGAACGTAATCTTGATCCCTTCCTTCTCCAGCACCGCCGGGTCCAGGTTGCCGTCGAGATCGACGACCTTGATGCCGGCCTCCTGCGCCGCCTTGAGACATGGCAGCAGGTTGGTCGAGTTGATCGCCGCGGTGATCATGGCGACCGGCTTGCGCTCCAGCATGGTGTTGCACAGATTGAGCTGCGGCTCGGCCGCCTGATCGCTTTCGGCCGCCTGCAGGAAATACGTCACGCCCGCCGCCTTCGCGCCGTCCTCGACGCCCTGGCTCATGGCGCCCCAGAACGGGTTCGCGAGCGTCTTCATCAACACGCCGTATTCGCCTTCCTGGGCGGAAGCGGGCAAGGCCGCGAACGTCATGACAGCACCGATTGCAAGCGTAAGTCGATGTATTCTCAGGAACATGATGTTCTCCTCCAGTTGATGATCCCACAGTACAAGCCGCGTCAGCCCTTGTTTTCGGCGAACGGGGCTATCGTACGTCGCCTCCCCCGCAATACGATTCGCTCGCCGGTGATCCCACCGACTCCCGCATCAATACCTTGCATGGCTCAAGCCTTGCCTTGACCGGGCCTCCCTCGCCCTCGATCCGGCGAAACAACACATCCATTGCCCGCATGGCGATCTGCCGCACCGGCTGGACCACGGCGGCGATGGCCGGCCATGTCACCTGCATCCACTCGGCGTCGTCGAAGCCGATCAGCGAAATGTCGTTGGGACAGTGCCAGCCGCGCCGGCGGAACTCGGACAGGGCCACCAGCGTGCCCTTCAGGAACAGCGAGTAAACCGCCGTCGGACGCTCGCCCTTGGCGAAATAATCGCGCAGCGAGGTGCGCAACGGACCGACGTCGCTCTCACACAATATGACGTCGATGCGCACATCCGGCGCAAGCTCAGTGGCCCTGGCGCGAAATCCGTCGAGGCGGGCGCGCACGGTCGCGGCCTGCGCGCCGAGACCGACCACCAGTATATGCCGGTGCCCGCGCGAGATCAGCTCCCGTGCCACTTCGGCGCTGGCCGCGCCGCTGTCGGCCGAGACCGTGTCGAAAGTATCGTCGGCGAGCACGCGGTCGATCAGCACCCCGGTCATGCCGTTGGCCTTCATGAAGGCCGCCGCCGGACCATGCTCGTTGCGCACCGGCGACAGGACCACGCCGGAGACGCGCCAGTCCTGCATGCGCGCCAGAATCTCCCGCTCGCGCGCTTCCGACTCGCGGCTCGAAGCGGCGACGAGGGCATAGCCGCGCTGCTCGGCGAGCCGCTCCAGATGGGTAATCATGGAGCCGAAGAATTCGCTCTCGAACTCAGGAACGATGGCGCCGATCATGCGGCGCTTGGCACGGCGCAGATCGGATGCCAGGGGGTCGACGCGATAGCCGAGCAGTTCGACCGCGTTAAAGACACGCTGGACGTTTTCCGGCCTCACCGTCGCCACGCCCTGCATGACCTTGGAGACCGTGGCGGTGGAGACACCGGCGCGCGTGGCAACGTCGTGGATCGACGGCCGCCGCTGCTGGGCCACCTCATACGTCATTCATCTCCTCCCGACGGCATGCTTGCGATGCCTGTCCACCAGTCGATAAATCGATTTTTTCTGATTGTAAATCGTTTAATCCTGGACAAAGACTACAAATAACCGACGGGCACGACGCCGATCGGCCCGGGGAGGAAACAATGCCGGAAAGCGCCAAGCCGCTGGTCATCAGCGTGCCCGAACCCCGTACGCTCGATCTGATCTTCACGCCGGACGCGCTCGCCAGGCTCCGGTCGAAATACGAGATCGTCGAGACGACGTCCGAAGGTTTGCCGGAACTGCCGCCGAACGTGCTGGCCGCGGCCCGCTACATTATCGGCCAGCCGCCGATCGCGGCCGAGACGCTGGCGGGGCTGGCGTCGCTGCGCTGCATCTTCAATGTCGAGACCAATCTCATCAACAACATGCCCTACGACGCGCTGTTCCAGCGTGGCATCCATGTTGTCACCACCGGTCTGGTGTTCGCCGAACCGGTGGCGGAACTCGGGTTAGCCATGGCGCTCAACCTGGCCCGCAATATCGTGGATGCGGACCTGGCTTTTCGGCGGGGCGAGGAATTGTGGGGCGGCGACGGCAACCGGAGCGCCCGGCTGCTTTCCGGCGCCGATGTCGGCATCATCGGCTTCGGCGACCTCGGCAAGGCTCTAAACCGTCTGCTCGTCGGCTTCCGGACGCATACAAGAGTGTTCGACCCATGGCTTCCGCCTTCGGTGCTGGCTGAACACGGCGTTCAGCCGGCGACACTCGACGAGGTCTTGTCAGGCAGCGATTTCGTCTTCGTGGTTGCCTCGGTTACCAGCGAGAACCAGGGATTCCTGGGAGCCGAGGCCTTTGTCAGCATGCGCAAGGGTGCCGCGTTCATCCTGCTGTCGCGCGCCGGCGTCGTTGATTTCGACGCGCTCATGCTGGCGGTGGCAAGCGGCCACATCGTCGCCGCCAGCGACGTCTTTCCGGAAGAGCCGCTGTCAAGGGACCATGCGGTCCGCGCCCTGCCCGGGTTCCTGCGTTCGGCTCATCGCGCCGGCGCGCTCGACATAGCGTTCAAGCGCATGGGCGACATGGTGCTGGAAGACATGGACCTTCTCGACCGCGGCCTGCCGCCGATGCGTTCCAAGCGCGCCGAACGCGAAACCGTATCGCGAATGCGATCAAAACCCGTCAGCAGGAATTGACCCTGCGTCGCCTTGACCGGCGCCGCCCGGAATTTCGAGTGTTGTCCCACACCTCTCGCGAGGAATGGCGTGTCGCATGGAATGATGCAAAGCCATTTGTCGGGAACCATGCCGCCCTGTCCCTCTATTTCAACGCTCCTTGGCAGTGGCGGAGGAATCATCCGGGCGCGTTTTAGCCGCGTCGTTCAGCAGTTGGATCGCCTTGGCGCGCTTTCCGCGACCAGCCGCCGCGCTGCTGATTCTGCCAAGGATCACCCCGGTCAAGGACTTTCGCCCGGCTCATGCGCGGCAAAACGACGCCGGCATTCAGGTTGCACGAGGCCTTGTCCAGCAATACAATCCTGCCTTGTATCCCGTATAGGAAAATGCCGTGAGCGTCGGGCAGCCTCAGGTTGCAGGGCTATGGGCCGGTCGCGCCCGCGGACAGGGCGGAAAGGAGCAGCCTGGCAATGGGAATGGCGGGACATCATGGGCGCTGAGACCGGAGCACTCCATCGCCCTCACCCCGAGCCAAGCCCGCCCGAAGTGAAGCGTCGTTCCGGCAATGGCGCCAATGGCAGCCGATGGCGCTTGAAACAGCGGCGGCGGGGAAAATTGAAAATTTGTAGGTGTCAGGTACAGAATTCTAATGGCTCTAGCAGATGGCATAACAAGTGACTAACATATTTAGGTGGGCAGTTCCATTTCTGATATTGCTGTTTTGGCCGATTGCTAGCTTTGGATTAAATTCGTACGTAGACCTCACATTTCTTCCTAACGACTTAGCCCATTGGCTTGTTCCAAGAATGAAGTGCGATATGTTATTTTTGAAAGAAAATACATCGTTTGATTCTTCATTATATTACTCCTCATTTATTTCTGGGTGGATTTTATTGTTGTGCCTTTTATCAATAAGCATAATCCAAATATTTATACAAAAATTTTTTAACAATAAATCTTTTTTTTATGTGAATGACAAGCGTGTATGCGCTAGGTACGCAGCTATAATGCTAGCATGCGCATTTTTAGCTTATACATCTATTTCTATCATGTCAAGTCCTCACCTCGAGGGAGAAAATTGCTCTTTTTTTTCTAGTATTACCTTAGAAGATCAATATACGCGGATGTTTTATAGAACTTTATTGTATATCGGGTTTAATCTTGCTGCGATTTATGTATCGGTTATATCTTGTTAGTCATTTTTGCGATAAGTTATTTCACTGTAGTAAAATAATAGTCGGAAAAATGATGAGGTCGTAAGAATCATGTACGTAAACAGCAGCCTGATAAACGGACTGGATGAAGATATACTTAGTATATCACAGGATACTTTACTTGCATGGACCGGGTCTCTTTTCGATGTCGCGGGCCAACTATGAAAAAAACTTAAATATTGCGAGATGTACAGGAAAATGCCGTGAGCGTCGGGCAGCCTCAGGTTGCAGGCTATCGGCCGGTCGCGCCCGCGGACAGGGCGGAAAGCGAGCAACCTGCAATGGGAATGGTGGAATTTCGTGGCGATGAGACCGGAGCACTCCATCGCTCTTACGCCACGGCAACTCCGCCGGTAGTGAAGCGTCGTTCCGACAATGGCACCGATGGCCTTGACCCGGCGGCGTCTGGGAAAAGTCAGCGGAGGAGCGCCGTTTGCGTAAGGCTACCCGAGGAAAAGGACTGGCCGGACCTGCGTCAACTGGTTCGCCGGCAGCACCAGCGAACGATCTTTGCGGATATCCCGTTCTCCGAGGTAAAACTGGAGGCATTGGTGCAGAAGGCCAGGCACCCGATGCCGAACCAGTGCCTGATTGTCGCCGAGGCGAGAGGGCGGATCGTTGGAGCGGCCTGGTGCTCGGCGGGAGAGTACCTGATCGGCGAAGGCGCGTTGATGACGACGGTGCATCTGCTGGCCGTCGATGCGGAGCGCTGCGGGCCCTATCTGTCGGCCAAAGTGTTCCTGCGTCTGCTGCGCGGCGTCAGGCTGTGGTCGGACAGCATCAAGGCGACGCATGTTCTTGTGCACGTCACGACCGGCACCGCCATCAAGGCAACCGACCGTCTGTTGCGGGCAACCGGGGCGAAGTTCATCGGCGGAGGCTATGTGTTGGCGTGAGGCGCACAAAGCCTTACGAGGCACACGGTGAGAAGGCCGTGGAACGATCAGGTGAGGGTATACGCTGAAATTTCTCGTGTTCGTTGCGTCTGGAGTGCGCATTGCGTCGCAGTCACTGTCGATGCCAGACTTACGTTTTTATTAGGGTCCGCTGGTTTCGAGCGGCGATCTCAGCTACATGCTACGACTGGCTCAATCGTCCGATACGTATGTGTCAGCCTGACATCCGAAGATGTTCGGAGCTTCCAGGCACAATACGGACAGATCCATCAGATCGAAATTGCACGGTAGCCAGCGCGGCGAAGCGCTATGGCAGAGGCCGTTCGATACACTCATTTTTCGCTGCTCACGCCGGGCTATTCAGGAGCAAGAGGCTGATGGGATCCATGGATGTCCCCCTGTCGACTTGCTGGGGCAAGGGGAGAACGGTGCCTGGTCGTGGAGGCCGTGCCGTTCGAGCGACGGGCCATCTGTTCCACGGCTATGAGCGGATCACGCGTACCGAGAGCCACTATCACGATACCGATCTTTCCTTCAGGAGACCGCAGAAGGAGCGTGTCACCGGGTTTCTTCAGTGCGAATCGCGTAGGATCTTCCCCAATCCCGGATGCACGCTCGATGAGCAAAGTCCGGTACTTTACTATGGATTCCAGCATTAACCGCAGCCAGATGCACCTGATCGAGAAGATCAGGCATCGGCGCGCGCCTTACAGCCTGCCTGACCTGGCGAAACGAGGAGAAATGAGCATGCCCAGCCTGACACAGGAGCAGATGGACCGCCTTGGCGCACTTTCTGCGGCTGACGGCCAAGCCGCTGATTCTATCCAGAACTGGCCAGTCAAACCCTTTCGCCGGCTCATGCGCGGCAAAACGACGCTGGCTTCAGGTTGCACGAAGCCATGTCGAGCAATACAATCTGCTTGTCTCTCGTATAGGAAAATGCCGTGAGCGTCGGGCAGCCTCAGGTTGCAGGGCTATCGGTCGTCGCGCCGCGGACAGGGCGGAAAGCGAGCAACCTGCAATGGGAATGGCGGACATATGGCGATTATGCCGGAGCACTCCATCGCTCTCACCCCGGCAATCCCGCCGAAGTGAAGCTGGTTCGGAACCGGCAATGGCGCCGATCGCCTTGACCCAGCGCGCGATAAAGGTCACCGGAACAGGGGCTTTTGCGCAAGGCTACCCGAGGAAAGGCTGGAAGACGCGTCAACTGGTTCGACGGCAGCACGCGAACGATCATTGCAAAGATCCCATTCTCCGAGGAAAGCTGGAGGCATTGGTGCACGAAGGCCAGGCACTCGATGCCGAACGAGCTTGGATATCGCCAAGGCAAGGGGCAAAGCATGACGACCGTTTGGCGGTTGAATGGTGGCGCAAGGCAGCTTCAGGCGGACACGTGGAGGCGCAATACGATCTTGGGCTCGCCTACCAGGCGGGAGCGGGCAGTAGGATACTCAGTTATGAAGACATTTATCAGTGTGATTTTTGTACTTATTGCTGCATGGCAACTTTGCGAAGAAATTCTTGAGTTGTACTTTTATCGACGAATTGGGTGGGATTTTTCAATTAATAATCCAGGCAATAAAACACCATATTATCGGGGTAATTCAACCGATGAGCGAGATATTGTCAGCAATAAGTATCGCGTCTTGATTGCTAGGCCACTTGCGATACTTTTGCTTGGGTCGTTATCATTTTCTTTGTTTTATATGTAATAGATGCTGCCAGAATAGGAGACTGACTCATGGTTGATGTAAAATTTAGCCCAATTTCAGGATACAATTTTAGGTACTGGTCCTGTATCTACTACGATAAATTTTTCCGGTGACGATTATTTTCCGAGTTCTGTTCAAATTTCGGGCTGGAGTGTTTGGTGTCCTCGCAACTAAAAGTCCGGCGCGCGTTGGGGTTGGCTATTCGAACACCTTCCCGGTAGGCAATACAGGGTTCACTTCTTTATTTGCGGGACCAATGTTTGGAGAGGACGGTCTGTCTCTCGTTGCTCGAGCTTCGGCAGGGGGACAGGTGCGCGCTGCAGGAGGAAATATGCGACCGGCGGCGGTTTCAGTCGAACTATCTCAGGTGGTTGTTGATAACAAATCAGTGGACACGCCCTATCTTTACGGCAGCGGGTTGCCTTCAAACATTTGGCAACCCGGGGTTACGTACCTAAATCGGCAATTCGCTTATACGGGACCTGCTGTTGAGGCCAAAGCGCAGGATAGGCTGCCTGACTATGTAGGTTTCGACACTCCATCCGAGCACATTCCGATGGAAGCGCGGCCGGGCCATGTCGCAAGCGCGCCCAGGCCCGCAGCCCGGGCCCGCAACCCGGACCGCATTCTCCCGTTGGCGACTACCATCACTCAAGCCTGTCCAAGCCCGCAAGCGCGCCGAGTTCCAACCCTTTCGGTCCCGGCTCGATGGCAGCCGGCCGAGCGGCGGAGCGCGCCTCGGTGTCCGGCCGGCGGCTCGTCCAGCAAATCCAAGCCCGCGCCGAGCCCGCGGCCCGGGCCGCATTCTCCCGTTGGCGACTACCATCACTCGAGCCTGTCCAAGCCCGCAAGCGCACCGAGCCCGCGGCCCGGGCCGCATTCTCCCGTTGGCGACTACCATCACTCAAGCCTGTCCAAGCCCGCAAGCGCGCCGAGTTCCAACCCTTTCGGTCCCGGCTCGATGGCAGCCGGCCGAGCGGCTGATCGGAATTCGGTGTCGTCCACGTCGAGTTCCGGCAGCAGCAGCAAACCCGTCCTGCTTGACCTTGACGGCAACGGACTGACGCGTCGAAACGCTCGATACCTCGTCGATGTTCCTCGACCTCGACGGCGACGGCTATCAGCACCGCACCGCCTGGGCCGGCAAGGGAGACGGCGTTCTGGTGCTCGACGCCGACGGCGACGGCAGGATCAGCCGGTCAAGCGAGTTCGCCTTCACCGAATGGGATGCGACCGCCGATGGCGACCTCGAGGCGCTGCGCAAAGTGTTCGACAGCAACGGCAACGGCAAGCTCGATGCCGGCGATGCGCGCTGGAGCGAGTTCAAGGTCGAGGTGGACGGACAACTTGTGTCGCTGGCCTCGCTCGGCCTTGCCTCGATCGACCTGACGCCGACAGGCAGCGGCCAGAACTTCGCCGACGGCTCGGCGATCACCGGCACGGCGAAATTCACCCGCACCGACGGCACGACCGGCACGGCCGGCGACGCCGTTCTGGCGGCCGATGCGGCCAGCTATCGCATCCAGCGCAGCACGATAGCGAACGCCGATCAGTCGACGACCGAGACGGTAGCCGGTTTCAACCGCGACGGCTCGACCGCCTTCACCAGCCAGATCACGACGAGCGCCGACGGCAGCCACGTCCTGACGCGCTTCGACGACAATGGCGATGGCGTGTTCGACCGCTCGCAAAGCGATGATCTGGTGGTTTCGACCAATGGCACCCGTACGCGGACGATAGCCAATTTGAACGGCGACGGCTCGCTGCGCGACACAACAGCGACGACCACCAGCGCCGACGGCAAAACAGTTACCACCACGCTCGACCAGAACGGCGACGGTGTGGTTGACCAGCGGCAGGTGTTTTCCCGCAACTCCGATGGTTCGAGCGTCACGACCGTTGAAAAGCTGAACAGGAGGGGAACGCTGCTCGCAAAGGTGGTGACGACGGCGAGCGCGGACGGACTGGCCAAGACGCTCGCGACCGACCCGACCGGCAGCGGCGTCTTCGACCGGACCCTGCGCGAGACGACGATCGTCAATGCCGACAAGAGCCGCGCCAGGAGCGAGGCGCTGGAGAGCCGCGACGGCACATTGATGAGCAGGACGGTGACCGCCACCAGCGCCAATGGCCGGCAGGTATCGACATCATCGGACCTTGACGGCGATGGCGACGTCGACCGGCGCGAGACGACGACGTTGAGCGTGTCCGCGACGGGCTCGATCGTCAGCGTGGTGGACAGCTTCAACGGCGACGGTTCGCGCCGCGGCAAGGCACAGGTGACAACGAGCGCCGACGGGCTCGGCAAGGTCTCCACTGCCGACATCACCGGTGACGGCGTCACCGATCGGACAATCTCCGAGATCACAACGGTCGCCAACGGCGTCCGGACCGAAACGGTCGAGCAGCGGAGCGCAAACGGCGCGTTGCTGACGAAGACGGTGACGACGACCAGCGTCGGCGCGGCAGGAATCCGCGTCCAGGAGGACGCCACCGGCGACGGTGCGTTCGACCGCGAGACCGTAACGACCGTCGATGCCGCGGGTGCGAGCCTGACGACGGTTTCGATCCTTAATGCCGACGGCACCCGCAAGAGCCAGTCGCTCACCACCGTGAGCGCTGACGGGCTGCACAGGACGACCGAGCTCGACATTACCGGTGACGGAATTGCCGATGCTTCGTCGACCGACCTGACGGTGGTCAATGCCGATGGCAGCCGCACCCGAACGCTGAGCGAGCGCAACCGCGATGGCCAGACCATCGCGCGGCATGTGACGCAGACCTCCGCGGACGGCCTCACCGTTTCCGGGATGGTGGACACTCAATGGCGACGGCGTTTTCGACGGGTCTTCGTCCGACGTGACGGTCAGTGACGCCAGCGGCAGCCGGGCGCGAACGGTGACGACAAGCAGCGGCAACGGCACATTGCTGTCGAAGACGGTGACGAAAGTCTCGGCCGGGCGCAGCACGACGACCACGGCTGTGGACGGGGATGGCGACGGCAAGACCGATTCGTACAAAAAGCACGTCGTCAACAGCGACGGCAGCACTTCTGAAACCACGACGGTGTATGTCATCGGCGCGGAGATCTCGAAGACGGTCGAGACGATCAGCGCCGATGGCCTGACCACGACCGTGGAGGACGATTTGGACGGCAACGGCGCCGTCGACGTCAAACGCACGCTGGCGACCGTGCTCAACGCCAATGGCAGCCGCACCACGACGGTCAGCGAGCGGGCCGCCGACGATACTCTGCTGTCGAGCAGCGGCACGACGACGAGCGGCAACGGATTGGCGATCGACGGCTGGAGCGATGTCAACGGCGACGGTGTAATCGATTTCCGTTCGTCCGACGTTACGGTGCTGAACCTGAACGGATCCACGACGAGGACGGTCTCGGCGCGCACCGGCGCCGGTCAGCTTGTCGACCAGACGATCACCACGGTGAGCGCCAACGGCCTGAGCACGGTGGATCAGCTCGATCTTGACGGCAACGGCTCGATCGACCGCACCGTCACCACGCTCAAGAGCTTGAAGGTTGCCGGACCCGTAGTCGACAGTGTTACAGTCGAGAACGCCGACAACCAGGTGGTCTCGACCGCGTCGACGGCGACATACCCCGTCCTGCGAAAGGTGACCGTTGCGGATCTGGACGGAAATCAGCTTAATGAAGTCCACCGCGTGAGTGTGACCGACGCAAACGGCTCGGTCACGGACACGGTCTCGACCTATGTCCCCCAAGGCGGGTTAAACAAACTCGCGTCGCGCTCGACAACGACGGTGAGCGCCGACGGGCTGTCGACGCGGATGGACAGCGATCTTGACGGCAACGGCTCGATCGACCGGATCGACGAGGCGGTCACGCTGCTCAACGGCAATGGCAGCCGCTCCGAAATCATCAAGCGGTCGACGGGCAGCAACGTAGTAAAGGAGCAGACGACTGTCGAGACCAGCGCCGATGGCCTTTCGAAGACCATCAACTGGGCGGCGACAGGGGGCGCAGTGACCCGCTCGCTCAGCCAGCAGACGACGATCAATGCCGACGGAAGCACCGTCGAAACAGCGACCTACACGAAGGCGGGAGGAGTGCTGGAAAGCAGGACGGTCAAGACCGTCAGCGCCAGCAAGCAGACCGAGACGGTGACCAGGGACATCGACGGCGACGGCATCATCGACCAGAATTCGGTTGCCGTGACGAAGGCCGGGTCCCGGACCACGACGCTCACCGAACTTGGCACGAACGGGGTGACGGCAATTGCCCGCAAGACGATCACCGAAGCCGCCACCGGCCTTTCCACGACCATCGACTATGACACCGACGGCAATGGCGTCGCGAGACAGCCGCACGACCGAAATAACGGTTCTGAACGCGAACGGCAGCAGAACGACCACTGTAACGCGCGCCAACGGCACTTTGAACACGATCGACACGACTGTGATTGACCGCTCGGCGGACGGACTGAGCTTGCTGGAGAAATGGGACCTCAACGCTGATGGAGTGTTCGATCAGTCACGCAGCGATGTGACGGCGATCAACGCCGACGGCTCGAAGACGCGCATTGTGAGCAACCTCGCCGGAAATACACTGACCAGCCGCACCGAGACCACGACCAGCGCCAACGGCCTGATGACGACGACCCGCTGGGATGTCGATGGCTCGGGCGACTATGAGCAGGTCTCGACCGATCAATCCGTGCTCAACCGGGACGGTTCGGTGACGCGCACGGTTAGCAGCACACAGAACGGCACGTTAGTCGCACGGTCATCGACCACTACAGGCGCCGATGAGCGGGTGACGTCTGCCTCGGAAGAGCAGCCGGGGCTTGGTCTCGGCACCCGCACTTCGCTCACCAGCCGCGCAAAGCTGGCCGACGATTCCGCCGTCGAGACGCAGAGCGTATCGGACGCTTCCGGCAAGCTCATCGAAACGCAAACGGTGACGACAAGCGGCGACAGCCGCGAAGTGAAAATTGCCCGTGACCGCGACGGCAATGGTACGGCCGATCAAATCGAGGAGCAATATCGTCTGGTTGACGGTTCGCGGAGAACGGTGACCACCGGCTACGGGACGGGAGGCCTCAAGTCATACCAGGCGACGACCAACGCCACCGCCGATGGCCTTGCGGCCACGACGGAATGGGATCTGGATGGCAATGGTTCGATCGACCGCCGCCGACAGACGGCGGAGGCCTTCAAAAACGACGGCAGCCGGTCGACCATCGTCACCGACACCTCGGCAAGCGGCACGCTGCTCAGCAAGACGACCGCGACTGTCAGCGCCGACGGGCTGACGCGCGTCGTCACGCGCGATGTCAATGGCGACGGAGTGACCGACAGCACCCAGACCAGTGTAGAGGCAATGACCGGGGCCGCCGTGACGACAGTGGTCAACAATGCCGAGGCTCGCAACGGCAAATATCTAGTGCCCGGCGAGGTCTATTGGGAGAAGGCGGTGGCCGCCAGGATCGAGACGACGGTTTCGGCCGACGGGCTGACGACGACGGTTAGATCCGACCGTGACGGCAATGGCAGCTTCGAGCAGATCATGGTTTCGATCGCCCAGATTGACGGCTCGATCAAGTCGACGATCACAGAGACCAATCCCGACGGCACCATAAAGGCAACGGGAAGCCGGAGCGAAAGCGCCGACGGCCGCGTCGTGGTCCTGCGCAAGGACATCGGCAATGACGGCACTGTCGAACTTACCCAGACCGCCGTCACCGCCCTCGATGGCACCATTGTCTTCACCACGGTCGATCGCAATGCCAATGGCAGCCTCAAGCAGACGGTCACCGAGACGTTCGACCCGATGGGCAAGCTGGCCAGCAGCCTCACTACCGACGAGTTAGGGCGCAAGACGGCGGAACTGCTGGCCAATGCCAATGGCACCATGGCCAATTCGACCTATGACGGGGCGAGCGGCAAGCTGCTTTCGGTGAGCAGTCTGAACAAGGACGGGGTGATCACGAACGCCACCCTTTATGATCCGCTGAACAAGGAGAGCTGGTCGACGGTGAACCAAACCTTCTCGAACGGGAAGCTGACTTCTCAGTCGACAAGCAAAGATGACGGCACCAGGGAATCCCTGTCCGTTGATGCCGCCAACAGCCAAGTCTGGTCGCGGACGACCTCCTACTACAATAGTGCCGGCCAGCGGACCCTGCTGTCGATACTCAACGATGACGGAACCTGGAACAATACCTACTTCGACCCGACCAATGTCCAAGGCTGGTCATCGCTCGCGCAGACCCTGAATGCGGCGGGGCAACTGACCTATCAGTTGATGCGCAAGGACAACGGCACCGCGGCAATCCACGTCCCTTGATCCCACCAACAGCCAATCCTGGTCGCACGCGACCTCTTACTACAATGGTGCCGGCCAGCGAACCCAGTCGATCGAGACTCAATGATGACGGAACCTGGGTCCATACCTACTACGATCCGACCAATGTCCAAGGTCTGGTCATCGCTTGAGCAGACCCTGAATGCGGCGGGGCAACTGACCTATCAGTTGATGTACAAGGACGACGGCACCAGGCAATCCACGTCCGTTGATCCCACCAACAGCCAATCCTGGTCGCACTCGACCTCTTACTACAATGGTGCCGGCCAGCGAACCCAGTCGTCGAGACTCAATGATGACGGAACCTGGACCAATACCTACTACGATCCGACCAATGTCCAAGGCTGGTCGTCGCTTGAGCAGACCCTGAATGCGGCGGGGCAACTGACCTATCAGTTGATGCGCAGGGACGACGGCACCAGGCAATCCATGTCCTTTGATCCCACCAACAGCCAATCCTGGTCGTACTCGAGCATCCGACTACAATAGCGCCGGCCAGCAGACCCAGGGGTCGACACTCGACGATAACGGAACCCGGATCCATACCTTCTACGATCCGACCAATGTTCAGCCATGGAGCCGGTTGACTTCAAGAGATCAATCCTGCCGGCCAGTTGGAGTATGAGAAGGCTGTCTACGACAACGGCTCCGCCCAAGCGAAAACGTACGACTTGGCCGATGTAAAAAGCTGGTACAAGTTGTTGGATTTGTGGAGTGCGTCGGGACAACGCACAAGAATTTTTTACCGCGACAATGGTTCTATCACGGTCTACCATCTGCCGGTTTTGCTCGACCTCAACGCCGACGATCATATTGATCTGAGACCTTTTGATCCCGAGGTATTGGCTGGCCCGAGCTTCGACTGGGATGGTGACGGCGTGAGCGACCAGACCGCCTGGGTCGGGCCGGAAGACGGCTTCCTTGCGCTCGACATCGCCGCCGATGGTGGTACTGGGCCTGACGGTGTCATCGATCAGGCAAGGGAGCTGGTCTTTTCGCTGTGGGCCGACGGCGAAGCCGCGGGCGTGGTCAGCGACCTGGAAGGCCTGAGGCTTGCGTTCGACAGCACCGGCGACAATGTGCTTGATGCACGCGACCGGCGTTGGGATGAGTTTCGGGTCTGGCAGGACAGGAACCAGAACGGAGTGAGCGACCCGGACGAGTTGCTGACGTTGGATCAGGCTGGCATCAGACTCATCAATCTTCTGCCGTCGGCGGAAGGCAGCAAGCTATTTGGCGACGGCTCGGAGATTACCGGCACCAGCACGCTCGCCATGGCCGACGGAACCAGCCGGCTGGTTGGCGACGCCTCGCTTGCCTTCCGGCCCTCCAGTCTCGACAGCCAGGCGGCCTGACCGCCCGTTTTCGGTCGGGTTGAGCCGCGGCGCTGTCGGGTCCGCGGCTCATCGCTTCCCTAAGCAGGTTCCGGAAAAGTGTCTCACGGTTTTCCGATAGAAACCTGCGACAAAACAAGAGGTTAAGCAGGCGAAGCGTGGGCGAGCCACGCAAGCCTGCTTAGCCACCGATCGCCAACCCATCCCGCTATTTGCTCTGGCCGCCGGCGGCGCGGTGATGGGCAATCATGGACCAGGAACAGATACTCCTGCATGGACGTCCGCGTAACCGACGATGACAAGGCCGTGGCAGAGAGCTTCGAAGCACTTCAGCCCGACAGCGGCCTGGCGGCGCTGGTGGCCATCGCCAGCTATTATCGGATTGCCGCGCAGTCGGAAAACCTCGCCCGCGACCTTGCTCTCAACAAGGCCGCCGATCCCCATGATCTACTGCGCGCTGCCGGCCGTATCGGCCTTAAGGCGCGGCTGGTGACGATCGACAACCAGTCCCGCCTGGCGACCCTGCCCACACCTGCGATCGCCTGCCTGACGGATCGAACATTCGCAATCCATGGCGGGTCGGCCGGAGAGGGACTGTTTCGCCTGGTCGATCCAATCGGTTTTCGCAGCAGAGATCTTGGCGCCACCGATCTTCTGGAGCAAACCGGAGGTGCCCTGATCCTCCTGCAACGACGAATAGGTGGCCCCGGCCAGGATCGCGCAAGCTTCGGCTTCCGCTGGTTCCTGCCATCAATCTGGCGTTACCGGCGCACGCTTGCGCATGTCCTGATCGCTTCCTTGTTCGTTCAGTTCTTTGCGCTGGTGACACCACTCTTCTTTCAGGTGGTGGTCGACAAGGTGCTGGTCCACCGCAGCTATTCAACGCTCATCATTCTGGTGATCGGGCTGTTGGCGATCGGGCTCTTCGACGTGGTGCTACAATATCTGCGAACCTTTGCGCTTTCGCATACCACGAACCGGATCGATGTCGAGCTGGGTCGCCGGCTGTTCCGCCACCTGCTCAACCTGCCGCTTACCTACTTCGAAACCAGAGCGGCCGGCCAGACCGTTGCCCGCATGCGCGAACTCGAGACCATCCGTAGCTTCCTGACTGGCCAGGGCCTGTTTTGCGGACTCGACTTCGTCTTTACGATTGTCTTCATCCTGGTTCTGTTTGCCTATTCGGTCACGCTCGCGTGGATCGTTGTCGCCTCCATCCCTTTCTACATCGCAATCGGCTTTTTGATCCGCCCTTTCCTGAAGGAGCGCATCGACGAGAAGTTCGACCGCGGCGCGTTCAGCCAGCAACTCCTCGTCGAGAGCGTCGTCGGCGTTCAGACGTTGAAAGCGGCCGCTGTCGAGCCGGTGGTGGCCGCTCAGTGGGAGGAGAGGCTGGCAGCTTATGTCCGCGCCTCTTTTGCAGCGACGCTGCTTGCCGCCAAGGGCCAGAATGCCATGCAGTATGTCAGCAAGGTCACCTCCGCGGCTCTGCTCTTGTTCGGCGCGCAGGCCGTCATCGATGGAGAGCTAACGGTCGGGTCGCTCGTCGCCTTCAACATGATCGCCGGCCAGGTGTCCGGGCCGATTCTAAGGCTCTCGCAGCTATGGCAGGATTTCCAGCAGGTGCAGGTCTCCGTTGTGCGCCTCGCGGACATACTGAACGCCCCTCAGGAACCGCGCCCGGCGCTCGCCGTTGCGTTGCCTGTTCCCAAGGGCGCAATCGCGTTCAAGGGCGTAACCTTCCGCTATACTCCCGACGGCCCAGAAGTCCTCAAGGACGTCTCCCTGGTCATCCGCCCACGCGAAATCATAGGCATTGTCGGCCCCTCCGGCTCCGGCAAGTCGACCCTGACCAAGCTCATACAACGCTTCTATGTCCCACACGGCGGCCAGGTCTTCGTCGATGGGCAAGACATCGCCCAGGTTGATCCGTCCTGGCTGCGGTCGAACATCGGCGTGGTTCTGCAGGAAAACCTCCTCTTCAACCGATCGATCCACGACAACATTGCGCTGGTTAACCCCTCCATGTCTCGCGAAGCTGTCATCCGCATGGCTCGCCTCGCCGGAGCAGACGAGTTCATCGCAAAGCTGCCCCGCGGCTTCGACACGCAAGTCGAGGAACGAGGTGCCAATCTCTCCGGCGGCCAGCGACAACGGCTTGCGATAGCCCGCGCTCTCGCAACCAACCCGCCGATCCTGATCCTGGACGAGGCAACAAGCGCGCTCGACTACGAAAGCGAGCGCATCATTCTGTCCAACATGAAGGAGATCGTGCGCGGGCGAACCGTCATCATTGTCGCGCACCGGTTGTCGACGGTGCGCCATTGCGACCGCATCATCGGCATGAAGGATGGCCGCGTCGTTGAAGAAGGAACGCACGAAACCCTGCTTGCCCGCGAGAAGGGGCTTTATGCCCTTCTGTGGCGCCTTCAATCGGCTCCCGCAGCGTGAGAAATGTTCAACAGGTTGGCCGCTCCCGCCGGCAGCACGGCAAGCCACGCTCGCCCGCGCCAAGATTGTGAGTTCCTTCCAGCCGCGCTCGAAATCCTCGAAACGCCGGCCTCCCCGATCAGGATGGCCCTCATCTGGTTCATCTGCCTGTTGGCTGCCGGTACCATTGTCTGGACTTACTTCGGACAGTTCGACATCGTCGCCACCGCCCAAGGCAAAATCCAGCCGACTGGCCGTGTCAAGGTTGTTCAGTCACTTGAGACCGGCAAGACCGTCTCAATTCACGTCGCCAACGGTGCGGCCGTCAAGGCCGGTGACGTCCTGCTCAAGCTGGACGAGACCGAGATATGGGCCGAAAGAACGGCACTGGCCGCAAGTCTTGCCGCCCACCGTGCCGAGGTGCTGCGCCGGAATGCAGTGGTTGCGGTCGTTCGTCAACGGCGGCTACAGGACATTTGGGAGGGCACCGCCACGCTTTCTTCGCAGGCGCTTCGGCTGCCTGCTGATATTTCGGAAGCGATCGCTGCGCGCGAGCAACTCCTGTACAACGCCGAGCTCGCCCGGCTGCTGTCTTCGCTCAACAACCTTGCCGCCCAGCGCCGTGAGCGCCAGGCCGAAACCGACCGTCTGTCGAGCATGATCAGTGCGCAAAAGGCACTTGTCGCGACATTGTCGGAGCGGGTCGGCATGCGCTCGGCGCTCGTTGAAAAAGAGGCTGGAACACGGGCCAGCATGATCGACGCTGTCGAATCCCTCCAAAAAGAGCAGACATCGCTGACCGAAAACCAAGGACGGAGCGTTCAATCGCGGGCTGCGGTTGAGGTGGTCACCAGTGAGGCAGCCAAGTTGGTTGACACGTTCCTGGCCGATAATATGGAGCGGTTGTCGGAAACAGCGCGCAAGATAGACGAACTGGAACAGCAGTTGGTCAAGGCCGAGCAGCGGCTTGACCTGATGACTGTCCGAAGCCCCATTGACGGAACCGTGCAGGCCTCGGCGCTGACCACCATCGGCCAGGTAGTGACCGCCGGCAGCGAAATCATGCGCATTGTACCCGCTGAAGCAACCCTGGAAATTGAAGCCTATTTGCCTAATCGCGATGTCGGCTTCGTCACTACAGGGCAGCGCGCTGTCATCAAGATCGAAGCCTTTCCTTTCACGCGCTATGGCGTCGTGGAAGGTCACGTAACACGCGTGGCCACCGACGCCATCCCGGAGCCGGATGCCGAGCAACTTGAGGGCGCTGCAGTCAGGGAACTGCGAAGCATCGTCCCGACCGGCAATGCGCAACGCATCCAAAACCTTGTCTTTCCGATCACCATTCAGCCCGATCGAAACTGGCTGATGATAGAGGGCCGAAAGCTGCCGCTGTCCTCCGGCATGGCGGTCTCCGTTGAAGTGAAAACCGGTAGTCGCCGTATCATCGAATATCTGTCGTCACCTTTGGCCGAAGTGACGTCGGAAGCGATGCAGGAAAGATGAGATCCAGTCTTCCAGGATGCGTCCCGCTATGTCGGCCTCGTGTGCACCAGTGTAGGTCGCACAGGTCCCAACGATGCGGTCGCCGCATATCGCGATGTCACCCTCCACCAACTCGCCGGATACGAGGCCGAAAAAGCGCCCGCCTTTCAAGACCAAATCCGCAGGCGACCGGCCAATCCCTGGTCGATCATCCGCTCCAGTTCAATGCTGATGCCCATTCACTCCGCAGTGCGCATGCCGAGGCGGTCCAGAACCCGGCGTTCGACGATGACGACCGCTTGATAGAAGGCAATCGACACCAGGACGGCGACGGCGGCAACTGTCCAGATCATGCCGTAATCCATATAGCCTCGAGACTGGTTGAGCAGGTTTCCCAGACCCTTCCCTGTCGCCAGCCACTCCGCGATCATCACTCCAAGCAGCGCACGAGGGACCGTCAGACGAGTTGCTGCAAACAAATATGGCAGTGAAGCGGGAATGGAGATCAAACGCATCTCGCGCCAGGCGGAAGCGCCATAGGCTCGCGGCAAATCCAATGCCGCTTGGGGCACCATCGAAATACCCTGCGCGAGTGTGATGAAGGCTGGAAAGAACGTCACGGAAATCGTGATCCACAGGGTGACCGAAGTTCCACGCCCGAGAAGCAGAACGAGCAGCGGAATGGTGGCGATCAACGGCATCGTCTGTGTGAACAGCGCAATCGGCATGAATGCCCTTGTGATCTCCGGGTAGAGGCGGCTGGAGACTGCCAGCGCAAAAGCGGCAGCAAGGCCGGCGGCCATTCCAACGATGGTGATCGGCAAGGTTTGCGAAAGCGCCAGAAGCAGTTTCGCCCGCGCGTCGGCGGAACTGTCCAGCAGGAACAGATGCTGGAAAACGCCATAAGGCGTCTTGGCGATCAGGTCCGGCACGCCCAGCGCCTTGACGAATACCCACCAGAGCAGCAGCGGAAGGGCGATGGAGCCGGCCAGCATAAGCGCCTTTGCAACGAGAGTGTCGCCGCCAGAGACGCGCAGGGGCGGCACCGCAGTTGTGATCGTCACTGCGCGTGAGGCTCCCGTCACCCGGCTGGAGATCAACGAAAGCACAAGGTAAGCCAGTCCCGATATCGCCGTCGCAACCAGGCCGATGCCCCAGAGCCGTGCCGGGTCCGCACGGCCGAGCGAGCCGAGCAGATAGGTGCCGAGACCCCATCGCCCGCCGCCACCGAACTCGGCCAGAATGGCTCCAAGAACGGCGCTGGGCGCAGCGACCTGCAGACCGCCGAGTATGACCGGCAAGGCGCTGCGCAACCGCACCAGCCGCATCGTCTTCCAGCTTCTTCCACCATAGGCGCGCACCACATCCGCAGAGCGCTGGTCGATCTGAGTGAGGCCGATCATCGTGGCGGTCATGGTAACGAAATAGCAGCCGATGGCGGCCAGCACGACGCGCGGCGTCAGGCCCGAAAGCGTCAGGGCCAGGATGGGCGCGATGGCGATCGACGGGACCGAGAAAATGGCAATGTTTACGCCGCGCGACAGGCGCGAAGCGACCGGTGACAGCACGAACAGGACGCCGGCCAGAATAGCGATGACATTGCCGAAGAGAAAGCCGAGCGAGGAGCCCCACAGTGTCGCCAGAACATGGCCCGGATAATCGCCGCGATCCTCCCAGAAACGGGTGAGAATTTCGCTCGGCGCGGGCAAGGCGCCGCCGGCGACCAGATCGAAGCGACCGAGAACTTCCCAGACGGCAAGAATGATCACGGCGTTGCGGATACCTGCCCAATGATGCCGCGAGAGGCCCTGCCCCCGGTCAGCCATGCAGTACCGTGGCGATTTCGTCGCTCAGCCTATGGAATTCCGGATCGGAGAAGAGACTGGTGTCGCGTGGCCTCGCGAATGGCACATCGACAATGCGCGCCACCCGGCCAGGCCTGCTTTGCATGACGACAACCCGGTCGGCGAGGAACACCGCCTCGTCGATGCCATGGGTCACCAGCAGCGCGGTCGACCTGGTTTCGGTCCAGATGCGCTGGAGTTCGATGTTCATTTGCCGGCGCAGGATTTGATCGAGTGCGCCGAACGGCTCGTCCAGGAACAGCACCGCGGGATCGGTCATCAGCGCGCGGGCGATCGCCACGCGCTGGCGCATGCCGCCGGACAGTTCGCCAGGCAGGGATTTCTCGAAGCCGGAGAGGCCGACCAGCTCGATCAGGCTGGCGATCTTCCCGGCATAAGGTTGGCGCGCCAGGCCCAGCACATCGAGCGGCAGCGCCAGATTGGCTTCGACAGTGCGCCAGGGCAGCAGCGCCGCGTCCTGGAACGCGACGCCGGTCACGCCGCCGGCGGTGGCCTTGTGGGGCGGCTCGCCACCGATCGAGATGCTGCCCGAGTCCGAAGCTTCCAGACCAAGCGCCAGCCGCAGGATCGTCGATTTGCCACAGCCGGACGGGCCAATCAGTGCGGTAAAAGAGCCCGGAGCGCAGTCGAGTGAGACGTTCTTCAGCGCCTCGATCCGCTTGCCGCGCGCCACGAATGTCTTGGAGACATCGTCAATGAGGATACCGCACTGACCTTGCATCACACCTCCTGAAGCAGGGTGGTGTCGAACATCTCGCGGGTTGCCTTGATGCCGACCTGCGACAGCGAGGAGATGGTCTTTTCGATCCCTTCTTCCGACATCGAGAGGATGCCGCCGGCGGCCTCAACGAGCGGCTTCTGCGCCGTGTTGAAGTAGACCTCGTTTTCGATCGAACGGCCCGTTCCCTTGAACCAGGTCTCGGCGAATTTCGGCGGATAGACGGCCGGGTCCTTCGAGATTCTCTTCCCAGCCCTTGCGGCTTGCCCGCAGCCACGACACCAACTCCTTGCGCTTTGCCGCCAGCGTTTCCTCTGTAACGACAATGGTGTCGTTGAATATGGTGTAGCCGAAATCGTAGAGCAGGAAGGTCACGGCCTCGGCGCCCTGCTGCTTCAGCGTGAATGGCACGTTGGTGGTGAAGTCGAGCGATGCGTCTATCTCGCCCTTGATGAGCGGCGTCGGGTCGTAGGCAGTACGGAACGATGTTGACCTGCGCGCGGTCGATGCCATTGGCGCGAAGCATGGCTTCGATGGAAATGACGTTGACGGGCGGCACCGCCAAAGTCTTGCCGATCAGGTCCTTTGGCTCGCGAATTGGGTTCTTCGCCAGCGAAATGATGCCGATGCGGGTTCTTCTGATACTGCGCGCCGATGATCTTGAACTTGGCGCCTTGATCGACAATCGCCTTGATCGTCGTGTCCGGCGTCGTCAGCGCCAGATCGGCCTTGCCGGCGATGATGGAGCTTTCGGGAATGACATCCGGTCCGCCCGAAAGATAAGTGAGGTCGAGGCCTTCGTCCTTGTAGTAGCCATTGTCGATGGCCGCGAAGTAGCCGCAAAACTCCGCGTCGTTGATCCAGGCCGCCTGCATGGTCAGCGGCGAGGCGGCATGCGCGTGGCGCGTTATCAGCGGCGTGGCAGCGGCTGCGCCCATGAGCGCCATGAAATGACGCCGGTCTATTCCATTTTTCATGTCATTCCCCTTTTTATGATTGGCAGATGTTTCGAAGATCAGGCGAGCCCCCGCAGCCTCTGCAACTCCTTGATCGGAGGCGTTGCGGCGATCTGTTCGGGATCGAGCAGATCCCATTTGACGCCGCGCGGCCGCTTGCCGCGCTTGTCGACAACGAGCGTGCGGGTCGGCGTCAAGATGTAGTCGACCAGGATGTCCGTCTCGCTGGGGTGGAGCTTGTCCTCCACCACCTGGCAGTCATGCACGATGGCGGCGACCGGCGTGTTGTCGTCGACAATACCCATATCGGTGAACATGCCCCATTCGAGATCGAAGAAGCCATGGCCTTTGCCGAAACGAACACCGTCCAGCGAAACGGCCGATGCGCCGGTGACGAGAAAGTCGAACCGGCCGCGCTGTGTCACTTCCTGCAAGGTCACGGGCCGGCCGAAATGCTCCATTCCGTCCAGCCAGGCGGCGTAGAGCTCGGCGCCCTTTGGCACCATGCCGGGCTCGATCATCAGGAAGCCGCGATAGATGCCGTAGGTCGACATCACAAACGGGATTTCCGCCTCGATCATGCGGCGGCGTAGATCGACCAGGCAATTATCCGGGGTTATGAAGGCGTATTTGCAGTTGCGATAGGCACCCAGTCTGACCAGACGCTCCGTTGCCGCTTCCGAGCCCTCGAAATCCGGGATAACTTCCGAAAAATTCAGATGGAATCGCGTATCTGGACGGGCCACATCCTTGAGCTTCGACCATATGCGTTGGCGGACGAGTTTGGATGTTGACAAGGTGAGCCTCCCCGCGTTTCAGTGTTTCACAATCCTGAAACAATCGTTTCACAAATGCAAGGGGACAATTTGGATAAGTCATGGCTTCACGACTGACCCTTCGAATTCAGGAACGGTTTGCCCGGCTGACGGTGAGCGAGCAGAAGCTCGCGCGCCTGATCATGGAGCGGCAGGACGACATCCTCACACACTCGGCGACCGAGCTTGCCGCAATGGCCGATGTGTCGAAGGCGACGGCGGCGCGCTTCTTTCAGTCGCTCGGCTATGCCGATTTCAACGAAGTGAGGCTGCAGGCGCGCGAGGAGCGCAACCGCACGGAGCCATATCGTTACTCGCTTGGAGGGTCGGAGAAGATCGCGCTTGGCCGGGCCATCGGTTCGCATCTCGAACTTGAGATCGCCAACATTACCAAGACTTTCGAGGAGCTGCGGTCGGACCGCCTGACAACGGCGGCTGAGATGATCGCCGAAGCGCCAAATGTCTGGTTTCTCGGCATGGGTCTGGAGGAGGGCCTGGCGCGCTACGGACGCCTGTTGCTGGCGCGGCTGCGCCACAATGTCATGGTGCTCGGCGGCGGCGGCAATTCCTGGGCCGAGGATCTGGCCATGACCGGCCCGCGCGACGTGCTGGTGCTGATAACGCTCGAACCGCGCCCGCGTATCCTCAAGCCGATCCTGAGCTACGCCCGCACCACGCGCATGAACGTCATCACGATCACCGACCGCAACTATCTGCTGCAGGCCCAGAAATACTCCAACGTGGTTCTGCCTTGCCACGTTTCGAGCTTCGGCCTCGGCCCATCGCACACATCGGTCACAAGCGCCGTCCGCCTTCTGACCATCTCCTACGCAGCCCATGCCGGCGACACCGCGCTACAGCGCGTCGATATCATTGGCGGCATTCACGAGGAACTGGACGACGTGGAGTGAGGCCTGGCGTTCCTTGGGTCGGAAACAACGCTGTTCAAAATCGTACGCGGCCTTATCTACCAACGACGGTCGACTTGATGATGACCCCGCCGTCAGGGCTTCTGCGCATTTGGCGTCCGACGGCGGCAACTGCCGCAGTTTCAACGCCGGACGCACTCGCGACCAAAGGGTCTTGTCGCTCGGTCGGCCATCGCGGCGCTTGCGTACGGCCTGGCCGGTAACGGTGCGTTGTGACCAGCGGAAGCCCAAAAATCCGCTCGCGGTCTTTCATACCGTTAACCTGACATTTAGCGGTTGCGGAACACAAATCGAACAGATAGGGTTTGTTCTGGTTTTGTTTTAGTGCGATTCCGGTGGGCCAGATGCTGACGCGTAAGCAACACGAACTCTTGCTCTTTATCCACGAACGGCTGAAGGAGTTGGGAATTCCGCCCTCCTTCGATGAAATGAAGGAGGCGCTTGATCTGGCGTCGAAATCAGGCATCCATCGTCTCATCACGGCGCTTGAGGAGCGGGGCTTCATCCGCCGCCTGCCGAATCGGGCGCGGGCGCTCGAGGTGATCCGCCTGCCGGATTCGATTGCGCCCGGTCTGGGCACCGCGCGAAAATTCTCGCCGAGCGTCATTGAAGGCAGCCTCGGCAAGAGGCCCCCCGATCCCGTTCGCGCTCCGGCGGCGGGGAGCGACGAGGACGCCCGCGCCGGCATCACCATCCCGGTCATGGGGCGCATCGCCGCCGGCGTACCGATCGACGCCATACAGCACCGGACGCACTCGATCCTGGTGCCGCCTGAGATGCTGTCGGGTGGCGAGCACTACGCGCTCGAAGTGAAGGGCGATTCCATGATCGAGGCGGGTATCCTCGACGGCGACACCGTTGTCATTCGCAGCGCCAATACGGCCAACCCCGGCGAAATCGTGGTGGCGCTGGTCGACAATGAGGAAGCAACCCTGAAGCGCTTCCGCAGGAAAGGTGCCTCGATCGCTCTCGAGGCGGCCAACCCCGCCTACGAGACGCGCATCTACGGGCCGGATCGCGTGCGGGTGCAAGGCAAACTGGTCGGCTTGATCCGGCGCTACTGACCTTTGGCCTCGCGGAGGTGCCAGGTCGAAGCGGCGGGCGCGCCTGTGCCGCCGCTTCGTGGCCGTCCGTTGCCTGCTTCGTTGTTCGCGGAACGGCGCCGCCCGTCGGTCGATCACGGCTTTCGTTGCCGGCGTGGCGGCAGGCCGCGCGCCTCGCGGGAGAAGATGCGGTGGCTGTGCCAAGGTCGGTCCGGCCTGCCAATGGCGTAGCGGATTTCGGCGGCGGAGACGCCGGCCTTTGCCGGCAGGTAGACAGCGACGCTTCCCGAGCGGGCAAGCTCGCGCCGGGTGACGACTGCCACCGTCCGATCAGCGCATTTCAATGGCGTTGCCGCATCGTCGAGGACGATCAGCGTGGCGAACGTACAACTCCGTCTCGCCTCCTCCGCGTCCGAAGTGTGGATGATTACGGCGCCCGAGGGATGGCGTCCTACACAAGCACGGGCATTGCACCGAAAGGAGGCCGGTTTGGTCTTGCCAAGGGCCGCTTCATCCGCGTCGCTTTCCAGCAGGCGATCGACGCCCTGGTTGTCTGTTTCACCAATGTCCGGGCCTGGCGATTCGACCAGCGCCAGGACGATCCTTTCGCCCACCGGCGCGGACGGGGCCGGTGAGACGCTGGACGCATCGGCACGACCCGAGTCGATCGCGCGCGCCGATTGTTTTTCCGGCTTTCGGATATCCGTGCCTTTCAGGGCGCGCCTCCAGTTCGCCGCGGCAAAGGTGTCGGGCCGTATGATGTTGACCGCGAGATAGTTGTCCGGCGTAAGAAATCCGACAAGGGCTCCGTCCTCGGAGATCAGTACGTCCGGCGCGCTGACATCGCCGATCGTCAGCAGACCGGCCAGAGCGAAAGGAAGGCCGGCCAGCCGCAACCATGTGCTCGAAAAGGTCGCGACAATCAGGGCGATGGTAATGAGGACAACGGAGCTGCCGGATATCAGGCCGACCGCGTCGATCGGCGAGCGTCGCGAGAACCAATCCGCGATCGCGATCATGACTGAAATGCCCTTCCCCATCAGGTCGAGGAACAGACCGTCGAGGCCGAAAGGCATAGCTACCGCAGCGAGCACCGCCGACGGCATGACCACGGCTGACACGATCGGCATGGCAACGAGATTGGCCGCGAGACTGAGCGGGGCGATGCGCTGGAAGTGATAGGCGCCGTAAGCGGTCGTGGCGAGTCCCGCGACCAGCGAGGTGACGAGCAGTCCCGCGACGAGCGCCGCCCCCCGGCGCAAGACGGCAGCCGCGAAGGAGCGTTGCTGGCGTGGCATCGCCTTGGCCCTGCTCCGCTCCGTCCACCACGCATAGGCCGCGACCAGGGCAGCCGTCGCTGCGAAAGACATCTGAAAGCTCGGGCCGACCACCTCATGCGGGGTGGCAGCCAGCACGACGACCGCCGAGATCGCCAGATTGCGCATGGTCAGTGCCGCTCGATCGAAAAGCAATGCAATCAGCATGACGGCGAGCATCAGGAAACTGCGTTGCGCCGCCACTTCGCCGCCCGAAATCAGCATATATGCGGCAATGGCGGCCAGACCGGCGCCGGCGGCATATTTCTTCCCCGGCCGGCGCGAGGCGAAACCGGGAAACAGAGCCATGCCGGCGCGCAACGCTCCGATGACCACGCCGGCAACCAGAGCCATATGCAGTCCGGAGATCGAAATCACGTGATAGAGGCCGCTGCGCCTCATGGACTCACTGATTTCAGTCGGAATTCCGGCGCGCACGCCGACCATCAACGCCGCGGCGATCTCGCCTTCCGCACCGCCAATTCGTCCGCGCACGCGCGTCGCGATGCCGTCGCGGACATTCTCGATCGCCGCGATCAGCGTGTCCGCCGCGCCCCCGGCATGCGGAGCGAGCCGTTCAACGCCGCCCATGAAATATCCGCTCGCGCCGATCCCGTCGAAATAGCTCTCGAACGAGAAGTCATAGCTGCCGGGCCGCACCGGGCCCGATGGCGGGCGCAGCCGGACCAGCCCGCCGACCATGGAGCCGACCCTCACGCCCTCCGGCAGCTTGCGCGCCGTGGCGCGGATGCGCCGAGGGGCATAGCGCAATTTCGGTCGGTCCGTGGAGACAATGTCGATCGTCAGCCGCGCCCTGCCGTTGGTGAGCCGATCCAGTCCGGCCACGCGCCCGGTGACGCGCGTCGAGACCTCGCCGCCGAGCATTGCCGTGCCCACCCGCCATGTCTCGACCTTCGCCAGCAAGGCGCCAAGGCAGATGAGGAACAGCGCCACGATCGCCGGCCGCCACGCCCGGTCGCGCGGAACAAGGAAGGCGGCGAGACCGGCGGCCATGGCGACAGCGAAGATCAAAAAGCCCCCAGGCTCGCGCGGCAGCCCGAAATAGATAAACGCGCCCGCAGCGAGGAAGACGGGAACCAGCAGGACCGGCGTCCCGCGCTCCATCTCCAGCGTGACCGCGTCCCTTGTCGCCTGGAAGGCTCCGGCGGCAATCATGCGCGGCAGGCCGCGTTGCCCCGGGAGCGAGTTTCTCCAGCGAAGCCGCCGCCCAAACCCGGCCGCGGCGAGAGAGTAGTCTTCGCGCAACGCCGGCAGCAGGGCATCGGGCGTCTCGTCCGTGCCCAACAACCGCCACTCGTGCCGCTCGCGCGCGGATGTCTCCGCCATGCACTTCACACGCCGCTCGGGCAGGTTGCTTGTCGAGGGAACTCTGCTCGGCCCTTGCGCCTCCGACCTTCTATGCTACATGAACCCCGACCGTTTTCCATGCTTGCCGCGCGGGATTCCGCCCGCGGCGAGCATGTCCTCCCGAGAGGCCTATGTCCAAGCCAGTCGTCACCCGCTTTGCGCCCTCGCCCACCGGCTATCTTCACATCGGCGGAGCGCGCACGGCCCTGTTCAACTGGCTTTTCGCGCGGCACACCGGCGGCAGGATGCTGCTCAGGATCGAGGATACCGACCGGGAGCGCTCGACGGAGGCCGCGACCGCCGCGATTCTCGACGGGCTTAGCTGGCTCGGCCTGACCTGGGACGGCGAGGCGATCTCGCAGTTCGCGCGTGGCGCGCGCCACCGCGAGGTCGCGGAGGAACTCGTTCGCCTGGGCAAGGCTTATTATTGCTATGCGACTCCGGCGGAGCTTGAGCGGATGCGGGAGAAGGCCCGCGCCGAGGGACGGCCGCCCCGCTATGACGGACGCTGGCGCGACCGCGACCCGTCCGAGGCGCCAGCCGGCGCAAAGGGCGCCATCCGGGTAAAGGCGCCGCGCGAAGGCGAGACGATCGTGCGCGACCGCGTGCAGGGCGAGGTGCGCTTCCCCAACAAGGACCTCGACGACTTCATCATCCTGCGTTCGGACGGCGTTCCGACCTATATGCACGCGGTCGTCGTGGACGACCACGACATGGGCGTCACCCACATCATCCGCGGCGACGACCATCTCACCAACGCCGCCCGGCAGACGATCATCTATGACGCCATGGGCTGGGACGTGCCGGTCATGGCGCATATTCCGCTGATCCATGGGGCGGACGGCGCAAAGCTGTCGAAACGCCACGGCGCGCTCGGTGTTGAGGCATACCGCGCGATGGGCTACCTGCCCGCCGCCCTGCTCAACTACCTGGCGCGGTTGGGATGGAGCCACGGCGACGACGAGGTCATGTCGATCGACGATATGGTTCGCTGGTTCGAGATCGAGGACGTCAACCGGGGTGCGGCGCGCTTCGATTTCCAGAAGCTGGAGGCGCTGAACGGCCTCTATATGCGGCGTATGGACGATGCCGCCCTTGCCGACATCTTCGATCGCCACCTTGCCCTACCTCGCGACGTCCGGCCCCTTGGACGCCGGGCTCGACGACGCGCAGAAAGCCAGGCTGCTCGCCGCCATGCCCGGGCTCAAGGAACGCGCCAAGACACTGGCCGAACTTGCGGAAAATTCAGCTTATTTGTTCGCGACCCGGCCGCTGTCGATCGACGACAAGGCGGCCACGCTGCTTGGAGAGCGCCCGCGCACGGTCCTGGCCGGCGCGTGGGCGGCCCTGAAGAGCATCGAGGGCGACTGGACTGCTCAGGCCACCGAAGCCGCGATCCGCGGTTTCGCGGCCGCGCAGGGCTTGAAGCTCGGCAACGTCGCCCAGCCGTTGCGCGCGGCGCTGACGGGCCGCGGCACGTCGCCTGGCGTGTTCGACGTGCTTGCCGTCCTGGGGCGTGAGGAAAGTCTCGCACGCATCGGAGATCAAATCGATTAGTGTGTCCTTTACCTCATCAAGAGCCATTGAATCCCTTCTGCTGCGGTGCAACATTGCGGCGGCGAAAATTCACGGGACCGTTTGGAAAGCAGGTCTGCAATCGCTTTTCCCAACCGGGTCCAGTTGGTGCCGGGAGGCGCCGATCTCGCGAAACATTGACAAAGGGGTACCCGCATGACCGGATCGACAGCGAAGCTGGAATTCAAGGGCAAGACGCATGAGCTGAAGGTTCGATCGGGCAGCGTCGGGCCGGAAGTGATCGACATCGGGGCGCTCTACAAGGATACCGGCGCGTTCACCTACGACCCCGGCTTCACGTCGACGGCAAGTTGCGATTCGGAAATTACCTTCATCGACGGCGACGTCGGCGTGCTTCTGCATCGCGGCTATCCGATCGATCAACTCGCCGAGCACAGCGACTTCCTCGAAGTCTGCTACCTGCTGCTTTATGGCGAGTTGCCGACCAGGGCGCAGAAGGACGACTTCGACCTGCGCGTGACCCGCCACACCATGGTTCACGAACAGATGTCGCGCTTTTTCACCGGCTTCCGCAGGGATGCGCATCCGATGGCGGTGATGTGCGGCGTGGTCGGCGCTCTGTCGGCCTTCTACCACGACTCGACCGACATCTCCGATCCCTACCAGCGCATGGTCGCTTCCGTGCGCCTGATCGCCAAGATGCCGACGATCGCGGCCATGGCCTACAAATACCATATCGGCCAGCCGTTCATCTATCCGAGGAACGACCTCGATTACGCGGCGAACTTCCTGCACATGTGCTTCGCGGTGCCGTGCGAGGAATACAGGGTCAACCCGGTGCTGGCGCGCGCCATGGAGCGCATCTTTATCCTGCACGCCGACCACGAGCAGAACGCCTCCACCTCCACGGTCCGGCTCGCCGGCTCGTCGGGCGCCAACCCGTTTGCCTGCATTGCCGCCGGCATCGCCTGCCTTTGGGGCCCGGCGCATGGCGGCGCCAACGAGGCAGCGCTCAACATGCTGTCCGAGATAGGCTCGGTCGACCGCATTCCGGAGTTCATCGCGCGCGCCAAGGACAAGAACGATCCGTTCCGGCTGATGGGCTTCGGCCATCGCGTCTACAAGAACTACGATCCGCGCGCCAAGATCATGCAGAAGACGACGCATGAGGTGCTCGGCGAACTCGGCATCAAGGACGACCCGATGCTCGACGTGGCGATCGAGCTGGAACGCATCGCGCTCACGGATGGATATTTCATCGAAAAGAAGCTCTACCCGAATATCGACTTCTATTCGGGCATCACGCTGAAGGCGCTCGGCTTTCCCACCACCATGTTCACCGTGCTGTTCGCGGTGGCCCGCACCGTCGGCTGGATCTCGCAATGGAAGGAAATGATCGAGGATCCGCAGCAGAAGATCGGCCGGCCGCGCCAGCTCTACACGGGTCCGGCCCAGCGCGACTTCGTGCCGATCGCCAGGCGGTAGGACGCTTCAGAGCAGGATGATCGGGATGGAGCCGTCATCCTGCCAGCGGCTCTAAGCTTTGACCGTCGGAGGCACGCGCTATCGCACCAGATGGTCAACCTTCATAGCCCTCGGTTAACCCCTTGTTTTGAAGCATGATCTTATCGAAAAGTCCGCAACTTTTCGGGATCATGCTCCGGGCGGACAACCGGTGGCGGACGCCCCACTTCGCCTACTGTCCGCCGCTCGCCAGCCGCATCACAATTTCGGCCGCCAGCTCTCCGGACGGCTTTTCCGTCCGCATCCGCCGCCTCACTTCGGCAAAGCCATCCTTCTGCCATGCCCGCATCGCCGTGTCGGCGAAAAGCGCTTCAAGGTCGCGCGCCAGGTGCTCCGGCCGGACATACTGGTTGTAGACCTCCAGCACGATCGAACGATCGGCGATTATGTTCGGCAGGCAAGCGGACCAGACGGTGACGAGGCTCTGGAAAAGGCGTCCGACGGGATCGAGCTTGTAGCAGGAGACGAACGGCACTCCGGCAAGCGCAAGCTCCAGCGACACGGTTCCCGACGCTATGATCGCGGCATCCGCTTCGCCGAATGCCTGCCATTTGCGTTCGCTGTCCAGGATGATCTCCGGGCGGTCCGGCCAATCGGCCGTTGCCTGCCGCACGCGCTCGGCAACATGCGGGACGGTGGGCAAAGAGAGCTGTAGCCGATGCCCGCGCGCGCGAAGGTGCATCATCGTCTGTGCGAACGGAGCGATCAGGCCGCTGACCTCGCCGCGCCGTGAGCCCGGAAGGACGAGAACCTTGCGCGGCTCGCCAGGCGGCGACACCGGCCGCGCGGCCTGCATGCGTGAGGCCCTCGCTATGCCGGGATGGGTGGCCAGGCGATGCCCGACAAAGGTTCCTGGCGGCCCGCCGAGCCGGTCGAGTTCGGACGGTTCGAACGGCAGCAGGCACAATATGTGATCCACATAGGGGCGCATCGCGGCGGCCCGGCCGGGCCGCCAGGCCCACACGGACGGGCAAACATAGTGCACGATCGGGATTTTCGGATCGGCCGCGCGCACTTTCCGCGCGACGCGCAGCGAAAACTCCGGACTGTCGATGGTGACGAGGCAATCGGGACGCTCCGCGACGATGGCGCGGGCCGTCTGTCCGATGCGGGCGATCAGCCGAGGCAGATCCCGCAGGATCGCACCTATCCCCATCAGCGCGATTTCGGACGCGTCGAACAGCGAACGCAGACCCATCGTTTCGAGATGACGGCCGCCAGTTCCGACCAGCACGACATCGCGGCCGCAGATGCGGCGAAGTGCCTCGACAAGGTCATGGCCGAGCAGATCGCCGGACTCCTCGCCGGCAATGATGCCGATCTTCAGCGGTCGCGAACTCATCGGTTGCGCTCCTGTCGCGGCAGGCCGACCACGAAGATGCCCAGCGCGTCCGCGCGCGCCACCAGCTCGGCAAACTCCAAAATCAGGGCGTGCCCGGCCTCCACGCCGATGCCGGCCAATCCCGCCGCGTGCGCCATCTCGACGGTCGCCGGGCCGATGGTCGGCAGGTCGGCGCGCAGTTCCTGCCCGGGCTTGGCGCACTTGACCAGGACACCGCGGGTCTTGCCGGCAAGCCGGCCGTGGCCCCGCAATTCCCGTACGCGCTCCAGCAGGCCATCGGTGCCCTCGATACCCTCGACGGCGATCACCCTGCCCCCGATCGCGACAGTACCCTGCCCTATGTCGAGCGCGCCGATGGCGCGCGCGGCGGAATAGGCCGCGTCGAGGTCCGGCCAGTCCGTCTTGCGCGGCCTCTGGCTGGTCATCGCTCCTTCCATGGCCAGCAGTTCCGGCAGGATCTCGTGGGCGCCGAGGACACGGACGCCTTCGCTCTCGATCGCCCGCACCAGAAGAGAAAGCAGGCCGTCATCGCCGCGCGCCAGCGCCGCGAGCGCCCTCGGCAGATGCCGCAACAGGGTGAGGCTGACGCGGATTTCGGTCCAGGCCGGTCGCCGGCCGATGCCTCCCGCCAGCACCATATGGGTTATGCCGCGGCGCTTGAGGCGCGGCATGACCGACGCGAACTCGCCAAGCCCGATCTCTTCGGTCTCGAAGCCCGCCAACTCCGATTTGTGGTCCATTTCACCGCGGATCGCGACGATCAGCGGTGCATGCCCATGATTCGCGAGGCCTTCCGCGACATCCACCGGCAGCCGCCCGCTACCCGCGACCACCGCGACCTTGTCGTTGGGGCCGAGAAGAAAGGACGCAGTCCTAGCCGGCATTTCTCACACTCGATATGGCCTGCGTTGCTCTTTCCGGTGCGGCAGATACGGCGTGGGACGGCAAAAAGCGTATAGAGACATACGGTTGAGCCGCCCGACGCCGTAGATGCCCGCCGAAAGGCAACCCTATGGGGCCGGTTGAAGAAGTCGACAGGGTATGTCGCCGCGCTTGCCCGATGTCCCGCATCGCCCGGAGCGCGGCTGCTGCCCTGTCGACTTCTTGAACCGGCGCAGGCCATGTCCAGTGTGAGAAATGCGGGCTAGCCCTGGTCGTCGGCGTCATCGGCCGCGCCTTTCAGCGGCGGGAGCGTAAACTGACGCTTACCACGCGCCATCAGGAATTCGACGACTTTCATGGCATAGGGGGAATCGGCGAATTTCTCGCGCGCGGTCTCGATGTTTTCGGCCAGCGTCCGCGAGCGGTCGAACAGCGTCTTGTAAGCGAGACGCAGCTTCAGAATTTCGGCGCGCGGCACGCCTGCGCGCTTCATGCCGACCACGTTCATGCCACGCAGGGTCGCGCGGTTGCCGCCGACTATCGCATAGGGGATGACGTCGCCGAGGATCATCGAGCCGCCGGCGATAAAGGCGTTGTGGCCGATGCGCGTGAACTGATGCACCGCCGTGAGGCCGCCGATGCCGACGAAGTCGCCGACCTCGCAATGTCCCGCGAGCGTCACGCCGTTGGTCATGGTGACGTTGTTGCCGATCGTGCAGTCATGGGCGATGTGAACATAGGCGAGGAAATGTCCGTTATTGCCGATCGTGGTGGCGCCGCGACCGAAGTCGGTGCCGGTGCTCATGCTGACATATTCACGGATGATGCAATTGTCGCCGATGGTCAGCGTCGTGCGGCCGCCCTTGTGTCCGGTGCTTTGCGGCGGTCCGCCGAGCACGGCCTGCGGATGGACGACGCAGTCGCGGCCGATCGTCGTCGCCCCGGCGATGACGACATGGCTGATCAGCCGCGTCCCCTCGCCGATCACGACCTCGGGGCCGACATGGCAGAATGGCCCGATGTGGACACCGGCGCCGATGACTGCGCCGGGCTCCACGATTGCCTGGGGGTGAATGAAGGTCTCTGTCTGCATGGTGTTCCGTGGTCAGGCGGTGCCGATCATCGCCGCGATTTCAGCCTCGGCCACCTTGGCGCCATCGACCAGCGCCTCGCAGGCGAAGCGCCAGATCGTGCCTCGCTGCTTCAGTTTCCGCACATGGATCTCCAGCCGGTCACCGGGCACGACGGGCTTGCGAAACTTGGCATTGTCGATCGTCATGAAATACACGATCGACGGGCTGTCGGAGCCGCGGTTGTGGATGCAGATCGCGCCGGCCGTCTGCGCCATCGCTTCGATGATGAGCACGCCCGGCATGACCGGCTGCCCCGGGAAATGTCCCTGGAAATGCGGCTCGTTGATTGTCACATTCTTGATGCCGACGGCGGAAATGTCCCTGTCTATATCGACGATCCGGTCCACCATAAGGAAAGGGTAGCGATGCGGCAGGAGCTTCATCACACCCTGAATGTCGACCGCCTCGAGAGTCGTCGAAGCCGCTTCAGTCATTGTCGTGTGTCCTCGCCTTCGACTTTGCAAGCTTTGCCAGTGCCGCGACTTCGCGCATGGCCTGCCCGATCGGCTTGGCGGGATAGCCGGCCCAAATCTCGCCAGCCGGAACGTCATGCATGAAGCCGCTGCGCGCCGCAAGCTGGGCGCCCGATCCGATGGTCGAGATGATCGGCGATGCCGACACCCCCCGCCACCATGACATTGTCGCCAAACGTCACGGAGCCCGATATGCCCGTCAATCCCGCGATCACGCAATTGCGGCCGATGCGCACATTGTGGGCGACCTGCACAAGATTGTCGATCTTGGTATTCTCTCCGATCACCGTGTCGGCCAGTGCTCCGCGATCGATTGCGGAATTCGCGCCGATTTCGACATCGTCCTGGATGATGACGCGTCCGATCTGCGGAATGCGCTCGGGTCCCGCCTTGCCGAAGGTGAAGCCGAACCCGTCCTGGCCGATCTTGGCGCCGGCATGCACGATCACCCGGTCGCCGAGCAGCGCGTATTGAACGACGGCGTTCGGGCCGACATAGCAGTTGCGGCCGATCCGGCACAAGCGGCCGACCACCGCGTTCGGGGCAATGATCGTGCCGGTGCCGATCGCCACGCCGGGGGAGACGACAGCGCCGGCTTCAACGACGACACCCGGCTCAAGGCTCGCCGTCGGATCGACATGAGCGCCAGGCGATATGCCGGTTTCCCCCGTCATTGCCGCGGGCGAAGCGGCATCCGGATAAAGTAGCCGTCCGACCATCGCGAAGGCATATTGGGGACGCTGCGTCACCAGCACCGCGATCCCGGCGGGAGCCTTTTCAACCAGATCCGGCGTGCAGAGCACCGCGGCCGCGACCAGACCTTCCATCAGGCCGATGTTGCGCTTGCCTTCGACGAACACCAGCGTTCCGTCGCCGCCCGCCGTGGCGGCAGCGATCGACGACACCTGTACATCGGCCAGTTCCGGCGTTTTCATCTCGGCGCCGGTCAGCATCGCGATTTCCGCCGCCGTATAGCGCCGCGCCGGCACGAAGAATTCGATATCGGACATGCGGGTCCTTGGCCCCGGACAGTTGGCGCCCGGGGCAATCATTCTCGTCTTAGAATTGCGTGGAGATGCCGAAGTTGAAGTTCTGCTCCTCGTCATTGTCCTGCTTGACGACCGGCACGGCATAGTCAACGCGCAGCGGCCCGAAAGGCGAGGCCCAGATCAGGCTCGCGCCGACCGACGCGCGCCATTGCATATCGGCACCGACGACGAAAACCTCAGGATCGTCGATGTCGTTGCCGTAGAACGTCGCCGCGTCCGCAAAGAACGCCCCGCGCAAGCCGAAACTCTCAGGAACGACCGGGACCGGGAATTGGGCCTCAGCCGAAGCGTTGAAATAGGTCGTGGCGCCGAGATGGTCCCCGGAATTCGCGTCATATGGACCGATGCCGTTATACTCGAAGCCGCGGATCATACGGTCGCTGTTTTCGAAATGATCGAAGATGCGCAGGTCGGTGTCGCTTTCCCAACTCGTTATGTAGCCGGCGCCGCCTGCTAGCAGCCCGACAATATCGTATTCGTCCGATAGCGTGTGATAGTAAGAGCCGCGGCCAAAGAAGCTCACATATTTAGCGTCGCCGCCCAGCCCCGCGAACTCGACGGTCGCATTGGCGTAGATGCCCGAATGCGGGTTCTTCATGTCGTCGATGGTGTTGTAAATCAACGTCTCTGACACCGCCGATTTGTTCCACGGGCTGTTTAGCACGCCGTCGACAATGGCTTGCGACACATCGCATTTCGTCGGATCGAATATGTCGTTCGTCAAGCAGTCGTCGTCGAACTCGTATTCCTCCCGCGCGAAGGTATAGGCCGTCTGCGTCGTCAGGGCCTCGGTGATCGGCAGACCGAAGCGAACCGTCGCGCCGGTCGTCTCACTCTGGTAGTCGTCATAGGTGCGCGTCTGACGGAAAACGTCGAAGCCGGCGGCGATACGCCGACCGAGGAAATAGGGTTCCGTGAAGGAGAAGGTAAAGTCCTGCGAGTTTCTGCCCGCTCCGGCGGCAAAACGGATGAACTGGCCGCGTCCCAGGAAGTTGCGCTCGGTGATCGAGCCCTCCAGCGACGGCCCCGGCGTCTCGCCACCCGTGGTGTAGCCGGCGCCGATCGACAGTTCACCGGTCGATTTCTCGACCAGGTCAACCACCAGAATCACCTGATCCGGCTCGGAACCCGGAGCCGTGGAAATCTCCACGGTTTCGAAGTAGTTGAGCTTTTCCAGCCGCCTCTTCGCGCGCTGGATAAGCACCTGGTTGAACGCATCGCCCTCGCTGACGTCGAACTCGCGGCGGATCACGAAGTCGCGCGTGCGCGCATTGCCGCGAATTTCGATGCGCTCGATATAGGTGCGCGCTCCCTGATCGATGGCATAGGTGACCGCGATCGTATGGTTCTCGAAATTGCGGTCGCCGCGCGGCGTCACTTGCGCGAAGGCGTAGCCCTTTCCCGCCAAATGTTCGGTCAGCGCGATGATCGTGTCCTCGACCTCCTTGGCGCTGTAGAAGTCGCCCGTCCTGGTCTCGATCAGCGACCGCAGCCGCTCCGTGTCGACGTCCGGAATGGTGCTGTCGATCGCGACATCGCCGAAGGTGTAGCGGGCGCCTTCATCGATGGTGATGGTGATCGTGTACTGGTTCGAGGCCTCGTCCAGCTCTCCGTAAGCCGAGATAACCTGGAAATCCGCAAAGCCGCGATTGTAGTAGAAGCGGCGCAGCAGTTCCTCGTCGGCGCGCAGCCGCTCTTCGTCATAAATGTCGTCCCGCATCAGGAACGACAGGAACGTCGAACGCTCGCGTGGCGATGACATCGGAAAGGCGGCGGTCGCCGAAGGCGTTGTTGCCGACGAAATTGATCGCGGCGATCTTGGTGCGGTCGCCTTCCTGGATCGTTGAAGACGACGTTCACGCGATTGTCGCCAAGTTCCATGACCTGGGTGGTGACCGTCGCATCGTCTCGGCCGACCCGCCGGTAGGCCTCGCGTATCGCTTCGGCGTCGGCTTCCATCGTGGCATCGGAGAAGGTTCCGCGCGGCTGAAGCTGCACGACGCCGGCAAGCGCCGCGTCCTTGATCTTCTTGTTGCCCTGGAACAGGACCTGGTTGACGACGCGATATTCCGAGACCTGGATGACCAGCGTCGAGCCTACCTGGTTGACGCGGACATCCGAGAACAGGCCGGTAGCGAAAAGCCGCTTCACCGCCTCGTCGATATCCGCGTTCGAGAAGGACCTGCCGGGCACTATTCCCGATTGGCTGCGAATGGTGTCGGCATCGACACGCTGATTTCCGCGCACCTCGATGCTGCTGACCACGGCCGCCTCGGGCTGCCGACACCGTTGCGAGCTGCGCGACAAACGCTCCCGGAACGGCAATCGCCGCTGTAAGGGCGATCGCCGAAACGGCGCCCATAAAATTCGAAACTGCCTTCATCGGGCTCAAATTACCTTTTTCTCGTAGTCCCCACGGCGAGAAAACCGGACGTCGCGGACATTTGCAGCTACGGTATTAACCGGATTTTCCCTATACGCAAGGCTTCTGGTTAACCGCCGTTTACTTCGCACCCGCCCGTGACATTGGTGTCACGGCATTCGGTCCGCATGGTAAACGAGACCATAACTTGCCTTCGGCCGCATCGGAATTCCTTTGGAAATCAGCATCCAAACAGATCATTCCAGAAGACGAACACCATGAAGCCGAGGACGAGGAACATTCCGGTCCGGTAGACGGCCTCCATCATCCGCTCCGAAACGGGACGCCGGAACACCGCCTCGTAGCCGTAGAAGACGAGGTGTCCGCCGTCCAGCGGCGGAATCGGCAGAAGGTTCAGGATGCCGATCCCGACCGACAGCAGCGCAACCAGTTGGACGAGCCATTCGAAGCCCGCCTTCGCCGCTTTCCCGGCCATGTCGGCGATGCGGACCGGCCCGCCGAGCTGGCATCTGTCTTCACGCCCGACGACAAAACGTTTTAAAAATTGACCTGTTCGCACGATGATATGGCCGGTCTCGCTTACCGCCTCCATCAATGCACCGGTCGGGCTGTAGGCAATATGTCGGGGCTGGCCGAGCTGCTGATCGTTTATGACGCCGATCGCGCCGATCTTGACGACGTTGCCCAGCGCATCCTGCTGCTCCATGATCTCCGGTGTGGCGGTCAGGGTTACTTCCTTGCCGTCGCGAAGCATGACGAAGACGATCGGATCGCCGGCACGGCCGGAAACGAGGCGCTGCACGTCCGAGAAGGTCGTGACCGAGCTGCCGTCCACCGTGACAAACCGGTCGCCTGGCAGGAAACCGGCCGCTTCAGCCGGGCTGTCCGCTCTGACCTGCGCGACCATGGGTTCGGCGACATAGCGCCCGTAGACACCGAACAGCACCGCGAACACCGCGATGGTGAGCAGGAAATTGAAGGCGGGCCCGGCGAAGACTGTAGCCGCGCGTTTCCACACCGGCTGCGTGTGGAAGGCTATCTTGCGCTCTTCCGGCGAGAGGCTTTTTTCCATCTCGGCGTCGGGCGTGCTGGTGACGCTCATGTCGCCGACGAACTTGACATAGCCGCCGAGCGGGATCGCCGAGAGCTTCCAGCGCGTGCCGCGCCGGTCGTTGAAGCCGAGGAGTTCCGGACCGAAGCCGATCGAGAAGGCCTGGACACCGATGCCGCACCAGCGACCGATCAGGTAGTGTCCTATTTCGTGGACGAAGACGACGACCGTCAGCACGAACAGGAAGGGCACGATCGTGCCCAGGACCAGCCCATCAAACCCGAAGATGGACGACAGAATCTCGTTCAAATCATGCCCTCGCAACGAAACGGCCCGGCGGCGGGATCAGTCGGACTAAGCCGCGATGACGGCTAATCAAGGGCTCCGGGCGAGCTATCGCCGCCGCCGTGGCACCCGTCATCCGGAAAACAGCCCATGCGCCGGCTTGTCCGCGCCGCCGAGAGCCCAGCCTATCAGGTAGAGAGCGAACGCCGCCGCGACAAGGCCATCGACGCGGTCCATGACGCCGCCGTGGCCCGGAATGATCCAGCCCGAATCCTTGACGCCGTGCCGCCGCTTCACCCAGGATTCGAAGAGGTCGCCGGCCTGCGACACCACCGACAGCAGCGCAGCCACGCCGGCCATAGCCAAGAGCGGGGCCGCGCCCGCCGCCAATCCGACCGCCACACCGGCGACGACGCCGGCGACGGTACCGCCAAGCGCTCCGCTTTGCGTCTTGCCCGGCGAAATCGACGGCGCCAGCTTCGGCCCGCCGACCGCGCGGCCGACGAAATAGGCAAGGATGTCCGTCGACCAGACGACCGAAAACAGGAACAGGATGGCGATCAGGCCAGCCGTGTCGTCGCCGCGCAGCATGGCCAGCGCCAGGCCGGACATTGACGCATAGGCGAAGCCGCCGCTCTCCCACTGGTTGTCCGAGCGAATCGCCGACAGGATCGCCAGAGCCACGCACAATGCGGCCGCCAGGCCGATCAGGCTCGGCGCCGGCAGCCCGGCAGCCAAAGCCCCGGCAAAGACGAGCGCGAAAAGCTCCGGCAGGTAGCCGAACCCGCCCGGCGCCAATCCATTGCCCGCCAGCCGCGCCATGCGCGACCATTCGTAGAAGATGGCCAGCGTGATAAAGGCCGCGAGAACGCGGAAGGCTGCCCCGCCATACCAGGTGATCGTCAGGACAGCGGCCGCGAGCACGACAGCCGACATGACCCGAAGCTGGAGATTGCTCATTCGCGCTGCTTCATGCACTGCTGGAGACGGGATCGCGCGCGACAAGTCCGCCGAAGCGACGCTCGCGCGCGCCGAACTCGGCAAGCGCCTCCTTGAAGAGTTCCGGCGTGAAATCGGGCCAGAAGCACGGCAGGAACACAAGTTCGGCATAGGCCGCCTGCCACATGAGGAAATTCGAGAGCCGCATCTCGCCGCTGGTGCGGATCACCAGATCCGGATCGGGAATGCCATGCGTATCCAGCGCATCCGAAACCGTCCGCTGCGTGATGGACGCCGCGCTCAGCCGGCCCTGGGCGACATCCGCGGCGATCCTGCGCACCGCGCGCACGATCTCGTCGCGGCTGCCATAGTTGAAGGCGATCACCAGGTTGAGCGCGCGGTTGCCGACGGTCAGCGCCTCTGCTTCCTCGAGCAGCAGCCGGATGTCGGGCTGAAGGCCCTCTCGTTGCCCGATCACCCGCACGCGCACGCCCGAGCGGTGCAATTCGGCGAGATCGCGGCGGATGAACAACCTCAGCAGGCCGAGAAGATCGCTGACCTCCGCCAGGGGGCGCGACCAGTTCTCCGAGGAAAAGGCGTAGACGGTCAGCCAGGCGATGCCGAGATCGCTGGCGGTGCGTACCGCCTGCCGCAGCGCCTCGACGCCAGCCCGATGGCCGGCAAGCCTCGGCAGACCCCTCGCCTTCGCCCAGCGGCCATTGCCGTCCATAATGATCGCGACATGCGCGGGCGTGGTCATTCTTGCCTTCGGCTTCCTCCCCGGAGGGCCGCTTCAAACTTGCATGATCTCGGCTTCCTTGCCGGAAAGCATACTGTCGATCGTCGAGATCGTTTCATCCGTCATTTTCTGGACGCGGTCCGCCTGCTTGCGGTGCTCGTCCTCGCTGATATCTCCGTCCTTTTCGGCCTTCTTGAGGTGCTCCATGCCGTCGCGGCGCACGTGCCGGACCGCCACCTTGGCATTTTCGGTGTAAGTGTGCGCGATCTTGACAAGTTCCTTGCGGCGCTGCTCGTTCAGTTCCGGCAACGGAATGCGCAGCGTCGTGCCGTCCATGATCGGATTGAAGCCGAGATTGGATTCGCGGATGGCGCGGTCGACCGCGCCCACCATCGACTTGTCCCACACGGACACCGATATCATGCGCGGCTCCGGAACCGAAACGGTTGCCACCTGCGTGATCGGCATGGTGCTGCCATAGGCTGACACCTGGACCGGGTCGAGCAGATTGGCCGAGGCACGGCCGGTGCGCAACGAAGCAAGATCGGATTTGAATGCCGCTATCGCTCCGTCCATGCGGCGTCGGATGTCGTTGAAATTTGCCCCGTCTGTCATCGCTCTACTCCCTGTCCCACTCTCCTGGCACTCCGTCCGCCGGTCAATCGGCGACGACGGTGCAGTGGCCTCCGCCGCCGAGGATTTCGCCGAACCCGCCTTTCTCGTGGATCGAATACACAATTATCGGGATGTTGTTTTCGCGCGCAAGCGCAATCGCCGCAGTATCCATGATCGCCAGCCCGTTGCTGATCACCTCGGCGTGGCTGATGTGGGTATATCGCACGGCGGAGGGGTCCTTCTTCGGGTCGGCTGAATAGACGCCATCAACCTGCGTGCCCTTGAAGAGCGCATCGGCGCCGATTTCGGCGGCGCGCAAGGCCGCGGCCGAATCGGTCGTGAAGAACGGATTCCCGGTGCCGCCCGCGAAGATGACCACTTTGCCAGCGTTCATATAGGCGGTCGCCTGGCGCTGCGAGAAACTCTCGCACAACTCCGGCATGGCGATTGCGGAGAGCACGACGGCGTCGACGCCGATCTTGACCAGCGAGGTGCGCAGCGCCAGCGAGTTGATGACGGTCGCCAGCATGCCCATGTGGTCGCCGGTGACGCGATCGCCGCCCTTGGAGGCAACCGCGACACCGCGAAAGATATTGCCGCCGCCGATGACCACGCCGACCTCGACGCCGAGCGCGCGGGCCTCGGCTATGTCGGAGGCGATGCGGTCGACGACGGAAACGTCTATGCCGAAATGCTGTTCGCCCATCAGCGCTTCGCCCGAGGCCTTCAAAACGACACGTCGATACAGGGGCTTGGCCATCAATCCCTCGAATTTTCCAGGCAATCCAGTCGCCGCCGCCGCAACAATCCGGCCGCCGGAGTTACTGGCGAACCGCATAGAAGCGAACCGGAAAGCAATGCGGGTTCCCGATACACGAAGGGCGCCGCGATGTCACGCGACGCCCCTCCCCGATACAGACCGAAACAGGACGGGTTTTACTTCTTCACGGCCGCGGCGACCTCGGCCGCAAAGTCCGACTTGTCCTTCTCGATGCCCTCGCCGAGAGCGAAGCGCACGAAGCCGGTAATGCGCGCCGGCGCGCCGATATCCTTCTCCGCATCCTTGAGCGCTTTCTCGACCGTCAGGTCGGGATTGATCACGAATGCCTGCTTCAACAGCACGACTTCCTCGTAGAACTTGCGCAGGCGGCCTTCCACCATCTTCTCGATGATCGCTTCCGGCTTTCCCGATTCGCGGGCCTGCTCGCTGAAGATCGCCCTTTCGCGTGCGACCGCGGCCGGATCGACCTGCTCGGCCGAAAGGGCCAGCGGATTGGTCGCGGCCACATGCATCGCCACCTGGCGTCCGAAGGCACGCGCCGCGTCGGCGTTGCCGTCCGTCTCGATCGCCACCAGTACACCCAGCTTGCCAAGGCCGTCGGCGACGGCATTGTGGATATAGGTCGCGACCGCGCCGGCTCCGACCGACAGCCCGGCGGAGCGGCGGAACGACATGTTCTCGCCGATCGTGCCGACAGCATCCTTGATCGTCTCGGTGACGGACTTGCCCGAACCGGGATAGGCTGCATTGGCGACCGCCTGGCTCTCGCCGCCAACTTCGAGCGCGACTTTCGCCGCGTTGCGCACGATCTCCTGGAAGGATTCGTTGCGGGCGACGAAATCGGTCTCCGAATTGACCTCGACGACGACTGCCTTGGTGGCCGCGCCGGCAACGCCGATCAGGCCCTCCGCGGCAGTACGGCCAGCCTTCTTGTCGGCCTTGGAAATGCCCTTGGCGCGCAGCCAGTCGACGGCCGCCTCCAGATTGCCGTTGGTCTCGGCCAGCGCCGCCTTGCAATCCATCATGCCCGCGCCGGTCATCTCGCGGAGTTCTTTAACCTGTGCAGCAGAAATGCTCATCCTTGCCTCTTCGTTCAAAATGCGCTGGCGCACCATCGAAATATCGACGATGCGCCTGACGCCGGCACGACGGGCGTGCCAAGTTCAAGTGCCCAGTTCCGGATCAAGCGGACCTGAAGACGAATCAGGCCTGAGCCTGATCTCCGGAGGGAGCGTCGAGCGCCGGCTCGATCGGAGCTTCCTCGGAAGCGCCGATGTCCACGCCGAACGAGCCCTGCTGACGGGCGATGCCGTCGATCGCGGCCTTGGCGATAAGGTCGCAATAGAGCTGGATGGCGCGCGCCGCGTCGTCATTGCCCGGGATCGGAAAGTCGATCTTGGCCGGATCGCAGTTGGAGTCGATGATCGCCACCACCGGGATACCGAGGCGCTTGGCCTCCAGAATGGCGATCGCTTCCTTGTTGGTGTCGATCACGAACATCAGGTCGGGCGTCGAGCCCATGTCCTTGATGCCGCCGAGGGCCTTGTCGAGCTTCTCGCGCTCGCGCTGCAGATTGAGCAGCTCCTTCTTGGTAAAGCCGTGGCTGCCGTCGCCGGCGAGCAGCTCGTCAAGCTTGCGCAGCCGCTGGATCGAATTGGAGATCGTCTTCCAATTGGTCAGCATGCCGCCCAGCCAGCGGGAGTTGACATAGTACTGGGCCGAACGCTGCGCGGCGTCGGCGACGATGTCGGACGCCTGGCGCTTGGTTCCGACAAACAGCACGCGGCCGCCGCGCGACACGACGTCCGACACCTGCTTCAGCGCCTGGTGCAGCAGCGGCACTGTCTGGGACAGGTCGATAATGTGGATATTGTTGCGGGCGCCGAAGATGTAAGGCGCCATTTTCGGGTTCCAGCGGTGAGTCTGGTGGCCGAAGTGAACACCAGCTTCCAATAGCTGACGCATGCTGAAATCAGGCAGAGCCATTCAAGTTCCTTTCCGGTTGGCCTCCACGGACACAGGCGAGGGAAACAATTTTCCTTCGCCACCGGAGGTTTCAGCCGGATTTCTCCCGGCAGACACCAAAGTCCGTGTGTGGAATGGAGCGGCATATAGAGGGGGTTATGCGAAAATGCAACCCATGGATACCCATGGACCGCCAAGGAGCCAAAGGGCCGCACGCTCCACACCCCTCCGAGCCCCTATGAACGCGGCTGCGGTTTACAAATCGATGCACCTATCGCGAACCGAGGCTCCCCGATGGTCAACTTGCCTCAGGCTGACGACTTCAGGCCGAAGCGCGCGCCTCGGCAAGCGCCTTCAGGTCGGCGGGCTTCAGTTCCACGGACTCGCCGCAGCCGCAGGCCGAACTCTGGTTCGGATTGCGGAAAGTGAAGCCGGTCCTGAGCGTCGTCGTCTCGTAATCCATTTCCGTGCCGAGCAGGAACAGTGCCGCCTCCGGTGCCACATAGACATGAGCGCCGTCGCGCTCGACATGATCGTCCTTCGGGTTCGGCTCGGTCACGAGATCGACCGTGTATTCCATGCCGGCGCAGCCGCCCTTCTTGATGCCCAGCCGGACGCCCGTGGCGTTGTCGCGCGTGTCGACGATTTCGCGAACGCGGCTTGCGGCCTTGTCGGTCAGGCGGATGACGGCGAAACGACCCATTTTCTTCTCCACTCGCGGCAGGTTCAAGGCCTGCGGAATGATCTCGCTCCTAAAATGGTGAAGATTGCCGCCCAGCGCAAGCCATAGCCACTGATGTGGGCCGACATCCGCTCCCACTGGTCATCGCGAAGGATCAGGCGATCTTGAATTCCCATGGCTGCCTCCAAAAGACAGCCGTGAATCTGATTTGCTCAGCCTTGGGAATCCCTAGAGTCCACACGACCTAATACCACCCGACAGCGACCTGCGCCTCTTCCGACATGCGGTCGGGCGTCCATGGCGGGTCGAACACCATATTGACATCGACCCCTGAAACGCCTTCGACGGCGCTCACGGCATCCTGCACCCAACCCGGCATCTCGCCCGCCACAGGGCAGCCCGGCGCGGTCAGCGTCATGTCGATCTTTACCGAGCGGTCGTCCTCGATGTCGATCTTGTAGACAAGGCCGAGCTCATAGATGTCGGCCGGAATTTCCGGGTCGTAGACGCTCTTCAGCGCCGAAATAATGTCGTCGGTGATGCGCGCCAATTCGTCGGCGGGAATGGCCGAGGACGAGGCGCTGGCGGGCGCGTTCGCGGCGGTCTCTGTTGCGGTCGGTGTCGCGGCGTTGTCCATGGCTGTCATCCGAAGAATTTACGCGCCTTTTCCAGCGCCTCTACGAGAATGTCCACCTCGTCGCGCGTGTTGTACATGCCGAACGATGCCCTGCATGTGGAGGTGACGCCGAAGCGTTTCAACAGCGGCTGCGCACAATGCGTCCCGGCACGGACCGCGACACCATGGCGATCGATCACCATCGACACATCATGGGCGTGGATGCCCTGCAATTCGAAGGAAACGATCGCGCCCTTGTTCGGCGCGTCGCCGAAGATGCGCAGCGAGTTGATCGTGCGCAAGCGCTCATGCGCATAGGCCTTCAGGTCGGCTTCATGCGCGGCAATGCGCTCGCGCCCGACCGAATCCATATAATCGAGTGCCGCGCCCAGCCCGATTGCCTGGACGATCGGCGGGGTGCCCGCCTCGAACCGGTGCGGCGGGTCGTTGTAGGTGACATCGTCCTCGGTTACCTCGAAGATCATCTCGCCACCGCCTTGGAAAGGGCGCATCGCCTCAAGCCGCTCGCGCTTGCCGAACAGCACGCCGATTCCGCTCGGCCCATACACTTTGTGGCCGGTGAAGACGTAGAAATCGCAGTCGAGGTCGCGCACGTCGACCGGCATGTGGACGGCTGCCTGGCTGCCGTCCACCAGCACCGGAATGCCGCGCTCATGGGCGATGCGAACCATCTCCTTGATCGGCGTCACCGTGCCCAGCGCATTCGACATGTGGGTGATCGCGACGAGCTTTGTCCGGTCGGTCAGCCGCTTCTCGAACTCTTCCAGATGCAACTCGCCCAGATCGTCGACCGGCACCCAGACGAGCTTCGCGCCCTGCCGCTCGCGGATGAAGTGCCACGGCACGATATTGGAGTGATGCTCCATGATCGACAGCACGATCTCGTCGCCCTCGCCGATATTGGGCATGCCCCAGCCATAGGCGACGCAGTTGATCGCCGCCGTCGTATTCGAGGTGAAGACAATCTCCTCGGTGCTTCCGGCGTTCAGGAAGCGGCGCACCGTCTCGCGCGCCTTCTCATAAGCATCGGTCGCCGCGTTCGAAAGGAAATGCAGGCCGCGGTGAACATTGGCGTATTCCTGGGAATAGGCGTGCTGGATTGCGTCCAGCACCGCCCGCGGCTTCTGCGCCGACGCGCCATTATCGAGATAGACCAGCGGCTTGCCGTAGACCTGGCGCGACAGGATCGGAAAATCGCGGCGGATCGCCTCGACATCGTAGGGTTTGTGTTCGACCTTCTGGTCCATATCCAGCCTGCTTTCGCCACACTCGGCCGTTCGAGCCCTTTCAGGGCCGAGGAAATCACTGCGGCGAGGCGCCGCTCCATTCCGGTCGGGCAGTCGGGGACGATCCCCGCCTACCCATGCTCCGCGAACCAGTCATCGAGCCGCGCCTCGAGTGCGTCCACGATCGCTTCATCCTCCAACTGTTCGATCACCGAGGCAAGGAAGGCCTTCGAGAGCATTCCGCGCGCGCGCTTTTCGTCGATGCCGCGCGACATCAGGTAGAAGAGCTGGTTGCGGTCGATATCCGTCACCGTCGCGCCATGTCCGCACTGCACGTCGTCGGCAAAAATCTCCAGTTCCGGCTTGGTCGAGAATTCCGCGTCGTCGGAGAGAAGCAACGTGTTGCACGCCATTTTCGCGTCGGTCTTCTGGGCCAACTGATGCACATTGATGCGCCCCTGGAAGACGCCACGCGCCTTGCCGGTCACCACATTGCGGATCAACTCGCGCGAGACCGAATTCGGCGCCTCATGGTCGAGCACCATCGTCACGTCGGTGTGCCCGTCCCCGGAAAGCAGATTGATGCCGCGAAGCTGGAAGTCGGCGTCCTTGCCCGACACACGCACGCGGATCTCCTGGCGTACCAGCTTGCCGCCGGAATTCATTATGAACAGCGTCAACCTGCTGTTCCTGCCGAGTTCGGCGTTGAACTGGGCCAGATGCGTCGCCGTGTCGGGCTGGTCCTGCACGATCAGCCACAGGATCTCGGCGCCTTCGCCGACCGCAAGATTGGTGACCGAGGTGACGAGCGCCGGGCCGCTGCCCGACTGCCGCTCCACGATCGTCGCCTTGACACCGGCGCCGACGCGCACCGGCAGGCGCACATGGGTCTGGCCGCCCGCCTGAAGGTTCTGCAATTCCAGCGGCGACGCCAGTGTCGTGCCGGGCGCGATATCGACGAACCATCCGTCGCTGACGAAGGCGGTATTCATAAGGCCGATGGCGTCGTCATCATCCAGCCGATCAAGTGCCGGCGCGAAGCTGCCGTCGGTCAGCTTTTCCGCCAGGCTCGTGAACGTGACGCCCTCCACGGAAGGCGTCCTGCCGCGCACGACGCCATTCAGCACCGGCAGCACCGTCGCTCCCTCCACCAAGGGTGCCAGCGGCTTCGGGTTGGCGGATGTGTCGTGTTCCGGAACCGCAGTCAGCAGGCGGCGCAGGTCGGTATAGTGCCATGCCTCGATCCGGCGGGTCGGCAGGCCGTCCTTGATCGCCTCGATCGCATCGTCGCGCTTGACGGTCACGGCGCCGTCGCCCGGCAGTTCGGAGAGCCGCTCGGCGAACGCCTTCACGAGAGCCGTTTCGGCTGCCGTGCGCGGGGGTGTTGCGTAAATATTCATGACGGACACCTAGGCGGCTTCTTCGATGATCCCGGCATAGCCGTTGGCCTCAAGCTCGTAGGCCAGCGTCTTGTCGCCCGACTTGATCACCTGGCCGCGATAAAGCACATGCACCGTATCCGGCACGATGTGTTCCAGCAGGCGCTGGTAGTGCGTGATCACGACAATCGCGCGGTCGGGCGAGCGCAATGCGTTGACGCCGTCCGCCACGATGCGCAGCGCGTCGATGTCGAGGCCTGAATCGGTCTCGTCCAGCACGCAGAGCCTCGGCTCCAGAAGCTTCATCTGCAGGATTTCGGCGCGCTTCTTCTCTCCGCCGGAGAAGCCGACATTCAGCGGCCGCTTCAGCATGGCGACATCCATGTCGAGCGAACCGGCCGCCTCCTTCACGCGCTTGATGAAGTCGGGAATCTTCAGCGGCTCTTCGCCGCGCGCCTTGCGCTGCGAATTCATGGCCACCTTGAGGAATTCCATGGTCGCGACGCCCGGTATCTCCATCGGATACTGGAAGGCGAGGAAGATGCCCGCCGCGGCGCGTTCGGCCGGGTCCATCTCGAGCACTGAGACGCCATCGTAGAGTATATCGCCCTCGGTGACCTCGTAGTCGTCGCGGCCGGCAAGCACATAGGACAGGGTCGATTTGCCCGACCCGTTCGGCCCCATGATGGCCGCCACCTCGCCGGCCCCTACCGACAGGTTCAGCCCGCGGATGATCTCCGTGCCGGTCGAGGCGATGCGGGCATGAAGGTTTCTGATTTCAAGCATTCTTCTCGTCTTTCAGAATATTGTTACAGAATTGAACAATGGGTGTTTTCGAACCGTCTGGACCCGCCAGGCTTCCAGTTCGTCACCCCACGCTCCCCTCAAGCGAGATGCCGATCAGTTTCTGCGCCTCGACGGCGAACTCCATCGGCAGTTCCTGGATGACGTCCTTGACGAAGCCGCTGACGATCAGCGCGATCGCCTGCTCCTCCGGAATGCCGCGCTGCATGACGTAGAACTTCTGGTCGTCGGAAATCTTCGACGTCGTCGCCTCGTGCTCGAATTTCGCCGTGGCGTTCTTCGCCTCGATATAGGGCACGGTGTGCGCCCCGCAGTGGTTGCCGATCAGCAGCGAATTGCAATTGGTGAAGTTGCGCGCGTTCTCCGCCTTGCGGTGCGCCGAGACCTGGCCGCGATAGGTGTTCTGCGAGAAGCCGGCGGCGATGCCCTTGGAGATGATGCGGCTGGTCGTGTTCTTGCCGAGATGGATCATCTTGGTGCCGCTGTCGACCTGCTGGTAGCCGTTCGATACCGCGATCGAATAGAACTCGCCGCGGCTGTCGTCGCCGCGCAGGATGCAGGACGGGTATTTCCAGGTGATCGCGGAGCCGGTCTCGACCTGCGTCCACGAAATCTTGGAGCGGTCGCCGCGGCAGTCGCCGCGCTTGGTGACGAAGTTATAGACGCCGCCCTTGCCGTTGGCGTCGCCCGGATACCAGTTCTGCACGGTCGAATATTTGATCTCGGCGTCGTCGAGCGCGATCAATTCGACCACCGCCGCGTGAAGCTGGTTTTCGTCGCGCTGCGGCGCCGTGCAGCCCTCGAGGTAGGAGACGTAGGCCCCTTCCTCGGCGATGATGAGCGTGCGCTCGAACTGGCCGGTGTTCTTCTCGTTGATACGGAAATAGGTCGACAGTTCCATCGGGCAGCGCACGCCCTTGGGCACGAACACGAAGGAGCCGTCCGTGAATACGGCCGCGTTCAGCGTGGCATAGAAATTGTCGGTGGTCGGCACGACGGTGCCGAGATATTTCTTAATCAGTTCGGGATGCTCGCGCACCGCCTCCGAGATCGAGCAGAAGATGACGCCGGCCTTGGCCAGTTCGTCCTTGAAAGTGGTGACTACGGAGATGGAGTCGAACACGGCATCGACCGCGACGCGGCCGCTCTTGTAGACATTGTCGTTGGCGGCGTCGTCGGCCTCTTCGCCGTCCGGCGTTTTCTGGACGCCCGCAAGAATCTCCTGTTCCCGCAGCGGAATGCCGAGCTTCTCGTAGATCTTCAGGATCTCCGGATCGACCTCGTCGAGCGACCTCGGCCCCGACTGGTTCTTCGGCGCGGCGTAGTAATAAATGTCCTGGAAATCGATCTTCGGATAATCGACACGCGCCCATGTGGGCTCCACCAGCGTCAGCCAGCGGCGATACGCGCCCAGACGCCATTCGAGCATCCAGTCCGGTTCGTTCTTCTTGGCCGAAATGAAGCGGATAATGTCTTCCGACAGACCCTTGGGAGCCTTGTCCACTTCGATGATCGACTCGAATCCGTATTTATACTGATCGACGTCGATCTTGCGAACCTGCTCGATCGTCTCCTGCACAGCAGGCATCGCGTTCTCCATCCATGCCGGGTTCAAGGCCCGACCGTTTTCAAACTATGGCACCGCCAAACGGCGTAGCCTTTATATAGTACGTCCGGCGCGACATTCACGGCCCAGGGGCCGGATCGCCAAGTCCAGTCGCCACGCCGCTACGCTGCCCGCGGCTCTGCCCTGCGGCGCGAAGCGATCGAGGCCAGCACCGTTTCGAAGCGTCCGATCTCCGCCTCGGTCGTCGTCTCACCGATCGAAACGCGCAGTCCGCCTTCCGGCCGGTCGATACCCATCGCCTTCAGCACATGGCTGGGGCCGACCTTTCCCGAAGAACAGGCCGACCCGGCGGAAACCGCGATGCCGGCGAGATCGAAGGCGATCTGCGCCGTCTCGGCCTTGACGCCCGGTATGGCGAAAAAAACTGTATTGGCAAGCCGCCCGGCCGCCTGTCCGAAAATTTCCGCATCGGGCGCGACCCGCATTATCGCCGCCTCGATCCGGTCGCGCATCGTGCGTACGGCGTCGACACGCGCGGTCGCCGCCCGCGCTACGCTGGCGGCAGCGCCAAAGCCGGCAATGCCCGCGACATTCTCCGTACCGGCGCGGAACCCCTTTTCCTGGCCGCCGCCGGTGATAAGCGGCGCGGGCATCATCAGGTCCGAGTTGCCGATGAAGGCGCCGACGCCCTTCGGTCCACCTATCTTGTGCCCGGAAAGGATCAGGAAATCGCCCCAGCATGCTGTCATGTCGAGCGGAATGCGCCCCGCGGCTTGCACTGCGTCGACCACCAGTATGCCGCCGGCCGACTTGACGATCCCGGCGATCTCGGCGACCGGCTGCACGACGCCGGTCTCATTGTTGGCGGCATGCACGGCTACCAGCGGCAGCCCCGCGCCGTTGTCGTGCCGGGCGAGTTCGGCAACGAGTTCGGCAAGCTTGATCACTCCGTTGCCGTCGACGCCGATGCGGCTGACGCGATCGGCCGGGAACCGTCCGCCTGACAGGATGCATGGATGATCCGACGCACAGACATAGAGATGCGACACGCCGAGCGGGCTGCGCCCCATCCGCCAGTGCGGCGTGAGCAGCGTCGCCGCCGCCTCGGTGGCGCCGGAGGTAAACACCACATGCTCGGCCTTGCCGCCCGCAAGTGCGGCGACCTCGGCGCGCGCGCCCTCGATCAGGCGGCGAGCGGCGCGACCCTCGGCATGCACCGAGGAGGCGTTTCCCGCGCCTTCCAGCGCGGCGAACATCGCCGCCCGCGCCGCGTCAAGCAGCGGTGCGCTGGCATTGTAGTCCAGATAGGCTCGCGGCTCGGCCATCGTCACACAAGGTTCGCTCGGTCAAATCACATCGCGTCGCAATTTTCTTGAACTTGCGGCACAAGACATCCTATTTACCCGACAAATTCCCGCCTGTCAGTTTTGAACAGTTCTAAACTAGCTTGTAGGAAGACACGCCCGTCGCGTCAAGGCCAAAGCCTGGCCAAGGCCTGGCCAAAACCAGGATTGTCGCCGATGGACGCCGTTGATTTCGCAATGTGGAGCAAGGTATGCCCGAAGTTATCTTCGCCGGTCCCGCGGGCCGCCTCGAAGGCCGCTATCAGCCGTCGAGCGAAAAGAACGCGCCGATTGCGATCATCCTGCATCCGCACCCGCAATTCGGCGGCACGATGAACAACAAGATCGTCTACGACCTGTTTTATGTCTTCCAGAAGCGCAATTTCACGACGCTGCGCTTCAATTTCCGCGGTATCGGCCGCAGCCAGGGCGAATTCGACCACGGCATGGGCGAGCTTTCCGACGCCGCCGCGGCACTCGACTGGATCCAGTCGCTCCACCCGGATTCCAAGAGCTGCTGGGTGGCGGGCTACTCCTTCGGCGCATGGATCGGCATGCAGCTGCTCATGCGCCGCCCGGAAATCGAGGGGTTCATCTCGGTGGCGCCGCAGCCCAACACCTATGATTTCTCCTTCCTCGCCCCCTGCCCGTCTTCCGGCCTGATCATTCACGGCGATTCGGACAAGGTTGCTCCGCCCAAGGACGTTCAGGGTCTGGTCGACAAGCTGCACGCGCAGAAGGGCATAACCATCACCCAAAAGACAATGACGGGCGCCAACCACTTTTTCTCGAACGATCCGCAGCTTTTGATCGACGAGTGCGCCGACTACCTCGACAAACGCCTCGCCGGCCAATTGGCGGACCCCAAGCCGAAGCGTTTGCGGTAGCGTTCGCCGGGGCCGCAGAGCGCTTGCAGGTGGCTTTCCACCAAAGCCCAAGGCCGCAAACCCGCAAACTCTGGCGACATTCTTGCTTCCAGCCTGTACATTCGGCCCGGGGCGCGGGATGTTCACTGGGAGGGTGAAATGGCAACTTGGCTACCCGATCCTTCGTTCTATCCTTCTCCGAGAATGGCGGCCAAGGCGCCGCCCGAAAATCTGGCCTATGTGGCGGCGTTCGACCCGGACCGCCAGAAGCCGGACGCGATCGCCGTCGTCGATGTCGATCCGGCTTCCTCGACCTATTCGCAAATCGTCGGGCAGGTCGACATGCCCAATGTCGGCGACGAACTGCACCATTTCGGCTGGAATGCCTGCTCGTCCTGTCTCTGCCCGAATGCGCCGCACCCGCATATGGAGCGCCGCTATCTCGTCGTGCCCGGCCTTCGCTCGTCGCGGCTGCACATCATCGACACCAAGCCGGACCCGAAAAACCCGAAGATCACAAGGGTCATAGAACCGGAGGAAGTCGCCGAAAAGGCCGGCTACACGCGCCTGCACACGATCCATTGCGGACCCGAAGGGATCTACGTCAATGCGCTCGGCAATGCCGAGGGCAAGGCGCCCGGCGGCATTTTCCTGCTGGATCCGGAAAGTTTCGATGTGATGGGGCAGTGGGAGATGGACCGCGGTCCGCAGAAGCTTGCCTATGATTTCTGGTGGCATCTCGGCCACGACACCATGATTACCAGCGAATGGGGGACGCCCGACACATTCGAGAACGGGCTGATCCCGGAAGTCCTGCTCGGCAGCAAATACGGTCGGCGGCTGCATTTCTGGGATCTGCACAAGCGCAAGCATCTGCAGGAGATCGACTTCGGCGAGGAGTATCAGCTCGTCTTCGAGCTCAGGCCGGCGCACAACCCCACCAAGGCATACGGTTTCGTCGGCTGCGTCATCAGCCTCAAGGATCTGTCCGCATCCATCTGGACCTGGTATCGCGACGGCGACAAATGGGCGGTCAAGAAGATCATCGAGATACCGGCCGAGCCCGCCGACCCCGCCCTCCTGCCTCCGGTTCTCCAGGGCTTCAAGGCTGTCGCCCCGCTCGTCACCGACATCGACCTCTCGATGGACGACCGCTTCCTCTACGTCTCCTGCTGGGGCACGGGCGACATGATCCAGTACGATGTCTCGGACCCGTTCGCGCCGAAGGAAACCGGCAGGGTGCGCATCGGCGGCATCGTCTCGCGCGCCACCCATCCGGGCGCCAGGAACGGCGCGCTGAACGGCGGCCCGCAGATGGTCGAGATCAGCCGCGACGGCAGGCGCGTCTATTTCACCAATTCGCTTTATGGGGCGATCGACCCGCAATTCTATCCCGAGGGGATCGACGGCTGGATGGTGAAACTCGACGCGGGCGAAAACGGCGGCATCAGCTTCGACCAGAAATTCTTCGTCGACTGGCCGAAGGGTCACCGTCCGCACCAGGTGCGCCTGGAAGGCGGCGACTGCTCGTCCGATTCCTACTGTTACCCGTGATGCGTCCGGCGCCCCGCCCCGCCGTTTCCACGGGGCTCTGACATGTGGCCCTGGCTGGCGCTCGCCGGCCTCGGCGCCTTCCACGGTCTCAATCCGGCCATGGGGTGGCTTTTCTCGGTCGCCCTTGGCCTGCAGCGCGGCAGCCGCAAGGTCATGTGGCTGGCGCTTGTTCCGATCGCGCTCGGCCACGCCCTGTCGGTCATCCTCGTGGTGCTGGCGGTGGTCGCCCTCGGGCTGATCGTCGACCAGCACCCGCTGGAGGTGTTTTCCGGCCTCCTGCTGATCGGCTGGGCCATCTACCACGCCGTCTACGGCCACCGGCATCGCGTGCGCGTCGGCATGCGCACCGGCATGGCCGGGCTCGGCCTCTGGTCCTTCCTGATGGCGACCAGCCACGGCGCCGGCCTGATGCTGGTGCCGGTAATCATTCCGCTCTGCCTCACGGCCATGCCCGGGCAGGAACTGACGGCCACCGGATCGCTGCCGGTGGCGCTGGCGGCAATCGGCGTGCACACTGCGGCGATGCTCGCCGTGATCGCCGTGATCGCAACGGTCGTCTACGAATGGCTCGGGCTGGCCTTCCTGCGCAAGGGCTGGCTCAACATCGACCTGCTGTGGATCGCCGCGCTTGTCGTGACGGGGCTGGTTCTTGTCGTGTGAGACGCGGTTTTGGAACCCGCTTGCGGTTGAACCGCAAGCTGCGCCCAGGGTATCGGCGATCAAAGCAGGCCTTGCTCGGCAAGTCTGTCCGAACAAACTGCGACCAGTATCCGGGCAAGTAAGCGGATCATGAAACCGCCGGAACGGATAGTGATGTCTGCGCGTCAGTTTTGACTGTTCGCCCGGCAACAGATCGGCCGCGCTCACGCCGACACGTTACCAATCCTTCGCCATGCGACATAGGTCTGTTACTCGCGTGAAATCAAATCGTTATGGCGGGTGCGCTTGTCGAATCCGGCAAGCGGGAAGGTGGGGACGGGCAGCAGCAGGGGCAGGCCTCACAAGGGTCTGCGGGCGGGCTGCTGCCCCCTTCGCGAGGCTGCGGGACAGGCTTGCGTGCCCTATGTCCAAGGGCGGTCTGTGCCGCAGCGAAGGCGCGCTCCCCACGGCAGAAACGCAGCGAGTGGCCGCCTTCAATAATGCACGGTTCGCAACGCCCGCTTCTTTAAGAAAACAGATCACAGGATCTGCTTGAAACTGGCGCGCCACTTCAAGCAACAACGATTTCAAGGTGACGGCGCGGTCTTGCTGAACGGGTAGATCATTGGGCTTCGGTTGGTCTCCGCGAGTTCTATTTGGCGCAGACAGATATATCCATGGAATCCGAACAAGCTTTCCCCTCCCTGAATTCGAGGACGAAAGAGGCGAGACTGCCTGGCTTCAAGAATATAGCCAGGTGCGGTAACTTCTCTATCTATCATCAAAAAAAGTTTAGCGATAGCATGTAGCCGACTGGCCTAATCTTAACCAGAGGCGTAGAATATTGTAGAAAAATGCGCTTGGACGAATTTCATGGCTGATCCAGTCAGTAACGACGCTACCGATGCTGCGGAAGGCGCCTTGTCCAGATCCGCTCGTTGGCTGGGACTATTCATTGGTGGCGTCTGGCTTGTAGTCCTCTATGTCGTGTTTATCTTGCTCGTCGTTTTCTCGCTGAGCGCACATCAGTTGCAATATGCCATCAGCCAGGCCCGCATCGACGATAAGCCGGTCGCCCTGTGGAGCGTCACGCAGCAGCATGGCGAATGGAAGGTCCAAAAGACCAGACTGGATGCTGCAACCGGACAACTGGTGACGGCGCGCGGCCAGATAGCCGACCTTGAAAAGGAGCAGTTCGCACTCCAAGGCGAGCAGGCACGAGCCAAATTTCAGTGCGAGCAGATCGTCGCCAAGGTAAGGGATTATGTGCTCGAGAAATATCCGGGCGTGAACCTGCAACGCTATTTCTGCACGCTCTCGGACACGCAGCAAATTCGAGAACTGGTAAGCGGCGGCGCGACGAACAGCCCGGCCGACTTGGACTACCAGAAACGGATAAGCGACGCGGACTCGGTCGTCAACGAATACAACTTCTTGATCGAACGACTGACCCTGCTTCGCAACTCCATAGCGGTTTCCGAGGCCAAGGCTTCCACGGCCGAAAATGAGATCGCAGCAGCCAAGGAGGCGATCGCAAAAATCTTGGGTGGCACCGAGTCTGGGGTGGGGATTGGCGACTTCCTCGGATCTCTCGCTTACTTCGAAGCAAAGGAACAGGAATCTGCGGTCGGCGAACTGCTGCCCGATTTTACCGCCATGCCGCCGGACATGCTGACCCTCATCCTTGTCATGGCCATGGGCGCGCTTGGCGGCACGATCCACCTCACACGACGGTATTTCAAGGCGGGGGACGACGGTGCCATCCAAATCAGCACCGGTCCTGTCAGCTACTTCGTTTTCCGGCCGTTTCTGGGCGCGATCACCGCCTTCGCGGTCTATGTGCTGGCCAAGGCAGGCGTGCTGGTGATCTCGGCGCCCTCCGTCGGCGAGGATTCGGCAAGCCTGAGCCCGTTCTTCGTTTCTTTCCTCGGCATTATTTCCGGCCTTCTGGCCGAACAGGCGCTCGACACGATCCAGCGGGCGGGAACAGCGTGGTTCTCGCAATCCGAGACGGCTGGCCGGGCCAGATGGGGTTTTGGCCTGGCGGCGGCGCTCGGACGGGACGCGCAGGATGCCGCGGGGAAGGATGCGTTCGAGAAGCAGAAAAGGGAACTCGCCGAGACGCTCGGCGTCTCGGCCAAGCAACTCGACGAGTGGATAGCCGAAGAGAAACCGGTGCCGCCACCGCAGCAGATGCTGATCGCCGCCTATCTGCACCGGTCGCCGCGCGAGCTGTTCTCCGACATGCGCTCAACGCGCACGGTCGGCACGGTGGACGAAGAAACGTGACGGTGCTGCGCCATTCTTGAAGCGGCGACTGGGCTTTGGTACGAATATCCGGGCCTGCGGCTTGGTGGTTGTCGGGACTTGCCCGGCCGTGGACAAGCCCAGCAATCACTAAGCGCGGGCAGCCGTCCCGGCACTCCCTTGAAGTTCCTGAGCAGCTTTCGGAAAAATGTTCCACGGTTTGCCGACAAAAACCTTCGCCAAACCAAAAGGCTGAACAGGCCAAGCGTGGGCGAAGCCAAGCAAGTCTGCTTAGGGTTTCAAATGCGGCGCAAACTCCATTTTTGCCGGCACGACAGCGGAGATCGTAGATGTTCCGGTACCTCGCCCCCAAGACCATCCGGCCGCCCTTCGCCCGCTACAGCCATGGCATCGAGGTGCCGGCAGGCAAGCGTCTTGTCGTCTGTTCCGGTCAGCTCGGCATCGCGCCGGACGAGACGGTGCCGGAGGATGCCGGCGCGCAGGCCGAACTCTGCTTCGCCAATGCCGCCGCCATTCTGGCGGAGGCCGGACTCGGCCTTGACAACATCATCCGGATCAACGCCTACGTCACCGATCGCGCCTTCCTGCGTGCTTACATGGACGTTCGCGACCGGCTGTTTGCGAATCCAGCGCCGGCCTCGACGCTGGTGATCGTATCCGGCTTCGCCCGGCCGGAATTCAAGGTGGAAGTGGAAGTCACCGCCGCCGGATAGCAGGCGTTTCGTGGCCTTCCCTCCCTTCACCTCCGCCGACAGACCACATTCTGGCGCACGGAAATGCCTGCCGTTAGCGCTTGCCTTACAAATGCGGCGCGCTTGCAATATGACCGGACACGAGCACAGTGCTACGAATTCGGATTGACGAAGGGTGACGGTCACCCCCCTCTCCGTCCGCTTCGCGGCCACCTCTCCCCCTCCGGGGGCGAGGAAGGGCGCCAAGCGGCCCGGCCGGCGTTTCCTCGCCCCTGCGAAGCGGGGGAGAGGTGGCCGCGAAGCGGCCGGAGAGGGGGTCGAATAACGACTCTGTTAACGCCGAGTTCGGAGCCCTGGACACGAACGGGGTCCGAAATTCGACGAGGTTCGGAATGGCACAGCAACGACGGGTCTGGTGGGGCGACTACCGCACCACCGAATACGCCTCGATCGCGCCCGGGACGACGATCGGTATCCTTCCGGTCGCGGCGATCGAACAGCATGGTCCGCATCTGCCGGTCTCCACCGATACCACGATCATGCAGGGCATGCTGGAGACCGTGATCGCTCGCCTGCCCGAGGATCTCGACATTCGCATCCTTCCCATCCAGGCGGTCGGCAAGTCCAACGAACACATTCGCGCGCCCGGCACCCTCACCTTGCCTGCTCCGGTGCTGATCGAGGCCTGGACCGAACTCGGCGCCTCGATCGCGCGCGCCGGCGTGAAGAAACTCGTGGTCGTCAGCTCCCATGGCGGCAACGAGGAAGTGATGGGCATTGTCACCCGCGAACTGCGCGTTCGCTTCGGCATGCTGGCGGTGAAAACGAGCTGGCAGCGCTTCGGACGTCCCGCTGGCCTGTACACGGAACTGGAGGATCGCCACGGCATTCATGGCGGCGACGTCGAAACCTCGCTGATGCTGCATTTCCGGCCCGACCTGGTCGACATGGCAAGGGCCGAGAATTTCGTCTCGAACGTCGCCCGCGCCGAAAAGGAATTGGCGCTGCTGCGCCACACCGGCACCCACGCCTTCGCCTGGATCGCCACCGACCTCAACCCGCACGGCGTCGTCGGCGACGCGTCGATCGCCACCGCCGAGAAGGGACGCCTCACCGCCCTGCACCAGGCCGACGGCTTTGTTCGCCTGCTGCGGGACGTTCGCGACGCCTCGCTGGCGGCCTACATTTCCTGAAGCGCGACGCCTACTCCCCGTGTGAGGCCTTCGCATGGGCCGCAGAAGCGGCGTCCGTGCATAGGTCTGTCGACGTGCCCTACTCCGCCGTCGCTTCCTCGTATTCCGCCGACATCGACAGCCAGCGCTCCTCCTGGATAGCAAGCTGCGCGGAAAGCTGCGCACGCTCCTTGGCGAGCCGCGTCGCTGTCGAGGGATCCTTCTCGTAGACGGCCGGATTGGCGAGTTCGTCCTCCAGCAGATCGATGCGCTGGCGCAGCCGGTCCATCAGCGCCTCGGTGGCGCGGATTTCCTTGGCCAGCGGCTCGGCGGCGGCACGCCGCGCCGCTGCCTCGCGCCGGCGGTCGGCCTTCGACGCCTTGTCGGCCTCGCGCTTCTCGCGCCGGTCGTTCGAGACCCCGGTCACGATCTGGCGATAGTCGGCCATGTCGCCGTCGAACGGATTGACCGAGCCGTCCTTCACCAGCCACAGCCGGTCGGCCGTCGCCTCGATCAGGTGCCGGTCGTGCGAAATCAGGATGACCGCGCCGGGAAAATCATTCAGCGCCAGCATCAACGCCTCGCGGCTGTCTATGTCGAGATGGTTGGTCGGCTCGTCCAGGATGAAGAGGTTCGGCCCATCGAAGGCCGCAAGCCCCATCAGCAGCCGCGCCTTCTCGCCGCCCGACAGATCCTTTGCCGGCGTGTTCATCTTCTCCGTCGTCAGGCCGAACTGCGCGACACGCGCCCGCACCTTGGATTCCGGCGCCTCCGGCATCATGCGGCGAACATGCTCGTAGGCGTTTTCCTCCGGCCTCAGATCTTCGAGCTGGTGCTGCGCGAAGATCGACACCTTCAGGCCCGGCGCGATCGTCATCACGCCTGAGTCCGCCTTGAGGCGGCCCGCCAGCAGCTTGGCGAAAGTGGACTTGCCATTGCCATTGGCGCCGAGCAGCGCAATGCGATCGTCGGCGTCGATCCTCAGCGAAAGCTTTTTCAGGATCGGCTTGCCGGCCTGGTAGCCGACGGCGGCCCCTTCCAGCGCAATGATCGGCGAGGCAACCGTCTTCACCGGTTCGGGAAAGCGGAACGGCCGCACGGTATCGTCAAGCACGGCCGCGATCGGCTTCATCTTTTCCAGCGCCTTGATGCGCGACTGCGCCTGGCGCGCCTTCGACGCCTTGGCGCGGAAGCGATCCACGAAGGATTGCAGATGCTTGCGCTGGACCTCCTGCTTGATCCGGCTTTTCTCCTGCAGTTCGAGTTGTTCCGAACGCTGGCGTTCGAACTGGTCGTAGCCGCCGCGCCAGAAGGTCAGCTTCTTCTGGTCGAGATGGACGATCGAGTTCACGGCGCGATTGAGCAGGTCGCGGTCGTGGCTGATCAGCAGCACGGTGTGCGGGTAACGCGAAACGTAGTTTTCCAGCCAAAGCGTGCCTTCGAGGTCGAGGTAGTTGGTGGGCTCGTCGAGAAGCAGCAGGTCCGGCCGCGAAAACAGCACTGCGGCAAGCGCCACGCGCATGCGCCAGCCGCCCGAGAAGGACGAGGCCGGCCGCTTCTGCGCCTCGGCGTCGAAACCCAGGCCGGCGAGGATGGTGGCGGCCCGCGCCTCGGCCGAATGGGCGTCGATGTCGGCCAGCCGGATGTGTATCTCGGCGATGCGCTCCGGATCGGTCGCCGTATTCTCCTCCGCAAGCAGCGCCGCCCGCTCCGTGTCGGCGCCAAGCACGATGTCGATCAGCGGTTCCTGGGTTCCCGGCGCTTCCTGCGCGACCTGGCCGATGCGCGTATTCCTGGGCAGCGAGATCGACCCGGTCTCGCTGGACAGGTCGCCGGTTATGGCTCGGAAAAGCGTTGTCTTGCCTGTACCGTTGCGGCCGACCAGCCCCGCCTTGGCGCCCTCCGGCAAGGAGAGGGACGCATGGTCGAGGAGGAGGCGCCCGGCGACGCGGAGCGAAAGATCATTGATGGTAAGCATGGCAGCGCGCTTTTGCACTGCCGCAACGGTGATCGCAAGTACTGGTCAACAGTCGGCGCACGGCGTCGGACAGGCGGCACTCACGCGAACGCCCTGCCCTCCTCCGTTCGCTGGAAGTAGACGAGATCGAGCGGGACGGCCGGCTTGCCAAGCGTCGTCAGGATCATATGGATTTGTCCGCGATGGTGCGTCTGGTGGTTGAACATATGCGCCAGCGCCGGGGCCAGCCGCTGCGAGACCGTACGAACATCCGTGACGGTAATATAGGTGAAGCGGCCGGCCAGCTGTTTTTCATTTAAGCCGCCCACCCATTTGACGATGCGGTCGTCCTCGCCGATCCGCGCCTTGCGCAACGGCTCGAAGTTCCGGTGCAGGATCGTGTCCAGCGCCGCCGGCGCGTCGCCTTCGCCGGTGAACCGCTTCATCCATATCCGATCGGTTGCGAGCAGGTGGTTGAGCGTACCCATCGCCGATCTGAAGAAGGCGCCGGCATCGCGCGCATACTCCTCCTCCGTCAGGCCGGCCGCGGCATCGTAGATGCGCTGGTTGGCCCAACGATTATAGGCTGCGAACATTTGAAAATGCTGCTTCATAGGCTTCCTTTTCGCGACCGGCGCGGCGAGAATTGGATTTACTCCTAATCCCTAAGCCGTGGAACGCCAATGACAATCCTTCTCTACGAACTCGCAGGAGCGGACAGCGCAAGGCCGTTCAGCCCGCATTGCTGGAAAACCGTGATGTCGCTTGCCCATAAGGGGCTGGATTTCGAACGGATCTCCGTGCCGTTCACCAGGATCGGAACAATCGAGGACGGTGCCTCGAAGCTCGTCCCGGTCATTCGCGACGGCGACAGGATCGTCGCGGATTCCTTCGCGATCGCGCTTTATCTGGAAGAGACCTATCCGGATCGTCCGAGCCTGTTCGGCGGGCCCGGAGGCGTCGCCATGGCCAGGTTCGTGGAGCGCTGGTCGCAGCTTACGATCCACAGCTATCTGGGCAGCGCCGCAATTCTGGACATCCACGCCATACTGGCGCCGGCCGATCAGGCCTATTTTCGCGAGAACCGGGAGAAGCGCTTCGGGAAACCGCTGGAAGAGGTCGCCGCCGGCCGGGAGGAACGTCTTGCCGGCTTCCGTGCCTCGATCGAGCCGCTGCGCAGCACGCTCAGCTACCAGCCGTTCATCGGCGGAGCCTCGCCGCTCTTTGCCGACTACATCGTTTTCGGAGCCCTGCAATGGGCGCGCATCGTCTCGCCCTTCCAGGTGCTTGCCGATGACGACCCGGTTGCCGCCTGGTTCGAGCGCTGCCTCGACCTGTACGATGGTCTGGGCGAAGCACCCGCGCGGCGGCCTGAACTCTGGATCGGGCGGCGATCCGGCCTTGGCAATAGGGCGGTCGGCCTGTATAGGCACCGCCACTTTTCCCTTCTCAGGCTCCACAAGGACACGCCATGGCAACCGAACGCACGTTTTCGATGATCAAGCCCGATGCGACGCGGCGCAACCTCACCGGTGCGATCACCAGGATGCTGGAGGATGCCGGCCTGCGCGTCGTCGCTTCCAGGCGCGTGTGGATGAGCCGCCGCGAGGCCGAAGGCTTCTATGCCGTCCACAAGGAGCGGCCGTTCTTCGGCGAACTGGTCGAATTCATGTCGTCTGGTCCCACCGTCGTGCAGGTGCTTGAAGGCGAGGACGCCATCGCCAAGAACCGCGAAGTGATGGGCGCCACCAACCCGGCCAGCGCGGCCGAGGGCACGATCCGCAAGGTTCACGCGCTGTCGATCGGCGAGAACTCCGTACACGGCTCCGACGCGCCGGAGACCGCCGCCCAGGAAATCCGGTACTGGTTCTCCGACACCGAAATCGTCGGCTGAGACAGCAGCTTCGGAGTTGTTCTTAACGTTCTGATTTTATTGGAAAGCCGGCTGATGCCGGCTTTCTTGCTCGGCGGTCGCCTACTCTCGGCGCGATGACTTACCTCGCCGCCGCCCACCGGCCCGCCGCGGCCTCGTCGGCATCTTTCGAGTCGACCCAGTCGCCACTGCTCCCATCGCGGCGGTGCTCCTTTTTCCAGAAAGGCGCACGGGTCTTCAGGTAATCCATGAGGAAGGACGCGGCTTCGAACGCGGCCTTACGATGCCTGGATGCCGCGACAACCAGAACGATGTTCTGGCCAGGTTCGATCCGCCCGTAGCGATGGACCGCCGTCAGTCCGCTGACGGGCCAGCGCTCCGCCGCCTGCCGGGCGATCCGAATAATCTCGGCCTCGGCCATGCCGGGATAGTGTTCGAGTTCGAGCGCCTGAAGCGTGCCCGCCTCATCGCGGCACAGTCCGGTGAAGGTGACGATGGCGCCGACGTCGGTCCGTCCCGCCGAAAGCCGCTTGATCTCGGTTGCGATATCGAAGTCCTCGCGCTGCACGCGGACGGTTGGCTCGATTAGTGCAGGATGAATTCGAACCGTGTCATTCATCCTGCTCTAATCTCCTTGTCTTGACGCATCATCTTATCCGAAAAGTCTGCAACTTTTCGGGATCATGCTCAGGCGCGGACACCCATCACCCCCCGGTCATGGGCGGGAAAAATCGCAATCTCGCGCGCGCCGGTTAGCGCCTCCCGATGATCGACATGTTCCTGATTGATCGCCACGCGGATCGAATCGGGATAGCGCAACGCATTCGCGTATCCCTCGCCACGCCCCTGAAGCCAGGCCAGCAGCTCGCGCACCGATGTAACCCCGACCGGAAGCACGATATCCTCCTCGGCCATGCCGATACGCTCGCGCACCCAGGCAAAATAGACCAGCTTGACGGGTTCGGCTGTCATTCGTCGACGATATGCTTGAGACCGGCGCGGAAATAGTCGTAGCCGGTATATAGGGTGAGCAGCGCCGAGATCCAAAGCAGCGTGATGCCGATCTGCGTCCAGTACGGCAGGATCTTGTCGCCTGCCGGCCCCAGCAGCAGGAAGGCAACAGCCACCATCTGCGCCGCGGTCTTCCACTTGGCGAGCTTCGTCACAGGAACGCTGACCTTGAGCTCGGCCAAATATTCGCGCAGGCCGGACACCAGTATTTCACGGCACAGAATGATGATCGCCGCCCAAAGCGACCAGCCGGCAATGCCGCCGCGATAATCGGTGTCGGCCGCCAGCAGCAGCAGGCAGGTTGCCACCAGCAGCTTGTCGGCGATCGGATCGAGCATGCGGCCGATATTCGAGGTCTGCTGCCAGGCGCGCGCCAGATAGCCGTCCAGATAATCGGTCAGGCTCGCGGCAATAAAGATCGCGAAGGCGCTCCAGCGTGCGAACTCGCTGGATTGCAGACGGCCCTCCAGGAAAAAGCACAGGACAACAAGCGGCACCGCGAGTATCCGCCCGTAAGTCAACATGTTCGGGAGGTTGAAAGCGCGCTTTGCCATTTTTTCCGTCGTAGCCATCCGTCCGTACTCAAATCAGAAGGGGTCGCAGAGGGTCAACTCGCCAAATCGGCTGCACCAAAGGCGCAATTGAGGCGAAGCGGTCATTTCTCGTGAAAATGATTGTAAACCGCGCGCGCCACCAACTCCGAAATGCCCGAAACGGCCGTTAAGTCGTCCATGGCTGCCCGGCTGACCGCCTTCGCCGTTCCGAAATGCATCAGCAGCGCGCGCTTGCGCCCCGGGCCGATGCCGGCGATCTCATCGAGCGGGTTCTTCGTCATTTCCTTCTTGCGGCGGGCCCGGTGCGAGCCGATCGCAAAGCGATGCGCCTCGTCGCGCAGGCGCTGCACGAAATAGAGCACCGGGTCGCGCACGGGCAGCATGAAGGCGTCGCGGCCCGCGACGAAGAAGCGCTCGCGGCCGGCATCGCGATCGACGCCCTTGGCCACCCCGATCGCCGAGACACGATCGGCTATGCCGAGCTTGTCCAGGATCCCGCGCACCGCCGACATCTGTCCCTGGCCGCCGTCGATCAGGATCACGTCGGGCCAGACGGGCAAACGCTCCGCCGGTCTCGTCGTCGTCCGGTGTCGTGACCGCCTGCTCTCCGCTCTCCGGCTCTTCCTTCAAAAGCCGCGAGAAGCGGCGCTCCATCACCTCGCGCATCATGCCGAAATCGTCTCCAGGCGTGATCTCGGCCGAACGGATGTTGAACTTGCGATACTGGTTCTTCACGAAGCCTTCCGGTCCGGCGACGATCATGGCGCCAACCGCATTCGTGCCCATGATGTGGGAATTGTCGTAGACTTCGATGCGCCTCGGCGTCCCGGCGAGACCGAAGGTCTGTCCCAGTCCCGCCAGAAGCCGCGCCTGGGTTGACGTCTCGGCCAGCCGCCGACGCCAGCGCCTCACGCGCATTCTGCAGGGCGTGATCGACAAGATCCTTCTTTTCGCCGCGCTTCGGCACGCTGATCTGCACCTTGTGGCCGGCCTTCGTTGCCAGCGCCTGCGCCAGGAGTTCCTGCTCTTCCACTTCCTGAGCGAGCAGGATCGTCCTTGGACTGGGCTTGTCGTCATAGAACTGCGCGAGGAAGGAACCCAGCACCTCGCCGGCCTCCAGCACCGGATCCGCCTTCGGGAAAATAGGCGCGGTTGCCCCAGTTCTGGCCCGTGCGGAAGAAAAACACCTGGACGCAGACCTGCCCGCCCTCCTGATGCAGCGCGAAGACGTCCGCCTCCTCGACGGATTGCGGGTTGATGCCCTGGTGGCTTTGCACATGCGAAAGCGCCGCGAGGCGGTCGCGATAGATCGCGGCCCGCTCGAAATCGAGATCGTCGGACGCCTGCTGCATCGCCGCGCCGATCTGCGTCTTCACTTGCTGACTGCGGCCGGAGAGAAAATCCTTCGCCTCACCGACGAGTTCGGCATAGTCGTCCCGCGAGATCTCGCCGGTACAGGGTGCCGAGCAGCGCTTGATCTGGAAGAGCAGGCACGGCCGTGTGCGTGTCTCGAATACCGAGTCGGTGCAGGTGCGCAGGAGAAACGCCCGCTGCAACGCATTGATCGTACGGCCCACCGCGCCCGCGGACGCGAAGGGGCCGAAATAGTCGCCCTTGCGCGAGCGCGCGCCGCGATGCTTGAAAATGCCGGGCGCGGCGTGATCGCCGGTAACGACAATATGGGGAAACGACTTGTCGTCGCGCAGCAGAACATTGAAGCGCGGCCGCAACCGCTTGATCAGATTGGCTTCCAGCAGAAGCGCCTCGATCTCGGTGCGGGTCACGACGAATTCCATCGTGACGGTCTCGCGCACCATCCGTCCGATGCGGTTCGTGTGGAAACGGCCCTGCGCGTAGTTGGCGACGCGCTTCTTCAGGCTGCGCGCCTTGCCGACATAGAGCACGTCGCCGGCGGCATTCATCATGCGGTAGACGCCGGGCGCGTTGGGCAGCCGCTTGACCAGCGTCTGGATGACATCGGCGCCGACCTTGCCGTCGGCATCGCCTGCCTGGGCGCTCCAGTCTATGGCGGTGAAGGCCACGTCCGGGCCCGTCAAGCGGAGCGGCTTCGACAACGATATCGTCGTCCTCGTCAATGTCGCTGTCCGGCAGATAGCCGGCTATGTCCTCGGACGCCGCGTCCTTCTTCGGAATAGGCGGCATCCTGGTAGGTCGTGCGGCTCATTCGACCATGCCTGTCACGTCGGGCGTCTCCCAGGCAAGATGCTGCCCGCCATCGAGCGCGATCAATCTGGCCGGTGATCGAACGCGTCTGCCACAGATAACGGATCGTCGCCCCGAATTCGGCCAGTTCCGGCCCGCGTTTGAGGATCAGTCCGTCCAATTGGGCAGCGAAATCATCCGGATGCTGACGTTTGTTCATGAATGTCGGGCCGGGGCCGATCGCATTGACGCGGATGCGCGGCGCCAGCGCCTGCGCCATCGTCACCGTCGCGGCCCACAGTGCCGACTTCGACAGCGTGTAGGAAAAATAGCGTGGGATTGGGCCTCAGCACGCGCTGGTCGATGATGTTGACGACGAGCCCCTCGGCCTCCTCCGGCAAGCTCTCGGCAAGCGCCCTCGCCAATGCAACCGGCGCCTTGAGATGGATGGCGAAATGGCGATCCCATGTCTCCCAATTGAAATCCGTCACCTCGTCGCGTTCGAACAGTGAAGCGTTGTTGACGAGGATCGACACCGGGCCGAGCCGGCTTTCAGTCTCGCGAATAAGCCCCGCCGCCTCGGACAGGTCCGTCAAATCGGCCTCCACCACCACCGCCCTGCCACCCTTGGCGTTGATCGCTTGCGCCAGCTCGTTACCTTCCCCGCAGGACCGGTTGCAGTGGATTCCGACGCCGAAGCCGTTGCGGGCAAGGTCCTCGACGATGGCGCGGCCTATGCGCCGCGCGCCGCCTGTTACCAGAACATTGGCAAGTCCTTTGGGCAATTTCCACCCCAACCGCATCGGGCGTCCGTCATGCGCTGACGTCCGGGTCCGTTTACCAAGCGTTCGTTCATCGGGCAGGAATGTGACGAGCCACCCTTGCCACAGGCTGCGAGCAGCCGAACCCGGCGCATCCGTGGCTGCAATATAAGGTGTCGAAACCCTTGCACCAAGCCGGTTCGAGCAGCGCGCGCCGAGGTTGCTGACAGCGCTCGTTGCCGGGATGCAACGACCGGCTCCCCCTCTCCGCCTTAGTCCGAGTTCGGAGCCCCGCGGTCAGGCCGGCAAATATTGCTTCAGGTCGGGAAAGCGTTCGTCGAAGCGCGCCGCCCAGCGCTTCAGCTTCACCCGGCCGCGCTCCCATTGACCGGCGAACCGCAGATCCAGATAGCCAAGGGCGGCGCGCAGCGCGATATGTCCGGCGGTCGGCTTCTTGCCGAGCCTGGGCGGGGCGTCATTCAGCCGGTCCAGCGCGCGAACCGCCTTCGACCACTGCAGGTCGAGCCAGGGCTGGTGCACCTTCTCGGCCGGCCGCATGCGGCGCTCATACACATGCGCCAACAGGCAATCGCAAATGCCGTCGGCGAGCGCCTCCAGAAGCTCGGCGTCGAGCCGCTTGGCCGGATTGCGCGGAAACAATGCGTTGCCGGAAATACGATTGAGATACTGGGTGATGGCGCGGCTGTCGTAGACCGGCTGGCCGTCATCGGTCACGACGCACGGAATCTTGCCGAGCGGATTCACGGAGGTGAGTTCGGGCGACTGCGGTCCGGTCTCGATCCTCACGGCCTCCAGTGCGATTCCCGCCTGTGCCGCCGCCATGCGCACCTTGGCGCTGTAGGGCGAAGCAGGCGCGTACAATACCTTTGGCATCTCTGGAAGCTCCAATCCGATCGCCGGCGAAGCTATGGCGAGACATGCGCCGAAGCAACCCGCAGGCAGGCTGGCGGCAACAGGGTTCTGCTGTCCCTCGAATCAAAAAATGGCAAGGGTCACGCCACCGCCCGCGAGCCGGGCGCGAAGCCGCTCAGCCCAAGCCATTTCTGTATGGCCTCCGCGACGGGCCTGTCGCCCTCGAGTTCCAGGTCGCCCGCGCTGAGCGCGGCCGGAATCCGGACCATTCCCATCCAGATCGCCGTCATGGTGTAAAGCGAGCTGCGAACCAGCAGATTGATCTCGTAACCGGGGTCGAAACCGCACAGGTCGACCTCGCCATCCTCGACCACCAGCCACCAGTTCCTCTGCGCGTCCGGTAATTCGGGGTACTGAAACTGAATCGTGCAGCGCCGTGGCGGCAGCGGCTGCGGATTGAGCCTGCGGCGAATGTCCCACATAAGCAGCGACGGATCGAGATTCTTCAGCGAAAGGCGCGATTCGACCCAGCGATGCCCCCAAAATCCCATCGACATGACGATGGGATTCAGTTCCTCGCCTGCCGAGGTGAGCTCATATTCGAGTACGCCCGAGTCGCGCGGAACGGCCGCGATGACGCCGGCTTTTTCCAATTCTTTCAGGCGCTTGGAGAGAAGTGCGGGAGACATCCGGGGCACGCCCCGGCGAAGGTCGTTGAACCGCCTCGACCCGCACAGAAGCTCACGGATCACCAGCACCGTCCAGCGCGTGCACAGGATCTCGGCCGCCATCGAGACGGGGCAGAATTGCCCGTATCCAGCTCGTTCCTCCATGCCGCCTCCAAGGGTAAAGCCATGGGAGGATAATAGCGATCAGCACTCCTGCCAAGCATGGGAGCCCATCGGCCCGCGCGCCAGCCCCAATGCAAGGCAAGATCGGCGAAATTCGGTACAGTTCCTGAACTTGCCTGCCGGGCCGGACTATCCGAACCTTGGCCAGACGGCAAAAACCGCCGAAGGAGAAACTCGCAATGTCCAGTCCCGTAAAAACGAATACTGCCAGACTCCCGAGCAAGGATATTGCGGCAACGGCGCGCCTGCTCGGCATGGAGTTCGCCAAGCGCGCCGCCGACGCCGACGAGAACGACCGCTTCGTTGCCGAGAACTACGAAGCCTTGAAGAACGCCGGCCTGGTCGAAGCGGGCGTGCCTGCCGAGCTTGGCGGCGGCGGCGCGGATATCGCCGAACTGGCCGCGATGCTGCGCGAGCTTGGCCACCACTGCGGCTCGACGGCACTGGCATTTTCCATGCACACCCACCAGGTGGCGATTCCCGCCTGGCGCTGGCGACACCAGAAGGTCGCGGCGGTCGAACCGCTGCTGAAGCGGATCGCCAACGAGCGCATCGTGCTTTTGTCGAGCGGCGGCTCCGACTGGATCGCCGGCTCCGGCAAGGCGGAAAAGGTCGATGGCGGCTATCGGATAACCGCACGCAAGGTTTTCACCTCCGGAGCCGCCGCCGGCAACGTGCTGATGACCGGCGCGGTCGTCCAATCCGAAGGAGAGCCCGACGCGGTGATCCATTTTCCCGTGCCCATGGCCGCTCCGGGCGTGACCATACTCGACACCTGGCACAGCCTCGGCATGCGCGGTACCGGATCGAACGACGTCATGATCGAGGGGCTATTCGTGCCGGACGCCAGCGTGGCCGTGTCCCGCAAGAGCGGCGAATGGCACCCGCTGTTCCAGATCATCGCGACGATCGCGTTCCCGCTGATCTACGCCGCCTATCTGGGCGTCGCCGAAAGCGCCCGCGACATCGCGATCGGTCTGGCCAGGAACAAGCGGCCGTCGCACCACGCATTGCACCTCGCCGGCGAGATGGATACGGCGTTGCGGGCAGCGCAACTCGCGCATCGCTGGATGGTCGAAATCGCGGAACGCAACGCACCGTCGGCCGAATTCGATCAACGAGGTAATGATCGGGCGGACGCTGGTGGCCAAGAATGCAATCAGGGCGGTTGAACTGGCGATGGAAGTTGCCGGCGGCGCCAGCTTCTATCGCAGCAACGGACTGGAGCGCTGTTTCCGCGATATTCAGGGTGCGCGCTTCCACCCGCTGCAAGCCGGGCCTCAGGCCGAATATGCCGGCGCAACCGCGCTCGGGCTGCCGACCGCGACCATTTTCTGATTGTCCGGTTGCTTGCAACAGGCGATGCCGCGCGAAACTCAGGCAAGCGCGGCATCGGCCCAGGCCCTCAGCCGCCGCGCATCGGCGGCATGACCACCTTGTCGATAGAACAGGCACGGCGGTCTATTTCGGGGCAGTCGCGAAAGCCGAGTTCCTTCGTCATGCAGATTCGGACCTCGCGCAGGTAGCGGTGATCGCAAGTGACGGCGACACCCTTCGCCTTCAAGCCCGGATTAGCCTGGAGGAACGCCTGCTCCGCCTCGCCGGGACGCAGCGTGCGATAGTCTTCAAGGCGGCGGAATTGCTCGGGCACCACGACCCTCTCGCGCGCCTGCCGCACGACCTTGAAATAATCGGACTGCGGCAGGCCGGAACACGCGCCGTGCTTGCGCCATTGATGCCGGATCAAGCCCGCCGATGGCATGATGTCATAGAGGGAGCGCAGTGTTTCGCTGGCGACCTCCCTGTCCGTCGCGGCGCAATCGGCCGGAAAGCCGCGCTCGAACTGCGGCCAAAGCCCATGCACGACGAAAGCGTAGGGACGGCCGGCGTCGCATTGCTGAGGATTGGCATTGTCGCCCTCGGCCTCGCAATAGCTTGGCGACCAGGAAAGCGACAGGACGTAGAAATCGAAGCCGGTTCCTCGGGGAACGACCGCTCCGACCGTTTCAACCGCGGGGCCGTTCTTTCCGGCGTCGGCCTGCTGCTCGCAGCCCGCCAGCGCCAGCAACGCCGCAAGCAATATTATAAGCGCCAATGGCTTGCGCGCCAGCGGCGTGCCGGACAACACCACCCTATTCAGCGCAGGACGCGGCACCGTCCGTTATAGACGAACCAGCGGTCGAAGCCCGACACGCAGAATTCGACGTTCCTGCCGACGCCGGCAAAGCCCATGCGGCCCTCGATGAGATACCAGATATCGTGATGGCTGCCGTCCGACAAAACCACGGTCGCGCCGCAATAGCGGCGGGAGATCGGCCAATCCTCGCTCTCGGGAATGTAGCGATGCTCATAAATGCCGCGGAAATCCCGTATGGCCACGTTCGGGAGGTTCGGCACGTTCCTGACCTGATGGTTGAAGCGCGAGGAGATCCTGTTGAGGAACCCCCGGTCGGCGCAAGGGCCCGCCGCGTAGGGGACGCCCTTCGAGGGGCCGCCCTTGGAAGGGCCGACGCTGACAAGATCGGCGGCCTGCGACGCCGACGCCCAGATCAATCCACCAAGAGCCAGCGCGGCCACGCCCAGCGCTCTGACGACATGCGACATGGTGCCCTCTCGAAGCGATCCTGAAGTTTCAGCAATGCCTGATTTACCATGCGCAAAGCTTGGGCAAGGGTCAAGCGCTCGACCGGCTGCGAAGCTGCAATCGCACCGGGCCGGCCGGCGAGTTGGATTCCAGGCTTAATTTGGGGTGAATTCAGCGTTGCGGCCGCGCCGCCAGACGCGACGCCCGCCATTGGGCATCATGCCTCGCCGGCCAGCCATTCCAGCGACCATTGCGCGCCCGGTGATTCGGCCAGCGCCGCCTTCAGTATCGGCAGCAGCACACGCAACTCCCCCTCCAGCGTGTAGGGTGGGTTTACGATGATCATGCCGGCAGTGTCGAAGCGAGGTTCGTTCGAGGGCGGGCGAATGCCGAAGCGGATATCGAGGATTTTCGGAATGCCGGACTTGCGAAGGTTCTCGGCAAACCGCGCGGCCGCCGCGTGATCCTTGATCGGGTACCAGAGCGCGTAGATGCCGGCTGGCCAGCGCCTGCACGCCTTCATCAGGCCCGTGGCCAGCCTGTCGAATTCGCCAGCCTGCTCGAAGGGCGGATCGACCAGCACCAGCCCGCGCTTCTCCTTGGGCGGCAGATGAGCGCCGAGCGCCAGCCAGCCGTCGAGTTCGATGACGCGCACCTGGTGGTCGCCGGCAAACAGGTCGCCGAGATCCCCGGCATCCTCGGGATGAAGCTCGATCGCGGTCAGCCGGTCCTGGCGGCGCAGCAGGCCGCGCACGATGAGGGGCGAGCCGGGATAGTGCTTGAGACCGCCGCCGGGGTTGGCGGCGGCAACCGCGTCCAGATAAGGCGCCATCAGCCCGGAGGCCGCGCCTTGCGCCGGCATGTCGAGAAGCCGGCCGATGCCGCCGCGCCATTCGCCCGTCCTCTGCGCGGCCATTCCGGAAAGGTCGTAAAGGCCAGCACCGGCATGCGTGTCGATCACGCGAAAGGGCTTGTCCTTCAGCTTCAGGTATTCGATCAGCCGGGCAAGCACGACATGCTTGATTACGTCAGCGAAATTGCCGGCATGGAAGGCGTGGCGGTAGTTCACGCGCCGCCTGCCGCGCCCCTGCCCCAGCGCGGCCCGGGTGGCTGTTGGTCGCCGCCTCCGTTACCGCGGCCACCGCGCCGAAACGACATCATGAAGCCAATGAAGCCGACCGCCATAAGCGAGAAGCCGATCGGCTGCGCCCGCTCGTCATAGGCGACACCACCACCCCGAAGCCGAAGATCGACGGAACGCAGCTCGACTCCCTCGGCATCACCCGTCCCGACCGTGAAGGTGTAGACGCCGTCCTCGACCTCGGAAATCGTGCCGGCGGGCAGGCGCCATAGCTGGTTCAGGGCTTGCGGCGACTCCTCCAACTTCTCGGCCTCCGAGAGGTCGAGGCTTCGGGCAAGCACGGTGCGTCCTTGGGTCGCCGCGGTTATGGTAAGAACGCTCTGGCCGTCCGGCGGGCCCGCAACCACAGCGGTCATATCGATATATGCTTCGACCGGTGCGTCGGCGGACCCCAATTGGGTATCGACGGGCCGGAAACCCGTCGCTGCCTCCTTGACCCGCCAAGTCCCTATCTCGTGGCCGGCCAGATTGCGTGCCGCCCACGGATAGGCAAATCCGATCGCCGCGCCGCCCAGGAAGATGATCAGGAAAACAATACGCATCAGCATGGCACGGAGACCGTCCGCGCGTCGGCTTTTTGGCATGGAGGTTCGCCTCATCCCTTGCGCTCCCAGCGACGTTCAGGGGTCTGCTGCCAATAGGTCACGGCATTTCCGGCGGCCTTCTGCACCTTCCACTGGACCCGCGCGGCCTCGACCTGAGCGTTGTCGTGGCCGTCGAACATGAAGACGAGACGGTCATAGGCGTCGGCCGGCGACGGACTGGCGCCGTCGACGACGAAACACACCGTCGCGCGGTTGCGATTATCCTGCCCCGTCGTCAGCAGCACGGGCTGCGCTTCGGCATGGGGGTCGCGGTCGGTGCCGTGAGCAAGAAACAAATCATCGCGGAACGTCCACAGATGGCTGTCGAGACCGTCGCGCCGCTCTTCGCTGCCGGTCCGCACCAGGGCGCGCCAGCCGCGCTGCAGCGTCTTTTCCAGAAGCCCCGGCAGCGCGTCCTCCAGAGTGGATTCGGTCAGGTGGTAAAAAAGAATTTCGGCCATGCCGCTCCGCTTCAGGTCTCGTAATAGTCCCGGACCAGCCGATCGAGGAGGCGCACGCCGAAGCCGGAGGCCCAGGACTGGTTAATCTCGGTGGCCGGTGTTCCCATCGCGGTGCCGGCGATGTCCAGGTGGGCCCAGGGCGTGTCCTTGACGAAGCGCTGCAGGAACTGCGCGGCGGTGATGGCGCCGGCATTGCGACCGCCGGTATTCTTCATGTCGGCGTTCTTGGTGTCGATCAACTTGTCATATTCGCTGCCGAGCGGCAGGCGCCATACCCGCTCCTGCGTAGTCTGGCCGGCGGTGAAAAGACGCTGAGCCAATTCGTCATTGTTGGAAAACAGACCGGCATAGTGGCCGCCGAGGCTCACAATGATCGCCCCGGTGAGGGTCGCCAGGTTGATCATGAAGCGCGGCTGGAAACGGTCGTTGCAGTACCAGAGCGCATCGGCGAGCACGAGCCGGCCTTCCGCATCCGTGTTGATGACCTCGACGGTCTGGCCGGACATGGAGGTGACGATGTCGCCGGGCCGCTGCGCACTGCCGTCGGGCATGTTCTCCACGCAACCGATGATGCCGACGACATTGACTTTCGCCTTGCGCGCGGCGAGCGCCCGCATCAAGCCGACCACGGTGGCCGCGCCGGCCATATCCCCCTTCATGTCCTCCATGCCGGCGGCCGGCTTGATCGAAATGCCGCCGGAATCGAACACCACACCCTTTCCGATGAAAGCGATCGGCTTTTCCTTATGCTTTCCGCCATTCCACTGCATGACGACAAGCCGAGGCGGGCGTGTCGAGCCCTGCGCGACGCCAAGCAGCGCGTTCATGCCGAGCTTGCGCATCTCGCGCTCGGTGAGGATTTCCACCTTGACACCCAGCGCCTGCAATTCGGCGGCCCTGGCGGCGAACTCGGCCGGACCGAGCACGTTGGCCGGCTCGTTGACCAGATCGCGCGCCAGCAGCACGCCGTCCACAACCGACTCCACCTCGGCAAAGGCTTTTTTTGCGGCGGCCGGATTGGCGCACTGGATCGCGACACGCGCGGCCTTGTCGGGCGTGCCGCCGTTGGCATCATCCTTCTTGGTTTTATAGGCGTTGAAGCTGTAGCTCCTCAGCAGAATTCCGGCGGCGATGCCCGCCGCCTCCTGGGCACCAACCGCGAAATCCGGAAGTTCGGCCACCACGGTGGCTTCCCTGGCCGACTTGAACTGCGCGGCGACAGAGCCGCCAAGCCTCAGCCAGTTCGCCTCGGTGATCGCGGATACCTTACCCACGCCGACCGCGATCAAGCGGTCCAGCGGCGACGCTTGCGGAGCGATGACATCGACGACACTGCCCGCCTTGCCCTTGAACTCAGCCACCTCGAAGGCACGCGGCAGAATGTCGCCGGGATCACAGGCTTTGGCCGCGGCGCCGAGGCCACCCTCTTCCGCTGCCAATACGATCCCTATGCCTTTCTTCGGGTCGGCGAATTTGGAGAAGGTGATCGCAGGTCTTGAGTTCATCTAAACGCCCCCGATTTCTGCCCGTTCAGTTGTGGCACCGCCGACATTTCGACATTTCGAGCCGGTTTGGCAAGCCGAGGGCATCCATTGCCCGATGCACCGGCGAAGAATTCGGAGGCTATCCGTTGCGCGCGCGCCAGCTTTCGCGGGTAATTGCCGTACCCGCTTGCGCCGTTAGCCGGACGTTCACCACGTTCATTGCCATTTTCTTATTCAAAGATCCCGACAATTTTCGATGAAATGATATGGCCTGATCGCAGTGCCATGATTCAGGCCCGATTGTCTTGCGCACTAAGGGCAGCTAGTTTTCACCCTTCCGGCAGCCGCCGGCAGTCCCGCTCCCCGAGAAGGACAACGCCATATCGATGAATGTCCTCGAACGCTACATATTGGGGCGGACAGTAGAGCTCTTCATCGCCGCGTTGTTCTGGACGCTTGCGATCGTTTGGACGACGCAGGTTCTGGCGCGGATCGACCTCGTCACCGACAATGGCCAGTCGGCGCTGACGTTCTTCGAGATCGCCACGCTGATCCTGCCGTCGATCATTCCGATCGTGGTGCCTTTCGCCCTGGTGATCGCCGTCGCGCAGACGCTGAGCGTGATGAATGGCGATTCGGAGCTGGTCGTGATCAACGCGGCCGGCGCCTCGCGCACCACGGTGATTCGGCCAGTCCTGCTGCTCGCCTTTGCCGCCGGTGTCTTTTCGTTTGCCGTCGACAATGGCGTGGACCCCTATGCGCGCGAACGAGGCCGGCAGCTTGTCGCCGCCGCGCGGGCCGATCTCCTGTCGCTGGTCATTCAGGAAGGCACTTTCCGCAAGGTTGACGACGGGCTGTTCATCCAGGTCGGCGAGCGGCTGCCGAACGGTCAGCTCGGCGGGATTTTTGTCGCCGATTCGCGCCAGGAGGGCGTCGACTTCATCTACTACGCGAAGACCGGCACGGTGGCGGACGAGGGGCAGGGCAAGCAGCTCCTCATGATGAACGACGGGGTCGTCCATCGCAAGCGGCCGTCGGGAGATGTCTCGATCGTCCGCTTCGAGTCATACGCGTTCGACCTGTCGGCCTTTTCGAAGGCCTCCAATTCCATCACCATGTTTCCGAAGGACCGCACGATCCCGTATCTGCTCGATCCGGATCCCAACGACAAGGTTTTTCAGGACAATCCACGCTCCTTCCGCGTGGAACTGCACCGCCGCCTCAGCGAATGGCTTTATTCGGTCGTTTTCGCGCTGGTCGCGCTGGCGGTGGCCGGCGACGCGCGTTCTCATCGCGAGAGCCGGGTCAACCCGCTGATCACCTCGGTGATAATCTGCCTGTTTGTGCGCTGGCTTGGCTTCTTCGTGACCAACCAGGCGCAGACGGCGGTCTGGCTTACGCCTGTCGTCTACGCGGTGCCGATCGTGACCGCCGCGATCGCCGTCTGGTTCATTTGCACCAACCGCGCGATGGAACTCCCGATCTCCTGGATCGACTGGCTTGCCGACAGGACGCGCGACATGCGCGAACGCATGTCCGGATTCTGGAGCCGCCTGCGCAACGGCCGGACGGCGCGAGGACCGGCATGATCGGCCTCACGCTAGGGCGCTATTTCTTCTTCCGCTACGCGGTCATAACGACGTGGATTTTCCTCGGCGTGTTCGCGCTGATCTTCATTGTCGACTTCACCGAACTGTCGAGCAGAACCTCCGGCCTGCCGGGATTCACTTTCCTGTCGGCGCTTGGCGTCTCGATATTCCGGGTGCCGATGATTCTCCTGCAGACCGTGCCGTTTGTGGCGCTGTTCTCGGCGATGGCGACGCTGATCTCGCTCAACCGGACCTATGAACTGGTGATCGCGCGGTCGGCGGGCGTATCGGCCTGGCAATTCCTCCTGCCGCCGTGCCTGGGAGCCTTCACCTTCGGCGTCCTGGTCGTGCTGCTGCTCAATCCGCTCGCGGCGCGCGGCTTCACCCGGTCCGAGCTTCTCGAGACGCAGATCCGCTCGGGCGCGTCCAACAATGTCTCCGCCTTCTCGGCACCCTGGATCAGGCAGAAGACAAAGGACATCGACACGATCATCGGCGCTCGCGCGGTGCTCAACCAGGGCGTGGAACTGAGCGATGCCGTATTCTTCACGGTCAACAAGCAGGGCGACATCGTCGAGCGCAAGGATGCCCGGCAAGCGTTCCTGCGCGACGGCTACTGGGAATTGCGGGACGTGCGCCGCCTGCGCGAGGGCGCCAAGGTAGAGTCGTTGCCGGAGGATCGCGTTCCCACCGATCTCAGGCCCGAATTCGTGCAGGAGCGGCTGGCCCGGCCCGAAACCATACCCTTCTTTCAATTGCCCTCGAAGATCGAGGTCGCGCGTTCGTTCGGCCTCAGGGCAAACGCCTTCGCCATGCAATTTCACTCGCTTCTGGCGCTGCCTGTGCTGCTGGTGGCGATGACCCTGATCGCGGCGACCGTGTCGATGCGCTTCGCGCGGATGGGCCAATCGGCCACCATGATTCTGGGTGGCGTGTTGGCGGGCTTTCTGCTTTATGTAGTATCGGTTTTAGTAAGGGCGTTCGGCAACGCCGGATTCGTGCCGCCCTATGTTGCTGCGTGGCTGCCGGTGGTGATTGCGCTTTTTTTCGGGGTTACGTTCCTGCTTTACAAGGAAGACGGCTAGTGGCGCGTCAGTCAGCTCATAGCCGCGTGCCGGCCCTAATCGCGAGCCTGCGCGGCTCGACGGCCCTAATCGCGAGCCTGCGCGGCTCGACGGCAGTGGTGCTTGCGCTTGTCGTCGCCGTCTCCGGCGGGATGGCGGTCGCGCAGGAGATCGGCGAACTCGCCCAGCGCGTCGGCGGCGATGTGCCCAGCGATTCGCAGATGCTGATGGAGGCCGACACGCTGGTCTACGATATCGACTCCGACATGGTGACGGCGGTCGGCGGCGTGCGCATAGAATATGGCGGCAACAGGCTGGTGGCGCAGCGCGTAAGCTACAACCGAAAGACATCGCGGCTGGTGGCCAGCGGCGGTGTGCAGATCATCGACAGCAGCGGCACCAAGGTCTTTTCCGACGAGATCGACATAACCGACGACTTCGGCGACGGGTTCGTCAACGCGCTGCGCGTCGAGACCATCGACAAGACCTATTTCGCGGCCGAAAGCGCCAGACGGGAGGGTGGCCTTTTGACCACTTTCAACAATGGTGTCTACACTGCTTGCGCGCCATGCGAGGACCGGCCGGACCGCGCTCCGATCTGGCGAATCAAGGCCAGGAAGATCATCTGGAACGGCAAGGCCAGGACGGTCCGGTTCGAGGATTCCCGTTTCGAGTTCTTCGGCTTTCCGATCGCCCGCCTGCCGGCGTTCGAGATTGCCGACCCGACGGTCAAACGCAAGAGCGGCTTCCTGTTTCCCGGCGTGCAATTCAGCACCGACCTGGGCGCCGGTCTGACCATTCCCTATTATTTCGCATTGTCGCCTACCTACGACCTTACGGTCGCCGGCACCGGCTACACCAAGCAGGGTTTCCTGGGCGAGGCCGAGTGGCGCCAGCGCTTCAACAATGGCGAATACAGCTTGAAGATGGCGGGTATCTACCAGGCCGATCCCGGCGCCTTTGAAAACCAGAACACGGTCAATTCCGGCCCCACGGGCGATCCCAACCGCTTTCGCGGCATGGTAGGATCGAAGGGTCGCTTCGATTTCAACCCCCGCTGGCAGACCGGTTGGAACATCCTGGTCCAAAGCGACAAGAATTTCTCCCGTACCTACAGCATTGATGGCTATCAGGAATACGTCCATCGCTCGGAACTCTATTTGACCGGCCTCAATGACCGGAACTACTTCGACCTGCGCGGCATGAAGTTCCAGGTGCAGGAGGATATTCTCGACAGCAACTCGCTTTCGACCAACGACGTCCAGCCATGGGTCCTGCCAACACTTGACTATTCCTACATTCCCGGCGAACCGATCGCGGGGGGCGAATTGAGGCTCGACCTGAACGCCCGCTCGATCTATCGCGATCGTCTTGACGACACGACCTTCGACAATCTCTTCGACGGATCGCAGCGGAACAATGTCGTACAGGGCATCGAGGGCTACTCCACTCGCCTGACGGCCGAAGGCGAATGGAAGCGTTCGTTTGTTACCGACCGCGGGCTGGTGGTGACACCGCTGCTAGGCTTCCAGGCCGATACGACGTATGTCAACGAATCGCAGTCGTCGGTGGACGCCATCAACGCGCTCGCCGCTATGCCTCCGACAGGCATCGGGACAGACATCCTCTCAGCCTATTACAGGCTGATGGCCACGGCCGGAATGGAGCTGCGCTGGCCGGTTCTGTTCTCCAGCAGCAGCGCCTCGCATATCCTAGAACCGATGGCCCAGGTTTTCGCGCGGCCGAATACCCGATATGATTCGGAGTATGGCATTCCCAACGAGGACGCGCAGAGCTTCGTCTTCGATGCGACAAGCTTGTTCGAGCGCGACAAGTTTTCCGGCTACGACCGTATCGAGGGTGGCAGCCGCGCCAATATCGGCTTTCGCTACAGCGGCAGCTACGACAGTGGCTGGACCACCAATGCGCTGTTCGGCCAGTCCTACCACCTGGACGGGGAGAACCCCTTCGCCGCGCCCGACCTCGTGCATGTCGGCGCCTATTCCGGCCTGGAGACCGATACGTCCGACTATGTCGGCCTGATCGGCTTCGCTACGCCGTTCGGCGTGGCGGCCTCGGTGAGCGGGCGCTTCGACGAGCAGACATTCGAAGTCAGACGAACCGAGGCGAAGGTCGGCTATTCAGCCGGCAGTTTCAGCGTCACCGCGAATTACGCCTTCATCCAGGCGCAGCCGCTCTACGGTTTCAGCGAGAATCGCAACGAAGTTGCCGCAGGGGCCTCGCTGCGCTTCAATGAGAACTGGCGCGCTTTCGGCGGCGGGACCTACGATCTTGAATCGGGCATCGTTGTTTCCGATTCGATCGGATTGGCTTACGATGACGAGTGCATCGCCGTGGCCTTGACAATGGCGACCACGCGGGACGCCGACGGCGGGGGAGACGATCAGCGGACATTCGGCTTCAACATCTCGTTGCGGACGCTTGGCGATGTCGGCACAAACAGCGGCATGTTCTCCCAGTGATGCCGGCGCCATCGTTTCGCCGCAGATTTCCGTCAACCAGCGGGTCCTATTCCCAGGGATGAATGGTAGCCGATCCGCAGGGAGAATTTTCGTGAGAAAGACACTTTTTTCGCTCGGCATCGCGATCCTGGCCGCAACGGCGGCGATGTCGGTAGCAACCTTATCGGGAACGCCGGCCGCAGCGAGCGAGATCAAGTACGTCGTCAACAACGTTGCCATCACGAGCTACGACGTGCAGCGGCGATCTGCCTTCCTGAAATTGCAGCGCAAGAAGGGGAATCTGCCCCAACTGGCGGGCGATGAAATGATCAACCAGACGTTGCGGCAAGCCGAAATAAAGCGCCTCGGCATCAAGATACCGGACGGCAATGTCGATGCCGCCTATGAGCGCTTCGCTACATCGAACAAGATGTCGCCCAAGCAGCTTGACGGTGTTCTCAACCAGTCAGGCGTCACTCCGCAGCACTTCAAGGACTATATCCGCACGCAAATGGGATGGAACCAGGCGCTGTCGTCACGCTTCCGGTCGCAAGGCGGCGCCATGAGCGAGCAGGACGCGGTGCGCCGCATGCTGCAGCAAGGCGGCAACAAGCCTTCGGCGACGGAATACTCGCTGCAGCAGGTGATATTCGTCGTGCCGGCCGCCGAGAAAGGCAGCGTCGCCAAGCGAAAGCGCGAAGCGGAGGCGATGCGTGCCCGCTTCACAGGTTGCAATACCACGCGCGAGTTCGCCAAGGGCCTTATCGACGTGACCGTGCGTGACCTCGGCAGAGTGCTTGCTCCCGAACTGCCGAAGGAATGGGCCGAACAGATCAAGGCCACCAGGACGGGCGGTGCCACGCCGGTCCGGCAGACCGACCGCGGGGTCGAATTCATCGGCATTTGCAACGCGCGCGAGGTCTCCGACGACCGGGCCGCGAAGTCTGTTTTCCAGGCGGAAGGTACGGACGACAAGCAGGCCGAGGAGCTCGACAAGAAATACACCGCCGAGTTGCGCCAGCGTGCCAAGATCGTAGCGCGCTAAGCAGGTTCCGGAAAAGTGTGTCACGGTTTTCCGACAGAAACCTGCGACAAAACAAGAGGCTAAGTAGGCGAAGCGTGGGCGAAGCCACGCAAGTCTGCTTAGGCAGGATTTAAAGTTGTGCGGCGGTGGTCATCCCTAGGGGTAAATGCACGACAACGGTATCCACGCCGCGATCACTGAGTTCCGAGTGCCAGTTTGCCGACATCAAGTAATCCGCCGCTCGCCCTGACGGCCGGCGATCGGGCCGGAATTGGTCCTGACATCGCCCTTGCCGCATGGCTTGGCCGCGACCGGCATCGAGTACCGCCATTTTACATCATTGGTGACCCTGCCCTGCTCCGGGCGCGGCGGCTCGGCTACGCGATCCCAATCAGGGAGGTGGGACCGGCGGATGCGGCCAGCGTGTTCGGTGACGCGCTGCCTGTCGCTCGGCTCGCCGCGCGGACGCGCCCGTGACGCTCGCCATGGACGGCCTGCCGCCGCTGCGCGAGGTGATCGAGCGTCACGGCCTGCAGGCGCGCAAGGCGCTGGGACAGAATTTTCTGCTCGATCTCAACCTGACGGGAAAGATCGCACGGACGGCCGGCGATCTCGGCGATATGACGGTGATCGAGGTTGGCCCCGGTCCGGGCGGCCTGACACGCGCGCTGCTGATGCATGGCGCCAAGCGCGTGGTGGCGATCGAGCGCGACGAGCGCTGCCTGGCCGCACTGGCCGAGATTTCGGCGCATTATCCCGGCCGCCTGGAGGTCGTGGCCGCGGATGCACTAAAGCTCGATATGCGCACGCTTGCGGCTGGCCGGCCGACCAGGATAGTCGCCAACCTGCCCTACAATATCGGGACCGAGCTTCTGGTCCGGTGGCTCGCCAGCGCCGATTGGCCGCCGTTCTACAGTTCGCTGACGCTCATGTTCCAGAAGGAAGTCGCGCAGCGGATCGTGGCCGCACCCGGCGCCGATGCCTATGGTCGCCTCGCTGTACTCGCCGGCTGGCGAACCGAAGCGAGGATCGCCTTCGAGGTTCCAGCGCGCGCCTTCACGCCGCCGCCGAAGGTCACGTCCGCCGTGGTTCACCTGGTGCCTCGCGAGGCACCGCTCGCCGCCGACGTCCGTGCGCTTGAACGCGTGACAGAGGCCGCCTTCGGGCAGCGGCGAAAAATGCTGCGGCAGAGCCTGAAAGCCCTTGGCGGCGAAAGACTTTTGGGAGCAACAGGCATCGACGGAACGCGGCGGGCCGAGACGCTTGCTATCGAGGAATTTGTCGCGCTCGCCAACGCGCTGCAAGCCGGCTGAGCTGCACCGCCGGGCAGCGCTAGACTTTCTCGTCCAGCAGGCCCGAAACGAAATCGAACAGGCCGGGGCGGCGATCGCGGCGCAGCCGTTCCGCGGTGACGATGGCCTTTACCTCGGTGAAGGCGCGATCGAGGTCGCGGTTGATAACGACATAGTCATAGTCGCGCCAGTGCTCGATCTCCAGCCTGGCATTGTCCAGGCGGCGCTCGATCGCCTCCTCTTTGTCTTCCGCCCGGCGCTTCAGCCGGCTCTTGAGCTCACTCATCGACGGCGGCAGAATGAAGATCGACACGATGTCGGCGCGCATCTTATCCTTGAGCTGGAGAGCGCCCTGCCAATCGATATCGAAAAGCATGTCGTGGCCTTCCGCCATCGCGGCCTCAACCGGCTCGCGCGGCGTTGCGTAGCAATTTCCATGCACTTCGGCCCATTCGAGCAGCGCGTCCGAATCGCGCAATCTGTCAAACTCCCGCCGCGACACAAAACGATAATGAACGCCGTCGATCTCGCTGCCACGACGCGGGCGCGTCGTGACGCTTACGGAGAGACGGAGGTCGTGATCGCTTTCAAGCAGATTTCGCGCGATCGTCGACTTCCCCGCGCCCGAGGGGGAGGAAAGCACCAGCATCAACCCACGGCGGCGAATGCCCGCGGAAAGGTGGCCATCGCCCATCTGTCACTCCAAATTCTGTACCTGTTCCCGGAACTGATCCACCACCGCCTTCAGTTCCAGGCCGATCGCGGTTATCGTTGCCGCGTTGGATTTTGAGCACAAAGTGTTTGATTCGCGATTAAATTCTTGCGCGAGGAAATCCAGCTTGCGGCCGATCGGCCCTCCGGCGGAAAGCAGCGCTCGCCCGGACGCGACATGCGTGTTCAGCCGGTCGATCTCTTCGCGGATGTCGGCCTTGGTCGCCAGGAATGCCGCCTCCATATGAAGCCGGCCCTCATCCAGGGAGGCCGCGGCATCCATCAGCAAGGCGACCTGCTCGGCGATGCGGGCACGTATGGCAGCGGTTTCGCGCGACGGATCAGCCTCGGCGCGCGCCGTGAGCGCCGCGATGGCCGCGATGTGGCCCAGAAGCATCTCGCCCATGGCTGCTCCCTCCCGCTGGCGAAACATCGCCAGATCGTCGATCGCGGTGTCCAGGACTGCCAGAATGGCGGCGTCGAGGGCAATGCGCGTCTCGTCCATCGCGGTTGGCTCCGGGACTTCGAGCACGCCGCGCAAGGCGAGCAGGCCATCGGAGCTTGCCGGGGCGATGCCATACTGTTCGGACAGCCGCGCGGCCAAGTCGGCCAGATCCTTCAGCAGCGCTTCGTTCACAACGGGAACGGCAAGGCCGCCGCCGCGACCAATCGTCAATGTCGCCTGAAAATTGCCGCGGGCAAAGCGCCGCTGCAACGCCTGGCGCACCACCGGCTCAAGGCGTTCGAAGCCCGGAGGCAGGCGCAGCCTTATCTCGATCGTCTTGCCGTTGACCGACTTCAATTCCCACGCAATCGACGTGCCGTCCTTCTCGCCGGTCGCGCGCGAGAAACCGGTCATGCTTTGCAAATTCATGGTGCCGGTCATCCTTCAGCAAAGGCCAGTCTCCCGAAACCGGCTGGGCGGGAGCAGTTCCCGACGTGATGCGGTAAAGCGTCCGCGGCCGCTCGTCCAGTCCTGCGTTGAATGCTGAGCAGACTTGCGTGGCTTCGCCCACGCTTCGCCTGCTTAGCCTCTTGTTTTGTCGCAGGGTTCTGTCGGAAAACCGTGGCACACTTTTCCGGAACCTGCTTAGAGCAAATTGCGGTTGGATTGAAGTCATTCTGTTTTCTCGGACGGCGCGGCGATCCACCAGGAGGGTCGCGAGGGTCGTACCGGTGGTACGGCCGAGCGAGCCAACGCCATAGGCGCCCGGAAACCCGGAGGGCCGGGCCGGCAGAATGGTTCAATCCAATCGCAACTTGCTCTATTGCGCGGTATCGGCGTCCTGCGATCCGGCCTTAGCCGCTTCGCCGGCCTGCTTCTTCTGAATCGCCCGCCAGCGCGCGACGTTCCTGTTGTGCTGTTCCAGCGTTTCGGCAAAAACATGGCCGCCGGTGCCGTCCGCAACAAAATAGAGGTCGTCGGTCTGAAGCGGGTTCGCCACGGCTTCCAGCGCGGCTCGGCCCGGAATGGCGATCGGCGTCGGCGGCAGGCCGTCGATCACATAAGTGTTGTAGGGCGTCGGCTTCTCCAGGTCGGACTGGTAGATGGGACGATCCGCCGGCCTTCCGGCGCCACCGAAGAGACCATAGATAATGGTCGGGTCCGATTGCAGGCGCATGTTCCTGCGGAGCCGGTTGACGAAAACGGAGGCGACATGGGGCCGCTCCAAATCGACGCCCGTCTCCTTCTCGACGATGGAGGCCAGGGTCACGAATTCGTTGATGTCGGCGACCGGCAGGTCCGGCGCGCGTTTGGCCCATATCTCGTCGATCAGCGCCTCCTGTTGCGCCATCATGTTCTCGATCACCACCCGGCGCTCGGCGCCGCGCGTAAAGCGCTGCGTATCGGCCGCCAGGCTTCCCTCGGCCGGCACTTCGGCCGGCATGTCCCCGGTCAGAGCTTCATGGTCGGCAACGCGCCTCAGCGCCTGGTCAACGGTGAGACCCTCCGGAATAGTCAACGAATACATCATCGACCTTCCGCTCTGCAGCAGCTTCATGACGTCGCGCATCGAGGCCCCCGCCTCGATCTGGTATTCGCCCGCCTTGAGCGTCGCCTCGCCGCCATAGGCCCGGATGCCGAGACGGAAGATGGTGGCGTCCGTGATCAGGCCGTTCTGTTCCAGGTCGGCGGCGATTCGCGCAACGCCGGTGTTGGGCCTGACCAGGAAGGTGCTGGCTGCCGCCGTGGGTCCGGGCGCATCGAAAGCCCGCTTGCCGAAATAGACAGCAGCGCCCGCGCCGACGACCGCCAGCATCACCAGCGAGATGAGAAAGTTCATGAAGACGACGATCTGATTGCGCGAAGCACGCGACCGGCGCACGGGCGGCGGCGTGCCCGCCTGCGGCTTAAGGGCCTCGCTCGCCGTCTGGGGCGCGGCAGGCTTGGGCGCGGCAGGCTGGGGCGCGGAAGGCTGGGGCGCCTCCTCCGGCTTGGAAGGGTCGGGCTGCCGTCCAAACTCGGCCGTATTGGGCTGGGTGTCGCTCATCGCCTCGAGAAATCCGATCGGGCCTGGAGACTAGGCGCGAATATGGCAAAATTCCCGGCAGGCCGGAAATCAATTGGCGTTCAGCCGTCGAAACGCTGGAAAACCAGCGATGCATTGGTTCCGCCAAAACCGAAGGAATTGGACAGTGCCACATCCACCCGGCGCGGCCTAGCCTCGATCGGCACCAGGTCGATCGCGGTCTCGCGCTCGGGATTCTCCAGATTGATGGTCGGCGGCGCGATATTGTCGCGAATGGCAAGGATCGAGAAAATCGCTTCGGCCGCGCCGGCCGCGCCAAGAAGGTGGCCGACCGCCGATTTGGTCGAGGACATCGAGATTTTCGACGCGGCATTGCCGGCCAGCCGCTCGACGGCGCCAAGCTCGATCGTGTCGGCCATGGTCGAGGTGCCGTGCGCGTTGACATAGTCAAGATCGGCCGCCTGCAGTCCGGCGCGCTTCAAGGCCGCGCTCATGCAGCGAAAGGCGCCGTCGCCATCCTCGGCCGGCGCGGTGATGTGGTGGGCGTCGCCGGTCAGGCCGTATCCGACAAGCTCGGCATAGATTTTGGCGCCACGCGCCTTGGCATGCTCGAGTTCCTCGAGCACCACCACGCCGGCCCCCTCACCCATGACGAAGCCGTCACGGTCCCGGTCGAAGGGGCGCGACGCGGTCTCGGGCGAATCGTTGCGAGCGGTCGAGAGGGCGCGGCAAGCCGCGAAGCCAGCCAGCGAGAGCCTTGTCACCGGAGCCTCGGCGCCACCCGCCAGCATCACTTCGGCATCGCCGAACATGATCAGCCGCGCGGCATCGCCAATGGCGTGCGCACCGGTCGAACAGGCGGTCACGACCGCGTGGTTCGGACCCTTCAGGCCGTGGCGAATCGACACCTGTCCCGACACGAGATTGATGATGTTGCCGGGGATGAAGAAGGGACTGATGCGGCGCGGGCCACGCTCCTTGAGCAAAAGCGCATTTTCGGCGATGCCGTCGATGCCGCCGATGCCGGAGCCGATCATCACGCCGGTTGCGTTGCGGTCCTCGGCCGATTTCGGCTCCCAGCCGGAATCCTTCAGCGCCTCGTCGGCGGCCGCGATCCCGTACAGGATGAAGTCGCCGATCTTGCGCAGCTCCTTCGGCTCCAGATAAGCCTCCGGATTGAAGACATGGCCGCCACCATTGCCGCGCGGAATGACATGCGCGATCTTGCAGGGAAGATCGTCAACCTGGAAGCTCTCGACACGCCGGCAGGCACTTCTGCCGGCGAGTATCTGCCTCCAGCCATGGTCCACGCCGACGCCGAACGGCGACAGCAGGCCAAGTCCCGTGACTACGACACGTCTGATCGCAGCCTCCCGACGAGTTGACGGCATTATCCGAATGTCAGGCCGAGGCCTTGTCGATATATTTCACCGCGTCTCCGACGGTGAGGATCGTCTCGGCGGCATCGTCCGGAATCTCGACGCCGAATTCCTCCTCGAAGGCCATCACGAGCTCGACCGTGTCCAGGCTGTCGGCGCCCAGGTCATCGATGAAGCTCGCGGCCTCGGTCACCTTCTCGGCATCAACGCCCAGATGCTCGACCACGATCTTCTTGACGCGCTCTGCGGTGTCACTCATTTTGGCTTCCTCGTCTCAGGTTATGTGCCTTCGTTAGCGACCGGATTGCCGCTAATCAAGCTGAAAGATGGCATTGTCCGCAACGCGGCTTTCGCGGTTGGGGATTGCGCTCCGGTCGCCCGACGTTTCGGGCAGTACACGAAAATTTCGGGCCGTCCAAGGCGAAACGCAGACTGAAAGCGGCGTTTCCGGCTCGGCTCGATCTGCTTCAGATCATCGCCATGCCGCCATTCACGTGGATAGTCTGGCCGGTGATATAGCCGGCCTCGTCGGACGCAAGGAAGGCCACCGCCGCAGCGACCTCGGCGCCCGTTCCCATGCGCTTCGACGGGACCGCGCTCATGATCGCTTCCTTCTGCTTGTCGTTGAGCTTGTCGGTCATGGCGGACTCGATGAAGCCCGGCGCCACGCAGTTGACGGTCACATTGCGGGTCGCGATTTCCTGCGCCAGCGACTTGGTGAAGCCGATCATGCCGGCCTTCGACGCGCAGTAATTGGCCTGGCCCGGATTGCCCGTTACGCCGACGACGGAAGTTATGTTGATGATGCGGCCCTTGCGCCGGCGCATCATCGGATGCGTCAATTCGCGCGTCAGCCGAAACACAGAAGTAAGATTGACCTCGATCACCGAATCCCAATCGGCGTCCGACATCCGGACGAACAGCCCGTCACGGGTGATGCCGGCATTGTTGACGAGAATGTCCACGCCCTCAAGTCCGGCCTCCGCCTTCTGGCCGAGCGCCTTGACGTCGTCGCGTTTCGTCAGGTCCGCCGGAAAAAGCTTCACGCGATCGCCGAGATCGCTCGCCAGCGCCTCCAGTTTCTCGACGCGGGTTCCGTGGAGGCCCACCGTCGCTCCCTGGGCATGCAGCAGACGGGCGATCGCCTCGCCTATGCCGCCGGTCGCGCCGGTTACGAGCGCCTTGCGTCCCGAAAGATCGAACATTTTTCCGCCTCCAGAGTGGGCCGACTAAGCAGACTTGCGTGGCTTCGCCCACGCTTCGCCTGCTTAGCCTCTTGTTTTGTCGCAGGTTTCTGTCGGAAAACCGTGACACACTTTTCCGGAACCTGCTTAGTCTCGCATCAGCTCAAGGCCGCGAGCGCGGCCTCGACATCCGCCGGCGCGCCGATATTGGCCGTCGCAATCCGCTTGTCGATGCGGCGCGCCAAGCCCGACAGAACTTTTCCCGCGCCTACCTCGTAGAGAGTGGACACGCCCTTGGCCGCGAACCACTCCACGGTCTCGCGCCAGCGCACCTGTCCGGTCACCTGTTCGACAAGGCGCCTGGCGATCTCGTCCGGATCGCTCAGCGGCTCGACGACGACATTGGCGACCACCGGTACGGACGGCCGGTGCTTTGCCACGCCGGCAAGCGCCTCGCGCATCGCCTCGGCGGCGGGCGCCATCAATGCCGAATGGAAGGGCGCGGAGACGGACAGCATCAAGGCCCGCTTGGCGCCCTTTTCCGTGCACAGGCGCGCGGCCTGCTCGACGGCCGCCCTGGCTCCGGAAATCACGAGCTGGCCGCCGCCATTGTCGTTGGCGATCTGGCAGGCCGCGCCCCGTCCCGCCTCGGCGCAGGCAGCCTCGACGCTCGCATGGTCAAGCCCGATAATGGCCGCCATCGCCCCTTCGCCGACCGGAACCGCCTGCTGCATCGCGTTGCCGCGGATACGCAGCAGCCGCGCGGTATCGGCCACCGAAAACACGCCGGCCGCCGCGAGCGCCGAATATTCGCCGAGCGAGTGGCCCGCGACGTAAGCCACCTTGTCCTTGAGCGAAAAGCCCCGCGCCTCCAGCGCCCGCACGGCGGCGAGCGACACGGCCATCAGCGCCGGCTGCGCGTTGGCGGTCAGCGTCAGCCTTTCCTCCGGTCCTTCCCACATTAGTGTGGAGAGCTTTTCACCGAGTGCCCCGTCGACCTCGTCGAACACCGCCCTCGCTTCGGGGAACGCCTCGGCCAGATCCTTGCCCATTCCCACGGATTGGCTGCCCTGGCCGGGAAAGGTGAACGCGATCGCCATCATCGTCTCCTGACTTCCCGACAGCCTGTCGCGCAGGGGCGGCGCCCAAGTCAAGAGCGCGCTGACGATCGCGCGATGTCGTCTGCGTCAAAAATCGTTCGCCGGCATCGCTTCCGTCCGCAATTTGGCCACAGGGTCTCGATTTTTGTGAAGGTTGAATGACATTTGCGTGACGAATGCGCGACAGGTATCGCCGGCATCGGTCGAGGAAGCGTATTTTGGGTTTTCAAGGGTCAAGTTCGAAACCGGAGGAGCCGCAGCCGGATCGCGTCGGCGACAACCGCTCAAGGCAGCGCGGGTCGCTGTTGCGCCTTGGCGGATCCGGCTTCGCCCTGCTGCTGATTGCCGCCCTGTTGGTGTTTACGGTCGAACTGATCGCGCGCGGCTCGCTTGAGCAGACGCTGCTGTTCTTCCAGCAGCCATTCCGTCCCGGCTGGACGACGGTCGTCTTGTTCGCGCTGCTGATCGTATTCTTCGACGCCCTGCTCGGCCGCGCCTATATTGCCTTGTTCCTGCTGGCGCCGGTTGCGCTGGGGCTTGCCTTTGTCGGCCAGCAAAAGGCGTTCTACCTGGGCGATCCGCTTTACCCGACCGATTTCCTCTATGCCCGGCAGATCGTCGAACTCATGCCGCTGCTCGTGGGCCAACGACCCGGCGCCGCGCTGCTTTTCGCCGCGATCGGCCTCGTGGCCGTTGCATTGTTTGTCACGGCATGGCGTTTCTGGCGCCGGCGCGCGCCGCGGTTGACGCTGAAGGCGCGGCTCTCGCGGCTGGCCGTGGCCCTGCCGGCGCTGCTGTTCTTCGGATCGATGATGGACTATGCGACCTTCTCGTGGGCGCGCGACCGGCTCCAGATATCCCCGGTCATGTGGGATCAGAAGGAGAACTATAACAGCAACGGCTTCGCCATCGCTTTTGCGCTCAATGTCCCCATGGCCAAGGTCGCCGCGCCGAAGGGCTATTCGCAAGACGCGATCAAGTCTCTTTCGCAACAGAAACTGGCACCGCTCATCGTTCCGGAAGAGAAGCCCGACATCATCATGGTGATGAGCGAATCATTCTGGGATCCGACGCGCCTGCCCGGCACGACGATCACCCCCGATCCAATGCCGACAGTGCGCGTTCTCCAGTCCGGTCATGTGCTGTCGCCGGAATTCGGCGGCATGACCGCCAATGTCGAATTCGAGGCGCTGACCGGCTTCTCCAACGCCTTCCTGCCCTATGGCAGCATCCCCTACCAGCAATATGTGCGCACGCCGGTGCCGTCGCTGGCGAAGTTTCTCAAAGGCGAGGGATACAATACGCGTGCGTTCCATCCGTTCGCCGGCTGGTTCTGGAACCGTGCCTCGGTCTATCGCGCCTTCGGGTTCGACCGGTTCCTGTCGGAGGAATCGCTTCCCATCCTGGCAAAGCGCGGGCCGCTTGCCGCCGACACCGCCTTCGTCGACGAGATTATCCGGGAGGCCAGTTGGGCCGTCCGGCCGTTCTTCTATTTCGCCGTCACGCTGCAGGGCCACGGTCCCTACGAGCCGGGCCGCTATCCTGATTCCAGGATCGCGGTCAAAGGCCCGATGAGCGAGGCGTCCCGCGAGTCGCTGAAGACCTATGCAACAGGCGTCGCCGACGCCGACCGCAGCCTGGCACGCCTGATCGAATGGGCAAGCAACCGGGAGCGGCCGACGATCATCGCCTTCTTCGGCGACCATCTGCCGCCGCTGGGACAGGTCTATCCCGAGACCGGCTTCATGAAGGAGATCGTGGCCGACCGCAACGCTCCGCTCGATGCGCTTGCCGCCCAGCACGAAACGCCGCTGGTCCTGTGGTCGAACCGTTCCGGCCTGATCAAGGATGTCGGCTCGATCAGTCCGGCCTTCCTGCCGATGTATCTGATGAAGGCGGCCGGGTTCAGCCATCCTTACTACACCGGCTTTCTCGGCGCGGTTCACGATCGTTTCCGCGCGGTCGATCGCAACATGCTGGTGGCACGGGCCGGCGCGGAAACGCCCAACTGGTCGCGCAAGGAGCCGGTCGATCCGCTCATCCGGGACTTCCGCTACCTGCAGCACGACATGATCTTCGGCAAACGCTTCGGCGAAGCCTCCTTCTTCCCGACGGTCCAGGAAAGCGCTGGCCTGCGGCGATTCGGCTGGTGATGTCGGGCGAAGGCATATGACTTCCGGCCTGCCCGACCTGCACGTTGCCGCATTCACGCGGCCAAGCTTGCGTTCCGGACGAAAACCTGTATAGAGCGCGCATCTGCCGGTCCCGGCTGGGGGCTGAACGGAGGGCCGGAGGTTTGGAAAAACCTCCGTTCGAAGGCTGGAATGGCCTTCGGCCTCCCGTGTCTCCGCTCTCGACCGTCCATGCTCCTTTCTTCCCCGTCCCGCGCCTGTCGAGGGAACGGTCAAGACAGGTTGCAGAGGCTTAGCCGCCGGTACCGGGCAGAGATAGGAAGAAAGGCGAAAAGCATCATGGCTCTCTACGAACATGTGTTTCTTGCCCGGCAGGACCTCTCGCAGCAGCAGGTCGACGCGCTCGTGGATCACTACAAGGGCGTCATCACCGCGAACGGAGGCACCGTCGGCCGGGTCGAGAACTGGGGATTGAAGTCCCTCACCTACCGGATCAAGAAGAACCGGAAGGCCTACTATACGCTGATGGATTTGAACTGCCCGCCGGCCGCGCTCAACGAACTCGAGCGGCAACAGGGCCTGTCCGAAGACATCCTGCGTTTCCTGACCGTCAAGGTCGAGGCGCATGAGGAAGGCCAGTCGGCCATGCTTCAGAAGCGCGAGGAGCGCGGCGAGCGCGGCAGTTTCGGCGACCGCGACCGCGGTGATCGCGGCCCGCGCAGCTTCGGCGATCGTGGGGACCGCGGCGATCGCGGCCCGCGCAGCTTCGGCGATCGCGAGGACCGTCCGCGCCGCCCGCGCGAAACCGTTGAGGGAGCCCAATAATGGTCGACATCAATCAGATCCCGACGCGGCGCCCTTTCCATCGCCGCCGCAAGACCTGCCCGTTCTCCGGCGCCAACGCGCCGAAGATCGACTACAAGGACGTACGTTTGCTGCAGCGCTACATCTCCGAGCGCGGCAAGATCGTGCCGTCGCGCATCACCGCCGTCAGCCAGAAGAAGCAGCGCGAGCTCGCCAGGGCGATCAAGCGCGCCCGCTTCCTCGGCCTGCTGCCATATCTGGTGCGTTAATCACTGGCGGCGGGTGCGCCAGGCACCCGCCGCCGGTCCACGCGACGGGCGCGGCGGACCTTCGTCAAAATCCCGAGTTGGGGCCGTCAAACGCCCCTAACTGCCGCAACGGGCAGGACAGCGATCACCGGCCGGATTTCCGCCCACGCTTCCTGGTCCGCATCCGAATACAGCCGCCGCAAGGCGGCATCGTGAAAGGAACCGACACATGGAAGTCATTCTTCTCGAACGCATTTCCCGCCTCGGCCAGATGGGCGACACCGTCAGGGTCAAGGACGGCTTCGCCCGCAACTTCCTGCTGCCGCAGGGCAAGGCGCTGCGCGCCAATGACGCCAACAAGAAGAAGTTCGAAGGCCAGCGCGCCCAGCTCGAAGTCCGCAACCTCGAGCGCAAGTCCGAGGCCCAGCAGATCGCCGACAAGCTCGACGGCAAGAGCTTCATCATCGTCCGATCGGCCGGCGAGACCGGTCAGCTCTATGGCTCCGTGTCGACCCGCGACATTGCCGAGCTTCTCACCGCCGGGGGCTTCAGCGTGTCCCGCAACCAGGTCGAACTCAATCATCCGATCAAGACGGTCGGCCTGACCAATGTGGCGATCGCGCTGCACCCGGAAGTCGAAGTCACCGTCACCCTCAATATCGCCCGCACCTCGGAAGAGGCCGAGCGCCAGGCCAAGGGCGAGATGCTGACGACCGCCGAGGCGATCTACGGCGAGGACATCAACGAAAACGCCCGGCCGGACACCTTCTTCGACCCTAACACCGAGGAAGAAGAAGCCTGATCGGCCGACAGCATGGGAATTCACAAGGCCCGGCTCATTGCCCGGGCCTTTTTCATGGCGTCTCGCATTCCTCGCGATCCGGCAGGAGCGCTGCTGGCTAAGCGTTTCCTTCCCGCACCCACTTACGTCCCCAGCGATTGAGCAATCGGATGTTTCTGTTTTGTTCTTGACGCGCCTTGCGCTAGACTGCATTGCGATTCGGGTCAATGGCGAAACTTTCCACCGAAATGTTCGGTCTGTGAATCCAGTGAACCGAGCATCGAAAGTTCACATTCTCCCGACGGCTTCTGATAACCGGAACAGATCGGGAGATTCGGGACGGGACGCATGGCTGAAGCAGCGCGCAAGCTCAGTGTGACGGAGACGCCGCTTTACCGCGAGGCGCCCAACAACATCGAGGCCGAACAGGCGCTGCTTGGCGCGATTCTCGTCAACAACGACGCCTTTTACCGCGTCTCGGATTTCCTGAAGGCCTCGCACTTCCACGAGCCTTTGCACCGCAAGGTGTTCGAGGTTGCCGGCGAGCTGATCCGCATGGGCAAGGTCGCGACGCCGATCACGCTGAAGACCTTCCTGCCGGCCGATGGCAAGGTCGGCGACATGACGGTCGCGCAATACCTCGTGCGCCTTGCGGCCGAAGCCGTCACCGTCATCAACGCCGTCGATTACGGCCGCGCCATCTATGATCTCGCGACCCGCCGCGCGCTGATCACCGTCGGCGAGGACATGGTCAACATAGCCTATGACGCGCCGGTCGACATGTCGCCGCACGAGCAGATCGAGGACGCGGAGCGCCGGCTGTTCGAGCTTGCCGAGACCGGTCGCTACGATGGCGGTTTCGAGAGTTTCTCGGACGCGGTCAAATTGGCGATCGACATGGCCAGCGCCGCCTATATGCGCGATGGCCACCTCTCCGGCATCGCTACCGGACTTCGCGACCTGGACAACCGCATGGGCGGATTGCAGCCCTCCGACCTGATCGTGCTCGCGGGCCGCCCGGGCATGGGCAAAACGTCGCTGGTAACCAACATCGCCTTCAACATCGCCCACGCCTACGAGCCGGCACAGCAGGCGGACGGTTCGTTCAAGGCGGCCAATGGCGGCGTCGTCGGCTTTTTTTCCCTCGAAATGTCGTCGGAACAGCTCGCGACACGCGTCATCTCGGAGCAGGCCGAGGTCCCCTCCTCCAAGATCCGGCGCGGCGATCTCACCGAGGCCGACTTCGAGAAGCTTGTCGGCTGCACGCAGGTACTGCAGAAGATTCCGCTGTTCATCGACTCGACCGGCGGCATTTCCATCGCGCAGCTCGCGGCGCGGGCGCGGCGCCTCAAGCGGCAGCGCGGCCTCGACGTGATCGTGATCGACTATATCCAGCTCATGACCGGCTCCTCGAAGCGGGCCAATGAGAACCGCGTCCAGGAAATCACCGAGATCACGACCGGACTGAAGGCCCTCGCCAAGGACCTCAACGTGCCGATCATCGCGCTCTCCCAGCTCTCGCGCCAGGTCGAGAGCCGGGAGGACAAGCGGCCGCAGCTTTCGGACCTGCGCGAATCAGGCTCGATCGAGCAGGACGCCGACGTGGTGATCTTCGTCTACCGCGAGGAATATTATCTCAAGAACCGGGAGCCGAAGCCGGGCACCGACGAGTACATCAAGTGGGAAACCAGCATGAACGAGGCGCGCGGCAAGGCGGAGGTCATCGTCGCCAAGCAGCGACACGGCCCGACGGGCACGGTCGGTCTCGGCTTCCAGGGCGAGTTCACGCGCTTCTTCGACCTCGCCGAGGACAGCCACCTGCCGGAACGGTACGAGTGAGCGTGCCGGCATTTTCGAGCAATGCCCCAGCCGCCGGCAGATTTCTACGGTGCTCCCGTCTGTCCTGCGTTGCGGGCCGCGCTCCTTCGCGCCCCCCTTGTAACTCAAACTTGCCCGCATCTGGCATGCTCCCGGTTGCGGTGGCGGGCGAAGGACCGATTCCCCCCCATGTGGGGGAGATGTCCGGCAGGGCACAGGGGGGCAACGTAGGGTGCCACCATTCCGGCCATCGCCGCAGGTCGGAAAGAGTTGTTGCCTGATGGCCAAATCCCGCATCCAGTTTGTCTGCCAGGCCTGCGGCAATGTCAGTTCCCGCTGGGCCGGCAAGTGCGACGCCTGCGGCGAGTGGAACACGCTGGTCGAGGAAGGCACCGCGGGCGGGATCGGCAGCGGGCCGTCCTCGTTGCGTTCGACGCGCAAAGGCCGGCCGGTGGTGCTCACCTCGCTTTCGGGCGAGATCGAGGACGCGCCGCGCATCGTATCGGGCATAGGCGAGCTTGATCGCGCCACCGGCGGCGGCTTCGTGCGCGGCTCGGCGCTGCTGGTTGGCGGCGATCCCGGCATCGGCAAGTCCACATTGCTCACGCAAGCCGCGGCGGCACTGGCAAAGAAGGGCCACCGCATCGTTTATGTTTCCGGCGAAGAGGCGGTAGCGCAGATCAGGCTTCGCGCGCAGCGGCTCGGCGTGGCCGGTTCGGCGGTTGAACTGGCGGCGGAAACCAATGTCGAGGACATACTGGCGACGATTGCCGACGGCAGGCGCCCCGACCTGGTCATTCTCGATTCGATCCAGACGCTGTGGACCGACGCGGCCGATTCGGCGCCGGGCACCGTCACCCAGGTTCGCGCCGCCGCCCAGACGCTGATCCGCTATGCCAAATCGACCGGCGCGGCCATTGTCCTGGTCGGCCATGTCACCAAGGAGGGCCAGATCGCCGGCCCGCGCGTGGTCGAGCACATGGTCGACGCCGTGCTCTATTTCGAGGGCGAAGGCGGCCACCACTACCGCATCCTGCGCACGGTGAAAAACCGCTTCGGACCGACCGATGAGATCGGCGTATTCGAAATGTCCGACAAGGGACTGCGCGAGGTGTCGAATCCGTCGGAACTATTCCTCGGCGAACGCCATGCGGCGGCCCCCGGCGCGGCGGTGTTTGCCGGCATCGAGGGCACGAGGCCGGTATTGGTGGAAATACAGGCATTGGTGGCGCCCACATCGCTCGGCACGCCGCGCCGTGCCGTGGTCGGCTGGGACGCGGCGCGGCTCGCAATGGTGCTCGCGGTGCTGGAGGCGCATTGCGGCGCCCGGTTCGGCACGCACGACGTCTATCTGAACGTCGCTGGAGGGTATCGCATCACCGAACCCGCCGCCGATCTGGCTGTTGCCGCGGCACTGGTCTCTTCCCTGTGCGGCCTTGCCCTTCCCGCCGATTGCGTCTATTTCGGCGAAATCAGCCTTTCAGGAGCGATCAGGCCGGTTGCCCATGCGCAGCAGCGTCTGAAGGAAGCGGAAAAGCTGGGCTTCGGGCGGGCGGTGCTACCGCGCGGCAGCGAGGAACTCGCCGGCAACGGCGCCGTGTTCCAACCGGCCACGCTGGCGGATCTGGTCGGCCGGATCGCTGGACCGGCCCGCCGCCGGACGGAAGACTGACAGACGGAAGCGCCAGGTTCGAGAGCGGGCGACGGACGGCAAGGTGATGAAGTGGAGAATGAATGCCGATAACGCTGCTTGACGGAGTCCTCGTCGGCTTCACGCTGGTTTCCGCGATGCTCGCCATGGTTCGGGGCTTTTCCCGCGAGGTCCTGTCGATTGCCTCCTGGATCGCCGCGGCAGCGGCAGCCTTTTTCTTCTACAAGCCGGTGCTGCCTTTCGTTCAGCCCTACATAGACAACAGCCAGTTGGCTATCGCGGCGGCGGCCGGCGCTGTGTTCGTCGTGGCCCTCATCGTCGTATCGCTGATCACGATGAAAATCGCCGATCTGATCATCGATTCCAGAATCGGCGCGCTCGACCGCACGCTTGGTTTCCTCTATGGCGCCGCGCGCGGCGTTCTCGTGGTGGCTGTCGCCCTTTTGTTTTTCGACTGGCTGGTAGGGACCCAGCGTCCCGCCTGGATCACGGACGCCAAGTCGCGGCCTATGCTGGAGAGGATCGGCGATTGGCTGGAAGGCATGCTGCCTGCCGATCCCGAAAACTCGATCCTCAAGAAAATCATCCCCGGCGAGGGCGCGCCCGGCGCGCAACAGCCTGAAGCGCCAGCGGCGGACGCCCCGCCCGCCGAGAATCCATCGGCCGAGTCGGCACCTGCCGAGGCGCCGGATGAAAACCCTCCTGCGGAAGCGCCGCCCGCGAACTAGGCAGACTTGCGTGGCTTCGCCCCCGCTTCGCCTGCTTAGCCTCTTGTTTTGTCGCAGGTTCTGTCGGAAAACCGTCACACACTTTTCCGGAACCTGCTTAGCGAGCGTATTTTGCGTCCGCATGGATGCGCGGCGCCCCGGCAGGCTTGCGTGACTTCGACTCGCCCGCTTGGCCTGCTGGTTTGGGCTGCGTTGCGACCGCGCAAGCCGACAAGTTCTCGGCCGTCGCATGCCAGTTGCGTTGCGGGCTGTCGCTGTTTCCCCTACATAACGCCATCGACTGATAACCCATCCGGAAGCCGATGACCCTTGCCGACACGATCAAGAACGCCTTTGTGCCGGTTCATCGCCAGGGCTGGCCGTTCGTCGCCGGCTTCGGCGCTGCCGCGCTGGTACTCGGGCTGTTCTCGACGAGCCTGTTCTGGATCGGTTTGATCCTGACCTGCTGGTGCGCCTATTTCTTCCGTGATCCGCAGCGTGTAACCCCTGCGGACGATCGTTTCGTGGTGAGCCCGGCCGATGGCATTGTGTCGGCGGTCGGGCCGGCCGAGCCGCCGCGCGAACTCGGCCTGGGCGGCGGCGAGATGATGCGCGTGTCGGTGTTCATGAACGTGTTCTCGTGCCATGTGAACCGCGCGCCGGTGCGCGGCCGGATCACCAAAATAGAGCACCGGCCCGGAATGTTTCTGAACGCCGAACTCGACAAGGCGAGTCAGGAGAACGAGCGCAACAGCCTCGTCATCGACAGCCCGAACGGCACCGTGGCAGCCGTGCAGATCGCCGGCCTGATCGCGCGGCGCATCGTCTGCTGGGCCGAGCAAGGCGGCAATATCGGTGTCGGCGAGCGATTCGGCCTGATCCGGTTCGGATCGCGCGTCGACGTGTTCTTTCCGCTTGACGCAGTGCCCCGCGTCGCCGTCGGCCAGACGGCTGTGGCGGGCGAAACAGTGATCGCCGAATTCGGCGGCGGCGCCGCCACCCCGCTGGTAAGGGTGTCATAACGGTGCCCCGGCGGTTCCAGGGCTTCGAACCGCACGGCCATGGTGGCCCGCGCATCCGTGAAATCCCGCTGCGGCTGGTGCTGCCCAACCTGGTCACGGTGATGGCGATCTGCGCCGGCTTGTCCGGTATCCGGCTCGCCTTCGAGAACCGTTTCGAGACGGCCGTCGTGATGGTGCTTATCGCCGCCTTTCTCGACGGCGTCGATGGACGTATCGCCCGCATGCTCAAGGCGACCTCGAAGTTCGGCGCCCAGATGGATTCGCTGGCCGACATCGTCAATTTCGGCGTGGCACCGGCGCTCGTGCTTTATGCCTACCTGCTTGACCGCGCCGGTTCGCCGGGCTGGATCGCCGCGCTGCTGTTCGCCATCGCCTGTGGGCTGAGGCTCGCGCGCTTCAATGTGCTGGACGAGGACCAGAACCGCCTGGCCTGGCAGAGCGAATATTTTGTCGGTGTACCGGCGCCGGCCGGAGCCGTCGTCGTGCTGCTGCCGGTCTATCTGATCTTCACCGGCACGGTCGAACCCAGCCGCGCCGTGGCTTTCGCGGGGGCCGGCTTCACCATCCTCGTCGCCTTCCTGCTGGTCAGCCGGCTGCCGGTCTGGTCGGGAAAGAGCCTACGCGTGCCGGGCGACAAGGTGATGCCGATGATCCTCGGCGTCGTGTTCTTCGCGCTCCTGCTCTTCAGCTATCCCTGGGAGACGCTGTCCATCGGCGTACTCGCCTATCTTGTCTTTCTGCCGTTCAGCGTCCGGGCCTATTCGCGCCGCGCGGCGCGTGAAAACGCAAAAAAACCGACGTCCGACGCAGCCTGATTCGGCTTACGCGGCATTGGCCGGTCCGAGCCGGTCGAGGGCCAGTTGCCTTGTCGACACATAGTCCGTCTTGCCCGTGCCGTGGATCGGAATTTCCTCGACCTTGACGATGCTCTGCGGCAGCGCCAGTTCGGCGATGCCGGCCTGCTTGCCCTGCCGGCGCAGTTCCGCCGTATCCGCCTGCTCGGCCGTCGTAACCAGAACGACACGCTCGCCGCGCCGCTTGTCCGGCACGGCCACCACGGCGTGACGGTCCTCCGGCCACAGCGATTGCGCCAGCATCTCGATCGCGCCGAGCGAAACCATTTCGCCCGCGATCTTGGCGAAACGCTTGGCGCGGCCGCGCAGCGTCAGAAAGCCTTCGCGGTCGACCGCGACAATATCGCCGGTGTCGTGCCAGCCGTCGGCGATCGGCTGCATCACACCCGGCCGATCGGCCGAAATATAGCCCATCATCACGTTCGGACCGCTGATCCATAGCCGCCCGCCGTCCGAAATACCTTCCGTCGGCTCCAACTTAATTCTCATTCCCGGCAAAAGCCGTCCAACCGCCCCCTCGCGACCATGCGTTGATGTATTGAGCGCCACCACGGGTGCCGCCTCGGTAAGGCCGAAGCCTTCGAGCAGTGGCGTGCCGAATCGCTCCGACCAGACCCGGCGTGTCGTGGCGCGCAACGGCTCGGCGCCCGCGACGGCGAAGCGAAGGCTTGAGAAGTCTCCGTCGCCGGCCGCCGCGGCATAGGCGGCCAGGAACGTATCGGTGCTGAAAAGAATGGTCGGCCGCCTTTTCGCCGCCACCTGCGGGATCAGCTTGTAGTGCAGCGGCGAGGGATAGAGCAGTGTCTTGACGCCGGTGAGCAGCGGCAGGATCAGCCCGCCGAGCAGGCCGAAGGAATGAAAGACCGGCAAGACGTTCATCACGAAATCGCGCGGTCCTATCGCCAGCCTCGCCTCCACCTGCATGGCATTGGAAATCAGGTTTTCGTGCGAAAGCACGACCGCCTTGGGCGCGCCCTCGGACCCGGAGGTGAACATGATCAGGGCCGCGGCTTTGGGGTCCTGCGGCCCGAGCGGGCTGCGCCAAAGCAGCGCCGTGACCAGCCGGTCGAAGCGCGTTATGCCGTCGCGCAGGTCCTCGATCCAGACAAACCGCGCCCCTCCGGCCTGCGCGGCCTCGACGATGTCGTCCAGTCCGGCTTTGTCGACGAAGGCGCGCGAGGAGACGATCATTCGGATTGGCGCCGTGCGAACCGCCGAAGTGACATTCGCCGGACCTGCCGTGTAATTGACCATCGCCGCCACCCGGCCGGCCGACATCACGCCCATGAACACCATTGCGAAACCGTTGGAATTCGGCATCATGATGCCGACCGCCTCGCCGGGCGCCGTCATACGCGCGAATCGACCCGCGAAGATTCGTCCAGCCATCAGCAGTTGGCCGTAGGTCAGCGATCCGCTGATGACGTCCTCCACGATCTGCCGGTCGGTGCCGAATCGGTTCCCGGCGGCGCGCACCGCCTGGAAGAGGCTCGTGCCCGAAAATATCGTCGCGCTGCGCGCTTCGGCAATGCGATCGAAGACCGCATTGGCGACCGTCGTCGTCGCATTGCCTGACTGAGCCACCAATTCGCTGATCGTCCGCGGCTCCAGCGTGCCAATGCTCAGCCTGGGCAGCAGGCGGCGCGGCGCCGTGCCCTCCTCGACAAGCGAGAAGGGCAAGTGGCGAGCGCCTTCGATGAAAATCGGTACGATACGGGCCTCGCCTCCCGCCGCAATCCGCGCCACCGCGCGATAGAGTCGGAAGGCACGCACGTCCGGTTCAACGGTTTCGGGCAGATAGACCGCAATCCTGCCTTTTCGTCTCAGCACGCGCACCAGCCTGCGGCTTACGAAAATATGCTCGGCATTGAAGGCGATCGTGCGGGCCAGGTCGCGCCATGGCTCGAGCCATCCGGCGCGCGCCGACTGCTCATCGAGAATGTGCAGCGTGTCGTCGGGCAGCAGCGAAAGCATAAGCGCGGGGTCTATCCGCGACTGATGCGTGACGACATAAACGACCGGCGCTTCGGCGCCACGGGCGATGCGGATCGACCGGTCGTCAATACGGTATGCGAGCTTGAACGGTACGTAGAGAAGCGCCTGCCGCAGCGACAGGCCAAGACGGTACATCTGCAGCAGCGCGATCGCCAGATAGGCGGCGGCGATGCTGCCGAGTACTACGCCAGTCAGGATCATGCCTTCGCCTCCCAACCCGTCATCGTGCGGAGTGCCGCCTCCAGCGCGCCGGCGAAGGGTAGACGATCCGCTACCCACGTCAATGCGCTGACCTGAAGTGCACGGCGGCTTGATTCATGGCGGGTGCCGGACGGTCGGCACGGTGGCCCTTGGTTGCCCGCGACAGCTTCCCGCGACCACCTTCCAACCTGCAATCATGCGGCGAACAACACATATCCGCCGACGCGGGAACTGCGCGCGAAGGGCTTCCAATCCGTTCGCCGGCACCCTATATTCGCAACGTCAGCTTGCTGACTATGGCGATAAACAGGCGATGCAATAAGCCGTTCGGACCCGGGGGCGGTACCCGGCGCCTCCACCAAAAACCGCTGTCGCGGCGGCGGTTTCTGATGGGGGCGAAATAGGATCGACGAAGGTGTAAAGATCGTTCTTTTGCCCGGCATTGTACCACCGTTATCGGGCTAAACTTATAGTTGCCAACGACAACTATGCGGAAGCACGTCTCGCCGCTTAATGCGGTGCGACAGCTTCAATTCAAGTCCTAGGGGTTCGCACCTCTAGGCGGGGTCCGGAGGCACCTGGCAACAGAAGCCTCCACTTCTCCCGATTTACAGCGTCGATGGTCGCATTTTCGTGCGCTCCGCGCTGCCGTCAGCAAGCACTTCGCCAGGGACAAGGCCTGTCTTGGTCGCCGCCGCTTCGCTTGACTAGCCCTCGGCAGCCATCCGGATGCCGCGCCGGCACGCTGCTCGGCAGGGCCGCTTGTTATATCCCGTTTACGGGGGCATGAACCTTGATTAGAGGTATTGCAGTCGATTCACCCGGAACCCGCTCCGCGATGGCCGAAGACCATATCCGATACGATATTCTTGCCCAGGAGGCGCTGCGTGGCGTCATGCGCAAGGTCCTGGCCGAGGTTGCTCGCACCGGGCTGCCGGGCAACCATCATTTTTACATAACCTTCCTGACCGGGGCTCCCGGTGTGCGCATCTCGTCGCGCCTGCGCGAGCGTTATCCCGAGCAGATGACCATCGTCATCCAGTTCCAGTACTGGGACTTGAAAGTCAGCGAGACCGGCTTCGAAATCGGCCTCTCCTTTTCGGATGTGCCTGAGAGACTGGAGATTCCGTTCTCGGCCGTGCGCGGCTTTTACGACCCGTCGGTCACCTTCGAAATGGAGTTCGATGTGGCGGCGGAGCCAGCCGTGGCGGAAGTGCCGGAGCCATCCCGGCCGGTGTCGCTTGACAAGGCGCCGCAGCCCTCGCCGGCTCCAAAAAAGCCGGATCGCAAGGCCGAAAAGCTCGCGGTCAAGGAAGATGCTCCGGCCGATGATGGCAAGGGCGCCGATGTCGTGTCGCTCGACGCCTTCCGCAAGAAGTAGCGCCCCCGCCCGGGTCTTATCCAGCCATGGCCGACATCATCAATCTCCGCGCCGTCCGCAAACGGCAGGCGCGCGAGGAGGATGCGCGCCTGGCGGCGCAAAATCGTGCTCTGCATGGCCGCACCAAGGCCGAGAAGCATCGCGACCGCGCCGAGGCGAAAAGGCTGCGCGGCCATGTCGAGGCGCATCGGCGCGACGGCAACGACACCGACGACGAATGAGCTCGGTGCGCAAGCATTCGGTCGTCATCCGGGGGCATCGGACCAGCTATTCGCTCGAGCAGCCCTTCCTCGATGAGCTTGCACGAATTGCGTCGGCGCGCGGCATGGCCCTCGCCGCGCTGATTGCCGAGATCGACGCCGAGCGCCCGCGAAACTCCAATCTGTCGTCCGCGATCCGCGTCCATGTGCTGGCCTGGCTCAAGCGCCAAGCTGATTGAAGCGCCAGATCAATTTAGAGTCTAACTGCCGGTCAGCGACTTGATGAAATTGTCGATGGCCGAGGGCTTTGGCGCCTCGGGCCGCGCCTGCGGCGTTGCGTCCGGCTCGACGCGCCGGGGCGCATTCTCGTCAGCCTTTCGCTTTGCCTCTTCCGCGGCAATGCGCTTGAACTCATCTTCTTCGGCTCGGATCCGCGCTTCCTCCACGGCGCGCGCTTCGTCCGCCTTTCGCTTGGCCTCCTCGGCGGCGATGCGCTTGAACTCTTCTTCCTCGGCGCGGAGCCGCGCCCCCTCCGCCGCGCGCGCCTCCTCTTCCGCTTTGCGCCTGGCTTGCTCGGCGGCGATGCGTTTGCGTTCTTCCTCCTCCGCCTTGCGGCTTGCCTCGATCTCCGCCCTGCGCCGAGCCTCTTCCTCGGCCTTGCGCAGGGCCTCCGCGGCAAGCCGGCCGCGCTCGGCCTGCAGGGCGGCATAGTAGCGGACCTCTCGGCGCAGCCGCTGTTTCTCGATCAGGACCGCCTGCATGGCCTCGACGCGCGCCTGCTCGCGCTCCAGCGCGCGCTGGGTCAGGAATTGCGCGAGAGGTTCGCTGTCAAACACAAGCCGCGCGGTCGCGGGCCGGCCTTCGAGGGAAAAGCGCAGCGTCGGCTCCGACCCGGCCATGGCAGCGTCTCCGGCCGCGTAAGTGACGCTGCCGTTGACCGCCAAATCGCCGGTGTTGAAGTCGCTCCGCAGCTCGGCGGAGAGCTTCGCCGCGGGATTGGCCAGCGTCACCGGCGGCGCCCGAAGGATACCGCCGGCGACCGTGAACGCAACCTCCGCGTCGCCTCCGGTGAAGGAGCCTCCACCGGCGATCGCGGGAGCAAAGGCGGCGGTCCGTTCCGCGTCCATGTCGCGGCCGACTTCGTCGGCGCGCGCCAGAAACGCCGGAAATGCCGCATCATTGATGCCGTCGATCCGCAGGTTGCGCATCGACGCCGTTCCCGAGCCGGACAGCGACGCCACAACCCCTCCAACCGATTTGCCGCTTCCCGAAAGCGTGGCCGAAAGGCTGGCCTTTCCCGAAATTCCTTGCCTCCTTCCATCCGACGCCAGATCGAAGCCGTCGAGCCGTATCTGACCGGAAAAAAGCCCGGTGCCGCCATTGTTCTTCAGCTCGAACCGCCCGCTCATGGCGCCGCCGCGGTGGATCGCCCTGATCTCGCCGACACGCAGGCCGTCGGCGTCGACGCCGAGAGACAGGGTCGCGTCGTAGGCGCTGGCCGCTCCGGCCGTGACCGTCGCGGCGGAGACGTCCATCGACACGGTGAACGGCAGTGCCGGCTTCTGGCTGAAGGGTGCGGAAGGCCATTGGCCTTCGTTGCCTGTCAGGGCGTCCTTCCCGACAATCATGGCGGCGAAAGGCTCCAGCGACAGTTCGTCCAGCACCAGCGCCCCTTCGAGCCTTGGCGTGCCGGCTGCAAAGCCGACATTCAGGTCGCCCGCGACCGCCGTCTCGTTGATGACGCCGCGAAGGCCGCCGAGGGCGAGCAGGTCCTTTCGGAAATCCGCATGCGCGGAAAACTCGGCAGCGGTTCCATACCCCATGCCCGGAACCGCCATGCCTGTGGTCATCAGCCACGGCTCCATGTCGGCGGCTTCGAGCCGGGCATCGCCCTTCGCGGCGAAGCCGTAATTACCCAGCATCGATGTTCCCTTGAAGGTGGCCAGGAACTCCTCGCCCTTGAGTTCCAGCGTCGTTTCCATTCCTGTCGCCGCGGCGCCGTTGGCTGAAAGCGTCAACTCGCCCGCGCCAACCGTGCCGAGCGGGAACGCCGGCAGGCCGGCGAGCGCAAGAAGGCCGGTGGCGTCGTCGTTGCGCGCCGACAGGGAGAGCGACAAATGCGCGTTCCCCATCGCTTGCGCCGTGCCGCTCCCCGACAGGGTGCCGGAAAGGGCGGAACCCCCGGCGTCGCCCTGGAGGCTAAGCGCCATTTCCGTTACCCCGTCCGCATTGCGCACCGCGCTCGCGACGAGATCGAGGCGCGCGTCGGAAAACAGCGCCGGAGAGGCCGCGACGCGGCGCGCAAGCTGGCGCGCCAGGAAATTGTCGGGAAAGTTCTCCGCCGCCAGCCTGACCAGGGGCGCCAGGTCGGCCGCGACCAGGGACGCATCGAGGTTGCCGGTCGGACTCTCGGGAAAATCCTTGACCACGCCGGTCGCGCTGATCGACGCGCCGGCAAGCCCGCCGATCGACAGCCGGTCGATCTCAAGCTGAGCGTCGCGCAGCCGAAGTGCCGTGTCCACGGTGTCGGCGGTCAGCCCGGCCACGCTGACCGGACCAGCCTTTATTTTCAGGTCGAGGTCGGATTCGCCGAAGCGGGTCCGCCCGGCATCGCTGACGAAGAGCGACGCGAAGGCGGAAAGACCGTCGACGTCGAGCGCGTCACCCTCCAGCGTGATGGAGACGGAGGGTCGCGAGCCGGCCGGCTGACGGCTGTCCACCTCGCCGCGAAAACGCGCATTGCCAAGTTGGAGTTCGAGGTCGCGAAAGCGCTGCTGCTGCTCGGTGATATCGACCCTGGCGCTGAATCCCGCCGCCGGCAGCCGGCGAACGGCGTCGTCTATGTCCCTGGCCACCCACGCCGCGAAGCCCGAGGGTTGGGCGATGGCGAGAAGCAGGCCACCATTGAAGCCAACGCCGCCCTCCGTGCGCAGAAACCCGTCGACCTCGAGCGTAGTGCGCCCCGGCAGCGTGGCGGCGGCCGACTTGATGGCCCAGCCACCTTCGGCAGGCTCGGCAGAGAGCCGGACATCACGGATCGTCGTGTCGCCCGCCACCACCGCCGGCACGTCGACGACGATCGACCCTGGAATTCTCGGCTTCGGCAAGGAACGCAGCGCGGCCTCCAGCGCCTGGATACGCTGCTCCAGCGACAGGCTTGCCCCTTGCGCGGCGCCGAGAGCCTCGTCGAAGCGCACCTGCGCTCCGCTCGCCTGGATCGTGAAGCGGGGCTCGGCGCCAAAGTCGAGGCTCGCCATGCCATCCGCGGCATAGGGGTGGTCGAGCGGCCCGGTCTCGATGCGGAAGGCCGGCACGTCCAGCTTGCGATTGTCGATCATGAACTGGCCGCTGACGCGCAAACGCGGCACGTCCGGCCGCGATGCCGCCTGGGCGGTGGCCTCATTCGCCTCTTCGACGGCTTCAATCAGCCGGAACATGCCGGAATAGAGGAACCCGTCGGGTGTCAACTCCACCTCGCCGTCGGCGTCGAGCGACAAGGGCTGGTCCGCCGGTGCCGCCCTGACCCGCAAACGCGTCCGGCCTTCTTGGTCGACCGTACCGGTGGACGCCGAAACATTGGCCGCGGCGCCGTCGAGCCTTAGCGCGCCCTCGAGCCGCCACGGACCTGCCAGCGATTTCGCCGAAAGCTGCGTGTTGATTTCGGAAATCACATGCGTCCGGCCCGACAGGTGATGGCGGATGGTCACCTGCCCGTCGCTCACCGTCAGCTTCTCCAGCGCGATCCTTGACGCCGGGATCGGGCTGGACGGCCGCATCGCCCAGTCGATCGTGCCGCCCTCGGCGATATCCACGACCGCCTGCGGACGGACCATCCGCATATCGAAGATCAGGAACTCGCCGCGCAGGAACGGCGCGAGTTCGGCATCCATGGAGAAGGTCTCGATGGTCATCGCCGGTTCGCCCAGCGCGCCGCCCACCGACACGTTGGAAAAGGTCACGGACGGAAAAGGCAGCAGCCGCGCTTCGGCATCGCCCTCGACCGTGACCTTGCGGCCCAGTATGGCGCTCGCCTCGCGTTCGAAGTCGGCACGATAGCTCGTCCAGTCGATGAAATACGGCGCGACCAGCGCCGCGGTAAGCGCCAGAACCACAAGCCCCCCGATGAAGACGAACAGCCGCGCCAGAATCAAGCCCTTTCATTCACCAGAGCGCTGGCCCACTCTAGTCGCATCCGTCTGTCGATAAAGTGGCAAATGCGGCGGGGGTTAACCCCGCCCCTGCGCCCATCCTTTCGGCGAGAGCGCTCGCTGCGACCCAACCTGGTTCGAGCAGATCGATCCACCGATCTCGACGCCAGTACATCTCAACCCTGGATTGATCGACTAATACCCGAAAGGTCGGCTAGAGTATCTAGTCAGTAAATTATCATGAAGGCCTTGATATTACTGACTTCGAATCAAACGTAAACTTCGGCACCAGTCGCACGGAGGTTGCATTTCTTCCTGCGTCAGAGATGGCAATGGCGCGCAAGCAACTCTATATCGTTGGCAACGGTCCGATCACCGGCGATATGTCGCCCAGGATCGACGGGTCGGACTTTGTGGTTCGCTTCAACGAACCCAAGGCTTCAGTTGGAATGTCCGGCACGAAGACCGATATTCTGTTCCTCTGCAATGCCGGCAAGCCGATGCAGCGGCGCCTGGAGGATTCGAGCTTTCTGACATCGGCGATCATGAAGGACGCCGGACAGGTCATCCTTGCCTACCATCCGATCATCATCGACCGCTACTTTCCGAAGCCGAACGCGCTTTCGCGCCTGAAGGGACGGCGCGAGGACTGGACCTTCGCGACGATCATGGCGCTGGGCGCGATCGGCAAGACCAGCACCGTGTTCCCGGCCTCCTTCTATATGGAGGGATGCCGGGAACTCGGCCTGCCGCAGGACAAGATGGGAATCGTCTTTCCCAGCACCGGCTATTTCGGGATCTTCCATATCTTGCGCCACTTTTCGCCGGCGGAGTGGACGATTTCGCTGTGCGGCTTCTCCTGGGAAGGCTGGAAACGGCACGCCTGGGCCGATGAGCGCGAATGGGTCGAGGACAAGGTCCGGCGGGGCCTTCTCGAAGTGATCATCTAGCATCGACACAAGAACATCGAGGAAAGCATGAGCAAATCTCTGGACATCTATATCGGCTGGGACTCGCGCGAACCGATCGCGTACGAAGTGGCGAAACGCACCATTCTCGATCATGCATCGATCCCGGTTCGCGTCACCCCCATCATGCTCAAGGACCTGGTCGAGCAGAAAGCCTATACGCGCGAGGTGGACCCGCTTGCCTCGACGGAGTTCACTTATTCGCGCTTCTTCACGCCATGGCTCGCGGGCTATAAGGGCTGGGCGCTGTTTTGCGACTGCGATTTCCTGTTCTTCGCCGATGTCGCTGGCCTGCTGCAATACCAGGACGACAGCAAGGCGGTCGCCTGCGTCAAACATGACTACCGGCCGAAGGAAGGCGTGAAAATGGACGGCAAGGTCCAGACGACCTATCCACGCAAGAACTGGTCGTCCTTCATGCTGTTCAATTGCGCGCACCCCTCGACGCGCCAGTTGACCCCCGACCTGATCAACCGCGAGAGCGGCGCCTATCTGCATCGCATGCAATGGGCCGCCGATGACGAAATCGGCGAGATCCCGGTCGCCTGGAACTGGCTGGAAGGCTGGAACGAGAAGCCGGCAGCCGGCACGCCCAACGCCGTACACTTCACCAATGGCGGACCGTGGTTCAAGAACTGGCAGGATGTCGATTACGGTGATGAATGGCGGGCCATGGCGCGCGACATCGATCCGGACTTCAAGCCGATCTGAGGCAGCCACGATACGCTATTGCCGCCCCAGTCGGGCGCCGGTATTTCCATGTGGGGCGCTGCCCGCTCGACGCCAAGGCGGCGATTGGCTACGCTGCCGGCGGAAATCAGACGAGGATCTTCTATGTCATTCCTGAAGCGTTTGTTCGGCGGCGGAAGCCAGGGCGGCGATGAAGCCGGCGGCCAGCAGGGCGGCAACGTGCTCGACTATAGCGGATTCACCATCCGTGCAACTCCATACAAGGCCGAGGGGCAATTCCAGACCTGCGGCGTCATCTCCAAGGAGATTGACGGGATCGTAAAGGAGCACCGCTTCGTGCGCGCCGATCGCTTCGCCTCGCAAAGCGACGCCGCCGACATGGCCCTGAAGAAGGGGCAGCAGATCGTCAATGAGCAAGGCGACCGCATGTTCGGCTGAGGCCTGCCGCGGTCGGGAGTTGGGGCCGCTAACTTTCCGCCGCCGCCTTCAACCGCTGCAGCCCCTTCTCGTAGTCGGCACCGATCCAGCGGTCGAACATCAGGCCGAACCAGCGCGCCACGATGCCGTCCACCGGCGAGTGGAAGCCCCAGGTGACCTTGGTTCCCGTGCCGGACGGCTCCAGTTCCCAGGTCGCGGCAGCCTTGCCCATCTGCCCGAAGTCGAGTTCGGTCGCCATCCGCCCCGGCGGTTCGTGGACGGTTACGGTCTGCGATCCGCGTGCCGACATTCTCGTTCGCGGATGTCCAGCTCATTTTCTGGCCGACACCGCTTTCGGCACCTTCGAATACATATTTCGTCCCGGGATCGATATCGGCCCAGGGCGAAAACGCGTTGAAGCGCCTGAGGTCGCCGACCAGAGCGAATACCTTTTCCGGCGGCGCGGCGATCTCGATGGAGCGCGTAACGGTCACCGACGAGGGCAGCAGGAACGATCCCGCGACCAGCACGACGGCTATAATCACAACCAGATAGAACAGCCATTTCAAGAGCCGCAGCATCGAATTTCCCTCTCCCCCGGCTTTCCAAGGCAGAGAGTGGCGCGCGTCCAGGCAGGCGTCAACGGTCAGCCATGCAACGAAGACCCGATCGGCAGGGATCACGCCGCTTTGCTTCAGGCGAGCGCGGCCAGGCCGTCGATCAGCAATGCAAGCGCCTTCCTGTAGGCGGCCGCGTCCCCACCCGCCGCGATGGCCAGTGCGGCGCGGTCATAGGCCGCGGCCAGCAGATGCGTCACCGCATCGACCGGCAGGTCTCGCGGCAGGTCCCCCGCCCTCACTGCGAACAGAATGCCGGCGCGTAGCGAGCCCGTGGCGTGACGATCGTCGATATCATCCATGGCGGCGCGGCCCAGCACCGCCGGCCCGTCAAGCAGCAGAAGTCGCGTGCGTCCCGGCGCCGCCAAGGCGTCCAGGTAGGCCTCGCCGCCCTTGACGAGGGCCTCGCGGGCCGGCATGTCGTCGGGCGCGGCGCGCTCGATCTCCTCCGCCACCGCCCTCGCCTCGGCCTCCACCACGGCAAGAAACAGCGCCTTCTTGTCGTCGAAGTGATGATAGAGCGCGCCGCGCGTCAGGCCCGCGGCATCGACGATGTCGGGCGTGCCGGTTTCCGCATAGCCCCTGCCGACGAACAATAGGCGCGCCGCCGCGATCAGCTCGGCCCGCGTCGTCTCGCTGCGCTGCTTGTTGGAACGGCGTCCAATATTCTGTTGCATACATGCAGCCTGTATGTTATTCGAAAGACACATGCAAACTGTATGTTTGTTACGGAAGGAAGGGAAGCCATGAAAACAACGAGCTATTACCCTGTTCTGATGACCGACGACGTTGCCGGCACGGCACGGTTCTATAAGACGCATTTCCGCTTCGAGGCGCTGTTTGCGAACGACTGGTATGTGCATCTGCGCTCGAAGGAGGACAAGAAAGTCAACCTCGGCATCGTGCAGTGGGACCACGAGAGCGTGCCGCCGGCGGGCAGGGCGAAGACACGGGGGCTGCTGATAAACTTCGAGGTTCGCGATCCCGACGCCGTCTATGAACGCGCGCGGGCCGCGGAACTGCCGATCCTTCTCAGCCTGCGCGACGAGGCCTTCGGCCAGCGCCACTTCATCACCGCCGATCCCAATGGGGTGATGATCGATGTCATCAAGCCAATTCGGCCGAGCGAGGAATTCCTGGCGCACTATGCGCAAGGCGCGGCGCAAGCGTGACGCGGTTTCGCATCGTCGACAGATGCGTCAGCCATGCCTTGCCGACGGCACGATGCTTCGGGTCTCCAGTCCGCGCGGCGACAGGACATGCGGATTCTTCGGAACATCGGCTTTTCCGAATATTTGGGGTTTGGGATGGGTCGCCGCCAGATTTGGCTGAAGCAGGCTGAGACTTTTGCGAACCTGCTTACCGGGGCAGTCGCGGCCGCATCTGCCTGAACCGGCGGCGGCGCGGCCGATCCGCTTTCACCGCGAGGGAGATGGGAGGCGGCAGCCGGTCAGGGCAGCTTCGGCGCCGGCTTGGTTCCGCGCCGTCTCTCGCGATCCCGCCCGAGCCCGGTCTCGTCAAGCAGGCCCTTGCGCTTCGCGTGGTAATAGTAGCCGGTCTGATAGAGTCGGTCGGCGCGTGTCATATTGCCGTCGGCAACCAGGAATGCGCCGCGCAGATATTTGACGGCGTATTTCAAATTGGTCTCGGCGTCGAACAGTCCGCGCGCCGGGCCACGATACCCCATGCCGCGCGCCGTCGCGTGCTTGATCTGCATGAGCCCATAGTGACCGCGATTGAAGGCGGAGGGATTGAAATTGCTCTCGCGCTTGGCCACGCGCCGCACCAGTTCCACCGGCACTTCGTAGACAGCGGCATATTTTGCAATGAGGTAGTCGAGCGGCCTGTCCGCCTTGACGTAGGAGGCAGGCATGAGGGCCGCGGCCGCCAGATCGGAGGGCCCCGCGACGGTTTTCACCACGCGGTCCCTGCCCTTCGGAGCGGCGGACGCCGGAGCCGCGGCGACGGAGGTCGGCCTGCCATCCGCAAGCTTCGCCTTCGCATCCACCGGCTTCACGGCTTTTGCGGGTGGGACCGAAGCTGCGGCGTTGGGCGCATCAGCGGCGGATGCCACCTTGGCGCCATCGCCGGCGGCTGCCGTCCTGACTTCGGCCGCGGTGGCCGCTTGCTTTGCCGGGCGCGCGCCGGCCGCATTTTTGATGGAGGTGGCGGCCTGTCCGGCCGAGGCCGCGGACGTGAAGCTTGTCATTGCGACAATCTCGCCGGATGGACTGGGCTCGAGGGAAATCACCTCCGGCAGCACGGGTTCGCCGGCGGCGAAACTCGCGGACACCTCGGTGCCGGTCGAGGTGCATCCGGAAAGCGCGACCGGCACGAGTGCGGCGATCAGCAGGAGGTTTTTCGGTGTCAATCGCAATGCCGAGGCTGCCCTTCCTTTTGCCCGCCAGGACTGCCTTACAGAATATTAATTCGGCAGGCAATCCGTGATGGCTTCGCCAGTTGTCGCCGTACCGGACCTCTGGAACAACGGCCATGGAAGGAACATGAAGCAAGGCGCGGCAATGCCCAACCAGGCTTGCTTGGCTTAGTCTCACCCGGTTACTTCTTGTCTTGCCGCAGGTTTCCATGGGAAGACCATGACATCATTGCGCGAAACCTGCTGCACACACTTCCGTCGTATGACCGTATTCGTTCCCGCTTTGTACACAAGGGGGTCCGTGATAGGATGCGCCTGCGTCGTCAGGGGAGAAATCCGGTGTCCGTCGAAAACTGTGCAAAAGGTCACACGGTGTTCGAAATCCGCGCTGGGCTGGATCGGCATTGGCTGGAGCGCCGATGGCGTGACCCATGTGCAGCTTCCGCGGCGGGACCGGAAGGCCACCGAGGCCGGCCTGCTGAAACGCGGCGCCGCGCCATTGGCGGGCGAGCCGCCGCCTCCAGTGAAGGCGGCGATCGGGCTGCTGGTCCGCTACGCGGCAGGCGAGCGAATCGACTTCGCCGGTGTGCGGCTCGATCTTACCGGCGTCGATGATTTTCGCCACGCGCTTTACGCGCGGATGCGCGCCCTCGACTATGGCGAGACCGTGACCTATGGCGGGTTGGCGGACGCGGTCGGCCGCCCCGGCATGGCGCGCGACGTGGGCCAGGCAATGGGGACCAATCCCGTTCCTATCATTGTGCCGTGTCATCGCGTGCTCGCGGCCGGCGGCAAGATGGGCGGCTTCTCGGCGCCGGGTGGGGTTTTCACCAAGCGCCGCCTTCTCGATTTGGAACGCGCTCGACCACCCTCGCCGCCTGGGCAGTCGGCATTTGCGTTCTAAGGCAACAGGCCCGATTCCGGAAGCGGCCGACTCGCTTTAGCTCTCTGTTTTCGCATCGCTTTTGACCACGCAAGCCTCGCGCCGAAGCCGGACCGTCTCACTGTCGGTCAGCGAAACAGCAGAAGATCGTCGTCGGGATCGTAGTACTTGCATTCCCACACGAGGCAGAGCCGAGTGTCGGCGGCCGTTATGTAAACGATCTCCGGCAATTCGCTGGTCGCGCAAAAAAGTCCGTCGCGTACATAGCGGCCGTAGAGCTGGACGCCGGTTCGCGCGGATCGGTAGCGCACAATCGCGGCGCCGTCGCGGTGGATGGCGGCTTTAACCTCACCACAACTCATGCGAGCGGAATTATAGCGCGAGATCGCATAAGCATCGCTGACGACCAAAGTCAGGCCTAGTGCAAGAAGCACGCTTTTCATCGAAGTCTCCGAAGTTTAACGCGGTTGCGAAGTTCATCGCGGTTCCGGTGGGGCGCCGGCTTCGCCGACCGTAATATATACTCTTATTTCGATATCATAAATTAACCTTTCGCACTGAGATTGCATCACTTACCCGTGACAAGGCAGTCGATCGCCTCTTGTCTAGACGCGCGAAGCATCTTATACCGCGCGGCATTGAATTTTCGGTCGATCGGTAGCTCGCGAAATCTTCGCGTCCGCTGACGTTCTGCAAATTTCGATAGGGCTCGCCGGGCGCCTTAGTCCGGTCAGAAACGTAGCGACATTAGGAGACAAGATGGCTACTGGTACTGTCAAATGGTTCAACACCACCAAGGGTTACGGATTCATTCAGCCGGACGCCGGCGGTGCCGATGTGTTCGTGCATATCTCGGCGGTTGAGCGCGCGGGGATGACGAGCCTCGTGGAGGGCCAGAAGATCAGCTATGAAATCGAGCAGGACCGCCGCACGGGCAAGTCCGCCGCCGGCAAGCTGGCCAAGGCCGGCTGAACGACGTCTCGCCTTGCGAGCGCGGATATAGAGAAAGGCGGGGACCCTCCCGCCTTTTTCTTTAGGCTGGCGCATGGCCGAGGGTGGGCCCGGCCCGCCGATCATGCAACGAGGACATTGCCGCCGCTGCCCTCGATGAGATCGGCGAGGATGCGCGGCGAGTGATCGAAGGCGGTTCCCGCCAGCGCCGGGCCCCCGAGATAGTCGCCTGCACGCAGCGCCGCAGGAGCGGCGAGGCCAGCAAGGCTGAGCGGCGCGTCGCGCGTCGACGCTTTCGGGGCATCCAACATCATGACATGGGTTTGCGGCCGAGCGCGCCGGCAAAATGCACGGCCATCCTGTCATCGCCGGCGGCCGGCCACGCCAACAATTGGGCATGCGGCACGCCGGGGAAGACCGCGAAACTCGCGGGCACCAGTTCGGGCCGGGCAAGCGCGTAACCCTGGACCATCGACGCTCCGACCTTCTCGGCAATCTCCAACCGCCAATTCTCCTCTATGCCTTCGAAAACCGTGATGATCCCCTGCCGGGCGAAGCCTTCCACCATGGCCTTGAGCAGGTCCAGACCGTATCCGGTCGTCATCAGGCGCGACGTCCAAAACGCGTCGAACTTCACGATCTCCGGCCTGAGAGCCCTGATGCGCTCGATATCGGAATCCTTCGAGCCGAAGTCGTCGACCGCGATGCTGAAGCCATTGTGCCTCAGCGCATGCGTGAAGTCGCAAAGCGCTTCGCGCGAGGCCGTCCTTTGCTCGGTCACTTCGCAAACGACACGCCGCGGGTCGATGCCCAACTCCCGCAGGGTCCCGCGCATGTCGGAAAGCGCCGCCTCGGCGAGAGCCCCGTCGGTGAACACGGACGGATCAAAATTGACGAAGATGGCCGCCTCCTTGGGCAGGCAGGCCGCCGCGTTGAACAGATGCAGCGTTCGCGTCAATGTTTCGATGTGGAACCTATCGTGCGCCGGCACGCCCGCGAAAAACGCGGCGGGCGCCACCGGCGTTCCGCCGCGGAAAGGCCGAATCAGGCCCTCGAAGGCGGCGACGAACAGCTTGCCGCCATGAAACACGAAGATCGGCTGAAACGCCGTCCTCAGCGTAAACCGACCCCACGCGCCCACGGCGGTTCCGTCCGCGTCACGGACGATATGAGCGAGAACCGCGCTGCGCGACACGTCCGACCTGCCTCCAGTAAATGCCAACGATACTGTCGCAATTTTTCATTGCTGGTTAATGAAGGAAAAGATCGACGAAATTAGTCACTTCGGAGGACGCTGCGCTTGCGCATCCACATATGATCGGACATTAGAGCATGGCTCGCGGCCGGCGGTCATCTGTTCGAATGATGCCAGCGCGGGTATTCAGGCCCGTTGGGCCCAGTTTCCTGGAGACAGCCTTCATGGCATTTCTTGCCGACGCCCTTTCCCGCGTGAAGCCCTCCGCGACGATCGCGGTCACCCAGAAGGCGCGCGAGCTCAAAGCGAAAGGCCGCGACATCATCGGGCTCGGAGCCGGGGAGCCGGATTTCGACACGCCCGACAACATCAAGAACGCGGCGATCGAGGCGATCCGACGGGGCGAGACCAAATATCCGCCGGTCTCCGGCATCGCGCCGCTGCGCGAGGCCATCGCCAATAAGTTCAAGCGCGAGAACAATCTGGACTACCGGCCCGAGCAGACCATCGTCGGCACGGGCGGCAAGCAGATTCTGTTCAACGCCTTCATGGCGACGCTGAACCCGGGCGACGAGGTGGTGATTCCCGCGCCGTACTGGGTTAGCTACCCCGAAATGGTGGCGCTGTGCGGAGGCACGTCGACATTCGCGCCGACCAGCGGCGAGAACGGCTTCAAGCTGACGGCCGAGGCGCTCGACAGGGCGATCACGCCGAGGACGAAATGGCTGGTGCTGAACTCGCCGTCCAACCCGTCCGGCGCCGCCTATACCGAGGCCGAGTTGCGCGCGCTGGCGGATGTGCTGCTCAAGCATCCGCATGTGTGGGTGCTGACCGACGACATGTACGAGCACCTGACCTATGGCGACTTCGTCTTCCGGACGATCGCAGAGGTCGAGCCGAACCTGTATGGCCGCACGCTGACCATGAATGGCGTGTCGAAGGCCTATGCCATGACCGGATGGCGCATCGGCTATGCGGCGGCACCGGTCGAATTGATCAAGGCCATGGACATGATCCAGGGCCAGCAGACCTCCGGCGCCTGCACGATCGCGCAATGGGCTTCGGTCGAGGCGCTGAATGGTCCGCAGGACTTCATCGCCCGAAACAAGGAGATCTTCCAGGGCCGCCGCGACCTCGTCGTGTCCATGCTCAACCAGGCGCGCGGCATCGTCTGCCCCTCGCCGGAAGGCGCCTTCTATGTCTATCCGTCCTGCGCGAGCCTGATCGGAAAGACGGGGCCGTCGGGCAAGGTAATCGAAAACGACGAGGATTTCTGCACCGAGCTACTGGACAGCGAAGGCGTGGCGGTCGTGTTCGGCGCGGCATTCGGTCTGGGTCCGAATTTCCGCATCTCCTACGCCACGTCGGAGGCGCTGCTCGAAGAGGCCTGCTCGCGCATCCAGCGCTTTACCGCCTCGCTGGGCTGAAGGCGACGCCATCAACCGGCAAGGGACAAGAACCCGGCCGCGCGCCGGGTTTTCTTTGTTCTCACCTATCCGGAAAAGCCAAGGATTTCGACAAATTGCCGGCTTCCTGAAAGCGCCGGTCAGGCTGCATTCTCACCAGCCAAGCAAAAAAACGGCAGCCGTCGCCGCCCGCCGGTTCGGTCATCAGGACTCCCGGCTAATATCGGCCGTTTAAACCTTTGACCATCGGTGCCGCCCCTTATCGCCCTGCCGGTCAATCTTCATAGCCCTTGGTACAAGCTGGTTTCCAGGGTTTTCCGGCGGCAAGCTGACAAATACAAGAAGCCAAGCAGGCCTGCTTGGACGGCAGATCAAGCGTCGAGCGCGGGCCGTATCGCACGATGCGGCGGGCTCGCCATATAGCCGTTTTCGCGAAGCCATTTGGCGATGATGAGTTCGACCAGGGAGGATACCGACCGGTGATCCTCCTTTGCCGCGGCGGTCAGAGCTTCCTTGATGTCCTGTTCGATCCGGAAGCCGAGTGGATGGGTCTTGGCCATGGATGATCGTCCTTTGCCTGTCTGTCTGGCCGCGGGCCTCCTGAGAATGGAGCCGCGCCGCCCGTATATGGAGATGTTGTTTCGCCCAGTTGGATCAGCGCCAGTGCGCCGTTCGCCTGATCGCCGTCAGGCTCGATCGATGTCGGCAGGCGGAGCCCGCGCTTGCGTTCCACCAGACACCGAACGGCGGAAGAAGGGCGGGTAGTGTTCGGATCCCGTTGCCAACGGTGGCAACAAACCATGCAAATGGCAGCCTGCGTGCAGGTCGGCAAGGTCGCCCGCCTCGGCCAAATCCGGATAGTATGTCGGATCGAAGGATTCGACCGGCACCAGTGCGACTCTCTCCTCGCCTGGGCCAGAGCGGGCCGGCGCCAGCCGCGCGCTCGGATCCGTCATGCCTTCGGCGACGAATTTTGCGCCCGGCTTGACGCCTCGCTCCGAGGCCGATGGCGCGCCGCCGAGCGCGATCGCGGCGACGAGCCACAGTATCGCGCCGCATGCGATCGCCGTCAGCCGTCTCATCGGTCGCATTGCGCCAGCCATCGCCTTCGCCCTGAGCCGTCCCATTCCCGCTCGCAAAGGCGGGGCCATGCGTTGAAGCCTGTCGTGACCGGCCCATCGGTGGTCATACAAAGTAGGAGCATTGCGCGGGCGGCACAAGCCGGGCTTTTTTCTTGCCCTGCCGGGCAAGCCGTGTGACGATGCGCGAAGGTAGGTGGCAAAGGAAAAGGCCGCGCCAGCGATGGTCGTCGGGCCGGGTGCCGCTCCGAGGAAACGCTTGAGTGGAGGTCAGCCATGGGAACTCGCGCCGGAGGCAGGCGAACGGGGCCGAAATGCATTGCCATTGTCGGTCCCTTCGCAAGCGGAAAGACAACTCTCCTGGAAGCCATTCTCGCCCGCACCGGTGCCATCCCACGCCAGAACTCAGTGACTTCCGGCAACACCGTCGGCGACAATTCCCCCGAATCGCGCGCCCATGCCATGAGTGTCGAGGCGACTTTCGCCACGATAGAATTCATGGGCGAACAGATCACCTTCGCGGACTGCCCCGGTTCGATCGAGTTCGCCTTCGAGGCGCATCCCGTACTGGCCGCCTGCGATGCCGCGATTGTCGTCGCCGAGGCCGACGAGAAGAAGATTCCCGCCTTGCAGCTCATCATGCGCCGGCTCGACGAGATCGGACTGCCGCGCATCATCTTCCTCAACAAGATCGACAAGACAGCGGCCGGCGTGCGCGACACGCTCAAGCTTCTGCAGCCTGTCAGCGAAACGCCGCTGCTGCTGCGCCAGATTCCGCTGCGCCGCGACGGCATCATTGTCGGCGCGATCGACCTCGCGCTGGAGCGCGCCTATGTCTGGCGCGAGCACGCGGCCAGCGAGGTGACGGAAATTCCAAATGACGAGAAAGCGCGCGAGGTCGAGGCGCGCTTCTCGATGCTGGAGACGCTCGCCGATCACGACGACACTTTAATGGAGCAACTGCTGGAGGAGGTGGCGCCGCCGCAGGACGAGGTGTTCGACGACCTCGCCGCCGACCTTCGCGAGGGCAACGTAACGCCGGTGCTGATCGGCACGGCCGAGAAAGGGAATGGCATTCTCAGGCTGCTGAAGACCATTCGGCACGATGTCGCCGATGTCGAGGCGACACGCGAGCGGCTGGGTGTCTCCGATGATGCCGGCACGATCGTCCAGGTCATGAAGACCATCCACACCGCCCATGGCGGCAAGCTGTCGGTCGCCCGGATAATCTCCGGAGGATTGAACGACGGCGCCGAATTGGCCCTTCCCGACGGCGGCGGGGCGCGCGTCTCCGGCATCTACCGGCTGCTCGGCAAGGACCAGACGAAACTCATCGCGGCCAAGGCCGGAGACACGGTGGCACTCGGCAAGCTGGAGGGCGCGCGCACCTGCCAGACGCTGGGGACCGGCAGGACGGGTGCGGCGCAACTCGTCGATGCCACGCCGCCGCAGCCGGTGTTCGCGATCGCGCTCAGGCCGAAGGAGCGCAAGGACGACGTGAAGATGTCCGCGGCGATCCAGCGCCTTGCCGAAGAGGACCCGTCGCTCAACGTCGCGCACCAGGAAACCGGCGAGACCATCCTGTCGGGTCACGGCGAGATGCATTTGCGCGTCACAGTCGAAAGGCTGGACGGCAAGAACCAGATAGCGGTGGACCAGAGCATGCCGGCCGTTCCGTATCGCGAGACCATACGAAAGGCCACGCAACAGCGTGGCCGCCACAAAAAGCAGTCGGGAGGCCATGGCCAGTTCGGTGACGTGGTGATCGAGATCAAGCCTGTGCCGCGCGGCACCGGCTTCCAGTTTACCGACACCATTACCGGCGGCGTGGTGCCCAAGCAGTACATCCCCTCGGTGGAGGCGGGCGTGCGCGATTTCCTCAAGTCCGGGCCGCTCGGCTTTCCGGTCGTCGACATCGCGGTCAATCTGTCGGACGGCTCCTATCACACGGTGGATTCCTCCGACATGGCATTTCAGATGGCGGCCAAGCTGGCCATGAAGGAAGGCATGGCGGCCTGCTCCCCGGTATTGCTGGAGCCGGTCATGAAGGTGCGGGTCTTCACGCCCTCCGACGCCACCGCCAAGATAACCGGCATCGTGCCGCAGCGGCGCGGGCAGATCCTGGGCTACGATGCCCGGCCGGGATGGAAAGGCTGGGACGTGGTCGAGGCCACCATGCCGCAATCCGAGATCGGCAATCTGATCGTCGAGTTGCGTTCGGCGACCGCCGGCGTGGCGAGCTACGAGGCCAGCTTCGACCATATGGCCGAACTTACAGGGCGGCTCGCCGACGATGCGATGAACAGCGCCCGCGGAAAGGCGGCTTGAGGATCGCGAAGATGTGAAGCGGCGCAGGCGGGAAATTTCGCGCTCGCCGTAACGCTTCCGGTCCGCCACGCGAATGTGAAGCGGGGCCGGTTGATGCGGTCTCGCGAATGCTACACGCTGGCGGAACCTCCTGGAGTACAGCCAATGGTCTTTTCCGTTCACCGCCGCCCCTCCTGGGCAATCGCCGACGCGCTGGCGACACCGGAGGCCGCTTTCCTCGACCGTCGCCAGTTGCTCGCCGGCATGGGGCTGGGACTGGCCGGCGCGGCAATCGGCCTGCCCCGCCTTGCGCGCGCGGAAGATGCCGATCCGACCGCCGACCTCTATCCGGCCAAGCGCAACGAGGCGTACAAGCTCGACCGCGACCTCACACCCGAGGAGATCAACGCCCACTACAATAATTTCTATGAATACGGCACGCAGAAGGGCATAGCCGAGGCCGCCCAGGCGCTGAAGACGCGGCCGTGGGATATTGAAATCGGCGGTCTGGTCGAAAAACCCTTCACAATCGCCTTCGACGATATGGTGCGGAAGATCCCGCTGGAAACGCGGCTTTATCGGCATCGCTGCGTCGAGGCCTGGTCGATGACGATCCCGTGGAGCGGATTCCCGCTGAAGGCTCTGGTGGCCTTGGCCAAGCCGCAGGCCTCGGCCAAGTACATCCGCTTCGAAACCTTCCTCGACCCGGAAATGGCCCCCGGCCAGAACAATTTCCTCTATCCGTGGCCTTATGTCGAAGGGGTCACGATAGAGGAGGCCGGCAACGATCTCGCCTTCGTGGTCACCGGCGCCTACGACAAGCCGGTCGCCAAGCAGCACGGCGCGCCGATCAGGCTGGCGCTGCCGTGGAAATACGGCTTCAAATCGATCAAGTCGATCCGCAAGTTCGATTTCGTGGAAGAACGCCCGGTTGGCCTTTGGGAGGCCATTCAGCCGCAGGAGTACGGCTTCTGGGCGAATGTGAACCCGGCGGTCCCGCATCCGCGCTGGAGCCAGGCGATGGAGCGCATCCTGCATACCGAAGAGCTCGTGCCGACCCAGATATATAACGGCTACGGTGCCGAGGTGGCCGGGCTTTACACCAACCTCGGAAGCGAAAAACTCTTCATGTGAAAAGGCCGGAGACCGGTGGCGGCGTCGCGCCCCGGCGGCGCGCGGCTACGGTTTGCCGAGGGCCCGTCAGCGCGCACCGGCCACTCGATACGGACTCGACAAGACCCCGGGAATCAAAAAAGCCGGATCTTATGAGATCCGGCTGAGTTTGATTGGAAGTGCCTGTAAAGGCTAAACCTCCAGAGGGGAACACTCGAGGGCGCTAATGGGAGGAGGAACGCGCCCTGGAGATGATCAATATATGAGCCTTTATTGCTCATTTAACAAGCAGGGTGTTTGCAAACCTCCCATGCAAAAAAGTTGTCTCTGTGGTCCAATGACTTAACGGCAATCAATAGCACAGAGTCCGGGCAACCGAAGGCACAGCTTGGCGCAACCTGAAGCGCCGGTAATCAAGCAATGAGCAGGAACGGCGAGTTCGCGAGGCGGGAGTTGGTATCAGGCTTGCGGCCTCAGCCTCTCAGAACGACCAGGCGCGTGCCTTGGAGATGACGAAATCGCGAAAGGCGTGCAGCTTTGCCTGATTCTTCATCGCATCCGTGTAGCAGAAATACGTGTCGAAGGACGGTGCCTCCGTCTCCGGCAAGAGCTGCACCAGGCCGGAATCCTTGTCGACCAGGTAGTCAGGCAGCATGGCGATGCCCGCGCCGCGCTGCACCGCCCGTTTGATCGACAGGATGTCGTTGATCTGCAGCGTCGCGACGCGTTGCCCGCCGTCGAAGTCGCCGACCGTCTCCAGCCAGTTGAGTTCGCTGAGATGTGTGGGTACCGGCAGGCCGAAGGTGACGATGCGGTGGTTCCTGAGATCGGCGATCGAGGCCGGCTTGCCACGCTTGTTCACATAGGCGGGCGAGGCAAAGAGGTGGAAATGCACGGTGAACAGCCGCCGCTGAATGAGGTCGGGCTGCTGCGGCTGGCGCAGTCGGATCGCGCAGTCGGCCTGCCTCATCATGAGGTCGAGTTCTTCGTTGGCTAGGATGAGCTGGAGCTGGATATCCGGGAAGAGTTCGAGGAATTCCGGAATGCGGTCGGTCAGCCAGCCGGCGCCCAGGCCAACGGTGGTGGTGACGCGCAGCACGCCGGAAGGCCGGTCCTTGGCATCCGTCAATCGTGTCTTGACGCTTTCGAGCCGCATCAGCACGTCATGCGCCGTCTGGTAGAGCAGTTCGCCCTGCTCCGTCAGCACGAGACCGCGCGCATGCCGATGAAACAGCGGCACGCCGACATCATGCTCAAGCGCGCTCACTTGCCGCGAGATCGCCGACTGCGAAAGTCTCAGCGTCTCGGCCGCGTGCGTGAACGATCCGGCCTCCGCTGCCGCATGGAACACGCGCAGCTTGTCCCAATCCAGTGACATATATTCCCCTCGGTCTGCCGGCTTGTGGCCGCCGGCCTAGAACCTACTCCGCCGCCTCGCGATGTTCCTCAAGATTTGCGACATATTTTTCAGCCTCGAGCGCGGCCATGCAGCCAAGTCCCGCCGCCGTTACCGCCTGCCGGTAGACATCGTCAGCCACGTCGCCCGCGGCGAACACGCCCGGCATGTCGGTGTTCGTCGTTCCCGGCGCCGTCCACAGATAGCCGTTCGGCTTCTGCTTCAGCTTGCCGACGAAAAGTTCGACCGCCGGCGCATGGCCGATCGCCACGAAGATGCCGTCCACCGGAAGGTGCGATATTGCGCCGGTCTTGACGTTGCGCAGCTTCAGCCCGTCTGCCGTGGGCGGAAGCGGCGCCTTGCCGGGCCGTCCGGTGATCTCATCCACGACCGTGTCCCAGATCACCCGCACATTCTCCTTCTTGGCCAGCCGCTCGCGCAGGATGCGCTCGGCGCGGAAGTCGCCGCGCCGGTGAATCACAGTTACCGATTTCGCCAGATTCGAGAGGTAGAGTGCTTCCTCGACCGCCGAATTGCCGCCGCCGACCACCGCCACGTCCTTGCCGCGGTAGAAGAAGCCGTCGCAGGTCGCGCAGGCCGATACGCCAAAGCCCTTGTAGATGTCTTCTGTCGGAATGCCGAGCCACTTTGCCTGCGCGCCGGTCGCCACGATCAGCGCGTCGCATGTATAGATCGCGCCGCCATCGGTCTTCACCCTGAACGGCCTGACATCCAGGTCGACATGCGTGACGATGTCGTTGACGATCTCGGCGCCGACATGCTCCGCCTGCTTCAGCATCTCGTTCATCAGCCACGGGCCCTGGATCGGCTCGGCGAAGCCCGGATAGTTCTCGACATCCGTGGTGATGGTAAGCTGTCCGCCCTGCTGCAAGCCCGCGATCAACACCGGCTTCAGCAAGGCGCGCGCCGCGTAGATCGCCGCGGTGTAGCCTGCCGGACCCGAGCCTATGATGAGGACTGGCGCGTGCTTCGCGGTCATGGATCGCCTTCTCGGTTAGCGGCCTGCCGGTTCCAAGCCGCCTCGCGTGAAGCCTAGTGGAAAGCCGCGCCTAATTTAGGTATTGACCCTCGCCACAGCAAGGCGGCGAATTCTCCCATCCCCGGATTGGTTTTGGCTCAGCCGATGCCGCCCGATGCGGCAAAAGAACCGCGCCGGGGCCTGACGCATCGTGTGCTTTGCGTTATGGGATGCCATTCTTGTCGTTACGGACGAAAAAATGCCGATCAGAGCTGACCTCGACGCAATCGACTGGAAAATCCTGCGCGAACTGCAGGACGACGGTCGCATGACCAATGTCGAATTATCGCGCCGCGTCGGCATTTCGGCGCCGCCCTGCCTGCGCCGGGTCAAGCGGCTGGAGGATGCCGGCGTAATCCGCGGCTACCGCGCCCGCCTCGACGGACCGGCTCTCGGCATGGACGTCGTCGCCTTCTGCCTTGTCGGCCTGCACCACCAGTCCGACGCCGAATTGAAGGCGTTCGCGTCGCGAACGCGCGATTGGCCGATTGTGCGCGACGCATGGATGGTCTCGGGCGAATCGGACTTCATGCTGCATTGCGTGGCAAGCGACCTCGCCACCTTCCAGGGCTTCGTCATCGAGCAGCTCACCTCGACGCCCAATGTCGACACGGTTCGCACCGCGCTCACCATCCGCCGGGTCAAGGACGAAGGATTGGTGGCGATCTCGCCCTGACGGTCCGCCGGCCGCCTCGCTCGGCGGCCGGCCCTCCCGTTCATTGCGCTCAGGCCGCCTTGGCCACCAGGTTCTGATAGGTCGCCGTTTCGAAATCCATGTAGCCGCCGAACGACGCGGCGTCGGCGAAGGGCAGGATCTGCGTGCCCCAGAATCCGCCGAAACCGTTCTTCCGGTCGATCCAGAAGAAGAGGTTGGCCAGCCCCGCCCAGCCGATCGCGCCCGCCGGCCTGCCGGTCGGCGCCTCCTCGTCATTCACCATGAAGGTGAAGGCCCACGACTTCTTCAGGCCGGGGAAGAACTCGGCATCGTTGGAGAGCGAGCGGATGACGCCCGGCAGCATGACGACCTTCTGATGGGTCTCCAGTCCGTTGCGCACGGCGGCCTTGACCGTCTCGGCGTTCAGCACCCGCCCGTTCGGCCCGGCGCCGTCGTTCAGCCACATGCGGATGAACTTCATATACTCGCCGATCGTCGAATAGAGGCCGTGACCGCCCATATGCACCTCCGGATCGGCCGGCAGTTCGAAGTCGCTCGGCGTCAGCGATCCGTCATCCTTGCGCATATGCATGCGGGCAAGGCGGTCGCGCATCGAGGGCGTGAGCGCGAAGGCGATGTCCTTCATGCCGAGCGGATCGAAGATGCGCTCGCGGAACACTTCGCCGAGCCGCTTGCCGCGGATGCTTTCGACGACCTGGCCGCACCAGTCGATGTTCGATCCGTATTCCCATTTTTCGCCGGGATCGAAAAGCAGCGGCGTCATGATCGATGCCCTGGACGAGGTGACGACGCTGGGCTGGCCATGTTCTCTCGCCAGGCGGTTGTAGTTCTCGTTGAAAAAATCATAGCCGAGACCGGCCGTGTGCAGCATCAGCATACGCGTGGTGATGTCGCGCTTGGGCGCACGCAGTTTCGGCTTGCCGTCGCCGTCGAAGCCTTCGAGCACCTGGAGATTTCCGATATCGGGCGCGAAATTTTTCGCCGGCACGTCGAGGTCGAGCTTGCCTTCCTCCACGCACTGCATCACCGCCGTTCCGGTGATCGCCTTGGTGGTCGAAAAGATCGCCATGACGCTGTCCGTCGTCATCGCATTGCCGGAGGCCAGTACACGCTCGCCGGCGGCACCTTCGTAGATGTTTGCCTCGCGATCCGTAACCATGGCGACTACGCCGGGTACGCGCGGCGTGCCGCTGACCGCCCGGTCGAGGACCTTATCGCATGCACTTTTCAAGGACATGGTTTCCTCCCATCATTGAACCGTGACGAAATGCCGGGCCTGCTTCGCGGCGCCGCCTCGCATGGTCTGGCGATATCCCGATCCGGACGGAATATCGAGCTTTCCGGCTGGAATCGGATCGCCGCGGGCGTTGCAGGCACGACCTGTTCGTAAATCCGCGCGCGTCAATCTCCCGTGACGTTCGCGTGGCTTATTGTAGGGCGCGCAAGCCTTCGGTCCACCAGTACCTTCGTCCTGACCGCTTCGATGCTTCGCGCCGTTCTGTCAGCGGCGCGGGGCCAGCCTGACCGCCAGCCGGTAGGCGGCGCGCCTGACCTCGCGCGCGACAACCTCGCCGATCGGCTTCTTTTTCTTCTGCACGACGCTGCCCCCGACCGTTTCGTCGACATGGGCGACGAAGGCCGGACGGACGGCGAGCACCCGCGCCTTCGTCAGGCCCGGAAGCTGGATCGTCGTGTCGACCGGGCGGTCGAACTGCTCGGTCTCGGCGAGCAGCCGCCGAGCCGCTTCCCGCCCGACGATCTGCGCCTGCATTCCGAGGCCGCGCAGGCCGGGCTCGATGACCTCGATCCTGCCGGCGGCGAAGCGCAGCGGGCCATCTTCGCGAACCTTCACCGGCAGGCGCACGAAGTCGGCCGGCTCCATTCCTGCAAGTACCACGCCGATCACCTCGCCGAGCACGGCAGGGTCGGCGTCGACGTCGTCCTCGGCGACCAGCCCGGCATCCAGCCCACGATCGAGGATCTCGCGCCATGCCTTGCGATGCGACAGGAAGCAGGCGATCTCCTGCCGCCGCAGTTCGAACGGGTAGCGCGGGCGATGCAGATAGCGGCGGTAGACCGCGGCGACATCCGCGTCGCCAAGCTGTTCCGAATCGATCGCCGCCAGCAATCGCGCCGGCATCGGCAATTTCGCCGCGAACGCCTCGGCCTGCCGCTTGCGGCTGCTTGCGCGCTCAAGGTGGATGATAAATGCCTCAGTCTTCATTCGCCCCGCGCCCAAACATCGTCGTAGACCGTCTCTATGCCCGCCGCCTCGCGTTCCAGCGGAAAGCAGGCGCGGGCCTCGACAAGCCCTTCCGCTCCATGCCGCTTTGCCAGTTCGGGATCATCGAGGTAGCGGCGGATCGCCTGCGTGAGCGCGGCACCGTCGCCGGCCGGCACCACCGCGCCGGTGACACCGTCATCGACCATCTCCGCATAGGCGCCGGCGTCGCTCGCCACCACCGCGGTCGCCGAGGCCATCGCCTCAAGCGGGGTGAGGCCGAATCCTTCGTTGCGCGACGGCGCGACATAGAGCGAAATCCTGCGATACCAGACCTTTATGTCCGCAACCTCACCCAGGAACAGGATGCGCTTCTCAAGCCCGGCTGCGGCGACGCTGCGCTTCAGCCCCTCGGCGAAGGCGCGATGCTCGGGCGTGACGCGGCCGGTGATCACCGCTGTCCAGTCGGGGCGATCCGGCAACAGCGCAATCATGGCCTTGACGAAAAGATCGGTGCCTTTCTGCGCCCTGACCCGCCCGAAACAGCCGACCGCGTATTTTCCCGGCAGGCCGGAGGCGGCAAACAGGTCGTCGGCCTCGCGCGGCGGATGGAAAGCCTCAAGATCGATCCCGTGCATGACCACGTGATGCGGGACCTTGAGGAAGCTGCCCGAGCGGGCGCTGGTGGCAATCACCGCGTCCATGCGGCGGATCAGCGACTTGGTCAACCACCGGTGGTCGCGCTGGGCGGCAGAGGTGAAAACCAGATACACCGGGACGCCAAGCACGGACTTCATCAGGATTCCGGCGATCATCTCGACATTGCGCCGCGCGTGCCAGATGCGCTTGCGCCCCGATGCCGGGCGCCGCCACAGCGCCGGCAACTGACGGGTTCCGATCTTCGGCAGCGTTTCCGGCAGTCCGGGCCCGAGCGTGGCGATGCCGAGGCGCCTGGCCTGAACCGGGACGAGCTGAATGATCGTGCTGGTTACGCCGGACAGCCGCTTCTTGAAGTTCGGCGCGATCACCTCGATCCGCGACATGTCGGGCGCTACCGCTTCGCGCGGAAGCGGATCGGGAGGACCAGGCATGTCCGGGTTCCGTCCGGCGTCAGACGAAGCTCAGCTTGACGATCTCGTAGCCGCGCGGACCACCGGGCGCATTCACTTCGATCGAATCGCCGACCTGCTTGCCGATCAGTGCGCGGGCGATCGGCGAGGAAATGGAGATGCGGCCCGATTTTACGTCCGCCTCCTGGTCGCCCACTATCTGATAGGTCTTGGTCTCTTCCGTATCCTCGTCGACCAGTTGGACGGTGGCGCCGAACTTGATCTTGGAGCCAGACAGCTTTGAAATGTCGATGACTTCGGCGCGCGCCACAAAGTCCTCGAGTTCGTTGATCCGGCCTTCATTGAGGCTTTGCGCCTCCTTGGCGGAATGATACTCGGCATTCTCGGAAAGGTCGCCATGCGAGCGCGCCTCGGATATCGCTTCGATGATTCGTTGCCGCTCTTCCTGCTGGCGCCAGCGAAGCTCCTCCTTCAGCGATGCGAAGCCACTGGCTGTCATCGGGACCTTGATCATTTCAGTTCGGCCTTTCCGCTCCTGGTGCAGGTCCGCGCCCGTCTCCGGAACCTCCGGCGGACGGGCAGCAGACAAAAAAGAAACGGTCCTCAAGCCATGGCAAGGGAACCGTTCTCAGTTCATTCCCCACCAATATAGCAATGTTCGGCGATATTTCACGTCCAAAAAATCGTGCCGCACAGGCGGCGCTCATGAATTTGACGAGCCGCTCACCTTCTCTTGAACGATTGCGGCCAAAATCCACGCTCTTTCCACTTGCTGTCCGGCGTGGCGGAGCTAAGTCGGCTTGTATGCCCATATACAGACAGCTTGTCCCCCTTGCCACGCTCCTCCTGGTGACCACCGGAGCCGGCCCGTCAGCGGCCGAACCTTCCGCAAGCTTCGATTCGGAGGTGCTGGCGGACGGGCTTCGCAACCCTTGGGGGCTCGACTTCCTGCCGGACGGCGACGTGATCGTCACGGAGCGCCCCGGCCGAATGCGGCTGCTTTCCGACGGAGCGCTGTCCGAACCGATCGCGGGTGTGCCGAAGGTCGCGGCGCGCGGCCAGGGCGGGCTGCTCGACGTTGCGGTCTCGCCCAATTTCACGACGGATGGGTCGGTGTTCTTCAGCTATTCCGAGCCGGGCAATGGCGGCGCCGGCACCGCGGTCGCGCGCGCGAGGCTGGTCCGCGAGGGCGGCGCCGCGCGCCTGGAGGAGGTGGAGACGATCTTCTCCATGGCGAAGAAGACTCGCGTCACCCGTCATTTCGGCTCGCGCCTGGTGTTCGCGCCGGACGGCACGCTGTTCATCACCACCGGCGATCGAGGTGAAGGCGAGCGCGCCCAGGACATGCGTGACCAGGCCGGCGCGGTGCTGCGAATCGAACCGGACGGCGGGATACCGGCCGACAACCCCACGCCCGCTGGCTGGCTGCCGGAGATTTGGTCGAAGGGTCATCGCAATATCCAGGGCGCGGCGTTCGATCCGGTCACCGGGGCGCTGCTCACCGTGGAACATGGCGCGATGGGCGGCGACGAAATCAACCAGCCGCGGGCCGGCGGAAATTACGGCTGGCCGGTGATCTCTTACGGCAAGCACTATTCCGGCGACGCGATCGGCGTCGGCACCGCCGCCGAGGGCTATGAGCAGCCTGTCCACTACTGGGATCCTTCGATCGCCCCCTCCGGCATGGCCGTCTACGAAGCAGAAATGTTCCCCCAGTGGAAGGGCGACCTGCTGGTCGGATCCCTGAAGTTCGAGTATCTGGCGCGGCTCGACCGCGATGCCGGCGGTGCTATCGGCGCCGAGGAAAAGCTGCTCGAAGGCGGGTACGGCCGCATCCGCGACGTCAACGTCGCGCCGGACGGCTCGGTGTGGCTGCTCACCGACGCCAGAAACGGCGCGATCATCCGCCTGTCGCGCGGAGATTGAACAGTCTTGTCAGCGCGGGGACGGTAGGTTTCTCCCTTCTGCCGAACCCCCGGCCGCGCCGACCCCGAGCGGATGGTGAGCACCCGCCCCCGGCAGCCCTCAGCCCTTGTAGGCTTCGATTTGCTCGGCAAGCTCGCGATATTCCTCGCATGTCGCGCCGCAGCGTTTCTCGATTTCGGCAAGCTGGCCCTTCGCGGCGGCGACATCGCCAAGCTGCAGATGCGCCTCGCCGAGATATTCGCGAACCAGCGTGTAGTCCGGATCGATCCGCAGCGCCTCCTCATAATAGCCGAGGCCGACGAGCACCCGCCCCGCCTTGCGGTGCGAATAGCCCAGATAGTTCAGAATCCGGGGATCGCTCTTGTTCCGAGCAAGGCTCAGCACCTTGATGGCTTCCTCGTAGTCGCCCTTTTCGGCTAACTGGCGTCCGCTCCAAAACAGCGTATCGTCATCCACGGCGCCGCTCTTCTGGGCTACGCATTTCTTCGTCCGCTTGTCGTAAACCTTGCCGGCGGCGCATTGCGGCATATTTGCGCCACCGTTGCTGCCACCGCTGTTACCGCCGCCGCCACGCCGAGAAGGACGGGCCCGATGCGAGCGGCGCTGCCATGAGCAGCAAAGCGGCGATACTGGCGAGCCGGTACTTCATTGCCAACCTCCTGAAGTGATATCGACACTCACCCGTATGAACGCCGCGCGCGAGGCTATTCTTCCCGCCATCGGGCGGCCGCTACGCCCTGAAAATCAGGGCTGCTCCCCCACATATCAGCGCGAAGCCAATCACGTGGTTCCAGGTGATGCCTTCCCGCAAATAGAACACCGAAAACACCATGAAGACAACCAGGGTGATCACTTCCTGGATCGTCTTCAGTTCGGCCGCCGAATAGACGCCATAACCCACGCGGTTAGCCGGCACGGCGAGCCAGTATTCGAAAAAAGCGATCCCCCACGAGAACATTACGGCTGCGACAAGCGGCGCCGACTTGAACTTGAGATGCCCATACCAGGCGAAGGTCATGAAAACATTCGAGGCTAGAGCACAGGACGGGCAGAACTTTCGGCGAGAGAATCACGTTCGGATGCCACCAGTTTCAAGGGACGCGCCTTTTCGAGCGACGCAAGGCCGCCTGTCAATCACAATAAGGGCCGCAGCGGCCTTCTGTTCCTTCCGTTCGTCGCGCGTGACCTGCCGCTCAATTGCTGTATCATCCCGGATGCGTCAGCAGGGAGTTCCGTGGTGCAGAGGACGTTCGACAAGGACTGGGACCTCACGATCGGCCCGGATACGGTGCGGCTGTTCATCGAGAAGGCAAAGGCGATCAGCGCCGGAATGAGTGAGGACTATGTCGGCGGACAGGAGCACGAGGTCGAGTTCGACGGAGACGCGCGGGACTTTCATCATCACGACGGGCTGGCCGAAGAAGAGTCGGAAAACCTTACGGAGGAAGAACTTCGCGAACTGATCGACGACCTCAATGTCGACGAGGCAGCCGAACTCGTCGCGCTGGTCTGGGTCGGGCGCGGCGACTATGACGCCGCCGAGTGGGCCGAGGCGGTTACGGCGGCGCGCGAACGTGGAAACCGCCGCACTGCGAAATATCTTCTCGGCATGCCGATGCTCGGCGACTGGCTGGAAGAGGGTCTGGAGGCAATCGGCGCCTGAAGGTCCGGCCCTAAGCAGATTCCGGAAAAGTGTCTCACGGTTTTCCGACAGAGACCTGCGACAAAACAAGAGGCTAAGCAGGCGAAGCGTGGGCGAGCCACGCAGGTCTGCTTGGTTTAGCGCCGCAACCAAATCGCGCAATCGCCGTTTGGGCGGTATGGACGCTCAAGGACTAAGCAGGTTCCGGAAAAGTGTCCCGCGGTTTTCCGACAGAAACCTGCGAAAGAACAAAAAGCTAGGCATGCGAAGCATGGGCAAGGCCACGCAAGCCTGCCTGGCCGCGCGGGCCGCCCTTTTCTGCCTCCTTGCCGCCGTTCCGGCATTCTCAAGCCTGGCCGAGACTCCCGACCTGCCGAACTCGGTTCAGGTGCCGAAAGTGCATGCGGCACCGGCTGGCAATATCGCGCCGCGCCTCCCGGTTGAAACGCCGCTGCCCGAGCCGCGTCCCGAGCCGGCGACAGGCCACGCGCCGGACGCGGCGGAAACGCCGGCGAAAACCACGGTCGATGCAAAAGGCAATATCGAAACGCCGGTCGTCGCACCGGTTCCGCAAGAGCCGCCGAAACGAGACGGCGCTTCGCCTAAGGTCGCCAGCCCGCCGGATCCGCGATCGGGCGGAACTCCTGCCCGGGTCATGCCTATTACCGAAATCGACTGCCGGCAGCGATTGCAGGAACTCGGCGTCGAATTTGCGAACAGGTCCGCCGAGTCCGGCGAGGCCGGCTGCTCGGTGCCCTATCCCGTCTCCGTGAGCGGTCTGGGCGGCGGGGTCGAGCTGCATCCCGAAGCACTGATGAACTGCGCGCTTGCCGAGGCCGCCGCCCGCTTCACCGCCGAAATCGCGGCGCCCGCGGCAAAACGCGAATTCGGTTCGGGTCTGAAGGCAATAGATCACGCATCCGCCTATGTCTGCCGCCCCCGCAACGGCAGCTCGAAACTCTCGGAACACGCCTTTGGCAACGCGCTCGACATTGCCCGTTTCGCGCTGTCGGACGGCAGGGCCGTGGATGTTGTCGAGCGGCCGCCTGAGCGCGAGGCGCGCTTTCTCGGAGCCTTGCGGAAGGCTGCCTGCGGACCGTTCAAAACCGTGCTTGGCCCTGGCAGCGACGCCGACCATGCCTTGCATTTCCACCTCGACCTCGCGCCGCGCCGAAACGGCGGCACCGTATGCGAATGATCCCGCCACAGGCGCGCCGCTGAGGTGAACGCTTGGCGCGCTTGCGTGAGTTCGGCCACGCTCGACGGGCCAGGGTCATCGAGAGCCGCGTCTTTCGCGGCTACTTCCTGTGGTTGCCGGCGAAGGCAGCCGTCACCCCCAGCGCGATGAACATTCCACCGCTGACATAGCGCTCGAATCTGAGGTAGCTCCGGTTGCGCTTCAGCCAATTGCCGGCCGTGCCGGCGGCAAGCGCGTAACAGCCGTCGGTGATGAAGCCCAGCACCACGAAAATGCAGCCGAGAAAGGCGATCTGCATCGCGATATGCCCGCGGCTCACATCGACGAACTGCGGCAGGAAGGCCAGAAAGAACAACGCCGTCTTCGGATTGAGAAGATTGACGATGAAGCCGTCTCGCAACAGCCGGCCATACCCGTAGCCATTCAATTCAAGGCCGGGCCCGGAAATATCCGCGCCGCCGAGGATCTTCCTGAGACCAAGCCAGATCAGATAGACCGCGCCCGCATATTTGACGACGCTGAATGCGAGCGCCGACGAGGCAAGCAGCGCCGACAGCCCCAACGCGGCGGCAGCGACATGCACCAGCGTCGCCGAATGGATGCCGATATCCGAGACCAGGCCGGCGAGCCTGCCCTGTTCAACCGAACGCGCGACAATGAAGAGAACCGACGGCCCCGGAACCAGGAGCAACACCAGGGCAGCGCCGATGTACAAGCCGATATTGGCCGCGCCGGGCGTAACGATCTCCATGATGCAGCTCCATGTTCTTCGGCCACTAAGCCCGACCCGGCGGCGCACTGTCAATGATACGCTCGGCGATCCCCGCCGTCCGTCCTCGCCCGGGCGCGAGCCATGCACCGGCCGGCGGCAACACCGCCGCGATGGCGGATTCCGGACGCGTTGCAAGCCGGTCACGGCACATGACGCCGGCCACCCGCCCGCGTCCTTTCAACCGCGCCCGTACCTGCCTACACTGCCGTGACGAACACCCGCGAAGGAGCCCGGAAATGAAGATCGATCTTTCAGGAAAGACTGCCATCGTCACCGGCTCCACCGCCGGCATCGGCTATGCCATCGCCAGGGGATTGGCCGAGGCCGGAGCGGCTGTCGTGATCAACGGCCGCAAGGCTGCCGCCCTCGACAAGGCGGTCGCCAAGCTGGCAAGCGCTGTGCCCGGCGCCCAGTTCCGAGGCGTTGTTGCCGATGTCGGCTCCGCGGAGGGCTGCGCGGCGCTCTTGAAGGCAGAGCCGTCGGCCGACATTCTCGTCAACAATGCCGGCATTTACGGGCCGCAGGATTTTTTCGATACTCCCGATGAGGAATGGCAGCGCTTCTTCGACGTAAACGTGATGTCTGGTGTGCGTCTGTCGCGCGCCTATCTGCCGGAAATGCTGGCTCGGAACTGGGGACGCGTCGTATTCATTTCGTCCGAGTCTGCTTTGAACATCCCGGCCGACATGATCCATTACGGCTTCACCAAGACAGCAAACCTGTCTGTGTCGCGCGGATTGGCCAAACGGCTCGCCGGAACGGGTGTCACCGTCAACGCCGTCCTGCCGGGTCCGACGCTGACCGAAGGCGTGGAGGATATGCTGAGGGATGCCGCGCAAAAGGCCGGCCAGTCGATCGCCGAGGCCGCCGACGCCTTCGTACGGAGCGAGCGCTCAACATCGATCATCCAGCGAATCGCGACCGTGGACGAGGTGGCCAACATGGTCGTCTATGTCTGTTCGCCGCAGGCTTCGGCAACCACCGGTGCGGCACTACGCGTCGATGGCGGCACGCTCGACACCATCGCCTGATGGGTCGAACGATCGGCGCGCCATCAAGGCGCCGCGATCACCTCAAATCGCCACTTGGGTACCGATCTCGACCACGCGGCCGGTCGGGATCTGGAAATATTCCGTCGCGTCGGCCGCCGTCCGGGCAAGTCCGATGAACATCTTGTCCTGCCAGACCGGCATTCCCGAGCTGGGGGACGCCTTGAGCGCGCGCCGCGACAGGAAGAAGGACGTGGACATGATGTCGAATTTCCAGCCCTGCTTGCGGCAGATCGCCAGCGCTCTCGGGATATTCGGACGCTCCATGAAGCCGAATGTCAGCGAGATGCGCATGAACAGGTCGTTGATCGGTTCCATCTTCACCCGATCCGCATCCGGCACGTAGGGCTGCGGCGCCGTCACCACCGTCAGGATCACGTTCTGCTGGTGCAGCACCTTGTAGTGCTTGAGGCTGTGCATCATCGCGGTCGGCGCGCTCTGCGGATCGCTGGTCAGGAACACCGCCGTGCCCGGCACGAGTTGCGGCGGCTTCTTGGCCATGCTGCCCGCCAGGAAATCGAGCGGAATCTCGTTCTTGCGCGTCTTCTCGAAGAGCTGACGGATACCGCGGACCCAGGTCGTCATGATGAGCACGACCGAACAGGCAACCACCAGCGAGGCCCAGCCACCATCGAGGACCTTTACGATATTGGAGACGAAGAAGCCGATATCGATGATGGCGAACACCGCGGTGAGGGCGATTGCCGTCGCAATCGGCCATTTCCAGATACGCGTCATGACCACGTAAAGCAGAATAGTGGTCATCAGCATGTTGCCGGTGACGGAAATTCCGTAGGCGGAGGCGAGCTCGCTCGATTCGCCGAAGCCGATGACCAGCATCATCACGACCAGTGCCAGGAGCAGGTTGACGCGCGGCAGGTAAATCTGGCCCGATTGCATGTGCGACGTATGCTGAATCTCGAACCGCGGCAGGAGATTGAGCTGCACCGCCTGGCGGGTCAGCGAAAATGCGCCCGAGATCACTGCCTGGCTGGCAATCACGGTAGCCGCCGTCGCCAGCGCGACCATCGGCACCAGCATCCATCCTTCATTCATTTCGAAGAACGGATGGCCGATCGCTCCGCCATGGGACAGGACAAAGGCGCCCTGGCCGAAATAGTTGAGCAGCAGGCACGGAAAGACGATGACGAGCCAGGCAAGCACGATCGGCCGCCGCCCGAAATGGCCGAGGTCGGCGTAGAGCGCCTCCGCGCCGGTGACGGCCAGGAAGATCGCGCCTATCGTGATGAAGGCGACCTCAGGCGCGCGAACGAGAAAGCCGAGGCCCTGCCAGGGATTGAGCGCCAGCAGAATTTCCGGGTCGTCGATGATGTGAATGAGCCCGGAAAAGCCGATCGCCAGAAACCACAAGGCAGTGACCGGACCAAAAACCTTGGCGACCAGCCCCGTGCCGAAGCGCTGCACCGAAAACAGGATGGCCAGGATCAGCAAGGTGAGCGGCACGACGAACGGATCGAAGGCCGGCGTGATCACCTTCAGCCCCTCGACCGCCGACAGGACCGAGATCGCCGGCGTGATCACGGCGTCGCCGTAAAACAGCCCCGCCCCCAGAATGCCGATGAGCAGTATGGCGCTGGAGCGGTTGGAAAAACTGCTGCGGGCAAGCGCCATCAGCGACAAGGTGCCGCCCTCGCCGCGATTGTCCGCGCGCAGCACGAAGCCGATATATTTGACGGTGACGATGATGGTCAGCGCCCAGACGATGAGCGACAGCACGCCGAGCACGGCGTCACGCGACGCCACGCCGTCGCCGGAAGATGCAACCAGCGCCTCGCGGAACGCGTAGATAGGACTGGTGCCGATGTCACCGTAGACAACGCCGAGCGCGCCGAGCGTGAGCACCCGCAGGGTTTGCGCGTGCTCCTGGTGATCATTGCCAGCCGCGGACGCCTGTCCGTTTTGCGCTGAGCCTTCAATGGCCATGTGTAAGGGCGTCTCCGGCAACCGGCGGTCCTCTACGCTTGCTGCGCTGCAATAGCAACAGCCGGGACGCACTACCCGGTAAATTATTGACCCCGGAAGCGAGCAAACGCGCCCTACCCGGCGCACGCGGCCAGGAAGCGGCGCACGGTTGCCCGCATGCCATATTCGAGCGCGTCCGCCGTCAGCGCGTGGCCGATCGACACTTCGGCGAGCCTCGGTATGCGCTGCACCAATGCCGGCAGGTTGGCCACCGTGATATCGTGCCCGGCATTGACATCGAGCCCGGCGGCTTGCGCCGCCTCTGCCGCTTTTCCAAGCCGTTCCAATTCATTGGCGGCATTTATTGAATTGGCGTGGCAACTTCCGTAGGGTCCGGTGTAGAGTTCTATCCGATCGGCGCCGAGCTCGCGCGCGACCGCAATGTCTTTTGAACTTGGATCGGCGAACAGCGAAACGCGAAATCCTTTCTTCTTAAGGCCGAGCACGATGGGCTTGAGGAAATCGGCCTGCCGGCGAAAGTCCCACCCGTGGTCGGATGTCGCCTGCGACGGATCGTCAGGCACCAGTGTTACCTGTTCCGGGCCAGTCCGCTCGACCAGTTCGAGAAATTCCACGGTCGGAAAGCCTTCGATGTTGAACTCCGCGCTTGGAAACTCGTCGTCGATCAGCGCGCGCAGAACCGGCAGGTCGGAAAAACGAATATGGCGCTGGTCGGGCCTGGGGTGCACCGTCAGCCCGTGCGCGCCGGCGGCGAGGGCCAGGCGTCCCAGATCCGGCAATGCTGGGCCACGGCAGATCGCGGCGGTTGCGCAGCATGGCTATGGCGTTCAGGTTGACGGAAAGTTTCGCGGGCACCGCCACTCCTTCGGTCTGACTTTCGGTGGCTTCCTACATGGTGGACAATGGGAACGGAATGCGCCTTCCTGTGTTTCATACAATCGATTTCGGCACCATCGACGTTCAAATCATCGACTTTTAGCCGGAGAGAACGATGAGCGCGCTCGAACCAGTTCCCGCCATACGCCGCATCGGCACCAGCCGGCCGGGTCTCAAGGCCTTCGATATTGTCGGACATGTTTCGCCGGCCGATGTGGAGAATCTTTTCGGTCTGCTGGAGGCAGCCTACGCGCTCGAACCGCGCGTCGACATTCTGTTTCGCCTTATCGAAGTCGATGGAGTCGACTGGGATGAAGTGGCGCGGGACACGATTTCCGACGGCAAGAGGCATGCGGCCGAGCATGTGCGGCGCTGTGCGATTGTAGGCAATCGTCACGGTCGGGCGGCGGCGCGCGGCTTCTTCCTGGAAGTCGAGCCGGTCGAATTCCGGGAGTTCGATCTGGAGGAAGAGGGTATGGCGTGGGCCTGGGTGGACGGGTTGCCGCTCGGATGATCGCCGAGCCCAGACAAAGCTCTACGCTGATTGCCTAGCAGGTTCCGGAAAAGTGTGTCACGGTTTTCCGACAGAAACCTGCGACAAAACAAGAGGCTAAGCAGGCGAAGCGTGGGCGAAGCCACGCAAGTCTGCTTAGCGCACTACCGTCAGCCTGTCGGCCGCCCGTGTGATGGCGGTGTAGAGCCAGCGCTCGCGCGTCTCCTTGAAGGCGAAGCTCTCATCGAACAGCACCACGTCGCTCCACTGTGAACCTTGCGCCTTGTGGACGGTCAGCGCGTAGCCGAAATCGAAATCGTCGAAACGCTTACGCTGCTGCCACGGAATTTCGGCGTCGGGATCCTCGAACACCGACTTCAGCAGCTTGATCTTGGCAACGCCGCGATCCGGATCGTCCTCCTCCGGCGAGACGAGCAGGTTGATGCCGGGCTTCGCCGTCTCGCGCGCCGAGGTCATGACCTTCCAGAGCGAGCCGTTGAGCAGGCCCTTGCTGGGATCGTTGCGCAGGCACACAAGCTTGTCGCCGGCCTGCGGATAGTCGGCGGTGAAGCCCTTCAACTCGCGCAGCCGCCTGTTGTAGCGTCGTCGCGTGCGGTTGGTGCCGACCAGCACCTGGTCGGCCTTGAGCACCAGATCCTGCGTAACGTCCTCGCGTCCGATGACCTGGGCGGCGCCGTAGTTGCCCTTCATGAACTCGCGGCCCTCGCGCACGTCGAGCGCCAGCCGGATGATCGGATTGTCACGCGCCTGCCGGTGGATCTCGGTGAGCAGATAGTCCGGCTCCTGCCCGGTGAAGAAGCCGCCGCCGGAGATCGGCGGCAGTTGCCCGGGATCGCCGAGCACCAGGATCGGCGTGCCGAAACTCATCAGGTCGCGGCCCAGTTCCTCGTCGACCATCGAGCATTCATCGACAATGACCAGCTTCGCCCGGGTGATCGGGCTTTGCCGGTTGAGCGAGAAGGTCGGCGATATCGATGTTTTTCCCGTAGCCGTGTCCGCCACCGCTTCCTCGCCGCGCGGCCGGTAGATCAGCGAGTGGATGGTGCGCGCATTGGCGGCGCCCTTGGAACGCAGCACCTGCGCCGCCTTGCCGGTAAAGGCGGCGAACTGCACCTGCCCCTCCACATGCTCGGCGAAATAGCGCGCCAGCGTGGTCTTGCCGGTGCCGGCATAGCCGAACAGGCGAAAGATTTGCGGCCGGCCGGCCTTGAGCCACCGGGCCACCGCCTTCAGGGCATCGTCCTGTTGCGGAGAAAATTCCATGCGGCCGAGACAGAGAGGATTCTCGCGCGGGCGGCAAGACCTTTGTTCGACTTTTGTTTGCAGTTCAGCCAAACCCTGACGATATGGCGCGGGCAGATCTCCGCAGTGCCTGTGCCGCCGTCGGGGCTTGCGATCTCCGATCAGCGTAGGGATAGAGGTTCCGCGCGATGCCGGACGCGGGCGCGATGCTGGCCGGACGCATGGGATCCTGCTATATTCATGTAACTCACCGGTACGTATACGCATCCATATTTCAGGGGATCCGATCGATGCCCAGCGAAAAACAAGATTTCATCAAGCCGATGCGGCGCGACCAGCTTCCCCGCGCCGCCGATCGGATTCTCGGCGTTGCCCGCAGGCTCTTCTACCTGGAGGGCATCCGCGCGATCGGGGTGGACGAAATCGTCAAGCAGGCGGGCGTGACCAAACCCAGCCTCTACCGCAGCTTCGCCTCGAAGGACGCGTTGGCGGCATCCTATCTGAGGGCTTACGAGCAGGAGTTCTGGAAACGCTTCGATGGCGCCGTCGCGGCGCATCCCGGTGATCCGCGCGGCCAGATTCTGGCGTTCCTGTCTGGTGTCGGCGAACGCGCCGTTCGCGCCGGCTATCGCGGCTGCGGAATGACCAACGCCGCGGTGGAATATCCCCAGCCGGGCCACCCCGCGCGCGTGGTCGGCGAGGCGAACAAGCGCGAGCTGCGACGGCGTTTGCGGCGGATGGCTTCGGACATGAAGGCCGGCGATCCCGATACGCTCGGCGACGGCCTGCTGCTTCTGATCGAGGGCGCCTATATCAGTGGCCAACTCTTCGGGCCGGGCGGGCCGGCGGCCTCCGTCGCGGCAAACGCCGATCGCCTGATCGCCGCCAGCCTGCCGCCGGCGGTATAAACACCTCGTCTACTACCTCAGCATGGGCCAGAGTGTAGCGGCCAGCAGCACGCCCATTGCGATATTGAACCATTTAAGCCGCGTCGGGTCGGACAGGAAACCTCGCAGCGCCACGCCGAAACCAGCCCAGGTGGAAACGCTCGGAAGGCCAATCAATACGAACACGACCGCGATCAGCGCAACCGACAGGAAAGGCGCTTCCGGGTTTGCGTAGACCGCGATCGCGGTCATTGCCATCACCCAGGCTTTCGGATTGACCCATTGGAAGGACGCGGCCTGGAGGAATGTCATCGGGCGCGCCGTCGCCTCGCGGCCATTGTCGAGCGACCGCGACATGGCAATCCGCCAGGACAGATAGATGAGGTAGGCGCCGCCGGCGAGTTTGAGCGCCAGATGCGACGCAGGAAACGCCGCAAGCAAGGCGCCGAGACCCAACCCGACAGCGAGCAGCAGGACAACGAAGCCTACGGAAATGCCGATCAAATGCGGGATCGTCCGCGCGAAGCCGAAATTCACGCCAGACGCCAGCAGCATGAAATTGTTCGGACCCGGCGTGACCGAGCTGACGAAGGCATAGACCAGCAAGGCGAGGAAAGCGTCGGCTGACATCGCTGACTCTTTGCAAATGAGGATTTATGTCAGCATATTGACCTGATCGGGACGATAGTCACGCCCGGACTTGTCTCGATGACAAGTGTCCCACCGGCGGAACCTTTGCCCGAGGGCCACGAAAAAGGCGGCAAGGGCGCCGCTTCTGCAGCCTTGTGTTCCTGAGGCAGATACAGCCCACGAAGGCCTGCCAAGCAATGGACGACAGTCCGGGCGTCTGGAACGCCTTACCGGGCGCCGGGTTCACATCCCCTGCGCGCCGCGGTTCATCGCCGCAACGCCGGTGCGGCATACTTCCACCAGCCCCAGCGGCTTCATGATCGAGATGAACTGCTCGATCTTCGAAACCTTGCCGGTGATCTCGAAGATGAAATGTTCGGTGTTGGCGTCGATCACGCTGGCGCGGAAGGCATCGGCAAGCCGCAGCGCCTCGACACGCTGGTCGCCGCTGCCGGCGACCTTGACCAGCGCGAGTTCGCGCTCCAGCGGCCGCTCCTGACCAAGCTCCGCCGCCCGCACCGTCAGGTCCACGACACGGTGCACCGGCACGATGCGCTCGAGCTGATGCTTGATCTGCTCCAGCACGTGCGGCGTGCCCCGCGTCACGATGGTTATGCGCGAAAGGTGCTTTTCGTGCTCCGTCTCGGAGACGGTAAGGCTCTCGATATTGTAGCCGCGCCCGGAAAACAGGCCGATGACGCGCGCCAGCACGCCCGGCTCGTTGTCGACCAGCACGGACAGCGTATGGATTTCGGGACGCTCCGTCTCTCGGGCGATGAAATAAGCCGAACCAGTGGGTTGCAGATGGGCGTTCATGTGTTTTCTCTCAAAGGAATTGGCTGACTGGCCTCAAGGGTTCACCAGCTTGATGTCAGGAATCTTGCTGCCTCACTGAGCCGGCTTTCAGTCCATCACAAGTACCGATGTTCTCATCGACGGCGCGCTTCATGTCTTTCACAGAGACGCTCGGGCCGTCATATTTGATGAAGCCTGCCACCTCGGCGACGCTGTAGGTGCGTGTGGTCGCTGCACCGCCGACGTTACGCGGCCTGGGCAAGCCGGCCTCATCCTTGGTCGATAGCTTTGTCGCTTCCACTGGGTGCCATCCTGGTTGCAAGGCCGCCGGCGACTTTTCCAACCGTCTCACACCAATTCCCGGCCCTTGGCGTCGATCGCATTGGCCACCGCCTCGTCGGTCGCTTCGTCCGGCAGCAGCATCTCGTTGTGGGCCTTGCCCGACGGGATCATCGGGAAGCAATTGGCGAGATTGGCGACGCGGCAGTCGAAAATCACCGGCTTCTTCACCGAGATCATCTCCTTGATCGCCGCGTCGAGGTCGCCGGGCTTCTCGCAGCGTATGCCGTGCCCGCCATAAGCCTCCGCCAGCTTGACGAAATCCGGCAGCGCCTCGGTGTAGGAATGCGAGAGCCGGTTGCCATGCAGAAGCTGCTGCCACTGCCGCACCATGCCCATATACTGGTTGTTCAGGATGAAGATCTTGATAGGCGCCTCGTACTGCACCGCGGCGCTCATTTCCTGCATCGTCATCAGCACGGAGGCGTCGCCCGCAATGTCGATGACAAGCGATTCCGGATGGGCGATCTGCACGCCGAGCGCGGCCGGCAGGCCGTAGCCCATGGTTCCGAGGCCGCCGGACGTCATCCAGCGGTTGGGCTTTTCGAAATGATAGTGCTGCGCGGCCCACATCTGGTGCTGGCCGACCTCGGTGGTGATGTAGGTATCGCGGTCCTTAGTCAGTTCATAGAGCCGCTGGACCGCGTATTGCGGCATGATCACGTCATCATTCGTCTTGAAGGCGAGCGAATCGCGCGCCCGCCAGCGGGCGATCTGCTCCCACCACGGGTAGAGCGCCTTCTTGTCGGCCCTCGCGGTCGCACGCCACAGCCGCACCAGATCCTCCAGCACATGCCCGACATCGCCGAGAATTCCGATGTCGGCCCGCACGTTCTTGTTGATTGAGGAAGGATCGATATCGATATGAATTTTCTTGGAATTCGGCGAGAACGCGCTGAGGCGCCCGGTAATGCGGTCGTCGAATCGCGCGCCGACGCACAGCATGACATCGCAGTCATGCATGGCCATGTTGGCCTCGTAGGTGCCGTGCATGCCCAGCATGCCCAGCCAGTTCTTGCCGGACGCGGGATAGGCGCCGAGACCCATCAGCGTCGAGGTGATCGGGAATCCGGTGAGGTCGGCCAGTTCACGCAGCAGATGGCTCGCCTCGGGGCCGGAATTGATGACGCCGCCGCCGCTATAGATGATCGGCTTCCTGGCCGAGGACATGAGCGCCACCGCCGCCTTGATCTTGTCGAGGTCGCCATGAACCTTCGGCTGGTAGCTGGTGCGCGGCGCGGACTGCGGCGGCACGTACATACCCTTCGAGAACTGGACGTCCTTGGGAACATCGACGACAACCGGGCCCGGCCGGCCGGTGGTGGCGACGTAAAAGGCCTGGTGAATGGTCGCCGCGAGCTGGTTCACGTCCTTGACCAGCCAGTTGTGCTTGGTGCAGGGGCGCGTGATGCCGACAGTGTCGCATTCCTGGAAGGCGTCCGAACCGATCAGCGTCGTCGGCACCTGGCCGGTAATGCAGACCAGCGGGATCGAATCCATCAGTGCATCCTGCAGCGGCGTGACAGCATTGGTGGCGCCGGGCCCGGAAGTCACCAGCATCACGCCGGGCTTGCCGGTCGAGCGCGCATAACCTTCGGCCGCATGGCCGGCGCCCTGTTCGTGGCGCACGAGAATGTGCTGGACATCCTCCTGCTGGAACAATTCGTCGTATATGGGCAGCACCGCGCCGCCGGGATAGCCGAAGATGTGCTTGACGCCGTTGTCCTTGAGCGCCTGAACAACCATCTCGGCGCCCGTCATTTCGCGCCTGCCGTTCTCCAATTTGGCCGTGTTCGTCATCTCGGATTTTCCGCCGGTTTCGCTGGTTTCGTATGTTGGAGTAGCCTGGCCGTCATCTGGGCAATAAAAAAGGCCCCGCGGGGGAGCCTGTTTTTAGCGCATGGGTGGGTTTCGCCCGGCGGTCACACCGCCTTGCCCATGCGCCTTCCTACTACGAGAATGACGGTCTTCTTCATGGGCGCGGACATTAGTGCGGCTGCCGCGCCCCGTCAACAGGCTTTGCGAGCCGTTTTCCGCATGTTTCGTCGCAAAGTTGCAGCCTATCTGGGCCTCCAACAGCTGCCAATGCGCTTCCAGTAGATCAGCGTGCCCGTCAGGCCGCCATGCGGTTTCAAGGCGTAGTCCGGTATTTCGCCGGCCAGTGTATATCCGAGTTTCGCATAAAACCCGGACGCGCCCTCGTCGGCGGCGGTATCCAGAACGAGAAGGCCGCGGTTGCGCTCGACAGCCCTGTCTTCCGCGACTTTCATCAACTGGGTTCCGATCCCCCTGCCCCGATGGTCAGGAAGGGTCATCAGCTTGGCGATCTCCGCGCGGTGCGGCTGATTCGGGGGGCAGTCGAGCAGCAGGCTGACCGTTCCGACCAGCCGATCGCCGTCCCAGGCACCCAGAACGATGCGCTCGCCGCGCGCGGCGGCCGCAAGGGACTTTTCCCAGAACGCATCAGCCACTTCCGGCGCCAGTGGATGCATGAAACTGACCGATCCGCCCGACGCCACCGTCTCGATCAGGATCCGCCTGAGCATCGCCCGGATATTCGGCGCGTCGATAAGGGGGGCAATCGAGACTGGGGCCATCGCGGTGCTTCCTAAGCAGGTTCCGGAAGGTTCACGGTTTTCCGACAGACACCTGCGACAAAACAAGAGGCTAAGCAGGCGAAGCGTGGGCGAAGCCACGCAAGTCTGCTTAGGATGCCGGAGGGCTGTTTTGGCCGAAATGCAACGACACCGCAATCAGCCGATCGGGTTGCGCCTTCGCTTGATCGCGATCATGGCAGGCGGTGTCCTTGCCCTAAACCTTTGCCGGCCTTGAACTGCTCATAACGGGCCTTGCTCTCGGCGTTCATCGGGTAGAGGCCCGGCAAGGATACGCCGCGGGCGACCTCCTCCATGATCCAGGCCTCCATCCGCTCCTGTTCGACGGCTTCCTCGACGACCTGGCCGAGCAGGGCATGCGGTATCAGCACCGCGCCGTCGTCGTCGGCGACAACGATATCGCCCGGGAAAACCGCGACGCCGCCGCAGCCGATGGGCTCCTGCCAGCCGACGAAGGTGAGCCTGGCGACAGAAGGCGGCGCGGCGACACCCTGGCACCAGACCGGCAGGCCGGTCGACAAAACGCCCGCCGCGTCGCGGATCACGCCGTCGGTGACGATCCCGGCAACAAGACGCCTCGCCATGCGCGCAATCAGGATGTCGCCGAAAATGCCGGCATCGGTGATGCCCATGGCATCGACCACCGCGATGCAGCCCTCTGGCATCGCCTCTATGGCGGCGCGGGTCGAGGTCGGCGAGGACCAGCTCGCCGGCGTGGCAAGGTCCTCGCGGGCCGGAACGAAGCGCAGCGTGAAGGCCTCGCCCACCCGCCGGCCCTGCCCGCCGGCAAGCGGCTTCGTGCCGCGCATCCAGACATTGCGCAGGCCTTTCTTCAGAAGAACGGTGGTGAGCGTTGCGGTCGATACGCCCTTCAGCACGTCGCGGAGTTCGGCCGTCAAGGTCATGGTGCCCTCTCGGATCGGGACGGGGCCGGCCGGCCCACGCGGATGGCCGTGCCGGTATTGCGGGAAGCGGTGCCACGCCATGAACGTCAGATTGAGAAGGTCCGCATCCACACCCCGCCAGGTCGGCCGGACGATACATCATCGCGCCGGGAGGCGGAACCCGGTCGGCGCGGAAGTAGCTGCGCGAAAACAAAAGCCTACGGCAAGCCAGGCTGCCGGCGCACCCGAGGCGCCGCCGGTCGCGGGATGCAATGCGGCTCTTTTCGGCAGAACGCTCCAACCGCGGCAACGATCACGCAAGCCGCGCTCAATTGACGCGCGCAAGCCCGGCCGTGCGCGCCGCAATCCGCTCAAGGATCATGCCCGGCTCCCGAATTCGCTGCCATTGCGGTCCAGACTGATTGCGGAACCAGGTCATCTGACGCTTCGCATATTGCCGCGTCGCGATCTTGGCGCGCAGGATCGCCTCATCCTCCGAGATTTCCCCGACGGCTGCGGCAGCTAGTTCCCTCACGCCGATCGCCTTCATCGCCGGGAGCAAGGGATCGAGGCCCAGACCGGCAAGCTCCGCCACCTCCTCGCGCGCGCCAAGGTCCAGCATACGGTCGAACCGCGCATCGATCCGGCGAGCCAACTCCGCGCGGTCGGGCTCCAGCACGAACAGTTGCGCCGTGGCGTGATCCACGAGCGGGCGCCCCTCGATCGCCTGCCAGTTCCTTATCGAGCGCCCGGAAGCTTCAAGCACCTCCAGCGCCCGCACGATCCGCTGGCCATCGGCCTGCCGAAGGCGCATCGCGGTTTCCGGGTCCTCGTGCATCAGCAGCCTGTGCAGGCGCTCCGGTCCCTCTTCCGCAAGTTTGTAGCGCCATCGCTCACGTATCGAGGCTGGAATCGCGGGCATTTCCGAAAGCCCCTGCAGCAGCGCGCGGAAATAGAGCCCGGTCCCGCCGACAAACACGGGAACACGGCCGGCAAGCGCGCCCTTGTCAATCAGGTGCATCACGTCGCGCAGCCATGCCCCCGTCGAATAGGGTGTCGAGGGATGGATATGCCCGTAGAGGTGATGCGGGATGCGCGCGAGGTCGGCGGCGGACGGGCGCGCCGTCAGGATATTCAGGATCGCATAGCCCTGCATGGAGTCCGTATTGACGATTGCTCCGCCCAGCCGCGCCGCGATTTCGGTTGCCACGGCCGACTTGCCGCTGGCGGTCGGTCCGGCTATCAGGATCGCGCCTTTGAGCCGTCCGCCGCCCTCCTCCCGAATGGGTTCTTCCATGCCGCTCGTCGCCACGCTTATCTCGCATCCGGCTGAACGCGCCGTGAAGGCGCCGCTGCTGGATATGGCATCGCGGACCCTCAAGGCAACAGACGCGCATTGGCTCGCCCCCGGGATTGCCTGCGATCTGCATCTGCCGGAGGTCACGGACCGCGACGCGGAGCGCGACTTGCGCGCAATGCTTGCCGGGAACCGCGTCGATCTGGTCATCCAGCCTGTCGAGGGCCGTGCCAAACGTCTTCTGCTTGCCGACATGGACTCGACCATGATCGACCAGGAGTGCATCGACGAGCTTGCCGACGAGGTCGGCCTGAAGGACCATGTCGCCGCGATCACCGCGCGCTCGATGAATGGCGAGATCGCCTTCGAACCGGCGCTGCGCGAGCGCGTCGCGCTGCTGAAGGGCCTGGATGCGGGTGTGATCGACCGCATCATTGCCAGCCGGCTGACGCTTGCTTCGGGCAGCCGCGAACTGGTCGCCACCATGCGCCGGCACGGTGCCTGGACGGCCCTGGTTTCCGGCGGCTTTACCGCCTTCACCTCGCGCATCGCCGAGAAGCTTGGTTTTGACGAGCATCGCGCCAATCGTCTTGTCGAACGGGACGGCAGGCTGGTCGGAGAGGTGGCCGAACCAATTCTGGGGCGCCAGGCCAAGGCCAGGGCGCTGGTCGAGATTGCCGCGCACCTCGGCATATCGTCCCAGGAGGCGATCGCCGTCGGGGACGGGGCGAACGACCTCGACATGCTGGCGCTTGCCGGCGCCGGGGTTGCGCTGCATGCCAAACCGGCGGTCGCCGAAAAGGCCCGGATAAGGATCGACTACGGCGACCTGACCGCGCTCCTATACATTCAAGGCTACGCGGAAAAGGACTTTGGCCTTTGAAGCCCATTCGCACACAACGCCTGGTCCTTCGCAACTGGCAGGAACGCGACCGCGATCTCTTCCACCGGATCAATTCGGACGACCGCGTTATGGCGTTCTTTGCATTCCGCCGCGACCGCGCCGCCAGCGACGTGGTGATGGACGGCATGCGCGCCGAGATCGACGCCGACGGCTATGGCTGGACGGCGGCCGAGATCGCCGCGACCGGCAAATGCATCGGCTGCATCGGGCTGCACCGGGCGGAGATCGACGGCGTGACGCCTGCCGGCGCATATGAGATAGGCTGGCGGCTCGCACCGGAATATTGGGGCATGGGTTATGTCACGGAAGGTGCGGCAGCACTTCTCGACTTCGCCTTCGACCGGCTTCGCCTGGAGGAGGTCATTTCCTTCGCGGTCTGGAACAACGAGCGCTCCCTTGCGGTGATGAAACGGCTGGGCATGCGCCGCGACGGCGAGTTCGATCATCCGGGCGTCCCGGACTCGCATCAGGATCTCAGGCGCCATTGCTTTTACCGGATCGGACGCGAGGAGTGGAAAGGACGCCGGCCCACATCGCCGTAGTCCATTCCGCAAGTGATCGCCAAGCAGGTCTTAGGCTTGTGGCACATCGCTTCCGCGAGCAGCGGGTACCACTTTTCGGCGCGATGCTTTGGGCTCAATCCATCCGCAACGTGACGAAACGCAGTTCGCCAGTCTTCGACGACAACATCAGAAGCGCGTTCTTGCGGCCCTGCTCCTTCAGCGTACCTATCCGATCCATCACGTCCTTTGGCGACGAAACGGATTCCTGGGCGATTTCGGTTATGACCTCGCCCGCCACGATGCCGCGCTCGGCCGCAAGCGAATTGGGAGTAACTTCGGTGATCAGCACACCGGAGACTTCCGCCGCCACGCTGAACTTCTTGCGCGTTTCGTCGGTGAGTTCACCAACCGTCATGCCAAGCACCGACGCGGTGGCCACGGCGCCCGGGCCGTCGCTTTCCTGACCATCTTCGGCCGAAGCAAGCTTTTCGCCGTCCTCCAGACGCCCCAGCGTAACCTTTACGGTCTGCTCGACGCCCTTTCGCACGATTACCACGTCAACCGCCTTGCCCACCGGGCTCTCGGCCACAACGCGTGGAAGATCGCGCATTTCATCGACATTCTTGCCGTCGAACTTGATGATGACGTCACCGGGCTGGATCGTGCCGTTGTCGACAGGTCCGCCCTTTATGATGCCGGCGACCAGCGCGCCCTTCGCCGTGGCCATGGCGAGGCTTTCGGCAATCTCGTCTGTAACCGGCTGGATGCGCACACCGAGCCAGCCGCGGCGCGTCTCCCCGAACTGCCGCAACTGATCGACAACGCCGACGGCCAGTTCGGACGGAATGGAGAAACCGATGCCGATCGAACCCCCGGATGGCGAGATGATCGCGGTGTTTATGCCGATGACTTCACCTTCCATGTTGAAGAGCGGCCCGCCGGAATTGCCCCGGTTTATCGCCGCATCAGTCTGGATGAAATCATCATAGGGGCCGGCGTTGATGTCGCGGTTGCGTGCCGAGACGATGCCGACCGTCACTGTGCCGCCAAGCCCGAACGGGTTGCCGATGGCCATCACCCAGTCGCCGATACGGATCCGGCTGGAATCGCCGAATTTGACGGCGGTGAGTGTCTTCAGCTTGGGATCGACCTTCAGGACCGCGATGTCGGTCTTGGTATCCGTGCCGACCAGCTCGGCCTTGAGCTTGGAGCCGTCGGAAAAATTGACTTCGATCTCATCGGCGTCGGCGATGACGTGGTTGTTGGTGACCACGACGCCCTGCTCGGCGTCGACGACGAAACCCGATCCGAGCGACTGCACCTTTTGGGCGCCGCCTTCACCGCCGCCTTCGCGGTTCTTGAAGAAGTCGTCAAAGAAGTCCTGGAATGGCGAACCTTCGGGCAATTGCGGCATCGGTACCGCGTTCGGCGCTTCCGTGCCCTTGACGTTCTGTGAAGTGGATATGTTGACCACCGCGCCCAGCAGCTCCTCCGCCAGATCCGCGACCGATGCCGGGCCATGAGACGGAACCTGAACGGCCGGCGGCGCCTGTGTTGCCGGCGGCGGCATTTCGGAGGCCGTGGGCATTGTGGGCTGTGCCGGCACCTCCTGTTGCGCCCACGCGGCCGGGGTGAGCGCCGCGAGCGACAGCGCGCCGGACAAAAGGAGGGGGATCGGCGCCGCGAGCAATCGTTTGCCAATGGCCGGACGGACAGGCACTGCGGTCATGTAGTCGTCTCCGGAGAAGGACAAAGTCCGCTTGCCTCGCGGCAAAGCCTGCCGGCCTTGCGAGGCGGTTCGAACCGTGGTCGAGAAATAGGGCGTGTTTGCGGCCTTGCCTATCGGGAAAATCACAAAGTTGCGTTACCCACGCACAAGCCAGACAATCCCGACCCCCGCCATGATAGCCACGAGGCCGGCAACGCGCAGGCTGTTTTCGGGCATCGACAGGACCTCGGTCGCGAGTCGCTTGGCCAGCCGGGGAAATCCGCCATAGACCAGCCCCTCGACAACAAGAACCAGACCCATGGCCGCGAGGAAATCGCTCACGCGCCAATACTACTGGACAGCGCCGGTATTAGAATCCCCGCTAGGTGCCGGGACAGCGCCCGGCTCGGCCGGCGGAGCCGCGGCGGCACCCCCCGGGCTGCGGAAATAGCGGAAGAAGTCGGAGTCAGGCGACAGCACCATGCTGGTGCCCTCGGTGCCAAGGCTCGCGGCATATGCATTCATCGAGCGGTAGAATTCGAAGAAACCCGGGTCGCGCTGAAAGGCGTCGGCGAAGATCGCGCTCCGCTCCGCTTCGCCCTGGCCGCGCAGAATTTCGGATTCCCTGCGCGCCTCGGCAACGGTTTCCACCACCTCACGATCGGCGCGCGCGCGGATGCGCTGCGCCGCCTCCCGGCCACGGGCGCGCAGCCGCTCGGCTTCGGCAAGACGCTCGGCCTTCATGCGGTCGAATGTCTGTTGCGAGACTTCCGCGGTCAGGTCGGTACGGAGAATACGCACGTCCTCGATCTCGAGGCCAAGCAGGGCGGCGTCGGGCCGGAGCTGGTCGCGGACCTCGCGCATCATCGACGCACGCTCTTCCGAGAGTGCGGACTCGAAGCCGCGCAGGCCGTAGACGCGGCGCAGCGCAGCGTCCAGGCGGGTGCGCAACCGCTGTTCGGCAAGATCCACGCTGCCCGAAACCGCCGCGCGGAAGATACGCGGATCCGCGATCCGAAACGCGAGGAAGGCGTCGACTTCGTAGAACTTGCCTCCCGAAACCTGGACCCGGATGTCGTCGAGGTCGAAGCGCAGCAGGCGATCCTCGATGATCTGCACGTTGTCGGCCTCCATGAAAGCGAACGGCGCCTTGAAATAGATGCCAGGCTCCGTCTTGACGTCGACGATCTCGCCGAACCGGAGCACGAGCGCCTGCTGGCGTTCGTTGACCACGAAGATTGACGAATAGATCAGGAACAGGACGACGATGGCGACGACGCCAATGGCTATGAGGCAATTCGACATCAGTTCGCTCCCTGGGTGGCCGCGCGCTTCTGCAGTTCCGGCAGCGGCAGGTATGGCACCACGCTCTGGCCGCCGTTCTGCTCGACGATCACCTTGTTGGTGCCTTGCAGCACGCGTTCCATGGTCTCGAGGTAGAGGCGCTTGCGGGTCACGTCGGGCGCCTTGGCATATTCGTCGTGGACGGAAATGAAGCGCTGCGCCTCGCCTTGTGCCTCCAGAACGGTACGGTTCTTGAAGGCGGCCGCGTCTTCACGAACTTGCGCCGCCTCGCCGCGGGCCTGGCCCAGCTTCTGGTTCGAATACTGGTTCGATTCCTCTACGAAACGGTCTTCATCCTGTTCGGCGCGCTGCACCTCGTCGAAGGCGTCGGCCACCTCGCGCGGCGGCGCCGCGTCCTCGATCGAGATCGCGTTGACCGAGAGGCCGGCCTGATAGGCGTCGAGCGTCTGCTGGATCGTGCCGCGCACGGTGTCGGCAATGCCCTGACGGTCGTCGCGAAAGATGTCCTGGGCGGGGCGGCGGCCGACCGCCTCGCGCATGGCGCTCTCGGCGACCTGGCGCACCATCTCGTCGGGATCGGAAACATTGAACAGATAGGCTTTCGGATCGGAAACCTGATAGGCCACGGAAAACCGCACATCGACAATATTCTGGTCGCCCGAAAGCATCAGGCCTGACGATTTGTCGCCGCGGCCCTCGCCAATGTTGATCAGCTTTTCGGCGGTGTTTGCCTTCTCCACAGTTTCCACCGGCCACCAATGGAAATGCAGGCCCGGCCCGGAAAGCTCCGGCTTCGGCCTGCCGAAGCGCAGTTCGACCGCCAGTTCGTCGGGCTGAACCGTATAGATCGACTGGAACAGCCAGAACGCCACCAGCACCAGGGCGATAATGCCGAACATAGCGGGGTTTGCGGCGCCGCCGCCGGGCAGTGCGTTCTTCAGCCGGTCCTGGCCGCGCCGGATAATGTCCTCAAGATCGGGAGGCGAACCCTGCGGGCCGCTCGGGCCGCGCGGCCCCTGCCCCCACGGCCCGCCGCCATTGCCGCCGCCGCCGCCCCACGGGCCGCCGCCGCCACTCTGATTCTTCCAGGGCATATAATACCTTTCGCTTCAGTCGCCGGCTGGGAGCCGGCAGCGTATGCAGTCGTTTGTCATTGTATAGGGTTGCGCCGTCGCGCTTTCAACGCGGGCCAGCCAGCAAAGGCTCGCCCCGGCTACAAAAAGCAGTGACGGGCGGCCTTCCGTTCGCTCAATGCGCCTTTCCATGTCGCGCATAGACCGTATATCGCGTCGCATGGCTGTCCTTCTCGCCGGCCGGAACGTTCTCGGACGAGACCATGCGCCACACTTCCGTATCTATCGCAGGAAACAGCGTGTCGCCATCAAAATGCCCCTGCACATGGGTGAGCTTAAGGCAGTCGGCGACCGTCATGGCCTGCCGGTAGACTTCACCGCCGCCGACGATGCAGATTTCGTCGGCGCCCTCCATACAGCGCTCCGCCGCCAGCTTCAGTGCGGCATCAAGGGAGGTGACGGTCTCGGCGCCTTCGGCCCGATAGCTCGGGTCCCGGCTGATCACGATGTTGAGGCGGCCGGGCAACGGCCTTTTCGGGAAACTCTCCCAGGTCTTGCGCCCCATGACGATAGGCTTGCCCATCGTGTTCGCCTTGAAGCGCTTCAGGTCCGACGACAGACGCCATGGCAGGCCGCCGTTGCGGCCGATGACGCCATTCTGGGCTACCGCGGCATAGATCGCGATGATCATCGTCCGCTTTCCACGGGTGCGGACAGAAAAGGAAAGCGTGTCAAAGGACGCACTCGGCGCCCAACTCCGGCTGATGTAGAAGGAAAGTCACCCCCTCTCCGCCTCGCTGCGCTCGGCACCTCTCCCCCGCTTCGCGAGGGCGAGGATAGGCGCCAAGCTCGCCGCCGCCTATCCTCGCCCCAACTGAAAGTCGGGGAGAGGTGCCGAGCGCAGCGAGGCGGAGAGGAGGTGAACCACAATTCCATTGATCGAAGGTCCGATTTCCGCGTGCGCAACTTTCTGCAATCCTCACATCTGCAATCTCACACCGCGATCGGCGCGCGGATGTTGGCCTCGGCGACATAATTCTCGAGTGAAAAATCCTCGTAGCGAAAGGCGAACAGATCCGTGACCGCCGGATTGAGCCGCATGGCCGGAAGCGGCTTGGGCGTACGCCGCAACTGCTCGCGCGCCTGCTCGAAATGGTTGGAATAGAGATGCGCGTCGCCAAGCGTGTGGACGAAGTCGCCCGGCTTCAACCCGGTCACCTGCGCGACCATCAGGGTCAGCAGCGCGTAGGAAGCGATGTTGAAGGGCACGCCGAGGAAGATGTCGGCCGAGCGCTGGTAGAGCTGGCAGGAGAGCCTTCCGTCGGCGACGTAGAACTGGAACAGGCAGTGGCAGGGCGGCAGCGCCATGGCATCCACATCCTCCGGATTCCAGGCCGAAACAATCAGCCGCCGCGAATGAGGGTTTTGGCGCAACTGGCTGAGAATATGCGCGATCTGGTCGATCTCGCCGCCGTCGCGCGTCGGCCATGAGCGCCACTGCCTGCCGTAGACCGGGCCGAGATCGCCGTTCTCGTCGGCCCATTCGTCCCAGATCGTCACGCCTTTATCATTGAGGTAGCGGATGTTGGTGTCGCCGGCGAGGAACCACAGCAATTCGTGGATGACCGACTTCACATGCAGCTTCTTGGTGGTCGTCAGCGGGAAACCCGCCGCAAGATCAAACCGCATCTGATAGCCGAACACCGAGCGCGTGCCGGTGCCGGTGCGGTCGGAGCGGTCGCTGCCGTTCTTCAGGACATGGCCGAGAAGGTCGAGATATTGGCGCATCGGGTCACGAACGATTCTTCTGAGCCGGCACGATAGACCGCCTGCACCAACGTTTCCAACCGCAATCGGATTATCCACCGAAAGCAGCAGCCATCGTGCCCGGCAGGACCGAGCCGCGCGTATGCCAATTCCGTGAGGTGGAATCTCGAACGCGGTTTCATTGGTCGTCACCGATACGGCTAGGAAGCCGGTCGTGATCCACCGGTTGACGATCAGTCCGTGATTTATGCCAATCGCAGAGCTTTCCGGCGCGCCAGACCTATTGTTCGGCTGCCGGAGCAGCCGCCGTCCTTCCGCCGACGCTGCCGCGGTCAAAAGCCACCGCCTTGACCACCGCATAAACCTTCAGACCCGGCGCGAGGCCAAGGGCCGCTACCGACCGGCGGGTGATGCGCGCCACCAGACGATCGCCGCCGCAGTCGAGCGACACGATCGCGTCCGGCCCCTGGCCTGGCAGGATCTCCACGACTTTGCCCGAAAGCACGTTCAAGGCGCTGATACCGAAAGGCTTTTCCAGTGCGATCATGACATCGCGGGCGCGGATGCGGACGCGCACGGCCGAGCCGAGGGGAGCTTGAACGCGCGGCAGCCGCCACTCGCCGCCGGCAGAACGCAGAATACTCAGCCCGAACGCCTCGTCATGGTCCGACATGGTGAGTTCGATCATCGCACCGGCTTCGCCCCGCTCATCCTCGGGCAGAAGGTCGAGGCGGGACAGGATTTCGTTTGCCGGACCGCTTGCCGCAACTTTTCCGGCCGACAGCACGACTACGTCGGTCGCCAGCCGCACGACCTCGGCGACGGAATGGCTGACATAGACGATCGGGATCCGGGTCTCGTCCCGCAGCCGCTCGATATAGGGCATGATCTCGGCCTTGCGCGCATCGTCGAGCGAGGCCAGCGGCTCGTCCATCAGGATCAGTTTCGGGCTGGCGATCAGCGCGCGGCCGATCGCCACGCGCTGTTTCTCGCCGCCCGACAGCGATTCGGGCTTGCGCGACAGGAGATGGCCGATGCCAAGCAGATCGACGACCGCGCCGAAGTCGGCGTAGCGTTCCGCCGCCGGCGTGAAGAAGCGGCCATAGGAGAGATTCTGGTGGACCGTAAGGTGCGGGAAAAGCCGCGCGTCCTGGAACACATAGCCGATGCGGCGGCGATGTTTCGGCACGAAGATTCCAGCGCCGGTGTCCACCAATATGCGGCCGTCGGCTGCGATTCGGCCTTGCGCCGGACGGATGAGCCCGCCGATCAGGTTGATCAGCGAGGTCTTGCCGGAGCCGGACGGACCAAACAGCGCCGTCAGCCGCCCGCTGCTCTCGAAAGCGGCATCGAGCTGGAAATCCCCAAGCCGGTGGCGAATTCGGACGGATAGCGTCATTCAACATCGAACCGCTGGCTGACGCGGCGCGCCAATATCTCGGAGGCGACCAGCGCGACCATGGCAATCGCGATCGACACCAGGGTGAGCCTGAGCGCGCCGAGGTCTCCGCCCGGCACCTGGGTGAAGGTGTAGATCGCCGAAGGCAGAGTCTGCGTCTCGCCCGGAATGTTGGAAACGAACGTAATAGTCGCCCCGAACTCTCCCATCGCCTTGGCGAAGGAAAGGATCATGCCGGCGATGATGCCCGGCAGGATAAGGGGCAGGGTGATGGTGGCGAACACCCATGCCGGATTGGCGCCGAGCGTACCCGCCGCCGCCTCGAGTTTTCTGTCGACCGCCTCGATCGATAGGCGGATGGCCCGCACCATCAAGGGAAAGGCCATCACCCCGCAGGCAAGCGCCGCACCCGTCCAGCGGAAGGCAAAGACGATGCCGAAGGTCTCGTACAGGAACGAGCCCGCCGGGCCGCGCTTGCCGAAGGTGATGAGCAGGAGGTATCCGGTGACGACCGGCGGCAGGATCAGCGGCATGTGGACGACGCCGTTGACCAGCGCCTTGCCCCAGAAGTCCTTGCGGGCGAGCAGATAGGCGATGGCAATACCGAAAGGCAGGCCGACAAGTGTCGCCCAGCTCGAAACCTTTATGGAGAGCCGGACCGCGGTCAGCTCATCCGGACTGAGGGCCAGCCACTCCATGCTTCATCCGAAATCAGTTCGACGCCGGCGGCACCAATACCGTGAAACCGTGTTGCTCGAAAAGCGCCGAGGCCTTGGCCGACCGCAGGCATTTCAGGAAGGCCGGAGCGGTTTCGCTTTTGGCTTCGGCGGTCTCGGCCACCGGATAGACGATCGGGGGATGCGTGTCCTGCGGAAAAATGCCTACCACCTTGACCTTGGGTTCGGCCTTGGCGTCGGTCTGGTAGACGATGCCGAGCGGCGCCTCGCCGGTCGAGACCAGCGCCAGCGCGGCGCGCACGTTCTCCGCCTGTGCCACCTTGTTTTCGACCGAGGCCCAGACACCGAGCGTCTCCAGGGCGGCCTTGCCATATTTGCCGGCGGGCACCGCATCGACATTGGCCATGGCAAGCCGGCCGTCGCCAAGCAGGCCGGCGAGTTCGAAATTAGGTGCGATTCCCGTCGCGGCCGACGAATCCGCCGGCGCGATCAACACGATGCGGTTGCCAAGCAGTTCCGTCTCGGTGTCCGGCTTGATCAGCTTTCTTTTGGAAAGATATTTCATCCAGTCGAGATCGGCCGAGAAAAAGACGTCCGCCGGTGCGCCCTGCTCGATTTGCTTGGCAAGCGCCGGGCTCGCGGCATAGGAGATCGTCGCCTTCTCACCCGCTTCGGCTTCGCAGGCCGCGTTGACGGCATCGAGCGCGTTCTTGAGGCTCGCGGCGGCGAAAACGGTCAACTTGCCCTCGGCCGCCGCTGCAGGCGCCCCTGCCAGCAACAGCCCCGACACCCAACCGGCCGCCGCCAGCAGCCGCAACCCGTGTCCAATCCTCGTCATGGCGACGAACTCCCTCTTATGACAATGCGATCCGTTCACGGTCGGCGACCGCAGTCGATTCGGTTATATCTGGAAAGATATAACCAGCAAAGTCCATCCGGTTCGCTATTTCCTATATTTTAAAGACTTGTCGACAGTGATTGCGCCGGAACACTTCCACCGACCGCTATCAGCGGATACGACGCTGCGCATCGGCGCTAAGCGGCCAGCGCTCCATGAACAGGCTGCAGGCCGAACTGACTGCGCTTGACCGTCTATTGGGCGGCCCATGACGCCTCTCTGTCTTACCACCTCAAGCCCCGGCTCAAAGGGGGGTAGAGTCGTCCGCTGTTAGCCGGTCGCCTTGGCAAGTAGCGCCTCAACCCTGCCTCGGTGTCCTGCCGGACAGAGAGGGTACGAAGAAAAGTGGGCCCGGCGCTCAGGAACACAACAGGCCGACAGCGGCAATGCCTGTTCCGGCTCTCGCGGCCCACCGCGTCCGGCAGCCCCGTCTCGCCGATCGGCGAATCAGGCGTGCGCACCGGGTGCGCCCGGCGAACCGAATTGTACCCGCATCTCCACCATCCACAGGCGGTAATCGGAAGTCGGAAATGCCCTCAAACCGGCGCCCCGTAGCGTCCGTGGCCCGCCATTCACAAGCCCTTCGCGATCCGACTGCTGGAACAAAAGGTCTCGACTATCGGACACTGGAATTTTCAGCACAAATAACGCATGATGATCAGGACACCCTATGAGTGTACCGAGATTGCTCCTTATGAGTGTACTCGACGATCTCAGTTGGAATGTCTGGAGGAACGGAGCATGGCGCTAGCGCTTGTACTCGTTCTCGTCGTCGTGGGCTCCGTGCTGTTTCACGCGCTGAGCCCATGGTGGTGGACGCCGATTGCGTCGAACTGGGATTATATCGACCACACGCTGGTGATCACTTTCTGGATCACCGGCGTCGTGTTTTCCGCGGTCGTTCTGTTCATGGCCTACTGCGTCTGGCGATTCCGCCACAAGGAGGGGTCAAAGGCCCATTACGAGCCGGAGAGCAAGCGTCTGGAGACCTGGCTGACCGTGGTGACGGGCATCGGCGTTGCCGCCCTGCTTGCTCCGGGCCTTTATGTCTGGCACCAGTTCATAACCGTCCCGAAAGACGCGACCGAAGTCGAGGTCATTGCCCAGCAATGGCAGTGGAGCTTCCGCCTGCCGGGCGCCGACGGCAAGCTCGGCACCTCCAACAGCCGGCTGGTCAGTCCCGAAAACCCGCTGGGCATCAATCCCGAGGATCCGAACGGCCAGGACGATGTCGTGGTCGAGGCGGCCGACCTGCACTTGCCGATCGGCAAGCCGGTGAAGATGCTGCTGCGCTCGATCGACGTGCTGCATGATTTTTATGTCCCGGAGTTCCGCGCCAAGATGGATATGATTCCCGGCTCGGTGACCTATTTCTGGTTTACGCCGATCCGCACCGGAAGCTTCGAGGTGCTCTGCGCCGAGCTTTGCGGCACCGGGCACGGTTTCATGCGCGGTGTGGTCGCGGTCGACACGCCGGAGAATTACCAGGTTTGGCTGCAGGAGCAGTCGACCTTTGCCCAGTTGTCGGCGCCCGAACAAGTGGGCGCGGCGGGCGAGGTCCAGCAATGAGCATGGAGACAGCGGCATAGCACATTGCATGTGACGCGGCCCGAGCCGCTTGGGGCCACGCCGGAGAAGCAGGAGGTGACGTGATGGTCGATATCACGCCTCGCGAGGTTGATGCGATCACGCCCGCGGAAGTCCCTGACGTTGAGCTTTACCATCCTCATAGCTGGTGGACGACCTACGTCTTTTCCCAGGACGCCAAGATCATCGCGATTCAATATGGCGGGACGGCCACCGCGATCGGGCTCGTGGCGCTCGTGCTGTCATGGCTGATGCGTTTGCAGCTTGGCTTCCCGGGCACGTTCGATTTCATCACGCCCGAGGCCTATTATCAGTTCGTCACCATGCACGGGATGATCATGGTGATCTATCTCCTGACCGCGCTGTTCCTCGGCGGCTTCGGCAACTACCTGATTCCGCTGATGGTGGGCGCCCGCGACATGGTGTTCCCCTATGTGAACATGCTGAGCTACTGGATCTATCTCCTTGCGGTGCTCGTGCTGGTCGCAAGCTTCTTCGCCCCCGGCGGACCGACCGGCGCAGGCTGGACGCTCTATCCGCCGCAGGCGATCCTGTCAGGCACGCCGGGCGGTCAGGACGCGGGCATCATCTTTATGCTGGTCTCGCTGATCCTCTTCATCATCGGCTTCACCATGGGCGGGCTGAACTATGTGGTGACCGTGCTGCAGGGCCGCGCGCGCGGCATGACCCTGATGCGCATGCCGCTTACGGTGTGGGGCATCTTTACGGCCACCGTCATGGCGCTGCTGGCCTTCCCGGCACTGTTCGTCGCCTGCGTGATGATGCTGTTCGACCGTCTGCTCGGCACCAGCTTCTTCATGCCCGCGCTGGTCGAGATGGGCGAGCAGCTAAGCTATGGCGGCGGCAGCCCGATCCTGTTCCAGCACCTGTTCTGGTTCTTCGGCCATCCGGAAGTCTACATCGTCGCGCTGCCTGCCTTCGGCATCGTCTCCGACCTGATCAGCACGCATGCGCGCAAGAACATCTTCGGCTATCGCATGATGGTGTGGGCGATCGTCGGCATCGGCGCGCTGTCCTTCATCGTGTGGGCGCACCACATGTATGTTTCCGGCATGCATCCCTATTTCGGTTTCTTCTTTGCTACGACGACGCTGATCATCGCCGTACCGACCGCAATCAAGGTCTACAACTGGGTGCTCACCCTGTGGCGCGGCGACATCCACCTCACCGTGCCGATGCTGTTTGCGCTCGCCTTCATCGTCACCTTCGTGAACGGCGGCCTGACCGGCCTTTTCCTCGGCAATGTCGTGGTGGACGTGCCGCTGTCCGACACGATGTTCGTGGTCGCGCATTTCCACATGGTGATGGGTGTGGCGCCTATTCTTGTCGTGTTCGGCGCGCTTTATCATTGGTACCCAAAGATTACCGGCCGAATGTTCAACCAGTGGATGGGCCAGTTCCATTTCTGGGTCACCTTCGTCGGCGCCTACGCCATTTTCTTCCCCATGCACTATGTCGGCCTGGTGGGCGTGCCGCGGCGTTACCCGGAGCTTGGCGAGACGGCTTTCATCCCCGACTCCGTGCATACGCTCAACGCCTTCATCACGGTTGTGGCCCTTATCGTCGGCTTCGCCCAGATGGTATTCCTGTTCAACATGCTCTGGAGCCTGCGTTACGGCAGGGAGGCGGGCGGCAATCCGTGGCGCGCCACCAGTCTCGAATGGCAGACACCGACCACGCCGCCGCCGCATGGCAACTGGGGCAAGCATCTGCCGATCGTCTATCGGTGGGCCTATGACTACAGCGTCCCGGGCGCGCCGCGGGACTTTATCCCGCAGAACGACCCCTGGCCCGGCAAGGCAGTGACATGAGCGTCATTCTCGTCTTCCTCCTGGTGATTGCCGGCATCTCCTTCTGGTGGCTGGCGCAGCAGCGGCTGATGTCGAAGCCATGGCTCGAACAGGGAGCAACCGACCAATATGCCGGCCTCGAATCGACGGGCGTGCCGACGGCCAAACTCGGCCTCGGCGTTTTCCTTGCCGTCGTGGGCTGCCTGTTCGCGCTGTTCGCCAGCGCCTATTTCATGCGCATGGAACTGTCGGACTGGCGCTCGCCGCCCTTGCCCGGCGTGCTGTGGTTCAACACTTCTATCCTGGTTTTGAGCAGTGTCGCGCTCCACATCGCGGTGCTTGCGGCCCGCAAGGACCAGCCGGACACTCTGCGGCTGGCACTTCTGACGGGCGGTCTTACGGCGCTGGCGTTCCTCGCCGGCCAGGTAACGGCGTGGCGTGAACTTTCCGCCGGCGGTTATCTCCTGGCCGGCAACCCCGCCACCAGTTTCTTCTATCTGCTGACGGGGATACACGGGCTGCACATCGCCGGCGGGCTCGTCGCGCTCGGCCGGACCGGCGTGAAGGCGTGGCGCGGCGCACCCCGCGACCTTATGCGCCAAAGCGTCGAGCTTTGCGCCATGTACTGGCATTTCCTGCTGTTCATCTGGCTGGCGATCCTGGTCCTGCTTGCCGGATGGGCGAACGACTTCATCGATCTTTGCCGCCAATTGCTGACGTGAAGGAACGAGCGAATGGCTGACGCGAGCTTGACACATACCGGCCAGATGTCCCCGCGCCCGGACGGACTGGAGGGTGTAGTTTCCGACTGGGGTTCGGATCAGCGGGCATTCAAGAAAGTCTCCTGGGGAAAGGCCATGATGTGGATCTTTCTTCTCAGCGACACCTTCATCTTCGGCTGCTTCCTGCTGTCCTACATGACGGCGCGCATGTCGACAAAGGTGCCCTGGCCCAATCCGAGCGAGGTGTTCGCCCTGCATATCGCAGGGAGGGATATCCCGCTGATCCTGATCGCCATCATGACCTTCGTGCTCATCTCGTCGAGCGGCACGATGGCGATGGCCGTCAATTTCGGCTATCGGCGCGACCGTCGCAAGACGGCGGTGCTGATGCTGCTCACCGCGGTCCTTGGCGCGGCTTTCGTCGGCATGCAGGCCTTCGAGTGGAGCAAACTGATCTCGGAAGGCGTGCGGCCCTGGGGCAATCCGTGGGGCGCGGCGCAGTTCGGCTCGTCCTTCTTCATGATCACCGGCTTCCATGGAACCCATGTGACCATCGGCGTGATCTTCCTGATCATCATCGCCCGCAAGGTGTTGCGCGGCGACTACGACGTGGGAGCGCGAGGCTTCTTCACAAGCCGGCGCGGCACCTACGAGAATGTCGAGATCATGGGCCTCTACTGGCACTTCGTCGATCTCGTCTGGGTTTTCATCTTCGCGTTCTTCTATCTCTGGTGAGGCAGGTCATGGCTGAAACAACCGCGCATGGGGCGCATGCCGTTCACGGGCACGATACGCTGGCGGGCCCTGTCCACACGGAAACCCATCAGGAACACCCGATCAGGCTTTATATGGTGGTCTGGGGCTGGCTGTTCATTCTGAGCGCCGGCTCATACATGGTCGACTATCTCCACGTGCAAGGCTATCTGAGATGGACGCTCATCCTGATCTTCATGATCCTGAAGGCGGGCCTGATCGTCGCCGTCTTCATGCACATGGCCTGGGAGCGCCTCGCGCTCGTCTACGCCATCCTGGTCCCGCCGGTCGCCGTTCTGGTTTTCGTATGGATCATGGCGATCGAGTCCGAATATACGCTGCTGACCAGGATGACATTCTTCGGCGCCAGCCCTTGAGACGGAGCCTGATGCTTTGGCTTTCGTAGTCTGCGGCCGGCTGGAATTCGGGCATGGACAAAACAACAATTGTCATCATCGGCATAGGCGCCCTTGTCCTCCTGCTGCTTGGCTTCTGGATCACGCCATGACGTCCAGCCGCCGCCCCGCCAACCCCGGCCGCCTCGCCTCGATTTGGCGGCCGAAACGCCTGAAAGGCTGGACTTTGCATCGCTATGGGGTTGATCTCTTGTCAGGTAGCAAACCAACAATTAACCATGGTAAGGGATAATAGGAACATCAGGTCACTACGCCGAGAGGTCGTTTTGCTGCGAATTTTAACCCGCCTTTTGCCAGCGATACTGGTCGGAATCCTGACGACCGGGTGCATGTCGTCACTCGATTCCGACACCAGGGCGATCCAGCCCATCCCGGCCAAACTTGTGGCCGAGATGACCCGCAAGTCCATGTCGCCATCGTCGCCGATCCTCGTGCGAATTTTCAAGCAGGAGAGCGAACTGGAGGTCTGGAAGCGCGACCGCCGTGGATATTACGCGCTGCTCAAGACTTACCCGATGTGCCGCTGGTCCGGGAAGCTCGGGCCGAAAATGCGGGAGGGTGATCGACAGGCTCCCGAGGGCTTCTACCAAATCGACGTCCGGATGCTGAATCCCAAGTCGCGATACTATCTCGCCTTCAACCTCGGCTATCCCAACAGGCTGGAACAGTCACTCGGCTACACGGGCAACGCCATGATGGTGCATGGCGCCTGCTCGTCGGCCGGTTGCTATGCGATGACCGACGACGGCGTGGCGGAAATCTACGCCGTCGTCCGCGATGCCCTGAGGGGAGGGCAACGCACCTTCCAGGTGCAGGCGTATCCTTTCCGCATGACGCCTCGGAACCTCGCCATGAACAGCAGCGATCCGAATTTTGAGTTCTGGACCGACCTGAAGAAGGGCAGCGATATTTTCGAAGTGACGCGCCGCCCGCCGAAAGTGTCCTATTGCGGAAAGCGCTATGTCTTCAACACCGAATTTCAGGGAGGCGAGCCCGGTGATCCGCTGGCGCCCTGCCCTCCCGCGGTGACGCAGGAGAATCCGGCGGTGGCAAAGCGTTCCGAAGCCGACCGCGTCGCGATGGAGAAGCTCCTGTCGACGGGCCCTGGCCTGACAGGACATGCCTATACCGACGGCGGAATGCACGCCTCCTTCAGGAAAATGCTCGTGCAAAACGGGGAAAAGGCCTTGTCCAGGAGGGCGTCAAGGACATCCGTGCCGGTCAGCCGGCCTGCCGCGGCGCTTGCCGATCCACAACCGATAGCAAACTAAAGCAAGGGCACTTCTCCTCGCAAGAGGGGCGAAGGACACTTCCTTCGAGGATTTTGCCAATCGCCACAGCGCGGAAAAGAGTGCCTCCGTTGCGGCCGGCGACCTTCTGCCCGCTTGCGGGGAGCAGTGCCCGGCAGGGCTGGCCACAACCCGGGCGTGTCCGGCCAAGGTGCGATCCGAGCGCCGGCGAATCAGGTCGCTTGGCCGCCGATCGCCCTGATGTTTCGTACCAGCCTGTCGGCGACGCGCGTCGATGTTCCGGCCGAAATGAGCATCTGCGGCAGGATCATCCATTCGAGTGTCCAGGCCGCGCCGGATCGTTCTTGCTCATGGACGAGCGCTTGATGCATTCCGGAAAGCTGTACCGCGTTGAAGCGGGCGAGCGTAACCAGCACCTCGGCGTCGACCGGATTGCACTTGTGAGCCATGGCGGACGACGCGCCACCAGAAGCGAGCTGTATTTCGTCGCCCGCCTGCGCCATCAGCGCAATGTCCTGTCCGAACTTTCCGAGGCTGCCGGTCAGCAGCGCCAGCCAGTTGGCCAGTTCGGCCGCGCGGTCGCGCTGGCTTTGCCATTGCGGCGCGTCGCCCAGTCCGAGCCGGTCGGCCAGGGCCGCGCGGACGGCGGGACCCTTGCCGCCGAACCTCTCCAGCGTTCCCGCCGCCCCGCCGAACTGAACCACCAGAACGGATCTTCGAACCGCTTCAAGCCGTTCGATGTGTCGCAGCAATGGTCCCAGCCAAGTTGAAAGGCGGTCGGAAACCGCGATCCGGATCGCCGGCTGCATTCGCGTGCGGCCCATCAGCGGCCTCTCGCCAAACTGCTGGCCGAGCGTGGCGAGCGCAGCCGCCAACGCTTCGAGCCTTCCATGCAGCAGGCCGATGCATGCCTTGGCCCGCAGCACCATCGCCGTATCGATCACGTCCTGGCTGGTGGCGCCGAAATGCACGTGTTCGCCATGCGGTTGCCCGACCGCATGCCTGATCTGGCGAATGAGTTCAGGCACGACGACGCCGTCGCGCTCCGTCCCGGCCCTCAGCCCTGCCATTTCAGGGCTAAAATCATCTAGCGCATTTGCAATGGCTTCCGCCGCTCCGGCCGGAATGATGCCCAGTTCGCCTTCCACTTCGGCCAGCGCGATCTCGAATCGCAACATGGCGGCAATCTCGCTTTCGACGCCGAGCCGGTGGGCCATCTCCTCGTCGCCGAGGAGTCCGGACAGGAAGGGGTGATCGAAGGCCGCGATCATATGTCGAAGAAGACGGTCTCGTCCTCGCCCTGGAGGTGGATGTCGAAAGCGTAGATGTCGCCCTGGCGGGGCGCAATCAGCGTCCGTACCCTGGCTTTGTGCTCGATGCGCGCCAGCACCGGATCCTCGGCATTGGCCGTCGCCTCGTCGCCGAAATACATGCGCGTATGGAGGCCGATATTGATGCCGCGCGCCACGATCCACACCGTTATGTGCGGCGCCATCATGCGTCCGTCGAAGAACGGCACCCTGCCGGGCTTGACCGTTTCGAACACGCACTCTCCCGTCGCCATATCGGTCGGCAGCCGACCCCAGCCGGTGAAGTTCGGATCGGCGGTGCCGCGCAAATCCGACGGCGAGTTATAAATGCCGTCCGCATCGGCTTGCCAGATCTCGACCAGTGCGTCCTTCAGCGGCGCACCGGCGCCGTCAATTACACGCATCCTGACCTTGATGCGCTCGCCCTTTGTCTTGTCGCTGACCATGGAAGCACCGAGGTCGAAGCCATAAACGCCTTCGATGCCGGAAAAATTCGGTGTCAGGCCGATATGGACATACGGCCCCGCGGTCTGCGAGGCGCTTTCCTTGAGGCGGTCGAGGCTCTGGGCCATCAGTTGCCCTCCATGCGGTTCTCGAACAGCGTCGAACGGCGGCCGCGCAGAACGATGTCGAATTTGTAGGCGCGCGCATCCATCGGGATCGTCGCCTCCATGTCGAGCGCGGCGGTAAGGCCCTCGATCGCGCGCCGATCGTTGATGGTCCTGACGATCGGACACTTCCAGATCATCGGATCGCCCTCGAAATACATCTGCGTGATCAGCCGCTGCGCGAAGCCATGCCCAAAGACGGAGAAGTGGATGTGCGCCGGGCGCCAGTCGTTCGGACCGTTGGGCCACGGATAGGGACCGGGCTGGATCGTGCGAAACGCGTAGGAGCCGTCCTCACCGGTGATCGTGCGCCCGCAGCCGCCGAAGTTCGGGTCGAGCGGCGCCAGGTAAGTCTCCTTCCTGTGGCGATATCGACCGCCGGCATTGGCTTGCCAGAATTCGAGCAAGGCGCCCGAGACCCCTGCCCCGCGCTCATCGATCATCCGCCCGTAAACGATGATGCGCGGGCCGATCGCGCTCTCGCCCGGCCTGGCGAAATTGTGGACCAGGTCGTTGTCGCGTTCACCCAGAATGTCGTGGCCGAATACCGGGCCGGTGATTTCGGACAGCGTGCAGTTGAGCGACAGCAGCGCCCGCCGCGGCGAGCGCAGCACCGAGGTCTTGTAGCTCGGAGTGAAGGCAGGCGGATGCCAGGATCGGTCGCGCTGGAAGAAGCCACCGGTTTCCGGGCCGCGGTTCGACGGGGAATTCGAAGTGGTCATGGCTTGCCGGCTTTTTCATCCATCTCGATATAGATTCTCTTGGCGATCTTGATCGCGCGATTCGCGGCCGGCACACCCGCATAGATCGCGACATGCAGCAGTGTCTCGCGAATGTCCTCGGCGGTCGCGCCGGTGTTGGCGGTCGCGCGTATGTGCATGGCCAACTCTTCATCGTGGCCAAGCGCCGCCAGCAGCGCGACGGTGATCAACGATCGCTCGCGCCTCGTCAAGTCCGGCCGTGACCAGACATGGCCCCACGCCGCCTCGGTGATCATCTCCTGGAAAGCCGCGTCGAAGTCGGTCTTCGCCGCTTCGGCCCGGCCGACATGCGCGTCGCCGAGAACCGCGCGACGCGTTGCCATGCCTTCGACGTAGCGCGCGCTTTCGGCCGGCCGGCTCATGCGGGACTCCTTCGCGGATTGACATTGGCCCACCAGGCTGAGTTCAGCGCACCTGATCCAGCAGCCGTTTGCACTCCAGGAGATCGAACAGCGCCTCCTGCAGCAGCGCGCGGTTGTCGCGGGACAGCTTCGCCTGGTCGGCCTGCACCGGGCCTTCCTCCTCTGCCTTGCCAAGACCGAAAAAGCGGCGGCTGGGTTTAGCCTTTGACTCGCCGACAAGCACCTCGTCGTCGGCGCGGGGCTGGGCGGCTGGCGTCAGCGGAACGGCGGCGGCCGCCTGTTTGCGCTGGGCAATCGCCTCGATCGCGGCCACGTCGCCACTGCCAACGGCAACGAGGAAATGATTGCCGCTTTCGCGCAGGAGCTTCTGCACGCCCTTGATCGTGTAGCCCTGCTCGTAGAGCATGTGCTTGATGCCCTTGATCAGGTCGACGTCCTGGGGCCGATAGTAGCGCCGGCCGCCGCCGCGCTTCATCGGCTTGATCTGGTTGAACCGGGTCTCCCAGAAACGCAGCACATGCTGCGGCAGGTCCAGATCCTCCGCGACTTCTGAGATCGTACGAAATGCGTCGGGGCTCTTGTCCATGGTCACCACCACATCTGCGGCAAGGAAGCATGCCCGAAACGCCTCGGCGGCGTAAGGGTAGCCGAACCAATTCGCGATTCATTTCAGACCTTTGGACCACGGATTTCAAGGCCTACCGCAACGCAGGCACGCTTCGTCAACCGGCAATTCGGAATAAACCCGCTATTTTCCGGACTTCACCCTCTGTTGATGGGCGCGCAGGATGCGGTTTTTCAAAACATTCGAGGCCTTGAACGTCATGACCCGCCGCGGGAGGATCGGTACCTCCTCCCCTGTCTTGGGGTTGCGGCCGATGCGCTCATTCTTGCCGCGAACCTGGAACGTGGCGAATGACGACAGTTTCACTGTCTCGCCGCGAACGATCGCTTCGCAGATTTCGTCGAGAACCAACTCGACCAGTTCGGCGGACTCGGTGCGCGAAAGCCCTACCTTTCGATAGACCGCCTCAGCGAGATCGGCGCGCGTAAGTGTCTTTCCCGCCATGGCTTTCTCACCCTCCTCCGTCAGAAGGACGTTAGGAAATTGCCTAGATGAGGTCAAGAAGCGAACCGGCCGGTTGAATAGAATGGGCCGTTGACGCCGCGTTATTGCATTATCCTTTTGGGCTACGCCGCCGGAAGCCGACAGATTCTCCTCGCCGGAGCCTGCGGCGTTGCGCGCGCCTACCAGCGGATAAGGACGGCGCCCCAGGTGAAGCCACCGCCCATCGCCTCCAAAAGCACAAGGTCGCCCTTGCGAATGCGGCCGTCCCGCACCGCGACGTCGAGCGCCAGGGGCACCGACGCGGCCGACGTGTTGCCGTGCAGGTCGACGGTAATCACCACCTTCTCCGTCGGCGATCCCTAGTTTTCGGGCGGAAGCGTCGATGATGCGCTTGTTGGCCTGATGCGGAACGAACCATGTCAGGTCGTCCGCCGTGATCCCCGCCTGCGAGAAAGTGCTTTCGATCACGTCGGTGATCATGCCGACCGCGTGCTTGAACACCTCCCGCCCCTCCATGCGCAGGTGGCCGACCGTGCCGGTGGTCGACGGCCCGCCGTCGACATAGAGCTTGTCCTTGTGCGCGCCGTCGGAGCGCAAGCTTGCAGCAAGCACGCCGCGGTCGGCGACACTTCCCTCGCCTTCCATCGCCTCCAGCACGATCGCACCCGCCCCGTCGCCGAACAACACGCAGGTCGTGCGATCCGTCCAGTCGAGAATGCGGGAAAATGTCTCCGAGCCGATGACCAGGGCGCGCTTTGCCATGCCGGCCCGAATGTGCGCGTCGGCGGTGGCGACCGCATAGACGAAGCCGCTGCACACGGCCTGCAGATCGAAGGCAAAGCCGCCACGAATGCCGAGCCGGTGCTGCACCTCGGCGGCGGTGGCCGGAAAGGTGTTGTTCGGCGTCGAGGTGGCAAGCACGATAAGGTCGATATCGCCCGGCTCCAGCCCGCCATTGGACAGCGCCGCCCTTGCCGCGGCTTCGGCCAGCGACGCGGTGGTCTCGTCGGCCGACGCAATGTGCCGCTGACGTATCCCCGTGCGCTGCGCGATCCACTCGTCGGACGTGTCGAGCAGGCCCTCGAATTCGCTGTTCTTCATGATGCGGCGCGGTAGTGCGGAACCAACCCCGCGCACGACGGATCTGAGCATTTTTGTTCCTACTGCTTGGCCTGTTCCGGCGTTGCGGTTCGCGCCGAGTAAGGATGGCGCGCATGAAAGAGATCGAGATCCGCCTCGATCCGATCGAGCAGCCGGTTGCGAATCATGTCGTAGGCCAATTCAATCGCGGCGGCAAAGCCTTCATCGTCCGTGCCCCCATGGCTCTTGACGACAATGCCGTTCAAACCCAGGAACACGCCGCCATTGGCCTTGCGTACGTCCAGTTTCTCGCGCAAGCGGTTAAAGGCGTCCCTGGCAAGAAAATATCCGATCCGGGCCATCAGCGTCCGGTTCATGGCCGCACGCAGATAGGTGGAGACCTGCCTGACCGTGCCTTCCGCGGTCTTCAGCGCGATGTTGCCGGCGAACCCTTCGGTCACGACGACGTCGACGGTGCCCTTGCCGATATCGTCGCCTTCCACGAACCCGTGATATTGCATCGAGGCGAGATTCGCCTCGCGCAAAAGCCGGCCGGCATCCTTGACCTCTTCCTGGCCCTTGATCTCCTCCACACCGACATTCAGCAGGCCGACGCTCGGCCGCTCTATTCCGAACACGGCACGGGCCATCGCCGCGCCAAGTATGCCGAAATCGACAAGTTGATGCGAATCCGCGCCGATGGTCGCGCCAACGTCGAGCACGACGCTTTCGCCGCGCACGGTTGGCCAGATCGCCGCGATCGCCGGCCGCTCGATATTGGCCATCGTGCGGAGGCAGAATTTCGACATCGCCATCAGCGCGCCTGTATTGCCGGCCGAAACGCAGCCGTCGGCGTCGCCGCTCTTGACCGCCTCGATCGCCCGCCACATCGACGATTTCCAGCGCCCGTGGCGCAGCGCCTGGCTCGGCTTGTCGTCCATTCGCACGGCGACATCGCAATGCACCAATTGCGTGACCCCGCTCAGCGACGGGAACTTGTCGAGTTCGGGCCGCACAACTTCGGTGCGCCCGAACACGATGAAGTTGATGTCGGGACGCCGCAGGGCTACCTTCGCCAGCGCCGGCATGACAACCGATGGCCCGTGATCGCCGCCCATGGCATCGATGGAAATCCTAATCACGCGTGGTTGATCTCGCTGTCGTGGCAAACGTCGGGCCCGGTCGGGTGCGTGGGAAAATAGCGGTTTTGTTTCGCCACACAACGTATTTCGGATCGCCGTACCCTGGAAATCAGGTATCAGGGAAGAGCTTTCGCAGCTTGCGTTGCAACTCGCCCTCCTGCGACGGCGGCGCGGCTGGCGCGTCCGACGGCAGGCAAGCGCCGGGCTTGCGCGGGTAGGGATCTATCGCCAGCCCGAACAACTCCTCCACGAGCGCACCGACATCGATGCGGTCACCGGAGAACGTCTCGGGGCTGTCGGGACCGTCGACGTCGATCAGGATCTCGCCACCCTCACCGAACAATTCGCGGCCGAGCCTGGAGTCCTCGGGCAGGAAAACGGCCGATATCTCCTCCGCGATGCTGTTCGGGATGGGGTCGAGCGTGAGGATGCAGGACTGCACGATCCGGGCCTCGACGCGTCCCTCGATCTTTACGCCATTGCGCTTCCAGCCCGACACGGCGAGCTCGGCGCGCAGGCGCTCGACCGCCAGCAGGCCGTGCTCTTCGGCAAGGGCGGCGCGCTGCGTTTCGCTCGCCTCGATCACCACCGGCATTCCCTTCCTTGGCAGACGGGTGACGCTGACCTCGAAGCTGATCGGGCTGCTTGCGGCAGGATTTTTCATGACGCTACGGCTCCTCTTCACGCGGGGCCGGCGATGGGAATATGACCCTTCCGGCACATATGTCGCCCGTCGGCTGGCCGCCAAGCGCCGCGGCGGCGCGAATTACATAGGCCGCGAGCGCGCCGGCGTCTGGCCAGTCCCTGGTCTCCGGCCTGACATTGCGGGCCAGCGCCGCGGTCAGTTCCGCCAGGTTGCCGGCATCAAGCGCGGCGCCATATGTCGCGGTGCGGCCATAGTACATTCGCGCCAGCTTCTTCATCCGCTTCGGCACCCCGACATCGCCGATGCCAAGCTCGCGCAGCGAATGGTCCACCTCCAGGAAGAACTCGTCGATCAATGCCTGCGCAACGTCTCCCGCCGCGCCCGTTTCGCCGCGCAAACGATGCTGAACCAGAAACATATGCAGGGACACCATCTCGTACCGGCCAAGCGGCGTGTCCGGCACCTCCCAGTCGGAAAAAAAAGTCTCGCGCCGCGCCGCCGCCACGATTTCCGTGTAAACGGCGCCAACTATCTGGCGGTTGCGGTTTCGTTCGCGACCGAACAGACGTTGGAACATGTTACTACTCCCGGAAGCGCGCCTTCCGCCGGCTGGTGTTGTTGCATCGGCATCCAAGCTGGTTTACCGGATTTGCGGTGGCGCGCAAGGCGCGCCGGGGGGCACTATGGAGTTGTCGGTGAGGCCGAATAATATCAAGACCGCGCTGGTGTCGCGGCGGGTCACGATCGCGGCCGCGCTGGTCGCGTCCGCTACACTCTCGGCCTGCAGCTCTTCGGTATTGGGCGACCTCTCGCCCGGCGAAACCCTCACCCAGGGCTATGTGATCGACCAGCAGCAGATCGACCTGGTTCCAGTCGGTTCCAGCCGTGAACAGGTGCTTCTGGCGCTCGGCAGCCCCTCCACCACCGCGACTTTCGACAACGAGGTGTTCTATTACATCTCGCAGAAGCGCTACCGGCCGGTTGCCTTCGCCAAACCCAAGCTGATCGACCAGCGTATTCTCGCCGTCTATTTCGGCCCGGACGGTCGCGTGGCCAACATCGCCAATTACGGGCTGAAGGACGGCAGGGTCTTCGACTTCATTTCGCGCACGACACCGACCGGCGGCAAGGACCAGAACTTCATCGGCCAGATTCTGGCCGGCGCGGCGGGCAGACCGCTCAGCCTGCCAGGCCAGTCGCCTACTCAGTAGTCAGCAATTCGGCGCTGATGCGAAAGCAAGCTGCCCGATTTGATCGCGGAACCGGGCAGTCGCTATTGCTACATTCGCGCCGCTTTTCAAGAATCACCGGGTTCCACCTTTCGGCGCGATGCTTCAGAATATCCGGTGCGCTCGAGGCTCTACGGTCATCCAATCGGGCCAGCCGACCGTCCGCTCAATGCCATAGAGCAGCGCGGCCAGGACAATGACGGCGCCGGATATCATGACATGAGTCCGCGAAGGCGGGCGGCGTACCCAGTACGCCATACGGGTGAACAAGCGAAGCAGGTCCATGATCCCCCTTGGGCAAGTTGCGGTTGGATTGAACCATTCTGCCGGCGACATTCGCCAGGAGGCCGCGACGGCCGCATGACACAAACGCGCCGCCGATGCGACGATGCATCGGCAGCGCGTGTGCTTTGCGACGATTTTTCCTTGCCCGAAGTCAGGCCGAGGGCTGCTTCGTCTTCCGCAGATAGGGCAGGATCGCATCGTAGGCGCCGAAGCGCTTGATCGCGTCCTCGTTGGAGACGGCCGCCGTGATGATGACGTCCTCGCCCTGCTTCCAGTTGGCCGGCGTCGCCACCTGGTGCTTTGCCGTCAACTGGACGGAATCGATCACGCGGAGGATCTCGTCGAAGTTGCGGCCGGTGGTCATCGGATAGGAGACCGAAAGCTTGATCTTCTTGTCCGGGCCGATCACGAATACCGACCGCACCGTGGCGTTGTCGGCCGGCGTACGCCCCTCGGACGTATCTCCGGCACTGGCGGGCAGCATTTCATAAAGCTTGGCGATCTTGAGTTCGCTATCGCCAATCAACGGATATTCGACGGAATGGCCGGTTGCCGTCTTGATATCCGCCTTCCATTTTTCGTGGCTCGTTACCGGATCGACCGAAATGCCCATGATCTTGACGTTGCGCTTCCGGAACTCTTCCTCCAGTCCGGCCATGGTGCCGAGTTCCGTCGTGCAGACCGGCGTGAAATTCTTCGGATGACTGAAGAGGACGGCCCAGCCGTCACCGATCCATTCGTGGAAGCTGACCGGCCCATGGGTGGTCTCGGCGGTGAAATCGGGTGCAGTGTCGTTGATACGAAGGCTCATTGCGGGTACCTCCCCTTGTTGCTGCGGTCAAAGGCGACCGGCACCGCCGTGGGTGCCCCGGCGTCGCGGGACCATATAGCACATGCGGGATGCCTCGCGCCAACCCGCGGCTCACGCCGTGACGATGGCTTCGCCGGATAGCGGCATGATCGCCGCTGGAGCGCCGCCAAAGACAAGAGCCCGCGAGATTGCTCCCGCGGGCTCTGGCAATGTCAACTCCGTCAGGCCGCACTCAGCCGTGCGCCAGTACCGCCAGCAGCAGAAGCGCCACGATATTGGTGATCTTGATCGCCGGATTGACGGCCGGACCGGCCGTATCCTTGTAGGGGTCGCCTACCGTATCACCCGTGACCGATGCCTTGTGGGCTTCCGAGCCTTTCATGTGCCTTGTGCCATCCTTGTCGACAAAGCCGTCCTCGAAGGACTTCTTGGCGTTGTCCCAGGCGCCGCCGCCCGAAGTCATGGAGATCGCCACGAAAAGACCGTTGACGATGACGCCAAGCAGCGAGGCGCCCAGCGCGGCAAAGGCCGAAGCCTTGGAGCCGGAGATCAGCAGCACGCCGAAATAGACGACGAGCGGCGCCAGCACCGGCAACAGCGATGGTATGATCATTTCCTTGATCGCCGCCTTCGTCAGAAGGTCGACGGCGCGGGCATAATTGGGCTTCGAAGTGCCCTTCATAATGCCCGGATCCTCGCGGAACTGCTTTCGCACTTCCTCGACGATCGCGCCGGCGGCGCGGCCGACCGCCGTCATGGCGATGCCCCCGAACAGATACGGGATGAGACCGCCGAAGATCAGGCCGGCGACCACATAGGGGTTCGAAAGGTCAAACGACACCGTGCCGATGTCGGCGAAATACGGGAACTGGGTGGGGTTCGCCGCGAAATATTGCAGGTCGTAGCTGTAGGCGGCAAACAGCACCAGCGCGCCGAGGCCCGCCGAGCCGATCGCATAGCCTTTGGTGACCGCTTTGGTGGTGTTGCCCACCGCGTCGAGCGCGTCGGTCGACTGACGCACTTCCTTGGGCAGGCCCGCCATCTCGGCGATGCCGCCGGCATTGTCGGTGACCGGGCCGAAGGCGTCGAGCGCCACGATCATCCCCGCCAGACCGAGCATGGTCGTCACGGCGATGGCGGTTCCGAACAGCCCCGCAAGCTGGAAGGTGGAGATGATGCCGCCGACGATGACGAGCGCCGGCAGGGCGGTCGATTCCAGCGATACCGCAAGGCCCTGGATGACGTTGGTGCCGTGGCCGGTGACCGACGCCTGGGCAATCGAAACGACCGGACGCTTTCCCGTGCCTGTGTAGTACTCGGTAATCACGACGATCAGTGCCGTCACGACAAGGCCGACAAGGCCGCAGATGAACAGGTTGGCGCCGGTCACCACAGCGCCGTTGACGGTGCCGATTTCGCCCCAGCCGATGGTCATGGACGTGGCGGCGCCGAGTCCGAGGATCGACAGCAGGCCGGTAACGATCAGGCCCTTGTAGAGCGCGCCCATGATCGAGCCATTGGCGCCGAGCTTGACGAAGAAAGTGCCGACGATCGAGGTGATGATGCAGGCTCCGCAGATGGCGAGGGGGTAGAGCATGACGCTGCCAAGAACCGCCGTGCCGCCGAAGAAGATGGAGCCAAGCACCATCGTGGCGACGACCGTCACCGCGTAGGTCTCGAACAGGTCAGCCGCCATGCCCGCGCAGTCGCCGACATTGTCGCCGACATTGTCGGCGATCGTCGCCGGATTGCGCGGGTCATCCTCGGGAATACCGGCCTCCACCTTGCCGACCAGATCGCCGCCGACGTCGGCGCCCTTGGTGAAGATGCCGCCGCCGAGACGCGCGAAGATCGAAATCAGCGAGGCGCCGAAGCCGAGCGCCACCAGAGAGTCGATGACGGTGCGGTCGGCCGGGCCATGGCCCATCGGGCCGATGAGGATCAGGTAGTAGACGGAGACGCCGAGCAGTGCCAGACCGGCAACCAGCAGGCCCGTAATGGCGCCCGCCTTGAAGGCGATGTCGAGGCCCGCGGCCAGGCTGTTTGAAGCCGCCTGCGCCGTGCGGACATTGGCGCGCACCGAAACGTGCATACCAATGAAGCCGGCCGCGCCCGAAAGTACGGCGCCGATCAGAAAGCCTATCGCTGCCGTTCCCGAAAGCAGCCACCAGGCGAGCAGGAAGACCACCAGGCCGACGATCGCGATCGTCGTATACTGGCGAGCGAGGTAAGCCTGCGCACCCTCGCGGATGGCGCTTGCGATTTCCTGCATGCGTGCGTTGCCCTGGTCGGCTGCGAGCACCGACCGAGTAGCCCAGATGGCATAAAGGACAGAAAGCAGGCCGCAGGCGATGACGACGTAAAGCATGGTCATTGCCGATTTTTCCCTGGTGGATAGCCGGAGAACCCCTCCCCCGGCCGTTGAGCGAGACCGGCACCTGCGCTGGCACAATGCACGAGCAGTACCGGAGTTCGCAGGCTGTATGCGAAAGTCAGCCGCTATCGTCAAGGTTTCGTTCGGCACGCGCCGCGGATTCGCCCAAATTGAGTAGGCGCGGCTATTGTCTTGCGGCTACCCGGAACAATAGAGCGCCGCGCGTCCGTTCGGACGCGCAAGGAACGCTCCAAAACTCTGAATCTGCGCATCGTGCTTTCCGAAAATCAATCTCGATTTTCGGGCCGTTGGGCTGAGCAAATTGCGGTTGGATTGAATCATTCTGTTTCTCGGACGGCGCGGCGATCCACCAGGAGGGTCGCGAAGGCCGTACCGGTGGTACGGCCGAGCGAGCCGACGCCCGTGGGCGCCCGCCTTCTTCTGTCGTATCCCTATGCTTTCACCGGCACCGTCCGAGGCGGACGGCCGGCGGCTTTTTCAGGGCCGATTGCCGGTTGTCGGCGCTTTTCGGTCAGCGCCTGACGGGGGACGACGGTTTCGCCAGAAGCTTGAGCGCCGCCAGCGCGACAAGGCAAATGGCCGTCACGGGGAAGATCACCCAGTTCAGCATTGCCCAGCCGAAGGCGTTGTAGACCGCGCCCGACATCAGCGAGCCGAAGGCGACCGTGCTGAACAGCACAAAGTCATGGAAACCTTGCACTTTTCCCTTCTCCGACGGCCGGTAAGTCCCGGCAACCATGGCGGTTGCGCCAATGAAGCCGAAGTTCCAGCCCAGGCCGAGCAGGATCAGAGCCGTCCAGAACTGCCACAGCGCGATGCCCGACAGCGCCACGACAGCGCAGCCGACCAAGAGGAACAGGCCGAGCATCAGGATGCGCTCGATGCCGAAGCGCTGGATCAGACGTCCGGTGAAAAAGCTCGGCCCGAACATCGCCATCACGTGCCATGAAATGCCGAGCGTCGCCTCGTCGGGCGAAAAGCCGCACCCGACCATCGCGAGCGGCGCGCCGGTCATGACAAAGCTCATCAGCGCATAGGTGGCGACGCCGCAGCCCAGCGCGACGGCAAAGCGTGGCTGGCATACGATCGCACCGAGCGGCCTGGCCGGCGCGGCGGTGTCGCCCTCGTGCAAGGCCACGCGATCGCGTACGCGCAGCAATGACAGGATCACCGCGCCGGCCGCCGCCAGCCCGATAATTGCGGCGAACGAGCCCGCGAACATCACCGGCGCGAACAGCTCCCGCGTCGTGATGACGATCTGCGGCCCGAGAATGGCGGTGATGATGCCGCCGCCCAGCACGAAGGAAATGGCGCGGGCCTTGAATTCCGGCGGAGCGCTGTCGGCGGCCGCGAATCGGAACTGCTGGACGAAGGCGCCGCCCAGGCCGATGATCATAAGAGCCAGCGCGAACATCCAGAACGATCCCTGGAACAATGCGAATGTCGCCGCCGCTCCGCCAATGGCGGTGATCCCCGTGCCGAGTTGAAAGCCGTTCTTCTGGCCCAGAGCCTTGATCAGCGCGGCGGCGGGGAGCGCGCCGAGCGCCACGCCGACATTGAAGCCGGTGATCGGCGCGGTCGCGAGCGACTTGTCCGTGTCGAGCAGATACCAGCCGGCAAGGCCGCCGATCGAAATGGCGATGGGCGCGGCCGAGCCTATGACCGCCTGCGAAGCGGCAAGAATGAGCGCCGTCCGCCGCGCCTCGCGTTGGCGCGCGGCCTCGCTCAAGAAGCGTCCTTGCCGCGACCCTCGCCGCGCACGCGCCGCGCGATGCGATCCAGCACCGCGTTCACCAGCTTCGGTTCCTCGTCGACATAGAAGGCCTTGGCGATGTCGAGATATTCGGAGACGATGACGGCAACCGGCACGTCCTTGCGCTCCATCAGCTCGTAGGCGCCGGCGCGCAGGATGGCGCGCAAGGTCGAATCGAGGCGCGACAGCGGCCAGTCGTCGGTAAGCGCCTGGCGAATCACCGGATCAACGGTCTTCTGATTCTCGACGACGCCCGCCAGGATGGCGCGAAACCACTGCGCATCCGCCTCGCGATACGTCGCGCCGTCAACTTCCTTGCCAAGCCGGAAGGCCTCGTATTCGGCGGCGATTTCCAGGAGCCCGGCACCGGCCACATCCATCTGGTAGAGCGCCTGGACCGCGGCAAGACGCGCCGCCCCGCGCTTGTTGGCCTGCCGGACGGGCTGGTCGCCGTGACCCGCGGACTTCGACATGGTCAGCGCGCTCCAAGCCTTTGCTTGAGCGCGATCATGGTCAACGCCGCGCGAGCCGCGAATCCGCCCTTGTCGCCGTCGGCGCGGCGCGCGCGCACCCACGCCTGCTCCTCGTTCTCGGTTGTCAGTACGCCGTTGCCGATCGCCACCGCTTCCTCGACCGAAAGGTCCATCAGCGCGCGCGACGACTCGTTGGCGACGATTTCGAAATGGTAGGTGTCGCCACGAATCACCGTCCCCAGCGCAACGTAGCCGTCATATTCGGTGCCGCCATCATCCTCGCCGTCGAGCGCGAAGGAAATGACGGCCGGGATTTCCAGCGCTCCAGGTACTGTCACTACGTCATAGGTCGCACCCGCCTCATCGAGCGCGGCCGTGGCGCCGTCCAGAAGCGCGTCGGCCAGCTCGTCGTGAAAGCGCGCCTCGACAATGAGAAGATGAGCCTTCTCGGGTCGTATGAAAGCCTTGCCGTGATGGGAAGCGCCAGCCATGTAGGTCTCCGGGTAGGCCGGTGACTTAGGCCGAAGCGGTCAGGCGCGCAAGACGTTTCGGCGCGCCGCCGTCGGCATCCCTGGCATCGCCGCGCCGGCACCGGACAGGAGACGTAAGGGAAGGCTTACCGCAAGACGGGCAACTGGTTGGTCCGGAAGTTGTTGCAATTCCCGGTTGCTATCGTCAAAGCCCCTCTCGCGCCGCCTCCGCCAGCCGCGCCGCATAGCGGGCCATGGTGTCGATCTCGAGATTGACGCGGTCGCCTGCCTTGCGCTCGCCCCAGGTGGTCACGGCCAGGGAATGGTGGATCAAAAGCACGTCGAAACGCGCGCCCTCGACCTTGTTCACGGTCAGCGATGTGCCGTCGAGCGCCACCGAACCTTTTGGCGCGATGAATTTGGCGAGGTGGCTGGGCGCCTCCAGCGTGAAGCGGACGGCCTCCCCCTCCTCCTCGCGTGCGACGATTTCGGCTATGCCGTCGACGTGCCCGGATACGATGTGCCCGCCCAACTCGTCGCCGATCTTCAGCGCGCGTTCGAGATTGACGCGCGTGCCCAGCGTCCATTCGCCGGCGGTCGTGAGGCGCAGCGCCTCTTCCCACGCCTCGACCTCGAACCAATTCCGGTTCGAGCCTTCCCCGGGGAGTTCCACGACGGTCAGGCATACGCCGGCCGTTGAAATCGAGGCGCCGATGGCAATGCTCGCTGGGTCATAATTCGTGCCTACCCGCAGGCGCACGCCCTTGGGCCGCGGCCGCACCGCCTCGATGAGGCCTATGTCGGTGACGATGCCGGTGAACATCACTCCGTCCTTTCGTACTCGATCAGCCGATCATCGCCGTAAACGCTCGTGCCGGCGATCCTGAACCCCGGCGGTATCGTACCCTCGACCACCGGCGACGGGATTCCGCCGCCGCCAACCGCGACCTGCCCCTGGAACAGCGCGATGCGATCCACCACTCCCGCATCGAGGAATTGCCGCGCGGTTTCGGCGCCGCCTTCCAGCAGGACGCTTTTCAGGCCCATGACGCCCAGCGAGCGCAGAACCTCGCGCGGGTCGAATCGGCCGCGATAGTCCGAGGTGATGGCGCGAATGGCGGCGCGGCGTTCGCGCAGGATATCGATGTGACGGCGCTGCGCCTTCTCGCTGACAAGAAGGAGAACGGAATGCGTATCCGCTTCCTTAAGCAGCCTGGCGCCCGGCGGCGTGCGCGCGAACGGGTCGATGACGACGCGGACCGGCGATCGCATTTCCAGACCTGGAAGGCGCACCGTAAGCAGCGGATCGTCGGCAACGATCGTGCCGACGCCGACCATGATGGCCTCGTGCTCGACGCGCATCATCTGCACCGCCCGCCGCGCGATCTCGCCCGTGATCGCGACCTGGCCGGCGCCCTCGCGGCCGATCCTGCCGTCCGCCGATACGGCGAGCTTCAGCGTCAGCAACGGGCGTCCGCGCCCCTTCAACGACAGGAAACCGGCCATAGCACGGCGCGCTTCTTCCTCGCCACAGCCGGTCGCGACCTCGATGCCGGCCTTCCTGAGGATGGAGACACCGCGCCCCGCCACGCGCCTGTCGGGGTCGAGCGTCGCCACGACGACGCGCGCCACGCCGGCCGCGACCAGCGCGTCGGCGCAAGGCGGCGACCTGCCGATATGCGAGCACGGCTCCAGCGTCACATAGGCGGTCGCGCCGCGCGCGGCCGGACCGGCCTCGTTCAGCGCCTGCAACTCGGCATGCGGCCGGCCGCCGAGCGCGGTGACGCCCCGGCCGACGATCGCGGCACCGCCGCTGTCCGGCTTGACGATCAATGCCCCGACGGATGGATTTTCGGCGGTGAGGCCGCGATGCCGCAGCGACAGCCTGATTGCCGCCCCCATATAGCGGCGGTCCGCCTCTTCATGGGGCGACGCTAATTCGTTCATTCCAGGCATCGTTCAGCCGGCGTCCTCTTCCGCTTTGAGCTCGCCGAGAACCTCATGAAAATCCTTGGCCTCGCGGAAATTGCGATAGACCGACGCGAACCGCACATAGGCGACGTCGTCGAGCGACTTCAGCGCCTCCATGACCAGCCGCCCGATCTCGCCGGACGAAACCTCGGTCTCCCCGCTGCTTTCCAGCTGGCGCACTATGCCGGTCACGGCGCGATCGACCCGATCGGGATCGACATTGCGCTTGCGCAAGGCGATTTCGATGGAGCGCAGCAGCTTGTCGCGGCTGAACGGTACTTTCCGGCCGGATTTCTTGACCACCAACAGGTCGCGAAGCTGCACGCGCTCGAATGTGGTGAAGCGGCCGCCGCAATCCGGACAGACGCGCCGGCGCCGGATGGCCGCGCCATCCTCGGCGGGCCGCGAATCCTTCACCTGCGTGTCTTCTGACTGGCAATAAGGACAGCGCATGCCTCACCTGCATCCTGCACTTTTCGATCAGCGCCTGCTTAGTCGGTTTTTTCGCCCGCTCCAAGCGGCGCGTGCCTGACATCTTCCACCATTGTGCTCGACGCCCAGGCCACATTTCCGAATATTGTTCGTTCGCGAGCTTGCTGGTATCTTCCTTGAACAGACATTGCAGTCGGCAACGGTCGACTGCCCCGTCGTCGACTACGGCAGCAGCGCAATCGAACGGACACATGGAGCCGCGGGGGTTCGTGTCATGTCGAAATTCACCGAGGTCTATACGAAAGCCCAGAACATCGCGGCGACGCAGAAATTCGCCGAACCGGACTGGCACAAGTTCATGACCGACACTTGCGGGGTCAAGGTGCTGTTCGGCGCCAAGGGCCTCAATTCGGGCAAGGCGGAGTTGCCCGAGAAATTGCGCAAGAAGGTCGCCGAGGCCGCCAAGGACATCAAGCTCGACCGCAAGCAGTACGCCAAGAAAGAGGGGAAGATCATCTTCGATGCCTGCCAGAACGACAAATCGAACGGCAAGTGGAACGAGCGCGCCGGACTGATCGAGTTCATGCGCCATCTCTATCGTGCGCAGAAAACCGGCGGCCAGGATGTGTGGGTCTATTCGCCGGCCATCGACTACAAGAAGCCGGTGTTCGACGAGTTGTCGGGCGGCGACGCCACGGTCAAGCGCAAGCTTGGCTACCAGGACGAAATCTTCTCCAAGAAGGAGCGCGATCTCATGTGCGACGCGCTTCACTGCGCCAAGAAGGTCTCCATGGACGCGCTGGCGAAGCTCGGCAAGAAGGACAAGACAACGCTGGAGGTGGTGAAGCGCTGGTTCATCGATGATGACAGCGCCGACAAGGTGGACGAAGCGGTCGGCAAGCTGAAGGAAGGCTTCAAGGCGATCTCGGCAAGCTGCGGCTCGACCTCGCTCGTGTTCACCGATTATCTCGACTGGCGCAAGGAACGGAAGAAATACTTCGGCGCCGCCTTCCGCGGCGGCGAAGGCGGCGGCTTCCCCATCATCTACCTCGAGGGCGCCTTCACGCGGCTTGCCGGCAATTCGGGAAAGCTGTGGCTCTGCGCTGAAACCATCGTGCACGAGCTTTCACACCACGACGTCAGCACTCATGACCATAAATATGACAGCGAAGGGCTGAAGCCGAAGAAGACCTTTCCTTACAGCTCCACCATCGAAAACGCCAATTCATGGGGCTATTTCGCGATTGACCTGGCGGGATACCTGTCCGCCTCGGACCGCAAGAAAACGCTCAAATGAGCGTGCGACGCGCCTGAAGGAGGCGAACGCGATGACCACGGACCCGTCAATGCCGCGACCCAAGCGTGTGGCGCCGCCCAAGGTCAAGCCGGTGACGGTCGGCAAGCTCAGGATCGAGGCCATACACTGGGGCCGCTCGCGCGGTTTCGGCCAGAACGGCGGCTACATTGCGGCAACCGACACTGTGACCGGACAGGAGCTTTGGGTGCTGAAAATCTACGACATCGCCTATGACGATGCGCTCGAGGAAGACGTCCAGGACATTTTCATCGAGAAGATCAGAGCCGACGACGGACGGCTCGACATAGTGGACGAGCGGCGCCGTCACTACCTCGTCGACGTTGAATCACGGACCGTCAACCGGCGATGATCGCGGCGCGGCGCATGCTGCTTGCCGCACTGCCGCTGCTGTTGATCGCCGGCGTGCTGCCCGCGCCGGGCGATGAGGCAACCGGTCCGGCCGGCAAGCGCGTCGGACCGCCGGACGTCGCGCCGGTCCTGATCGACGGCGTGCGGATCGAGGCGATCCACTGGGGCCGTTCGCGCGGCTTCGGCCAGAACGGCGGCTATATTGCCGCGATCGATCCCGCCAGCGGGCGCGAGCTGTGGACTTTGAAGGTGTATGACGTCCCCTATGACCCGTCGCTGGAGGAGGATGTGCAGGATGTTTTCATCGCCCGGCTGGCCGCCAGGGGCGACCGGCTCCAGGTCAGCGACGAGAAGGGCCGGCGCTTTCTCGTCGATGTGAAGCGACGTGCCGTCCTGCCGAGATGACGGCGGCGCAATAGCTCCCTGTCGCTTACCCCAGATACGGATAGAGCGGAAACCGCTCGGTCAGCGCGACGACCTTTTCCTTCACCGCCGCCTCGACCGCCGCGTTGCCCTCGTCGGAGTTGGCGACCTTCAGACCGTCGAGCACCTCGGTGATCAGGTCGCCGATCTCGCGGAATTCGGCCGGACCGAAGCCGCGCGTCGTGCCGGCCGGAGTGCCGAGCCGCACGCCCGACGTGACGAAGGGCTTTTCCGGATCGAACGGGATGCCGTTCTTGTTGCAGGTGATATTGGCTCGGCCCAGGGCCGCCTCGGCGCGCTTGCCGGTGGCGTTCTTCGGCCTGAGATCGACCAGCATCAGATGGTTGTCGGTGCCGCCCGACACGATGTCGAGGCCCGACGCTTTCAGGCTGTCGGCGAGCGCCCGGGCATTCGTTACGACGTCATGGGCATAGGTCTTGAACTCCGGCTTCAGCGCCTCGCCGAAGGCCACCGCCTTGGCCGCGATCACATGCATCAGCGGGCCGCCCTGCAAACCCGGGAACACCGCCGAGTTCATCTTCTTGGCGATCTCCTCGTCATTGGTGAGGATCATGCCGCCGCGCGGGCCGCGCAGCGACTTGTGCGTGGTGGTGGTTACGACATGGGCATGCGGCAGCGGCGACGGATGCGCGCCGCCCGCGACCAGACCGGCGATATGGGCCATGTCGACCATCAGATAGGCGCCGACCGCGTCGGCGATCTCGCGGAAGCGCGCGAAGTCCCAGGTCCGCGAATAGGCGGTGCCGCCGGCAATGATCAGCTTTGGATTGTGCGCGTGGGCGAGGCGCTCGATTTCGTCCATGTCGAGCAGGTGATCCTCGCGGCGCACGCCGTAGGAAACGACGCGGAACCATTTTCCGGACATGTTCACCGGCGAACCATGCGTGAGGTGTCCGCCGGAGTTCAGGTCCAGGCCCATGAACGTGTCGCCCGGCTGCAGAAGGCCAAGAAACACGGCCTGATTCATCTGGCTGCCTGAATTGGGCTGGACGTTCGCGAAATTGCAGTCGAAGAGCTTCTTGGCGCGGTCGATGGCGAGTTGCTCCGCCACGTCGACATATTGACAGCCGCCATAGTAACGCTTGCCCGGATAGCCCTCGGCATATTTGTTGGTCATGATCGAGCCTTGCGCCTCGAGCACGGCGCGCGACACGATGTTTTCGGAAGCGATCAGTTCGATCTCGTGGCGCTGGCGGCCGAGTTCGTTGCGGATGGAGCCGAAAATTTCCGGATCGATCTCGGCCAGCGTTGCCGAAAAGAAGGAACCGGAGTGCGTCGAAGCGGCCGTTACTGTTGCCATGGCTACCTTATCCTTGATGTCCGGGGTCCGTCCGGCGCGCCATTAACACACTTGACCCGCGCCTGCCACGTTGGCCCCGCGAAATTTGGTGGCCACTTTGCGCCACGCCCTGGGAATTTGCTGACCGGCACATGGCTCAGCGCCTGGCGCCGTCAAACATTGAATATGCGATCTGTGTATTTTGCCAAGCACTGTGAAGCTTGACCGTCTGGCGCGATGGAGTGTGCTCCGGCAAACTGACGCCGCCCCTCATCGCCCAGCCGGGCACACCGCTCCCTCCGACGAAGCGCCTGCCTGATTCAGAGCGACGAAGTGATCTGCAACTCGTCGACGCCGTCGCGGGCATAGATGTCGTCGCGGAAATGCACGACACCCTCGCCGGTCGACCAGGCGGAAACATATGTGAAATAGACCGGCACCGGATTGGCGATCGCCACCGGTGTGCTGGCCCCGCTCTTGATCGTCTGCTCGAAGGTCCGGCGATCCCAGCCCGGCGTGTCGCGCAACAGCCAGGTCACGAGGTCGCGCACGTTCTGGACACGCACGCAGCCCGAGGAATCGAAGCGCATCAGCTTGTTGAACAGGCCCTGCGAGGGCGTGTCGTGCATGTAGGTGGCGTGCGGATTCGGAAAATTGATCTTCACCGACGCCATTGCGTTGGTCGCTCCGGGGTCCTGGCGGAAGCGGAACTTCGCCGCGTCCTCCGTCGACCAGTCGATGGTCGAGGGATCGATCTCGTTGCCGTCGGGTCCCAGAATGCGGATGTGGCTCTCCGCCAAATAATTCGGATTCTTGCGCATGAGCGGAATGATGTCCTTGCGGACGATCGATTCGGGCGCATTCCAATAAGGATTGACGATGATCTCGTTGATCTGGGAATTCAGGATCGGCGTCTGGCGGTCGATCTTGCCGACGATCGCGGTGTGGCGCGACACGACGCGGTCGTTCTCGACCGCCTCGATCTGAGCGGCGGGGATGTTGACCATCACGTAGCGCTCGCCGAGGAAGCCCCCCATCGAGCGAAGGCGGACAAGGTTGGTTTCGAGCTGCCCGAGCCTCACCGGCGCCGAGACATTCAACGCCTTGTATGAATATTCGCCCATGATGCCGTCGGCCGGCAGGCCGTGCCGTGCCTGGAAGCGCTTGACCGCGGCGTCGACATAAGTGTCGAAGGCAGGCGAAATGCCGGCGTTTGGCGACAGGTCGCCGGAAACCATCAGGCGCCGGCGCAGCGCCTCGACATCGGGATCGACCACGCCGAGCTTCAATTTCTTGGTCGCCGGAACGATCGGCCATCCGCCCGCTGTGACGATGCCCTGATACTGGCCGATGGCGGCCTCGACATGGGTAACCGTCTGCGGGCTGAAGATCGGCAGACGGGAAGCGACCTTGGCGCCCTGGGCGGCACGGGCGTCGAACTGGTCGTCCCAGTCGCCGCGCCGTTCGGCCTTCAGAACTTCGCCGACCGCATCCAGCGTGTCCTCGGCGAAGGCGCCGCTGGTTGCGAAAGACGCGGCGATCGCCGCGGCACCAGTAAGAAACGAACGGCGGCTGGATTTGATCGGCATGCTGGAATGTTCCCGCTTTTATCACGAACGACAAGTCCGAAGACTACGCCGGCCAACGTTAATAATTGACCAACCATGATCGCATCTTGCCTGCCGCTCGGCATTCCGCCGCGGCAAGCGCGTGCGACGCATCTCTGCGGGCTCCGGGATTTCATCGGAATATGGCGGTAGCGTGACCGAACCGGATCGGCCAGGTATTGTCGGCGGCCGTGTTGCCGAAATGGACCGGCGACCGAAGGGCCGGTCCCAACAGAGGCCTTGCCGGCGACGCTTTCGGCGGCAGCGCCTGCTACATCCGGTAGGCGATCGTGTCGTTCCAAAAGCGGTCCAGGCGCTGCAGGGCCAGGTTCATCTGCTTGAATTCTTCCGCGTTGATGCCGCCGACCTGCTCGATCGAACCGATGTGGCGCTCGTAGAGCCCGGCAACGACGTCGGCGATCGCCACCCCCTTCGCAGTGAGGCTGACGCGGACCGATCGGCGGTCGATGCGCGAGCGCTGATGATTGATGAAGCCGAGATCGACCAGCTTCTTCAGATTATAGGAAACGTTGGAACCCAGATAAAATCCGCGCGAGCGCAGTTCGCCGGCTGTGATCTCCGCTTTGCCGATATTGAAAAGCAGCAGTGCTTGAACCGCATTAATGTCGCTGCTGCCGCCGCGATCGAACTCATCCTTAATTACATCAAGCAGCCGCCGGTGCAACCGCTCGACAAGCTGAAGTGACTCCATGTATAGGGAACGAATTGCCTCACGACGATCGTCGGATACAGTAGCGGTCTTCGCCGCTTGGTGCGGGTTGAGCATTGTTTTCGCCTCTCGTTTGTCGCCGGGTGATGTTTTTGTTCTCTCACCTTGAGCGCGACACTAGCGGCGACCCATAAAATTCGACTTAAACGCCAGGCTTAACGAGCTGTTACGCCCGATAGGTTGCGAAACAGGATGAATGTTTCGTAACGAGAGTAAGGTTTGTTAACCTTCGCGATCGGCCTGAGATTTCTGCATGCCGATGACGATACGGAAGGTGGCGTACAGACACGCTGCGAAAGCATGCGACGCGACGACCGCATGGTGCGGGCCGAACAGGTCCGGAAAGCCGAGATACATGACGGTTTCGGTGATGGCGCAGATGAACCAGATCACCGGTCCCCACGACGCCTGCATCCACAATCCGGCGGCTGCGAAGGGAAAGAATACGGCCAATGTCGCCGTCACGATCTGCCAGTGCACCGGCATCAGATCGAAGCGCCACAGCGTGCCGTCGTAAAAACCAACCAGCCGGACCCAGTAGAGGATTCCGAACATCAGGCAATAGATTGCTATGATGCGCTGAAACCAGCCGAACAGCAGTTCGACCGTGCTCGGAGCGAAGGGCTGGTGCCGTGCGTCGGTCACACCCGCAGGTCTCCTCCGGAGAGCGGCGCGAAATATGCATCGATGGCGGCGTCCGACACCTCCGCCAGACTTGCCGGCCGCCATTGCGGCGCGCCGTCCTTCTCGATGACCACGGCGCGGATGCCTTCGGGAAAGTCGTGCCCGGCCAGCATGCGGTTGAGAATGCGGAACTCCATGCGCATGCATTCGTCCATGTCGAGCATGGCGCCGGTGTTTATCTGCCGAAAGGCGACCGCGACACTGGTGGGCGACGCCTTTTCCATTGCCTCCAGCGCGGTCTCGGCCACCGTCTCCCCGTCTTCGCGGGCCTGGCGCAGACCGACCAGCAGGTCGCCGAGCTTCTCGCGGGAAAACAGCCGGGCGATCGAGAACAGCGTGCCCTCATCCGTCTCGCTGACGGGAATGCGGGCAAAACCCTTGAGCAAGCGGTCAGGCCCCTCGCCCGCGCACAGCCGGTCGAGGATCTGGTCCATCCTCGACGAGTTCGACGGCATGGGTGGCGATCCCCGAGCGCAGCGCGTCCCCGGCTCTGATGCGCTGGCCGGTCAGGCCAAGAAACATGCCGTAGCTGCCCTTGAGGCGCGACAGCAGGAAACTGCCCCCGACATCCGGAAAAAAACCGATGCCGACTTCCGGCATGGCGAACAGCGACTTCTCCGTCATGACGCGGTGCGAGCCATGGCAGGAAATGCCGACGCCACCGCCCATCACGATGCCGTCGATCAACGACACGCATGGTTTCGCAAAGCGTGCCAGCGCGGCGTTCAATCGATATTCGTCCCGGAAGAAGTCGACCGGCGGGGTGCCGGCACGCATGGCATGGTAGGCTTGGGCGATGTCGCCTCCGGCGCAGAAGGCCCTGCCCTCGCCCTTGATCACCACCAGCGCGACGTCCTCGTCCGCCTCCCAGGCGGCAAACGCCTTCGCCAGCGCGCGGATCATGCCATGGGTGAGCGCGTTGAGGGCCCTGGCCCGCGTCAACGTTATGACACCCGCCACGCCCTGCCGTTCGAATCGGATATCGTCTCCGCCGCCAAATTCCATCGTCCGCGACTCCCTGAACGCCTCCGCGCCAGACAGTGCTAGTGGACGGTGGAGTGGCGCGTCAACGGTGCGGCGGGCTAGAGATGCGGGAACGTCAACCTGACGCCGGCCAGATTCACTTTTGCCGGTCGGCTGCAACTATTGCCGGTGGCTGGCCTTGGCCTGACACATCCAGTGACCTTGGTTCCCGCGACCGCCTCGTGATAGAGCATGCGCGATGAAAGGACCTTACCCCGGCATCCGCGCCGGCGTCCCAGACAAGCGCAGGCTGCCGCTTTTTCGGCCGGAGGAACGCCCATGAACCGAATGACCCGCGCCGCAGCAGCCGGCAGCCGCAGCGTAGACGAAATCACGCATAGCCGGCGCATGCGCCGGATGCGCAAGGCGGACTGGTCGCGACGGCTGGTGCAGGAGAACCGGCTGTCGGCGGACGACCTGATATGGCCGATCTTCATCATCGATGGAACGAACCGGCGGGAGGAAATTGCGGCGATGCCCGGCGTGTTCCGGCTCTCGATCGACCTCGTCGTGAAGGAGGCCGAGCGCGCCGCGAAGCTCGGCATCCCGGCGCTTGCGACCTTCCCCAATGTCGACCTTGCCCTGCGCGACCAGACCGGCTCGGCGATCCTCGACCCTGACAACATCATCAATCGCGCCACCCTTGCCATCAAAGAGGCCGTGCCGGAGATCGGCGTAATCACCGATGCCGCGCTCGACCCGTTCACCAGCCACGGTCACGACGGCATCCTGCGCGAGGGAATCATCGTCAATGACGAGACGGTTGCACAAGTGGCGGCCGCTTCCGTCCTTCAGGCCGCGGCCGGCGCCGACATAATCGCGCCGTCGGACATGATGGACGGCCGCATCGGCGCGATCCGCGACGCGCTCGACGCGGCAGGCTTCCAGGACGTCGCCATCATGTCCTACGCGACCAAATTCGCGTCGGCCTTCTACGGTCCGTACCGGGAAGCGATCGGCACCAAGGGGCTGCTCAAGGGGGACAAGAAGACCTATTACATCGACCATGCCAACGCCGACGAGGCGGTACGCGAAGCCAGGCAGGATGTGGCCGAGGGCGCCGACATGCTGATGGTCAAGCCCGGCCTGCCCTATCTCGACATCATCAGGCGCCTGAAGAACGAACTCGCCATGCCGACCTTCGCTTACCAGGTGTCGGGAGAATACGCGATGATCATGGCGGCCGCCGCGAACGGCTGGATCGACGGCGACAAGGCGATGCTGGAGTCGCTTCTCGCCTTCAAGCGCGCCGGATGCGACGGCATTCTGACCTATTTCGCGCCGCGGGTCGCGCAAATGCTGAGAGGGTAGTCTAAAGCATCGCGCCGAAAAGCGGACATCGGTTTTCGGCAAAAGCGATGCGAAAACAAAGAGCTGAAGCAAGCCACGATTCCAATATCGGGCGACTTGCTTCAGCTGCTATTTCTGTTCCTGGCGGGCCCTTGGAATGCGTACCCCGGGGCGCGGCGGAGGCTTAAACGTTGCTTCGAGATTCGGCTGCATGAGTATCGTCGTAAGTTCGAGGGGAAGTCCAGGGTGCAGGGGGGTCTTGGAGGCAATACCGTCGACGATGCGCAACACGCTGTCGTAGAACTCGGCGCCGGTCACCGACTTCGGGGGCTCTGCCTCATGCATCACGCTGATGACAGTGACGCCGGGGCAATTGTCCTTGACGGCCTGATGGAAAGCCACCTTCGCCTGGACATCAAGGGCTCCCGTCGCCTCGTCAAGGAACAATAGCCCGGGCCGGTGCAGCAATATCCTCGCCAGCACGAGCTTCTGCTTCTGGCCGCCTGACAACACCTCGTCCCACGACCTTCCGGTCCGCTGTGTCTGAGCGAGATCCTCGATGAACTCGCCAAGGCCCGCCTTGTGAAGAGCCGCCGCAGCGCGCGTGTCCAGATAGTCGGCCTCGGCGTCAGGCAGACAGACCAGTTGCTTGAGCGATGTCCGCGGCAGCCTTACATCCTGGGCAGCGTAGAACGAAGCAATGCCTTCCGGAAAGGCGATGTCTCCGCCGCCATGCGGCCAAAGGCCGTTAATGGCCTTGATCAGGCTGGTTTTGCCGGAGCCCGATTCACCCTTGATGAAGGTCCATTCGCCGCGCCTGAAGCGCAGCACCGGCGCGGTCACGAACGGCAGGGTGTCATCGCCCTCATGCAGGAGTTCGAGATCGCGCACCGTCAGGCCGAATACCGCATGCTGGCGGCCGAAACGAAACTCGGATCGTCCGGTCTGGCGATAGAATTCCGCCAGCCGCTGCACATTCTCGATCGCTCTGGCCAGATCGATCACGCGCCGCGCGTTGGCCCTGAGCGACGCGATGGCCGGCATGACATGGATGAACCATGAGCATTCGCGAATGAGCTGATTTACCAACTCCGCGCCGGTGACGTAGCCTCTCAGGCTGATCTTCTCATGCATGTAGGGCAACAGGCCCGGCGCGTAGGCAACCACGCGGAAGGCGACGAAATCGTAGATGAGCGAGAAGGACCTGTAGCTGGAATCAATCCAGTTGAGACGCGACCACGTGCGGTCGATGTTGCGGTAAAGCCCGGTGTGCAGTTGCCTTTGCACGATCTCGCCCCGGGATGCCGCGACATGAAAACTGCGGCGCAGGAAACTCGTCAGCTCGCCGCGATAGCTGCCTTCGGCCTGCTGCATCGTAACGGTCAACCGCTCCAGAATACGGCCGATCTTGAGCGCGAACCAGGTATTCAGCGGCACATAGGCGGCCACCACCGCGAAGGCGAGCACGGCGGCGCCGTAATTTCCGAGGAACTCCAGGCCGGCGACGACCGTGGACGTCTCGATCAGCTTCTGCCCGACGAAAAACAGCGATGTGGTGACGCCGATAACGCCCATGGCCAGTCCGATGGCGCCGCCGGTCATGTCCTTGATCGACTCGTGGACGCGTTGATCGATATTGTCGGGAGGTGGTAGCGCCGCGCCGCTTTCGTCGCTCGCTCCGTGCTGTACATGGAAATGCGTATGATTGCGGTCGAGCAGCGCGTCATTGAAACGCCCGTTCAGCCAGCCACGCCATTTGCGGTGCAGTGTGGTCGATAGAAGATGGCGTACGCCGGTAAGGCAAAGGTCCTTGAAGACGACGAGGAGGATCAGGAATCCGGCGCTCAGGAGCACGGAGGCCAGTGGCGATTCGTTGCCCGGCCGATGGAAATAGGCAATATTATCGACGAGTTCGCCCGTCGCCTCGGCGAGCCAGACGCCGGCCTTGCTGGAGGCCGCCGTCAGCAGGGCAATTGCGGCTGTCAGTATCCAGGCTTCAAGCCAGCGGTCGGAGAACCAGTAGGCCCGCATCAGACCCCAGAAATCACGCATTGACGAAACCGGCGTCAATGACGGTGACTGTGATCTTTCTGCGCGCCACGTGTCAAAGAGACGTGGCGGGGACCTTACGGTCCTCGTCCGAATCAACGGTTCCACCCCATGCCCTTTTTTGAAAGGAAGGGTAACACGATTCGGCGTCACGCAAATTCGATTCGGCGCCGGTCGCGGCTTAGGGAGGTCAACTTTAAGTGTGGTAAGTTAATGTTAGGTGGCTATTGAGCATAATCCTCAGTTGCGACCGGGGATAAGCACGACAGCCGGCGTTCAACGTTTGGTGCGCTTGACAGCGGCCGCAAATTCCTCACGCCGCCCACCCTGCATCCACATTTCAGCGGGCGCGCTTGTGGCGCCTGTCGCCGCCGCTCATGCCGGAACGCGACGTGGAAGCGCGCCGGAAACCGGGACCCCCTCGATCAGAGGGGCTGCGACAACCGCGCGGGCATGCCGGCGGAACACGGGATGGCGTATTGCCGCCCTTTGGATCGATCCGAAGACCGAGCCGTCAATAGCGCCGTTCACGACGCGCCGGACGAGCGCCGCGCCACCGGAAACCCTGATTGCGGGTAAGCGGGTGCTTGCCCCGCGTAATCCCCCAGTCGCGGTAGATCTCCTCGAACAGATAACTCACCGGATGCATAAGAGCCTCCTTCGGCGCTTGAATCGATCCAATTATGACACGTGAAAGGCTGCTTGGATCGATTCAAGGATAGGCTCTTCCACGTCGATGTCAAGCGGAATTGAATCGATCCAGCGCCTATGTTATTGCACCCTCGCGACGTGCTTCAAGGTCCGTCGGCAAGGAGCAGCCGTGTCGAGATCTCCGGTCAGGCTCACGGATGTCGCGAAGGCGGCCGGCGTGTCGCATGGAACCGCGTCAAACGTCTTCTCACGCCCCGAGATCGTGCGCGAGGAGGTGCGCGGGAGGGTCCTTGCCGCCGCCCGGAAGCTCGGTTACGCGGGGCCGGATCCGCGCGGCAGGCTCCTGCGCGCAGGCAAGGTCAATGCGATCGGCGTGGCGACCGCGGAGCCGCTCTCCTATTTCTTCGACGATCCCTTCGCGCGTGTCGTCATGTCGGGCATCAGCCAGGCTTGCGACGCCACCGGGGCCGGGATTTCGCTCGTCTCGGCGGTCAATCAGGAGCAGCTTGCCTGGAACATTCAGAGCGCCGTGGTCGACGGCTTCATCGTCTTCTGCATCGAGGACGGTTCACGCCTTGTCGAACTGACGCGAGAGCGAAAACTCCCTTTCGTCGCGCTGGATTTAGGCTTCGACGACGAGACAATCGCGTCGATCGGTGTCGACAATGTCGAGGGCGCGCGAGTGGCCGCCCGCCATCTTGCCGGCCTGGGGCACCGCCGCTTCGCCGTGCTTTCCCTCTCCTTCACCGAGGCCGAAACCGGCCCCGCTTCGTTCGCACAGGTGGACAAGGCGGTCTATTCCGGTACGCGCGACCGCTTGACTGGATACTTCCAGGTGCTTGCCGAAATTGGCATCGATCCCATGCGCGTTCCGATCTACCAGACGGATAATGACGAGGAGACTACGTCGGCGGGTCTCGACTACATATTCTCCTTGCGCGAGCCCCCGACCGCAATTCTGGCAATGTCCGACAAGGTGGCGTTGCACGCGATGGACTGGCTGGGGGCGCGCGGTCTTTGCGTGCCGCGTGAAGTTTCGATCGTCGGCTTCGACGGCATACCGGAGGGGGGGCGCTCAACGCCACCTTTGACCACAATCGGCCAGCCGATGGCCGACATGGGCCGCCGCGCCGTGGAGACCATCCTCGGCTTCGATGGAACCATTCACCGCCAGATGCTCTGCGCCGACTTGATCGCGCGGGGGTCGACCGCCCCGCCTCCCTGAACAGCGGCCTGCTCGCCGGCCTTTCCCCGAAGACAGTTCCGCCGCCACTCCTTCCCTTTGCCAATCCGGCAGGCTATCCGAATGGCGGCTCCTCCGGCGTTGGTGCGGAGGAAACAGGCAGGCAATGGCGTGAATTGCTCGCCGGCAAGTCCGACGCGGCAAGTTCGCCCGGGCAGGCAGTCGCGGAAAACCAGAGGCGGATTTTATGATTAGATACTGGATCATCAGGCTCTGCCAATCCTTCTCGCTCAGCGGTCTGCTCGTCGGCACCCTGTTCTTCGCGGCCTCGCTGACCCCTATGCTGGTGCCGCGCGCTTTTTTCATGCAAGGCGCATTGTCGGGACTCTCCTTCGCGGCCGGCTACGGCATCGGCTTCTTCGCGCGCTGGCTCTGGCAGTTCATGGAACTGCCGGAGCCGAAGGCGCGCATGTGGACCGTAAAGCTGGTGGCCGCCGTCATCTGCGCTGCCATCGCCGCGGTTTTCCTGTGGAAGGCATCGGCGTGGCAGAATTCGATCCGCGATCTCATGGGCATGGAGCCGGTCGACACGGCGCATCCGCTTGAGGTCGGGCTTATCGCGCTGGTGACCTTCGCCGTCCTGATCGCCGTGGCGCGGCTTTTCCGGCTGACATTCGTGTTGGCCTCCAACTGGCTGAACCGCTACGTGCCGAGGCGGGTGTCATATGTGATCGGCACCGCGGTCTCGGTCACGTTGTTCTGGTCCCTCATCGACGGCATCCTGTTGCGCTACGCATTGCATGTGATGGACGCATCGTTCCGCAACATCGATGCGTTGATGGAACCCGACACGGTGCGGCCGGCCGATCCGAGCAAGACCGGCAGCGCCGCCTCTCTCATCCGCTGGGACGAACTCGGACGGCAGGGCCAGAGCTATATCGGTTCGGCGCCGACGGCCAAGGACCTGCAAGCCTTCGCCAAGAAGCCGGCGCTCGAGCCTATCCGCGTTTATGTGGGACTGAGGTCCGCCGAAACGTCGGAAGAAAGCGCGAAATTGGCCCTGGAGGAACTCAAGCGCATCGGCGCCTTCGACCGCTCGCTTCTTGTCATCATCACGCCGACCGGAACCGGGTGGGTGGATCCGCAATCGATCGACCCTCTCGAATATTTGCATGGCGGCGATGTCGCGAGCGTGGCGGTGCAATATTCCTACCTGGCAAGCTGGTTGTCCCTGCTCGTGGAGCCCGGCTACGGCGCCGATACGTCGCGTGCACTGTTCCGCGAGGTCTACGGCTACTGGACGAAGCTGCCGAAAGACCACAGGCCGCAGCTCTATCTGGCCGGCCTCAGTCTTGGCGCCCTCAGTTCGGAGCAGTCTTCCGAACTGTTCGAGGTGATAGGCGATCCTTATCAGGGCGCGCTCTGGAGCGGGCCGCCCTTCCCGAGCAGGATCTGGAATGCGATCACGCGTGCCCGCAATCCCGGCACGCCTGCCTGGTTGCCGCGATTTCGCGATGGGTCCTATGTCCGCTTCACCAGCCAAACCAATGCGCTTGCCATTCCCGGGGCGCTTTGGGGGCCGATGCGGATCGTCTATCTGCAATACGCCAGCGATGCGATTACCTTCTTCAACTACGAGTCCTTCTATCGGGAACCAGACTGGATGAAGCAGCCGCGCGGCCCGGATGTCTCACCGGAAGTGCGATGGTATCCGGTTATCACCTTTCTTCAACTCCTCCTCGACGTCGCCACGGCAACCACCACGCCGATGGGCTACGGCCATGTCTACGCGGCTTCCCACTATATCGACGCCTGGATCGCGGTGACGAATGTGCAGGGCTGGACGGCCGACGACATCGCACGGCTCAAGGAGCATTTCGACCAGCGGTCGCGGTGACAGGAGCGGATTGCTGCACCGCCACAAAAAGCAAGCCTTGGCGGCGGGTTCGTGTTAAGGCATGCGGCGGAAGCAGAGCCGACGCTACGCCTCAGCGGCGCAATATTGGGTATTCCGATGAATGCGACGTCTCGACTGGTCATCTCCATGCTGATGGCGGCCTTCGCCGGCCTGCCTTTCACGCACATCTCCTGGGCTCAGAACAGGGCCGGGTGCACCCTTCAGCAGATCGGCGGAACGGCGCGCCATCTGGTGAACTGCCGCGGCGGCCTGTCCATCATCGCCGAGCCGGGCGCGCGATACACGCTGCTCGACCGCAACCGCGACGGCGAGGTCGACGCGGTTCGCCTGACGGAAAAGGCTATCCTGCTGGAAGCGCCGCGCGCCCCCCGAAACACGGGCTTCGAGGTGAAGACGCCGCAGGCGATTGCCGCCGTGCGCGGCACTCAATGGGCGGTCGATGTCGGCCAGGGCCGCACTTCCGTCTTCGTCGTCCAAGGCAGGGTCGAGGTCCGCCGACCGTCCGGCGCCGCGCGGGCGACGCTGACAATGGGGGAAGGCGTCGATGTCGAAGCGGACAGCGGCCCTCTCACGGTAAAGCGCTGGCCGGCCAGGCGCGTCTCGGCTCTGATGGCGCGGTTCGGCCGATAGCGCGGGCACAGGCCGATGAGGCCGCGTTCCCTGCCGGTCCTTATCGCAATCCTGCTCGCCGGCCTGTGGGGGGCCGCGCTTGGCTACATGCATCTGAACGGCCGCGTCTGGCTGCTCGACCGGGTCGAGGCGACGATGACCGACCTGCGGCTGCTGGCTCGCGGCACCAGGGCGGCGCCGGATGGCGTAATCATCGTCGCCGTGGACGACGAAACCGCAAGTCTCGCCGGCGGCTATCCGCTGCCGCGCGCCACGCTCGCCCGCATCATCGACCAGATTGCGCGGCTGCGCCCGAAAGTCGTGGCCGTCGATCTGCTGTTTGTCGATCCCGGCCCCGCCGAGGGCGACAGCGAGCTCGCGCGGGCGCTCAAGACCACCAGCACCGTAATCGCGGCGGCCGCCGTCTTCCCCGAAAGCCGGCAAGCCGCGCCCGCAGAGGGACCGCTTGCCCATGTGCCCGAGGCGATGCGGCTGCTGCTGCCGCTGCCGGCCTTCTCGGATGCGGCTTCGGTCGGCGTGGTCAATGTCGCAACGGACCAGACAGGAACGCCCCGCCTCGTGCCCATGCTGTTTCGGGCCGGCGACCGCATCGAAATGTCATTTCCGCTCCGGGTCGTGGCCGTCGCGACCGGTGCCGAGCCCACGATCGAGCCCGGCCGCATCATGCTGGGTGAAAGGATCGTCCGGACGGATGCCGGCTACGAACTCCCGCTCTCCTTCTATGGTCCGCGTGGCACCATACCCACCATCAGCGCCACCGAGGTGCTTTCCGGCGGGCTCGGCCGCGATCTCGTGGAGAACCGCATCGTCGTCATTGGCGCCACCGTGACAGGCGGCGGCGATGTCTTCCCGACGCCTTTCGACGCGGTACTGCCTGGCGTCGAAGTGGTATCCACCGCGATCAGTCATCTGATGAACGGAGACGGGCCGGTTCGCGACCGCGCCACCCGCACGGCGGATGCCGGCATGGCGGTCGCGCTGCCCGTCATTCTCGTCGGGCTGCTGGCCTGGCGGCGCAATCTCGCCGGCCTGGCCGCCGCCGCGACGCTTCTGGTGCTGATGGTCGTGGTCAACGTTCTGATCTTTCAGCGCGGTATCTGGCTGAGCCTGGCGCTGCCGACCGCCGCGGCCGGCCTGCCAGTGCTTCTGTTCGGTGGCGTTCAGCTCTGGCTAGGCCGTCGCCGGGCCCTTCATTTCGCCAGCCAGAGCGCATTGCTTCAGAAAATCCAGGCCGCCGGACTGTCGCAATGGCTGGCGCGCGACCCGAACTTTCTGAATGAACCTGTCCGCCAGGATGCGGCGGTCGTCTTCGTCGATCTTTCCGGCTTCACGGGTCTCAGCGAAACGCTGGGACCGAGCGCCACGCGCGAGCTGCTCAACGCCTTCTACGGCCTCGTTGCACAGGAGGTCGCCGCCAGCGGCGGCGTTGTCACAAGCTTTCTTGGTGACGGCGCCATGCTGCTATTCGGCCTGCCGGCACCCTCCGCCTCGGACGGGGCCAATGCGGCCCGCTGCTGCGTGCGGCTTTGTGAGCGGATCAGGATATGGAGGGATACACTCCCGCCCGCCACGGCGGCGCGGCTCGACTTCAAGATCGGCGCACATTTCGGCGTCGTCGTGGCGTCGCGTCTGGGCCATGGCGACAGCCAGCAGATCGCCGCCACGGGCGACACGGTCAACATTGCCAGCCGCTTGATGGAGGTCGCGGCGAGGGAAAGGGCACCGGTGGCGGTGAGCGATGCGCTGTTGACGGCCGCCGGCCGCGAACCCTTCGCGCCCGGGGCGCTCGCCGGTCCGGTCAGAACCAGGCTGCGCGGCAGGGCCGGCTCACTCACGGCATGGCTGTGGCGCGACTTTGCCGCCGCGCCGCGCTAAGCAGGTTCCGGAAAAGTGTGTCACGGTTTTCCGACAGAAACCTGCGACAAAACAAGAGGCTAAGCAGACCAAGCGTGGGCGAAGCCACGCAAGTCTGCTTAGATTATCTGCGGCGGTTTTGCGGGACGACACGCCTTACTGCCAAAGTAGTGTTAGGCCCGCTCGCTTAAATTGGCGGCGGGACTCACCATCTGGATGGGAAAGCCGGAGCGACCGGCCGCAGCGAGGCAAGACAATGAACGAACGCGCCATCCATGGCGAGATCATCGAAAGCCGCACCGACAATGCGCGGGCCTATGACGGCATACTGACGCGGCGCGTCTTCGCGTTCCTGCTCGATTACTTGATCGTCGTTCTGCTGCTCGTTCCGTTCGGCATCCTGGTGTTCCTGCTCGGGCTGATCACCTTCGGAATCGGCTGGGGTCTTTTCGGCATCCTCGGGCCGCTGGTGGCGGTCGTCTATGTCTGGAACACGCTGGGCGGTCCGAAACAGGCGACCATCGGCATGCGCGGCATGGGGATAAGGCTTGAGCGCCTCGACGGGCGGCCGGTGGACGGGCTGCTTGCAGTGGTCCACTCGGTCCTGTTTTGGGCGGCCAACGTTCTGCTTACTCCGCTTATTTTGCTGGTAACGCTGTTTTCCGACCGCAAGCGCACGCTGCACGACCTTCTCCTGGGAACGGCCGTGACCCGGACCGACCGCTGATGCGGCGCGGAAAACACGGGCTGCGCGGTTTCGTGAACGGGGCGATTTGACGGCGACGACATTCTCCTGTTGAAATTTTCGCCATTGGAGCCAAGGTAGAGCAATTCGTGGACTCCTCGGACCCTGATGACCCACCATCCGACCCAGTCGCCGCAATTCTTCCTCACCGCCCCCTCGCCTTGTCCGTATGTGGACGGCCAGTTCGAGCGGAAGGTTTTCACCCATCTGGTCGGCGACAAGGCGCCGGCGATGAACGACCTGCTGACGCAGGGCGGGTTCCGCCGCTCGCAGAATATCGCCTACCGGCCCGCTTGCGAATCCTGCCGTTCCTGCGTCTCGGTGCGCATCCTCGCCGGCGAGTTCGCGCCTACGAAGAGCATGCGGCGTGTTCTTTCGAACAACACGGACCTGGTTGGCGTCATGAAGGACGCCGAACCCTCGACCGAACAATACACGCTGTTCCGCGCCTATCTCGACGCTCGGCACCGCAAGGGCGGCATGTCCGAGATGACCGTGCTCGACTATGCAATGATGGTCGAGGACACGCATGTCGACACCCAGATCATCGAATATCGCCGGCGTGGCCCCGACAGCTTCATCACCGGCCTTGGCGAAGGCGAACTGATCGCGGTGGCTCTGTCCGACAAGATGGCGGACGGTCTTTCAATGGTCTATTCCTACTTCGATCCCGAGATGGAGGAGCGTTCTCTCGGGACTTTTATGATCCTCGACCATATCGCCCGCGCCAAAGCCGCGGGACTGCCCCATGTCTATCTTGGCTATTGGGTCAACGGTTCGCGCAAGATGAGCTATAAGGTGCGCTTCACGCCTCAGGAGCACCTCGGCGCGCGCGGCTGGGAGCGGTTTCCCAAATAGCTGACCGATACCGGCCGACTGATCTCAACCCTGGAAAGACCGGCGCCGGCGCGCCTCGCCGCATGCCGCTCCTGCGTCCTACGAAAGCCCCACGACCGGCACCAGCGCGCCGTGCATTGCCTTCGCCCCATCGGAGCAGAGGAAGGCGATGACGGCCGCCAGATCCCCGGGTTTCACCCAATGGGCCGGGTCGGACTTGGGCATCGCCGCCCTGTTCTCCGGCGTGTCCAGGGTCGAGGGCAGCACGCAGTTGACGTTGATGCCCTGACCGCGCAATTCGCCCGCCATCGCCTCGGTCAGGCGCATCACCGTGGATTTGGAAGCCGTGTAGGCTCCCATGCGGGCCACGCCTTTCGTCGCCGAATTGGCGCCGACCGTGACGATCTTGCCGGCCTTGCGCGCCATCATTCCGGGTACGGCCGCTTTCACGACATTCGTCATCGTGGCGACGTTGAGCCGCATCATCCCGTCCCACACGGCGGCCGGTGTCTCATGCACCGCTTCGCCCATATGGAAGCCGCCTGCCAGCGCGCACAGCGCATCGATCCGGCCGCATTCCCGCTCGGCCTCGGCCACAAGGCGGGCGGCTTCAACCGCGTCGGCAAGGTCGGCCGCCAGTTTCAGATGGCGCGGGGCGATGTCCGGAAAGGCACGCTCCAGGCTTTCGGCGCGCGAGCCGACCAGCACCAGCCGCGCGCCATCGGCCATGAAAGCACCCGCCACCGCGCGGCCGAGATTTCCGGTCGCCCCCGTGACAAGCACCACGCGTTCAGCCATTGGCGGCGGCCTTCGGCTGCTTGTCGCCGAAATAGGCGAGCGTGCCGCGCCGCAGGATCCGGTCGCCGTCGACCAGCTCATGCGGCTCGATGGTCGAGGCCGCGGCCAGCCGCTCGTAAAGGGCGCCGAAATCCTCGCTGCACTGCTTCACGAGCTGTTCAAAGCTGTCGATGACGAAATAGACCTTCTGGAAGTCGTCGATAATGTAGTTGGTGCGCATTACCCGCTCGAGATCGAAGGCGATGCGGTGCGGCGACGGGTCCTCCAGCGCGAACACGCTTTCTGCGGTCGAGGACATGATTCCGGCGCCGAAAATGCGCAACTCGCCGGCTTCGCGGACCAGTCCGAACTCCACGGTGTACCAGTAGAGGCGGGCAAGGTTCTTGAGCCGGCCGAGCTTCAGCGCGCGCTGGCCGCCCTTGCCGTAGGCCTGTATGAAGTCGGCGTAGAGCGGGTTGGCCAGCAGCGGCACATGGCCGAATATGTCGTGAAAGATGTCCGGCTCCTCCAGATACTCCATTTCCTGCTCGGAGCGGATGAAGGCGCCCGCCGGAAAGCGCCGGTTGGCAAGGTGGTCGAAGAAAATATCATCGGGCACAAGGTCCGTGACCGGCACGACACGCCATCCGGTTATCTTTTCCAGCCTGTCGCTCAGGCGCTCCATGTTGGGAACGCCCTTCTCTGAAAGCTGAAGCGTCTTGACCGCCTTCAAATAGTCCTGGCAGGCGCGCCCCCGCAGGACCTCCCGCGTTCGCGCGAACAGCCTGTCCCAGCGTCCATGCTCGTCGGCCGAATAGGACTGCCAGTCCTGGTCGATCGTCCAGTCGGGATTGCGTTTCGCATCCTTGTAACGGTTCTTGCTCTTGCTTTTCTCGACCTTGGCGGAAATTTGCGTCGCCATTTCTTCCTCCATTGGCTCGCGGGCCCATCGCTCGGCGGGCCGTCGCATCTGTTTTGATTATCCCGCGAAATCCCATGAAAAATCTTGTCAATCTTCTCCCAATTCGCTCATTTTGTGATAGTATTTTTCAAACTGAGGACGATTTTGAAAGGAGGTCTCCGCTTGGTGAAGACCGAGGAGAGCGACCGCCGCATCCTTCGCGAGTTGCAGCGGGACGCCACGCTGACGCTGAAGCAACTATCCGACCGCCTCGGCATGTCGCAGTCGACCATCTGGCGGCGAATTCAGGACATGGAAAAAGACGGCGTCATCCTGGGGCGGGCGACGCTGGTCGATCCGCTGGCGGTAGGCCTGAGCGTCTGCGTTTTCGTCCACGTCAACATGACCGCCCACAGCACCGAGGTGCGGAGCGGTTTCGAGGCCTTCGCGAAGAATGCGCCGGAGATCGTCGACTGCTATTCGGTTACCGGTGCGCATGACTACACGCTGATCGTGCGCGCCCGCTCCGTCGAGGAGTTCGAGACGTTCCTGATGAAGCAGGTCCTCAGCCAGCCCGGCGTTGCCACCGCATCGTCGAACCTTGCATTGCGCCAGCACAAGCGTACCGCCATATTGCCGATCTAGATATCGCGCCGAAAAATAGAACCCGCCTACCCGGCCTGCCGCTTCTGCTGCCCGTCCTCGCTCAGCGGCAGCGCAATGGGCTCGGCATTGAGCGTGCTCGCCGCCTCATCCATCAAATCCACCTCCCGCAGCCACTCGCGCCAGATGGCGACCAGCAGCGCCATCAGTACAGGGCCAATGAACAGCCCCAGGAATCCCATCGTCTTGACGCCGCCGATCAGGCCGAAGAATGTCGGCAGGAAGGGCAGCTTGATAGGTCCGCCCACCAGCCTGGGGCGCAGCGTCTTGTCGACGATGAAGAGTTCGACCGAACCCCAGGTCAACAGCGCCAGCCCCGCAACCGGCGAGCCGCTGGAGACGAGATAGATAGACACCAGCGTAAAACAGAGCGGCGCGCCGCCAGGGATCAGCGCCATGATGCCGGTGATAACGCCGAGCGTGACCGGCGAGGGCACGCCCGCGATCCAATAGGCGACGCCCAGCACCACGCCTTCGCCGATCGCAATCAGCGTCATGCCGGTGACCGTCGAACTGATGGTTGCCGGAACCACGCGCGAAATGCGCTCCCAGCGCATCGGCAGGATACGCTCGCCGAGCCGATCCACCTGGGCCGCGAAATGCTCCCCGTCGCGATAGGTGAAGAACAGCGCGATCAGCATGAAAAGAAGGGTGAGCACCAGGCCGAAAACCCCTGTGCCGGCCGCCAGAACCGCCCGGTAAATGTTTCCGATATTGGCGCCGCTGACGAGCTGGATCAATTCGCCGATAGCGCCCGGATGGCCGACATGCTGCCGCCAGCGTTCGTCGAGCCATTCGCCGACCATGGGCAGCGTCGCGATCCAATCGGGGGTCGGAGCGCCGGTGCGGTTGGCCTCGAAGGTCCAGGCAATCCAGTCGCGAATCTCGTGGACCGCATAGGTGCCCGCCACCACGATGGGGATCACCAGGAAACCGAAGATGGCGAGGATGGCGAGCGCGGCGGCAATGTTGCGGCTGCCGCCCACCGCCGACAGCAGACGCCTGTAGAGCGGCCAGGAGGCGAAGGCGATGACCAGCGCGGCAAGCACCGGCACGACAAAGCCATGAAAGAAATAGATACCGGCGGCGAGGATGAGGAGAAGCAGCCAGCGCGCGGCCGTCAGCGGGGGAAGCACCGCGAAGCGCGCGGGTGTCGCCGGCCCCATCAAGCGTGGTTCGGTCGCAATCTTGCGGGGTTCGTGCCGGGTCAAGCGCACGGTCTCCAAAGCGTTGAATGCGCGTGCCGCAAGGCAGGCGCCCGTCTGAATCCTATAGCTCAGTTTTCACCGCGTTAAGGGAAAAATTCTGACCCGGAACCGAGGCGGCGAGGATCAAATTTTCACGCGTCGGAGATCTGATCTGCGGGGGGAGCGGCGGCAGTACCGATGCACGGCGAACTGTCAGCGCGGCGGCCGCCGTCCCTCCCACGCATCCTGAAGAAGCGCGCGAATGCTTGTCTGGTCGAACGGCCGTGGATTCCGATACGGGCTCTTTGCAGCGATGCCCGCGGCGCGGTCGAGGTCGGCTTCGCTCAATCCGAAATCCCGGAGTTTTGCCGGGGCGCCGAGCGATGCGGCGAACATGAACAGGCCTGCTCCCGGTGAGGCGCCGAGCGCGTCCGATATCGGCGAGAGCAGGTCGGGCACGACCTCCGCATTGAACCCCACCGTGTGCGGCAGAAGCACTGCGTGGGTCTCGGCGTGCGGCGTGCCGAAACTGCCGCCCAGCGTATGGCAGAGCTTGTGATGCAGCGCCATCGAGGCGCCGCCAAGTGCTGCGCCGCACAGCCAGGCGCCATAGAGCGCGGCCGCCCTCGCCTGACGGTCGGCGCCATCCCGGACGAGCACAGGCAGCGCGTCGACCAGAGCGCGGATCGCATCCGCCGCCATCAGCGTGATGATCGGATTGCGGTCATGAGCGTAAAGCGCCTCGGCGGCATGCGCCATCGCGTTCAGCCCCGATGAGATCGTCAGCTTCGGCGGGAGGGTCAGCGTCAGATCGACATCGTAGACGACGACTTCCGGCAAAATCGAGGGGTCGCGCCGGGTGGTCTTCTCGCCACCCGCGGTTTCGCCGAGAATGTCGGTCATTTCCGATCCGGCATAGGTGGTCGGGATGACCACCTGGTCGGCGCCCGTGCGCGCGGCGATTGCCTTGCCGAGGCCTATGGTCGAACCGCCGCCGAGCGCAACCACACAGTCGGCCCCGCATGCTCGGAAGGCCATAAGCGCCCTTTCGGTCACCTCGACCGGCGTGTGCATTGCCGCCTCGGCGAAGACGCCCGCCGAGAGCGCCCCTAGTTGCACCGACAGCGCCTTGGCATCTTCTATTCGCGTCGAAGTCGACAGCACCAATGCGCGCCCGCGACCGAGCCTTTCGACCTCGCCGCCGGTATCGGCGATCGTGCCGTGCCCGAAGATGACCCGCGAGCGCAGGCCAGTAAAGATAAAGGGTTCAACCCCGATCATGCCGCTGCCGCTCCCGCGCAACGATAATTCAAGGCTCCCGAACAGGCGAGCCCCCCGTTCCTTCCACTGACCATGGCCAGGTGCCACGCGGACGGTCGAGGACATCAACTTCCACCAATCGCTACGCGGACAAGACGTCCTCGATATTATGTCCCGTCTTCATACGATACGTCCTGCGAACCGAAATCACTTCTTTCCAGAATGCCTGGGTGGCATGATCCGGCAGGCCACCGGCGGAACGCTTGGCGCAGCCGTTGAAATTCAAAACCGCGGCCTGCCGCAGGCCCCCTGTCGGGACGCCTTGTGTCCTGAGGGCGGCGAAGGTGGATACAAGCATTGGCGAAACTCATTTCAAAGTGGGAAGTCAACCTGCCGAAAGCGCCCGCTCGCAGGCGTAGGCCAGGTCACTGTTCGGATTATCCTCGCCCAGCGGGGTTGCCCAACCCGCTTGCACGACAACGCCGGGGCGCTGGAACGGTCGGGCGATTTTCATATCGGCAAGGATCTCGGCAGCACGAGGATCCATCCTAGAGCGTTCCAGACAGTACGGCATCAGGCTCGAAACGACCGCCACGCCGGCGGCATCGCTCGCCATTCGCAGCGCCGTGCGCTCGGTGATCCAGCCGCCCCAGGTGAAGCCGAGCGCGGCCAGCGCGATTGCGCCCGCGCCCGCGCCGAAAAAGGCGGGAGCGACCCATTCAGGGATATTCATGAGAATGTCCGATCCGACCTAGACAAGTCGTGTTGGAAGCGAGGACGCAACTGTAGCACGGAAAACCTCCGACAGTTCATAATTCGTTCCTATCACAGCTATTGGCCTCGCTATCCCAAGTGCATGCTGATAGGGTCGCTTCGCCGACAGCCTTGCAATGGGCCGCCGTTCGAGGGCGAGGACCACGCCCTAGCCCGTCCGGAAAGGAGGGCGCGGTTTTACTCCGCTTCCTCATGCCAGTACCCCCAACCTCGTCCGACATTCCGATGCCGCCGCGCGTCCTCGACCGGTATGCGCCCGCGCCCGGTACGACATGCAGAGCGACAGTTTCGGCGCGCAACGCATGGCCGCATTGTTGTCAGAGAGCTTCAAAGCGCGATGGCACAAGAGGAAGTGTCGTGATGGTCGCATTCTGAACGCGGCGGTCTCGGGCTGGATGTGCCATTCGGACCGCCAAGCCATTTATCGGTCGTGAGTTGTTGGAGAATAACGTGTTCGCCAGAGGGGGTGACTTGTGAGACATATTGAGCGACTGGCGAGAGAGCCGAACACGTGGCTTCTGTTGTTTCTGGCCTCCGTAGTCGGCGCGGGCCTCTATCTGGTGATGAGCAGCATCACATTCTGACAGCCTCCGCCGTCGCGTGGTAGCATTGAAAGACTCGTTATGACCCTGGCCTTTCCGAATCAGAGCCGCAGCTATGACCCCGGACGGCAGGCGATTCACTTCCTGGGATACGACGGAATGTCGAAGGTGCCATTTTTTGTCGAAGTGAAGGCCCTCGGAAGAGTTGGTGCGGGGGCAAATACCGAAGCAGGCTACCTGGATGCGTTTGACGCGGAACGTATCGCCATTCAGGACGCGGCAAGACGGGCTTACTCGCATCGGAAAAAGCAAAACATGTACCTGCTGACTGCCGCGGATTTATCGTAGATCCGCCGGGCGAGACTGCCGAAAGGTCAGGCGACATGCGCCAGCGGATTTCGGCGGAAAGCAAGCTGCGCCGAGATGCGCGCCATATTCATCGTGAAGCATCCTGCCGCCGTCCTTGATTCGATGCGTTGCGCAGTGATAATGTCTTGCGTCGTTCCGCCCATGGAAACCGATTGTGTTGGGAAGGCGGAGAGGAACCATGAAGGTGCTGAGGGCTGTCGTTCTCGGACTGACGTTCGGGGTGTCGAGTGCATTCGGGGTGTCGAGTGCAATTGCCGGGCCTTTGCACGACGCGGCCAAGGCCGGCGATACCGAAAGCACGAAGCAGTTGCTTGACCAGGGCGCGAACATTGCGGAGCTCGATTCGGCCGGCGAGCCCGCCCTGGTCATCGCCTCGCTTGCCGGACATGCCGATATCGTCGCGCTTCTGCTGGAGCGCGGCGCCAATGTCGAAGTTCGCAACAAGGGCGGCCTCACGGCGCTGCATGCGGCCGCGTATGGCGGACATCTCGATGTCGTAAAACTGCTGGTGGCAAAAGGCGCCGCTGTCAACGATCAGGAGAACTTCTACCATATGTCGCCGCTGCATGCCTCCGCCGAAGAGGGACACGCGGATGTCGTTGCGTTCCTGCTGGAAAACAAAGCGGCGATCGAGGCAACCGAACGAAACGGCTATTCGCCGCTTACGCAGGCTGGATGGCGGCAATATTGGGATGCCGCCGACCTGCTCATGAAAGCGGGCGCGACCTGCCAGAAGGCCGATCTTGTCGGCGAATGGCTTTTTACCGAATGCACGAAGCGAAATGGCGGCTCGTCGCAGCCAAAGCCGTCTCCTGGAAATGGAGGATGATCATGTCCGGTCATGACGCAAAACGAAACTTTCGCATCGCCGTTGCGGTCGGGGCTTTCTCGGCGCTCGTCGCGCTGGCGCAGCCCGCCTCGGCCGACGATTTCGTCAACACAGGGTACTTCGGCGATGTGGCGATCAAGGGCTATGACCCGGTCGCCTACTTCACTCAGAATGCGGCGGTGGAGGGGTCCGAGAAATTTTCCTACCAGTGGCTCGGTGCGACCTGGCAATTCGCCAGCGCGGAAAACCGCGATCTTTTCAAAGCGGATCCCGCAAAATACGCGCCGCAATATGGAGGCTATTGCGCCGATGGCGTCTCGTTCGGGACCGTCACGACGAACATCGATCCGAAAGCCTGGCGGATCATCGAGGGAAAGCTCTACATAAGCTACGATCCGGGAGCAGCCGACGGTTTCGAGAAGATCCCGACCAAGCTTACCGATTCCCGCAAGCACTGGGCGCAAGTCGAGCAGACACTGGCCTTTGAGAAAAGGGACAAGGACTGGAAGAGCCCCGGAAATTAAGAGTTCTGATTCGAAACGTCCCGTGGCTTACCCTTCATTGGACGACTGAAAAGAAGGTCAGAGCCTGCGGCGTAACGTGAACGTAGTCGGCATCGCCTTCCGTGCGCGAGGTGTTGCGATAAACGTGGCCGCACACCGTGCGGCCGCGAAAATAGCCGGCGAAAGTCTCGCAGAGATTGTTGCCCTGAACCTCCACGGTCCCGGTGATGTTGGTGTTGGCGCTGCGATAGGCGGTGTTGCCGGCCTTGTCGAAGTACTGGATGAAATCCGTGCCGTTCTTGTGCCTTCCCCTCCACACCTTGTCGCCGATGAGGTCGCGCAATTCCCTCTCCGCAAGCTGGTCGGCTTCCTTTCCTTCGAAGCCGAACGGCCACTCGGGAACACCCGCCGCACGCAAACCCTCCAGGTGGTATTGCAGGTCTTCCTCGCGCCAATAATCGTAGAGATAGCTGTAATAGGTCAGGTTGTTGTCGGGAAAAAGCTCATCCAGCCGTGCCCGCTCCTGGACGGCGCGCGTCCGCTCACCCTGGCGACTGTAGGCCGCGGTCAGATATTCGCGCGCGGGTTCGACCTTGGGCAGCGCATCGCGCGCCGCTTCGATGAGGGGTATCGCCCTCTCATTCTCGCGCGCCGAATAATAGACAATGCCGGCCAGCAGTTGAAAGGTCGGGGCCGGCGACGGGTCAAGGCGCATGGCGCGATCCATCTCGGCGACAGCCTGGACGCGGCTGCCGGTCTGGGCGAGCACCAGTGCCAGATTGCCGGCCGCCTCCGCGTCGTTCGGCTGGGCCTCCACCGCCCGCATCGCGGAGTTCCGCGCCTCGACCTCGCGGCCGTCGACCAGTTGCAGAAGCGCCAGTACCGTATGGGCGCGCGCATTGTTGGGGTCGAGCTTGAGCGCCTGCCCGGCGGCATCGTAGGCAATCTTTCGCGCCACCGCGGCCGACCAGAGGAAGTTATAGTCGTTGCGCCAGACATCGACCGCCACGCGCGCGATTCCCGCATGCGCGTTGGCAAAGTTCGGATCGAGATCGATTGCCTGCTGATAGAAAGACAGCGTCCGGCGATAGGTTGCAACGTCGCTGTAAAGGAATCCCTCCTGCTCGGCTCTCATATAGTAGTCATATGCTTCCAGATTATCGGTCGGTATCCGTGCGAGTTGTTCGCGCTCGCCCTCGTTGAGCTTGACTTCAAGAGCCGAGATTATCTTGTCGATCACATCGTCCTGGACGGCGAAGAGATCCTCGTATTGGCGGTCATAGCGCTCGGCCCACAGTGAAAGCCCGGTGAAGGCGTCGATCAGCTTGACATTGATCCTGAGCCGCGCGTCCGCCCTCTGCAACGTGCCTTCAAGGATGTAGTGGACCCCCAGTTCCGCGGCGACGTCCTGGATCTCCGATGCCGTGTCGCTTACCGCCAGAACCGAATGGCGCGCGATCACAAACACGCCCGAGACCTTCGACAATTCGATGATGAGGTCGTCCGTCAAACCCTCGGCCAGGCGGTCCTGCTCGGTGTCGCCGCTGACATTGATAAACGGCAGCACGGCCACCGAGGGCTTGTCCGGCAGCGGGTAAGCGAACCGTTCGATCGGCGGCGGGGGCCGGAGAATCGTCCATGGCTGCCACCAGACCAATGCGCCCGCGGCGACCAGCAGGGCACAAATTCCGATCGCGAGCCGTCTCAGCGCCATCCGGCCGGCGCGCACCTCCGGCACCTCGGGAGTGGCAAGCAGCGCGGCCTTGTCGTCAAGCTGGACCCTGTAGTAGGTCAACGGCTCGGAAATGTTCTTGACGCGGGTCTCGCCAGCATACTCGAAGGTCAGGTCGAGCTTGCCTTTTACCTGATCGAAGGCAGCGGCCGAGAGGCAGACCCCTCCCGGATCGGCCAGTTCCTCCAGACGCGCGGCAACATTCACGCCATCGCCAAAAATATCGCCGTCGGCGGGGATTATGTCGCCGATATTGACCGCGATGCGGTACAGGTAGCGCCTGTCCTCGGCGTATCCTTCATTTTCGGCGCGCAACGCCAGTTGCACCTCGACCGCGAAGCAGACGGAGTCGACTACGCTGGCGAACTCCATCAGGGCGCCGTCGCCGGTGAACTTGATGGTGCGGCCGTGATACTGTGCGGCGCGCGGGCCGAGAAGCTTCCGCTTATGCCGCTGGTGCGCCGCAAGCGTCCCCTGCTCATCCACACCCATGAGGCGGGAGTAGCCGACCATGTCAATGGCAAGGACCGCGGCTAGCCGACGCTCCATGCGTGCTCTCCCCTGCGCGGGATTGGCTGAGGGTCCGTGGACACACCATGTCCGGCAATCATGTCAGAAACTATATTCCGGACTGACGACGCATGGAACAAACGACTGGTGCGCCCGTCACATCGCCCAGCAGACACCGATGCGATGAAGATCGCAAGGTGTCTGCGGCGGTCAGTATCGTCAAGGCAGTGCGGAAGCCGTCTCCCCGGCGTCTTCGAACGCGCGGCGACGATGCACGGCGCAGGCACGATCGCCTGCGGAACCTCAAGGGTAGTTCTGTCTCTCGCGGCTTCCGAGGCAACGGCGCAAGGAGCGCTATAGTCTCTCCAGGCTCAACAGTGCGGGATCCCCCCGCCATGCCCTCGCCAACTCGGCCGACGCCTTGCTTTGGGCGGCTGCGTCTCCCCTGGCCTTGGCGGCCTGTTCCAGTCCGTAGAGCGCCCAGGCGCTGCCGCGTGCGTGTTCAAGGGCGGCATTGAACTCAGTCTCGGCCTCCTCGGCCTGGCCCTCCTTGAGCAATGCGGCGCCGAGCGACTGCCTCACCGGATAGTACCAGAAGGGCGGCTCCATATAGGGGATCGTGTCCTCCATCTCGGCGGCCTTGCGCCATTGATCGATGGCGGCCGCGTTGTCGCCCCCGGCCTGCGCCGCGCGCGCAAGCACAACGCCCTTTGCCACATCCAGAACCGGGCGCACGGGAATGGCCCAGGCGTCCAGCGTCGACCAATCCGTCTCCTGCAGGATTTTCTGGATCGCGTCGGCTTCCGCGCGGGCCCCCGCTACGTCCTTCTTGCTGGCGAGCGCGACCCCTCTGGCATAGTGCCACATCGCCTTGACATAGGGCGCCGCACCCGGAGGATCGGGCAAAGCCAGAATCTTGTCCGGGTCGGCATATTGCGCCCAGGCGAAGTAGGGGGCGGCCTTCACCGGCTGCGCGATGGGTATGGCCGTCGCGATGTCGTTGCTCAGCCATTTGTCGAGTTTGTCCGCCTCGGCCAGCACCGTGTCCTTGTCGCCGAGCAATTGTGCGGACACGAGCACGAAATGGACGTTGTGGGAGTAGTACCCGACCGGATACACGCCCATTGCTCCGGTTTGCGAGATGTAAGTCTCGTCGACCTTCGAGGCCGCCTTGTTGACTTCCAGGGAATCGCCGTAGCGGCCGATCCGATAGTAGATGTGGCTCGGCATATGGACGATGTGACCGGCGCCCGGCATAAGCGCCGCGAGCCGGTCCGCGTAAGGTTCCGCACGCTCCGGGCGATCGGAGGCTTCCACCAGATGAATATAGAGATGGATCGCCCAGGGATGTTCCGGGTTCTTGGCGAGAACGCTTTCCAGGCGTTTCTGGACATCGGCCGTCCTGCCCTTCGGAGCCTCGCCGCCGGGTTCCCAATAATCCCAGGGCTGCGTGTCCATCCCCGCCTCGGCAGCCAGCACCGCGATTTCGAAGTCGTCGGGATATTTGTCCGACACAGAAGCCATCGCGTCCGCGAATGCCGCGTCGAGCTTGGGCCGTTCCGCCGCCGGGTCATCCGAATAGCGGGTGGCCACTGCATCGATCAGCGCCCTTTCCTTTTCGCTGGCGCCCGATGCAAGGCCCTGCGCTTTCTTCAGCGCCGCCAGAGCCGGAGCGTTTGCTTCAGGGGCCATCGGAACGTTGATATTCGGCCCCAGGACGAGCGCCTCGCCCAGGAAGCACATGGCGCAGTTCGGATCCAGGCTTTGCGCTTTGCGGAAAGCCCGTCCGGCCTCGGCGTGATTGAAATTGGTGGCCATCCGCAGGCCCTGGTCGAAATAGGCCTGCGCTTCCTTGCTTTGGGTGCTGACGGGGAAGGTAAGTGTTCCAAGATCGCTCCACAGCGGAGGCTGGGCGTCCTCATAGGCCTTCACCGCCTGCGGCGACATGAGTTGGGCCGGGATGTCGGCAACCCGGCAATGCGGGGCGGCGGCAAGTTCCGGCGGAATCTGGCTCTCGGGGGTGCCGAAATTGGCGGCGGCAACTCCAGCCCCCAGGCCAACGAAGACAAGTGTGGGTATTCCCGCATTCTGCAGGAGATCAGGAAGCTTCATGACTGAATCCTTCAACCCGGGCGGTTCTGTAACAGGCGGCGGCTTGCTTTAACTCCTTGTTTCCGCATCGCCTTTGCCGGAAGCCGGGCTCCACAGTTCGGCACGATGCATCGACGTATCTTATTATCCCTCTGAGGTGTCCAGATCGCAAATCAATTCAGGCGAGCGAAATACTTCAGGCCAACTTGATGGCGCCCGAAAAGTCCGGGTAACACTGCGTCGCCTCCAACCTCCGTCTCCACAGATGACTCGAAGGCAAGTTCCAGCCCCCTTGCGCTCATCCTCAAAATACATTATTTAATATTATATAATGAAAAGGATGTAGCTCGATGCGGCCGATCAGGATCACCGACAAGCTTGCCGTTGCGGGGCAGCCCAATCCGGAGGATTTTTCCCGCTTCGCGGCGGACGGATTTGCCGCGGTCGTCAACAATCGTCCGGACGGCGAGGAACCCGGCCAGCCGGGCAACGCCGCCGAACAGGCCGCGGCAAGAGAGGCCGGCCTGGCCTATACCCATATTCCGGTTGCGACCCCGGCTATCACCGAGGCGGATATCCGGGCGTTCCAGGCGGCTGTCGCCCGGGCCGACGGGCCGGTGCTGGCCCATTGCAAGGGCGGCGCCCGCGCGCTCACGCTGCATGTCCTCGGCGAGGTGCTGGACGGCCGCATGTCGGCGCGCGATGTGCCCGCCTTCGGAGCGCGCTTCGGCTTTGACCTCAAGGGAGCGGAGAGCTGGCTCGCCGCGCGCGCTACCGGTCAGCGGCCGCATGTGAAGGGGTTCTTCGATCAGCGAACCTCCAGCATTCAATATGTCGTCGCCGACCTCTCGACGAAGCGCTGCGCGATTGTCGATCCGGTGCTCGACTTCGAGGAGAAATCCGGAACAGTCGGCACGGCCAACGCCGACGCCATACTCGCCTATGTCGAGGCGCAAGGCCTGACTGTTGACTGGATCCTCGACACGCATCCGCATGCCGACCATTTCTCCGCCGCCTACTACCTGAAACAGCGAACCGGCGCGCCCACCGCGATTGGCGAACGGGTCGTGGATGTGCAGCTTCTGTGGAAGGACATCTACAACTTTCCGTCTCTGCCGGATGACGGGTCGCAGTGGGACCGGCTGTTCGCCAGCGGAGACCGGTTCAAGATCGGCTCCATCGATGCTTATGTCATGTTCTCGCCCGGCCACACGCTGGCCTCCGTCACCTATGTGATCGGCGATGCAGCCTTTGTCCACGACACACTGTTCATGCCAGACAGCGGATCGGCGCGCACGGATTTCCCAGGCGGAAGCGCCACCAAGCTCTGGGCATCCATTCAGGAAATCCTCGGCCTGCCGGACGAGACCCGGCTGTTCACCGGACATGATTATCAGCCCGACGGCCGCGAACCGCGCTGGGAAAGCACAGTCGCCGACCAGAAGCAGGCAAACCCGCATGTCGCCGGCCTCGACGAGGCAGCCTTCGTGGCCTTGCGAGAGGCACGCGACAGAACGCTGCCCATGCCCAGACTTATCCTGTACGCGTTGCAGGTCAACATCCAGGGCGGACGCCTGCCGCAGCCCGAAGACAATGGCCGCCGTTACCTCAAAATCCCGATCGACGCCCTGTCGGGCGCGGCCTGGTGATCGTCATGGGGCAAGTCGCGGAGCCCGCCATGGCTCGCGGGGAGATGGAGAGCCGCGCGCGCGAGGTCGCGGGCCTGCTCAAGACCTTGTCGCACCCGGCCCGCCTGATGCTCGTATGCACGCTTCTGGAGGCGGAGTACTCCGTCGGCGAGTTGGAAAGGGAGCTTGATATCCACCAGCCGACGCTGTCCCAGCAACTGACCGTGCTGCGCGAGGCCGGCATCGTGGAAACGCGGCGCGACGCAAAACAGGTCTTCTACCGATTGCGCGACGCCAAGGCCGCACGGCTGATCGACGCGCTCTACCAAATCTTCTGCGCACCGGAGGCAACACATTGAGTCCCTATTGGTTTTCCTTGATCGGCGGCGGATTGATCGGCTTCGCCGTGGTGCTGTTGCTCGTCTTCAACGGTCGCGTCGCCGGCGTCAGCGGCATAGTCGGGCGGCTGGTGGCAGGCTCGCACGTTTCGACCAACGCGGCCTTCGTCGCCGGACTGATCGCCGGTCCGGTCCTGTACGCCGCAGCCTTTGGCGAATGGCCGAGCGTCACCCTCTCGACTCCGTTGCCGCTCATCGCCACGGCGGGGCTGCTGGTCGGTTTCGGCACACGCATGGGCTCGGGATGCACATCCGGCCATGGCATCGCCGGCCTGGCGCGTCTGTCCCGCCGCTCCATGGCGGCAACCGGCACCTTCCTCGTTGCGGGCGTCGCCGCTGCCACGCTCATGAGGCTCGCCGGGCTATGACCGCCACGCTTTCGCGCATCCTTGTCGCCCTCGCCTCGGGCATGATCTTCGGGTTTGGCCTGTCGCTCTCGGGCATGGTCGATCCCGCCCGCGTCATCGGTTTCCTCGACATCGGAAGCGGCAACTGGGACCCGAGCCTCGCCTTCGTGCTTGGCGGGGCGCTCGCGGTCGCGCTTGCCGGCATGGCCATCGTGCGACGCATGTCCATGCCCATCCTCGACGACAGCTTCCATCTGCCGGCGCCGGGTCGCATCGACCGCCGGCTCCTCCTGGGTTCAGCCCTTTTCGGAACAGGATGGGGCATGGCCGGGTTTTGTCCCGGTCCGGCCATCGCCTCGCTGTCCATGGGGCTTGGTCCGACGGTGCTGTTCGTCGCGGCGATGCTGCTCGGCATGGCCATGCATGACCGCTTCGTGGCGAAAGCGACAGCGCAATCGTGCCCAACCTGAGCAGGCTTGCGTTTTCCCCCTGCCCCACCCACCTTTTCGCCGTGCCCTACTTTGGAATTCACGAGATGGCGGCCTGCAAATGACGGCTTTTTGCGCTTCCCGTGCTCAGGGACCAGCATGCAAATTCCGCTCCGGTTCTCGAAGAACCGCCTTTCTTGGCGGGAGCAGTTCTTTGAGAATCGCGGCGATGCTCTTGGTGGTACTCCCGCTTTCGGCCTGCGGCGCGGCCGGGGCGGCACGCGATACAGGTCGGTTGTTTGACAAATACGGCTGTCTGGCGCGTGACTTCAAAGGCGAAAAGCCCTGCGCCGAACAGGACTGAAAGACGCCGGACGTTGCCCTACGGCGTCTGGTCCAAGGCGCGGTTTGAGGCAACGACATCGGCCGAGAACCGCATTTCCCGCATCGGCCTGATCCTGCGGGTCGTCTCCGCGTAGAGTGGATGCTCCTTATAAGCCGCCAAAGCGCCCTCGTCGGCGAATTCCGCGTATACGACCACGTCGATGACGTCGCAAAGCGGATCGACCTTGGTATTTCGCGCCACCTCGAAAAGAGCGGAATGCGGAATCTCGCGCAACTTCCACAGGCCAGCCTCGATCGCATCCACGTCGTCCGGGCGATTGGCGCTGAAGAATACAATATGCCGGATCAACAAAAGCCTCCGCCGTCGTTCCCGCGGAGGCTTTTGCAGTGCAACACGGGCCGCGTCAATCGCAAAGCCGCGAGCCGACCTTGTCGCTCGCAATCAGCCCGCCACGGTGGTTGCCGCTCAATGGGTCGCTCGCAAAACCCGACCGAGATAGCGGCCGTGGTGGTGAACGCCGTCCTCCGCGATGCTTCCTCTGCGATGCGTTAACCAATCGGCCGCGCGCGCGGCCCTCAGGACAGCGTGATGCGATAGCGCGCGAAACCGTTCTCGCCGTCCCCGGCGGGCTCGATCCTGACCGTCTTGACATCGGCGATGAAGCCCTTCGCCTTCGGTCCGGTCTCGAAAATGGCCGTCGCCCCGGCAATGGGCGCGAACGACCAGTTGGCGTCCGCCGAAGGATTGATCGTCTTCTGATCGACAATGTAGCGAACGATCACATCGCGGTTGGTGTCGGGTGCCTCGTAGATCACCTTGGACTGGTTGATCTCCGGGAAATTGCCGCCGCCGCCGGCCCGGTAATTGTTGGTGGTGACGACGAATTTCTGTTTTAGATCAACTGGTTTTCCATCGATCTTGAGATCCTTGATCCGGTTCGCCGAGGCGTCGAGCACCGCGCCCTTGGGATCGTATTTGGACGGCTGCGACAGGTCGATCCTGTAGGTCACGCCGTCGATCACGTCGAAATTATATGCGGGAAAGTCCGGATTGATCAGTTTCTGGTCGGCCTTGCCTGGTTCTATCCTGTTGAAGATGCCGGCGGACATCTCCAGCCACTCCCTGACCTGCGCACCGGTTATCGCGACCGCGCGCACGGTGTTCGGATAGAGATAGAGATCCGCCACGTTCTTGATGGCGACGTCGCCGGCCGGCACGTCGGTGTAATAATCCGGGCCGCCGCGCCCGCCCGATTTGAAGGGTGCGGCCGCCGACAGGATCGGCAAATCCTTCCACTCCGTGTCCTTCAGCAGATCCTTGATGTACCAGGTCTGCGCCTGGTTGACGATCTGAACCGATGGGTCGTCGGCGACCAGCGCGAAATAGGAATAGAGCGGCGCGGAGGTCTTGCCGACCGGCCGCCGTATATAGGCGAGCGTCGCCTCGTGGTCTTGCCGCAGCGCCTCAACGACCCGCTTGTCATCCTCCACGGTCGCCTTGTTCCTGTTGTCGACGCGCTCAAAGATCGGACGGGCCTCGGAGGTTGCCGAAACGACCCTCCACTTCGACCCGTCCCTTTCAAGCAGGAGATCGATAAGCCCCATATGCGAGCCCCAGAAGCCGCCCATTACGGCCGGTTTGCCTTGCAGCGTGCCGGCCTTGGCGTCGACGCCTTCGAGGTCCTGGAAATCCTTCTTGCCCGGAAACACCAGATGCTGGTGGCCGGTGAACACCGCATCGATGCCCGCGACGCCGGCCAGGAAAAACGATGCGTTCTCCATCATGTCGCCCTGCTGGACGTCGATGCCGGAATGCGAGAGCGCGATGACGATATCCGCTCCCTCTTCCTTGATCTGCGGCACCCAGGCTTTCGCGGCCTCGACGATATCGCGGGTCGCGACGTTGCCGGACAGATTCTTGGCGTCCCAAAGCATGATCTGAGGCGGCACGAAGCCGATCACGCCGATCTTGAGAGGATGCTCGGCGCCAGCGCCGTCCCTGATCGTCTTGTCGATCAGAATGTAGGGCTTGAGATAGAGCTTGTCGTCGCGCGGATTGGCGGCAAGTCCGGTGCCGCGCACCAGATTGGCGCAGACGAAGGGAAAGTTCGCGCCCGCCAGAACCTTGTCCATGAAGGACAGTCCATAGTTGAACTCGTGGTTGCCGAGCGTCGATACGTCGTAGCCGAGCAGGTTCATCCCCTTCATCACAGGGTGGACGTCGCCCTCCTTCATGCCCCTTTCGTAGGCGATAAAATCGCCCATCGGATTGCCCTGAAGGAGGTCGCCATTGTCGACGAGCATTGAATTGGCTGCCTCCTTTCGCACCGCCTCGATCAGCGAAGCGGTGCGCGACAGTCCCATCGTGTCGTTCGGCTTGTCCGCGTAATAGTCGTAGGGAAGCACGTTCACATGGATGTCGGTCGTTTCCATGATCCTGAGATGCGCCTGATTCGCCTGCGCGTGCGCCGAAAACGGGTGCAGTATGATGAAGGCGCCGGTAGCCGCCCCGCCTGCCAGGAAGGAGCGGCGCGACAGAGACAACGAGGTGTCAGACATGCTGTTCTCCGAGATGTAACGGTGGGAAAATCGACCTTGGGTTGTCAGTCTGGCCGGGTTCATGGGTCAAGTCCAGCAGGGTTGAATGACAGCACGAAGAACCTTGCGGCAACTCGGCAATGGGGTATAGCGGTGTCGCGATCCGTCCAGCCTGAAGCTACCCTGCGCCGGAGAAACACTCTACGGTGCGCGCCATGAACACCGAAAGACGGGAAGACGGGAGCGGCGCCCTTATCCCGCGTCGCCCACCGTGACACCTCCGCTAAGCGACCAGCCTCTGGATCCCGCGCAATGGGCGGATGTCCGGCGCTGGCGCAAGGCCGAACGCGAGCGGCTGATCGCGGCGCGGCTCGCGGTTCCAGCCGAGATCCGCGCGGAAATGTCCGCCCGAATCGCGGACGGTCTCGACCGCGTCATTGGCGAAGTCGCGAACCGGACCGTCAGCCTGTACTGGCCGTTTCGGGGCGAGCCCGATTTGCGGGTCTGGGGCGTCTCGGTGATCGAGCGCGGCGGAAGCACGGCGCTGCCGGTGGTGATCGAGAAGTCCCGCCCGCTTGTCTTTCGAACATACCGGCCCGGCGACAGGCTGGATAAAGGTGTCTGGAACATTCCGATCCCGGCCGCGGGCGCGGAAATTGTTCCGGATATCGTTGTCGCGCCGCTCGTCGGCTTCGACCCGCAAAACTATCGCCTCGGCTACGGAGGCGGCTTCTTCGATCGCACGCTGGCCGCCCTGACCGGCAAACCGCTGGTCATCGGCGTCGGTTATTCGTCTCAGCGCATCGCCACCATCCATCCGCGGCCGCACGACATTGCGATGGATGCGATCGTGACGGAGCAGTCGGCGTGATCGCGTGTGAAAGTACGCGGACGGCGACAAGCATCCTCACGCCATCTCAGGCTTCAGCCCGAGCGCGGTCCGGTCGATGATTTCGCGAAGCGCGAAGGACGAGTTGATCTTGGTCACATGCGGCATGGCCGACAGCCATTGCTTGTGGATGCGTTCGTAGTCCGCCAGGTCCTTTGCTGCGATGCGCAAAATGTAATCGTACTCGCCCGACATCAGATGGCAGGACAGCACGTTCGGACACCGCTTGATCGCCGCCTCGAATTCCGACAGCGTCTTCTCGAATTGGCCGGACAACGAAATGTGCACGATCGCGGTCATCTGGTGGCCGAGTGCTGCGTTCGACAGCCGCGCATGGTAGCCGCGAATGACGCCGGTCTTTTCCAGATTGTCGAGCCGCCGCGAACAGGCCGATTGCGACAGGCCGACATTCTCGGCAAGGGCGGCGTTCGAGATGCGGCCGTCCTTCTGCAGCTCGTCAAGCATTGCAATATCGAGCCTGTCCAAGGCCATTTTCAACGATTCCTTCGAAATCTTGCGCAAGTCGCGCAAGGATTATCGAAATTTCGAGCTCTCCGGCAACCATTTTTGCAAACACGTTCGAGCCCTTTCGTGGTCTAATTGCAGTATGGGGTAGAAGGCCGCGAAGGCCGGCGAGGAGAACGAGGATGCGCGTCGGTTGCCCGAAGGAAATCAAGAATCACGAGTATCGCGTCGGCCTGACGCCGGGCTCGGTTCGCGAATATGTGGCGCATGGCCATGAGGTACTGGTCGAAAGCGGCGCGGGCGCCGGCATCGGCGCCGATGACGGCGCCTACCGCGCGGCGGGTGCCGGCATCGCCAGGACCGCCGAGGAGGTCTTTGCCCGCTGCGACATGATCGTGAAGGTCAAGGAGCCGCAGCCCAACGAGTGGGTGCAACTGCGCAGCGGCCAGATCCTCTACACCTATCTTCATCTTGCGCCGGACCCGGAACAGACCAGGGGCCTGCTTGCCAGCGGCGTCACGGCAATAGCCTATGAGACAGTCACCGACGAGCGTGGCGGCCTGCCGCTGCTGGCGCCGATGTCAGAGGTCGCCGGCCGCCTTTCCATCCAGGCCGGGGCCACCGCGCTGCAGAAGGCCAATGGCGGGCGCGGCGTTCTCCTGGGCGGCGTGCCGGGCGTGCTACCGGGCAAGGTTGCCGTGATCGGCGGCGGCGTCGTTGGATTGCATGCCGCCAAAATGGCGATCGGCCTCGGCGCCGATGTAACCATCATCGACCGCTCGATTTCGCGGCTGCGCCAGCTCGACGATATTTTCAACGGCCGCGTTCACACGCGCTACTCGACCGTCGAAGCCCTGGAGGAAGAGTGCTTCTCGGCCGACCTGGTGATCGGCGCGGTGCTGATCCCGGGCGCGGCGGCGCCGAAGCTCGTCACCCGCGAAATGCTGTCCGGAATAAAGAAAGGGGCGGTTCTGGTCGATGTCGCCATAGACCAGGGCGGCTGCTTCGAGACGTCTCACCCGACCACCCATGCCGAGCCGACCTATGAGGTCGACGGCATCATCCACTACTGCGTCGCCAACATGCCGGGCGCCGTGCCTGTCACCTCGGCCCATGCTTTGAACAACGCCACGCTGCACCACGGCCTGCAAATCGCCGACAAGGGGTTGAAGGCGCTGGTCGATGATCCGCATCTGCGCAACGGCCTCAACATCCACAAGGGCCGGATCACCAATCGCGCCGTCGCCGAGGCGCTTGGCTATGAGGTGGCAGAGCCGAAGGCGGTGCTGGCCGCCTGAAGTTGGATCGAGGAAATTCTCGGCCGATCGGCTGAGGCCGCCGCTTGTGCGGATCAGGCCCGCTCGATCCGGCACTGGTAGCAATTGTTCTTGGCCGAGCGCACATGCAGGTAGGCGATGTCCGGGCGCTCGAGCAGTTCGTCCGCCCGCGCGCGGATTTCACCTGTCGGAACGACGGCGCCGGTGCCATAGACGATCCGGTCGTCGTGGCCGTAACCCCTGACGATGTAGTCCGGCGAATGCCGGAGCATGTCCGGCAGCGCATCGGTGTCCGGCGCGCGCTGGCATTCTTCGGCACACAGGAAGATCGGGCCGGTCTCGGCGTAGGGCTGCGGCGCTGGAAACGGCCGGTAGGCAAGGATGAGGTAGTCCCGGCCCTCGGGGACGTTGCGAAGGCAGTGCCGGCACGGTGTACCCTGACCGTCCGAGATTTGCCGCTCGGGAACAAAGCCGTATGCATCGGTTCCGCCACGCTGCAGGGCGCGGACGGGGTCGGTCGGCAACGCGGCAAAGCGGAAGCGCATCTCGATTTCCTCATCGTTGGTCGATGAAGAAGCCTACGCCCGCAAAAAGCGCGTCTCCACCCGAAACCTGCGCGGCTTCACCCCCGCATGACAACATCCGCGCGCTCGGCCGGCGTCATCGGGCGAACGATCTCCCGTTTCTGGCCGACCGGCGAGAAGCCGAGCTTCTGATAAAGCGGCAAGGCGGCAGGGTGGTCGAGCGTGCAGGTCTGCACGATCACCTTCTCGGGCATGTAGGACCAGGCGGCCTCGACCGCCGCGCCCAGGAACCATCGCCCTAGCCCCTGCCCCGTCGCATGCTGCATCATGCCGAAATAGGCGAGTTCGATACATTCCGGCAGGTGAATCTTGAGGTCGAAGAACCCCGCCGGCGCGCCCTCGAGGTAGAGCACGCGGATATCGCGGTCCGGCCTTTTCAGGGTTTCCGCCATCTCCTTGTCCGAGAGCCGCAGCGCATTCACCCAATGCCATTTCCGCCCGACCCGATCGATCAGATAGCGATAGTAGTGGATCGGTATGTCGCGGACCCTGAGCAGCGCGATCTGCCGGTTGTAAGGCAAGGGCGCATAAAGCTTCGGCGGCCGAACCATTTCGAGGAACGTGACCGTCACCGCGATCGCTTCGGGCACTTGATGGTCAGTCATGTCAGTCCTTGCCGGTAACGACCGGCGTGTCGCCGCGTCCGCCCCATTCCGTCCACGACCCGTCATAGAGACGGTTATCGCCATGGCCGACACTCTGCAGCGCAAGCGTGATCACCGCGGCGGTGATACCGGAGCCGCAGGAGGTCACGACCGGCTTGGAAAGATCGAGGCCGGCATGTTCCAGCTTGCGACGAAGTTCGTCGAGCGGCAGCAGATAACCTTTGTGGGACAGCGAGACCGCCGGCACATTCCTCGCGCCCGGCATGTGTCCCGAACGGACGCCCTTGCGCGGCTCGGGATCTTCGCCCGTGAAACGCCCCGGCGGCCGCGCATCGGCAATCTGGGCGTCGCCCGTTTCGACGATCCTGCGCACATCCTCAAGGCTCGCCACCCGCCCGGCGTCGAAATCGGTGTGGAAAACGTTGGGCGCGGTCCTGGTCGGTTCAGCCGTCACCGGACGGCCCGCGGCGTTCCAATTGTCGAAGCCGCCGTCCAGGATGAACACCTCCGGCGCGCCCATGACGCGGAACATCCACCAGACGCGGGGCGCGGCGAACATGCCGGGCCCGTCATAGACCACGATCGTATCGTCGGCCGAAATTCCCATGGAGCCGACATGCTGGGCAAATATCCCTGGCCGCGGCAAGGTGTGCGGCAGGTCCGAATCCGGATCGACGACGAGGTCCTGGTCGAAGAAAATGGCGCCGGGAATATGCGCGGCATTGTACTCCGCCCTGGCGTCGCGGCCCTGCCCCGGCAAATACCAGGAGGCGTCCACCACCGACAGCCCCGGCCGGCCGAGTTCGCCCTGCAGCCAGTCGGCGTCGACCACGAACGGACTTTTTTCCGACATGCGCGCCTCCCTGGCACCGAAACGGATATCGCTTCTTGCATATTCGCGGCCGTGCCAAAAGAGGCCACGCGGTCGAGTTTATACGGGCAACACACGCGCCGTCTTGATCGATTGCAACAACAGGCGCGAACCGAGGGTCGACAGCGAACAACGACAGGCAGGTCCTCGATCGAGTGTGAAACGGAAGCCGGGAGAACGGTCATGATCAAGCGCATCTGGAACGGCTACACGATCAGGGAAAACGCCGATGCCTATGAACGCCTGCTCGACAGTTTCGTCTTTCCGAGCATCGAGGCGAAGAAGATCCCGGGCTACCGGTCGATCGAACTCTTAAGGCGGGAGGTCGGCGACGAGGTGCAGTTCACAACCGTGATGGCCTTCGATTCGATCGACGACGTCATCGCTTTCCAGGGCGCCGACTACGAAACGGCCTATGTGCCCGATGAGGCGCGCCAGGTGCTGAAGCGCTGGGACCAGAGGTCAACGCACCATCAGGTGCGACAGGCGCGGATATACGGGTAGCGGCGGCGGACGAAAATGACGTTCGACGACGCAGCGCCTATTGCGCCGGCGGCGGCCCGAAGCGGATGCGGAAGCGGCGGTTCTCGCGGCCTTTCTTCTCGATCTTGCCGATATGGATATCGCCGACCTCGCCGGTGGAGCGCACATGGGTGCCGCCGCAGGGCTGGCTGTCCACCGCACCTTCGTCGCCGATGCACACCAGCCGGATGCGGCCCGTGCCGGCAGGCGGCCGCACATTCTTCGACTTAACCAGGCCGGGATTGGCGGCGAGATCCTCTTCGGTGATCCATCTGGTGAAAACCGGATGATTGGCGGCGACGAGCTGCATCAGCCTTTGGCTTACCAGTTCCTTGGTGAAGCTGGGGTCGGGAATGTCGAAATCGACGCGGCTCTCATCCTCGCCGACCGAGGCGCCGGTGATCGGGAACGGACAGACGACCGTAAGCAGGTGGCAGGCCGTGTGCATGCGCATCAAAAGGTGCCGGCGCGGCCAGTCGATCGCCAGCCCGACCGCATCGCCCACCGCCGGCGGCGGCTGGCCGGGCGCGGGCAGGTGGATGATCTGGTCCTTCGTTTCGCCCGTCACCGTGGCCGCAATGGCGATACGGCCGCCGTCGCTGCGCGCCAGATAGCCGGTGTCGCCGGGCTGGCCGCCGGAGGTTGCATAAAAAATGGTGCGGTCGACAATGATGCCGCCGCGCTCGTTTATGCCAAGTACAACGGCCTGTGCTTCGGCCAGGTAGGCATCCTCGCGAAACAGGGCCTCGGTCTGCAAGCCCGTCACGCCACGGCCTCGAACGGCACGGGAATTGTCGTTACCCGCTCCATCCAGTCCGGGACCGGCAGGTTCTTTGTCCTCAGAAAATCCGGATTGAACAGCTTCGATTGGTAACGCGTGCCATAGTCGGCAAGCACCGTCACGATGGTGTGGCCGGGCCCGAGTTCGCGCGCCAGCCGGATCGCGCCCGCGATATTTATGCCCGTCGAGCCGCCGAGGCAGAGGCCTTCCTCCTGCACGAGGTCGAAAATGATCGGCAACGCCTCCTCGTCCGGAATCTGGAAGGAGAAATCCGGCGTAAACCCGTCGAGATTGGCGGTTATGCGTCCCTGCCCTATCCCCTCGGTGATCGAACTGCCTTCGGCCTTCAACGCACCGGTCGTGTAGAAACTGTGAAGCGCCGCCCCGAGCGGGTCGGCGAGCGCGATCTTCACGTCCTTTCGCTTCTCCTTCAGGCCGATGGAAACGCCGGCCAGAGTGCCGCCGGTGCCGACGGAGGAAACGAAACCATCGACCTTGCCGCCGGTCTGGTTCCAGATCTCCTGCGCGGTGGTAGCGACGTGTCCGTCGCGGTTGGCGATATTGTCGAACTGATTGGCCCAGATCGCGCCGCTATTGTCGCTGCGGGCGATCTGCTCGGCCAGCCGGCCGGACACTTTCACATAGTTGTTCGGGTTCTTGTACGGCACGGCCGGCACTTCGATCAGTTCGGCCCCGAGCAGCCTCAGGGCGTCCTTCTTCTCCTGGCTCTGCGTGTCGGGAATGACGATCACGGTCCGGTAGCCGAGCGCCTTGGCAACCACGGTCAGGCCAATGCCGGTGTTGCCCGCGGTACCTTCGACGATCACCCCGCCGGGCCGCAGCAGGCCGCGCCTCTCGGCATCACGGATGATGAAAAGGCCGGCCCGGTCCTTCACCGACTGGCCCGGATTCATGAATTCGGCCTTGCCGAGGATTTCGCAGCCAGTCTCCTCGGAGGCGCGGCGCAGCCGGATCAGCGGTGTGTTGCCGATCGCGTCGATGACCGAACCCAGCATGACATTCCCCGTTGGCGCGGAGCGGCACAAGACAGGCCGCCGCTATTGAAGTCGGTGCCAAAGCGGCCGGAACGGTCGCTGCGGCTGACGCTTTCCTGCCAGAGACCGCACCGACATTCAACACGAAGACCGCCGACGACAGGCTTTGGCATACCAAATTTGGGCCATTCGGGCGCGACCGACGCGGTAAGCGCGATCTCCGCCGGAAACCGGACGCTCAGGCGGCGGGCGCTGGTTTGGCGTCGCGCGACAGGAGATAGACCGCCAGCGCGAGGCCGAGCACCACGGCGATGAAGAAAAACAGCGCCGCATAGGCAGCGGCGGGCTCGCCAGGCACGGTGCGTCCGGCCACGACCGCCCCGGTCGCAAACTGCATGACACCGGCCCCGCCTATGACGAAGAAGTTCATCAGCGTCACGCCGCGCCCGACCAGATGCGGCGGAAGGAATGCGCGCGCATGCGCCATCAGCAGTCCGTAACTGGCGCCGGCGACACCGATCACGACAAAAACGACGGTTGCCACGGCTATCGACGCATCTGGAAAAAAGCCGAGCGCCAGAAGCGCCAGCAAACTCACGCTCACTCCTGCGACCGCGACCCATTTGCGCGTGCCGAAGAACTGGTCGAGCGGACCGTAGACGAAGGCGCCCGCGGCCATCGAAATAGCCATGAGGAACGTGGCGTCGCCGATCGCAAGGACATCGGCGCCGAAGACATCCGCAAGGTAGGGACCGGCCCACAAGCCGCGAATAATGGCCGAAGGCGCATAGGCAACCGCCGTCAGCGGAATGATCGGCCACAGCACACGCATGCGGAAGAGATCGGCGAACCCCGCGAAGCCGGTTGCCTTCGTGTCCGGCGAATGGGGATTCTTCGGATCGCGAACCAGGGCCAGGATGAAGACCGCAACCGCGAGAGTGAAGATGCCCAGGCCGGTCATGACGGGCCGCCAGCCGAAGGTCTCCGCAGCGTAAGCCAGAGGCGCGGCACCGATAATATTGCCGGCCGTGCCGAAAGCTACAAGCCATGACGAAAGCATGGCGAATCTCGCCGCCGAATAGAGGCGCGCGAAGATGAACAGACCCGCCATCAGCACCGGCCCGCAGCCGATGCCCATAAGCCCGGTCGCGACGATGATCATCCAGGACGACGACGCCGAGGCAAACAAGAGAGAGCCGCCGCCGGCTCCGAGCGCCAGCAATGTGGCGGTCGTGAGCCTCGGTCCGACGCGGTCGAGCGCCACCCCGATGGGAAACTGCGACAGGGCAAAGGTGATGAAGAAGGCGCCCGCTGCGATCGACAGATCCGCCTTGGTGGCCCCGATTTCGCTGCCCAGGATCGGTGTCAAAACAGCCAGAAACGACCGGAAGAACTGGGAAAGCACATAGGCGATCGCGAGTGTCGCTATGCCTGCCATATTCTTCCTCTGCAACTGCGGGACCGAAGCGTTCGCTTCGGCCCCGTAGTCGATCAGGAGGAATCGCGCAATGGGACCAAGCCGAGCTTTGTTCGGCCCAACTCGCCCGCACGGATTTCAAAAGAAAGGCCTGCGTGGGCGGCGCCACGCGCAGGCCTGCTGAAATCAGGCTGCGCGCGAAGTATTGCGGCCGCCCCTGAACGGACGCTTCTTGGCGCCGAAGCGCTTCTCGCCGGCCGGCGGACCCGCGAAGGGCTTGCCGCCGAAGCGCTTTTCGGCGCCGGGCTGGCTGCTGCGCGGTTCACCCGCCTGCTTGGCCGGGAAAGGTCCTTTGCCGAAGCCATTGCGCGGCTTGTCGCCGCCGGGCCGTCCGGCGCGGTGATGTTCGCGCGGACGCCCTGCATCTTGCCGCGGCTGCTCGTCGCGCTGCTGTCGGTCGCGCGGCTCCGACTGCGGGTCGGGACTGCCGAGGTGATCGGCCGAGACCGGCAGCTTCATGCGGATTACCCGCTCGACAGCACGCAGCTTGGCGTTCTCGTTCGGATCGCAAAGAGTGATCGCGATACCTTCGGCGCCGTTGCGGGCCGTTCGGCCGATACGGTGGACGTAGCTTTCCGCCTCGTCCGGCAGGTCGAAATTGATGACATGCGAAATGCCGGGCACGTCGATGCCGCGCGCGGCAATGTCGGTGGCCACAAGGATGCGCACCGAACCGTCGCGAAAGCCGTTAAGCGCCTTCTGGCGTGCGTTCTGCGACTTGTTGCCATGTATCACGGCCGCCTGGAACCCATCGCGATCCAGGTCGCGCTCTACCCGGTCCGCACCGTGCTTGGTGCGCGCGAAGACCATGACCGAGCGCATCGCCGGATCGGCGAGCATCGTCGAGAGCACCTTGCGCTTCTGCTTGAGGCGGGCAAGCACGACCGATTGCTTGATCTCGGGGACTGTCGTTCCTTGAGGGGTCACCTCGACAATCACCGGATCCTTCAGGATGCCGCGCGCCAGCGACTCGATCTCGGTCGGCATGGTCGCCGAAAACAGCGCCGTCTGGCGATCGCGGTGAGTGGCATTGGCGATCCGCCTGACGTCATGGATGAATCCCATGTCGAGCATGCGGTCGGCCTCGTCGAGCACCAGCCAGCGGGTCTCGCCGAGTTTAACTTCGCCCTCGCGCACGAGGTCGGTCAAGCGGCCCGGTGTGGCGATCAGGATATCAACGCCGGGTGCCATGCGCTTCACCTGGCTATGGCGCGAAACGCCGCCGAGCACCAACGCAGTCGAAACATGCATGCCCTTGGCAAGCACCTTGATGGTGCTCTCGATCTGCACCGCGAGTTCGCGTGTCGGAGCAAGGATCAGAGCGCGCGCGGTGCGCGGCAGCCGCTTGGTTCCGAGCGCGGCTATTTTCGACAGGATCGGCAGGCTGAAGGCGGCGGTCTTGCCCGAACCGGTCTGCGCGATGCCGAGAATATCGCGGCCTTCGAGCTGAGCGGGGATAGCCTTCGTCTGGATCGGCTTCGGTGAATCGAAGCCGGCGGCCTCGGTTGCCTTGAGCAACTGGCCGGTAATTCCGAGGGATGCGAATCCTTCCGGATTCGCGGAAATTTCGGTGTACAAATTAATCTCTTTCGCGCGGCACGCGGCCGCGAATTATCCGCCGCGGCGGGGCGCAACCCACCGTGGACAAATTGTTTCGTGAACGACAAGGCGGCGGGCCTAGGCCCGCTCGGCTGCGCTGTCGTGCCCGCGCAATCACGCGGGACTTCGTCTCCATTGCCAGACTAAAGGAAAGGGAGAACACAGACGCAACCAGTCCCATTTGATCGGGAGAACCGCATTATTCGCGGCCCAAGCGCCATTGCCGGCGTATATGGCTTATTGGAAATGGAATTGCAAGCCGTCATTGTGCATCGCAGCAATACAACTTCGCCGGCACTGTTGCCTGCTGCGCGCCCGAACAGGTCGGCGCGGCAAAAGCGGCCGCGCGTCGTCACCCTCGCTCAACGTTCCTGGCCAGTTGCTCCAATTTCAAAACCGAGTTCCAGTTGCGCGCGGTGTTTTCGACGCCGATCAGCCGGTCGAATTTTTCAGCCATCCTCGACTTGCCGTAGCCGTTGGGCGTGTGGATATAGGCAACCTTGCCGACTACAGCCAGATCTTCGCCGTCCTTCGCAAATGCGCGGATTGCCTCGATATTCTTCTGCTCTGGTTGCTTTGCGAGCACGGCCGCGTGCAGGAACTTCGGGGCTGAAACGGCGGCGGGGAAAGGATTCCCGGCGATCAGGGCGGACCACTCCTCGAGCGTCAGAGCGTGGATGGATTTGGCGAAGTCGAATTCCGCGCGGCAGATTTGCGCCACCTTTTCGATCACCTGCCCGCGCGGCAGGCTGGTCCGCACCACCGCATTGCCGCTGTTGATATAGGTCGCGACATTCTCGAATCCGGCGGCGGCAAGCGCTTGGCGCAGCGGGGCGGTCGGCAATTGCGTCGCGCCGCCGACGCCGCGAAACAGCAGGATATAGACCGTCTTGCCGCTCATATGATGAAACCCGCCAGAGTCTCGTTGTCGGTTATGTCCTGATAGGCCCATCCGGCTTCGTGAAATCGTTTCGCCAGCAGGCCGAAATTCCTGGAATCCTTTGTTTCTATGCCGATCAGCACCGAACCGAAATTGCGCGCCGACTTTTTCAGATACTCGAAGCGCACGATGTCGTCGTCGGGGCCGAGCAGCGTTAGAAAGTCGCGCAGCGCGCCAGGCCGCTGCGGGAAGCGGAAGACGAAATATTTCTTCAGCCCCTCGAATCGCAACGCCCGCTCCTTCACGTCGGGCAGGCGCTCGAAATCGAAATTGCCACCCGAAACCACCGCAACAACGGTCTTGCCCTTCAATTCACGCCTGGAAAAGTCCTTGAGCGCGTCGATGGCGAGCGCGCCGGCGGGCTCCAGCACGACGCCTTCGACGTTCAGCATCTCGATCATGGTCGCGCAGAGCCGGTTTTCCGGAATCAGATGTACGGTGTCTTCCGCGAAATCCTTGAGATGGCGCAGCGGCTCGCGGCCTATCTCGGCCACCGCGGCGCCGTCCACGAAATTGTCGACCTTCGCGAGTTTCACGCGTTTGCCGGTGCGCAAGGTCTCCTTGAGGCTCGGCGCGCCGGCCGGCTCGCAGAAGACGAACCGCGGCGCCTTCGCCTTGCGCCCCAAGATAGCGCGTGACGCCGGCGGCCAGCCCGCCACCGCCGACCGGCAGAACGACGATTTCGGGAAGCGTGCCATTCGGCATCTGGGCGGCGATTTCGTAAGCGACGGTCGCCTGTCCCTCGACGATATCCTTGTGATCGAAGGGCGGCACCATGTGTGCGCCGCGTGTCCTCCGCGAAGGCGAGTGCTGCCTTCAGGCAATCGTCAAAGAAATCGCCGACCAGTCTGATCTCGACGAACTCGCCGCCAAAATGCCGGGTCTTGTCGATCTTCTGCTGCGGCGTGGTGACCGGCATGAACACAACGCCCCGTTCGCCGAAATGGCGGCAGACAAAGGCGAAACCCTGGGCGTGGTTGCCGGCGGACGCGCAGACGAAGAGCCGGGCGCTGTTGCCGGCCTTCAGCGCCTTGCGGAAGAAGTTGAACGCTCCACGAATCTTGTAGGAACGGACCGGCGACAAATCCTCGCGCTTGAGGAACACATGCGCGCCCGTCTTGTGAGACAGGTAGATGTTCTCCTGGAGGGGCGTCTCGGCGAAAAGGCCACGCACCGCGGCCGCCGCTGCCGCAACGCCTTCAGCGAAATCGGTCATGCTTCCATCCCGTCCAGCCGCATCCGCCATATTCGCTCGGGGGCGGTCGCCGGCGCTATTGCATATTCATCTCCGCGAAGCCACAGTCCGCCGGAAAAGCTGGCGGCGCGCCGCCGTCAAGTCGCGAAGATCCTTTGGTGAGGGCCCCTCTTACGTGAATATGTCCGCCGTCCGCGCAGCGGTCCACGTCGCAGCGGTCTTTGCGATTTATCTGTCGATCGCCATGCTGCTCCCTGTGGCCGTGGATCTGGCGGCGGGCAATCCGGACTGGAAAGCCTTTGCTTTCTCCGCGCTGTTCATCGGCGGCTTCGCCCTGGCGGTCGCGCTGGCAACACACGGCCGCCCTCCGCCGGTGAACACGCGGTTCGGCTTCCTGCTCGTCAATCTGTTGTGGCTGACCATTGCAGGCGCCGGTGCTGTTCCGTTCATCGCTTCATCGCTGGAACTCAGTGTCGCCGATGCCTTCTTCGAGTCGGTTTCCGGCGTCACGACAACCGGCTCGACTGTCATCAACGGCCTGGACAGCGCGCCGCCCGGCCTGTTGCTGTGGCGATCGCTGCTCAATTTCATGGGCGGCCTCGGCGTCATCGTGCTGGGCCTGTTTCTGCTGCCCTTCCTCAATGTCGGCGGCGTTTCCTATTTCAAGATCGAATCCTCCGATATCGAGGATCGGCCGTTCGAGCGCTTCCAAAACTTCATCATAAGCCTCATTGGCATCTACACTGCGCTGGTGACTACCTGCGCGATTTTGTATGCCGCAGCCGGCATGGAGGGTTTTGACGCCATCAATCACGCAATGTCGACCCTGGCGACCGGCGGCCTTTCCACCCACGACACTTCGTTCCTGCGCTATGCCGACAAGCCGGCGGTCCTGTGGATCGGCACCGTCTTCATGTTCATCGGCGGACTGCCCTTCTCCATCCTGGTCCTGTTTGCCGTGCGCGGCCGGCTGGATGCGCTCCGCGATCCGCAAATCCGTGTTTTCGCCGGCTACTGCATCGTGTTCACGGTGGCCGTCGCCATCTATCTCAGCGTCAAACTCGATATGCCCTTCCTGTCGGCGCTGACCCATTCCGCGTTCAACTTCACGTCGATCATCACGACAACGGGCTTTTCCAGCGACGACTATGCGCTTTGGGGGCCGTTCGCGGTCGCCTGCATCTTCGTCGCCACCTTCCTGGGCGGCTGCTCGGGGTCCACGACGGGCGGCATCAAGGCCTACCGGTTCCTGATCCTGTTCGAACTTCTCGCCAATGGCCTGCGCCGCCTGATCTATCCGCACAGGGTGCTGCCGGTTCGCTATGGCGACCGGACCGTCGATGCCGACATGCAGCGCGCCGTCATCCTCTTCATAGCCTCATTCTTCGTCATCTGGGCACTCGGCACCATCCTGCTCGGTGCGACCGGACTTGACCTGGTAACGGCGATGACCGGGGCACTCACCGCGCTTACCAATGTCGGGCCCGGACTTGGCCCGATCATCGGCCCCGCCGGAAACTTCTCTTCGCTGCCCGACGTGTCGAAATGGGTGCTTTCATTCCTGATGCTGCTTGGGCGCCTGGAGATTCTTGCGGTCCTCGTTGTGTTCACGCCACACTTCTGGACACGTTGATCAAGACAGCTTCACGCGGATAGACCGTGGCGGCTTATCGGTCTACATGAGTGCGCAGCACAGGCGTAGCATTGGTGTCGAGGGTATGATCGCGGGTAGCTTGGCAAGATTGGCCGTAATTGCCTGCGCGCTCGTCCTTGCTGGTTGCGGTTCCCAGGCGACGCGCGACCTGATCTCCCCACAAATCGTCCAGGTTCCGGAGAGCGCTATCGCCGGGCGGCATCAAATCTTCGTCGCCACGACCCGCGCGGAGGCCGTGCGGTCGGCGGAAGTCTTCGACGGCAATCGATCACCCTACACGCATTATGCGCAAGTCGACATAACCGTACCGGCTACCCACAGGACCGGGGAAATCCAGCGCCGCAGGGCAAACCAGCCGGCTGACCCGGCGCGCTTCTTCACAGCCGAATTGGTCACCCGCTATGGCGACCAGAGTGCTTTCAGCAAGGCGCTGCGCGCGGACATAGCCAGGAACAACGGCCGCGCACTTGTGTTTGTCCACGGCTTCAATACCGCATTCGACGCCGCCGTTTACCGCATGACGCAGATCGTGCACGACTTCGGCTATCAGGGCACGCCCGTGCTGTTCACCTGGGCCTCGGCCGGCAGGACCGTCGACTATGTTTACGACAGCAACAGCGCCGCCGCCGCCCGCGATGCCCTTGAGGCGACGCTCAAGCTGCTCACCAGGTCGGGAGCCAGGCGCGTTGATATTATTGCCCATTCGATGGGCACCTGGGTAGCGATGGAGGCGCTGCGGCAACTGGCGATGTTGGACAATCGCGACCTCGGCAACAGGCTCGGCGACGTCGTGCTGGCGTCGCCCGACATCGACGTCGACCTGTTCAGGAGCCAGATGGCCCGCTACGGCATACCGGACCGGCCGTTCATCCTGTTCCTTTCGGGCAACGACAGGGCGCTGCGGCTCTCCGGCTTCATTGCCGGAAACCGGCCGCGGGTCGGCGACTATGGCGACCCCGAGGCGCTTGCCAAACTCGGTGTCGTGGCGGTCGACCTATCCAATGTCAAAAGCGCCGACCGGCTCAACCACACCAAATTCGCCGAAAATCCCGTGCTTATCGAGCTTCTCGGAGAACGGCTGAGGCAGAACCCCGACCTTGTGACCAACGAGCAGCAGGCGGCCGAACGCCTCAATTCGCTTACGGCCAATATTACAGGCACGCTGGCATCCGCGGCGAGCGTCGTCATAACCACGCCGATCAATGTCATGAAAATCGCCGTCGGCCAGTAGGTCGGCGGCAGCGGCTCAAATCATAGAAAGAGATCGACTTTCTCGAAGGTCGTCACGTCCACGAGCCCGACGTCGGAGATGCGCAGTTCGGGGATCACGACCAGCGCCAGCAGCGAGTGCTGCATGTAAGCGTTGTTGAGGCTGCAGCCCATGTCGCGCATGGCCCTCGTCAGCCGGTCCGCCTTCTCGGCGACGATCTCGGCGCGCTCGTCCGACATGAGGCCGGCGATCGGCATCTCGACAAGCGCCAGTTCCTTGCCCTTGGAGATCAGCACCACGCCGCCGCCAATCTCGCCGAGCCGATTGGCCGCCTGCGCCATGTCGGCCTTGTTCGTCCCGACGACGATCATGTGGTGACTGTCATGCGCCACGGTCGAAGCCATCGCGCAGTCCTTCACATAGCCGAAGCCGGACACGAATGCGTTGGTGACCGCTGCCGGTGCCGCGATGGCGTTCGACCAGTGCGATCTGGCAGACATCATTGGGCCGGTCCATTGCCACCAGCCCGTCCTCGACAGGCGAGGTCCGCCTGCAGCGCGCGCGTCGGCGCCTGGTTTTCGATGACCCCGATCACGCGCACCCGCACCTCGTTGGCGCCCTTGGGCGCGGCGATGTCGAAATCCGCCACCTTCAGCTTCTTGCCCAGCCGGACCGTGTTCTTGGCCTTTCTCGGGTAGTCGTAAGGCGGAATGTCGACGGTCAGCTTGCCATTCCTGGCAAGCCTGACGCCATGGGCGTAGACCTCGTCGATCTTCAAAGTCGCGAGGTCCGAAACGATCAGGAAGTCCGCCAGCCGTCCCGGCGCGATCGAGCCGATTTCGCGGCCGAGGCGGAAGTGTTCGGCCGTATTGATGGTCGCCATCTGAATGGCGGTCACCGGCTTCAGACCCTGGGCGATGGCGTGACGGACGACACGGTCCATGTGCCCTTCATGCACCAGCGTGCCGGAGTGGCTGTCGTCGGTGCACAGGATGAAGTTGCGCGGGTCGATGCCCTGTTCCGTCACTGCCTTGATCTGGCTCGCCACATCGTACCAGGCGGAGCCCAGCCTGAGCATCGCTTTCATGCCAAGGCGCACCCGCGCGATCGCGTCCTCGGCGCGCGTGCCCTCATGGTCGTCCTCCGGCCCGCCGGCGACATAGCCGTGAAACGCGGGGCCAAGGTCGGGCGAGGCATAGTGGCCGCCAACCGTCTTGCCAGCCTTGATCGTGGCCGCGATCTCGCCCACCATGACCTCGTTGTTGGCGATGACGCCGGGGAAATTCATCACTTCGCCAAGGCCGATGATGTTCGGCCAGGTCATCGCCTCGACAACGTCGGCGACCGACAAGTGTGGCGCCGGCATTTTCCAGTCCGGGCGCCGACGGCACGCAGCTCGGCATCTGCACATGCACGTTGACCGGCATGGCTACGGCCTCGTCATGCATCAGCCTGACGCCGTCGAGGCCGAGCACGTTGGCGATCTCGTGCGGATCGACGAACATCGAGGTGGTGCCGTGCGGAATTACGGCGCGAGCGAATTCCGTCACCGTCACCATCCCGCTTTCGACATGCATATGCCCGTCACATAGTCCGGGAACGAGGTAGCGGCCGCCGGCATCGACAACTTTGGTGCCTTGGCCGATGGCGTGACCGGCATTCGGTCCGCAATAGGCAAAGCGGCCGCCGGCAATGGCGAGGTCGGTGCCCGGAATGATCTCGCCGGAATAGACATTCACCCAGCGGCCGTTGCGCACCACCAGTTCGGCGGGCTTGCGCCCCGTGGCGACATCGACGAGCAGGGGCGCGATCTCCCCCCAGGGTCGTGGTTTAGAGAAACGGACGGCCGGCTTTTTCGCCATGAGCTGATTACTCCAATCTCGCCGGACTGTGCCAAGCCGCGGGCGATTTGACCAGCCGTCTCTCGACTTGCCAACCGTCCGAGATCAGTTCGGTCCCCGCGCAGAGCCTTGAACTGCCTGTTGAAGTTCGCAAGCGTCGAATAGCCGACCTCGCCAGCGATACCGGCGACCGGCTTCCTGTTGGCCATCAGCAAGGCACTCGCCTCGATCTTGGTGGTGGGTCACATAGACGATGGCGGCTTCGGCACGCCGCGGATTTCCATGCCGAAGGCGATTGTTGTGCGCGACCGGCATGTTCGGATAAAGCGCGCAGGACTGTAGAACCACGGCAATGTCGCGCTCACACACGCTTGCTGCGGTTCATGACAGAATAAGCAAAACCGTATTCTTTTCAGACGGTTGGCGGGTCGAAGACGCGGGCGTCGCGCCGCGCGAACGGCGGAAGGGCCCCGGTCATTCGATGACCGGACAACGCCGTTCGCGGCCAAACGCGACGGCCACGCGCTGGCCGAACTGGTCGCGGCCGCCCACGACAACCTCGCGGCGTCCCGCGGAGACTACGCGCGCGCGCCGGATGCCCATTTGCTCTGCCTTGTTCAGTGCGCGCTCTTCGGTACAGAACCGCCTCGCCATAGGCCGCGCGCCGTCGCGCCAGTTATCGTCGTCGCGCGAATAGTCTCGACGGCAACGCTCGTAACGTGGGTCGCACCCTTCGTCGCGAAGTCTGAGTTGCGATCCATTCGGTCCGATCTCAATTTCAAATCCCTGTGCATTCGCGGCAATCGAAGGGGCCGACAGCGAGCCCAGGCCGCCAATCAGCGCTGCGGTGGCGCAAATCGCCAGTTTGTTCATAATGTCTTCCAGCTTCGTCATGGACTCACATGTTCGGAATGCATGGGCTCGCCTTTAGTTCAATGTTTGTGTTTTTTTGGGGGATCGAAATGCGGCCCCCCCTTGCTGAAAGGCATCTTGCTGGACCAATGCAGAGTACTACCTTGGCTATAATCAGAGTTGTGATTCGTACTGTCTTTGCTGTAGTGCCAATTTGGGAGAAGGATCGTGGACGACGAGCAAACCTCAAGGCTGGAACTGACGGTGTCGATCGTTTCAGCCTATGTATCGAAGAACAGCGTACCCATGGCTAATCTTCCCGATCTTGTTGCAAGCGTTCATGAGACATTGGGGAAGTTGGGCGGCAAGCCGTCGGCAGCCACCGCGCCGCTGGTTCCGGCGGTTCCGATCAAAAAGTCGGTAACACCGGATTACCTCATTTCGCTTGAGGATGGCCGCAAGCTCAAATCGTTGAAACGCCATCTGAGTACGAAATATGGCATGACCCCTGAGCAATACCGGGCGAAATGGGGTCTTCCGGCCGACTATCCGATGGTGGCGCCGACCTACGCGGCAACGCGATCAAGCTTGGCCAGGACGATGGGACTGGGCCGCAAGTCGGCCGAAGCCGCTGGTTCACGCAAGACCGCCGGGAAGCGTGGCCGCCCTCGCGGGTCGAAGGGTTCGAAGGGTCCGCAATGAACGCGGATGGCGCCCGTTGGACTTGACGCACCTGGCGTGGTCTGGGTGATGCGCTCGCAATCCCGAAAGCGGAAAGGATGTAACCTCGCACGAGGCCGAATAGCTTGACGCGACAGCGCGCTAACGCTACGCGGGCACGGCAACTGGGTACTTCAAGCGGAATCCCTTTCTGATGGAAATCTTCACGGCAGCCGGCTTCTCCGCACTGTTGCAGGTCATCGCGATCGATCTGGTTCTTGCCGGGGATAACGCCATTGTGATCGGCATGGCCGCGGCTGGATTGCCTTCCGATCTGCGCAAAAAGGCAATTCTTGTCGGCATCGCCGCGGCCACGGCGCTTCGAATCGGCTTTGCGCTGATTACTCAGTGGCTGCTGGCTATCGGACCGATGTTGCTCATTGCCGGCGGCCTGCTGTTGCTGTGGGTTTGCTGGAAGATGTGGCGCGAACTTCGCGTCACGCATGAAGAAGAGGAAGAGGCTACCGAAGCGCTCTCCGACACCGACTTTAACCACGACGGATCCGTCGCGGAGAAAGGACCGCGCAAGACCTTTGGGCAGGCGGCATGGCAGATCGTTATCGCCGACGTATCCATGTCGCTCGACAACGTGCTGGCGGTTGCCGGTGCGGCGATGGACCATCCCACGGTGCTGGTTATCGGCCTGGCGCTTTCGATCGCCCTCATGGGCTTTGCCGCATCCTTCGTAGCGCGGCTGCTGCACAGGTTCCGCTGGATCGCCTATATCGGCTTGATCATCATTCTCTATGTCGCCATCAAGATGCTGCTCGACGGAGCAGTCCAGCAATATCCCGAGCAATTCGATTTTCTGAGCCCCTGGTTCGGCCCGCATAGCGGACACTAGAGCATTTCCGGTGAATACTGGATCACTCTGCCGGAGGCCATTTGGCTCAAGGTCGAGGGTTTCGGTGAAGGTCGTGGTGGCGCCACGGCCGAGCCGGAACCCGAAGGATTTGAGCCAAATGGACCCGGCCCGAAGGGTTTGCCGCTGGCGGGCGCCCGCGGCGTCAGGCGGACTTGGCCGTGCCACCAGCACGACCTGCGCCGCCTTCCTAGCGGATCGCCTCGCCATCGGCGAAACAGAGCGATTCAGTATTCACCGGAAATACTCTAAGCAGACTTGCGTGGCTTCGCCCACGCTTCGCCTGCTTAGTCTTGTTTTGTCGCAGGGTTTCTGTCGGAAAACCGTGGGACACTTCCGGAACCTGCTTAGCATTACAGTTGCCAAGGCAAGTCGCCCGAATTCGGCATCGGGCATTTGCTTCAGCATTGTTCCGCATCGATCTGGCGGACAGCCGGGTTGCCGGCGCGACGCTCCTGAGGGACGGCCGCATGCCGCCGCTATGCCGGTTTTCCTTCCGGCGGAAATGTGATAGGGCGCGGCCGAATAGAGCGCCAGCGATCGTATGAGAACTCATTCTGGAAAATGCCGGGCCTGCTCGGGCGGCGGCTTTCGCTATTGGAAGATCCGCTATGTCAGCCACCGCACCGCGCGTCAGCTTCGTCAGCCTGGGGTGTCCAAAGGCACTCGTCGATTCCGAACGCATCATCACTATGCTGCGCGCCGAAGGCTACGAAATCGCGCGCAAGCACGACGGCGCCGATCTCGTTGTCGTCAACACTTGCGGCTTTCTGGATTCGGCCCGTGACGAATTGCTCGACGCGATCGGAAATGCGCTCTCGGAAAATGGCCGTGTGATCGTCACGGGTTGCCTCGGCGCTGAACCCGAAGTCATCCGCCAGCGGCACCCCAATGTGTTGGCCATCACCGGTCCGCAGGCTTACGAGAGCGTGATGGCGGCTGTGCACGAGGCGGCTCCGCCCCAGCACGACCCGTTGCTTGACCTGCTTCCGCCGCAAGGCATTAAGCTGACGCCACGCCACTACGCTTATCTAAAGATTTCCGAGGGTTGCAACAATCGCTGCACTTTTTGCATCATCCCGGCGCTGCGCGGCGACCTGGTGTCGCGTCCGGCGGCCGACGTGCTGCGCGAAGCAGAACGGCTAGCCAGGGCCGGCGTCAGGGAAGTGATGGTCATCTCGCAGGACACCAGCGCCTACGGCGTCGACGTGAAATATGAGGCAAGCCGGTTCCAGGATCGTGAGGTGCGCGCCAAGTTCCACGATCTTGCGAAGGAACTGGGCGAACTCGGCATGTGGATCAGGCTGCACTATGTCTATCCCTATCCGCACGTGGCCGATGTCATCCCGCTGATGGCCGACGGAAAGGTCCTTCCCTATCTCGATATTCCGTTCCAGCACGCGTCGCCAGCCGTACTGAAGAACATGCGCAGGCCCGCGCACGGCGAAAAAACGCTGGAGCGCATGCGGAGTTGGCGCGCCGCCTGTCCCGATCTTGCCATCCGCTCGACCTTTATCGTCGGCTTTCCCGGCGAGACGGAAGAAGACTTCCAGATGCTGCTGGATTGGCTCGACGAAGCCAGAATAGACCGGGCCGGCTGCTTCAAATACGAGCCTGTCAGGGGAGCTCGCTCCAATGAACTCGGGCTGGAGCAAGTGGCGCAAGAAGTCAAGGACAGCCGCTGGCATCGCTTCATGCAGCGCCAGCAGAAGATCTCGGCGGCACAGCTTCAGAAGAAAGTCGGCAAGCGCCTGCCGGTCATCATCGACGAGGCAAGTGGCGGCGCCGGCAAGGGCCGGACGAAATACGACGCCCCGGAAATCGACGGAAACGTGCATATCATGTCGCGCCGCCCGCTGCGGGCGGGCGAGATCGTCACGGTGAAGGTCGAGCGCGCCGACGCTTACGATCTTTACGGCACTGCCGTCTGATCGGGCCGCCCCTCCCCAGGCAGGCTGTCAATCCTGCGCAACGTGATGGCCAGGCCGATGATGACGCTCCGGCGGCAACTCCCGTGCACGATCTCGCCGCCATCTCGCCCCTTTGCGTTGGTTGCCGATCATGCACTCTCCAGCCACTCGCGCACCGGTTCAATCTGTGACGGGGCATTCAGGGTCGGCGTGTGGCCGACACCTTCGAATTCGATCGCTTGCATGTGCGGCAGACGCTCCTTCATGCGGGCGAGCAGGCGTTCCGTCAGGAAGTCGGAGTTCTTGCCGCGCAGGACGAGAACGGGACAGCGGATGCTCTCCCACTGTTTCCAAAGATCGAAAAAGGTGAACATCCCCAAGCGGCCGAAGTTCTGGAATATGTCCGGATCATGGTGCAGGACGAAACGGTCGCCGTGGCGGCGCGCGCTGTTTTTCGCCATGCGCTTCCAGTCGTCGTCGGTCATCGGGCCGAAGGGTGCCAGCGTCGTGCGCAGATGGCGCTCGACGCTGGCGAGATCGGCAAACTGCGTTACCATGCCGCCATAGGCGATGATGCGGCTCAGCGCCGAATAGGGAACTTCCGGCGCAACGTCGTTGACCACCAGCCGGCGGATCGGCGAGTTCGCGATGCCGGCCAGCGAGATGCCCATCAGGCCGCCGAGCGAGGTTCCGACGAGGTCGAACTGGTCGCCTAATGTGCGCGCGGCGAGCACGACCACATCCATATTGTATTGCAGCAGATTATAGTCGGCCGGATTCTCCAGCCAATCGCTCCTGCCACGCCCGGCGAGGTCGGGGCAGATGATGCGAAAGGAGGGCGACAAGGCGGCCGCCAGGGGCTCGAAGTCGCTGCCATTTCGCGTCAGGCCGTGGATGCACAGAACATGCCTGTCCGCATCCGCCGGACCCCAGTCGCGGTAGTAGATGTTGTGAAAGCCGTGACGCGAGATGCATCGGGCGGTCCCCTCCCGGAAAGTCGGGGCGACATTCGGCTGCAAGGCTGCGAAGTTGTCTGTGATTCTCATAAGCCCCCGGTTCGGACGGACTGCGATGTAATCCTGGCGCTCAGGTCGCGCTTGGCGAGTTCGGCGCCGAATCTCAAGCGTTGGAATGGGCTCCGGGTAAGACGCAGAGCTGAGCGGTAGTACCGCTTCTCAAGACCTGCGATGAGATCCGCGTATCGGCTCTCCAGCGCAGGATCGATGTTGAATCCGTCGTACCAGACGATGCAGTCCACCTTGCCTGGGCGTCCTTCGCAATGCTGCACCACCAGCGCTTCCAGATGGTCGAGGTCGGAGGGATCAGTGAGACTGTAGCCGCGAAAATTCACCGACAGGCGGTTCGATTCAGCGTCGAAGGCGACGCGCTCGGAAAGCGGCGCTTCGAGGAATTCGGCTCGCAATCCCATCGGTTCGGGCCGGAACAGCCGCGCGTCCATGGCCTTGACGTTGCCGATCGCCGGGCGGAAACCCATGTGAGGAAGGATATCGCGCTCGATGTCGATACCCGGCGCGACCTCGATCAGTTCAAGCCGGTCCGGTCCGCGGCGGAACACGCAGCGCTCGGTCACGTAAAGAACCGGCTGCCCTGTCTCGACCGCCAGTTCGCCCGAAAAGGTGATGTGTTCCACCTGGTGGACGAACTTCTGCACGGTCCCTTCGCGCAGGATGCGCAACTGGCCGTCCTCGACGCTGACCTGCAGTCCGCCCGCCGTGAATGTGCCGGCCAGCACCAGCCGCGCCGCATTCTGGCTGATGTTGATAAAACCGCCGGCTCCGGCGAACCGCGGCCCGAATTTTGAGACGTTCACATTGCCGAAGCGGTCGGTCTCGGCCATGCCGAGGCAGGCCATGTCGAGCCCGCCGCCGTCGTAGAAATCGAACTGGGCGCTTTGCGAGATGATCGCATCCGGGTTCAGCGCCGCCCCGAAGTTCAGCCCGCTCTGCGGCATGCCGCCGATCACGCCCGGCTCGGTCGTCAGCGTGACGCTGTCCAGCAGCCCTTCCTCGGCTGCCACGGTGGCGACGCATTCCGGCACGCCTATGCCCAGATTGACAACGCCGTGGATCGGCAATTCCAAGGCCGCACGCCGCGCGATGATCTTGCGCTCGCTCAGCTCCAGCGGCGCCAGGCGATCCAGCGGATGACGCAATTCGCCGGAATAGGCATGGTTATAGGGCGTTGCGTAGGTCTGCATATGGTTTTCAGGCTGCGCCAGCACGACACAATCGACGAGTGCGCCGGGGATCATCACGCGCTTTGGCAGAAGCGAGCCGTATATCGCCTGCCGCTCCGCCTGGACGATCACTATCCCGTCCGAATTGTGCGCCGCCATGGCGCAGGCGGTGGCATCGAGGATCAGCGCCTCGCGCTCCATGGTCGCGTTGCCGCGCGTATCGCAGGTCGTGGCGCGCAACAGCGCCACGTGTATCGGAAACGCCTTGTAGAACAGCCATTCCTCGCCGGCGAACGTCTGGAGTTCGACCAGGCTCTCCCTGGCCCGCGCATTGATCCGGCCGCCGCTCTGACGTGGATCGACGAAGGTACGCAGCCCCACTTTGGAAAGCATTCCCGGCTTGCCAGCCGCGATCTCGCGATAGAGCTGTGAAACGCAGCCGAGCGGCAGGTTGTAGGCCTCGATCTCGTTGTCGACAGCCATTTTCGCCAGCTTCGGAACCAGCGACCAGTGCCCGCCGATGCCGCGCCGGACGAGGCCTTTGTGCGCCAGCCTGTTGAGGCCCTTGTCTCGCCCGTCGCCGGGGGCAGCGGCAAATACGAGGGTCAGATCGCGGGGATGGCCGGTTTCGAGGAAGCGCCTCTCCAGCCCGATGAGCAGTTCGTCCGGCGTGCCGACCCCGACGAAACCCGATACGCTGACCGTGTCGCCATCCTGGATGACGGACACGGCCTCGATTGCCGGGAGAAGCTTGCCGGACAAGGCCGCCTCCCTACTGCCGTTGCTGCAGCCAGCGGTAGACGCCGTCGCCGACAATTCCCTGGCTTTTGGCGCTGACGTAGACGCCGACATGCCCGCCCGGCAGCGCGATCTCGGTGTAGTCCTTGGTGCCGACATGGCGGCCGAGCGCCCTCGAACAGGGTGGCGGTATGATGTGATCCTGCATCGCGTAGATGTTCAGGATCGGCATCGTCAGCCTGGAAAGATCGATGCGCTGACCCGACAGAGTAAAGGTACCCTTCACCAGACGGTTCTCCTTGTAGAGTTCGATCAACCATTGCAGGGCGGCAGCGCCGGGGTGATGCGGACGGTCGGCCAGCCACTTCTCCATGCGCAGGAAGTTCAAAAGCTTCTTTTCGTCGGCGGCGGCGGCGATCAGGTCGAGATTGTACTTCGTCAGGGTCCGGACTGGCGTCATCATCTGGAAAACGGCGGCCATGATCTCGCCCGGCAGATTGCCGAAGGCCCGGACCAACCGCCGGATGTCCTCGTCTTCCAGGCTGCGGGTCCACAAATTGATGAAGCCGTGCGAGGCATCGCTGTCGGCCTCATCGCCGTGAAAATCGATGGGCGTGATCGTCAGGATCAGATTCCTGGTCTTTTCAGGATGCAAGGCAGCGTACAGCGTGCAGAACACGCCGCCTTCGCAAATGCCGAGAAGCGTTATCCGGTCGACCCCTGCGCTCCGGCAGATATGTTCGATACAGTCATCGAGATACCAATCCACATAGTCATCGAGGGTCCGGTACTGGTCCGACCGGTTCGGATGACCCCAGTCGACGACGTAGAGATCGACGCCGCGCGCCAGCAGATTGCGCACCAGGGAGCGGTCCTCCTGCAGGTCCGCCATCGTATAGCGGCCAATCAGCCCGTACACGATCAGCACCGGCCCGGTACTGACCGTCGTCTCCGGCAGCGCGTCATAGTGGTAGAGCGCCACCTTGTCCTGCCGCAGGACAAGGGTCTTCGGCGTCGCACCGACGTCGACGTCCTCCTCCTTCACGCGGGCAAGCGCCTCGGTCGCCGCCGCGAGTTTCCGACCGAACTCCAGGTTCTCCTGCAGGAACTTGCTTTCGAAACTGTCTGTTGCTGACATCTCTGCCTCAGTCTTCCTTGCCCGAGGACGGCACACACGAAGCGGCCGCCGCGGACGGGTTCGTCTGCGCGAGCGCCTTCCGGAGTGCGCGCATCTCGCGGGCCATGCGATGGACGGTGGCGTGGAGGTCGTCGACCTCCGTCCGCGTCGGAATCGAATGGGTCTCGCACCAGCGCTCGATGATGTCCCGCTCGCGAAGCCGGTAATCGACGGCGGCGCGCAACAGCTTGCGCTGTGCCTTGAGAAAGGTTTCCGTGCGTTGCGTGGCAATCAGTTCGTCGTCGGCGGTTTCGAGCCAGTGATTGAGCACCGCTCTCGGTCCTTCGGCATGCTTTTCGGGATGCTCGGTCATGCTGGCGGAAAACCGGGAAAAGGCACGCATCCAAGCCTCGGCGGCGACCATGCGGTATTCGACGCTCGCTTCGCGCAAAGCGATCCATTCCCGCGTGGCCTTGAGGACGTGATGTTCCAGCCGACCGATATCGGCCGAATCCGTTCCATCGACCAACCGCTGGATGGTCTGATTGACCTCGTCCGTTCCGGCGAACAGGAACTGGTTGGGGTCCATCATCCGCCGCAGCGTGACCTGCGCGATCCCCTCGCCCTCACCGGGGGAGCCCGCGCCCGGACCGAGCCCGGTAAGCCAGCCTTCCGCCAGCTTGCGCGCTTCGTCCCACACGTTCGAGGCGTTGCCGGACGCACTGCCGTCCTGGCCGCCCTTCGGGACGCTGGTCATGCGGGTCCAGAACGACTGCTGCGCCTCCAGCACCTGTGCCTGCAATTGCATCCAGGCCTTCGGGATCGCGTCGACGGGAGGCGGATCGTCTGCCATTTTGAACCTCACAGCGCCTTTGCGTAGATTTGCTGCGCCGCCTCAAGCGTCATTTCCCGCGGGTTGTTGATCAGCAGCCGCTGCTGCTTCATCGCATCCTCGGCCAGCATCGGCAGGTGGTTGTGGCTGACGCCGACCTCTGACAGGCGCGATGCCATGCCGAGTTCGGGGCCGAGCCGCAAGAAACCCGAGACCATGCCTTCGGCCCTGGCAGCCTCGGACTGTCCGGCGAGTTCGGGAAAGACGATCGGCGCAAGCTCGGCATAAAGCGGCTGCGCTTCCGGTAGATTGTATTCAAGCACGTGGGGCAGCACGAGCGCGTTCGACAATCCGTGCGGCACATGGAAATGCCCGCCGAGGGGATAGGCGAGCGCGTGCACGGCCGCGACCGGAGCGTTGGCAAAGGCCATGCCGGCGAGCATGGAGCCCAGAAGCATCTCGCCGCGTGCTGCGCGGTCCTGCGGGGTAAAGCAGGCCTTGCGGATGTTGGCGCCGAGAAGAGCGAGCGCCTGCTTGGCCAGGCAATCCGATACGACGTTCTTCAGCCGTTTCGAAGTGAAGGCCTCAATGGCGTGGACCATCGCGTCGATCCCGGTGGCCGCCGTAACAGCCGCCGGCAATCCGACCGTGAGTTCGGCATCCAGGATCGCGAAGTCAGGCAGCAACTGCGGTGCGACGACGCCGCGCTTCTCGTTGGTGCCCGTCGTTACGATGGAGATCGGCGTAACCTCTGATCCGGTGCCGGCGGTCGTCGGCGCCAGCACCAGCGGCAGCCGTTCGCCGCGCACCAGGTTCACGCCGTAAATCTCGCCGATCGGCTGATCGCTGTTCAGCAGCACCGCGATCAGCTTCGCGGTGTCGAGCGAGGAACCGCCGCCGACGGATGCGACGCCGTCCACGCCTTGGCGGCGTGCCTCATCCACCGCCGCCAGGATCATCGCCTCGGGCGGATCCGGCTGCACGGCGGAGAACACCCAGACGTCGAGGCCGGCTTTCCTGATCCCTTCCAGCGCGGCATCGGCCAGCCCCAGCTTCACGATCATGGCATCGGTGACGAAGGCGATCTTCCGGCAACCCCGCGAGGCCATGATCTCGCCGATCCTGGCGGTTGCGCCGGCTTCCGCCAGGACAGACCGCGTGGTCTGAAAGCTAAAGGATTTCATTTACTTCACATCGATCCTTCGTGTTTGTGACAGCTGCTGGCCGCATCGCGGATCCTATTGTGTCGATGCTGCCGGCAGCATCGGTTTGCCGGCCGAAACCCGTCAGATCGGCGACACCAGATTGCCGAGTTGTGCCGTCAGCTTCATGTTCTCGCGGTAATCCACCGGGCAATCAATGATCGACACCGTGCCGTCCTTCAGTGCGGTCTGCAGCGTCGGCAGTAGGTCCTCGGTCCGCTCGACCCGGTAGCCCTTGGCGCCGAAGCTCTCGGCGAACATGACGAAGTCGGGGTTGGTGAAGTCGATGCCCGTTGCGCGGCCGAAATGGCGGTTCTGGTGCCACTCGATCAGCCCGTATTTGGAGTCGTTGAAGATCAGGATGACGATGTCGAGACCGAGGCGCATGGCGGTCTCGATCTCCTGGTTGTTCATCATGAAGCCGGCATCGCCGCACACCGCCACCGCATGGCGGTCGGGATAGGCGAGCTTGGCGGCGATCGCGCCTGGCAGAGCGATGCCCATGGCGGCGAAGCCGTTGGAAATGATGCAGGTGTTCGGCGCCTCGGCCTGGTACATGCGCGCCACCCACATCTTGTGCGCGCCGACGTCGGAAATGACGATGTCGTCCTTGCGAAGCGCCTGGCGCAGGTCCCAGATGATCTTCTGCGGCTTGACCGGGAACTCGGTGTCGTCCTTGTGCTCGGCCAGCAGGTCGGCGATCACCTTGTGCAGGCGGTGCGCCGGCGCGTCGGCGCGTCGACGCGTCTTCGCGCCGATGCGTTCCAGCAAATCCCGGATCGTGCCGACCACGCCGGCCTCGAGGATATAGTGCGCGTCCACCTCCGCCGGACTCTGATCGATGTGGACGATGCGCTTGTCGCGGTTCGGATTCCACAGCCGCGGATGGTATTCGACCATGTCCACGCCGATGCAGATGACGAGATCTGCCTCGTTGAACCCGAAAGCGACGAAGTCGCGCGCCTGAAGACCGATCGCTCCGAGGCACAGCGGATGGCTGAAAGGCATCGTGCCCTTGGCCATGAAGGTGGTGGCGACCGGCACGTTGAGCTTTTCGGCGAAATCGACCAGCGCGTCGGAGGCTCCCTCGCGGATCACGCCGTTGCCCGCCATGATCACCGGCTTCTTTGCGGCATTGATGATTTCGGCGACGCTGGCGCACTTGCCGACCGGCGCCGTCGGCGCCAGCGGCGACTGCACCTTCAGCGGCTGCATGTCGGGAATTTCCGCCTCGGCGACGTTCTCGGGCAGGTCGATGAAGGAACAGCCGGGTTTTTCCATCTGCGCGGTCTTGAAGGCCTTGCGCACGATCTCCGGGATGATCTCCGGCAGACGGATCTGCGTCGAATATTTGGTGATCGGCTGGAACAGGTTGACCAGATCGAGGATCTGGTGGCTCTCCTTGTGCATGCGCGCGGTCGACCCCTGCCCCGCGATCGCGACCATTGGCGCATGGTCCATGTTGCCGTCGGCCACCCCAGTCACCAGATTGGTGGCGCCCGGTCCCAGCGTCGACAGGCAGACGCCCGCCCGCCCGGTCAGCCGTCCGTAGACATCGGCCATGAACGCAGCGCCCTGTTCGTGGCGCGTGGTGACGAATTGGATCGAACTGCCGATCAAGGCATCGAGCACATCTATGTTCTCCTCGCCCGGGATGCCGAAAATATAGTCGACGCCCTCGTTCTCAAGGCACTTCACGAACAAATCCGCTGCCTTCATGCCATTCCTCCACAGACCTATGGGGCGTTGCGACAGCCCTTCTCAGAGTCAGCCCGCTCGCTGGCGTCGCTCTTTTCTTGATGCTTGACTTCCGATCTTCACCCTGACGATCTGCGACTTATCATAGCGTTGGCCACGCCTCCCGTGTGGCATTAATGACCTGAGGTCAATCCCTCAATCCGCCAGTTGGCGCGTTTTTTCGTGCATCGATTTTTGGCAGGCGGTTGGAACGCATCCCCGCCCAGCACTCCAAGCTCGGATTGGCGGGATGGCGGTTCGGCCCCTCTCCGGCCGTTGCGCGTTTCCGCTCCCCCGCTTCGCAGGGGTGAGGAAACGCCGGCCGGGCCGCTCGGCACCTCCTCGCCCCAGAGGGGCGAGGTGGCTTGCGAGCAACCCGGAGAGGGGTGCAACTTTCACTTTTCGTTTGTCCGAGTTCGGAGCACTGTGACCTCGCCCGTCTCCCGGACCAGGTTCACTTAGCGATGCAGGTGTCCGCGTTGTCGGGCGTACAGACGTCCAGTCCGGTATAGGTCGGGTCGGCCGGAGCCGGCTTGCCTTCCTTGATGTCCTTCAGACGCAAACATGGTCTTGTAGCCCATCTCGAATGGACGCTGGCCGACCTGGCCGAGCGAAAGGCCTTCCTTCATCTGATCCATCTGTACGGGCAGCGTGTCGGCGACCACCAGAGCGAGCGCCTTCGACGCGATCTTGTCCTTGAACGGCGTGACCGCGGCGCGGTTGGCGTCCGGGACGAATTGCGGGAAGCCGCCCGTCGGCACAAACGCGTCGAGGGTGGGCATCTTGGCCATAAAGTCCTGGAACTGCTGAACTGCCAGCGGGAAGTCGTCATTGGTATAGAGCGGGCAGCCTTCGGCTTCCGTCCAACCATTCTGCCCGGTCAGCGCGTCGCCGGGCGAAGCGGCCAACTCTTTTCCGGCGAGCGTGTCGCGGATGCCCTTCATGCGCTCATTGTGGTTGGCCGCGGCCGCGCCGCCCGACTGGATGCAGATCGTGCCCCCGTTCGGCTTTATGGTCTGCACGATCTTGGCGAGGTTCACGCCAATCTCATAGTTGTGCGTACCGACATAGGCGAGCCTCAGATCCTTATTCTCCGGAAGCACGTCTGAATCCCACGTCAGAACCGGGAATTCCGGCTTCCTTCGCGGCCTCCAAGCGCCACCGCCATAGCCGCGGCGTTCGACGGAGCGCACGGCAATGCCGTCGACCTTCTTGGCGACCAGATCCTGAACGATCTGCACCTGCTCCTCGCCGCCGCCGTGCTCGCCGGGGCCTATATACATGCATTCAAATGCGCCGTTGGACTCAGCCTCCGCCTTCTTGCAGCCGTCACGCGCCTGGTCGAAGAAAGGATTGTTCATGTTCTTCGGCACAAGCGCGAACACGAACTTCTCCTGGGCATAGGCCTGCCCCGCCATCAGCGCGGAAAACGCGACGGCGGCGGTCAATATGTATTTTTTCACCTGTTCCTCCTCATTGTTTTCGACGTCCATATCTCCGAAGGCCAGCGGCCTCGCGGATTCTAGCTGCGCTTCCAGGCGAACATGCCCGCCAGCAGTTCCCGTAGCGACCTCCCCGAGGACTGCATGCCCAGAAGAACAGCAAGAATGATGAAGGCGCCGACAAAAGCGCCCTGCCAGTTCGAATCTATTCCGGCCATCAGCAAGGCGTTGCGGATGACCTCAAGGAAGGCCGAGCCGATCACCGCTCCGAATGCCGTGCCGTAGCCGCCCATCAGGCTCGCGCCGCCAATGACGGTGCCGGCTATGACGCGCAGTTCGTAGCCGGTTCCCATCGCATTGATGGCCGAGCCGCTGTAGCCGAGCAGCAGCAGGGAGGCGATCGAGGCGGTGAAGGCCGAGAACAGGTAGGCTTGGAACTTGATCCAGTCGACCGGCACGCCTGTCATCCGCGCGGCGGCTCTCGTTGCCGCCGATTGCGAACAGATGCCGCGCCCACGCGGTGAAGTTGAAAACAAAGCCTACAATGAGCGCGAGCACGACCATGACCCAGAAATGCGATGACAGCTCCGGCATCCAGTGCGGTGCCCAGCCGGCGGGCTGGTGAAGCGGCCACTTGGCCTGGCCAATGGCCTTCACGATCGGGGCATCGGGGCCGAACTGATACAGCATCTGGTTGCCTGACAGCACGATCGCGAGCGAACGCGCGATCGACAGCATGCCCAGAGTGACGACGAATGACGGCATGCCGATATAGGCGACGAAGAAGCCGTTGAAGGCGCCGCAAGCGAGGCCCGCCAGCAGGCCCGCGCTGAAGGCGACGTACCAGGGATAGTGCCATGTCAGCAGCAGCCCGGCCACGATCGCCACCAGACCCATGACCGAGCCGACGGAAAGGTCGATGCCGCCCGTGATCAGCACCACCGTCATTCCAAGTCCCATGATCGCGATTGGCGCGAAGTTGCGGGTGATGTTGGTGACATTGTCGCTCGTGCCGAAACTAGGCTCCAGCCAGGTCATGAAAACGATGAGAACGAAAAGCGCGACCGCCACCCAGAACGCCTGGCTTGAGACGAAACGCTGGAAAAGCGTCTGCTCCTTGATCCCGACGACATCGGCGATCGAGGCATGGCCTTCGTCCAAAACTCCACCCTGACTAGGCTGCACGGATCGCCCCCGTGATGAGGCCGGTGATTTCCTCGGGTGACGTGGCCATGGTCTTCTTGTCCGCCACTTTCGAGCCTCGCCGCAGCACGACGATCCGGTCGCAGACGGCGAAAACATCCGGCATGCGGTGACTGATCAGCATCACGGAAACGCCTTGCGATCTCAACCTGCGGATAAGTTCCAGAACCTCGGCGACCTGACGCACCGAAATCGCGGCGGTCGGCTCGTCCATCAGGACAAGCTTAGCGTTGGACAGGCGCGTGCGAGCGATCGCCACTGCCTGGCGCTGGCCGCCCGACATCTTCTTGACGAGGTCGCGGGGCCGCGTTTCCGACTTGAGTTCCGCAAAGAGCTGGCCCGACCGGTCGACCATCGCCTGTTTATCCAGAATGCGCAGCGGCCAAAACCCCTTTTTCACCTCGCGCCCCAGGAACACGTTCTGCGCGGCCGTCAGATTGTCGGCGAGCGCCAGGTCCTGATAAACGACCTCGATGCCCTCGGATCGGGCTTCGATCGGCTTGTGGAAATGACATACCTTGCCGCCGACGACGATCTCGCCCTCGCTGGGCGGGAAGTTCCCGGCAATCAGCTTTACCATCGTGGACTTGCCGGCGCCGTTGTCGCCCATCAAGCCGACAACCTCCCCAGCCTCCACCGATAAATTCACATCCGACAAAGCCTGGATGGCTCCAAAGCTTTTACTGACGCCGCGCACTTCAAGCAGCGACATGCATATTCCTCCCGCCATCCAGTTTGTTCGCTCCACTGGTAGGACCAGAGCAAGCTAACAGAGATATTTATCCCCGTCATCACGCTATGGCGAGGTCGAGGTGATTGCACGACCATTCTTTTGGCGGACAATTGACAGCAAAAAAGGCGCCCGTTTCCGGACGCCCTAAAAAAATCGGAGCAGCGGCTTCAGCCGTCAGTTCGGCAGCTTGTCGTCGACGCCCTTGACGTAGAAGTTCAGGCCAAGAAGCGTGCCGTCGTCGGCGCTCTCGCCGGCCTTCAGCCACTCCGTGCCATCCTGCTTGGTCACGGGTCCGGTGAAGGGCTTGAGCTCTCCCGACCTGATCTTGGCTTCGGTTTCCTCGGCCATTTTCTTCACGTCGTCGGGCATGTTAGTGTAGGGCGCCATGGTCAGGATTCCGTCCTTCAGGCCGTCCCAGCTCGCCTCGCCGCCTTTCCACGTACCGTCGAGCACCATCTTGATGCGCTTCACATAATAGGGACCCCAGGTGTCGGTGATGGCGGTGAGCTGCGACTTGGGACCCGCCTGGATCTGGTCGAACGCCTGGCCGAAGGCGTGGATGCCGCGCTCCTCGGCCACCTGCATCGGGCCGGTCGAGTCGGTATGCTGGGTTATGATGTCGACGCCCTGGTCGACAAGCGCCTTGGCGGCGTCAGCTTCCTTGCCGGCGTCGAACCATGTGTTGACCCAGACAACCTTGAGCTTGAAGTCCGGATTGACGGACTGCGCGCCGAGCAGGAAGGAATTGATGCCCTGCACGACCTCCGGAATCGGGAAAGAGGCGATGTAGCCGGCCACGCCGGTCTTGGACATTTTCGCGGCAATCTGGCCGCTGATGTAGCGGCCCTCATAGAAGCGCGAATTATAGGTGGTAAGGTTCGGCGCGGTCTTGAAGCCGGTCGCATGTTCGAACTTCACGTCGGGGAACTTGGCGGCGACCGCCACGGTCGGGTCCATGAAGCCGAACGAGGTGGTGAAGACGATGTTGCAACCGGAACGGGCGAAGCGCTCGATGGCGCGCTCCGCGTCCGGGCCCTCGGCGACGTTTTCGAGAAAGGTGGTCTCGACCTTGTCGCCGAGTTCCTTGTCGACCAACTGGCGGCCAATCTCATGCGCCTGAGTCCAGCCACCATCGGTTTTGGAGCCGACATAGAGGAAGCAGGCCTTGATCTTGTCCTGCGCCATTGCCGGGAAGGACATGCTCACGGCGAGCGCCGCGGCAAGTCCAAGTACGATTTTCTTCATCTTACGATCCTCTGAGGTTTTGAACTTGGTCAGGTTTTTTGTTTTTATGGCTAGCGTACGATTTCCCACCCTATCTGTCAGGCACGAACGCGCGCCCGAGCGAGGCCGGCGTGTTCATCATGGTCAGCCGCCTGTTGCGTGAAATTAGAACAAGTACGATGACGGTTGCCACATAGGGAAGCGAAGAAAGCAGTTGAGAAGGAATCCCTAGGCCCAACGCCTGCGCGTGCAATTGCCCGATCGTCACCGCGCCGAACAGATAGGCGCCGGCAAGCACGCGCAACGGCCGCCAGGAAGCGAAAACGACCAGCGCCAGCGCAATCCAGCCGCGGCCTGCCGTCATGTTCTCCACCCATTGCGGCGTGTAGACGAGCGACAGATGCGCGCCAGCCAGGCCGGCGCAGGCGCCGCCGAACATGACAGCCAGGTAGCGGTAGGTGATGACCGGAATTCCCAGCGCGTGCGCCGAGGTGTGATTGTCGCCGATCGAGCGCAGCGTCAGGCCGGTGCGGGTGCGGAACAGGAACCACATCACGCCGAACGTCAAGGCGATCGAGATGTAGAAGATCGGATCCTGGCCGAAAATCAGCTTGCCGATCAGCGGAAGGTCGGAAAGGCCGGGAATGTGCAGGTTCGGCAGCCTGATGCCGGCCTGGCCTACGAAACTCTCGCCGATCATGCCGGAAAGTCCGAGGCCAAGGATGGTCAGCGACAGGCCCGTCGCGACCTGATTGGTTGCCACGCTGAGCGTCAGGAACCCGAACAGCAGCGAGAATATCGCCCCGGCCAGGATGCCGGCCAGCACGCCGAGCCAGGGCGAGCCGGTCGTCACCGCGGCGGCGAAGCCGCAGACCGCGCCCATGACCATCATGCCCTCGACGCCGAGATTGAGCACGCCCGAGCGCTCCACGACGAGTTCGCCAAGCGAGGCGATCAGCAGCGGCGTGGCCGCCGTCGCGATGGTCAGAAGAATGCTTTCGGCAATTTCCATGATCAGGCTCCCTGAGCCGCCTTGGCGGCGCCAAAGCCGACGAAGCGAATGCGGTAATGGATGAGCGTGTCGCAGCCCAGCACGAAGAACAGCAGCATGCCCTGGAACACGCGGGCCGCCTTGTCGGACAAGCCCAGCGATATTTGTGCCGCCTCGCCGCCAAGGTAAGTCAGCGCCAGGATCAGGCCGGCCGCGATAATGCCGAGCGGATTGAGGCGCCCGAGGAACGCAACGATGATCGCGGTGAAACCGTAGCCGGGCGAGACCACCTCGCGGAGCTGTCCCGTAGGCCCGGCCACCTCGATAATGCCCGCAAGGCCGGCAAGCGCGCCGGAGAGCAGGAATGCGAAGAACACCATGCGGCTTGAGCTGAAGCCAGCGAAGCGCCCTGCCCTCGGGCTGCCGCCCAGAACGCGCACTTCAAAGCCTTTCATTGTCCGCGACAGCATGAACCACACCGCCACGGCAATGATCAGCGCCAGCACGAAGCCCCAATGCGCGCCGCCCGCCGAGGGGTCGATTTCAGGAACGCGCGCCGCCGGTGGAAAGCGCACCGATCCCGGGAAATTGTTGCCCTGCGGATCGCGCAAGACACCGCGCGCCAGCCAGTCCACGAAGAGCTGCGCGATATAGACCAGCATCAGGCTGGTCAGGATCTCATTGGTGTTGAAGCGCGTCTTCAACAGGGCCGGAACACCGGCATAGAGCGCGCCGCCCAGCATTGCGAAAACCAGCATCAGCGGCAAGGTGAGCGCATTCTGGAAGCCCGGCAGCAGGATCGGGATCAGCGAGCCGGAAATCGCGCCCATGATGAGCTGGCCTTCGGCGCCGATGTTCCAGTTGTTGGACTGGTAGCAGACCGAAAGCCCGACCGCGATCAAGATCAGCGGCGTCGCCTTGATCGCCAGCTCATGCAGCGACCAGGTCTCGCGCAGCGGATCGATGAAATAATAGTACAGCGCATCCAACGGGCTCTTGCCAAGCAGCGAGAACATGATCGCGCCGGCGATCAGCGTCAGCGCCAGCGCGATAAAGGGCGAAAGCGCGCTGAACAGCCGGGACTGCTGCGGCCGCTTGACGAGTTCGATGCGCATCAGGCCGTCTCCACTGCATGTTCGACGTGACCGGGCTCGGCGCCGCCCATCAGGAGGCCGATCTTCTCGAAAGTCGCCTGCGCGATCGGCAACGGCTTCGACAATTCGCCATTGTGCATGACGGCGATCGCGTCGGAGATCTCGAACAACTCGTCGAGGTCCTGGCTGATGACCAGCACCGCCGATCCGGAGCGCGCGAGCTCGATCAGCGACTGGCGGATCTTCGCCGCCGCGCCGGCATCGACGCCCCATGTCGGCTGGTTGACCAGCATCACGGACGGACGACGGTCGAGTTCGCGGCCGATAATGAACTTCTGCAGGTTGCCGCCCGAAAGTGCCGCCGCCTCCGGATCACGCGCGCTCTTGCGAACATCCATGATCTCGATGATGCGCTGCGCCGCCGTGTCGACGGCGCCGGTCTTCACCACGCCCGCGGCACCGATAAAAGCCTCCCGGTCCGTCGCGTAGCGCGACAGGAGCAGGTTTTCCGACAGCTTCATTCGCGGCGCCGCGCCATGGCCCAGGCGTTCCTCCGGGACGAAAGCGGCGCCGAGCATACGCCGGCCGGTGATCGACAGGCTTCCGGCGTCCTTGCCGCGAATGCGCACGGTTCCCGCGTCGGCCTGCATGGCTTCGCCGGATACAGCCTCGAAGAACTCGCCCTGCCCATTGCCGGCGACGCCGGCTATGCCGATCACCTCGCCGGCGCGCACATTGAGGTTGATGTTGCGCAGCGGGATGGAAAACGGCGTCGCAGGGGCGCGCGACAGGCTCCTGATCTCCAGCAGCGCCGCGGCCTTTTCCATGCCGGCTGCCGGCTGGCGGACCACCGCCTGCACCTCGTTGCCGACCATCATGCGGGCAAGCGAGGATGCGGTCTCCTTGCGCGGATCGCAATGGCCGACGACTTTGCCGTGACGCAGCACTGTGGCCGAGTCGCACATGCGCTTCACCTCTTCGAGGCGATGCGAGATGTAGAGGATCGACTTGCCCTCGGCGCGCAGGCGGTCGAGCGTTTCGAACAGCTTGTCGGCCTCCTGCGGCGTCAGCACCGAAGTCGGCTCATCCAGGATGATCAGTTGCGGGGTCTGGAGCAGGCAGCGGATGATTTCGATGCGCTGGCGCTCCCCGACCGACAGGTCGCCGACCAGCGAATAGGGGTCGAGCGGCAGGCCGTAGCTGTAGGACAGCGCCTCAGCCTTTGCCGCAATCGTGGCGATCGGCGTTTCGTCATCCAGCGAAAGTGCAATGTTCTCCGCCGCCGTCAACGCGTCGAACAGCGAAAAATGCTGGAAAACCATGCCGATGCCGAGCTTGCGCGCCGCGCTCGGGCTCTGGATCCGAACCGTCGTTCCGTCCCACCGGATCTCGCCTGCGTTCGGCTCAAGCGAGCCGAACAGCATCTTCACGAGCGTCGATTTGCCGGCGCCGTTTTCACCGAGGAGCGAATGAATTTCGCCCTTGCGGACTGTCAGATCGACATGGTCGCAAGCCTTGAGCGAGCCGAATATCTTTGTCAGCCCGCGAACTTCGAGCAGGTTCGTGACTGTCGCGCCCGATTGTGCACTCACAGCGCCTCCCGTCTGGTTTTCCAGATATTTGCTAAGTTCCCGGAGGCATCCTAGGCGCGGCGACGCGGGAACGCAAAGGTGATGGTTCTTGAAAGACCTTCAACAAATTCAGGGGATAAACACCGTCGCCCCCGTGGTCTTGCGTGCCTCCAGATCGGCATGCGCCCGGCCAGCGTCGGCCAGCTCGTAGCGCTGGTTGACGACGCTGCGCACCGTTCCGCTCGCGATGACGTCGAACAGCGCCGCCGAGGCGGCCTCCAGTTCGGTGCGTTTGGCAATGTACGAGAACAGCGTCGGCCGTGTTGCGTAGAGCGACCCCTTCTGAGCCAGGATGCTCAGGCTGACCGGCGGTATGGGACCGGACGACTGGCCGAAGGCCACGAACATGCCGCGCGGCTTCAGGCAGTCGAGCGAACCCGGAAAGGTATCCTTGCCGACCGAATCGTAGACCACGTCGCACATCCCGCCGGAGGTGATGTCCTTCACCGCGGCGACGAAATCCGTATCGCTGTAGTTGATCACGTGGTCGTAGCCATGCGCCTTGGCCAGCGCGGCCTTCTCCGGCGAACCGGCGCTGCCGATCACCGTGGCGCCGAGATGTTTCGCCCATTGTCCTGCCAGCAGCCCGACGCCGCCGGCGGCCGCGTGAAAGAGGATCGTGTCGCCGGGCTTCACCGCAAAAGTGCGACGCAGCAGATATTCCGCCGTCAGCCCCTTCAGCATGGAGGCCGCCGCCTGTTCGTCGGACACGCCGTCGGGAAGTACCACCAGCCGGTCGGCGGCGATCAGCCGTTCCTCCGCATAGGCGCCCAACGCGGTGACGTAGGCGACGCGATCGCCCGGTTTCGGCCACTCGACCCCCTCGCCCACCTCGACGACCACCCCGGCGGCCTCGGCGCCCGGAATGAGCGGCAGGCCATCGGGAGCGGGGTAGAGGCCGGTCCGATAGTAGACATCGAGGAAGTTCAGGCCGATTGCCGTGTGACGCACGAGAACCTGTCCCCGACCGGGCCGGCCTGCGTCGGCGTCCTCGCAGGTCAAGACCTCCGGACCGCCATGGGCATGGATGCGAATCACTTTCGACATGGGAACTCCCGAAAACAGGTAATTAATGCTGACGTTTCATCGTAGCCGCGAGGGGTGGCAAGTAAACCGTCCCCTCGGTCACATCTTCTAAAATCGCGTCTACCGCGCCGCCGGGCTTCAGGGCTTTCTAGCGCCGAGGTTCGGAAAGGCCTGCATGATCGCCCCAATGCAAAACAGGTACAGGCTGGTGATGGAGATCCCGAGCTTGGTGAAGAGGCTGACCTGCTCGGCGAGCAGGCCCATTCGGTTATACCAAGCCGCCAGCGCGGCCTCGGCCAGCGCCAGCGCCCCGAAGGCGCACCACAACAGCGTCATGCCGAGATTGATCGGCCGCAGCCGGACGACCCTGACCGGATGCAGGAAGTAGATCGGCATGAAGGTCATGACGCCGGTGATCACCACGACGGCAAAGGAAGTCCATTGGCCCGGCTCTATGACGAACAGGGTGAAGACCACCATGTTCCACACGACCGGGAAGCCCTTGAAGAAGTTCTCCTTCGTCTTCATTCCGGTGTCGGCATAGTAGATGGCGCTCGACACCACGATGATCGCGGCGGAGAGGAAGGAAAGCCCCTCGCCCATCAGGCCCCGCTGGTACAGCGCAAAGGCAGGGATCAGCACGTATGTGACGTAGTCGATGATGTTGTCGAGCAGTTCGCCCGACCAGGTCGGCAATATCTCCTTCACCTCGAGCTTGCGCGCGATCGGTCCGTCAATTCCGTCCACGAACAGCGCAAGGCCGAGCCACCAGAACATCGCCGTCCAGCGCTGCTCGCTGGCGGCGACAAGCGACAAGAACGCCAGGAACGATCCGGACGCAGTCAGAAGATGAACCGAGAACGCACGGGCCTGCGGCCAAGTGACCTTCTTCGTCGGCTTGGGAATGTGGGCAGACAGAGGCTTGCCGGTCACGGTCCGTGCCAATCCAGCTTGCAAATTTCGGCTGAGCGGCCGGCGAAATTCCAGTTACGGCCAAAGGCGCGCATGCGGCTCTTCTCGGCCTTGGCCACGGTGATCTCCGGGGCGATCCAGTACTCGGAGTTGGCTATGACGGTATCCTTGCCGCGATCCTTGCCGGGAATGGGGGTGACCACGCCGTCGATAATCTTGGGTATCTGAAAGATCCGTGTCCGATCCCGCGTTTCATAGACTATGGGCACCTGCTCGGCGCCGAGGAATTTTCCGACCAGGATGGAAAGCAGTGACGTGGTTCCACCAGCCTTTCCCGAGAAAATTCTGGAGAATGCCTTCCGCGCGTAGATGGAAGCACGCTTGTCGACGAACAGTCCGGCGGTCCAGTTGCCCCGGCTCATATAGCCAGGGATCTCCATGATCAACCCAAGATTGAGGCCGGAAAGATCAATATTGCCGTAGTGACCGGAGTCGATGCGGAAGCCCGCCCAGGTCTGGCAATACCCTTCCGTCGGCGGATGCGAACCGAGCGACAACACGCAGGGGCAAAAAACCGTACAATTGCAGGAGAGTACGAGCTCTCCCTTCATCGCCCAGTCTTGCCCGTTCATTCGACGCTTCCCCGGTTCTCAACCGGCAGTAAATATCAGCGCGCCGGCCCACACAAGCAGGATCGTGCCAGCGGCGCGGCTCGCCAACTGCCCCCGCAACTGCTTTTCCACAGCTGCGAAGAAGGCCAGCAAAACCATCCAGAACGGGTTCATGACGCCGACCGCCAGCATGACGAGCATCAGAGCCCAACAGCAGCCGACGCACCAGAAGCCTTCGTCCAGGCCAAGCCGGAAAATGGCCGCCGGCCGCGTGCTCCAACGGGCAAAGAGAATAGGGAAAGGCATCCGGCACTTCTTCAGGCAGGCCTGTTTGAAGGCACTGAATTGGTAGAGTCCGGCGATCGTGAGCAGTGCCGCGGCAAGATAGGGCTCCGCCGGAGCGAGCGGCCCGGACCGCGTGAAGCGGCCGAGCGCCAGGTCCAGGACGGCGAACGCGGTCGCCGCGGCAAGCCAGGCCGCAAGATACCCGGCGACAAGAACGGCCGGGTGAACCGCCGGCTCTCCCTTTCCGGCGGCCGTGTCGGCGATCTCGCAATAGGTCTTGAGCATAGGCGCGGCGGAGGGCAGCATCATCGCCACCGCCATCAGAAACCACATCGCCGCCACGGCAAGAAACCGCTCGGGCGAGGTCGCTCCCGCCTGGATCGGCGTCAGACAAAGTGCAAGCAAGGATTCGAAAAAGGCCGGCAGCGGGACGGCGGGCACAGCGCCAAGCAGGCCGTCGCCTGCAATGTCTCCACCCGGCGGACGGGTCTGCGCGGCGCGCAGCGACAGTGCAATCAGCGTCAGCCACGCCAATATGATCGCCGCAACCAGCGCGATCCAGGCCACCCAGCCGGACCTCGCGGCGACTTGTCCCGCAGCCCGGCCGGCGCGATCCAGATTTGCAAGGTCAAGATCCCGATCGCTCATTCCCGATCCAGCTCGCTGTTTCCGATTGGACCGCGCCTGTGTACCGCGTCACCAACGCGCCCCAATAAAGGACGCGTTGATCCGCGAGCCTGCCGATCCTATACCCTTGAGCCGTTGCAATCGGATTGTCACGCATGGCGCTCGCCAAGAACGGAACGGATATTGTGGTGGCGGGCAGCGGACCGGCCGGACTGCTGGCCGCGCTGGTCTTCGCCCGCGCCGGCTTCTCGGTTGCTCTCGCAGGCCCTTCGGCCAATCGCGCCGACGGAAGAACCACGGCGCTGATGGCGCCGGCGCTCGCCGTCTTGAACGGCGCGGGCGTGCTGTCCGCCATCCAGTCACAGGCGGCGCCGCTGCGTGCCATGCGTATCGTCGACGGCACGCAGCGCCTTATCCGCAGCCCGGTGGTCACCTTCCATGCCAGTGAAATCAGCGAACCGCATTTTGGCTTGAACATCCCCAACCCGGTGCTGAACGGCGCGCTGGAGACGGCGGCAGGACAGGAGCCGGGCATTCACTGGCATGAGAGTCTTGTGAAAAGCTGGGACATCCAGGCGGGCCACGTCACCGCGCGCCTTGCCAACGGAACCGAACTCGACGCCCGCCTCGCGATCGCGGCCGATGGCCGCAATTCGCCGGCGCGAGCCGCCGCCGGCATCCGCACTTCGATGCGGGCCTATCCGCAGTCGGCGTTGGTTGTGACGTTTTCGCACACGCGCGGCCATTCGTTCACATCGACCGAATTTCATACCGAGACGGGGCCGTTCACCCAGGTGCCCCTGCCTGGCGACCGATCGAGCCTGGTCTGGGTTGTGAGGCCCGGGGAAGCGGAGGCATTGTCCGCCCTTTCGCGGGAGCAACTGGCGGAACGTATCGAGACCCGCATGCAATCCATGCTCGGCCGCGTGACGGTTGATGCCGACCCTCAGATCTATCCTCTGTCGGTAAGCCTGCCCGCCGATTTTGCGAAGAACCGCGTGGCGCTGGTCGGCGAGGCCGCGCACATGTTTCCGCCGATCGGCGCGCAGGGCCTGAACCTCGGAATCAGGGACGTCCAGCAACTCTTGGAAATCGCATCTGAAAACAGAGACGACCCAGGCAGGGCGACAGCACTCGCCGCCTACGATGCGATGCGCCGTCCGGACATTCTCGCCCGCACCGGCGCCGTCAGCCTGCTCAACCGCTCGCTGCTTTCCGACATGCTGCCGGCGCAGATCGCGCGCAGCGCCGGGCTGGGAGCGCTCGGCGCCTTCGCGCCGCTGCGGGCGCTGTTCATGCGCGAAGGTTTGCGCCCAGGCAGCGGATTTTCATCGTTTTTTTCAACGGTTCGGGAACAGGTCAGGCGGTAGGGCGCCGCTGGTGATCAGATAGAGCAGCAATGTTACCGTGACCACGGAGAGACAGGTGGTGATCAATACGCTGGCCGAGGCACGCTCGACCCATACGCCATATTGCTGCGCGATGACGAAAACATTGGTGGCGGTCGGCAATGAGGCCAGAAGCACCGCCGCGTAGATCCAGGACGGCGGATAGTCGCCGATCCAGCTCACGACAACGTAACAGAGCGCCGGGTGGATGGTAAGCTTGAGAACGGCGATCGGCAGGATCTCGGCCGGCAGGCGGCGCAGCGGCCGCAGGGCCAGCGTCACCCCCATCGCGAACAGCGCGCAGGGCGCGGCCGCACGCGACAAATAGTCCAGCAGCCGCTCGATCGGTACGGGCGGCCGCAGTTCAAGCGCTGCCGCCGCCACGCCGAGCGCGGTCGCGATGATGAAGGGATGCAGCACGATCTTCCTGACCACGCCCGATACAAGTCTTGACGGCGAGGCGTGGTCGCCGCCAGAGAGCGCCATCATCATCGGCGCGATGGCGAAATGCATGATGTTCTCGAAGCAGAAGATCAATGCCACCGGAACGGCCGCCTGCTCCCCCAGCGCCAACAGGGCGATCCCCGGCCCCATATAGCCGATATTGCCATAGGCGGCGGCGAGCCCTCGCATCGTCGCGTGAGCGATGTCGCCGCGCGACAGCAGGACGGATGCGACGAACATCACGGAAAAAATCGTGTAGGTGGAAAACACCGACCCGAATATATAGCCCCACGCAGTCAGTTGTTCGATCGGCGTCTTGGCGAGAAGCTGGAAGAACAGGGCCGGCAGTGCGACGTACAGGATGAAGGTGTTCATCCAGCCAAGTGCCGCCAGCGGCTGAGGCTTCAGCCGCGCCGCCGCGAAACCGACGAAAATGAGCCCGAAGAACGGGATGACCAGGCCAATGACGTCGTACATGGTCGCCATGCGCGTTGCCGATGCGGCGCGGCTAACCTGTTGTCCGGCGAAACGTCAAGTCAAGCTGATTGAAATTGCGCACTGATTGGGCCACATAGGCGGATAATGGCGAGCACGAGAGCAGCAAAATTCACGATCGGTCAGGTGGTCCGCCACCGGCTTTTCCCTTTTCGGGGGGTCATCTTCGACATCGATCCGGAGTTCAACAACAGCGACGAATGGTACGAATCCATCCCCGCGGAAGTCCGTCCGCGCAAGGATCAGCCGTTCTACCACTTGCTCGCGGAAAACGCCGATACCGAGTACGTAGCCTATGTCTCCGAGCAGAATTTGCTGGAGGACGAGTTCGGGCGATCCTGTCCGTCATCCTCAACTCGCGGAGATGTTCGACCTCATGGCCGATGGTCGCTACAGGCCGAAAGCGCGCTTGCGGCACTGAGCGGTCTCCCCAGCCGAAAACGCGCTGCCGAGGCGTGTTATTTCAGTAAGTGGCGCGGCCGCCGGAGAGGTCGAAGACGGACGCGGTGGTGAAACTGTTTTCGGCCGAAACAAGCCACGCCACCATGCCGGCTGCCTCATCCACCTCGAGAAAACGGCCGCGCGGGATTTTCGCCAGCATGTAGCCGATATGTTCCTGGCTCATCTGATCGAAAATGCGCGTGCGCGCGGCCGCCGGCGTCACGCAGTTAACCGCAATGTCATATCCTGCCAGTTCCTTGCCGAGCGATTTGGTGAGGCCGATGACGGCGGCCTTGGAAGCCGAGTAGGCGCCGGCGTTGGGATTGCCTTCCTTCCCGGCGATGGAAGCAATGTTGACGATGCGGCCGTAGTTGCGCGCCTTCATTCCCGGCACAACGGCGCGGTTCACATGGAACGCGCCGTTGAGATTGATGTCGATGACACGATGCCAGTCCTCGAGCGGGTAGGCATCCACCGGGAAGTTCGGCCCGGCAATGCCAGCCGAATTGACCAGAATGGACACCGGCCCCGCCGTCTCCTCCGTCTCGGCAAGGGCGGCCTCGACGGCGGCATAGTCCGTTATGTCGACGACCACCGTGAACGCCGCGGGGCCAAGCTCTGCCTTGGCGGCTTGTAGTTGCCCGGCATCCATGTCCCAGAGGCTGACCCTGGCGCCCGACGCCGCGATTCTCCTGGCAATCGCGAGGCCCAGCCCCTGCGCCCCGCCAGTCACCACCGCGACTCTTCCAGCGAGATCGATGCTGTTCATGGACCGCTATTCCTTTCGCCTGCTTGCCCGTTGACGGCGTGCAATCCGGCCTGCCGCCACTGTCGCAGTTAGACACAGTAACGCGGCGAGGCAATCTTGTTGACGGCAAATGCCGGTCCTGACGGATTTGTCAGGGACGCATCCAGGACCGGCTGGGCGTGATGCACTGAACCACGGGGCAAGGGCCGTCGGCCGCCTTGACGCTGCGGTTTACCGGCACCTGGCCGCCAGCGCACATGTGCCGCCTGCCGACATAGGTGTTGTAGAGCATCAGGCCCGGAACCTTTTTGGACTCCGACCGCAAAATGGCCTTGCCGTCTCTGTCGAGGGCGGCCTGAATCCGCGCGCAGGACATCCCCGCCATATTGTAGCGTTCAATCGCGTCGGCCGATCCGGCAAGGAACAGCGTTGACAGGACGGCTAAGCTCAATCGTTTCATGAGAGCAGACCCTCGTTGCGGTTTTGCCTTCCAGATGCAGGCTCGACTTCCTCACTTCCTGCCCATATTATGAACGGCCACCGACAGATGTGTGACGGTCCTGGACTATACAGCCATTGTGGCAATGCCTCAGCCGGAAATAGCCGAAATACTCAAATGCCCGTGTGCTCGAGTGCTCGTGTGCTGGTGAGAAATGTTGCTCAAGGTGCGAACTGTGTCGCCATCGTTCAAGCCGCCTGGCCTGTGCATAAGTCGCATTGCTACGTCCGACGCATGGGCAGGCGCCACGGCTTGATTTAACCTTCACGTCATGCAGCCGTCCCGCAACATTTCCCGCCTCGTTGAAATCATGGCCGCGCTGCGCGAACCGGTCACAGGCTGCCCCTGGGACGTCGAGCAGACATTCCGCACGATTGCGCCCTACACGATCGAGGAAGCCTACGAGGTTGCGGACGCGATCGCCCGGGCGGACATGGAAGATCTGCGCGAGGAACTCGGCGATCTGTTGCTGCAGGTCGTCTATCACGCGCAAATGGCCGAGGAAGCCGGCGAGTTCACGTTCGGCGACGTGGTCGAGGCAATCACGCGAAAAATGATCCGGCGTCATCCGCATGTCTTTGGCGACGCCGATGCGCGCAGCGCCGGCATGGCCAAGGGCATGTGGGAGAAGATCAAGGCCGAGGAAAAGGCCGACAAGCGCGCGGCGAGGCTGGCGCTGGGCCACGACCCCGAGCACAATGGCAAGGGATTTCTGGACGGCGTCCCGCTCGCCTTTCCGGCGCTTACCCGTGCGCTGAAGCTTCAGGAAAAGGCCGCAAAAGTCGGATTCGATTGGGGCAACGCCGTCCCGATACTCGACAAGATCGAGGAGGAGATCGCGGAGCTGCGCGAGGCGATCGGTAGCCGGGACAAAGCGGCGGCGCAGGACGAACTTGGCGATCTGCTGTTTGCGCTGGTCAATCTTGGACGCCATCTCAAGATCGACCCGGAGGCGGCGCTGAGCGGCACGAACGACAAGTTTCGAACGCGGTTCCATTTCGTGGAACGCGCGTTGCAGGAGGCCGGCAAAACGCTGGAGGACGCCTCGCTCGACGAGATGGAGGCTGCAGTGGCAGCGGGCGAAGTCCGTCCGCTGATATTCAGGAGATCCCTGGTGCCGCTTCGTGTCCCTCGAATTGTCAGGACGTTGACGGACGTAGAGGCTTTGCCTTGAGGCGGTTCTCGATCTCGGCGCGGGCGGCCGCCGTGGCCAGCAGGTCGAAGGTGACGCTGCCGTCCTCGTTGTCGGTACGCGAGACGACCTCGCCATTGCTGTAAACCCAGTCCACGAGACCGAGCTGAGCCGGCTCCAGCGTGACGTGCAGCGCACCGAGGTTTCCCGAAAGCCGTTGCTCGATGAGGGCGGTCAGCCTGTCCATGCCCTCGCCGGTAACGGCCGAGATCGGCACCGCGGAGTGCGCGTTGTTCGAAACCTCATCCAGAAGCCGCCGCCGCGCCGCCTCGTCGAGCCTGTCGATCTTGTTCCAGGCTTCGACGATGTGTTCGCGGTCGGAGGCATCCACACCGAGCTCATCGAGGATGCGCTCGACGTCCTCGGCCTGCGCTGCCGTGTCCGGGTCGGAAATATCGCGCAGGTGGATGACGAGATCGGCCTCCACCACCTCTTCCAGCGTGGCACGGAAGGCCGCGACGAGATGGGTCGGCAGATCGGATATGAAGCCGACAGTATCCGACAGGATGACAGGGGTTCCGTGCGGAAGACGTACGCGCCTGAGCGTCGGATCGAGGGTGGCAAACAGCATGTCCTCGGCAAGCACGCCGGCACCGGTCAGGCGATTGAACAGCGTCGACTTTCCGGCGTTGGTGTAGCCGACGATCGCGACCACCGGAAAAGGCACCTTGCGGCGTTTGGTGCGGTGCAGGTCGCGGGTGCGGCGCACCTGCTCGAGTTCGCGCTTCAGGCGGATGATCTTGTCCTGAAGCGCGCGCCGGTCGGCCTCGATCTGCGTCTCGCCTGGGCCGCCGAGAAAACCCGCTCCGCCCCTCTGCCGCTCAAGGTGGGTCCAGCTTCGCACGAGCCGCCCCTTCTGGTAGGACAGATGGGCCAGTTCGACCTGCAGCGCGCCTTCCCTTGTACGGGCGCGACGACCGAATATCTCAAGGATCAGCCCGGTGCGATCAAGCACCTTGGCCTCGGTCGCCTTCTCCAGGTTGCGCTGCTGCACCGGCGTCAGCGGGTGATCGACAATCAGCAGACCCGCACGCGTTTCGCGGATAATCTCCGCCAACTCTTCGACCTTGCCGCTGCCAAGCAAGGTGGCCGGACGCGGATCGTTGACGGTGACCGCCGCCAAATGAGTGACGTCGAGATCGATAGCCGCCGCCAGCCCGGCCGCTTCCTCCAGCCGCGCCTCGGCGGACCGGGTAAGGCGTGGCCGATTGCGGTCGTCGCCGCGCGCCTCTTGCAGTATCGGTACGACGACAACCGCGCGCATTGCCTCGCCGCCCCCGGAGGAACTGGAAGCCTTCTGGCCCTTGCCGGCGGGTGCCGGGGCGTTCGCGGGAGCGTTTTTGGTCAATCAGGAGCCTTGGCCACCGTCTTCGACGTCGAACATCTGCACCGGCTGGCTGGGCATGATCGTGGAGATCGCATGCTTGTAGACGAGTTGCGAATGTCCGTCGCGACGTAGAAGGACGCAGAAATTGTCAAACGAAGTTACCACACCGGTCAGCTTTACGCCGTTGATAAGGAAAATCGTGAGTGGATTCTTGCTCTTGCGAACCGAATTCAGGAACAGGTCCTGAAGATTCTGCGATCGTTCCGCCATGGTCTTTTTCTTTCGCAGGTCCCCTCGGAAATGCAGGCCAGTGCGCCAAAATTACCCGCACGTGTCAAGCGCGCATTATCCCGCCCATGCCCGGTATCGGACAAGTGCAGTGAGACAGATTAATGTTGACTACAGTGTCGCGGTTATCAGGCCGGGCGCTTTTCCGCAACGTCAAAAAAGGCGGCGCGCAGCGAAAGCGCCACGGACCCCGGATGGCCGTTGGCCACCGGCGCGCCATCGATTGCCACCACCGGCGTGACCACGCTGGTCGCCGAGGTGATGAAGGCCTCGCGCGCGCGCTTGGCCTCGTCGACCGTGAAGTTGCGCTCGTCGATTTGCAGCCCAAGCCGTTTGGCGACTTCGAACAAAGTCGTGCGCGTAATGCCTCGCAGGATCCCGTGCTCCGCCGGACGCGTCACCAGCACGCCATCATTCGTAACGATCCACGCGTTGGTCGACGCGCCCTCCTTGACCGTTCCATCCGGATCGACGAACCATGCCTCCATGGCGCCTGCAAGCTTGGCGGTCTGCCGGGCAAGCACATTCGGCAGCAGTCCGATCGTCTTGATGTCGACGCGCTCCCACCGATTCTCAGGCACGGTCACGATCTTGACGCCGGCCTCGGCGCGCCTGGCGATCACTTCGGGATCGAGACGTTTGGCCGTCACCACGATCGACGGCCGCACGGCCGGCGACGGAAAATAGTGGTCACGCGGCGCCACGCCGCGCGTTACCTGGAGATAGACGAGGCCACTGCGGACACGATTGCGGCGCACAACCTCGTGCATGACGATCTCGAGGGCTGAACGGTGCATCGGCCAGTCGATGGAGAGCTCATGCAGAGACCGGCCGAGGCGGTCGAGGTGACGCGTCATGTCGATGATATAGCCGCGCGCGACCTCGCACACCTCGTAAACACCGTCCGCGAACTGGTAGCCGCGATCCTCCACATGCACGAAGGCATCCGCGTGCGCGACATAGCGACCGTTCACATAGGCTGCGCGCGGCATCTTACCTCCGAGGTTCTAAGCAGGTTCCGGAAAACCGTGACACACTTTTCCGAAACCTGCTTGCCGGATTCAGCTCGGCGGGCGACAGAGCGGCGTGCCCGCGGAATGTCGAACGGTCCAAGAAGCCTGCCGCCATCAGAAGAACTCGAGGCTGACGCGAAACATCTGTTCGACCTGCTTGACGGCCTTTTCCAATGCGAAGATGACGACGCGATCCTTCGACTTGATCCGCAATGATCCGCTTGGCTTGATCACGGCTCCGTCGCGATAGACGGCGCCGATGCGCATGCCGTCCGGCAGATCGAGGTCGCGCAGGGTCACGCCCACCAGCGGGGATGTGTCCATCGCCTCCGCCTCGATGACCTCGGCGCCGCCGCACTGCAGACTTTGAACGGCGCGGATTCGCCCCCGCCGCACATGCTGCAGCACGCGCGAGACGGTCACAGCGCCCGGATTGACCGTGGCGTCTATGCCGACCGACTTCGTCATGTCGAGGAAACTCGGATTGTTGATGAGCGCGAGGTTCGACTTGCAGCCGAGCCGCTTCGCCATGACGCTCGACAGAATGTTCACCTGATCGCTGTTGGTCAGCGCGACCATCAGCTCGGCATCGTGAATGTCGGCTTCCATCAGAAGGCGCTGGTCGAGCGCGCTGCCGTTGAGCACCACCGTCCGGCGCAGCAAATCGGCGACGGCAACCGCACGGTCGCGATTCATTTCGATGATCTTGACCTTGGTCCGGCTCTGCCTCTGCTCGATCGTGCGCGCGACGAAGAGGCCTATGTTGCCGCCGCCGGCAACCACGATGCGCGTCGCCTCCTGCTCCTCATGGCCGAACAGGCCCATGGTGCGGCGAACCTGCTCGCTGGTCGCCACGACATAGGCGACGTCGCCCACGAAAAGCTGGTCCTCGGAATGCGGGATGAACAGTTTTCCGCCACGGCTCACACCCGCGACAATCGCGGGCAGGTCCGGGAAGAGCTGGCTGAGTTGCGCCAGCGGCGTATTGATGACCGGACAGTCCTCGAGACACTCGATCGCCACCACCGAGATCTTGTTGTCGGCGAACCGCATGACGTCGATGGCGCCAGGCAGTTCAATGCGCCGCAACACCATCTCGCCGACTTCCAGTTCCGGTGAAATGATGACGTCTATCGGCAGGTGCTCGCGCGAGAACAGGTCCTGATAGTGCGGCTGCAAATATGATTGGGCCCGCAGCCGGGCGATCTTCATGGGCACGTTGAACAGCGCATGCGCGACCTCGCACGCAACGATGTTGACCTCATCATGCAGGGTCACCGCAATGATCATGTCGGCCTGCTGCGCGCCGGCCTTTTCGAGCACGTCGGGATGCGACCCATGGCCGACGAAGCCGTGCACGTCCAGCGCGTCGCGCACCGACCGGATCAGATCCGGCGACGTGTCGATTATGGAAACGTCGTTCTTCTCGGCGGCCAGGCGCTCGGCAATGCCATATCCGACCTGCCCCGCCCCACAGATTATGACACGCATTCAAAGACCACTGAACAGCGAAAGGCCGCTCGTCATCAGACCCCCAGCGACTTGAGCTTGCGATGAAGCGCGGAGCGCTCCATACCGATAAATTCGGCCGTACGCGAGATGTTGCCGCCGAACCGGTTGATCTGGGCGACCAGATATTCCTTTTCGAACATTTCGCGCGCCTCGCGCAGCGGCAGCGCCATGATGTGGTGGTCGGACTGGTTCGGCGCGCGCGGCATGACATCGCCGATTTCGGACGGCAGCAGGTCCGCCGTGATGGGCGCTTCCACATCGTCGCCGCGCACCAGGATCATCAGCCGTTCGACATTGTTGCGAAGCTGACGGACATTGCCCGGCCAGTTGTGCGCCTGCAAAACGGCCATCGCGTCGTCGGCGATCCGGCGCGGCTTGATGCCCGCGTTGCGGGCGACCTGCTTCATGAAGCTGTCAACGAGATAGGGGATGTCCTCGCGGCGCTCGGCGAGCCCGGGAACCAGCACCGGCACCACCGCCAAACGGTGATAGAGGTCCTCGCGGAACCTGCCTTCCGCGATCAAGCCCTCGAGGTTTTGGGCGGTGGACGAGAGGATGCGAACGTCGACCCTCACCCGTTTGGTTCCCCCGACCCGCTCGAATTGCTGCTCCACGAGCACGCGCAGGATCTTCGCCTGGGTCTCGCGCGGCATATCGGCAATTTCGTCCAGATAAAGTATGCCGCGATGCGCCTCTTCGAGAGCTCCGACCTTGCGTTCGGTGCCGTTCGATTCGGTGCCGAACAGCTCGATTTCCATGCGCTCGGGTGTGATCGTGGCGGCGTTCAGCGACACGAACGGCCCGGTCTTGCGCGCCGAACTGGCGTGAATGGCGCGGGCCACCTGCTCCTTGCCGGAGCCGGACGGGCCGATGATCATGACGCGGCTGTTGGTCGGCGCGACGCGCTCGATGGTCTGGCGGAGCTGGCTCATCGCCGACGACATGCCGATGAGATCGAACGTCTCGGCGCTTCGATTGCGCAATTCCGAGACTTCGCGCTTCAGCTTCGATGTCTCCAGTGCGCGATCCGCGACCAGGATAAGCCGATCGGCCTTGAATGGCTTCTCGATGAAATCATAGGCGCCGCGGCGGATCGCGGATACGGCCGTCTCGATATTGCCGTGGCCGGATATCATCACAACCGGAAGGTTGGGGTGCATGACCTTGATCTCGTCGAGCAGCGCAAGGCCGTCGAGACGCGATCCCTGCAGCCAGATATCCAGGAAAACCAGACGCGGCACGCGATCCGCGATCGCCGCCAGCGCGCTGTCGGCGTCGTGGGCCATGCGCGTCTCGTGACCTTCATCGCTCAAAATACCCGCGACAAGCTCGCGAATGTCTTCTTCGTCATCTACGACAAGTATATCAGAGGGCATTGCCGACCTTTTCAGTCTCTCGCTGTTTTCCCGAGGAAATATCCTTTGGCTTCGTTTCGCCGTCGGCCGGGCCAGCAGGGAAGAACAGGCTTACCATTGCTCCCCTGCCGCCGTGAAACTCCGCCGGTGCATCGTGGAGTTCCAGCCTCCCGCCATGGTCCTCGACGATCTTCTTGACAATGGCAAGGCCAAGTCCCGTGCCTTTTTCCCGCGTCGTCATGTAGGGCTCCAGCAGCCGCTGCCTGTTCTCGCGGGGCAGCCCCTTGCCGTTGTCGATCACGTCGACGCGTATCATGCCGCCTTCGTATCGAGCTACGACCCGGACGACGCCGGTCTCGCCGGCGACGCGCTCGGCCGCATCAATCGCTTCGGTGGCGTTCTTGATGAGGTTTCCGAGGGCCTGCGCCAGCAAGCGGCTGTCGAATCTTCCCTTGAGCGCCTCCCCGCCATAATTCCGTTCGAACACGATATCGGAGCGGCTGACTTCGATCAGGAACGACGCCTCGCGCAATAATTCGCGCAGGTCGATCTCCTTCATCACCGGCTTCGGCATGCGCGCGAAAGCGGAGAACTCGTCGACCATGCGGCCAATATCGCCGACCTGGCGGATGATGGTATCGGTGCACTGGTCGAAAATCTCGCGGTCCTCGACGATCACCTTGCCGAAGCGGCGGCGAATGCGCTCGGCCGACAGCTGGATCGGCGTCAGGGGGTTCTTGATCTCGTGGGCAATGCGCCGGGCAACGTCGGCCCATGCGGACGTACGCTGCGCGGTCACGAGATCGGTGATGTCGTCGACGGTGACAACGAACGACTTTTCCACCGCGTCCTGGTCGGCGCGCTCGTGCGTAACCTGCACATTGAAGGTCCGCTCCGTTCCGGCGCGGAAAAACGTGACCTGCTCGCGATACACCGGCTTTCCGGAGCCTCGGCCGATCTCGAATACCTTTCCGACATGCGGGAGAAGCTTGGACAGATTTTGCCCGACACTTTCCCGGGCCGAGATGGCGAGCATCAGTTCAGCCGACCGGTTGACGATGTTTATGACACCGTTCGGATCGACACCGATGACGCCGGCCGTGACGCCTTCCAGCACGGCTTCCGAAAAGCGCCTTCGCTCGTCGATGAGATCCTTGGCGGACAGGATCTCGTTGCGCTGCGACTTGAGCTGCAGGATCATCTTGTTGAAGGTATCGCCGAGCGAAGCGACGTCGCCGTCGGATGCCCGGACAGGCACCGCCACATCAAGATTGCCCGTCGCTACCTCGTCCGCCGCCCCGATCAACTGGCGAATCGGCCGCACCAGCCTGTCGGCGACCGCGATGCCGGTCCAGATCGCGGCAAGCACGATCACCAGCGTCACGCCGAGATAGAGCAGTGCGAAGGCAATCTGCGTCGTCCGGCGGTTCGCCTCAAGTCCCCGATAGGCATCGGTATTCGCCGTGACGATCTGGCGAGCCCGGATCACTTGCGGATCGACCAGCCGGATCGTGTAGAGATAGGTGTCATCGAACTCGCGCAGCTTCACGACGGCGCCCACAATGTTGCGCGTACGCGGTTCGATCAGCACCGGCTTGCCGTCGGCCGCGGTCTGGACCGCCTCGATCGGTACTTCCGGCATGTCGAAATCAGCGGCTGTCTGCGCCGTCATGATAAAGGAGCCGTCCGAGCGGATCAGAGCCGCATGGGCCAGCGCGCGACCGACCGCCTGCTGGCTCATGAAATCGCGAAAGCCGGTCCGGTCCAAATTGTAGAGTGTGCGCGCATTGGCCAAATCATAAGCCATCGACAGGGTCGTGCCCTGCAGATTGCGTGCATTCTCTAGCACATACGCCTCCGCGATCGACAGCGATGAGCTTACGATCGTCTTGGTGCGGATCTCGAACCACCGGTCGAGGCCGACATCCAGCGTGATCGAGGCGAAGATAGCGACGATGATCGCTGGTATGGCCGCCACCGCGGAAAACATCGCGACAATGCGCACATGCAGGCGAGACGCCGCCTTGCCGTGCTTGCGCGCCGCGAGGATGCGACGCACCTCGCGCACGATCAGCCCGATGAGGAAGACCACGAACGCGGCGTTGATACCGATGATCAGTGCCAGCGTCCGCGTGTTGTCGGGAACGATCGGCGTGGCGCCGACCAGCACGGCGAAGGAGAGGCCGGCGGTTACGAGTGCTCCGACGACGGCGATGATGCCGGTCAGGGCAAGCAGCCGCCGTCCCTCGAATGCGCGCGCATTCGGGAAAATAGGCGCGGGTGCGGCCGGTATGTTAATCGCCATTCTGCCAGCTTCGATCCTAAACGAATCCGATCTATGCAACGCATTGTGGCGATTATGCAACAAAAGCGCCCCGCATGGCAGCCATCTTCCGCAATTAATGACCCCAGGACGGAATTCCAAGCCGGCTTGCGTTGCCTCGCCCGCTTAGCTTCCCTTTTGGCGCGGGAAACGGACTTAGCCGGCCTTCGCGGCGCGATAAACGTTGACGCCGAGTTCTCGGATCTTCTTGCGCAATGTGTTGCGGTTGAGGCCCAGCAGGTCGGCCGCCTTGATCTGGTTGCCGCGCGTCGCGGTCATCGCCGCCAACACCAGCGGAAACTCGACCTCGGTCAGCACGCGCTGATAGAGGCCGGCGGGCGGCAGGTCCCCGCCGAAGGCGGAAAAATAGCGCTGGAGATAGTGCTCGACCGCTTGCCCGATCGAAAGGTCGTCGGGCAGCAGCCGGCCACCCGGCATGGTCGGCTGTTCGCCGGTCTTCAGTTCCGATTCGATAATTTCGGGCGAGATCTCGTCCTGGGCGTAAAGCGCCGCGAGCCGGCGGACGAGGTTTTCCAGTTCGCGCACGTTTCCCGGCCAGGGATAGCGTTTCATCAATTCGATGCCGCCGCTGGAGATGCGTTTTGTCTGCAAGCCCTCCTGCTCGCCCTGCTTGAAGAAGTGACGAACGAGATCGGGCACGTCCTCCGAGCGTTCGCGCAATGGCGGAAGGCGAAGCGGTACGACATTGATTCGATAGAACAAATCCTCGCGGAAGAGTCCCTGATTGATCAGTGTGCGAAGATCCTTGTTGGTCGCCGCGACGATGCGCACGTCGGTCTTGATCGGCGTTCGCCCGCCGACGGTCGTATATTCGCCCTGCTGGAGAACGCGCAACAGGCGCGTTTGCGCCTCCATCGGCATGTCGCCGATTTCGTCGAGGAACAGCGTTCCGCCCTCCGCCTGCTCAAAGCGGCCGGTCGACCGGTTCTGGGCGCCGGTAAATGCACCTTTCTCATGACCGAACAACTCGGATTCGATCAGGTCGCGCGGAATGGCCGCCATGTTGATGGCAACGAACGGCCCATTGCGCCGGCGGCCGTATTCGTGCAGCGCGCGCGCCACCAATTCCTTGCCGGTCCCCAACTCGCCGGTGATCATCACCGTGAGATCGGTCTGCATCATGCGCGCCAGCATGCGGTAGATGTCCTGCATGGCCGGAGAGCGGCCTACCAGCGGCATTGATTCGGGCTGTTCGTCGGCCGTCGCGTCCTTCATCGGCCGCTTCGGCTCCGAGAGAGCGCGATTGACGATGGCAAGAAGCTCATTCAGGTCGAACGGCTTCGGAAGATATTCATACGCTCCCGTCTCGGAGGCGCGGATCGCCGTCATGAAGGTGTTCTGCGCGCTCATGACGATGACGGGCAGTTCCGGCCTTGCCTTCTTGATGCGCGGCAGCATGTCGAACGCGTTCTCGTCCGGCATCACGACATCGGTAATGACAATGTCGCCGTCGCCGGCCGCCACCCAGCGCCAAAGCGTCGCGGCATTGGACGTTACGCGCACATCGTGCCCGACCCGCGAAAGAGCCTGGTTGAGCACGGTGCGGATGGCGGCGTCGTCATCCGCCACAAGGATATTGCCGCGGGGCTTCATGTCACCTCTCGTTGCCGTCGCTGCCGGCGTGCGCTTCCTTCCAGGCTGGCATCATGATGCGGAAGGTCGTGCCGCGCGCGGTCGAATCACATTCGATGATGCCACCATGTTCGCCGACCAGCTTGGCGACCAGCGCGAGGCCCAGGCCGGAGCCGTTCGGCTTTGTCGTGATGAACGGATCGAACAGGATCGGCAAAAGGTCATCCGGCACGCCGGGCCCGTTGTCGCGCACGCAGAACTCCAGCGGCAGCGATACCCGATCCTGCGAGCCGGGTGCGGACACCCGGATGCCCGGCCGGAACGCCGTGGAAAGCGAAATTTCCGCCGCCGTCGAATTGCCGGTTGCTTCCGCCGCGTTCTTGACCAGGTTCAGGAAGATCTGCACGAGCTGGTCACGGTTGGCGTAGACTGGCGGCAGTGATGGATCATAATCCTCGAAAATCTTGATCTTGCTTGCGAATCCGCTCTTGGCGACGGCCTTCACATGGTCCAGGACGACATGGATGTTGACAGGGTAGCGGTCGATCGGACGCTCATCGGAAAACACCTCCATGCGATCGACCAGAGAGACGATGCGATCCGTCTCGTCGGTAATGAGGCGCGTCAGCGCGCGGTCCTCGTCGGACACCACCGCCTCAAGCAGTTGGGCGGCGCCGCGTATGCCGGAAAGCGGGTTCTTGATCTCGTGCGCCAGCATTGCCGCGAGACCGGTGACCGAACGCGCCGCACCGCGATGCGTCATCTGCCGGTCGATCTTGTCGGCCATCGACCGCTCCTGAAACATCAGGACGACGCAGCCAGGCATTTCGGGAACCGGCGAAGCGTAGAGATCGACGACCCTCTCGACCCCCAATCGCGGAGAGGAGATATCGACGCGATACTCGTTGACCGGTGCGTTCCGCTCCCGCACCTGGTCGACCAGCGTCAGAATCGGGCTGCCGAACGGCACAAAACGCGCCAGGGTCGCGCGTGACAGCATTGCCGCGCTGGAGCGGAAAAAGTCTTCGGCATCGGCGTTGGCATATTTGATAAGCCCGTCGGCGCCGATCATGATCACCGGGCGGCGGATCGTGTTGAGCACGATCTGCGCGGCGTCCGGCCCCCCGCGGGGCGGCGGTATCACATTCATGCCGCGCTCCGAATGTCTTCCGGCAAGGCAGCCGCGCCGAAAGCGCGGCGCAAGCCGGCGATAACGGACGCCGGGTCGAGCGACCGCAGGATCTCGGATCGCAGACCGGCCTGCGTGCTGGGCACGTGCCGGTCGAGATACCATCCGAGATGCTTGCGCGCCTGGCGCAGCCCGCTCTCGGTGCCGTAGAGAGCCAGCATGTCCTCGTAGTGCGAGACCACATAGTCAGCGAGTTGCGCCCCATCCGCAGGACACCAGGCGCCGCTTCCCCCAGCGATCAGGCCGGCGGTCCAGGGCGCGCCGAAACTCGCCCGTCCCACCATCACCGCGTCGGCGCCGGACTGCCGAAGGACCGCCGCCGCATCGGCCCTGGTGCAAACGTCCCCATTGGCGACCACGGGAATGGACACCGCGTCCTTGACGCGGCGGATTGCCCGCCAGTCAGCCTTGCCCTCGTAGAATTGACAGCGGGTGCGCCCGTGGACCGTGACCATTCCGACACCGGCATTCTCGGCGCGGCGCGCCAGCACCGGCGCGTTCAGCGCGCTTTCGTCCCAGCCAAGCCGCATCTTCAGCGTCACCGGCACATCGACCGCACCTACCACCGCGTCGATCAGCGAGACGGCGTGATCGAGATCGCGCATGAGCGCCGAACCGGAATAGCCGCCCGTCACCTTCTTGGCCGGACAGCCCATATTGATGTCGATGATGCCGGCGCCCTCGCCCGTTGCAATGCGCGCCGCTTCCGCCATGTGAGCAGCCTCGCGCCCGGCAAGCTGCACGACGTGAACATCGAGGCCGGAATGCCGGACCCGCAGTCGCGAACCGGCCCGGCCTTTCGCCAATTCGCCGCTCGCAACCATCTCGGAGACGACCAGACCTGCTCCGTGCGCGTGGGCGCGCATGCGCATCGCGTGATCGGTGATGCCGGACATCGGTGCGAGGAAGACCCGGTTGCGGATGGTCAGGGAGCCGATCCGCAGAGGGGCCGCCAGAAGTGACGTTTCAGGCTCATGCACAAAAACAAAGCAGTTGGGGTTCATGCTCAATTTCTAGACAGAATTGAAGGGAAGCGCAACTCTCGGCATCGCTAAATTTTTCGACACCTGGACGAAAGCGCTGGTTCTGGCCGAGCCTTGCGACTAAGCCTCCCAACATGGTCTTTTCAGTGTCATCAGCAGCGGATCGCGGCGTTGCGGTCGTCATCGTGGCCGCCGGCCGTGGTGAACGCGCCGGGCAGAGCGGCGGGCCGAAGCAGTATCGCCAGGTTGGCGGCAAGCCGATCATTCGGCGCACCGTCGAAACCTTCCTGAAGCATGCGGCAATTGGGCCTGTTGCAGTCGTGATCCATCGCGACGACCCGGCCCTCTACGCCGAGGCCGTCGGCGCGTTTGCCGACAGGCCTATCCTCGTGGAAGGCGGAGCGACGCGCCAGGACTCGGTACGCCTCGGCCTGGAAGCACTCGTTGAGGCTCGGCCCGGCAAGGTATTGATCCACGACGCGGTGCGGCCCTTCGTCGATGCCGCCCTGATCGACCGCGTAATCGACGCGATCGGCGAAAGGCAGGCGGCGCTGCCGGCTGTCCCGGTTTCCGACACGCTGAAACGCTCGGGCGAAGACGGACTGGTTTCCGACACGGTCGCTCGCGACCGGCTTTTCGCGGCCCAGACGCCACAAGGCTTTCCGTTCCGCCCGATTTATGAGGCGCATCTGGAGGCCGAACGGCTGGGCAAACTGGATTTCACCGACGACGCCGCGCTCGCCGAGTGGAGCGGGTTGCCGGTCAAGCTCGTCGAGGGCTCCCCCGATAACGTCAAGCTGACCTGGGCCAGGGACATCGAAATGGCCGACCTTTCCGCCTCGCTTACGCGCTTTCCCGACGTCCGCACCGGCAATGGCTATGACGTGCACGCATTCGAGGCAGGTGACCATGTCTGGCTTTGCGGGGTCAGGATTCCGCACGCAAGGAAACTCGCCGGCCATTCGGATGCCGATGTCGGTCTGCACGCGCTGACCGACGCGCTGCTGGCGACCTGCGGCGCCGGCGACATCGGCACCCACTTCCCGCCATCCGACCCGCAATGGAAAGGCGCGGCGTCGAAGCGGTTCGTCGGGCACGCAGTAGCCCTCATTCGTGCCCGGTACGGCCGTATAGCCAATGCCGACGTGACGCTGATCTGCGAGGCGCCCCGCATCGGCCCGCACCGTGATGCGATGACCGCGGCGATGGCGTCCATGCTGGCGATCGATCCGGGACGCGTCTCGATCAAGGCGACCACCAACGAGAAACTGGGCTTCATAGGCCGTAAGGAAGGCATCGCCGCGATCGCGACGGCGACCGTCGTTTTCCCGGGAGAGCTGGACCCGTGAGCGAAACCGGTGAACTGGCGAACCGTTTCCTGAAGGCCTGCGCAAAACACGGAATCATGGCCGCTACCGCCGAGTCCTGCACCGGGGGCCTGATCGTCGCGGCGCTCACGGATATTCCGGGTTCTTCGTCCGTGGTGGATCGCGGCTTCGTCACCTATTCCAACGCAGCGAAGATCGAAATGGTCGGCGTATCGAAGGACACGCTCGACCGGCACGGCGCCGTATCGCGCGACACCGCCCTGGAAATGGCCGCCGGTGCGCTTGCCCGCTCGCGCGCCGGCATCGCGCTGGCGGTCACGGGCATTGCCGGACCCGACGGCGGCTCGCCGGAAAAGCCGGTCGGCCTGGTCTGGTTCGGACTTGCCGTCTCGGGCCAGCCGCCCCATGCCGAGAGGCGGCTGTTCGAAAATCGCGGCCGCGATTTCATCCGCCGGGAAAGCGTGCGGGTCGCGCTGGAACTTGGATTGAAGGCACTGGCTAAAGGTCAGGATGCCGGCGTGATTCCATAGACCTTGTCCGCGCGCTTCTCGAAGGCTTGGGCGAACATGCGGAAGGCGCGATCGAACATCGTTCCCATGACGGCTCCGAGCAGTTTGCTCTTGAACTCGTAGTCGATCGAGAAATGAACGTTGGAGGTCCCGGGCTCCGCCGGCTCGAACCGCCAGACATTCGTCAGATATTTGAACGGCCCGTCGAGATATCTGACCTCGATGCGGCTCTCCTCGGGCTTCAGATGCACCTGGCTGGTGAAAGTCTCGCGGATCGCCTTGTATCCGACGGTCATGTCGGCAACCAGGATGGACTGGCCGTCGCGGTCCTTGCGCGAGCGCACGATCAGCCCCTCGCAAAGCGGCAGGAACTCCGGATAGCTCTCCACATCCGCAACCAGCGCGAACATGTTTTCCGGACGATGCCGGACGTGCCTGACCGTCTCAAAGCTCGGCATGACCGCCTCAGACGGCCTTCCCCAGCATGGCTTCGCGGGCGGCGCGCAGCCGCGCGAAATCCTCGCCGGCATGGTGCGACGAGCGCGTAAGCGGGCTCGACGCCATCAGCAGGAAGCCTTTCGACAAGCCGATCGTCTGATAGGACTTGAAATCCTCCGGGGTTACGAACTTCTTCACCGGGTGATGCTTCTTCGACGGCTGCAAATACTGCCCGATCGTCATGAAGTCGACGTCGGCCGAACGCAAATCGTCCATCAGTTGCAACACTTCGTTGCGCTCCTCCCCCAGCCCGACCATGATTCCGGACTTTGTGAAGATGGATGGGTCGAGTTCCTTGACCCGCTGCAGGAGGCGAATCGAGTGGAAATAGCGAGCACCGGGACGAACGGTGAGATAGTTCGAAGGCACGGTTTCGAGGTTGTGGTTGAACACATCCGGCTTGGCCGCCACCACGATCTCCAGTGCGCCATCCTTCCGCAGGAAGTCGGGCGTCAAAATCTCGATCGTCGTTCCCGGATTGAGCGCCCGGAGGTTCCTGATAACGGCCGCGAAGTGGCGCGCCCCACCGTCGTCCAGATCGTCCCGGTCAACCGAGGTGATGACGACGTGGTTGAGGCCCATCTTTCTGACCGCCCTGGCCACGCTGCCCGGCTCGGTCGGGTCGAGCGCGTTGGGGCGTCCGGTAGCGACGTTGCAGAAAGCGCAGGCGCGCGTGCAGATATCGCCCATGATCATGAAGGTGGCGTGCTTCTTGTCCCAGCACTCGCCTATGTTCGGGCAGCCGGCTTCCTCGCACACCGTGACGAGCTTGTGCGAGCGCACGATCTCGCGCGTCTCGGCGTAACCCTTCGATGTCGGCGCCTTCACGCGGATCCAATCCGGCTTGCGCGCGACCTCCTGATCCGGACGATGCGCTTTTTCCGGATGGCGTGGGCGGGGCGCGTCCGAGACGCGGTCGAGAACCGTGACCATCGTAAATCCTAGTTGATCTTGTTGGGCCGGGAACGCCCGAAAAGCCAGAGAATGAGGATCGCACCGCCAATTGCGACGCCGAGATTGCCGACGAAGCCGTAATAGTCGAAGCCGAGCACACTCGCCAGCGTGCCGCCGACGAACGAGCCGGCAATACCGACCAGTATGTTGGTCAGCACCCCGTGATCGCGATTCATCGTCTTCTCGGCCACATAGCCGGCCAGGAAGCCGATGATCAGCATGCCGAAGAAGCCGGTGCCCGGCATGCTCAGGATTCCATGGCTCTGGTCCATGCTCGTCTCCATCCGCGTCAATATAGATTGAACGAGGCCGCTCCGACAGGTGGCGCGGCCCCAGTCTGCTATGCGTTCAGCGCACGGCCATAGGCATCGAGCACGCTTTCCTTCATCATCTCCGAAAGCGTCGGATGCGGGAAGACCGAGTGCATCAGTTCTTCCTCGGTCGTTTCCAGATTCATGGCGACGACAAAGCCCTGAATGAGTTCGGTAACTTCGGCGCCGATCATGTGAGCGCCCAGAAGCTGGCCGGTCTTCCTGTCGAAGATCGTCTTGATGAAACCCTGATCCTCGCCGAGCGCGATCGCTTTTCCGTTGGCGCCGAACTGGAAGCGGCCGACACGAATGTCCCTGCCCTCGGCTTTGGCCTTCTGTTCAGTGAGGCCGACCGACGCGACCTGCGGGTTGCAATAGGTGCAGCCGGGGATTTTCGACTTGTCGAGCGCATGGACGCCGCCAAGATTGGCGATCTTTTCCACGCAGATGACACCCTCGTGTTCCGCCTTGTGGGCAAGCATGGGCGGACCGGCAACGTCGCCGATGGCGTATAGGCCCGGCACGTTGGTTCTTCCATAGCCGTCCGCCACGACACAGCCGCGGTCCGTCTTCACACCAAGCGCTTCCAGGCCGAGATTCTCGATGTTGCCCTGCACGCCGACCGCCGAGATCATGCGCTCGGCGGTGATCTTCTCGACCTTGCCGTCCTTCATCTCGACATGGGCGGTGACCGAATCCGCTCCCCTCTCCACCTTGATGACCTTGGCCTCCAGATGGATCTTCATGCCCTGCTTTTCGAACTGTTTCCTGGCAAAGGCCGAGACTTCCGCGTCCTCGACCGGCATGACCGCCGGCAGCAACTCGACCACGGTGACGTCCGCGCCCATCGTCCGATAGAAGCTGGCAAACTCGATGCCGATGGCGCCCGAGCCCATCACCAGCAGCGATTTCGGCATCTCCTTGGGCACCATGGCTTCGAAATAGGTCCAGATCAGCTTGCCGTCCGGCTCGATCCCGGGCAGCGCGCGCGGCCGCGCTCCGGTGGCCAGTATTATGTGCTTGGCTGTGTAGGTACCCTCGCCCTTGGTGTTTTTCGGCGCCGGGTGCTGCGGCTCCATCGGCTTTTTCGACGACTTCGAGACAATGATCTCGCCGGGTTTCGAAAGCTTCGCCTCGCCCCAGATCACATCGACCTTGTTCTTCTTCATCAGGAAACCGACGCCGCCGTTCAGGCGCGCGGAAACGCCGCGCGAGCGGTCGACCACAGCCTTCACATCCGCCGATACGGTCCCGTCGATCTTTAGACCGTAGGCCTTGGCGTGCTCGGCATAGTGCAGGATCTCGGCGGAGCGCAGCAGCGCCTTGGTCGGAATGCAGCCCCAGTTCAGGCAGATGCCACCCAGATGCTCGCGCTCGACGATCGCGGTCTTGAAGCCGAGCTGGGCCGAACGGACGGCGGTTACGTAGCCGCCCGGGCCGGAGCCGATGATGATCACGTCGTAGGATTCAGCCACTGAGCACTACCTCCTGCATTTGCTTGTCCCGCGGCGACGCCAAACCGGTCACCGTCATTTCCCTTGTCCAAGGCCTTCGCGGCGGTCAGACCTCAAGCAGGGCCCGCACCGCCGGCGCCAGTCCACTGCCGATCGCCCGCGTATTTTCAGCGTCGAGATGAACGCCATCGATCGGCGTCGTCCGGGCGACCGATCCCGCGTCGAAAAACCCGCAGTCATACTCCCTGGCGAGATCGGCGTAGAGCCTTGCCAGTTTCCTGGATTCGGCCACGCCGCCGTCGAACATGGCGTCGAAATCGGCATCGCTCGTCGCGGTAAGCGGCGGCGGCGCCGCCAGCAAAACCCGCGGCGGCCGGCCACCCAGCGGATAGGCGTGGCCGCGCACGATTTCGACAAGCCGCTCCATTCCCTGCTTTGCACCTATGGCCCGGCCGCAGATGAACGGCTTCATGTCGTTGGCGCCGAGCATGATGATGATCAGGTCGAGCGGCGCGTGAGTCTGAAGGATGGTCGGCAGAACGCGCGCGCCGTTGCGGTCGCAGTCGGCGAGGTGATCGTCATAGGCTGTCGTGCGGCCGTTCAGCCCTTCGGCGATCACCACCACGCCCGGCCCGAGTTCGGCGGCAAGCACGCTCGGCCACCGATCCTCATAGGCATGGCGGTCGGGACCTACGGCGCAATAGCCCCAGGTCAGCGAGTTGCCGTAGCAAAGCGCGGTCTTCAACCTGCCTTCCTCCAATACGGGAACGAACCTCGATCAGGCGTTGCGCAAGCCGATCGCGACCATCAGAAGGAACACCCCGTTCGACAGCAACTCGATGGCCAGCAGGATGCCGAGCACCGAAGCCGCCGCGTAGGGGAAGTTCGACAGGATCATGATGCCGAGCACGATGGACAGCACGCCCGACAGCACCGCGAGGATCCACCCGGAGACCGGACGAAGCGAGAAGCCGTAGAACACCTTGACCACGCCCAGCACCAGGAACAGCAGCGCAACCAGCACGGTGAGCGACAGCGCGCCGGCCACCGGGTTGGTCAGCAGCGAAAGGCCTACCGCCGCGGTCAGCACGCCGAGCAGCAGGGCCCACAGAAAGCCCGGCCAACCGCGTACCCGGAAAGCCTGGACAACCTGCAGCACGCCTAACAGCAGGAACGTCCAGCCGGCCAGGAGAACCGCGGCGAATGTCGCGGCAAACGGATTGGCGAGCGCGAGGAAGCCACCGACGAGCGAAATGACGCCCAGCAAGGCAAGCCAAATCCACGAAGTCTTAAGTCGTTGAACCTGTTCGCCAGTTGCCATAGTGGCCTCCTGATTTGGAAAGGTCGAATTATCAGACCAGCATTCCGATCGGATTTTCTATGTAGCGCTTGAAGGCGCCGAGCAATTGGGCGCCGAGCGCGCCGTCGACGGCGCGATGGTCGGTCGACAAGGTTGCCGACATCACCGTTGCCACCTTGACCTCGCCATTCTTGACTACCGCGCGCGGCTCGCCCGCGCCGACCGCCAGGATCGTCGCATGGGGCGGGTTGATGACGGCCGCGAAGTCCTTGATTCCGAACATGCCAAGATTGGACACCGCTGTCGTGCCTCCCTGGTACTCTTCCGGTTTCAGCTTGCGGCTCTTGGCCCGGCTTGCATAGTCCTTCATCTCGTTGGAGATCGTCGACAGCGTCTTCTGATCCGCCCGCCGGATGATCGGCGTGATCAGCCCTCCCGGGATAGAGACGGCGACGCCGACATCGGCACGGCTGTGCCTGACCATTGCGGTGTCGGTCCAGGTGACGTTGGCGTCCGGCACCTCGATCAGCGCCAGCGCCAGCGCCTTGATGACCATGTCGTTGACCGACAGCTTGTAGATCGGGACCTCGCCCTTTTCCGTCTTCCTGACGGGTGCCGCCGCGTTCAACTCGCCACGCATCTTGAGCAGCGCGTCGAGTTCGACGTCAAGCGTCAGATAGAAATGCGGAATGGTGCTCTTGGCCTCGACCAGCCGGCGCGCGATCGTCTTGCGCATGTTGTCGTGCGGCACGAGTTCGTAGGAGCCCTGCTCGAACAGCTTCAGCACAGTCTCGTCCGACATCGACTTCGGCGCGGGCGCGGCTGAAGCCGCCGGCGCGGCAGCGGCGGCCGGCGCGGCCGCAGCCACTGCGGCTGGAGCCTTCACCCCGCCTGCGATCGCAGCTTCCACATCCGCCTTGACAACCCGGCCGTGCGGACCCGATCCGGCAATCGCCGACACGTCGATGTTCCCATCCTTGGCGATGCGGCGCGCCAGCGGCGAAGCGAATGTGCGCTCCCCGGCGGCATGCCCGTTCGTCACCGGCGCGGCGGCGGCAGCCGGCTTTGGCGTTTCCGCCTTGGCTTCGGCCTTGGGCGCTTCGGCCTTTGGAGCCTCGGCCTTGGCGGCAGGGGCGCCGCCTTTGGCCGCGGCTGCGGCGTCTTCGCCCTCGCCCGCCAGAACGGCGATCAGCGCGTTGACCTTGACGCCTTCGGTGCCCGCCGGCACGACAATCCTGGCGACCGTGCCTTCGTCGACGGCCTCGACTTCCATCGTGGCCTTATCGGTCTCGATCTCCGCGATGACGTCGCCGGGCGACACCTTGTCGCCCTCCTTGACCAGCCACTTGGCGAGATTGCCTTCCTCCATCGTGGGCGATAGGGCCGGCATGGTTATGTTGATCGGCATTTTTCCTCCTCAGATCCGACCCGAAAGGGAGCGGTTGACGCGTGTTGAACCGCCCGGATTCTCGGCCGCGAAAGCCGTCCCGGGCGCCGGAAGCGTCGCGATGTCGGCAACGCCTCTCCATTCCGGCGAGTTGCGTCGCGGCATCCGCCAGCACCATTCCCAGTTCCAGGCACCAGGCTCGAAGCACTCTTTATCGAGGCGATCGCGCCGGACCCGATCCGGGCGCGAGGCACCTTGTCCGTGTCGCTGCCCGCGTTCACCCGACCGGGACCATCGCGTTCGCGATCCACGCCTCACCCCTTGTATGTCACCGCCTTTACGGCCCCGATCACCTCGCCGACATTGGGCAGCGCCAGCTTTTCGAGGTTCGCGGCATAGGGCATGGGCACGTCCTTGCCAGCGACGGTTATGACCGGCGCGTCGAGGTAGTCGAAGGCGCGCTGCGAGACCTGGTTGGCGATGAAGTCGCCCACGGACGACTGCGGGTACCCTTCCTCCACAACCACCAGCCGGTTGGTCTTCTTCACCGAGGCGATGACCGTGTCGAGATCCATGGGCCTGATGGTTCTGAGGTCGATGAGTTCAGCGTCGATCCCCATGCCGCGTAATTCGGCTTCCGCCTTCACGGCATAGGCCATGCCAATGCCGAAGGACACGATGGTGACGTCCTTGCCGGCCTTGTGGATGCGCGCCTTGCCGATCGGCAGGACGAAATCATCGAGCTTCGGCACATCGAAGGAGTGGCCGTAGAGAATTTCGTTCTCAAGGAAGATGACCGGGTTCGCGTCGCGGATCGCGGCCTTCAGCAGACCCTTGGCGTCCGCCGCGGTGTAAGGCTGCACCACCCTCAGGCCCGGAACATGGCTATACCAGGCGGCGTAGTCCTGGCTGTGCTGGGCCGCCACGCGCGCGGCCGCACCGTTGGGCCCGCGAAAGACGATCGGCGCGCCCATCTGGCCGCCCGACATATAGAGCGTCTTGGCGGCCGAATTGATGATCTGGTCGATCGCCTGCATGGCGAAGTTGAAGGTCATGAATTCGACGATCGGCCTCAACCCGGCCATCGCGGCCCCAACACCGATACCGGCGAAGCCGTGTTCGGTGATCGGCGTATCGACGACGCGCCTCGGGCCGAACTCCTGCAGCAGCCCCTGCGTGATCTTATAGGCGCCCTGGTACTCGGCCACTTCCTCGCCCATCACGAAGACATCCGGGTCGCGGCGCATTTCCTCGGCCATGGCATCGCGCAGCGCTTCGCGCACGGTGGTCGACACCATTTCCGTTCCCGCGGGAATATCGGGATCGCCAGCGATCTCGGACTTCGGCGCGGCGGCGACAGGAGCCGCTGCCGGCTTTTCCGCCGGCGCCGGCGGCGCTTCCGCCACGGCTTCGGCCTTGGCCGGAGCGGGCTTGCCGATGGCGTCGGCGCTTTCACCGTCCTGCAGCAGCACGGCGATCGGCGTGTTGACCTTCACGCCCTCGCTTCCGGCGGGAATGAGAATCTTGCCGAGCGTACCCTCGTCGACCGCCTCGACTTCCATGGTCGCCTTGTCGGTTTCGATCTCGGCGATGACATCGCCGGCGACGATCTTGTCACCCTCGTTCTTCAGCCATTTGGCCAGATTGCCCTCCTCCATCGTCGGCGAGAGAGCGGGCATCAGAATTTCAATAGGCATGTCTGCCCTCCCTCAATGTACGATGTCGGTCCAGAGCTCGGACGGATCCGGCTCGGGATCGGTCTGGGCAAAATCCGCTGCGTCGGCGACGATGTCGCGCACCTCCTTGTCGATCACCTTGAGGTCGTCGTCGACCGCCCATTTGTTTTCGATGAGTCGCGCCTTGACCTGCTCGATCGGATCGTGCTCGGAGCGCATCTTCTGAACTTCTTCCTTTGTTCTGTACTTGGCCGGGTCCGACATCGAGTGGCCGCGATAGCGGTAGGTCTGCATCTCGAGGATGATCGGTCCGTTGCCGTCCCGGCACCATTCGGTCGCAACATCGGATGCCGACTTCACCGCCCGCACATCCATGCCGTCGACCTGAAGGCCCGGAATCCGGAACGAGGCGCCGCGCTGCGAGAAATCGGTCTCCGCCGACGAGCGGACCACGGAAGTGCCCATCGCGTAGCGATTGTTCTCGATGACGTAGATCACCGGCAGTTTCCAAAGAGCCGCCATATTGAAGCTCTCATAGACCTGGCCCTGGTTCGAAGCTCCGTCGCCGAAGAAGGTAAGGCTGACATTATTGTTGCCGCGGTAGCGGTTGGCGAAGGCAAGGCCGGTCCCGAGCGAAACCTGCGCGCCAACGATGCCGTGGCCGCCATAGAAATTCTTCTCCTTGGAGAACATGTGCATGGAGCCGCCCTTGCCCTTGGAATAGCCTCCCCGTCGCCCGGTCAGTTCCGCCATGACGCCGCGCGGCGACATCTCCATTGCAAGCATGTGGGCGTGATCACGGTATGCCGTGATCATCTGGTCGCCTTCGATCAGCGCCATCTTCAATCCGGTGACGACCGCTTCCTGGCCGATATAAAGGTGGCAGAAACCGCCGATGAGGCCCATGCCGTAAAGCTGTCCGGCCTTCTCCTCGAAGCGCCGCATCAAGAGCATGGTGCGGTAGGCCGCGAGCTCCTGTTCCTTCGTAAAGTCCGCCGGTTTCGGCGTGGTCAAACTGGACTGGTTTTTTCCGTCCGCCTTCGATTTGGCGGACGACTTTCTGGCGGCTTGGGCCATTAAGACGCTCCCTCGAAATTGTCTCTTGCCGGACACGCTGGAGCCGTTGCAGCCCCTCGCCTTAAATTGAAGCTAGCACGCCAAATCGTGTTCGGCCATGCCGAAAAAACGCATGGCGGGCATGAATCTCAGCCGCCGAACACCAGCTAACTGGTTAGGATCGTTCGCAATATCGGCCATCAACCGAAAATCAGTTAATTTGAGCGCTCTGCGGAAGCATGATCGTAACCTCATCCGCATGGGAGAGGTTGAGCGCGCGCCGCGCCTGCTCGTCCAGCATATCCTTGTCGATGGTGCCGTCGCGCAGCATGTGCACCCGCTCCTCAAGGTCGAGCCGTTCGGAGCGGACCTTGTCAAGCCGCGCCTGCAGGACCGTCGCGTGCGCCCTCGACTGGTCTTTCGAATTGATGCCGAATTCGCCGTGATACATGTGGTAGCCGAAATAGGAGAGGAACGCCACGGCCAGCGCCGGCACGATCAGGCGTCCGGTCTGGCGGGGGCGGTGCTGGCGTGTCCACATCATGCGATTCCTCGATCGCCGCCATCTCGCCCGATCTTGCTTAACACGCGGTTACGCTTCGTCGGCCGGGAGTAGCCGGGCATCCGAACTCGGACAAACGAAGGGGCGGAAGGGGCGGCAAACAGCAAAGCTTTCCGCCCTATCGGTCGGGACTACCCCTTGAGGATGCCCTTGCCCGCATAACGGGCCTGCTTGCCGAGTTCTTCCTCGATGCGGATAAGCTGGTTGTATTTGGCGAGGCGGTCGGAGCGGGCCAGCGAGCCGGTTTTGATCTGGCCGCAATTGGTGGCGACCGCGAGGTCCGCGATGGTCGAATCCTCGGTCTCGCCGGAGCGGTGTGACATGACGGCGGTATAGCGTGCCTTGTGCGCCGTTTCGACCGCGTCGAGCGTCTCGGTCAGCGAGCCGATCTGGTTGACCTTAACCAGGATCGAATTGGCGACGCCCATCCTGATGCCGTCGCGCAGCCGCCCGGTATTGGTGACGAACAAATCATCGCCGACCAGCTGGACCTTGTCGCCGCAAAGATCCGTGAGCGCCTTCCAGCCCTCCCAATCGTCCTCGGCCATGCCGTCCTCGATCGAGATGATCGGATAGTCGGCGGCGAGCTTGGCGAGGTATTTCGCCTGCGTCTTGGGATCGCGCGTCTTCCTCTCGCCCTCATAGACATAGGCGTCATCCTTGAAGAACTCGGTCGCGGCGCAGTCGAGCGCCAGCGCCACCTCCTCGCCCGGCTTGAACCCGGCCTTCTCGATCGAGCCCATGATGAAATCGAGCGCGGCCTGCGCGCTCTTCAGGTTCGGCGCGAAGCCCCCCTCGTCGCCGACATTGGTATTGTGGCCCGCTTCCTTGAGACGCTTCTTAAGCGTGTGGAAGATTTCCGATCCCCAGCGCACGGCCTCGCGCAGGCTGTCGGCGCCGACCGGCATGATCATGAACTCCTGGAAGTCGATCGGGTTGTCGGCATGCACGCCTCCATTGATGATGTTCATCATCGGCACTGGAAGGACATGCGCGTTCGGGCCGCCGACATAGCGGTAGAGCGGCAGGCCGGAGGCTTCGGCGGCGGCGCGCGCGACAGCAAGCGACACGCCGAGAATGGCGTTGGCGCCGAGCCGGGCCTTGTTGGGCGTACCGTCGAGTTCGATCATGGTGGTGTCGAGGGCGATCTGGCTCTCGGCTTCCATGCCGCCGATCGCCTCGAAAATCTCGCCGTTGACGGCTTCCACCGCCCGCTCCACACCCTTGCCGAGATAGCGCGTGCCGCCGTCGCGCAACTCGACGGCCTCATGCGCGCCGGTCGAGGCGCCCGACGGAACCGCGGCGCGGCCCATCGACCCGTCCTCCAGCACAACGTCGACCTCGACGGTCGGATTGCCGCGGCTGTCGAGAATTTCGCGGCCGATGATGTCGACGATAGCGGTCATGCAGTCCTCCGGTCGGATCGGTTGAAGTCGCGACCGGTCTTAGCCAAAGCGCCGCAAAAGGCAATCTGCACGGCGCAAAATTCGGGTATTCGGCGCAGGTGTGCTGCCGCCGGACATCCGCTCCGGCTTGGGGGCCGATGTGCGGATTTTGGAGCCGAAGCGGCCGGCAGGGATCAGACCAGCCGGCTTTGCTCCATCGCCGCCCCGATGAAGCTGGCGAAAAGCGGATGCGGATCGAGCGGACGGCTCTTAAGCTCCGGATGGTACTGCACGCCGATGAACCACGGATGGTCGGGATATTCCACCGTCTCGGGCAGGACACCGTCAGGGGACATGCCGGCAAACACCAGGCCGCATTCCTCCAGCCGCTCCTTATAGTCGATGTTGACCTCGTAGCGGTGGCGGTGGCGCTCGGAAATCTTGGTATCCCGGTAAATCTCCGCGATCTTCGAGTTCAGGGGCCAGCCGCGCCTCGTAGGCGCCAAGCCTCATGGTGCCGCCGAGGTCGCCGGTCTCGCGCCGCTTCTCCAGCATGTTGCCGCGCAGCCATTCCGTCATCAGGCCGACCACCGGCTCCTTGGCCGGGCCGAATTCGGTCGACGTGGCGCCCTCGATGCCGGCAAGCGAGCGGGCCGCCTCGATGCATGCCATCTGCATGCCGAAGCAGATGCCGAAATACGGCACCTTCCGCTCGCGGGCGAATTTGGCGGCCAGGATCTTGCCCTCCGAACCACGTTCGCCGAACCCGCCCGGCACGAGGATGCCATGCACCTTTTCAAGGAAGGGCGCGGGATCCTCCTGCTCGAAAATCTCCGATTCGATCCAGTCGAGCTTGACTTTCACATTGTTCGCCAGTCCGCCATGCGAAAGCGCCTCGATGAGCGACTTATAGGCGTCCTTCAGGCCGGTATATTTGCCGACGACGGCTATCGTCACCTCGCCTTCCGGATTGTGGATGCGCCGCGACACGTCCTGCCACGCTTCCATGCGCGGTTTTGGCGCCGGGTCGATGCCGAAGGCGGCGAGCACTTCCGAGTCGAGCCCTTCCTGGTGGTATGCCATCGGCACATCATAGATGTGGCCGACATCGAGCGCCTGGATCACGGCACTCTCGCGCACGTTGCAGAACAGCGAAAGCTTGCGGCGCTCTTCCTTGGGGATCGGGCGGTCGGCGCGGACGAGGAGGAGGTCGGGCGCGATGCCGATGCCGCGAAGTTCCTTCACCGAATGCTGGGTCGGCTTGGTCTTCAACTCGCCGGCGCTCGGGATGTAGGGCATCAATGTCAGGTGCACGTAGACGGCATTGTTGCGCGGCAGGTCGTTGCCGAGCTGGCGGATGGCTTCCAGGAACGGCATCGCCTCGATGTCGCCGACCGTGCCGCCGATCTCGCACAGCACGAAGTCATATTCCTCGTTGCCGGACAGCACGAAATTCTTGATCTCGTCGGTGACGTGCGGGATCACCTGCACGGTGGCGCCGAGATAGTCGCCGCGGCGCTCGCGCTCGATGATGTTCTTATAGATACGGCCCGTCGTGATGTTGTCGCTCTGATTGGCGGAACGGCCCGTGAAGCGTTCGTAATGGCCGAGGTCCAGATCGGTTTCGGCCCCGTCGTCGGTCACGAACACCTCGCCGTGCTGGTAGGGCGACATCGTGCCCGGATCGACATTGAGGTAGGGGTCAAGCTTCTTGATGCGGGCGCGGTAACCGCGCGCCTGCAGCAGGGCGCCGAGCGCCGCCGCCGCTATGCCCTTGCCAAGAGAGGAAACCACGCCGCCGGTGATGAATACATATCGCGCCATGGGAATTATCGCTTAGCTTGGGCGGTCCGATTCCGCCAGAAAAAAATCCCGCCCGGTCGAATATCCCCGGATATCCACTGGCGGTACGTCACGATGGCCAAAATAAAAGGGCCGGCACGAGCCGACCCTCTCTCCGCTCAGTGCGGCGAATCAGAGAATGACGACCTGCGTGCCGGTGCGGACCCGGCTGTAAAGATCGATGACATGCTCGTTTGTCATGCGGAAACAGCCGTTGGACGAGTTCGTGCCGATCGAATGCGGCGCGATGGTGCCGTGGATGCGCAGATGGGTATCCTTCTTGCCGCTGTACAGATACATGGCGCGGGCGCCGAGCGGATTCTGGCCGCCGCCAGGCATGCCGTCCTTGTACTGGCCATACTTACGCGGCTCGCGCTGCTGCATCTCCTTGGTGGGAATCCAGCGCGGCCATTCCTGCTTGTCGCCGACCGCGACCTTGCCCTTGAATTGCAGGCCATCGCGGCCGACTGCGATGCCGTAGCGGCGAGCGGTCCCGGCAGACTCGACCAGATAAAGGAAGTGAGCGTCGGTATCGATGACGATGGTGCCGCGCGGATAGCCGCTGAACGCCACCGTCTGCGCTTCATACTGAGGCTTCAGCTTGAACTTGCCCTTTACCTGCTGCCGTTGCTCCAGGGCCGCATCGAGCGCCCGCGTTTCCGGCAGCATCCTGGGAGGCGCCGGCTCGTCGCCAAACAGAATCTGCAAAAAACCCGAATTTGCATTGCCTGCGTCGGCACTGCGCAACTCACCATTATTGCCTCTGCGAACGACGGCATCGGCGCCTACGGCGGCCGCCCGCTGGGCGGCGGCGCGCTGGGAGGTCATGCCAGTGGCCGGCACGATTCTGCCGCCGCTGACAGGAACGCCTTGCCTGATCGTCCCCCCGGCCGAGGCAAGCCGGACTGGCCTGTTCAACCGCTTGGCTCCGCCGGCGGCGTTGGCATTCGCGACCTCGACGGTCCTGCCCTGCCGCGGGGCGAGCGCGGCGGCCCGCCGCGCATCGGCATCCGCCTTCGCCTTTGTCCGCAAGGCGAGAAGCTTGGCCTGCCGCGCCTTGTCGGCCGCGGCCTCCCTGGCTTTCGCCTTCTCCGCCGCGGTCAGTTCCACACCGGCCTTCTTCCTTGTCGCCTTGGCCGCGAGCTTCTTCTGGCTCGCCGGCCTCTGTTGCGCGTAGGCCTTTGTCTTGACGACGATCACGGTGGGTTTTTGCGGTTTGGCGGTCTCCGCCAAGGTGGGTGTGGCCAAGCCCAAAGCGGCGCAAAGGCCCAATAGGAGGAGGCGAGGTAGCATGCTTTGATCCCGAAATGTGAATGCACCGGCCCTGTGACACACGACTTATCGCGTGGAACCATCGTGGTGGCCGTTGGCGACTTATAGGCGCATTTCGCGATATCGCTCAAGGCGTCCGGCAAGCCGTGCCGGATCGCATCTGCGTGATCACATCGGCATTTGGCCGAGTGTGTTCAATTGGTCACAGGCCTTGTTGCTACTGAACGGGAACCTGCGGCTGAGCCGGAGTGGCGGGAGCAGCTTCGGTGCTTGGCGGCGTCGACGTTGCGCCGTCGGCCGCCGGCGGCGTGGTTGCCTCTCCTGCCGGCGGCGCAGCCGCCTCTCCCGACTGCGGAGTGGCCTCTCCGCCGGCGCCGTTTCCGTCGCCGGAGGCGCTGCGGCGGCAGGCGCCGTCTCACCGGATGGCGCCGCCGGAGCGGGCGCCGGTATGTCCGAGCCGCCGAGCTGGTCCAGGACACCGGAGCCGCCGCCCGCGCCTTGCGTGGTCGGCACACGGTCGAGTATGTCGATCGGGCGCTCGCCGTAACGGGCGATCAACGAAAGTCCCAGGGAAGTCGCGAAGAAAGCGGCCGCCAGGATCGCGGTGGCGCGCGTCAATGCGTTGGCCGCGCCACGGGCCGTCATGAACCCGGAACCGCCGCCAATTCCAAGTCCGCCGCCCTCCGAACGCTGCAGCAGGACCACGCCCACCAGAGCGAGCACGATCATGAGATGAATGACGATGACGACAGTTTCCATAACTTCCCCGGCGGATTTCAGGACGCGGACAGGCGCACCCTGCCGAAACGTGGCGGCTCAATACATGGCTTTCGCGGCATTTCCAAGCCTGCCGGAATATGGGACCCATCGCCGCGAATGCAACAGGCGCGGTGAACGATGCCGGAACTTACGGGCGACCTTGCCCGACCGCACGGATATTCGTCGGCGCCGTCGCTCCAGGCTCGGCCACAAATCAGAGCCCGAGATAGGCCTCGGCGATGCCGAGAAAATCCTTCGCCTTGAGGCTGGCGCCGCCGACCAGCGCACCGTCGACATTGACGATCGCCAGCAGTTCCGCCGCATTGGCGGGCTTGACCGAGCCGCCATACAGAATGCGCATGCGCCTGGCCTCGCCGCCGATTTTCTTGTCCAGTTCGGCGCGGATATGAGCATGCGCCTCGGCGACATCCGCGGCCGTCGGCGTCAGGCCCGTGCCGATCGCCCATACCGGCTCGTAGGCGACGACCGTATTTTCGGCCTTGGCGTCGCTGGCGACCGATCCGGCGACCTGACGCGAAAGCACTTCCATGGTGGCGCCCGATTCGCGCTCGGCCCGCGTCTCGCCGATGCAGACGATTGCCGTCAGTCCGGCGCGCCAGGCGGCTTGCGCCTTGGCCTGAACGACGGCGTCGGTCTCGCCGTGATCGGTGCGGCGCTCGGAATGACCGACGATGACATAAGTGGCGCCGGCATCCTTTAGCATCCCGGCTGAAATGTCGCCCGTGTGAGCACCGCTCTCCTTTGCATGGCAATCCTGGCCGCCGGCCTGCACGGGCGAACCATCGAGCGCACTCGCGGCGCGCGTCAGCAATGTCGCGGGCACACAGACCAGCCCCTCGGCCTTTTCGTCGAGCGCACCGGAAAAGCCCTGTCCGATCGATCGAAGCTCGGCAAGCGAGCCGCCGACACCATTCATCTTCCAATTGCCTGCGACGAGCGGGCGAATTCCGGGTGTCATTGTCATCTCCTCCTGACAAGCGGCCCTCCCTACCAAAATCCGGCCACAAAGCAATCGACACATGCAGCCAACGGCGCTATTGCCCTTCCTCACCGCTCTCGCCCGCGCGCGAGACCTTCAACGGACCATTTCATGCTCAACTCATTGCGAACCGCGGCCGGCACATGGATAGCGAAGCTGTTGCTTCTGCTGCTTGTGCTCAGCTTCGCGGTCTGGGGTATCTCGGGGCAGCTTGGCGGCGGACTTGGCGGCAATGCCGTTATCTCCGCCGGCGGCACATCGGTTTCCGTCAACGAGTACCGCCTCGCTTACGACCGCCAGATAAACCAGCTGTCTCAGCGTTTCGGCCAGCGGCTGACGCGCGAGCAGGCTACGGCACTCGGCGTGGACAATCTTGTCCTGTCCCAACTCGTCTCCGGCGCCTTGCTCAGCGAAGAAGCCCGCGCGCTCGGTCTCGGCCTTTCGAAGGACAGGATCGCCGCGCTCACGGCGGAGGATCCCGCTTTCCACGGCCCGGACGGAAAGTTCAACCGGCAGCAGTTCGAATACGTGCTGCGCGAGGTCGGCATGCGGCCCGAGGACTACCTCGGCAATCGCTCGCAAGAAGCCATCCGCCGCCAGATCATCGAAGCCGTCGCGGACGGCATGAAGGCGCCTGACACATTCCTGCGCGCCGTCGCGCTTTACGGCGGCGAGGACCGCACCGCCGAGTACATCGCGCTGCCCAAATCGACAGTAGAGCCGATCGAGCCGCCCGGCGACGCCGTCCTGTCCACCTGGTTCGAAGAGCGCAAGCCGCAATATGCCGCGCCCGAATACCGCAAGATCGCCTATGTCAAGCTGGCGCCGGAGGACATCGCCGACGAAAGCGCGATCAGCGACGACCAGCTGCGCGCCGACTACGAGAAGAACAAGGCTCGCTACACGACCCCGGAGACCCGCACGATCGAGCAGTTGGTCTTTGCTTCGCGGCCGGCGGCCGAAGCTGCCCACGCCACGCTGAACAGCGGCACACCCTTCGACAAGATCGTCGAGGCGGAGGGAAGGACGATGGCGGATGTCCTGCTCGGCACGCTCGCCAAGGACCGGATCTCCGACAAGGCGGTTGGCGAGGCCGCGTTCGCGCTGCCTCTCAGCGAGGTGAGCGAAGTCGTGGACGGCTCCTTCGGCCCGGTCCTTGTCCGGGTCACGGCGATCAATCCGCAGGTGGTCCGGTCTTATGACGAGGCCGCGCCGGAGATCCGCAAGGATCTCGCGCTTGGCGAGGCCCATCGCATTCTTCTCGATGTGCACGATTCCTATGAGGATGCGCGGGCGGCCGGCGAAACGCTGGCGGAAGCCGCCGCGAAGCTGAAACTCAAGGTCGTAACCGTCGATGCGATCGACCAGTCCGGCCAGAAGCCTGACGAGACGATCGTCAACGACCTGCCGGAATCCAGCGAATTGTTGCGCGCCGCCTTCGACACGGAAGTCGGCGTCGAGAACCCGGCGATCAACCTTGGTTCGAACGGCTATCTCTTCTTCGAAGTGCAGGGCGTTACGCCTGCCCGTGACCGCCCTCTGGATGAGGTAAAAGGCAAGGTGGTCGCCGACTGGACGGCGGCCGAGGCGCAGAAGCGGCTTTCCGACAGGGTCGCCGAACTTGAGAAGCGCCTCAAGGACGGGACGGCGCTCGATACGATCGCTTCGGAGCTTTCGCTCGAGAAACAGACCAAGCGCGGCCTGAAACGCGGCGGCGATGACGCGGATTTCGGCAGTGACGGTGTCGGCGCGGTGTTCGGCGTTGCCGAGGGCGGCACCGGCGCCTTTGCCTCGCCCACCGGCGATGCGCGCATCCTGTTCAAGGTGACGGAGACGTTCGAGCCAGTCGCCTCCGGTCCGGATGCCGTTTCCGCGGACGCCCGCAGGGGCTATGAATCAGGGCTTGCCGAAGACATGCTCAGCCAGTTGGTGGCGCGGCTCGAAGGTGAACATGAGGTGCGCGTGGATCAGTCCGCGATCGACCGCGCCTTGGCATTCTGACCAATGAGCAATTTGAGACCGTTTCTCGCCAAAGTAGCAACCGGGGCCGTCCTCTCCTTCGAAGAGGCGAAGGACGCTTTCGGCGTCATCATGTCCGGCGAAGCAACGCCAGGCCAGATCGGCGCCTTTCTCATGGCGCTCAGAGTGCGCGGCGAACAGGTTCCCGAGATTTCGGGCGCCGTCGCGACCATGCGCGAAAAGATGCTGCGGGTGGAGGCGCCTGAGGGCGCGATCGACATCGTCGGCACCGGCGGCGACAATTCGCACAGCGTCAACATATCGACCGCCTCCGCCTTCGTGATCGCCGGCCGCGGCGTACCGGTCGCCAAGCACGGCAATCGCGGCCTCTCCTCGCAGACCGGCGCGGCGGACGTGCTGACGGCGCTGGGCATAAGGATCGATCTGCCGCCGGAGGCGATCACGACCTGCATCCGCGAGACCGGCGTCGGCTTCATGTTCGCGCCCGCCCATCATCCCGCGATGCGCCATGTCGGACCGGTGCGCGCCGAACTCGGCACGCGCACGATCTTCAATCTGCTCGGGCCGCTTTCCAACCCGGCCGGCAGTACGCCGCCAGATGGTCGGTGTATTCTCGCCGGACTGGGTCGAGCCGGTGGCCGAGACCCTGAAGAGGCTCGGCGCCGATCACGCCTGGGTGGCGCATGGCGACGGCCTTGACGAGATCACGACGACCGGCGAAACCAAGGTGGCGGAACTCGTGAACGGCGAGGTCCGCACTTTTAGCCTTGAGCCTGAACCATTCGGCCTGCCGCGCCGCAGGCGCGAAGAGTTGCGCGGCGGCGACGCCGCGTTCAACGCGGCCGCGCTGCGCGCCACGCTCGAAGGCAAGCCGGGCGCCTATCGTGACACGGTCCTGATGAACGCCGGCGCCGGTTTGGTCGTCGCCGGCAGGGCGGCGGACCTCGGCGAGGGAATCGCCCTTGCCGCGGCGTCGATCGACCAGGGCCGGGCAATCGGTGTGCTCGACCGCCTGGTTCTCGTCTCGAACGGATAGGGTGCCGTGGTCGACATTCTAGGCAAGATCGAGGCTTACAAGCGTTCCGAGATCGCGCAGGCGAAGCGGCTTACCCCGATCGCCGAGCTGAAGGCGGCGGCGCGCGACGCCGATCCCGTTCGAGGCTTCACGGAGGCGCTGCGCGCCATGCGCCGCGGCGGCAGCTTTGCACTGATCGCCGAGATCAAGAAAGCCAGTCCTTCGCGCGGCCTGATCCGCGCGGATTTCGATCCGCCCTCGCTGGCGCGCGCCTATGAAGCGGGCGGCGCCGCCTGCCTCTCGGTGCTTACCGACAAGCCTTCCTTCCAGGGCGCGCCGGAGTATCTGGCGCAGGCACGCGCGGCCACTACCCTGCCCGCCTTGCGCAAGGATTTCATGTACGATCCGTACCAGGTCTACGAAGCGCGGGCATGGGGCGCCGACGCGGTTCTGATCGTGCTCGCGGCGGTCGGCGACGGCGAGGCGCGCGCAATCGAGGAAACTGCCCTTGAACTCGGCATGGATGTGCTGATCGAGGTCCACAACGAGGCCGAGATGGAGCGTGCGCTGTCCATGGCCTCGCCGCTGATCGGCATCAACAATCGCGATCTCCATAGTTTCAATGTCGATCTGGCGGTGTGCGAGCGGCTCGCCAAACTCGTGCCGGACGATCGGCTGCTGGTCGGCGAGAGCGGCATCTTCACCCATGACGATTGCGTGAGGCTGGCGCGATCCGGCATATCGACGTTGCTGGTCGGCGAGAGCCTGATGCGCCAGCCGGACGTGGCGCAGGCAACGCGCGTACTTCTCAATGGGGAGGCCGCGACGTCGATGGCCGCGGGCTGAGAGAGATGGCCGCCGGGAAAGCCGCGCTCACCCACCTCGGCCCGGACGGCCAGGCCAACATGGTCGATGTCGGCGGCAAGGACGATACCGTGCGGACCGCAGTCGCCGAGGGCGCGGTAACGATGCGCCCCGAGACGCTGGCGATGATCATCGCCGGCAATGCCAAGAAGGGCGACGTGATCGGGACCGCGCGGATTGCCGGCATCATGGCGGCGAAAAGGACGCATGAGCTGATCCCGCTCTGCCATCCCTTGCTCCTGACCAAGGTCGGGGTCGACATCGTCGAGGACCCGACCCTGCCCGGCCTGCGCGTCACGGCGATTGCCCGCGTTACCGGCAAGACCGGCGTCGAGATGGAGGCGCTGACGGCGGCCACGGTCGCCTGCCTCACCATCTACGATATGGCGAAGGCGGCGGACCGCGGAATGGTGATTACCGGAATCAGGCTGGTCGAGAAAACCGGCGGCAAGTCCGGCGACTACAGGGTCTCCGGCTGAAATGGCCCTGCTGCCGGTTGATGACGCGCTGCACCGTTTGCTCGACGCGGTTCAGCCGCGACCGCCGGAGCGCGTTCCTCTGGCCAAGGCGGCCGGACGCGTGCTGGTGGCACCGCTGGCGGCGCTCAGAACGCAGCCCCCGTTCGACGCCTCGGCAATGGACGGCTACGCGGTACGCGCCGCCGAGGTCGCCAACGTGCCCGTCCGGCTGAAGCAGATCGGCGTGGCGGCCGCCGGCCGCGGGTTCGGTGGCACGGTGGGTGCGGGTGAAGCGGTGCGCATCCTGACCGGGGCGCCGCTGCCCGAGGGCGCCGACACGATCGTCATTCAGGAAAATGCGCGCCGGGTCGCGGACGACGTGATCGAGGTCTTCGAGAGGGTGGCGGCCGGCCGGCACATCAGGCTGCGTGGCCTCGATTTCGCGCAGGGCGATACGCTGCTTGCCGCCGGGCGCGTGCTGGACCCCGCCGCCCTTTCACTTGCAGCCGCCGCAAACCACGCCTTTCTTGACGTCGTCGGGAGACCGCTGGTCGCCATCATAGCCACGGGCGACGAATTGATGCTTCCCGGAACGGAGCCGGGACCGGACCAGATCATTGCATCCAACGCCTATGGCGTGGCGGCGATCGCCGCTGCGGCGGGAGCGCGCGTCCTTGACCTGGGTATTGTCGGCGACGACCCTAACGCAATAGCCGAACGGATTTCCGACGCAACACGAGCCGGCGCCGATGTGATCGTTACGCTCGGCGGTGCATCGGTCGGCGATCATGACCTCGTCCACGGCGTGCTCGGCACGCAAGGCGTGACGCTCGATTTCTGGAAGATCGCCATGCGGCCCGGAAAGCCGCTGATGTATGGCCGCCGCGGGGAGCAGCGCTTTCTCGGCATGCCGGGCAATCCGGTGGCGAGCCTCGTCTGTTCGCACTTGTTTTTAAAACCCCTGGTGGCTCGGCTTGGCGGCAGGCAGGCCGAACAGGACGTTCGCACGGCCCGCCTCGGCGGGCCGATGTCGGCGAACGACCTCCGGCAGGACTATGTCCGTGCCGATCTATCCGTCCAGGGCGACGTGCTGACGGCGACACCCTATCCGCTCCAGGATTCTTCCATGCTGCGGATTCTCGCCGATTCGGGCGCCCTCATCATTCGCCCACCCTTCGCGCCGGCCGCGGCGGAAGGCGATGCCTGCATGGTGCTGATGCTGAGGTAAACCCGCTGGTGCAGCACATTCGAGAGCCCGCGCCCCGGCGGGTTTTCGACGCCATACAAATCACCGTTAATATAACAATTTCAATATGATATTTGTCTAAATTGAAGCCAGATGCAAGCACGCGAGACATCCCGCAAATTCGCCCGTCGAGACGCGGGCGGTGGCGACGGGCGGAGACGGCCACCGCCCGGCCGACGAAAAAACCCGGCGGTTGCCCGCCGGGTTCGGATTGGGTCAGTCGCTGGCGACTGATTAGAAGTTCCGCTGGAAGCGGATATCGAAGCCCCACTGGTCGGAAAGCTCTTCATCAGCGTTGTCGTCGAAGTTGTCGGTATAGTCAATTTCAGGCGTGATGGTGAAGCCAGGAACCAGTTCGTAGGCAATATTGGCGGCAACCGAGAAGTCCTCGAAGTCGTCATAACCAACTTCAGCGTTGAATGTCGCCTTTTCGTTGATCTTGATCGCCGTGCCAGCCCAGATGGCCCAGTCGCCACCCCAAGGTGCGTAGAAGTTCGCACCAGTGTCCTCTTCCTCGAAGTCGTCGCCGCCAGTGTCCCACGCACCCATCACGAAGACAGAAGCCGTCTCGGTGATGTTAAAGTCCACGCGAGCCTTGACCGCGACTTCCTCCTGATCGGTATCCCAACCGGCAACGAGGCCGATCTTGCCCCAGCCCTGGGTCAGCGACACGCCGCCCACGACAAACGGTGCGTAGTCCTGGGTGATGCCACCTTCGTCCTCGTCACCCTGTTCAACCGCGATGGCGGCAGAGAAGCCGTTCGGGCCGGTGTAGGTGTAGGCGATCTGGAGCGTCGCGAATGGGCCGTAAGGCACCAGACCGTCGTTCAGCACGCCCGAGGAGTAGTCGGTGAAGGTCGAGAACAGCGAGTTCGTCTTACCGATACGGAAGCCGCCGAGCTCGATATAGATGTGTTCCCACGCGATACCGTCTTCGTTGTCGTAGGTGGTGTCGTAGACGAGATCGTTGGTATCAGGGTCGATGCCGACGGGGTTCTGACCGTTGGTGCCCTCGTATTGGAAGTCGACCGCAGCATAAGAACGCAGCGTGCCGAGCTCGGTTTCCGAACGGGCGTCGACGCGCAGCTGGAAGCGGGCGCGGTTGTCATAGGTTTCTTCACCGTCCTCGCTGATGCTCTCAAACAGGTCGCCGCCGCGGATATCGACGCGGACGTAACCGCTGACTTTCAAGCAGGTTTCGGTGCCGGGCATGTAGTAGAAACCGGACCCGTAAACGTCGCAGACGCGAACATATTCCATTGGTTCCGGCTCGGCGACGACCACAGCATCCGCCGCGCGAGCGCCGGAAACCGCGACGAGCGCCGCAGCGGAGCCAAGAAGAAGGCTCTTAATTTTCATTTTCTGACCTCCAGTCAAAGTTCAAAATCGGGTTTGGGTCTTTTCTTGCCAAAGGACAGCGTTCCCTGCCCCATCCCCGAAAGTCGAAAAAGATACGATCGCTCGCCCTTTCAAGGTTGATGTTTACCTATCGCCCCGCCCCGTTCAACCATGATCGCAACCAATACCCCTCTGTACGGATTGCGATCACCAAAGTCTGTGGCACAAATGACACGATTTGGCACCCCTCGGAAACGCATCGTTAACCACGTCGCCGCCCAAAGGCCGTGAACAATGATTGTTCCCTCCGCGAATCGCACAAGTACACTCCTTTGCCTCCGTGAATCATCTTTGGAATATATTCCTCGCGATCTTGTCGGCATGAATCAACGACGTTGAGCCGGGAAACAATTTTGTTTCAATATCAACCCAGAACTGAACAAGGGCGACACCGCACGGCCGGGCGAGCCGGAAAACCGGCGTGCCCCGCCCGGGTTTCAGGCATACGCAATGGGATGCCGAAGCATGGTCATGTCGGGTGTCCATCGGAACGAGGTTTTCGAACTGGTCGGCGTCACCCGGATCGACCTGCCGCTGCAAGGCGGGATGGCGTAGCCGCTTGTCGTGTTGCGGCGGCGGACAGTTCAGGAATATTACACCTGACGATCCTGCCGCGCGCCGTGCGCGCCAGGCAGGGCAACCGCAAAGGGAAAATCGGCGCGCCTGCCTTCTGTGGGGCAGATATCCACGGCGCACCGCGCGGCCGAGTTTCTGACGATGGGCGCGATGTGGCGTGCGAACGCCGTGATCTCCTCGACGGTGTCGAGGTCCCGGATCATGAGTTCGGATATGCCAAGCGCGAAATAGGGCAGCAACGCAAGCGCCAGACGTTCCGGCGAACCCGCGCGCAATGCCGAATCCACACCGGTATCCGCACGTCCACCCTGGCCCCATTGGCAAAACCGAAGCGGCAGCGCGAACCGGATTTTCGCCGACCGGCCGCGGTCGGCGGCGGCGGCCCGCACACGCCCGACGATGTGACGCAACTGGTCGGGCGGCGCGCAGGGCAGTTCGAACACGTCCGCGTGCCGCCCGGCAATGCGAAAGGCCGTGCCGGACAAGCCGTTCATGCGCACCGGAATGTCGGCGCCCCGCGGCCCCTTGCGCGGCACGAAACCGCGCCGGATGCTGTAGGCTGGGCCTTCGTGATCGAATGGCGTCGCATTCGCCCACAAACGCTTCAGCAGCACAAGGTATTCGTCGCTCCGCTTCAGCGCCTCGACGTGGCTGGCCAGGTCGCCCGGCACGCTTGCATGGGTGACCATCCGAACCGACAGCCTGCCGCCGCTCGCCGTGTCGAGTGCGGCGAAGCGGCGTGCCGCAGTAATCGGCTCGATTTCACCGGCGCGGTGGTCGATCGCGATATCCAGCATGCTGCTGCCGGCAATCGCCTCCTCGGCGATGTCCAGATTGGTCAGCGGTGCACCTTCATCCTCCACGATGATCCGGCCGAAGCCGGCGCGCTCCACATCGAAGTAGGGCGACGCCGCCCTCCCCGCGCCGGCAGCGCGCGACCCTATGACATGCGCGAACTCAAGCTGCATAAGACGCTCCTCCGTCATTGCCTGCCGAGAACCGAACGGACTTGGCCAGCGACCTCCCTGCCGCGTTCGGCCTCAAACGATGAGGCCGAAAACCAGTGCCGCCGCAAAGGCAAGGGCGACAATAAAAGCGACATGCGCCGAAAGCGACGCCATGAAATGGCCCGCCGGAGCGTGATTGGCGCGAGCAGCGGAACGCGCTTCGGTCAGGCGATGGGCATGGGCCATGATAACCTCCTCATTCGGTTCGGTCCGTTCAAGCCGAAAACATCTCCCCTCGTCCGGAATTCATCTCTCACGCCGCTTTGCCGCGCAGCCGCTCCACGCAAATGGCCCGCAACAGGAATGCCGCCTCCGCATAGGTAACGGCGCCATCGACCATATCGGCGGTTCGCTCGCCAAGCGCGTCCCTGACGTCGTCGAGTATTCTCACCGGCAGCAAATCCGTGCAGGTCCGCATCCGGCCGAATACCGAACTGATGGGCACGGTCCTGCCCTCGAACTCAACCGCCGGCTCGTCGGAATGCAGACCCCAATTCTCATAAGCCTCAAGCGCATCCTGGAAGGCCTGGTGCAGGAAGATCGGCGCGTGGCCCTCATGCAAAGGGGGAAGAACTCGAGTCATGGCATTCTCCTCTTGGAATCTTGCTTCTGGCGCGAGCACGACCCCGCCCGGGGCCGCAATCGAAACTGGTACTCAACACCAATGGAATGGGACACGGTCGAGCGGCTTACCAATGGCCGCACCAGGCCAGATAGACCAATTCTCCACGTGCCGGACGGGCCTCCTTCCGGACACCCACAACAAGGCTCCTGGCGATGGCCACCGCTTCGCCCGTGCTGAACATCACCCGAGCCCGGTCCAGCAGCGACCGGACAAGGCCGGAAAACGTCGGTGTCATCGTCAACTCCTCTGCATTGAACTGCGGATGGTTGGCAAAGGGCACTGCGTCACGGATTATGACGGCTCATTTCAGGATGTCAACAATGTCTACTAATTTTGTAGATTAATAAATCGGACCAACGACTTAGGCCCATTTTCCGGCCCCCGAACCGGTCCCGATCCGGAACCGGCCGAAGGCTGAAAACCTGCCTGATTTTCTTCGGATGCTGAAATTATCAATCAGGAACAAAAAAAGATTCCGGAATTACCCCTAGAAATGGTTGAAATTACCTTCAGCCTGGCAGGCCGCGCATGGGATGGGAGCGGTGCGCAACGCGGCGTCCGCACGCGCGTTGTGGGTAGGGTTCAAGCCGGATTCGGCCCTGCCCGCGCATCGCGGAAGAGGCCGGCTGCTCCACGGAGGCAGAAATGAGCGTCCACGCGATATCGGCATATGAAGGCGGCACGGGCCGCCTCAAACCGCCCTACCGGTCCGTTCTCGACCTCATCGGCGAAACGCCCGTGGTGGAACTCAAGCGCTTCGACACGGGCCCATGCCGTCTGTTCATCAAGCTGGAAAGCCAGAATCCCGGAGGCTCGATCAAGGACCGCATAGCCTTGTCGATGATCGCCGACGCGGAGCGCTACGGGCGCCTGGCGCCGGGCGGCACGATTGTGGAAGCCACGGCCGGCAACACCGGCCTGGGCCTGGCCCAGGTCGGCATTCCCAAGGGCTATCGCATCGTCCTCGTCGTTCCCGACAAGATGTCACGCGAGAAAATCCAGCACCTCAGGGCGCTCGGCGCGGAAGTCCGGCTGACACGCTCCGACGTCGGCAAGGGCCACCCGGAATATTACCAGGATATGGCGGAGAAAATCGCGGCCGGCACGCCCGGCGCCTTCTATGTCAACCAGTTCGCCAATCCGGCAAATCCGCTGGCGCATGAGACGACCACCGGGCCGGAGATCTGGAGCCAGCTCGGCGAGGACATCGACGCCGTGGTCGTCGGCGTCGGGTCCGGCGGTACGTTGACGGGCCTCGGCCGCTTTTTCGCGAGGGTGTCGCCGAAGACGCAGATGGTGCTTGCCGACCCGGTTGGATCGGTGCTGGCGCCCTATGTCAAGACCGGCGAACTGCGCGAGGCCGGCAGCTGGACGGTGGAAGGCATCGGCGAGGATTTCATCCCGCCCAATGCCGACCTGTCCTTCGTCAGGAAGGCATACTCGGTCACCGACAAGCACAGCATGCTGGCCGTGCGCGACCTGCTCTCCAGGGAGGGCATACTCGCCGGCTCGTCCTCCGGCACGCTGCTTGCCGCGGCGCTACGCTACTGCCGCGAGCAGACTGCGCCAAAGCGCGTGCTGACCTTCGTCTGCGACAGCGGCAACAAGTATCTTTCCAAAGTATTCGACGATTTCTGGCTGGTTGAGCAAGGATTGGCCGAACGCGAGCAGCATGGCGACCTGCGGGACCTCGTCGCGCGAGCGCATCGCGAGGGCGGGACCGTCTTCGTCGGACCTCAGGATACGCTGCTGACGGCCTATGGCCGCATGCGCCGGGGTGACGTTTCGCAGCTTCCCGTGCTTGAGAACGGCACGCTGGTGGGCATCGTCGACGAGAGCGACATACTGGCCGTGCTCGAGGGACCCTATGAAGGCCGGTGGGACCGCTTCAGCGCGCCGGTGGCGACCGCAATGACGGCTGACCTGCACACGCTTCAGGCCGGCCAGACGCTCGACGCCCTGCTGCCCGTCTTCGAGCGCAACGAGGTGGCGATCGTCTTTGACGGCGACGAGTTTTTCGGCCTGATTACACGGGTCGACCTGATCAATCATCTGAGGCGGAATAAATGACCACACCGAACAGGAACCGCCTGGCTTTCTCGACACGCGCCATTCACGGCGGCCAAAGCCATGATCCGACCACCGGCGCGGTCATGGTGCCGATCTATGCGACCTCCACCTACGGCCAGCAAAGCCCTGGAGTTCACAAGGGGTTCGAATATGCCCGCAGCCAGAACCCGACGCGCTTCGCCTTCGAGCGCGCGGTGGCCGACCTTGAGAGCGGCACGGCCGCCTTTGCCTTCGCGTCGGGTCTTGCGGCCATCGCCACCGTATTCGAGTTGCTCGACGCGGGCGCCCACATCGTCGCGACCGACGATATATACGGCGGCACATTCCGGTTGCTGGAACGGGTGCGTAAACGCTCGGCCGGCCTGCGGGCCAGTTTCGCCGACTTCACGGACCTCGCGGCAGTTGAAAGAGCGATCACGCCGGAGACCAAGCTGCTGTGGGTCGAGACGCCCACCAATCCCTTGCTGAAGATCGTCGACCTCGAAGGCGTCGCCGCCCTGTCAAAGCGTAAGAACTTACTTACGGTCGTCGACAACACATTTTGCAGCCCCTATCTGCAACGGCCCCTGGAACTCGGGATCGACATTGTCGTGCACTCGACCACCAAATACCTGAACGGCCATTCCGACATGGTTGGCGGCGTTGCGGTCGTCGGCGAAAACCGCGATCTCGCCGACCGGCTGAAATTCCTGCAGAACGCGGTCGGCGCGATTTCCGGTCCATTCGACAGTTTCCTCGCATTGCGCGGCATCAAGACGCTGGCGCTGCGCATGGAGCGGCATTCGTCCAACGGTCTGAAGATCGCGCAATGGCTGGAGGGCCGCGTCGACGTGCGGCGCGTCATCTATCCCGGCCTTGCCAGCCATCTTCAACACGCGATCGCCAAACGCCAGATGCACGCCTTCGGCGGCATGATCTCAATCGAACTCGACCGCGATCTCGACGGCACGAAACAATTCCTTGAGCGCACCCGCCTGTTCACCCTGGCCGAAAGCCTTGGCGGCGTGGAAAGCCTGATTGAGCAGCCTGCCCTGATGACGCATGGCAGCATCCCGCCCGAGCAGCGCGCGGCACTCGGCATTTCCAATTCGCTGGTGCGTCTTTCGGCAGGCATCGAGGACGGCGACGATCTCATCGCCGACCTGGAGCAGGCGCTGTCGGGATAGAATGCGGGCTAACCGTTCGCGGCAATCACAGCCCGCTTGGCCATGACGACGACGAGGTTCGCCCGATATTCCGCGGAAGCGTGCAGGTCGCTCATCAGCGCGTCGCTTGGCACCGACACCCCGGCAAGGGCAGCGGCGTCGAAATTCTGCGAGAGCGCTGCTTCGATCGGCGCGGAGCGGAACACGCCGTTCTCGCCGGCTCCCGTCACCGCGACGCGTACGCCATCATTGTCCTTCGCCACGAAAACACCGGTCATGGCGTAGCGAGAGGCCGGATTCGGGAATTTCGAATAGCCGGACCTGGCCGGTATTGCGAAGCTGACCGCCGTTACCATCTCGCCTTCCCCAAGCGCTGTCTCGAACAGGCCCGTGAAGTAGTTTTCGGCCGCGATCTCGCGGCTGTCTGTGACGATGGTCGCGTTGAGCGCAAGCAGAGCCGCCGGATAATCGGCCGCCGGATCGTTGTTGGCGATCGAACCTCCGATCGTGCCGCGGTGGCGGACATGGGGATCGCCGATGTGGGCGGCGAGATGGCAGATCGCCGGGCACGCCGCCTTGAGTTCGGCATTGCCGGCGACCTCGGCATGGGTGGTCGCGGCGCCGATGGTGACGGTCCCGCCCGATATGGTGATGCCTTTCAACTCGGCTATATGGGTCAGATCCACGAGATCCGACGGTGCCGCAAGCCGTGTCTTCATCGCCGGGATCAACGTCATGCCGCCCGAGAGAAATTTCGCCTCTCCTGTCCTGGCAAGTCTTGCAGCTTCGGAGAGCGAAGTGGCGCGGTGGTAGTTGACGGAATACATCGGTTTTCTCCTTGCGGGAGTGAATGGTGAACGGTGAATGGTGAATGGAATATTTCCCGGAACGTGATCTGCGCCTGGCGCCTTCGTTGCGGCGCCTTGCCTGTTCACCGCTCGATATCCACCATTCACCTCCTCTCAGTGCTTTGCCGCCTGCAGCGCCGCCCAGACCTTCTGCGGCGTTGCCGGCATGGTTATGTCGTTGACGCCGATCGCATCGGTTATGGCGTTGATGACGGCGGGCGGCGAGCCGATGGCGCCCGCCTCGCCGCAGCCCTTGATGCCGAGCGGGTTGCCGGGGCAAGGCGTGTTCGAGGTCGAAACCTTGAACGAGGGCAGATTGTCGGCGCGCGGCATGGTGTAGTCCATGTAGCTCGCCGTCAGCAGCTGGCCGCCGGCATCGTAATAGGCGCACTCCAGAAGCGCCTGGCCGACGCCCTGCGCGATGCCGCCGTGAACCTGTCCCTCGACGATCGCCGGATTGATGATATTGCCGAAATCGTCCGCCGCGACGAACTGCACTATGTCTGTGACCCCGGTTTCGGGATCGATCTCGACCTCGCAGATGTAGCATCCCGCGGGGAAGGTGAAGTTGGTCGGGTCGTAGAACGCGCCCTCCTTGAGGCCGGGCTCCATTCCAGCCGGCAAATTATGCGCGGTATAGGCGGCCAGCGCCAGTTGGAACCAGGGAACCGACTTGTCGGTGCCGGCGACTTTCAGAGCGCCATTTTCGACGACGATGTCGCCCTCGTCGGCCTCCATCAGATGGGCGGCGATTTTCTTGGCCTTGGCCTCGATCTTGTCGAGCGCCTTGACGATGGCCGACATGCCGACCGCGCCGGAGCGCGAGCCGTATGTGCCCATTCCCATCTGCACCTTGTCGGTGTCGCCGTGCACGATCGACACGCTGTCCAGCGGCACCCCGAGGCGATGCGAGACAAGCTGTGCGAATGTGGTTTCGTGTCCCTGGCCGTGGCTGTGCGAGCCCGTCAGCACCTCGATCGTGCCGACCGCGTTGACGCGCACCTCGGCCGATTCCCACAGGCCGACGCCCGCGCCGAGGCTGCCTACCGCCGCCGAAGGCGCGATGCCGCAGGCCTCGATGTAGCAGCTCATGCCGATGCCGCGCAGCTTGCCTCTGCTTGCTGCCTCCCCCCGCCGCACGGCGAAGCCGTCATAGTCGGCCGCCTGCATTGCCGCGTCGAGCGAAGCGCCGTAGTCGCCGGCGTCGTAACACATGATCACCGGCGTCTGGTGCGGGAAGCTCGTGACGAAGTTGGTCCGCCTGAGTTCGGCGGGGCTGACGCCAAGCTCGCGCGCGGCGGTCTCGATCGTACGCTCGACAAGATAGGTCGCCTCCGGCCGCCCCGCGCCGCGATAGGCATCGACCGGCGTGGTGTTGGTGTAGACCGTGCGCACATTGGCATGGATCGCCGGTATGTCGTACTGGCCCGACAGCAGCGTGGCGTAAAGATAGGTCGGCACGGAGGACGAAAACAGCGACATATAGGCGCCAAGATTGGCAATGGTGTCGACCTTGAGCCCGGTGATCCTGTTGTTCGCGTCGAAGGCCATCTCGACCTCCGACACATGGTCCCTGCCATGCGCGTCGGTGAGGAAGCTTTCGGTACGGTCGGCCACCCATTTTACCGGCACGCCGGTCCTCTTGGATGCCCACAGGCAGACGATTTCCTCGGGGTAGATATAGATTTTGGAGCCGAAACCGCCGCCCACGTCGGGCGCGATCACCCTGAGCTTGTTCTCGGGCGCGACATTGTAGAATGCGCTGAGCACGAGGCGGGCGACGTGCGGATTCTGCGAGGTGGTCCAGCAGGTGTAGTGATCCTCGCCCCGGTCGTAATGGCCGAGAGCCGCGCGCGGCTCCATGGCGTTCGGCACCAGCCGGTTGTTGTGGATCTTGATGCGGGTGACGTGCGCGGCCGCGGCGATCGCCGCCTCGGCGGCCTTGGCGTCACCAATTTCCCAGTCGAAGATCAGATTGTTGTCGGCCTCCGGATGGAGTTGCGGGGCTCCTTCCTTGATCGCCTCTGCCGCGATGATCACCGCCGGCCTTTCCGCGTAGGTGACCTCGACCGCCTCCGCGGCGTCGCGCGCCTGGGCTTTCGTGTCGGCCACCACCACCGCCACCGCCTCGCCGACATAGCGCACGCGGTCGACGGCCATCGGCGACCACGCGCCCATCTTCATCGGCGAGCCGTCCTTGGAATGGATCATCCAGCCGCAGATGATATTGCCGATACCGTCGGCCTTGATTTCCCTGCCGGTCAGCACGCCGATCACGCCGGGCATGTCCCTGGCATTCGAAACATCGACAGTCGTGATGTCGGCATGCGCATGCGGGCTGCGCACGAACGCGGCGTGCTTCATGCCGGGCACAACTATGTCATCGACGTAGCGGCCGGCGCCGGTGATGAAGCGCCGATCCTCCTTGCGCGCGACGCGGGCGCCAATTCCCTCGAAACCCATCGAAATTCTCCTCCCGAACCTCGAACTGAACTGAAAACGCGGCGTGCGGCGCGGCCTGGCCGGTCAAACCATCGATCGGCCGATGTCCTCGCGCGAACGGCGATTTCCGCTCATCAAACCCTGCACTCTTTCTCGACTCTCACGCGGCTTTCGACGCTCCGGCACTCTCGGACATTGCCCGAGACGCCGCCAATATCGACTTGACGATGTTGTGATAACCCGTGCACCGGCAGATATTGCCTTCAAGCTCGGCACGCACCGTCGCCTCGTCCAGCCCTTCCGGATGCCGGTTGATCATGTCGGCCGCCGACATGATCATTCCGGGGGTGCAAAAGCCGCATTGCAGGCCATGGTTTTCCTTAAAGGCAATTTGGATCGGGTGCAGATCCGCACCGCCGGCCAGCCCCTCGATGGTCACGACCGTGGAGCCCGACGCCTGGGCGGCCAGAATGGTGCAGGATTTGACCGCCTTGCCGTCGACATGCACGACACAGGTTCCGCATTGGGATGTATCGCAGCCCACATGCGTTCCGGTAAGTCCCAGATTTTCCCTGAGGAATTGGACGAGCAGCGTGCGGTCCTCGACCGTCGCGCCGACCTTGCGCCCATTAACAGTTAGAGAAACGTCCGACATGCTTGCCTGCCTCCCTCGGTAGGTATTCGGCGCGGGCCCCTTGGCGCCAACGATGCTCCGGCGGACGGCCGGATACATGATCCGGCGAGAATGCAGCCGACCCCGAAAACCGTATATTGTACTAAAGGCCAGCCGCAGCATTGCAAATGGACGGTCGGCATACAAGAATGGAATCAAGCAGCGTCAGCACGGCGCTATAACAACGATGGGCGGGATAACACCAAGGGCGGGGCGGAAGGCCCTAACAATTTGGCGCGAGTCACTTCGAAGATGAACTATGGCTGCGGACTGGCGGTGCTGAGCACCGACCGGCCCGACGCGGACGTGTTTGCTCGCGACGTCGCGCGGGAAGCGGCGCGGATGAAGGCCAGCTTCGCCCTGTTCTTCTTTTCGCAGGCTCTCGTCCAGGCATCGGCGCTATCGGCCGCGATTGCCCGCCACGCTCCGGGGCTGCACCATGCCGGCTGTTCGACGGCCGGCGAGATTACGCCATTCGGGCTGGAAGAAGGACAGATGCTGGCGATTCTGTTTCCTTCGCGAAGCTTCGCGGTCGCCAGCGCGATGATCCGCAACCTGTCGGGTTCGGGCATGGACAAGATCGCCGCCAATGTCGGCGCGCTGAGGCGCTCGCTGTCAAGGCGCGCCGGGCGCTCGCCCGCCGTCAATACCTTCGCGCTCTGCCTCATCGACGGCCTGTCCTTCGCCGAGGAATCGGTGACGTCGGCGATCCACTGGGGTCTCGACGACATACCCCTGATCGGTGGATCCGCCGGCGACGACCTCAAATTCGAAACGACGACGCTGATCTGCGACGGCATCGTCGATAGCGACTGCGCGGTCGTGATACTGGTCGCGACCGACGTGCCGTTCCACGTATTCAAGACCGAGAATTTCGTCCCCACCGACGAGAAGCTGGTGGTAACCTCGTCCGATCCGGACCGCCGCATCGTGCATGAGTTCAATGCCAGGGTCGCGGCGGAGGAGTTTGCCCTGGCGGTCGGCATCATGCCGGACGCCCTCACCCCGTTCAGCTTCGCCTCCCACCCCGTCGTCGTGCGGGTCGGCGGCGAATATTACTGCCGCTCGATCCAGAAGCTGAACCCCGACGGTTCCCTCTCCTTCTTTTGCGCAATCGACGACGGCATCGTTCTTTCCATTGCCCAGCCGACCGGAATGGTCGAATCGACGCGATCGGCGCTGCAGGATGTCGCCGACAAGGTCGGCGGCATCGATGTCGCTCTCGGCTTCGACTGTGTTCTGCGCCGTGTCGATGCCAGGAACCGACAGGTGTTGCGCGAAATTTCCGATCTGTACCGCATGAACAATGTCATCGGTTTCGGCACTTATGGCGAACAGTACCGCACAATGCACCTCAACCAGACGCTGACCGGCATCGCCTTCGGCCGCCGGCAAGCCGCCGAATGACGCGCGAATGCCGCTCCACGACATTAGTGACATCGAACGGCTGAAGAAGATCAACGCCGCGCTGATTTCGCGGGTCGAGCGCTCGATGGACCAGCAGGGCAATGCATTCACCCTGTTCCAGACGGCGATAAATCTCGAAAACCGCGTGCGCAGCCGCACCGAGGAACTGCGCTCCACTTTGCGCCGGCTGGAAGAATCCAACATAGGCCTTTACGCGGCGAAGGAGGCGGCGGAACTTGCGAACCGGTCGAAGACGCGCTTTCTGGCCGCCGCCAGCCACGACGTTCTGCAGCCGCTCAATGCGGCCCATCTCTCCATCTCGGCGCTCGCCGAAACGCAGACTACCGAGGAGGGCCGCCGGCTGGTCGGCCAGGTCGAGCGGTCGCTGACGACGATCGGCAACCTGCTGCAGACGCTGCTCGACATATCAAGGCTCGACGCTGGGGTCGTGGAGCCGGACATCGCCGATATCGCGCTCGAACCCTTGTTTGCCTCGATCAAATCCGACTTCCAGCCGCTCGCGGAACAAAAGGGCCTGAAATTCAGATTCCGCGCCGGCAATGCCATCGTACGCTCCGACCGGACGATGCTGAGGCGCATTCTGCAGAACATCGTTTCCAATGCCATGCGCTACACACGGTCCGGCGGCGTGCTGGTCGGCGCGCGCCGCCGCGGCGCGATTGTCCGCATCGAGATCGCCGATACCGGCTGCGGCATACCGGCCGACCAGCATGAAGCAGTCTTCGAAGAGTTCCATCGCGGCGTCAGCCTCAGCCAAGGCGACATCGCCGGAGCCGGCCTCGGGCTCGGCCTGGCAATCGTGCGCCGCATGGCCGACACGCTCGGCCACGGTATCGGCTTCTCCTCGACTGTCGGACGCGGCACGGTATTCCGGCTGGACGTGCCGGCGGCGACGCCTCACAGCCTGCCCGCGGCGGCTGGCGCGAACGGGCCTGGGCACCCCCGCGCCTATGGCCTTTTCGGAACGAAGGTTCTGCTGATCGAGGACGATGCCGAGGTGTCGGCGACAATGGCAGGACTGCTCGGGCGTTGGCAATGCGTGGTGCGCGCCGCCGCCTCGTCGATCGAGGCGCTGCATGCGATCGGCGACACCGACTGGGTGCCCGACGTCGTCATAGCCGACCAGCATCTGGCGGACGGCGATCTCGGCAGCCACACCATCGGCGACGTGAGATCCTATCTGGGCCGTGCCGTGCCGGCGCTGATCATCACCGGCGACAACTCGCCAGCGCTGGCGCAGGCCGCGCGCGCGGCCGGCATCGAATTGATGCGCAAGCCGGTCAAGCCGGCCGAGCTTAGGGCGCTTCTCGCGCATCTCCTGGCTTGAAGGGCGCATTTGCTTCCAAAGTACCGGGATTGCGGCGGAACACGACAGTTTGCTTGCCGAAACGGAGGCGCCGCGACCCAGCAACGCCGCCGGCGCGTTGTCCAGGCTGCGAACACACGGAAAGGCCGCGCCGTCCGAGAAACAGAATGATCCAATCCAACCGCAACTTGCTCTATTGGAGCAACATCCTTCTCATGTCTCCATATCGCAAGGAGACCGGGACGCCATCGATTGAAAGCTGCCGCGACTTCGCGCTGCCGACAAGATGAATGATATTGATGGCCTCGTGGGGTGGTGTAGGCGCTGTCAGCAGCCGGGTTTCCCGGTCAAAGCGAGGAATGCTGTGAAGCGCCAGCCAATTGTTGACGGCGCGCAGAGGACAAATTCGCAAGCGTTGTTGGTATATCAATCTGTGCAGCGGAATCTGATCCGAAAAAAACCGCTCCTTTTCAAAGATCAATCGATTTTTCACCTCGTCCAGGCTTTCTTTCCAGATTTTCCAAACAGGTGATGAGTAAAATGCACCGAATACGCCGGCATTGACCATGGGAAATCGTGAAAATTTATTCCTATCCTGCTCGCCAAACATTTGTTTATAAACAGAAAGCGTATAATTGTCCGGAAATTGGCAAGCAAAATAGTTTGGATCGATCTGGGGGTGGATCGACAGGTCGGCGACGCGCGCGGCTTGCGCGATTTCGTGAAGCCCGGCTTCCCGCTGAACCCACGTGTCGGCGTCGAGCCAGATATAAGTCTGATAGCCTGGAAAAAATTCCGGCAAGCGCGTCTTGACCGCAAGATAGGCGAGCTGGAACCCTTCGTTCGGCGTCAGCGCAAATTTATCGGTCGACACGGTCGCAAGAATGTCGGCTCGCGACACGACGGAATCTGGCGGCGGGACATCACCGACTTGAATGAAGCCGACCGTGAAAGTCCGGGACTTCATCGCTCGCAGTGACAGGAGAAGCTCCGCCGCCAACTCATAGTGGTTGGCGTCGCACCCAGTCACGACTATCGAATCCCGCAATATCCCGCCCCAGTCATCGGCCACTGGCTAGAACCCTGCCTCGCGAAACAGGTCGGCATTGTCCAGCTTCGAGACCTCGATTACCGCCTGGGTACGGCTGTAGACGTTGAGTTTCCGCAGGATCTCGGAGACATGCGCCTTCACCGTCGTCTCGCCGACCTGCAGCTCGTAGGCGATCTGCTTGTTCAGCAGCCCCTGCCGCAACATCTGCAGGACGCGAAGCTGCTGTGGCGTCAGCGTCGCAAGCCGCCGCACCATGTCGGCCCGGTCGGCGTTCTCCGGTTCAGGCGGGCGAGCGACATAGTTCTCGGGAACATAGACGGCGCCCTCCATGACCGTGCGGATCGCCGCGGCCAGTTCGTCCTTGCGCACCGATTTCGGGATGAAGCCGGCGGCGCCGTATGACAGCGCCTCGGAGATGATCTTGGGCTCCTCATGGGCCGAGACCACGACGATCGGAAGGCGCGGATGGCGGGTGCGCAACTGCAGGAGACCTTCAAACCCATGGACGCCCGGCATGCCGAGATCAAGCAGCGCGATGTCGAACGGCCGGGGGCCCGATAGTGCGTCCAGAGCTTCCGCGATGGAGCGGGCCTCCATGGTATCGACTTCGGGATAGGCCATGCGAACGGCGCTGTGCAGCGCCTCGCGAAAAAGCGGATGATCGTCGATGATCAGGAAGCGCGTCGCCTCGCTGCTCTGGCTCATGTCGTGCTCCGCCGCTGCATCATACTCGCGAGGCCTGCCGTCGAACGCTTTTCCCAAATAGACGGCGAACTCGAATTCCACAGAGTAGCGGCGTCCAGCCGAAGCGTCTATGCAGACGCCGAGCCTGGTCCAGCGCTTTGCGCAATCCGCAAAGGAGACATCCAGCATGACCGATTTCGTCTTTGCGCCGCCTGTGCCGCCTTCCGCCTCGGTGAGATCGACATCGCCATCGCGCAGAACCAGCCGTCCAGAGCGGCCGACTGGCAGGCACCGGAAAAGTGTCTCACGGTTTTCCGACGGAAACCCGCGACAGGACAAAGGCCAAGCAGGCGAAGCGCGGCTACGTGCTTAGGCTTCGCGCTTGTGCCGGCGCTCGTAGAGCATGACCAGCGTGTCGGCGACGAGGGCCGGTCTCTCCTCGCCTTCGATCTCCATCGTGCTCGCGGCCTTCATCAGGTACCGGCCCGGGCCCTTATCCTCCATCGAGACGAGGGTCGTGCGCAGCCGGACCCGCGAGCCGGCCCGGACCGGAGCGATGAACCGCACGCGATCGATGCCATAGTTGAAGGCGCCCTGCGTATTGTCCGGCAGGATGCGCATCTCCTGGATAAACGAACTGATCAGCGACAGCGTGAGATAGCCGTGCGCGATCGTGGTTCGCAGCGGGCTCTTGCGGCGCGCCTGCTCGACGTCGACGTGAATCCATTGCCTGTCGCCGGTGCATTCGGCGAACTGGTCGATACGCGCCTGATCGACCAGGACCCAGTCCGAAACGGCAAGCTCCTGGCCGATCAGGTGCCACAATTCCTCGAATGTCGGGGCGATCTCCCTCGGCATCGCGTTCCCTCCGCTTGAGCAGTTCGGCGGTTACCTAAGCAGACTTGCGTGGCTTCGCCCACGCTTCGCCTGCTTAGCCTCCTGTTTCGTCGCAGGTTTCTGTCGGAAAACCGTGACACACTTTTCCGGAACCTGCTTAGCCATTGCGGCGGCAGACGCAACTCGGACGATCCGGCGCCGTTTGAACTGCCGCAAGACAAGTCCGAGAGGGGGCCGGCCGAGCAAGCAGGCCTGTTTGACCCTGCCTTTGCCTGGCCTGCTCAGCCTCTTGTTTTGTCGCAGGTTACCGCCGGAAAACCGTTGCTGCGCTTTTCCGAAACCTGCTCAGCCCTGCTTTTCATAGCCCTTTCGGATCTCGTCCATCGAATTGCGAATGCGAGCCCTCAGAATCTCAAGCGATTCGGCTCCTGATTTCTGCGCGATCTGGGCGACTTCGCTGGCGTTCTTGACCGCCTCCTCGAAAGAACGGCGTACGAATTCGGCATGCTTGGCCATCGCCTCCTGCGCTCCAGCCACGTTGCCGTAGCTCTGAGCTACCTCGGCGATTTCGCTCAACTGCTGCTGCAACGCCTCGCGCTGCTTCGCCAGGATCGAGGACGCGCCGGATGCGGTGGTGGAGGCCGATTTCTGAAGGGCGTCCAGGTTCTTTCGGTGATTGTCGAGGATTGTCTCGATATCAATCCTGGGCACCTTCAACGCGCGGCCAAAGCCGTCGAACATGTCCACCAAGGTTTCGGTTTCGGGTTTTTTTGCCATGGGGTCCTCCTTTTTCGCTCGGCCGAGAATAGGCTCCTATCACGACGCGTCAATTACAGGAGGAGGCGCAAGCCGCTGAAATTTCGGCGGCCGAACGAGCGCTCACCTGGCGGGCCAAAGCCAGGCATGCGCGGTCGACGCCAAAGCCGACCATACACCCCGAATGGCCGGCACCGGGTCGAGTTCGATGATGCCGACAGTTTCTCCGGCGTGGAAATTCAAATGCGCGTCGAACTTGGCCGCCAGGCTCCGCATGCGTGCGTTCTCCGGATGGGTCGTGACGCGCAGCCGAACATATCCCAGCGCGCGGGCATGGGTCAGCAGGCGCTCGAACAGCAGCGCCCCGATTCCGCGGCCCTGCAACGCAGGCTCGACGCTGAAGGCGATCTCGCCCGTCGGCTCGGCATCGTCCGGGCAGTCGTGGAGTTCCGCCGCCCCGCGGACCCTGCCATCTTCCACATAGCCGATCACGGTCGTTCCGCGCGCGAAACAGCGCTCGGCGTAGGCGACGACATAGGCGTCGCCCAGCCCGCCATTGAAACGGTCGCGCCGGCTTGCCGGGTCGAGACGAAGCAGGTGATCGCGGAATTCACGCCGATCGGACGGTCGAAGCTGCCTAATTCTGCCTGGAAGGCGCTCGAATTGGCTTGCCATGTCGTATCCCTCATGGGTTCCTCCCGTGAGTTGACGACTCCCGTCAGTAATATTGTGCGGCGCACCATCCGATGCAATAGTTCCATTCGGCTTGCTGCCATGTGCCTTGCGCATGGCAAGCGCAAAACATGATTTCTAAAATCAAGAAATGCCCCAGATCAGTCTGGAATTGTTCCAAACTATGGGCCATATTCGGCCGACGAACCTCCGCGGAAGGAACGATCATGCGGCTCACCCGCCAGACCAACTATGCCATGCGCATTTTGATGTATTGCGCGGCCAACGAGGGCCGGCTGAGCCGTATCCCCGAGATCGCCGAGGCCTATTCAGTATCCGAGCTTTTCCTGTTCAAGATCCTCCAGCCCCTGGTCGAAAACCGTCTCGTCGAGACGGTGCGCGGCAGGAACGGCGGCGTCAGGCTCGGACGGCCCGCCGACAAGATCAACCTGTTCGACGTCGTACGTGTCACCGAAGAGAGCTTTGCCATGGCCGAGTGCTTCGAAAACGACGCGACCGAGTGTCCCTTGGTGGATAGCTGCACGCTGAACGCCGCGTTGCGCGAGGCGCTGAACGCCTTCTTCAGCGTGCTCGAACGCCATACGATCGAGGATCTGGTCAAATCGCGGCAAGACGTGCGCGCGCTGCTGGGAATTGATGCGCTGGCAGCGGCCCGGGCGCCGGCGGCCTGATTCCCGTTCCGCGCCCGCTCCCGGCCGACAGTCCTGCCTGCTTCAGAGCGCCACCGACTGCGGCAGGACGAACGGTATTCCGCCCGCCGGCAGAACGCCTACCTTCAGGTCGCAGTCGAACACTTTCGCGATCAGCTGGTTCTCGAGCACTTCCTGGGCGACCCGGACGCGGCAACCCGACCGTTCTTCATGACGAGGACACGATCGGCATACATGGCCGTCAGATTGAGGTCGTGCAGGATCGCCACCACGCCGCCGCCGCGGCGGGCGAAGTCGCGCGCAATATCCATGATTACAAGCTGGTGCTTGATGTCGAGGCTGGATACAGGTTCGTCGAGGAACAGATAGCGCGGGCGGCCCTCCAGCACAGGCGTCCAGACCTGGCAAAGCACGCGGGCAAGCTGCACGCGCTGCTGCTCGCCGCCGGAAAGCTCCTGATAGAACCGCCCGCCGAAGCCGGCCAGATCGACGCGCGCCAAAGCGCGCTCCGGCAAGCGCTCGCGCCTCGCCCGCGAGAGCGCCGGAGCGTCCGCCGAGCAGCCCGAGCCGCACCACCTCGTGCACGGTGAAGGGGAAGGAAAGCTGTGTCGCCTGCGGCAGTACGGCGCGCAGCCCGGCGGCTTCGCGCTGCGGCATCGCGGAGACTTCGCGGCCGTTCAGCGCGATCCTTCCGCGATATGGCAGATCGCCGGACAAGCGCCTTCAGAAGGGTTGTTTTCCCGGAGCCGTTCGGGCCGACAATCGCAGCGACCTCTCCCGGCGAGGCGGTGAAGGCGGCGTCCTCCACGATCCGCTTGCCGCCAATCCAGACGCTCACATTGTTGGCTTCGATCATCGGGAATATCGCTACAAGTCGAGAATTCCGCGCTTTCTCAGCAGAATCCAGAGGAAAATGGGCCCGCCGGCGGCGGCGGTGATGATGCCGATGGGCAAGCTCGGCGGGCGCCACGACGGTGCGGCTGACGGCGTCGGCAATCAGCAGGAGGCTGGCGCCGAGCAACGCCGCGCAAGGCAGAAGATATCTGTTGTCCGGGCCGATCAGCAGACGCAGCAGATGCGGCACGACGATGCCGACAAAGGCGATGCCGCCGCTGACGGCAACCGCGGCGCCGGTCGCGGCCGAAACGACCAGGATCGCCACATGCTTCAGCCGCTGCACCGGCACGCCGAGATGGGCGGCCGCGGCCTCGCCCAGCGCCATGGCGTTCAGCCCCTGGGCCAGAAAAGGCGTTACGACGAGGGCTGCCAGCACGATCGGACCCGCGGCGAAAACCTTTGTCCAGGTCGCCCCGGCGAGAGAGCCGAGCGACCAGAAGGTCAGGTCGCGCAATTGCCGGTCATCCGCCACGAAGATCATGAGACCGGTAAACGCCGTGGCCATCGCGCCGAGCGCGATGCCGGCAAGCAGCATGGTGGCTATGGAGGTCTGGCCGCGCCGGGTAGCGACCCGGTAAAGGACAAGGGTCACCGACAATCCGCCGAAAAACGCGGCGAGCGGCAGCGCGTAGATGCCGAGCGCGCCGGTCAAGGGCGACAGCACCGTCGCACCGAGCACGATGACCGACACCGCTCCTAGGCTGGCGCCGGCCGAGACGCCGACAATTCCGGGATCGGCGAGCGGATTGCGGAAAAGACCCTGCATGACGGCGCCCGAGATGGCGAGCGCCGACCCCACCAGAATGCCCAAAGCGACGCGCGGCAGGCGGATGTCGTAGATGATGATGCGGTCGCGCTCGGACAGGACCGCGTCGGCTCCGCTCGCACGGAAGCCAGGATTTCAAGACCGCAAGGGCCGAGGCGTCCGATGCTCCGGAGGAAATGCCGAAGCCGGCCGTCAGCGCAAGCGCCACGCAGAGCAGCCCCAGGACGACCCTGGCGCGTCCCGACCTGTCGCCGGTCTCGCTCTTGGATTGGGCCATCGCCACGGGCGGCACCAACGATTGCGATGGACATCGGGCTGGACTACTGCTTCGATCGCGTCGCCGTAAAGTGCGACGGCAAGTTCGCGGATGGCGCCAGCGGTGCGGGGACCGAAGCCCAGAAGATAGGAGCCGTTCATGCGCACAAACCGCCTGTCGACGCCCGCCGGCGTCGAACGAATCGCCGGGAAGCGCGAAGAGCTGCGCTTCGATGTCGGCATGATTGCCCTCGCCGCGATCCATCATGAGGATAAGGTCGGGCGCGGCGGTAATGATCGATTCGTCAGAGAGCGGCCGGTAGCCGGCAAATCCTTCGATGGCATTCACGCCGCCTGCCAGTTTGATTATTCCGTCGGCCGCCGTGCCGCTCCCGGAGCCCAGGATCTTGCCGTCCTGAAGGCCGAGAATGAACAGCACCCTCTTGCGGTCGGTTATCCCGGCGGTGAGCGCTTCGGCCGATTTCAGCTCCGCATCCACCTTTTCCGCCAGCCTTGCCGCTTTCTCCTCCGCGCCGATCGCCTTGCCGACAAGCGCGATCTTGCTCAGGATTCCTTCGTGCTCGAAATCGTCCGGAACTTCGATGTAGGGAATGCTGGTCTTCTTGAGAACGTCCACGGCTTCCTTGGGCCCGCTTCCCTTGAGCGCAAGGATCGCCGACGGCTTCACCGAAAGAACCCCTTCGGGCGAGAGCGCGCGCATGTAGCCCACATCCGGCAGGCGCAAGGCGGCGGGAGGATAGATGCTGGTCGAATCACGGGCGGTCAGCAGCTTCTCTTCGCCGAGAGCATAGATGATTTCGGTGATCGAGCCGCCCACCGCGACCAGCCGCGACGGATCGGGAATAACGGAAACACCCTCTTCGGCACGGGACGCCCCGGCGCCGGCGCACAGAAGCATTACGCTGACAACAGTCGCGCGCAGTGACGAACCGCCGAAACTCGAATATCTCATTTCAAATCTTTCACGCGGCGGTCGAGCAGGAAATGCGCGGCAGGTGCTCCGCGAGGAAGCGCCATTCCGGGCGCTCCCCCTGGCCCTCGTGGCGCTTGCCGAAGAACTGGATCACCATGCGCCCGGCCGAATCATATGCCTCGATCGAGGTGACATGGCCATCCTTGGTCGGCTTGCGAACGGCCCAGGTCTCATGAATATGGTCGAGCCTGAGATGCAGGTGGAAGGTTTCGTCAAGCACATTGATCCACGGCCCCATCGGCTTGATCGATCTGATCGGGCCTGAATGTATCTGGATGCAGCCCCGGCTGCCGACGAAGCACATGATGGGAAGCGCATCCTGCGCGGCGAGGCTCATCATCGCAGCCAGCGCATCGCCGTCCAGCCGCCATGCGAAATCGGGGCCGGCCAGGCGCATTGCGCGCCGACGGCTGACGCGCAGTTCGCGCAGCATGCCAAAGAACTGATGCGTATCGGTGAGTTTCGCCCACCGTTCGCGCAGCGCCTCCGCCGACACGGATTCGTCCTCGGTCTCGGCGCCTTGCGGATTGACGCGAACCTCGACCAATGGCGACTGATCAGTCGATTCGAGCGACGATACCAGTTTCTGGTAAGCGTAAAGGCTCGAGGCCGGCCTCAGATGAACTTTGTGAACTGCCTCCCCGGCCGCGTCGAAAAACTGCAGGCTACGGCGGATTTCATTGCCGTCCCGCTTTTCGACGGCAAATCCATGCGTCCAGATTTTCGGAAATATGCGCAGATCGATCTCCGAGCCCAGCACCATGGCGCTCTGCCCGCCGGTGACGACCTTTTCATAGACGCCGATCTTCTCGTGAACGGCGCTGTCGTTGCGCGTCAGCGCCATGACTTCGCCAAGCGCCTCCAGGCCGATCAACAGGTCGTTCACGCGCGGCTCGACGCGAACCACCGTATCTCCGCAATGAGCGGCGATCAGTTCCGCCTCGGATATTCCGAGTTTAGTGGCAAGGTCACGCTCGCGCGACTTCGGATTCACGACTACTTCGCGCCGGATCTGCTCCGGCGCCGGCTTCACATGCTGATTCATTGCCGACTGCGTTACTTGTTGAGGATGAGCTTACCCTGGCGGGTAATCTTCAGCCGGTAGAGCGAGCCGGCGTGATCGATACCGATCTCATGTTCACCCTGAAAGAGCGACTGACTGGTCAGCGTGCGGACGGCGGCCGGACGTTTGAATTCGGGGCGGGGCAACGATTCGTTGTCATAAGGGCGCGCTCGGAAAAAGCCATTCGGATTGTGCGTGTTCATCCTGGTCGACCCTCTCGATTTTATCGCGGCGGCGCCGGGGCTTGGCTCATCCAAGAGCCGGCTTGTTATCTTGACTCACAATATCAAGTTTATTAGGAAGCGCAATACCGGATAAATCGACACAAGATTTTAACGGGCAACACGAGGAATGCCAGCCAGCCCCACGCCAGCCCGCATTTGTCTGAATCAGGAGTTTGGGATCATGGGGCTAGCGGGTTTGGGATCTGGCGATAGAGCGCGGGCGCGCCGCGTATGCAGGTCGTCGCTTTCGAGACGAATCGCGCTGTTGGCGGGGGTCGCGTCGCTGGCGCTGACCGGCACGTCGGCGTTGGCGCAAGAGCGGCCCGCGGCAGCGGGCACGCCGGCAACCGCGCAGGCCGCCCAGGCGGCCGGCACAGCGTCGAACGCCGCGCCGAATACCGGCGCAACAGTGCTCGATCAGATTACAGTGGTGAGCAGAACCGGCGAGACGGCGATCGACACGCTCGCTTCGGTCAGCCATATCGACGAACAACAGATAGAGCGGCGCATGCCCGTGACGCCCGGCGATGTGTTTTTCGGGGTGCCCGGCATCACCGCGCAGACCGACGCCAAGCGCGCCGCGACCAGCATCAACATACGCGGCCTCCAGGATTTCGGGCGCGTCGCCGTCATCGTTGACGGCGCCAGGCAGAACTTCCAGCGCACCGGCCACGGAACCCAATCCGTGTTCTTTCTCGACCCTGAACTGATCCAGGAGGTCGACGTGATTCGCGGGCCGGTCGCCAACACCTATGGTTCGGGCGCCATCGGCGGCGTGGTGTTCTACGAGACCAAGGACGCGGCCGATTTCCTGCGCGGCCGGCGAGACCTGGGCGGCATCCGCCACGGGCCGATATCGACACCAACGGCAGCGGCTGGACGACCAGCGCGACAGGCGCCTACCGCTTCAACGAAGCGGCCGACGTTCTCGGCAACATCGTCTGGCGCGATTATGGCGACTACAAGGACGGCGACGGCGACAAGGTCAGCGGTACGGGCTTCGAGGTGCTGAGCGGCATGCTGAAGAGCACGGTGCAGCCGACTGAAAACAGTGAATTGAAGCTCGGCTGGGTCGGCGGCAAGAATAGCTGGTCGGAGGGGCTCGACACTTATGACGTGGATGTCAAGCAGAACACCTTCACCGGCCGATACAATATCACCGACGACAACCGGAGCTGGCTGGACCTGCATATCAACGCCTCGGCCAATCTGGCCTCGCTCGACCAGACCTACAATGTGAACGTCCCCCGTTTCAGTTCGGTCAACGGACAGCGCATCACCATTGCCAGCGGCGCCCAGGCGACGAATGATATCGACACTTACGGCATCGACCTCTGGAATACGTCGCGGTTCGAGACCGGCCAGATATCGCACGAGCTTACCTATGGCGGCGACTGGGTGAGGGACGACGTGACGACGACGAGCCCGGAAGGCGGCGACGATCTGTTCACGCCATCCGGCAAGCGCAACCTGTCGGGCGCCTATATCCAGGAGAAGCTCATCTGGGAGTGGCTGGAGGTGATCGGCGCGCTCCGCTACGACAGCTACAAGCTCGACGACCAGCAGGTCGAGGTTTCGGGAGACAGGCTTTCGCCGCGCATCACGGTCGGTGTCTCGCCCTTCGAGAACATGGGTCTGGCCGGCCTGCAGGTCTACGGAACCTATGCGGAAGGCTATCGGTCGCCGTCCCTGTCGGAAACGCTGATCACGGGACTGCATCCGAACGGGGTGGTATTTCCATTCCTGCCCAACCCCTATCTTCGTCCGGAAACCGCCAAGACCTGGGAGTTCGGCGTCAATTACAGCCAGGACGGCATCATCCAGGCCGATGACAGCCTGCGGCTCAAGGCTGCCTATTTCAACAACGACATAGACGACTATATCGGCGGCACCACGATATCGGCCTTCAGCCGCACGCCCGGCTGTACGTACCAGCGTGGTCCGGGCAGAATTCCGGTATGCTTCCAGTATCAGAACTATGCCAGTGCCGAGATCAAGGGTTTCGAGCTGGAAGGCGTCTACGAAGCCGGCTGGGGCTTCGCCTCGCTGACGGCTTCCGTGATCGAAGGCCACACCATCTCCTATCAGGGTGTGGAAGAAGACCTCGCCACCATCCCGTCCTCGCAAGTTACCGGGCAGCTCGGCTTCCGCTTCATGGAGGACAAGCTGACGGTCGGCGGCGAAGTCCAGTACAATGGCGCGCCGGCAGGCAATCCGATTGCCGAGGACTACACGCTGGTGAACGCCTTCGCCAGCTACCAGGCGACGGAGAACTTCCGGCTCGACTTCCGCGCGGACAACATTTTCGACGTCAACTATGTCAATCCGCTGAACGGCACGACCGTGGAACCCCTCTACGAGCCCGGCGTGTCGCTGAAGCTGGCCGCCACCGTCCGCTTCGGAGGCTGACCTTGGCGAAGTTCTCGAAGCCAGCATACGCGGCACTGGTCGCGGCGGCGCTCTTGCTCGCCGCGGGCAATGCGGCCGCCGAGGAGACAGCGCCAAAGCCTGCGCTTTCGCTGGAACTCAACGCCGTTCAGCAGTCGCAGAAAGGTTGCCGGCTCACTTTCGTGGTCGCCAACCGGCTCGGCGCGGACCTGTCGAAGGCGGCGTTTGAAATCGCCCTCTTCGATCCGGCCGGCGTCGTCGATACGCTGACCGTGCTGGATTTCAAGGAGTTGCCGGCGGAAAAGACCAAGGTCACGCGTTTCGACCTCCCGGGGCTGGACTGCTCGAATATCAGCCGCGTGCTGGTCAACCGTGCCACCGAATGCGCCGGTGAGGGCATCGAGCCGTCCGCCTGCATGCGGCAGCTCGCGCCAAGCACCAAATCGCAGATCGTCTTCGGAGTGTGATCGGCGGCACTGCCATATCCGTCGCCGGCGACGGCGATGCCGAGGCCAGGGTCGTCGGACCTCCTTATCCTGGCACCGGGAGGGTGTGCCTTCACAGCATGCCTTCCCTTTCCACGCTCAACCCAACTTTCCGCCGGAGTCATGTCTTGAACCTGCTTCCCCTGCATATGCTCGCCGCCGGCCGTGGTGACGGCCTGCATCCGAGGCTGCTTGAGTTGCTCGAACTTCGCGCGCGTTCGGCCGCGGCGCCGACCATCGCGGCACTTGCCTTGCATCGCGGCGACCCGCATATGCAGGCAGGCCCGCACCCGGCCGGCGATGCGGATCAATTGGAATTGCCGGACAATGTCGTGCGCTTCGCGGCGCGGCCGGTGAAGCCCCGACTGTCATTCCGCTCGAAGGCGGTCTCGTGACGAAACTCTGAAAGGAACTGCCATGTATATCGCCATGAACCGCTTCAAGGTGCAGAAGGGCTCGGAGGAAGCCTTCGAGAACATCTGGAAGGGCCGTGATTCGAGGCTGCCGGAAATGACGGGCTTCAAGGAATTCCACCTCCTGCGCGGAGCGGTCAACGAGGCCGAGGGCTATACACTGTTTGCGTCGCATACCGTCTGGGCGAGCCAGGACGACTTCGTTGCCTGGACGAAATCGGAAAACTTCCGCGCCGCCCACCGCAATGCCGGAGACAACAAGCCGCTCTATCTCGGCCATCCCCAGTTCGAGGGATTTTCCGTCGTGGAAGGCGCGTAGGCGCCTACGCAGCAGCCGAGAGGCTGCTCACCCCGCCCCGGCAAGCAGGCTGGCATTGCCGCCGGCAGCGGTCGTATCGACGCAGACGGAACGTTCATGCGTATAGGCAGCGGGGTTGATGACCTCGCTGATCAACGGCACGATCGGGCCCGATCTTTCCGCCAGAACCCGCCGGACGATGCGCACGGCTTCGGGCGTCCCTGAAAAGGCCACCGCGTCGACACTTAGCGCGCGCGATTCGACCGGATCCGGCCGCCCGTCGATCGCGGCGATCGGCAATCCCTTTCCAAGCAGCGGCTGAAGCGCGGCCGGCGCGCCCGGCGCCACCGCCAGCACGGCATTGCCGGCCGCCAGCGCCTGGACAGCTTGCGCCAGCAGCGTCTCGCCGTCGGGGCCGAGGCAGAGCACGCGCCCGCGCGGGTGAAGGGTCAGCGTGTTGGCCTCGCCGGTCGGACCGGGCAGATCGACCGGCCCGAAATCCGTCGCCGCCGCGGCCGAAATCGCATCCGCGCCCTTGCCCCGCAACAGCTTGCGCAGCACCGGAACGCGGTCGGCACGGGTCGACCAGCCACCCTCGGCCGGGTTCGGCAAAGAATCGGCCAGTTCCGTCGCCGTCACCTTGTGACCGGCGGCGAGTTCGGTCCCCGCCTCGGCGGACCGGCGAAAGCGCCTCAGATAGTGCGGTCCGCCCGCCTTCGGGCCGGTACCCGACAGGCCTTCGCCACCGAATGGCTGCGAACCGACCACCGCGCCGATCTGGTTGCGGTTGACGTAGATATTGCCGACCCTGACGCCGTCGACGATATGCTGCACCCGTGCCTCGATGCGGGTGTGCAGACCGAAGGTCAGGCCGTAGCCCTTACGGTTTATCGAGGAAATGACCTTGTCGATCTCGTCCGCGTCGAAGGTCGCGACATGCAGCACCGGACCAAAGATTTCCCTGCGAAGCTCCTCGATACCTGAAACCCGGAAAATGTGCGGGGCGACAAAGCGCCCCTCCGCCGGCGCCGGTAGCCTGGCGACCAGCCGGCCCTGCTGCTCCATGTCGGCGCAATAGGCAAGGATCGATTGGCGCGCCTCGTCGTCGATTACCGGTCCGACATCGGTCGAAATGGCCCACGGATCGCCGACGACCAGCGTCTTCAGCGCCCCTTCGAGCATTTCCAGAACCTTCTTCTCCACGTCCTTCTGCACATAGAGCATGCGCAACGCCGAGCAGCGCTGGCCGGCGCTCTGGAAGGCGGAGGCGAGAATGTCGCGCACCGCCTGTTCCGGCAGCGCCGTCGAATTCGACGATCATGGCGTTCAGGCCGCCGGTCTCGGCGATCAGCATGGCGTCAGCCGCCGCCGTCGCGGCCAGTTGCCGCTCGATCAGCTTGGCCACCTCGGTCGAACCCGTGAAGCAGACGCCGGCAATGCGCGGATCGGCGGTCAGCGGCGCGCCGACCGACGGCCCGTCGCCCGGCAACAGGTGAAGCACACCGGCCGGCACGCCGGCGCCATGCATGAGTTCCACCGCGCGGGCAGCGATCAGCGGCGTCTGCTCGGCCGGTTTCGCGACCACCGCATTGCCGGTGGCGAGGGCGGCCGCGACCTGGCCGGTAAAGATCGCCAGCGGAAAATTCCACGGCGAGATGCAGGCGATCACTCCCCTCGCCTCGGTGCCGGGTTCCACCTTCGCTGCTTCGGCGGCGTAGTAGCGCAGGAAATCGACCGCCTCGCGAAGCTCGGCGACGCCGTCGGCCAGTGTCTTGCCCGCTTCCCGGGTGCAAAGTGCAAAAAGCTCGACCGCATTCGCCTCGTAGAGGTCGGCGGCCCGCCGCAGAATATCCGCCCGTTCGGCGACAGCGCGGGCCGCCCACATCGGCTGGGCTTCAGCCGCGGCGCGAACGGAGGCCGCGACCTCGGCGGCATTGGCCTCGTTCACCGTGCCGACAATATCGGCCGGTCTTGCCGGATTGACGACCGCACGACCGAAAGTGCCACCGGCGGCAGTCCAACGCTCCGGCCCGGCAAAGGCAGCCCGCGCCTCGACTATTCCGGCAAGCATGACCGGATCGGTAATGTCATAGCCTTGCGAATTGCGCCGTGCGCCGCCGAAGATCGCGACAGGCCTGGCGATGGCCGGATTGGCGGCCGCCCCCTGTTTTTCCACCGCGCCGAACGGATCGCGTGCGATCTCCTCCGGCGCCACGTCCTCGTCGGTCAGTTGATGCACAAAGGAGGAATTGGCGCCGTTTTCAAGGAGGCGCCGCACCAGATAGGCAAGCAGATCGGAATGCGCGCCGACCGGCGCATAGATGCGGCAGCGCGTTCCTTCCGCTCTGCGCACCGTCTCGTGCAAAGCCTCGCCCATTCCGTGCAGGCGCTGCAACTCGAAGGAGTCCCGGTCGGGCGCCATGCGCAGGATCGCCGCGACCGTGTGGGCGTTGTGGGTGGCGAATTGCGGATAGATGCGGTCGGTCATCGACAGCAATTTTCGCGCGCAGGCTATGTAGGAAACGTCGGTATTCACCTTGCGCGTAAAGACCGGATAGCCGGAAAGGCCGAGCGCCTGCGCCCGCTTGATCTCGGTATCCCAGTAGGCGCCCTTGACCAGCCGCACCATTATCGTGCGGTCGAGCCTGGCCGCGAGCCTGTACAGCCAGTCGATCACGAAGGCGGCGCGGGGACCGTAGGCTTGCACCACCACGCCGAAGCCGTTCCACTCCGCCAGCCGCGGATCGGCCAGAACGCGCTCGATGACGTCCATCGAAAGGTCGAGCCGGTCGGCCTCCTCCGCGTCGATGTTCAATCCCATGCGGGCATGCCTCGCAGCCAGCGCCAGGGACAGGAGCCGCTCGCTCATCACCGGCAGCATCGCCTCGCGCTGCGCCATTTCATAGCGCGGATGCAGCGCGGAAAGTTTCACCGAAATACCGGGATTGGTGCGGATATCGGGACCGTCGGTGCCGCTGTTGAGCGAGGAGATGGCATCGGAATAGGCGCGCAGGTAGCGCAAGGCGTCCGCGTCGGTCCGCGCGGCCTCGCCCAGCATGTCGTAGGAATAGAGATAACCCTTCTCCAGCATCTCGCCGCCGCGGCGCACCGCTTCGTCGATGGTGCGTCCGAGCACGAACTGCTCGCCCATCTCGCGCATGGCGGCGGATACCGCGCGGCGGATCACCGGCTCGCCAAGCCGGCGCACCATCGAGCGCAGCGTGCCGGCGATGCCCACATCGCTATCGTCGAGCACACGGCCGGTCAGCATGAGCGCCCAGGTCGAGGCGTTGACGAAGATGGAACTGGACTCGCCGGAATGCGCCGACCAGTCGTGCGGCGCGATCTTGTCCTGGATCAGATCGTCCATGGTCTGCGTGTCGGGCACGCGCAGCAGCGCCTCGGCAAGGCACATCAGCGCCACGCCTTCCTTGGTCGACAAGCCGTAAGCCGAGAGGAATACCTCCATCAGCTTGTGATCGGACGAGCTGCGCACCGCGCGGACCAGTTCCGCCGCCCGCGCGGAGATCGCCTTGCATTGCTCGGGAGACAGGTCGGCAAGCTTGACCAATCGGGCCAGCGCTTCGTCCTCGTTAGGCAGATAGTTTTCGCGGATGCGGCTGCGGAGCAAGTCAGGCGCGGTCATGACGATCCCGTTGGTATGTGTGGCAAGCTCGGAGGTATGGCCCGACACCTATCATGCACCGCTTTTCCAAGGGGACCAAATATCTGGCAAGTGTGATCCAAACGACCCATGCCTCACGGCCAGATCGAACGTTTCGGGCAATCCAAGCCATGCGCCGATCTCGTTCCCAGGTCCTCCGGACTGTGCCGGCCAAGACGAGGAGCCGACGATTTGAGGTTTCCGGTGCCCATCCGACACCAATATGAAGGCCAGATGGAGCTTTTGGCTCTTCTCTGTTAGTCTCTCTTCGAACAGTCGAAGAATTCCGCCAGTGACATGAGAAGCAATTTCACGCCAGGGATAAGATCACCAGGTCGGGTTTGCGGCTCATGTACGATGTGCTGCAAGCTTCCTCGCATTCCGGAGTTGGACAAGCCTGCGGGGGTGTGGTGCCAACATTGCACTCCCGGCGTCGGCTGCAACGCATACGAATCCCGACCTCGGACTTGCCGGGATTTCTTCTGCCAGTGGATCGAGAGCTCCGCCATTCCCGACTATTGGAAGCCTGAGCAGTCGAAAATCATCCTCACGACGTTCCCTCAGACCGGCTTCTTGTACGCCCAGGTCGATCCGGCGCGAGCAGATGCCTGGAAGGCGCCCAAGCTTTTTGCTGATTTGAAGCGGTGGTCCGCGGAGCTTCTGAAGACACGACGACACGTGATCGTGTTCGTTCAGGATGAAGCTACGCTCATCATGCCGGACCAGGCGGTTGCAATGGGCAGAATGTCCCCAGGCGGAGGATTTGCCGTGAGGACATCATATAGTGACGGCAAACCAGTCTATACCGTGGATCGCGTTCCAGCGAGACCGACACCGACCTGATCAACTCGTCCCGAGGGCGCCCCCCGGCAAGTTGAGCTTATCGGTTCACGCGGACGCGTGGCCAGGGCTTGGCGGCAAGCAAGTGCCAGCCGTTGAGCTGGCGCATGGATATTCGGAACCGGAACATTCTACCGGTCGTCTTGCAGGGTCCCCAAAAAGGCCACGAGCGCGGCGCGCTCGCGGTCGGAAAGCTGCAGGGGCTTGGCTTCCGAATGGCCATCGGCCGGCTGCGGCGCGCGGACATAGTGGTCGACGACTTCCTCCAGCGACCTGAACTGTCCGGCATGCATGTAGGGCGCGCGCGCGGCGGCCCCGCGCAACGACGGCGTCTTGAAGGCGCGTCTCAATTCGGGCCCCTCGCGCACGATATGGCGCAGTTCTCCGCATGCGCTGTCCGGGCCGTCACGAAACCGGCCGAAGCAATTGAACGGATCGGCCAGCACTTCGGCCACGGCGGCCTCGCGGCCGAGATCGGGCGGCTTGCCTGCCGCGGGCGGCACGCCGGTGTTATGGAAGAAATCGTCGGTGAAGCGCGGTCCGTTGTGGCAGGTCGCGCACCGTGCCTTGCCCATGAAGAGCCGCAGGCCCAGTACCTCCTCATCGGTCAGGGCCGCGTCGCCTTGCGGTTCGCGGCCGGCGGCCAGCGCGTCGGCGAAGCGGTCGAAGCGCGTCGGCTCGTGGAGGATCGTGCGTGCGAACGCCGCCAGCGCCTTGCCGATATTGGCGAATACCGTGTCTACCCCCTGACGCTGGGCCTCGGTCATTGCGGCCCATGCCGCGCGCTCGGCCGGACTGCCGAACGGCCCGGCGGAGGCGGGCAGGCCGGCGAGTTCCGGAAGCGGCCCGAAAATGCGCTCGTAGCGGGCCCTGAATTCACTTTCCATCAAATGGGCATAGCGCGTCCGGGTGCCTGCGTGCTCGTCGAGGTTTTCCAGCGGCACCAGCGCCTGCGCCCAGAGACTGTCGCGCCGCCCGTCCCAGAAGAACCACGGACTGTGCGCGACGCCGGCGAGCGGCATCGTGCGCCGGTTCGTCTCGCCGACCGCAACGCCGAAGGGCCGGTCGTCCTGGAACTGCCGGTCGATCATGTGGCAGGTCGAGCAGGCGACGTCGCCGTCGCGGCTCAATCGCTGCTCGAAGAACAGCGTCGCGCCGAAGGCGGCTGGTCCAGGCTGATCGGCGAAGCGGTTGGTCGGATCGGCGGGCAGCGGCTTCAGCGCCGACAGCGACAGCGAAGCCACCGTCGCCTTCTCGGCCTCCGAGAAATCGCCGCCGCACCCGGTCAGGCCGGCGGCAAAACAAAGCCCCGCAACAAGTGAACGAAATCGATGCGTTACGGGCATTGCTACAACAGAATGTTGAAGGCCGCCTGGTCCGTGCCCTCGGCGGTGGTTATCTCGAAGCGCAGCACCCAGCGGCCGGGCATCGAGAACTTTACCCCATCCACCCTGTAGCGGCCATCGCCCAGGCCGCCGGAAACTTCCGGACGAGTGGGCAGGCCGTGGTCGTGATCCGGCATTCCGCCATCGACCCCCAATCTGGCCTCGCGGACCGGCCTGCCGTCCGGATAGCGTATTTCGATCGTCCAGGTTGAAAGCGGGCCGACCGTCGGTTCGCCGCCCTGCGGTGCAAGAGTAGCCACGAACATGCGATTCTCGGTGGGCTTGGTGCGCGCGAGGTCCGGGCCGACCTTCGTCGGCGCCGTCAGGTACACGACGCCAAGCGCCGCCAGCGCTAAGCAGGTTCCGGAAAAGTGTGTCACGGTTTTCCGACAGAAACCTGCGCCAAAACAAGAGGCGAAGCGGTGAGGCGAAGCCACGCAAGTCTGCTTAGGATTGCGAACGAGATCACGCGAAGTAGGGTCGACAGGCTCTTATGCATTTCCTCGCCAGCATTGATTCGGCGCAATCTAATCGGCGGCCCGGCGATCGAAAAGCCATCCGCTGCTTGTGGAATATGAACGCGGGTGGCAAAACGCCCCTAATAAGTTTGACGTGGAGTTGGCTATGGCGCGCGCGGTGGCGGCTATTGGCGAATGCATGCTGGAACTCTCCGGCCAGAGCGGGCCGATATGGCGCATGGGCTACGCCGGCGACACGTTCAACACGCTGTGGGCCGTTCGCGCCCTTACCGGGTCGGAGCGGCAGGTGGACTACGTCTCGGCGTTCGGCGACGATCCCTTTTCCACTGGCCAGATCGCCTTCTTCAAGGAACACGGCATCGGTATCGCTCACAGCCCGGTGATCGATGGCGCCCGCCCCGGCCTCTACGCCATCACGCTGACCGGCGCCGAGCGGTCCTTCACATACTGGCGCGCCGACGCGGCCGCGCGACAGCTTGCGCGCGACCCGGCCGAATTGGCGAAAAGCCTTGAAAACCGCGAACTTCTTTATTTTTCCGGCATCACTTTGGCAATTCTGGAACCGGCGGCGCGCACGGCATTGCTCAAGGCGGTGGCCGAGGCGCGCGCGCATGGAACGCACATCGCCTTCGATCCCAACTATCGCCCTCGCCTATGGCCGGATGCGGCGACGGCAATGGCGGCCATTAGCGAAGCGCTGGCGACGGTCGACATCGCGCTGCCGACCTTTCCGGACGAGCAGGCGCTTTTCGGCGACAGGACGCCGGAGGACACGGCGGCGCGCATCGAGCATGCCGGTGTCGGCGAGATCGTGGTGAAGAACGGCGAAGCGCCCGCGCTGATCGCCCATTACGGCGACCGCAAGGCATCGCCGGCGGCCCATGTCGCGACGCCGGTTGACACGACCGGCGCCGGCGACAGCTTCAACGGCGCCTACCTCGCGGCCCGGCTTGCCGGGGACGCGCCGGAAGATGCCGCGCGCCGCGCCCACCGCGTCGCCGCCGCCGTCATTCAGGTGCGCGGCGCGCTGGCGCCGTTCGAACTCCTGCAGGTCGCGTTCAAGGCCTGACGGCGAACGCGATCGGAAATTATCGCCCTATTGCCTCACTGCCGGTCGATGCCTTGCGCTGCCGGCGCGAACCGCATAGACCTGCGCAGCATCGCGCGCGATGTGCTCAGTTGGTGAGTGCTTCGTTCTGCGGTTAAAGTCCGTGATTGCCAACCCCGATTATCGTTTAACTTCAATGGCTTTCCACAAGATACGAAGTAGCTGCCCGGTTCCGCGGTCCCCTATGGGGCTTCTTGCGGCAACCACCTGACCAGGAATTGGCAGGTCGTTTCATCTTTTTGTTTTCACATCGCTTTTGGTTAATGCAGGACCACCCTTCGGGTGCGATCCCCAAGGCACCGGCGATGTTTGTGGAGCAGCCGAAATGCGCAAGCCAGACCATCTGGACGTCCGCGCGCGTGAGCTATGCGTCGCAGCCGGTATCGACCCCGAAAGCCGTGTCGGAGAAGGGCGGGGCATGCCGGCCTGGTGCACCTTCAGGGATGCCGCGCGGCGTGAGCAGATGCTCAAGGATGCGTCCGAGGCGGAATTGTCGATGCAGGCGCCGGAATATCGAAACCCGCCCCTGAAAATCTTCGGAAAACACAATGAAGGCACGCTGGCGCAAATGCAAAACTGCATGAGCGTCGGCAACGTCGTGGCCGGTGCGATCTGCGCGGACGGCCATCTTGGCTATGCCCAGCCTGTCGGCGGCGTCATCGCCTATGAGGGACAGATCAGCATTTCCGGCGTCGGCTTCGACATCGGCTGCGGGAATATGGCGATCCGCCTGGATACGCCGTTCGCCGCCGTTCAGGATAGCGTCGCGACAATCATCAAGGACGTTGCCCGCACGATCTCGTTCGGCATCGGCCGGACCAATGACGAGCGGGTCGAGCACGCACTGTTCGATGACGCCGACGCCTGGCGGATATCAGACCGCGAAGACTACCGCGGCAAGGCGGCGGCTCAATTGGGTACGGTTGGCTCCGGAAATCACTACGTCGATCTGATGCGCGATGAGCACGGCTTCGTCTGGATCGGCGTCCATTTCGGCTCGCGGGGGCTCGGCCACTCGAGCGCGACCAAATATCTGAAGGCGGCAGGCGGCAAGGACGGCATGAACGTGCCACCCGCCGTCATCGACGAGGACAGCGAAATCGGACAACGTTATGTCGCGGCTATGGAACTGGCCGGCAGGTATGCCTATGCGGGCCGCGAGTGGGTCTGCGAGCGCGTTCGCAGGATCATCGGCGGCAACGAAACGGATCGCGTCCACAACCACCACAACTACGCCTGGAAAGAACGCCATGGCGATCGCGAACTGTGGGTGGTTCGCAAGGGCGCGACGCCGGCTTTTCCGGGCCAGCGCGGCTTTGTCGGCGGATCGATGGGCGACGACGCGGTTATCGTCGAAGGCGTCGACGGTCACGAGGCGCATTCGTCGCTGTACTCGACCGTCCACGGAGCCGGCCGTCTGTTTGGCCGCAACGAGGCCAAGCGCCGTTTCCGGCGCGAGGAAATGGAACGTTGGCTACATGAACGCGGCGTCGTGCTGATCGGCGGCGATCTCGACGAAAGCCCGATGGCCTATAGGCGGCTGCCGGAAGTGCTGTCGCATCACTCTGGATCGACCAGGGTGCTTCACACGCTGCGTCCTTTTGCCGTTGCGATGGCCGGCGCGAACGAATTCGACCCGTTCAAGGACTGACGCATGGTGTCGAGACGTTGAACCTGGCGCTCGGCAAAAGCCCCGCGCAAACAATGGGAAGCCCGGTCAGCGCGGACGTTTTGCTTTTTCAACGGGATCACCCGAGACGGAACCGGAATTCCGTGATCTGCCGGTAGACTTCGTCCGGACGCAGCAGCGCCTGCGGAAAATACGGCCGGTTCGGAGAATCGGGCCAGACTTGCGGTTCGAGGCAAAAGCCCGAGGACGGCTGGTAGCGGCGCCCGTCCAATCCGCTCGCGTCCGTCGTGACATACTGTCCGGCATAGAATTGCAGGCCGGGCTCGGTCGTCCAGACTTCCATTTCCGTTCCCGACCGCGGGCCTTTCGCCCAGGCTGCCCGCCGCAAGTCGCCGCGCGCCGACGAAAGGCAGAAATTATTGTCGAACCGGGCCAGCGCGCCGTCTTCAGGCTGGATTGCGCGCGGCTGGCGGAAGTCGAACTCGGTATCTTCCACCGGCCTCACTTCGCCGGTCGGGATCAGCTGATCGTCAACCGGGAGATAGGCATCCGCCGCGATCATCAACTGGTGGCCGAGAATGTCGCCTGTTCCACCGTCGTCCAGGTTGAAATAGGCGTGGTGCGCAAGGTTGCAGAGCGTCGGCTGATCGGCGGTCGCCGCAAGCTCAACGGAAAGGATGCCCGGGTCTTTCAGCCGATAGGTGCAATGCACGTCAAGCCTGCCGGGAAAGCCCATCGTGCCGCTGGGATCCGACAGGGAAAGGGTCACGAAGTCGTCGCCGAAGCCGGCCAGATGCCAGTTGCGCGCCCAAAAACCGCCCGAACCCCCATGCAGCCCATGCGTTTCGGGCCGTTCCGCATCGATCCGGTATTCCATGCCGGCGATGGTGAAACGGCCGTCCCTCACCCGGTTGGCGTACCGCCCGACCACCGCCCCGAAATAATTCTGATGCCGCAGATAGCCGTCCAGCCGCTCGAAACCGAGGACCAAAGGCGCGTTGTGCCCCTCAAGGCGCAGATCCTGCAATACGGCGCCCCACGTCAAAATGCTTGCCGTGAGGCCGCCCGCGCCGATCCTCACGCGCTGGACCGGCTCGCCGTCAGGCGCCGTGCCGAATACTTCATGCAGATCCCGTCCGCCGCCTGCTGGTCCGCTCACAGGCCGAGGCCGCCGATGCAGACATATTTGGTGTCGAGGTAGTCCTCGATGCCCTGATGGCCGCCTTCGCGGCCGACGCCGGACTCCTTGACGCCGCCGAAAGGCGCCTCCACCGTGGTGATCAGGCCCTCATTGACGCCCACCATCCCGTATTTCAGCCCTTCCATGACCCGGAAGGCGCGGCCGAGATTGCCGGTGTAGAAGTAGCAGGCGAGGCCGAATTCGGTGTCGTTGGCGAGGTTGACCGCCTGCTCCTCCGTCTCGAACCGGAACACGGGAGCGACGGGCCCGAAAATCTCCTCCTTCATGAACATCATGTCGGGCGTGGCTTCGGCGATCACCGTGGGCTCGAAGAAGGTGCCGCCAAGCGCGTGGCGCTTGCCGCCGGCCACGACCTTGCCGCCCTTGGCCTTCGCATCCCTGACGAATTCCTCGACCTTTTCGACCGCCTTGTCGTCGATCAGCGGCCCCTGCTGCGTGCCTTCCTCAAGGCCGGCGCCGACCTTCAGCTTGCGGCTTGCGTCGGCCAGTTTGTCGACGAACGCGTCATAGACACCGGCCTGCACGAAGAAGCGGTTGGTGCAGACGCAGGTCTGGCCGGAATTGCGGTATTTCGCGACCATAGCGCCTTCGACGGCGCGGTCGATGTCGGCGTCGTCGAACACGATGAACGGCGCATTGCCGCCGAGTTCCATGGACACCTTCTTCACGGTCGAAGAAGCCTTTGCCATCAGCATCTTGCCGACTTCGGTCGAGCCGGTGAAGGTTATCTTCCTGACCAGCGGATTGGAGCATATCTCTTCGCCGATCGGACCGGCCGAGCCGGTCAGGATGTTGACCACGCCCTTCGGGAAGCCGACCTCCTCGCACAGCGCACCCCAGGCCAACCCCGAATACGGCGTCAGCGTGGCGGGCTTCACCACCGTGGTGCAGCCGGCGGCAAGCGCCGGCGCCAACTTGCGCGACAGCATCGAGGACGGGAAATTCCACGGCGTGATCGCCGCCACGACACCGGTCGGCTCCTTGGTCACGAGGATGCGCCGGTCGGCCCAGGGCGACGGCACGACGTCGCCATAGGCGCGGCGGCCTTCCTCGGCGAACCAGAGAACATAGGCCGCCGAAATGCCGATCTCGCCCTTGGCCTCGGTAAGCGACTTGCCCTGTTCGATGGTGAGCAGTTCGGCCAGCGGATGCTGGTTGTCCATGATCGCGTCGTGCAATTTGCGCAGCAGCTTGTGCCTTTCGAGCACGGAGGTTTTCTTCCACGACAGGAACGCGGCCTGCGCGGCCTCGATGGCGCGGCGGGTTTCGGCCTGGCCGGAATTCGGCACGGTGCCGATCTTGAGGCCGGTGGCGGGGTTGGTCACGTCGATCGTCTTGCCGGAGTCCGCCTGGACCCACTCGCCGCCGATGAAATTGGCCTGGCGCATGAAGTGGCTGGTTTTCTGGAGCATTTCCGTCTCCCTTCGGCGCCCGTCCGGCGGGGCCATGTGACGTTGAATTTGACGCCTCGATTCCGGCGCATACGGCCGCGCCGACCGGCGGCCGCTCCGCGAGCCGTCTTACTGCCAGGTCACGGCCGGATCAATCGCCGCAAGCGTGGGGGTCGATTGGTCCAGAGGTGGCGATCTGGCCCAAGGCAGGATCGGCGCGGGTCGGTTCCATGAGAAACGCCAACGGTGTCGTGTTGCTCGAACACCCCTCATCCGCCTTCGCTTCGCTCAGGCACCTTCTCCCACAAGGGGAGAAGGAGGAGTCTCGCGCGCACGTCCCAGCATATCGCCAGCGTTCGCGATTGGCGGACACGGAGCGGCAGCGCTCCACCTTCTCCCCTTGTGGGAGAAGGTGCCTGAGCGAAGCGAAGGCGGATGAGGGGTGCCTGGACGAATGGGCCTTTGCAGAAAGGCCCGAGCGAAACCTGCTCTCAGCCAAACACCGCCTCGGCCAAGGTCAGCCAGAAAGCCGTCGTGACGGCAGCAAGCGCGGTGGCGATCGTTATCTGGTTGGAGGCGAGCGCCTGGCCGGTGCCGAATTGCGTGGCGATCAGGTAGGAGTTCACGCCGGAGGGGAGTGCCGCCGCCGCGACGGCAATCTTGGCGGTCAGGGGCGGCAGGCCGAAGGCCCAGGCCAGGCCGAGCGCCGCGGCCGGCATCAAACCGAGCTTTAGGGCCGAAAGCGCCAGCGCCGGCCGTACATTGCCGGACACGCCGAACCGCTTCAGGCCAAGGCCCATCGCAAACAGCGCCAGCGGCGCGGCGATCTCGGCCAGCGCATCCACGAATCGCATCGCCAAGGACGGCATTTGCACGCCGGTCAGCCGCCACAGCAGCCCGCAGGCGATGCCGACGATCAGCGGGTTTGTGCAAACCTTGCGGATGAAATCGCGCGCGATGCGGACAGGGTGCATGGGCTGGCCGCTGTCGCGCGAAAACAGCTCGAACAGAATGATTGATGCCATGAGCATCGTGGGCAGATGGACGGAGATCAAAAGGGACAGTTCCTCAAATCCCGTCTGACCGAAGACGCCGAGCATGAACGGAATGCCGAGCAGCACCAGATTGGAGAAGGCCGAGGAAACGCCGCCCACCACGCCGGCCTTCGCGTCGCGGCCGAACACGCGCGTCGTCACGAGGTGACCCGCGGTCCAGGCGACGACCACGGCCGAGAAATAGACGCCCCACAGGCCCCACGGGGCTGAACCGTGAAAGTCGGCGCCGATCATGGTGCGGAACAGAAGCAGCGGCAACGCCACGCTGACGGCGAACTCGGAAAGGGCCTCCCCGGTCTCGACTTTCAGATAGCCGGTGGCACCCGCGACATAGCCCAGCGCCACGAGGCCAAAGATGAAAAGCACGGTTTCAATGAGCGGCGACATCGCCGGTTGATAGGCGAGTGGCGGACACCATGCAACGCCGCCCGGCCACGACGTTCCGCCTGCCGCGCCAAACGCCCCCTACCGGCTTGTCTTTTCGCCGCCCTTGCCGTCCCTATATCCGTAAACCGGGATGGAGATCGGATGTTTCGCCTTGTTATCGCGTTGATGATGTTGATGGGCGCCACCGTGGCGCAGGCCACCGAAGCCGGGTGGGCGCTGCTGCGCGAGGGCGGTCATGTCGTGCTGATGCGGCACGCCATGATCAGCGGCACGACGGACCCGGCAAATTTCGACATCGAGAAATGCAATACCCAGCGAAACCTCTCGGAACGCGGAAAGCAGCAGGCCCGCAAGATCGGGGCACTGTTTGCGGCGCGCGCCGCCCCCCTCGAGCGCGTGCTGTCCAGTCGTTCCTGCCGCTGCCTGGAGACCGCCCGCATCGCTTTCCGGGCTGAGCCTGAACCGTTCGAGCCTCTCGACGTGCTGAAGACCGACGAGGCCGGCAAGGCCGCCCAGACAAAGGCCGTGATGACGGAGATCGCCAATTTCGCGGGCTCGGACAATCTCATCATGATCACCCATGCCGAGAATATTCACGAACTGACCGGCGTCACGCCGCGCGAGGGCGAAGCGGTGATCGTACGGCCGGATGGAGGGGGTCTGCACGTGCTGGGCCGGATCATCTTCAACTGATGCATGGCGCCGCCGATGGCGCGCGCCAGGCTGGCGGAGCGGCCGGAAATTGGCGGCCTTCTTGCGCCGGTGGCTGCTCGCACCATTTTGGCATGACACTTTCGGCCTTTTCCTGTCCGGAAAAACCGACTAGACAGCCCGAAACATCCAGGGTTCTTGCACCAATCAAAGGAATCGCCGTGTCCACGACATTCGACAAGGTCGCGAAGATCATCGCCGAGACGAGCGAGATCGACCGCGACAAGATAACCCCCGAAAGCCACACGATCGACGACCTAGGCATCGATAGTCTTGATTTCCTCGATATCGTCTTTGCGATCGACAAGGAATTCGGCATCAAGGTACCGCTTGAGAAGTGGACGCAGGAAGTCAATGACGGCAAGGCTTCCACGGATGAGTATTTCGTGATGAAGAACCTTTGCGCCAAGATCGACGGACTGGTCGCCGCCAAGGCCGCCGCCTGATACTGTGACCCTTGCGATTGCTTCGCCCCAGGCCCCCAAGATGAGCACCCGCGACGTCGTCATCACCGGCATCGGCCTCGTTTCGTCGCTCGGCGAGGGTGCGGAGGCGCACTGGGCCGCGCTTTCCGGCGGGCCACCCGCGCCGGTCATCGATTCCGAACGCTTCGCGCCCTTCACCATCCACCCGCTGCCGCAGATCGACTGGGGAAAGCAGATCGCCAAGCGCGGCGACCAGCGCCAGATGGAAACCTGGCAGCGGCTGGGCACCTATACGGCCGGCCTGGCGCTCGATGATGCCGGCATCAAGGGCGACGATGCGCTTTGCGCGTCGATGGACATGGTGGTCGCGGCTGGCGGTGGCGAACGTGACGAGGCGGTCGACGCGGCCATCCTGGCGGCGTCCGAGACACGAAGCGATCGTGAAATCCTGCTCAACGAAAAGCTGACGACCGAGTTGCGCCCGACGCTTTTCCTGGCGCAGCTTTCCAACCTGCTCGCCGGCAACATCTCCATCGTCCACAAGGTGACCGGCTCGTCACGCACCTTCATGGGCGAGGAGGGCGCCGGTGTTTCGGCCGTCGATACCGCCTTTGCCCGCATCCGTTCCGGCCAGGCAACGCATGTGCTGGTCGGCGGCTCCTATCAAACCGAACACCCCGATATGCTGCTCGGCTTTGAGCTCGGCGGCTACCTGCATCGCGGCCCGCATATGCCGGTCTGGCAGCGCGGGAACATGCCGGGCGGTGGTGTCGTCACCGGTTCGGGTGCCGCGTTTCTGGTGCTGGAGCAGCGCGAACACGCTGAAAGGCGCGGCTGCAAGATATATGGCAAGCTCCTTTCCGTGACGCCGAGCCGGCTGAAGCGCGATGCGGGCTTCGAGGAAGCGCTGGATTCGATCTTCGCAAGAGCGACAAACGGGCTGGACAAACCTCTCGTCATCTCCGGCGCCTCGGGCGCGCATGCGCCGACGGCGGCCGAAATCGCCGTGCTCGAACGCCACAAGGCGGTGGCGCGCGGCTATTCCACGCTGGTCGGCAACATGAAGGAAGCGCAATTCCTCTTCGGTGTGGCGCTGGCCGCGCTCGCGGTCGGCAAAGGCAAGGCGTTTCAACCGTTCGATCCTTCCGAGCGGCCATATTCCGGGCCGATATCCAAGGCACTGGCCATCACGGTCGGCCATCACTATTTCGAGGGCATGGCGCTCGTCGCCTCCGAAGAGTAACCGCCCATGGCAAAGCTGAAAGATCATCTCGGACGACCGGTCGTGGTGGTGACAGGCATCGGCGTCGTCACCTCGCTCGGCGTGGGCAAAAAGGAAAACTGGACAGCACTGACGTCCGGACGTTCCGGCATCCACCCGATCACCCGCTTTCCGGTCGATCATCTCAACACGCGAATCGCCGGCACGGTGGATTTCCTGCCGTCGAGCGATCAGGGCGCCAGTGCGCTGACCTACGAGCTCGCCGAGCTGTCGGCGGTGGAAGCCATCGGCCAGTCTGGGCTGTCAGGCGATTTCAACGGCCCGCTGTTTCTTGCCTCGCCGCCGGTGGAACTGAGCTGGCATTCGCGCTTTTCCATGTACGGCCAGTCGAGCGAGAAGGAAGGCTATGCCCGGTTGCTGTCGCTGGCCAGCCGCCAGAACAGCGACATGTTCGATTCGATCATGTTCGGGGCCGTTGCCGACCGGCTCGCCGACAGATTCGGCACGACCGGCCTGCCCATCACACTGTCGACCGCCTGCGCGTCCGGCGCCACGGCCATTCAGCTCGGCGTCGAGGCGATACGCCGCGGCGAGAGCGACCGCGCTCTTTCCATCGGCGCGGATGGCTCGGCGACGGCCGAGGCGCTGATCCGCTTTTCGCTGCTGTCGGCGCTCTCGACGCACAATGATCTGCCCGAAAAGGCATCCAAGCCATTCTCCAAGGATCGTGACGGCTTCGTTCTGGCGGAGGGATCGGCGGCCCTCGTGTTGGAATCGCTCGAAAGCGCGCTGGCGCGCGGCGCCACCGTGCTCGGCGTGCTGGCTGGCTGCGGCGAGCGCGCCGACGATTTCCACCGTACCCGTTCCAAGCCGGACGGCTCGCCGGCAATCGCGGCGGTGCGGGCAGCACTCGCGGATTCGGGGCTCGGCGAGGACGGCATCGGCTATGTCAACGCCCACGGCACATCGACGCCCGAGAACGACAAGATGGAACATCTTTCGCTCTCCACCGTGTTCGGCGAGCGCATGCGCAAGATCCCGATCTCGTCGAACAAATCGATGATCGGCCATACTTTATCGGCGGCGGGCGCCATCGAGGCCGCCTTCTCGCTGATGACCATGCTCGAGGGCACCATTCCGCCGACCATCAACTACGACAATCCGGATCCGGCGATTGACCTCGACGTGGTGCCGAACGTCAAACGCGCCGCCGATGTTTCGGCGGTGCTCTCCAATTCCTTCGGCTTCGGCGGACAGAACACCTGCCTTGTCATGGCGAGGGAACCGGTCTAAGCGGCAGCGATCTGCCTTTTGAGAACGGTTCCAGGTTTGCGCCCTACGTTGCACCCACTTTGTCCCGCTACCCCTTGCGCCCGGAGCGCCACCTGATGCGCGCGTTGCAACTCATCGAGGATCGCAGGCTGGAACAGGTCGACATCGCGGCGCCGCCACCGCCAAGCGTCGGCGAAGTCACGATTCGGGTCAAGGCGGTTGCACTCAACCACATCGATGTGTGGGGATGGCGCGGCATGGCCTTTGCAAAACGTAAGCTTCCGCTTACTATCGGGGCGGAGGCCTCCGGCGAGGTCGAGACGATCGGTCCGGGCGTGGCCGGCCTTGCGCCGGGCCAATTGGTCTCGATCTACGGCGCGCGCACCTGCGGCCTGTGCAGGGCCTGCCGGCAGGGCCGCGACAATCTTTGTGAAAATGTCAGCGGCGTGCATGGCTTCCATCTCGACGGCTTCGCGCAGGAGAAGATCAACCTGCCGGCGCGGCTGCTGGTCCCTGCCCCGCCTGGCATCGACGCGGTCGCCGCGGCCGTCGCGCCCGTCACCTTCGGCACGGTCGAGCACATGCTGTTCGACAATGCCAGGCTGGAGCCCGGCGAGACGATCCTTGTGCATGCCGGCGGCTCCGGCATCGGCTCGGCGGCGATCCAGCTCGCCAAGCGCATGGGCTGCACGGTCATCACCACGGTCGGCTCCGCAAACAAAATCGAGAAAGCCGCCGCACTCGGCGCCGATCATGTCATCAACTACCGCGAGGACCGCTTCGAAGGCGTGGTGCGCAAGCTGACCAGGAAGAAAGGCGTCGATGTCGTGTTCGAGCATGTCGGCGCCGACACCTGGGCCGGATCGATGCTTTCGCTGAAGCGCGGCGGGCGTATCGTCACTTGCGGTTCGACCTCGGGCGTCTCCACCACCATGAACCTGATGCAGCTCTTCCAGCAGCAGATCAAGATTTTCGGCTCCTTCGGCTGCCGCATGGAAAACATGACCAACGCCATGCTGAAAATGGCCTCCGGCATTGTCAGGCCAGTGATCGACACCGAGGTCGATTTCGACTCGATCGGCGACGCGCTCAAGCGCATGGAAGGCCGCGACGTGTTCGGCAAGATCATCCTGCGCGTTGGATGAACAAAAGGGATCGTCTCTACCGGCTGTCCCTTGTCCTCCGGAAGGCCAATTACTGGCTGACCGCGCAGGTAGCGCTTGCCATCATGCGGGTGCTGCGGCTTTTGCCGGCCGACAAGGCGATCAACTTCGCCGACCGCGCCGCGCGGCGGATCGGCCCGCTGGTGGGGCGCCATCGCGTGGCGATTGACAATCTCCGCAAGGCCTACCCCGAAAAGAGCGAAGCGGAAATCCGCGCCATCGCCGTCGAGATGTGGGGCAACATGGCGCGGCTCGCCGCCGAATATGTCTTTCTCGACGGCCTGTTCGACTACGACCACTATGGCGACATCAGCGGGCGCATCGAGGTCGAGGGCGTCCCGCATTTCATCACGATCGCCAATGAGGACCGGCCACACATCCTGTTTACCGGCCATCTCGGCAATTTCGAACTGCTGCCGATTGCCGGCGCCAGCTACGGCATGAAGGTGACATCGCTCTTCCGGCCGCCGAACAACCCCTATATCGCCGATTACATCAACTCGACCCGCCGCTCGGCCATGGGCGACCTGATCGCGTCGCGCACCGGCGTCTCCTTCACGCTGGCGCGCATCCTCGACAATAACGGCACGATCGGCATGCTGGTCGACCAGAAATTCGCCAACGGATTGCCGACCGTTTTTTTCGGCCGGCCCTGCGAGACCAATCCGCTGCTGCCGAAGCTCGCGCGGCAATATGAATGCGATGTCTACCCGGCCCGCTGCATCCGCCTGCCCGACAATCGCTTCCGCCTCGTGATTGAGCCGAAGCTCGACCTGCCGCGGCTCGACAATGGCCGCGTCGACATCAACGCCACCGCGCAGCTTCTCAACGACGTGGTCGAGCGCTGGGTGCGCGAAGACCCCGGACAGTGGATGTGGTTCCACAAACGCTGGAAGCTGACGCCGCCCAACCGGCGGAAGAATCGCGGCAAAGCTGCCAGCGCCGGTTCGTAACCGCGCGGGGCGCGCAATCGAGCGCTTCGATATGGCGCCGGACAATAGCGGCGGCAGCTTCAATAATAGGCGGTGACGGCATGCCGCGCCTCCGCGAAGAACAGCCAGCGCTCCACAAACATGCCGATACCGTGCGAAACGGCCGCACACAGAATGAGGATAATCGCCAGGGCCGGTATGAGCGTGTTGAACGCGATTGCGGCGAGGAGAAACATCACCGGCAGCGCCGCGCCGCATGCGAAAGAAATGCGCGCGAGCTTCCCGGCATGCTTGCGGGCGATCTTGAAGCCCATTTCGCGCGTCAGATAGTTGTCGTTCATATGGGGACGCTCGAACAGGCGCACCCGCCCGATCGCTCCCAGACCGGTCGCGGTTTCAGGCGTTGACAATGGCCGCAGCGACAGCATGCGCCGCCGCCACACGATCTTGACTGACCATGCGGCAAGGGTTGCGGCGATTGCCGCCAGCGACAGCGCCAATGTCTGCCCGCCGCCCGCCGCGCCGGCAAGACTCGCCAGCGTCAGTCCGCCCGACAGCGAAAACAGCAGAAAGCAGAGCGGCGTCAGCGGGGTGTGCCAGGCCTGCACGGATTTCAGCGAGGCATAGATCATCCCCGTGCACAACACCGTGACGCCGGCTCCAAGCATACCGAGCAGGCCGGGTATGGGCAGATAGCGGCTCCCGATCACCGCCGCCCAGGCCGACCAGAGCAGCGGAACGAATGTCAGCAAGGCCATCACGCCCTCGCGCGAAAGCCAGCTCGACCGCCATTGCGACAGCGCCCGCCAGGCGCGCCGCGGGTTGCCGAGATGCAGCGTCGAAGACACAAGCCCGATGCCGATCGCCGCCAGCGCGACGAAATGCGCGAGTTTCGTGGCGATGGCGGAGGGGTCGAGCAGGCCTAGTCCGAGCACGGCCGCGAGGCCGTAGCCGAGGCCCGACAGTGTGGTGAAGACGACGATGGAGAGGGCGGGGTGCATCAGGCGGTCCGACCGCCCGTCGACTGTCGCAGTCGTTGAGGTCGGCGCTCTACATTGCCCCTCTCTGTCCTGCCGGCCATCTCCCCCACAGGTGGGTGTTTGGACCGGAGACATCGCGAACAGGTGTGCGAAGACATCGCGAACAGTGGGGAGATTGGCAGCTTCCGCGTAGCCGCCTCTTCGGCAACGCTGGCGATGGGCGAAAGCAGTCGGGACAGCCAATCTCCCCCCTTGTGGGGGAGATGTCCGGCAGGACAGAGAGGGGCAACATAGAGCACCTGGGCCGACGATTCAGCATCGGACGACTGCAGCAACTGGTTGATGTGAAACACCTGTCTCAACGGTTCAACGTGGGGCGCCTGGGACAACCGTTCCGCCGACAAGCGAGATCCTCTCAAATCCGGTCCAGCATGCCGTCGAGCCAGCCGAAAAAGCCGGATATGCCCTCCGATTCTTCCGCCCGCAAGGCGCCCGCGCTCGCCGCCAGCGGCTTCCGGGGGCGCGGCGGCAGGTATTTGTTCACCGGCCGCGTGCCCTGCTCCGGCATCAGGTCCATACCGCCGCGCTCGGCCACCATTACCGACACCGCCGACGTAGGATCGGCAAGGTCGCCGTAGTGGCGAGCGTTCGCCGGGCAGGTGCGCACGCAGGACGGCACGCGATCGACCTCGCGAAGCGTCTCGTTATAGATACGGTCGATGCACAGCGTGCACTTTTTCATGACGCCGGCCGCCAGGTCCATTTCGCGCGCGCCATAGGGGCAAGCCCAGGCGCAAAGCCCGCAGCCGATGCATTTGTCCTCATCGACCAGCACGATGCCATCCTCGCCGCGCTTGTAGGAGGCGCCGGTCGGACAGACGGTCACGCAGGGCGCGTCGTCACAGTGGAGGCAGGATTTCGGGAAATGCACGATGCGCGCCTCACCCGCCTCGCCGATCACCTCGCCGCCTTCCGGCACGACCTCAAAAGTGTGGATGCGATTGAGGAAAGTGCCCGAGACGGTCGGGCCATAGGGATCCTGATCCGAGAGCGCCGCCCCGTAGCCCCCGGTGTTCCATTCCTTGCAGGAGATCACGCAGGCATGGCAGCCGACACAGACATCGAGGTCGATGACGAGCCCCAGCTTCCTGCCGCTGCTTGTCGCCGGCAGCATCGTCATCGCGACCACTCCTGGCCATAGCGCAACTCGGCGGGCAATGGATCGCGCAGAGCCTTGACCGGCGGGAAATGCGGTGCGCTGACCTCCGCCGGCGCGGCCCTCTCGATGCGGACACGCAGATCGTACCAGGCGGCCTGACCTGTGATCGGGTCGGAATTCGACCAGCGCAGGCCGTCGCGCTTCGGCGGCAGCAACTCATTGATCAGATGGTTCAGCAAGAACCCCTTCGTCGCCTCCGGCGACTTCGGATCGAGCGCCCAGGCGCCGCCGCGCTTGCCGATCGCGTTCCAGGTCCAGAGCGTGCTGGAATTCACGGCTTCCATTCGCGCCACCTCCACCTTGATGCGGCCGTGGTTCGAGATGACCCAGACCCAATCGCCATCGTGCAGACCGTGCTGGTCGCATATCGGACCCGGCACATAGAGCGGGTTGCGCGTATGGATCTGGCGCAGCCACACGTTCATGGAGCCCCAGGAATGGTACATGGCCGCAGGCCGCTGGGTGATCGCGTGATAGGGGAACTCCTCCCGGTCGATCGCTGCTTCTTCCAGCGGCCGGTACCAGATCGGCAGGGGATCGAAGGTTTCCAGTATGCGCGCGCGGTGCGTTTCGGGGGCGATCGGCTCGCGCAGGCCTTCCGCCGACAAGCGGAACTTCTGCAGGGATTCCTGGTAGAGCTGGAACGTCACCGGCTGCGGCTGGTCGAAGAAGCCCATGCGCACGGCGAAGTCCTGATACGCGCTGTTGGCGTGCTTGAAGAACTGCGCTTCCAGCGGAATATGCGCCGAGAAGAACGAACCATTGTCGATATAGCGCTTGAGCTGGTCAGGATTGCTGGCGCCGCGCCCGGTCCGGTCGCCATCGCGGCCGCGAAATCCGGCCAGTGGTCCGATGCCCGGACGCCTTTCATGGCGGACAATATAGTCGGCATAGTCCTGATAGATCGGCTTGCCGCGGCTGTCGACGAAGGCCGGCAGTTTCAGCCGCGCGCCGAGGTCGAGCAGTACCGTCTGGAAGCCGCGAACGTCGCGGTCGGGCTCCACCACCGGCCAGCGGATCGCATCCTGCACGGCGTCAGGCTCGGAAATCGGCCGGTCGAGCATGGAGATGCAGTCGTGGCGCTCCAGATAGGTGGTGTCGGGCAGCACGAGGTCGGCATAGGCGACCATCTCGGAGGAATAGGCGTCGGAGTAGATGATTTTCGGGATTCGGTACTCGCCTGTGGCGTCGTCCTTGTCCTCCAGCATCCTGATGACGCCCGCCGTATTCATCGACGAGTTCCAGGCCATATTGGCCATGTAGAGGAAGAGCACGTCCACCGGATAGGGATCGCCGGCATGCGCATTGGCGATCACCATATGCATCAGCCCGTGGACCGAGAATGGCGCGTCCCAGGAGAAGGCCTTGTCGATACGGGTCGGCCTGCCCTCCTTGTCGATCAGCATATCCTCCGGCCCGCGCGGGAAGCCGAGATGCGGGCCCGACAGCGGCTTGTTGGAGCCGAAATGCTCGGCCCTGCCGTGCGGCGTCGGATGGGCCTCGACCGGCTTCGGATATGGCGGCTCGAAGCGGAAGCCGCCGGGACAGTCGACCGCGCCGATCAGCACCTGCAGCAGATGCAGCGCCCGCGCCGTCTGGAAGCCGTTGGAATGGGCGGAAATCCCGCGCATGGCATGGAACGACACCGGGCGGCCCACGAACCCCTCGTGCCGCGTCCCGTGTATGTCCGTCCACGGCTGGTCGAGGAAAATCGCCTCATCAAAGGCGACGCGCGCGATCTCGGCGGCAAGACCGCGGATCACCTCGGCTGAAACGCCGGTCTCCTCGGCGACGGCTTCCGGGCCGTATTCTTGATCGAGGTATTTTTCGGCAAGCAGTTGAAACGCCGGCACGGCGTTGTGGCCGTCGGCAAGCTGAACGCGCCCCGAAAGGGCGGCACGCGCGCCCTGGGTGCCGAGAAGCACCACGCGCTCCGTGACGCTCTCGAAGACGAGTGGCTTTCCCTCGCCGTCGCGGGCAAACAGCCCGTGTTCCGCCGTCCCCGGCGCGTCGATCACCAGCCATGTCGCGTTGGTGTAGCGGACGATGTAGTCGACATCGATTTTCCGCGCCTTCAGCAATTCGTGGATCACTGCCAGGATGAGCAATCCATCGGTGCCGGGCCTGATGCCGATCCAATTGTCGGCGATCGCCGAATAGCCGGTCCGCACCGGGTTGACCGAGACGAAGCGGGCGCCGTTCTTCTTGAGCTTCGAAAGGCCGATCTTGATCGGATTGGAATCGTGATCCTCCGCTACGCCGAACAGCACGAAAAGCTTCGTACGGTCCCAGTCGGGCGCCCCGAATTCCCAGAACGCGCCGCCGATGGTCATGATCCCGGCGGCCGCCATATTGACCGAGCAGAAACCGCCATGCGCCGCATAGTTCGGCGTGCCGAATTGCTGCGCCCAGAAACCGGTGAGCGATTGCGACTGGTCCCGCCCGGTGAAGAAGGCGAGTTTCCTCGGGTCGCGGGCGCGGACCTCGCCCAGCCAGTTCGTCGCGATCCCGAGCGCCTCCTCCCAGGAAATCTCCTCGAACTCGCCGGAGCCCCTTGGCCCCACCCGCTTCAGCGGCGCGCGTAGTCGCGCCGGCGCATAGTGCTGCATGATCCCGGCCGAGCCCTTGGCGCACAAGACGCCACGGTTCACCGGATGGTCGCGGTTGCCCTCGATGTAGCGGATCTTGCCGTCCTTGATGTGCACGTCGATGCCGCAGCGGCAGGCGCACATGTAACAGGTGGTCTTGCGTACCTCGTCGCCGACGGGCTCCGAAAGTGCGAGCTTTGGGCTAGCCGGCATTCTCGCCCTCCGTTCGGCCCCGGATGAATTGGACAAGGCCCCGCAGACTTGTCTACCGGTCGCCCGGATAGAAGAAAATGCCCGAAAGCATCGGCTCAAGGCAAAATTTGCATGGAGCTACGGCAAAATCGCGCAAAGCTGCCGCGGCCGGCTGTGCGGCGCACGCAATTATCTCAGAAAAGGCGAGAGAACGAGCGCCTCAGTTCGTCACGATGATGCGCGTATTGCCCGGCCCGAACTCCCGCACCAGCGAATAGAAATGTTTCGCATTGGCCGTGTCCAGCCGCACGCAGCCATGCGAGGCCGGCCGGCCAAGACGGCGCACCGCGTTGGTTCCGTGAATGGCGTAGCCGCCATGGTAGAAGACCGAATAGGGCATCGGAGAATTGTCGTATTTCCGCGAATACCACATTCTGTGTATGCGCGTCGGCCGCCAGGTGCCGCTCGGCGTAATGTATCCCTTGCGTGCCGTCGAGACCTTCCAGACGTGAATGATCTTGCCGTATTTGCTGACGGTCATCGTCTGATTGGCGACGTCCACCCGCGCGACCAGGCTTGCCGCCAGACCATGACCGACGCCGCCTACAAGAAGACCGAGGCATGCGACGGCGACCAGTATGGGCTTTCTCATTCAGTTCCCCCTGCTCCTCCGCGAGCCGCGGATTTCCCCGAGCCAGAAGCCTCGATCCTGCCAATAAGGCCTTAAAAAATTCACCTCCTTCAAGTTGCATATTCGATCAATTCTGCGCGAGCACGGAATGGCGAAATCCGCCGCCAATCTAGCCCGCATTTCTCACACTGGACATGGCCTGCGCCGATTCAAGAAGTCGACAGGGCAGGAGCCGCGCGCCGAGCGATGCGCGACATCGGGCAAGCGCGGCGACACACCCTGTCGGCTTCTTCAACCGGCCCATGGGGTTGCCTTTCGGCGGGCATCTGCGGCGTCGGGCGGCTCAACCGTATGTCTCTATACGCTTTTTTCCGCCCGACGCCGTATTTGCCGCGCCGAAAGAGCAACGCAGGACATGTCGAGTGTGAGAAATGCGGGCTTACCGCTTGCCAAGCGGCAGCCGCGCCTGCTGAAATCGGGCAATGGAGAATGGCCTGCACGATACGATCGCGGCCCGGCGCGACGATCTGGTTTGTCTCACCGCCGACCTGATCGGCTTTCCGACCGTCAATCCGCCGGGCGAGGCCTACACGCCCTGCGCCGAATATCTTGGCGAGCGCCTGCGCAAGCGCGGCTTCGACGTGAAATATGTGCGCGGCGAAGGCACGCCCGGCGATTGCGACCGCTACCCGCGCACCAATGTGGTAGCCCGCCGCGAGGGCCGCTCACCGGGTCCGACCGTGCATTTCAACGGCCATATCGATGTGGTCGAGCCCGGCCAGGGCTGGACGGTCGATCCCTTCGCCGGCCTGGTGCGCGACGGCCGGGTCTATGGCCGCGGCGCCTGCGACATGAAGGGCGGCCTCGCCGCGGCAATCATCGCGGTCGAGACTTACATCGATCGCCATCCCGACTTCCCCGGCGCGATCGAGATATCGGGCACGGTCGACGAGGAATCCGGCGGATTCGGCGGCGTCGCCTATCTCGCGCGCCAGGGCTGTTTCTCGAAGCCCCGCGTCGATCATGTCATCATCCCGGAGCCCTTGAACAAGGACCGCATATGCCTCGGCCACCGAGGCGTCTGGTGGGCCGAAATCGAGACCAGGGGCGAGATCGCGCATGGTTCCATGCCCTTCCTCGGCGACTGCGCGGTTCGCCACATGGGCGCCGTGCTTGCCGCCTTCGAGGCCGAACTCTTCCCGCTGCTCGACGCCAAACGTACCCGCATGCCGGTCGTGCCGGAAGGCGCCCGGCGCTCGACGCTGAATTTCAATTCCATTCATGGCGGCCAGACCGACGATTTCAAGCCCGGCCTGCCCTCCCCCAATGTGCCGGATTCCTGCCGCCTCACCATCGACCGCCGCTTCCTCATGGAAGAGGACCTCGGCGACGTGAAGCACGAGGTCGTCGCGATCCTCGAACGGCTGCGGCGGGAACGCCCGAAATTCGACTACGCGATCCGCGACCTCATGGAGGTCGCACCGATCATGACGGAGCGCGACGCGCCGGTGCCCGCAGCACTTGCGCAGGGCATCCGCGCCGTCTTCGACCGCGAGCCGGAATACGTCATCTCGCCCGGCACCTATGACCAGAAACACGTCAGCCGCATCGGCCATATCTACGACTGCGTGGCCTACGGCCCCGGCAACCTCGATCTCGCCCACCGGCCCGACGAATGGGTCGGCATCACCGACATGCTGGAGTCGGCCGAAGTGATGGCGATCGGCCTCGACCTGCTCTTGCGCGGCGCGGCGCGCGGCTAAGCAGACTTGCGTGGCTTCGCCCACGCTCGCCTGCTCAGCCTCTTGTTTTGTCGCAGGTTTCTGTCGGAAAGCCGTGACACACTTTTCCGGGAACCTGCTTAGATTGTGCTTGCCATAACAGTCAGTTCCGGCCGCTGGTTGAGCGTCTGGAACACCACGCAATAGCGCTCGGTCAGCTTCAGCAGCGCATCGATACGCTCCCGAGGCTCGTCCGTGGCGAGTTGGAAGGCGAGGCGGATCGCCTTGAACCCGACGGGCGCATCCTTGGCGACGCCCAGCGTGCCGCGAAAGTCGAGATCGCCTTCGGCCGTCACGGTCGCTCCGTCCAGCCTGAAGGCGAGCGCCGTTGCGACGGCCTTGAGCGTCACGCCCGCGCAGGCAACCAGCGCCTCGAGCAGCATGTCGCCCGAGCAGAGTTCAAGCCCGCTGCCGCCCGTCGCGGGATGCAGGCCGGCGACGGCGAGCGCCCGACCGGTTTCGACCTTGCAGGCAATCGCGCTGTCATCGATCGACCCCTTGGCCCGCAGCGTTATCAGCGCCTTCCCGGGTGTTTCGCGATAGGCACTCTTCAGCGGCGCCTGCTGTTGTTTCAGGGCTTCGGCATCCATCGGCGGCTCCCACGGCTTCCAGTTTTCAAGAGCGGCGCGATATATCCAGGAGGATCGCGCCTGCCGCGCGGCATTAGAGCAAGTTGCGATTGGATTGAACCATTCTGCCGGTGACGGTTGGGTCAAGGTCACGGCGAAGGTCGTACCGGTGGTACGGCCGAGCCGAAGCCCGATGGATTTGGCCCAAACCGGCCCGGCAGAATGGTTCAATCCAATCGCAACTTGCTCTAGCGGCGGATGCGCCAGCGCGCAATCCTGTCATGCTGGAACAGCATTTCCACCGCGCCCCGAAGGTCGCAACAATCCGCGATTTACTCGCGACGAAAATCGCGCTTTGATCCGGCACCTTCGAGAGGCAGGAGCCAATTCAATGCGTGCATGGAACATTGTTCTCACCGCGGTAGCCGTGGCGCTGTCGGGCAGCGCGGCCTTCGCGGCCCGGACGGATCTCGTTCTCGGCATGCCGCTGGAGCCGCCTCACCTCGATCCGACCGCCGGGGCGGCCGCCGCGATCGACGAGGTCGTCTATGCCAATCTTTTCGAAGGGCTCACCCGCGTCGGTCCTTCCGGTGAAGTGCTGCCGGCGCTCGCCGAAAGCTGGATCGTCTCCGACGACGGCAAGACATACACGTTCAAGCTGCATACCGGGGTGAAGTTTCACGACGGAAGCGATTTCACCGCGGACGACGTGAAATTCTCGCTGGACCGGGCGAGGGCCGCCGACTCGACCAACGCCCAGAAGGGTCTTTTTGCGGCGATCGACACGGTCGAAGCGGTCGACCCGGCCACCGTGAAGGTGACCCTGAAGAACCCGCAGGGTTCCTTCCTCTACAATTTGGGGTGGGGCGACGCGGTGATCGTCGCGCCCGAGAGCGCAGCGGCCAACAAGGAAAAGCCGGTCGGCACCGGTCCGTTCAAGTTCGACAACTGGGCCAAGGGATCGGCCATCAGTATCGTCAGGAATCCCGACTATTGGGGCGAACCTGCCGGCCTTGACCGCGCGGAGTTCCGCATCGTTCCCGACGCGGCGGCGGCCATTCCGGCGCTGCTGTCGGGCGACGTGCAGGCCTTCCCGAACTTCAACGTCGGCGACGCGCTTCCGCAGGTGCAGTCCGACCCGCGCTTCAAGGTGGCAATCGGTTCCACGGAGGGCGAGACCATTCTTTCCACCAACAACAGGAAGGCGCCTTTCGACAATCTCAAGGTGCGGCAGGCGATCGCCCATGCGATCGACCGCAAGGCGATCATCGACGGCGCCTCGTCCGGCCTCGGCACGCCGATCGGATCGCATTTCTCGCCCGCCAACAAGGCCTATGTCGACCTGACCGGCACCTACCCGCATGACATCGCCAAGGCCAAGGAACTGCTGAAGGAGGCCGGATTCGAGAACGGCTTTTCGGCGACGCTGAAGCTGCCGCCCGTCGCCTATGCGCGCGACGGCGGCCAGATCGTCGCCTCGCAACTGCGCGAGATCGGCGTCGATCTGGAGATCGTTCCGGTCGAATGGGCCGACTGGCTGAAGCAGGTTTTCACCGACAAGGACTTCGACCTCACCATCGTCTCGCACACCGAGCCCAACGACATCGATATCTATTCGCGCAAGGACTACTATTTCGGCTACGACAATCCCGCCTTCGACAAGATTATCGAAGAGCTGAACCTGAGTTCCGACGATGCCAAGCGCACCGAACTGTACAAACAGGCGCAGAAGATCCTCGCCGACGACGCGGTGAACGGCTTCCTGTTCGAACTGCCCAAGATCGGAATCTGGGACGCCAAGGTGGAAGGCCTGTGGGAGAACGCGCCGATCCAGGCAAACGATCTGACGAAAGTGAAGTGGGCGGATTGACACGAAGGGCGATGAAGCTTGACCGTCTGGGGCAGCGCAAACAGTCAAGACTTGGAGCCGCCGACATAAGATGCGTCGGGAGGCGGGCTGCGTGAGCCGGCACCGGAAATCGGCGCCTGCATGACCGCCTACCTCGCCAAGCGCCTGATGGTGGGCCTTGCCACGCTGGTGGTGGCGTCGCTCGTCGTCTTTACGGTGCTGGAAGTTTTGCCGGGCGACCCGGCCAGGCTGATGCTTGGCATGAACGCCACGCCCGAAGCCCTTGAAACCTTGCGCCAGCAGATGGGCCTGAACGCGCCGCTTCCCGTCCGCTACCTCAACTGGATCGGTGGCCTTGCCACGCTGGATCTCGGGCGTTCCTATACCTACTCCGTGCCTGTCATCGACCTTGTCGCCGAGCGGCTGACCGTCTCGCTGCCGCTTGCGCTGATCTCGCTCATGCTGGCGGTGGCAATTGCAATTCCGGTGGGCGTTTTCGCGGCGGAGCGGCGCGGCCGCGCGGCGGACGCGCTCACCATGGGCGCCGCTCAGGTCGGCGTGGCGATCCCCAATTTCTGGTTCGCGCTCATCCTGATCTATGTTTTCGCCGTCTGGCTGCGTCTGGTGCCTGCCGGCGGCTTTCCCGGCTGGAGCGCCGGCATATGGCCGGCGCTGAAGGCACTCGCCTTGCCGGCGGTCGCGCTCGCTTTGCCGCAAGCCGCGATCCTCGCCCGTGTCACCCGTTCGGCACTTGTGGAAGTGCTCGGCGAGGATTTCATCCGCACCGCGCGCGCCAAGGGCCTGCCGCAGCGCATGGTGCTGTGGCGCCATGCGCTGCGCAATGCGCTGATCCCCGTCGTCACCATCGTCGGGCTGCAATTTTCCTTCCTGCTTGCCGGCACCATCATCATCGAAAACGTCTTCTACCTCCCCGGCCTTGGCCGGCTGATCTTCCAGGCGATCACCCAGCGCGACCTGATCGTGGTGCAAAGCGTCGTGATGCTGCTGGTCGTGGCGGTAATTGCCGTCAACTTCCTCGTCGATCTGTCCTACGCGCTGCTGGACCCCCGGCTGAGGGCACGGCGATGAGCGACTTCTCCGTTCCCGCGACCCGCGACGGCTTTGCCGGATTCCTCGACCGCGCGCTCGCCAGCCGCTCCTTCGTGGCAGGCTTCGTAATCACCGCGGCCATCGTTGCAATGGCCCTGACCTCGTTCGTCTGGACACCTTACGACGTGACGAAGCTGGTGGTGGAAAACCGCATGCAGCCGCCATCGGCCAGCCACCTCTTCGGCACGGACCATTTTGGCCGCGACGTGTTTTCCATGATCATGGTCGGCGCGCGCAATTCCATCGCGGTCGCGCTGGTCGCGGTGGGCATCGGCATGGGGTTGGGCGTGCCGCTCGGCTGCCTGGCGGCGGCGCGCGGCGGCGTGCTCGACGACATGGTCATGCGCTTCAACGACCTCGTCTTTGCCTTCCCGGCGCTGCTGTCGGCCGTCATGATCACCGCCGTATTCGGACCGGGCGCCGTCAACGCCATCATCGCGATCGGCATTTTCAACATCCCGGTGTTCGCCCGCGTGGCGCGGGCCGGCGCACTCGCCATCTGGCCACGCGAGTTCATTCTTGCCGCCCGCGCCGCGGGCAAGGGCAAGACGCTGATTACGATCGAGCACATCCTGCCCAACATCGCGACAATGCTGCTGGTGCAGGGGACGATCCAGTTCGCCCTGGGCATCCTGGCCGAGGCGGGCCTCTCCTATGTAGGGCTAGGCGCCCAGCCACCTATGCCGAGCTGGGGCCGCATGCTGTTCGACGCGCAGACGCGCATGATGGTGGCCCCTTCGCTGGCGCTGTTTCCCGGCCTCGCCATCATGATTACCGTGCTCGGCCTCAATCTCCTCGGTGACGGGGTCAGCGACGCGCTCGACCCTAAACTCAGGCGGCGGCGATGAGCCTGCTGGCCATCGAAAAACTGTCTCTTTCGATCGGCGGGAGCGACATCCTGAAGGACGTCGATCTCGCCATCGAGCCCGGCGAGGTGCTCGGCCTGGTCGGCGAGTCCGGCTCGGGCAAGTCGATGACGGCGCTCTCGGTGATGCGCCTCCTGCCCGACGGCGCGCGGGCGAAAGGCCGCATCCGCTTCAATGGCGTCGATCTGCTCGCGGCATCCGAGGACGAGATGTGCCGCCTGCGCGGCGACGAAATCGGCATGGTGTTCCAGGAGCCGATGACGGCGCTGAACCCGGTGAAAACCATAGGCGAACAAGTGGCCGAGGGCATACGCTGGCACACCGGCGCCGGTCGGGCGGAGGCGGAGGAGCGTGCCCGCAGGATCCTCGACCGCGTCGGGCTGCCTGCCGAAAAATTCCCGCTGTCGCGCTTTCCGCACCAGCTTTCGGGCGGCCAGCGGCAGCGCGTCGTCATTGCCATCGCCTGCGCGCTGAAGCCCAAGCTGCTGATCGCGGACGAGCCGACCACGGCGCTCGACGTGGTCCTGCAGGCGCAGATCCTCGACCTTCTGCGTGAACTCGTCGCCGAGAACCGCATGGGACTGCTGCTGATTTCGCACGATCTGGCCGTGGTGACGGAAATGTCCGACCGCATCGCCATCATGCGGTCCGGCGTTGTGCTGGAGACCGGCGAGACCGCGCCAACGCTGTCGGCGCAGGTGCATCCCTACACGCGCCAGCTCGCGCTTGCCTCCATGCATGTTCCGGCGGGACGCCCTGCCGTTCACCTTGCGGACAAAAGTGCCGCGTGGGATGGCGGGGCACCGGTCTTGCCGCCAGCTTCCCCTGCGCAGCGTTTCGGCACTGCCAGCCCCGGTAATGCGGCAGCGCCGCACGGGAGATCATCCGCACTCCTTGAAGTGGCTTCCATCACCAAGGACTATGCCGGCGCCCGCCCTTCCCTATTCGGCAGGCCGAAAACCTTCCGCGCCGTGGATGGCGTGTCCTTCAGCCTTGCGCCGGGCCGCTCGCTGGCTCTGGTCGGACGATCCGGCTGCGGCAAATCCACGCTCGCGCGCCTGATTCTCGCGCTGGAAGAGCCTACCGGCGGCGCCATCCGCTTCATGGGCGAGCCGCTAACCGGCAAAAGCGAGGCGGAACTCCGACCGGCGCGCCGCAACATGCAGGTGGTCTTCCAGGATCCCTACGGTTCCTTCGACCCGCGCCACCGGGTCGAGCGGCTGGTGGCCGAACCCCTCGGCCTGTTGCGGCCCATGCCGGACAAGGCGGCGCGCCGCGAACTGGTGGCCGAGGCGCTGCATCAGGTCGGCATGAAGGCCGACGACATGCAGAAATACCCGCACGAGTTTTCAGGCGGCCAGCGCCAGCGCCTTTCCATTGCGCGCGCCATCATAACGCGCCCGAAGCTGGTGGTGGCGGACGAGGCGGTGTCGGCGCTCGACGTTTCGATCCGCGCCCAAATCCTCGACCTGTTCACCGAACTAAACCAGAGGCTCGGCGTCGCCTATCTGTTCATCACGCATGACCTGACGGTGGCCCGGGCCATCACCGACGAGGTGCTGGTCATGCATGAAGGGTGCATCGTCGAGCGTGGCTCCACGGCGCAAGTCCTTGGCAGCCCGAAGTCCGAAGCCGCAAAAGCGCTGGTCGACACCGCGCCCGACCTTCGCCGGGCGATTGCCAGAAAGCTGCACGAGCAGGGCTGACGGCCTATCCTTGCGGCCTCACCAGATCGACCGGGCTCAACCCCAGCACTTCCAGGGCGCGCCGCAGCAGCCGCACTTCCTTCTCGGCCAGTTTCTCGTCGGCCTTGGCGATCTCGGCCATGTTCCGGGCGAGAACCTTGCGGCGATCCATGTCGAGATCCTGGAACAGCGATAGCGCCTGGGTGCCGCTGGTCTCGTATCCGAAATCGTTGAGGAACTCGACGACACCCTCGATGCTTTCCTCGCCGATGCCGAAGGACTCGCGGCAGATGCGGCGGAAAGTCGCGAGTTCGTTGTCGGTGATGACGCCGTCCGCCAGGATCATGCGGAACAGCAGCAGCAGCTCCGCCGTCAGCGCCGGGTCGTCCGCCACCTTGCGCACGCCGGGGTCGCCCTCGAAAATCGTTCGCACACGCGCCAGCAATCCATTCGCCATGCCAGAAACTCCGCCTGCCTGTTGCCGCCTTCGTAGCGCGAAATCGGCCTGGCGCAAACGGTTTCCATACAAGCCGCGTTCCCTGCTGAATCAAAGGCCGCCTCTGGCGCCCGCAAGGATGAGGTGTCATTCTGCGGCCGGGTAATTGAGGGTCATGTGAGGGAGTGGGTGGCAACAGATTCCATTTTCGTGGCGGACTCTCCCGGCCACTATTCAGCGTTTGGCGGACTTGTCGGGGAGTATGTCGCATGGCTTCGCGACAGATACCGCGATGAAGCGTGGTTCGTTGATCAGATTCTCGGCCACCAGTCGCTGGAACGCGAGCTTGGCGGCCTTGCCAAAAAATATGGAGCACCGAAAGGCAAGGTTTTTCTGGCCCGCCACGAAGGCGAGATTTGCGGCTGCGTCGCCTATCAGAAGCTTGGCAACGGCATCTGCGAAATGAAGCGCCTGTTCGTGCCGGACCGGTTTCGCGGCCACGGCTATGGGCGCAAGCTTTGCGATGCGCTCATCCGCTCGGCAAAAGACGAAAACTTCAAGCTAATGCGGCTCGATACGGGAAATCTCCTGACCGAGGCGATCGCCATGTACAAGTCGATCGGATTCAGACGCTGTGCACCGTATCAACAATATCCTGAGAAGCTGATGCCATACATCGTGTTCATGGAGTTGCCGCTGACCTCCGGTGAGGTGCAGAGGCCATTTTGACCCGCTGGTGGGGGTTTGTTAGTGTTGAGGCCTCGGATTAGCGATGTGACCTGAACGGACCTCCAATTCCGACGCGTTCGCCGCCAAGGAGTAGCCATGACCTTGCTGTCGCCCCAGCCTCCGGCCGCGACCGCTTTCGAGATGAGCAAGCATCTCCCGGACGGATTCCTGCGCGGCATCGTCAGCCGGATCACTGACTATCGCGAAACGCTGCGCGGCCATTCCCGCCAGCGCGAATGCGCCTCGCTGACGGTGCCGCTGGTGATCAGCTTCGGCGAGCCTTTCGCCATCGGCCTCGGCCGCGACCCGACCGGCGCCGACCGCGTCGACAGTTTCGCGGCCGGCCTGTTCGCCGGGCCGGTTGTCATCAATTCCTTCGGTGCCGCAAACTGCCTGCAGATCGATTTCACGCCGCTGGGCGCGCGCCGCTTCTTCCGTCTGCCCATGTACGAACTGGCCGCGCGCATGGTGCCGCTTGACGATGTTCTCGGCACCGACGGCGCGGCCCTTCGCGAGCAGCTCGGCAATGCACCGACATGGCGGGCGCGCATCGCGATCGCGGAGCGCTTCGTAGCCGAGCGGATACTCTCCGGCGCGGCTCCGTCCACCGCCATCCGCCATGCATTCGAGCGGATCGAAGCTTCCCGCGGAAGGGTCTCAGCTTCCCAACTCGCTCAGGCCGCCGGATGGAGCCGAAAGCATCTTGCCGCCCAATTCCGCGACGAGATCGGCATCGGTCCCAAAGCGGTGGCGCGGATCGTTCGGATCAACCGGGCAGTCAGCGAGGCGCGATCCGGGGCGGTCGGCTGGGCCGACATCGCGGCGGGCTGCGGTTTCGCGGACCAGGCACACATGACACGCGAATTTCAGGCGCTTGTCGGCGTGTCTCCCACCGCGTGGCAGGCCGGCCTCCACTGAAATCGACAAGGCTGCCCAAGCAGACTTGCGTGGCTTCGCCCACGCTTCGCCTGCTTAGCCTCTTGTTTTGTCGCAGGTCTCTGTCGGAAAACCGTGAGACACTTTTCCGGACCGGGGCCGTAGGTAACATTCCTTCAAGACGGTGAAACAGCCTGCGGCCATATTGCGTTGAGAAACCGGCGTGACACGCGTCAGGCCGCCGACAGGAGGATTTCATGGCACCGGCAATCGAAGCACCGCGAATTTTCCCCACCTTCCGCTATCGCGACGCGGCAAGAATGATCGACTGGCTGGCCGAGGCGTTCGGCTTCACCGTGCATGCCAAATACATGGACGGCGACACCGTGGCGCACGCCGAACTGGTGCTGGGTTCGTCGATGATCATGCTGGGCAGCGTGCGCGACGACGAATACGGCGCCATGGTCGGCGCGCCGGGCCAGGGTGGCGGCAAGAGCGTCTATGTCGCAGTGGACGATACGGATGCGCTGTTTGCCCGGGCCAAGGCGGCGGGCGCGAAGATCCTTGAGGAGCCGACCGACCGCGACTATGGCAGCCGCGACTTCATCTGCGCCGACCCGGAAGGCAATGTCTGGTCGTTCGGCACATATTGGCCGAAGGCTGACGAAAAGGCGTGACCGGCCGGATCGCAGCCGGCGGGCTTGGCCCACCTACCGCGCCGCCGCGAAGATCGCATCGCAGTCGAGGTGCGTTTCCAGTTCGGCGGCGATCTCGTCCAGCGCGCGCTCGACCTCGGCGCGGTAGTCCATCCCGCCGTCGCGCACGCCCAGACTTTCGAGAAACCGCGCGCGGAAAAGGTCGGCGCCGAACAGCCCGTGCAGATAGGTGCCGAACACTTTTCCGTCGGCCGAGCTCGCGCCGTCCGCGACGCCATCGATTGCCGTCGCGGGCCGAACACAGTCCGGGCCGTATGTGCGCCCGAGATGGATTTCATAACCGGAAAGCGGCGTGTCGAAATGCAGCGAACGCGCCGAGACATTGCGCACCGTCTTTTCCGGTTCCATTACCGTCTCGACGTCGAGCAGCCCGAGACCCTCGGTTTCGCGCACGCTGCCCTCCAAGCCTTCGGGGTCGCGCACAAGGCGGCCCAGCATCTGGTAGCCGCCGCATATGCCGGCCACATGCCCGCCGCGCCGGCGATGCGCCGCGAGATCGGCATCCCAGCCGTTTTTTCGAAATTCGATCAGGTCGCCAATGGTCGATTTGGAACCGGGGATCACCACCAGCCCCGCGTCGGCGGGCAGGCGCTCGCCCGGCGGCACGAACACCACCTCGACCCGGGGTTCGGCCCGCAACGGGTCGAGGTCGTCGAAATTCGCGATGCGGGGAAGCATCGGCACGGCCACCTTCAGCGCCCGCCTCTCGCCCGACACCAGACGTTCAAGCACCACCGAATCCTCGGACGGCAGCATTGCCGCCGCCCTGAGCCACGGCACCACGCCGAAACAGCGCCAGCCGGTGAATTTTTCGATGACGCGCAACCCGTCATCGAACAGCGAAACGTCGCCCCGGAACTTGTTGATCAGATAGCCGGCGATCATTTCCCGATCCCCCTCCGGCAGGATGAGGTGGGTGCCGGCGATCGATGCGATCACGCCGCCACGGTCGATGTCGCCCACCAGGAGCACCGGAACGTTGGCCCGAGTGGCAAAACCCATATTGGCGATGTCGCGCGGCCGAAGGTTGATCTCGGCCGGCGAACCCGCCCCCTCGACGATGACGATGTCGGCGCCCACCCCCACCTGCCGCCAGGAGTCCAGCACGACGTCCATCAGCTTCGGCTTCATTGCCTGATAGTCGCGCGCCTTGGCGTGGCCGACCACCTTTCCCTGCGCGATGATCTGCGAGCCGGTCTCGCTCTGGGGCTTCAGCAGTATGGGATTCATGTGAACGGTCGGCGCCACGCCGCAGGCGATCGCCTGCAGCCACTGGGCCCGGCCGATCTCGCCGCCGCCCGTTCTATCGGGAAGGTCGGCGACGGCGGCGTTGTTCGACATGTTTTGCGGCTTGAACGGCCGCACCTCCAGCCCGCGATTGCGCGCCGCGCGGCAAAGTCCCGCGACAAGCACTGTCTTGCCGACATCCGAACCGGTGCCCTGCAGCATGATGGCGCGCGCCATGGTCAACTCCCCTGTGACGCGACACCGATAACCGATTTTTGCGCCAGCGGACCGCCGCGCCACAGATAAATCGCCAGAAGCGGCTCCGCTCCGGTGCGCATGGCGTGGCTCACATTGGAGGGATGGTGGATCACCTCGCCGGCCTCGCGCCGAACGAATCCGCCGTTGCCCATCCGCCATTCGGTCCCGCCGGTCAGCGCAATGTAGACCTCCTCGGCTGTGTGGTGATGGTCAGGATAGAGCAGATGCGGGCCGAGGATCAGGAATCCCGCGGCGATTTCGTCATGGACGAAGTGGCCGCGCGTACCCAGTATTTCCAGCCAGCCATAATTGTCGAGGAACCGCTGGCCGAATTCGGCCCCGGTATAGGTTTGGCCCCAGCAAAGTTCGGCGCGGCCCCGTGCCAGCTCACGGACGAGCGGCTTCGCCGGCGGCGCGAGCCCGGCAATCCGGTCAAGATGGCGAACACAGGGCAGTGATTTCGGATCGAGGTCGCGCTCCTGCATAGGCATCTTCAAACCGTCGAGGAACCGCTCCGGAACCAGTTCGACGCCATCCGTGAGGAAGGCCTGAAACAGCGCAAACAGCTTTCCCGCGGCCGTGGCCAAGCAAACCTCGTTGTTTGTTTCCTGCACTGCCGATCCGCTCCGACATCGGGTTGCACGGGGGCATCATTGGTCTAGATTGGCCGGGACGCATACACGAAAAACGTCAGGGAGGATGCCATGGACGCCACCGTGGAGCCGGCTGCCAGCCAGTTCGACCTGAACGAGGACCAGCGCGCCATCCGCGAAATGGCGGAGGCTTTCGCCGCCGAACGCGTCGCGCCCAACGCGCTTGAATGGGACAGGAACCGTCATTTTCCGGTCGACGTGATCAAGGAGTCAGGACCGCTCGGTTTTGGCGGCATCTATGTCCGCGACGATGTCGGCGGCTCCGGGCTGACCCGGCTCGACGCCGTGCTGGTGTTCGAGGCGCTGTCGCGGGCCTGTCCGGCCTTCGCGTCTTTCATCTCCATCACGAATATGGGCGCCTGGATGATCGACCGTTTCGGCAATGAGGAGCAGCGGCAGCGCTTCCTGCCGAAGCTGACCTCGATGCAATGGCTCTCCAGCTACTGCCTGACCGAGCCCGGCTCAGGCTCCGATGCGGCTGCGCTGAAGACGCGGGCGGTGCGCGACGGCGACCACTATGTGGTCAACGGCACGAAGCAATTCATCTCCGGCGCCGGCGACAGCGACATCTATGTCGTGATGGTGCGGACCGGCGCCGACGGGCCGAAGGGCATTTCGGCCGTGGTTGTCGAGAAGGGAACGCCGGGTCTTTCCTTCGGCGCGGTCGAAAACAAGATGGGCTGGCACATGCAGTCCACCCGTCAGGTGATTTTCTCCGACTGCCGCGTGCCGGTGGAGAACCGCCTCTCGGGCGAAGGCGCGGGCTTCCAAATCGCCATGGCCGGCCTCGACGGCGGACGCCTCAACATTGCCGCCTGCTCGCTGGGCGGCGCGCAGTCGGCGTTGGACAAGGCTGTAGCTTATGCCGGTGAGCGCAAGGCCTTCGGCAAGGCGCTCAGGGAATTCCAGGCACTTCAGTTCAAACTTGCCGACATGGAGACGGAGCTGCAGGCGGCGCGCATCTTCCTCTACGCCGCCGCCGCCCGGATCGACGCCAAGCACGCGGAAGCCGGCAAGTGGTCCGCGATGGCGAAGCGGTTCGTCACCGATGTCGGCTTCCGGGTCGCCAACGACGCGCTCCAGATCCATGGCGGCTACGGATACCTGCACGACTACGGCGTGGAAAAACTTGTGCGCGACCTGCGCGTCCATCAGATTCTGGAAGGCACCAACGAGATCATGCGCATGATCGTGGCGCGGCATCTGGTGGGAAGGTAGCCAACTGGCGACGGCCGGCAGGCTGAAGGGTCCCGCCAGCCCCCGATAAGCCAAGACGAGAGCCCTGTCCGTCGCCTACTGCCAGTCTGCTTCGCCCACCGCACAGGAGGAAACCATGACCACCATCGCTTTCATCGGCCTCGGCCATATGGGCAATCCGATGGCCGCGAATCTGGTCAAGGCCGGCCATATGGTGCGCGGCTTCGATCTCGTGCCCGAGAATCTCACTAAGGCACGGGAGAATGGCGTTACGGTAGCGGCCGACGCGGCCGAGGCCGTGAAGGCAGCCGAGGCGGTGATTACGATGCTGCCGGCCGGCAGGCATGTCGTCTCCGTCTACGAGAGCATCTTGGCCGACGTGCTTGAAGGCGTGCTGCTGATCGACAGTTCCACCATCGACATCGAGTCGGCCCGCAAGGCGCATGCGATCGCGGCGCGGCGCGGACTCGCTTCGGTCGACGCGCCGGTCTCCGGCGGCACCGGCGGAGCCGCCGCCGGCACACTCACCTTCATGGCCGGCGGATCGGCGGAGGCATTCGCCAGAGCCGAACCCATCCTTCGGCCGATGGCCGGCCGTATCGTGCATTGCGGCGACGCCGGCGCCGGCCAGGCGGCGAAGATCTGCAACAATATGATACTAGGCATTTCGATGATCGGCGTCGCCGAGGCTTTCGTTCTCGCCGAGAAGATCGGCCTTTCCCACCAGGCAATGTTCGACGTTGCGTCAACATCGTCGGGACAGTGCTGGTCGCTTACAAGCTATTGCCCCGTTCCTGGCCCGGTGCCCGCCTCCCCCGCGAACCGCGATTACAAGCCGGGTTTCGCCGCCGCCCTTATGCTGAAGGACCTGAAACTCGCGCAGGAGGCCGCGCAGGCTGCCGGCGCCGCCACGCCGCTTGGCGCGCAGGCGGCGCAGCTCTACGCGCTGTTTTCCGGCCTCGGCCATGCCGACACGGATTTTTCCGGCATCATCCGCATGCTGCGCGGCGACATTGGCTGACCAATACCGCCCTTGAGCCTGCGTTGATGAGTTCTCGTTGACGGGAAGGTGTGGTTCGCTTCCCGCCTTCGCGCCATTTTGGCTGCAGCGCAAACGCGTCTTAAATGCACGCATTCATACTTACTTAAGGGCGCGATAACCCAACGGTAAGGTTATCGCTCTAAAAGGAGTTCAGATCGGTGTCGAAGCCGCTCTCACGCTCCGGATCTGGTTTTGCGTACCGGAGCCGTAATCTTCGCAGTGTATCGAGTTGCGAAGACCGCGCGTATTATTGGCAGGACCGCGCTCGTTTGCTTCGCGAAACGGCGCGGTTTTTGCCGTTGTTCGACTGCTCCGGTCGCTACTTTCCGCTCAGCCGACTGTAGTTGGCCTTGACCTTTCGGCCCGCCGGCCTCAGCGCGGCGTGCATGGCCCGCTCGGCCGCCACGCCGTTCAGAAGCGACGGCGTTCTTCCCGCAAACAGTTCGGGCCAGAAGCGCATGGCGGCACCAGCCATCGACATCTGCGCGGCAGCCATGCCCTCGGCGACGGCGGAAGCCTTTTCCGTCACCGCCCGCGATGTCTCCGCTCCCGCGCCTTTCGCGCCATTGCCCGCCTCGAACGCCATCAGCGGAAGGCGCATGCCGACAACCAGTGGCGCAAGCATGAATTGAGACGCGATGTGCAGGTTCTTGTCGATCGTCCGTTTTCGGCGCAAAGCCATGAAATGGTTCCCACTCTCTCACCTTCGCCCCTTCAGGGCGGAAGATCCTTGAAATACCGGCGTAGCGGAAATCTACTCGTGAGGCTCGAACTGCACGTCTATCGGGGGTCGCAGCCCGTTCACCAGCCGGTTTGTATCGTTTGCAATGCCCACCACCGCCAATAGTTCCATGAATTGCGCGTCGGTCATGCCTTTGGCGCGGGCCGACGCGGTGTGGGAGTAGGTGCAAACAGGCATAACCGCATCGCGCCGAGTCGCCGTGTATCAGGCCTCACCCCTAACTAGTTGTTTTCCTGTAATATGCCGGCATCTCGTGCGTCAGGGCGTTTCTCGTTGTCTCTGTGTTGCCCACGTCCGAAAATATGATTGAAATGAGGGTTGAGGCCAACCTATTGTCGCCTTCGCAGCAACGAGGGATACGACCATATGGCGCGGGCGACGAACCGACTTACCGAACTATGCGCGCGTTGCGACGCTAATGCGCGCTTTGGTGTTCATCTGGACGCGCAATGGAAAACGCCGCGAAGCGGGGCCTGGCTGCTATCCTGATACTTCCTTGGCCGACGCCCGGTTGAAAGCAAAGAAGTTTCGTCAGTCGCTCCCTGTATGAGATAGCGTAACGTGCATAAGCTGCCTTTCCTTTCCACGATTTTCGTCAAAGCCTTCAACTGGAAAAGCTCACGGAGGAAACCGGCCTTTGGTCAAGCCTCATCGGCTACGCCTTTGGCAAAGCCAACAGTCGCAGTGCCGGAACATGTCAGATTGGCCTCGAATCGGTGGCGGTGTGCACACCAGAGACGCGACGGGGGCGCACATCAAATTTCGTTCAGTACTACGAGAATTACCAACGGAAATGGCAGAATGCATCGTTTCGTACTTGGAACAGTGCAAGCACGACTACACTGTCAACGATGCCTACATCGCGGCGTGCCTCCTCGAGGCGATAGTTTGCGCGAATAAGGACTTAGAACTCTGATGGGTCCATGGCCTTCGATGCCTGTCATCGGCTACCACACCTTGCGCATACCCGCGCCATGCACATCTTGACTGGCGCCGGCCACATGAAGCGCGGGGAGGTCAGCGCGGCGTACGCGACGTTTCTGAAAGCCGCAGCCATCAAGGAGCCGCATGCATGGTTCGCACAACACCGTGGAGTGCTGAACCTGCGACCGTTTACGACCCAGCCCGAGTGGCTTGGTCAGAGGACGCGGATCAAGGAAATGCGCTCGCCAGTTGTTTGGCTGGACAGGCCCTATGTGAGGTCGTTGACAGTCCTGCTCTGTGCAGACAAGAGGTATTTTTGCAGGTTTTCGGGAGAGATCCTCCAGACGCTAATCAACCTAAGTGCTGTGGTGCCAGTGCATTTCCATGTGGTGAACTCTGACGATGCGTGCGAGTCGCAGATGAACACGCTGCGGGGTCGTTATGAAAAGGTATCCTTTTCGACAGAAGAATATCCCTATGAAGACGACTATACCTATTTCGCAACAGCTCGCTTCGCAAGAGCTCTCGAGTTCATGAAAGTGATGGGTCCAATATACATCAGTGATATCGATAACAGATTTATAAAGCGCCCAGAAAAAGCAGTTCTTTACTACAAGGAATTTGACGCTGGTTTTCGGAATGTCATCTGGCAAGATTGGCTACCATGGACGTCGCCGGCGGCCGGGTCGCTTTTCCTGAATGCCACGCCCGAAGGCTTCAGACTTGCGCAACTGATGGCCAACTACGTGGACCATCGCTTCAAACCGAACTCGAAGCGCAACTGGTACTTTGATCAGTTGCTGCTGCGCGAGACAGCGGCGATGAGTGATGCGAAGACCTTCAACTTGGAGAAAAGCCACAGAATATCGGCGTCTCGCCCTGCTTCAGAAACCAAATCGCTAAAGATTGGACGGAAGGCTGTGGCGTCCCTTGCTCCCTGGCTTCTTACCAACGACCTGTGGATCGAAACTCTCGGCCTTCTTTCCGGGTAGCAGGCGGAGGCGGCAGGAGCGCGCGAGTTGTTTGGCGTGCCAGCAACTATTAACCATCTCGGTTTGGTTTCAGGATTGAACCAACTTATCCGAGAAATTGTTGTTTGTGCGCCAGCGTCGGCGGCACGCGCGCTGGTCCGGGTATGAGAGTGAAGGCTGAGTTGCGGATTGCCCGACTGTACCTCCTACCCGATTGATCCGGCCACTCCAGCCCGCTTTCAGCGTGGTCGGCGGCATCACCGATCCTTCGCGCCGCTTCAACCGGGGAATTCGGCGGGCGGAGCCGAGCATCCACCCGCCATCGCTGTCAGTGTGATCCGCGCAGCTGTGCTTCGGCGAGATCGAGCGCCTTGGCGATGCGCTCGCCGGCAAGGTCGATCGTCCGCCGCGTCCACATGATCGGCGGCGACAGGATCATCGTGTCGCCGGTGGCCCGCATCATCAAGCCTTGCGCGATCGCATGATCGCGCACCACGACGGCCGCACTTCCATCAGGCACGAATCGCTGGCGCGTCCGCCTGTCCTTGACGATTTCGATCGCGCCCATCAGTCCGACGCTGCGGACCTCTCCGACCAGCGCGTGGCCGGCGATCCTCTCGCGCAGCATTTCTGCAAAATAGGGCCCCGTGTCGCCGCGCACCCGCTCCACCAGGCCTTCCTCCTCGATGATCTCAAGGTTCCTGAGGCCGACGGCGCAGGCGACCGGATGCCCGGAATAGGTGTAACCGTGGTAAAACTCGCCGCCCTTCATCTCCAGCGTCCTGGCAATCCGGTCGCCGACCAGCAGCGCCGATAGCGGCTGATAGCCGGAAGTCAGCGCCTTCGCCGTGGTGATTGTGTCCGGCTCCACGCCGAAGGTCTCCGCGGCGAACCAGTTGCCGGTTCGGCCGTAAGCGGTGATGACCTCGTCCAGCATCAGGAGCACGTCATATTTGCGGCAGATGCGCTGAACCTCCGGCCAGTAGCTCGCCGGCGGAATCTTGACGCCGCCCGCTCCCATGATCGGCTCGCCGATGAAAGCCGCGACCTTGTCGGCGCCAGCCTCGACAATCGCGTCCTCGACCGCCCTGGCGGCGCGCAGACCGAACTCATGGTCACTCTCGCCCGGTAGCGCCAGTTCAAATGAATACGGCATCATCACATGGACGATGTTGGGCACCGCGCCGCCAAGCTGGCCGTGCATGTTTTCCATGCCGCCCAGCGACGTGCCGGCGATCGTCGAGCCGTGATAGGCATTCTTGCGCGATATGATGCGGTTTTTCTCGGGCCTGCCTTCCAGCGCCCAGAAGTGCCGGACCATGCGAAGCGCGGTGTCGTTCGCCTCCGAGCCGGAGGAGCCGAAGAACACCTGGTTGACGCTTTTCGGAGCCAGTTCGGCGATCTTCCTTGCAAGCAGCGTCGGCGTCGGCGTCGTGCAGCGGAAGAAGGAATTGTAATATGGCAGTTCCTTCATCTGCGCATAAGCGGCCTCGGCCAGCTCGTGCCGGCCGTAGCCGATGTTGACGCACCAAAGGCCGGCCATGGCGTCGAGGATTTCATTACCTTGCAAATCGTAGATGAACGGCCCGTCGGCGCGTACGATCATGCGGCTGCCGGAAGCGCGCAGGTCCTTATGGTCGGTAAAGGGATGCAGGTGATGCGCGGCATCGATCCGCTGCAGCAGTTCCAACGAATAATTATGATAGCTCATGGGGTTAGCCTCTCGTCCTCAATCATTCCGGCTGGTCGCCGGCATGGACTCAGCGAGAGGTGGAAGGCGGCGAAAAGCCGATGCGCGCGCAAAGGCGCATGAGCTCCGCGCGCCGCGTTCGCGGCGACGGAGTCACGGCGACGCCTGAAATTTTCGCGCGGACGCGTGCCATGGGGTGACCCTAGACGAGAGATCAGTGGACATTCAAGTCACCGACTATGGCGGCCCATTGATCCATTGTTTGTGAACCCCAGGATTACGGCATTGTCCGCGCGTGAACCTTCAATCGCGCGCGGCTACAGCACTTGGCTGGGCGCGTTCACGGTCAAACCCGGCGGCCAGAAGTCAGTCGCTGATCCTGCCGTGCGGGATGCCGTACATGAGCCGGCCAAAACCATCGCCGGAAACATGCACCAAAGTGCGGTGGTCGCCGCCTTCGAACCACACCTCCTCGCGGCGTTCCAGCCGATCGTCCACGACACAGGCGATCCGGTAGGGTGCGCCGAGCACCGGCACCGCGCCAGTGTCGCAGTCCGGGAACAGCGCGCTGGCCTCGTCCTCGGAGGCAAGTTCAACGCGCTCGCCAACCAGCGCGCCCACCTTTTCTAGGTCGACATGCCGCGATGCGGGCACCACGGCCAGCAGATAGCTGCCGTCCCATCGCAGCACCACGCCCTTGGCGAGTCCGCCGCCAGGCACATGGCTTGCTTCGGCCGTCATCGCCGACGAACCGGTCTTGCCGTGACGCGCCACGTCATAGGGAACGTGGTTGTCCTCCAGATATTCCTGCATGGTAAGCGCGATACCCATCACCGTCTCCTTCGCGTCGCTCGAATGGCGACCGGCGCGGCGCGATGGACGGCGAGAATACTCCGGGGGCTTCGATTCAACCCATGCCGCACCCGGAAACCGGCTTCTCGCCATGCCCGCCGGCTGGTCGCGCGGCCAGCCCTCCAGCGGGCGGACCGATCCGCAGAGAAGACTACACCCGTGGGCCAGCATGGGCCAGCGCGAATGCAGGCGCCGCAAAATGGCGGCGCCTTCCCCGCGCTCTCCGCCATCCTGCGGCGAAGGCCCGTGGTTCAGACACAACTACTGCTGCGCGCCTACCATTTCGTCCCACGTCGCCACGGATGTCTCGCCATTGAGGAAAGGCAGGACCATGCTGGCCAGTTCCGGCGCGAAGAAGACATCGTAATGGGTACGGTTCGGAATGATCGCCAGGCGATTTCGAGACATGTTTTCGCGCATCCAGCCCGCATCCTTCAGGCCGCCGCCCAGAAGCTGGTAGAATTTCACGATGTGTTCGGGGCGATACATGTCGCTGTCGCCGAAGACCAGCATGACCGGCATCGTCAGAGCCTTCACCTCGTCGGACCAGTCGTATGGCACGCGCATATATTCGCCCATCCGATCGAGCAGCTTCGGGAAATCATCCGGCTTGGGGGCGACCGCCATGTAGCTCTTATACATCGGCGTGTCCTTCATCATATCCGCCATGGCGCCGCTCACCGCGGCCTGCATGGGCAGCATCTCGGGATAGAACCCATCCCGCGCGTAGCCGGCGGAGACCAGGGCCAGCCGCCGCACCACGTCCGGATGCTGCACGGCAAGCCGGAAGCCCGCGCCCCCGCCAAACGAATAGCCGAGCACGTCGACCTGATTGTAGCCAAGCTTTTCCAGAATCGCCGCCAAATCGTCGCCGATCGCCTTGAGGTCGATTGGCCGCTCCCCGAGGGTCGTGCGCCCGTGTCCCTGCAGGTCGACGCCGATCACAGTGCGGTCCTCCGCCAGTGTCGCCATGACCGGGCCGAACATGTCGATGGAGCCCAACCCGCCATGCAGAAGCAGCAGTGGCTGACCCTCGCCCCGGATTTCGTAGTAATAGTCGATACCGCGCACTGCTATGCGCCCGCTCCTGGCCGGCGCGGGCGCGGCTTGTGTTTTGGCTTGCCGGGTCTTCGGCTGCTCCGCTTTCGCCAGGATCGGCATGGCGAGCGTCGCGGCTGATGCAAGAAGCGTGATCAAAGCGGACTTCAGCATTTCGGGCTCCGTGTTGCGGCTTGTCCGGCAGCCGTGCTGCCGTTTGCGATACACCGAGGACGCCCGCGACAGACCCGTGCCGACACCCCTCACGAAGAATTCTGGAAGCCGCCTGGCGCTGGCGGCGTCACTCGCGGCGGTCAAGTCAATGGCGCTTGGCGTGGACGAGATAGGCATTGATCTCCGTCTCGCCCAGCCATTTCGCGGCTTCCAGCCGGTGCAGCCCTTCCACCAGAATGTGGCGTTTGCCGTCGTGGCGGACCAGGATCGGTGTCTTCAGACCGTTTTCGAGCATGTCCTCGGCCAGCAGCCGGACCGTCTCGGGATGTAAAGTCTTGCGCCGGGCAGTCGGCACATAAATGTCGTCCACCGGAACCTTCTGAACCCGAAGCATCGCCATCCCTCCGCAACTGGCGGTCGCGGAACCGCATTGAAATTGGATAGACGATTTTCCTGCCCAATGCGAGAACCGAGCGCCCGCTCGCGATCGGCGTGCCCGGGCCAAGCCGGCTATCCAGTCGCGCCGGCCACATCGAGTGCGACGCGAGCCATGCCGCGAAACAGTTCGGGGCGTTCCGACAAGGCGGTTTCCTCGCCGGTCAGCAGACTGTCGACAACCGTGCAGATCGAGAGGGCGCGGAAGCCGAGCGCTTTTGCAAGCGTGAACAGGTTCGCGGTTTCCATGTCCACGGCGATGATGCCCCTCGCCCTCGGCAGGTCGAAACGCGTCGCCTGCTCGGGATGGTAAAAGAGGTCGCTGGAAACCATCGAACCGACATGACAGGCAACCGAAACCCTGGCCGCGGCTTCGATCGCCCGCTGGAAGAGGTCGGGATCCGGCCTGCCGGATGCCGCGTTGCTTTCCAGATCCGTGTCCATGACCGCGCTTTCGGCGATGAATACATCGCGGATCGGGGTTTGCGTCGTCAGTGCCCCGCAGGAGCCGATGCGGATGATCGTCCGCACGCCGTAGAACGCCACCAGTTCATGGATATAAATGGAAAATGACGGCCGGCCCATGCCGGTCGCCTGCAGGCTGATCCGCTTTCCCTGATAGTAGCCGGTAAAGCCGACCGCGCCGCGAACTCTGTTGACGCATATCGGGTTGTCGAGAAAGGCCTCGGCAATCCATTGTGCCCTGAGCGGATCGCCTGGCACCAGCACAGTTTCCGCGTAGTCGCCCCGTGAAGCCTCATTGTGCGGTGTCATCGTTGCCTCGAACGTACCCGTGGCGAACTGCTACGATCGGCCGACCGTCCGGTCCGCTCATCCGCCTTCAAGCATTTCCTTCACGACCGTCGCGAGTTGTTTCAGCGAAAACGGCTTGGGCAGGAAACCGAACTTCGCGTCAGCCGGCAAGTTCTTCGCGAACGCATCCTCCGCATAACCCGAAACAAATATGAATTTTATGTCCGGGTCGCGCTTGCGCAGTTCACCGAGCAGCGTCGGCCCGTCCATTTCCGGCATGACCACGTCGGACACCACTATGTCCACCTTGCCTTTGAGTTCCTCATAGACCTGAAGGGCCTCGATGCCGGACGAGGCCTCGTGAACGGTATAGCCGCGCGAGGTCAGCGCGCGCATGCCTCCCATGCGCACGGCATCCTCGTCTTCGACGAGCAGGACGCAGGCGGAACCCGAAAGGTCGCGCGTCGCTTCGGGTTGTTTGACCGGCGCGCCCGCCGGGGCGGCACCTGTCCTGGCGGGAGCCTGCGCCGCGCGCCCCTCGGCGCCTTCCGGCCTGGGCGCGGCCTCCAGTGCCGCGTCGCGCGCCTCGGGGACATGACGCGGCAGAAAAATGCGGAATACCGTGCCCTTGCCGACCTCGGATTCGCAAAAGATATAGCCTCCCGTCTGCTTGATGATGCCGTACACCATCGACAGGCCCAGGCCCGTGCCCTTGCCGACTTCCTTGGTCGTGAAGAACGGCTCGAAGATTTTCTTCAGCACCTCTGGAGCAATTCCCGTTCCGCTATCCTCTATCTCGACCAGCACGAAGTCGCCGCTCCCGAGCTCGCGATGATAGGAGGACGATCGCGCCTCGTCCGTGCTGACGTTCCTCGTGCGCACCGTGAGCGATCCGCCCGACGGCATGGCATCGCGCGCATTGACCGCAAGATTGACGATCACCTGTTCGAACTGGCTGATGTCGACTTTCACCGGCCACAGATCGCGGCCGTGATCGACCTTGAGCTTGATGTTGTTGCCGACCAGGCGCGTCAGCAGCATGCGCAGGTCGGCCAGCACGTCGGTCAGGCTGAGGACTTCCGGCCGAAGCGTCTGCTTGCGCGAGAAGGCGAGAAGTTGCCGGACAAGCGACGCCGCCCGGTTCGCATTCTGCTTGATGTTCATGATGTCCGGGAAGGACGGATCGGACGGCCTGTGGTTGGTGAGCAGAAGGTCGGAAGCCATGATGATGGCCGTCAGCACGTTGTTGAAGTCGTGCGCGATGCCGCCCGCCAACTGTCCGACGGCCTGCATCTTCTGGCTTTGCGCCATCTGGCCTTCCAGCGCCTTCTGCTCGGTCGTATCCACGGCATAGACGATCGCGGCCTCTTCCGCGGCGTCACCCTCGGATGAATCGGCCACCGCGTTTACGTAGAGCCGGACGTGGCGCTCCTCGTTGTTGGGCAGGACGGTCTCGATCGGATCGATGTCCGCCTGCCTGCGGCGAGCCTTTTCGAGCGCGAGCGCAAAGACCGGCCGGTCGCGCTCGTGGATGACCGAATCAAAGCGGATATGCCTGTCGATCGCATCGCGGTCGACAACCGTCGCGAACAGCGAAAAGAACGGTGCGTTGGTGCGCAGGATGCGTCCGCGCTGATCGACGCCGGCGATCGCCATCGGGGTGGAGTTGAAGAATCGCGTGAAGCGTATCTCCGAAGCCCTCAGATTCGATGAGGAATCCTCGCCTTGCGTCCGGTTCAGGACGACCGTGCGTGTCGGGCCGCTGGAGCCATCCCTGTTGGCGGTGACACGATGCAGCAAGCGCACCGGCAGCGCCTGCCCCGTTGCCATTGCGAGATCGAGATCGATGACGGCGTTCCTGGTCGTGCCGGGATCGGCCTTCACGGCACGGATCAGCGCCATGCCGTCGCCCGCGACAATCTCGCCGAGCGTCAGGTCGCCGGGCGTGAAACTTGCCAGATCGACGCCCAGCCATTCTGCCAGCGTGGAATTGACGTAGGTGATACGGCTTTCGGCATCGGCGGCGAAAAAGCCGGCCGGCGCGTGATCGAGATGGTCGATCGCTTGTTGCAGATCGAGGAAAAACCGCTCCTGTTCGGCCCGCTCGCGCGAAATGTCGGCGAGTTGCCAGGCCGAGAAAAATTGCCGCTCACCCGGTATCTTGAAGGTTCGCGCCTGTGCGCGGTACCAGCGCGGGCCGCCATTGGCGCCCGGTCTCAGCGAGCGGGCCAAACGAAACTCGCCCGAACCGGGCTGTCCGTCCCTGAGATCGGAGGCCAGCCGGTAGATCGCATCCGCGGCCTCGGGCACATCGGAAAGAAGCGCCTCCACCGTGCGCAGGTCGGAAGCGCTGGTGGCGCCCGTCATATCCGCGTAGGCTCGGTTGGCGTAGACTATCCTCCCCTTGCTGTCGGTGACGACCAGCCCTTGCGCCATGGAATCGATGAAAGACTTCGACAGTTCGTCGGTCGTCGAGCGGGAAGCGATCTGCACGAAACCGATAGCGGCGGCGAACAGGAAGCCGACACCCGTCATCGCGAGGACGCCGAGCATGCCAAGCAGAAACGGATCGCCAAGGCGCTCACGAAATATGCCGAAGACGACGGCCGTGACGGTGAGCACAAGGATGAACAAAATCAGCCGTGTGATCGCGCCGGGTCGCGTGCCTTGGTCGACGACCGGGACGGGATAAAAGTCGCCTCGGTTGTCCTTGGCCATCAGAGCGCGATCCCCGCCATCTTCCGCTGCACTGCCCCTCGTTCGAATCGCCTCGAAAACCACATTCTCCTTAGCCTGAAAAGCCCCTCCGCAGAAAGGTTCCCCACATTTCGTTCGGGCGCCGCGACGCGGGACCCCGGATTCAGGGCGCGAGCCGCTGCTTCACCTCACCTCAAAGCAAGACATGGAAAGTCGAACTAAACTCCTCAACCTTTTTGTCGCCGACGCGTTGGTCATGGACGAACGAGGAGAGATTGCGATGCCGACACCGAACCGCAACGAGGCAGACAGCGAAGCGAAAAAACAGCGGGCGATCCAGAAAGGCGTGGACCGGGCGGACGCGCGCGGCAAAAAAGACCGAAGCGACGCGCGCGCAATGCAGGCCGGGGCGCGACAATATCCGGAACCGCCCTTCCCGAAGCAGCACCACCCAAAGCCGGGCGAAGAGTGGAAGATCGACCCGCCGCCGATGTATGAAGCGCCCTTCTACATCGGCTCGAAGAAGCTCGACGGAAAGGTCGCGCTGATCACCGGCGGCGATTCGGGAATAGGCCGGGCGGTGGCCGTGCTTTTTGCGCGCGAAGGAGCCGATATAGCGCTCGCCTACCTGACCGAGGAACGGGACGCAAAGCAGACGAAGAAGGCGGTGGAAGCCGAGGGCCGGCGCTGCATCCTCCTGCCCGGCGACGTTACGGAGCGCGACTACTGCCGGAAGGCGGTCGCGGAAACGGTCAGATTGCTAGGCGGGCTGGATGTGCTGGTCAACAACGCGGCCTTTCAGGTTCATGCCGCCGATTTCGAAGATTTGACGGTGGAGCATTTCGACACGACGTTGAAGACCAACCTGTACGGCTATTTCCATATGGCTCAGGAGGCTGTGCCGCACATGAAGCCAGGCTCGGCCATCGTCAACACCGGATCCGTGACCGGCATCGACGGCAGCAAGGAACTGGTCGACTATTCCATGACGAAAGGCGGCATTCACGCCTTCACGCGCGCGCTTGCGGGAAATCTCATCGCCAAAGGCATTCGCGTAAACTGCGTGGCTCCGGGGCCGGTCTGGACCCCGCTCAACCCGTCGGAGAAGAGAGCCGAGGATGTCTCGAAGTTCGGCGGAAAGACACCGATGCAGCGGCCGGCCCAGCCGGAGGAGATCGCACCGGCTTTCGTGTTTTTGGCCTCGCCGCACTGTTCGAGCTATATTACCGGCGAGATACTGCCCATTATCGGCGGTTATTGAAGGATCGCGGCCGTGGTCAGTTGACGGGTCCCGGTCCGCCCAACTGCTCCATGTCGTCGCGCGGACGCCCCTGACCGGCCAGCCAGTTGGCAAGAACGGTGAGAACCCACAGCACGATGCCGATTCCAAGCAGCACGCCGGCTATCTTGTACTGAACGGGATCGCGCCCGGTCCATGGCCCCGTGAGAAAGGCGCAGCATATCGCGCCCACCACCGGCAGGAGCGTCGGCGCGCGGAAATGCGAATGTTCCACGCGATCTTTCCGCAGCACCAGCACCGCGATGTTGACGACAGTGAAAACGCATAGCAGCAGCAGCGCCGTCGTGCCGCCCAGTGCCGGCACCGCGCCGACAAAGCTGATCAGCCCGAAGGCAAGCAGCGTGGTGAAGCCGATCGCGACATAGGGCGTGCGCCTGGTCGGATGCACCTTGCCGAGCGAGGTCGGCAGCACCTGCTCGCGGCTCATGCCATAGACGAGGCGGCTCGCCATCAGCATGTTGATCAACGCGCTGTTGGCCACGGCGAACATGGTGATGAAGCCGAAGATGCTGATCGGGAAATTCGGTGCACCCGCCTGCACGACCTGCAGCAGCGGCGTCTCGCCCTCGCCGAGTTTCTCGGGAGCCACCAATGTGATCGCCGAAATCGAAACGAGCACATAGATCACGCCTGTGATCAGCAGGCCGGCCAGCAGCACCTTCGGAAAAATGCGGGTCGGCTGCTTGCATTCCTCGACCATATTGACCGAATCCTCGAAGCCGACCATGGCGAAGAAGGCGAGCGTGGTCGCCGCAATGACCGACCAGATCGCACCTCGATCGGCCGCCGCGTTGAACTGGGTGACGCGTGCAACGTCGCCTTGTCCGGTACCGATCGCCCACAGGCCGATGACAATGATGATAAGAAGACCGGTCAGTTCGACGCAGGTCAGCACCACATTGGCCTTCACGCTCTCGCCGACCCCGCGGAAATTGACGACCGCCACGACCGCCATGAACGCAAGGCCGAGCAGGGTGATGCCGAGGCCACCACCTTCAAGCCCAAGGCCGAAGGCGCCGGACATATTGGCCGCGAACGCACGCGACGCCGTGGACGCCGAGGTTATACCCGAACACATCACTGCAAAGGCGACGATGAAGGTGACGAAGTGAATGCCGAATGCCTTGTGGGTGTAAAGTGCCGCTCCGGCGGCCCGCGGATATTTCGTTACCAGTTCGAGGTAGCTGAACGCCGTCACCAGTGCGACGGCGAAGGCCACCAGGAACGGCAGCCAGACCACGCCTCCTACCTGCTTGGCGACTTGGCCGGTTAAGGCGTAGATGCCCGTGCCCAATATATCGCCGACGATGAAGAGCAGAAGCAGCCACGGACCCATCACGCGATGCAGGCTTGGCTCGACGGCAACGGTCTGGCGGGGAACGGCGACCTCGGCCATGGAAATACCTCCACTGCGCGTTTCGCAACACCGGCACTTCGCGGGACCATCCGCAGTATGTGCGGCCTCCCGTAAGAGTTGCGCAGGATAGGCGAAAGATCAACGGGAAAACGGGGGTCGTTGCGGAAAGGGGCGGATTCCCAATTCAAGGAAGGATTCGAGACACAAATTGCGTGTTTGAACGACGGCAGTTCGAGCAGCCGGAGAGCAAGCAGTAGGCAGACTGCTTGCACACAAGATCGGTTGACGTACTACGTTTCTCGTAGTACGCTATATACATGATCAAGACATGGGCCAACAGTGCTACCGAGCGATTTGCGTTGGACGGCAGGAACAAGTTTTCGGGCATGGACGAAGACTTGGCGCGGCGCTTGATTGCACTGAATACCGCAAAAACGTTGGTGCGATCTTAGTCCGTTGAAGTCGGTTAACTTGCACGCTTTGAAGGGTGACCGCAAAGGACAATGGGCGATCAACATAAACGGTCCCTGGCGCGCCTCTGCTTCCGGTTCAAGGATGGAAATGCCTGGGATGTCGAGATCACAGATTACCATTGAAAGGACAACGAACATGCTGAAAATAGCAGTCCATCCCGGTCGAATCCTGAAAAACGAATTGGAAGCGCGTTCGCTGTCGGCCAACAAGTTTGCTCTTGCTCTGCGTCTGCCCTCCGGCAGGATCACGGACATCCTGAATGGCAAGCGAGGTATATCGCCGGAAACGGCTCTGCGCCTCGCCCGCTATTTTGGCAACAGCGCTGAGTTCTGGCTTGATCTGCAAACAGCGTACGAACTGGCGATTGCTCAACGAGAAATGGGGTCGCGTATTGCCGCAGAGGTGACACCCGCCGATGCGGCTTAGGAACGCCATAGACGCAGCCGTTAACGGCCCGTCGCCGACATCTGGCACGAATGGCGGGCGGTCGATGGCGGCGGCGGGTTCAACCCTGCCGGAGAGGATGCGCTCCAGACGGTGCATGCGGCATCTCGTAGAAGTTGCGGAGGGACGAAAGATCAACGGCAAAAAGCACCGGGCCGCAGCGAAGTCAGGCCGCAAAGGCAGCCATATGGAACGCCTGCATGTCAGCCGGATAGCGGTAGGCAGAACCATAAGGACAGGCATTGCGGTCGAGACAGCCGCCCGTCATGCAGGCGCGGCCTGCTCCCGCGTGCACATGCGCGAGGCAGGCCGCGTGGTCGAATCCAGCGGAAGAGTAGGCGTCGACAGGGCAGGAATTCAGGCAAGGTTTTCCGATACATGCGTCGCAAAGATGCACCGGTTCATCAATCTCGGGAAAGCCTGCTGTTTCGTCGAGCAGCAGCGCGCCGCGATAGGCATGCCACAGCCCGTAGACCGGATGCATCAGTATGCCCAGCGGCGACGGTCTCAGCCTCTCGGCGCGCATCGCCCATCGCTGAAACGGCAGATAGGGCCTGTCGAAAGGGAATACCGCCCTCGCCCCCACCTGCCGGGCCACGCCACCGATGATTTCGCGCGCCCAGGTGTCGAGCGGGTCGCGCCGATCTTCTGGCTGATCCTGCCGCCACTTCAAAAAATGCGGCCAGGCAACCGCGCCGGCCTGGCCGATAATCAGGACGGATTTCGCCGGCGCCCCGGATGGACCGGGCGGCGCCATCTCTTCTGGTTCAAATTCGAAGCCGCCGCGTGTAACGAGACCATGCGCCGCCAGCGCGCGCTCCATCTCGGCGAGGCCGGATTGCGGCAGCATGTGTCAGCTCTCGCCCGGCTGCTTGAACGCGCTGCGCCAGACTTCCTTGTGGATAATGTCGGCCACTTTAGCCCGGCCTGAAACGGGCTCCTTTCACGTGAAGGCGTCGGGCATCGACTCCTTCTTCCTGGCGATGAAATCCTTCAGGGCCTCGTCAAGCGCCGGGTCGAGGAGCGGTGCCTCGTAGCTTTCCAGCCAGCGGCGGGCCATGTCGTTGGCGCGCTGGGAAGCGCTCTTCTCGCCTTCGGCCAGCCACTGCTCGTAGGAATTATTGTCGGCAATCGCCGACCGGTAGAAGGCCGTCTGGAAATTCGCCTGTGTATGCGAGCAGCCGAGATAGTGGCTGCCGGGCCCGACCTCGCGGATGGCGTCCATCGCCTGGCCGTTTTCCGACAGGTCCACCCCTTCGGCGAACTTCTGCTGCATGCCGAGCTGGTCGATGTCCATCATGAATTTCTCGTAGCAGGAGGCCAGCCCGCCCTCGAGCCAGCCGGCCGAATGCAGCACGAAATTCGTGCCGGCAAGGATGGTCGAGTTCAGCGTGTTGGCGCTCTCATAGGCCGCCTGGGCGTCGGGGATCTTCGAAGCGCAAAGCGAGCCGCCGGTTCGAAACGGCAGGCCGAGGCGGCGCGCAAGCTGCGCGGCGCCATAGGATACGAGTGACGGTTCCGGGGTTCCGAATGTCGGTGCGCCGGATTGCATCGAGATCGACGATGCGAACGTGCCGAACAGGACCGGCGCGCCCGGCCGGATGAGCTGCGTGAAGGCGGCGCCCGCCAGAACCTCGGCCAGCACCTGCGTCAGCGTGCCGGCGACCGTCACCGGGCTCATCGCGCCGGCAAGAATGAAGGGCGTTACGATGCATGCCTGGTTGTGGCGCGCATAGACCTTCAGGGCGCCAAGCATGGTCTCGTCGAAAACCATGGGCGAATTGGCGTTGATCAGGCTGGTCAGCACCGTGTTGTTCTCGACGAAATCATCGCCGAACACGATTTTCGCCATGGCCACCGTGTCCTCGGCGCGTTCGGGGGCTGTCACCGACCCCATGAACGGCTTGTCCGAGTAGCGGATGTGCGAATAGATCATGTCGAGGTGGCGCTTGTTGACCGGCACGTCCACCGGCTCGCACACCGTGCCGCCCGAATGATGGATCGACGGCGCCATATAGGCGAGTTTCACGAAATTGCGGAAATCCTCGATCGTGGCGTAGCGGCGCTTGCCGTCGAGATCGCGCACGAAAGGCGGGCCGTAGACCGGCGCGAAGACCGTGCCCTTGCCGCCGATTTCGACCGAGCGCGCCGGATTGCGGGCATGCTGGGTGTAGACCGGCGGCGCGGTCTTCAGCAAAGAGCGCGGCAGGCCTTTCGGGAACCGCACCCGCTCGCCCTTGATGTCGGCGCCCGCCGCCTTCCACAAGGCCAGCGCCTCCGCGTCGTCGCGGAATTCGATGCCGATTTCCTGCAGCACCGTGTCGGCATTGGCTTCGATCAGGGCCAGGCCTTCCTCGTCCAGCACCTCGTATACGGCGATCTTGCGCTTGATATAGGTGAGCTGCGGGTTCGGGCCGCCGCCGGAGCGCGCCGCGCGCCGCGCCGCCGCGCCGCCGCCCGCACCCCTGCCCCGCCTTGCCGCACCGGCTTCCGCCTCGACTGCCAGCTCGTCGCTCATGGTCGTTCTTCCCTGGAAACTGCACATACCGCGCCCGGCGCGGCTCTCGCCAGATCGTAGTCGAGCACATGCCGCGAAACGTCCCGGCAGCGCCAAGCTCTGTCGCAATGAAGACACGGCCGGGTCCCTTGATGCCGGTCGCTTTCGTTTTGCAGAAAGTCGCAAATCAGCTAAGAAATCGCTACCCTGGCGGGATAGAAATCAGCCTCGCCGCTCGGCTGGCGTTGTACGACGAATGCACGCCGAATGCACCATGGAGCCCGAAGCCGATGTCCGACGACGAGATCATTCTGTCCGAGCTTTCCGACGAAGAACTCGTGCAGCAGATGCATGACGACCTCTATGACGGTCTCAGGGAGGAAATCGAGGAGGGCACCAACATCCTGCTGGAGCGCGGGTGGATGCCCTACAGGGTGCTGACCGAGGCGCTGGTCGAAGGCATGCGCATCGTCGGCGAGGATTTTCGCGACGGCATCCTGTTCGTCCCGGAAGTGCTGCTGTCGGCCAATGCCATGAAGGCCGGAATGTTCATTCTGCGCCCGCTGCTCGCCGCCACCGGTGCTCCGAAACAGGGCAAGATGGTCATCGGCACCGTCAAGGGCGACATCCATGACATCGGCAAGAACCTCGTCGGCATGATGATGGAAGGCGCCGGATTCGACGTCATCGACCTCGGCATCAACAACCCCGTCGAAAAGTATCTGGACGCCATCGAACAGCACAAGCCGGACATCATCGGCATGTCGGCGCTGCTCACCACCACCATGCCCTACATGAAGGTCGTGATCGACACGATGAAGGAGAAGGGCATCCGCGACGACTACATCGTGCTGGTCGGCGGCGCGCCTCTCAACGAAGAATTCGGCAAGGCGGTCGGCGCCGATGCCTATTGCCGCGACGCCGCCGTGGCCGTGGAGACCGCCAAGGATCTGGTGAAGCGCAGGCACAATGTGCGCGCCGCCTGAGTGTCCCGGAATCCCTGACGAGAAAAGCCCCGGTCGCCGGGGCTTTTTTGTTGGTCAGGTCGGCGGAAGGTCTCACTCAACCGTGTCTTCGACCGCCTTCACGGTGCCTTTGATATCCTTTCCAGCACCGCGGACGGTGTTGGCGCAGGCCGCAACGGCGAGCGAACAGGCCAGTAATATGGCGAGCGATGCAATGCGAGATGCTGTCATGGACACGTCTTCCCTCTGCTGGCAAGAAACTGATACAATAAACTAAACAGTTGAAGTGCAAAGAAGTTCCATGACGAATGACCAGAGCCATGCGGCCGCCAAGGCCGACCGAGTTCTTATCATCGCCTGTGGTATGCTGGCGCGTGAGGTTCTTGCTGTCAAGAACGGGCTTTCGCTGGACCATCTTGACCTCACCTGCCTGCCCGCCGAATACCACTATCGTCCGGACCGGATCGCGCCGGCCATGGACAGGGCGATCGTAAGCGCCAGGGCGGAAGGCTACAGGCATATTTTTGTCGGCTACGCGGATTGCGGAACCGGCGGCATGCTCGATCGGGTAATCGAGAAGCACGGCGTCGAGCGCATGGCGGGGCCTCATTGCTTCGCCTTCTATCAGGGTAGCGCGGCGTTCGAGGCACAGGGCGAGCGCGACATGCTGGCCTTCTACATGACGGACTTCCTGTGCCGGCACTTCGACAGTTTCTTCATCAAGCCGCTTGCCCTCGACCGGCATCCCGAACTGATCAAGGATTTTTTCGGCAACTACGAGAGGGTAGTCTACCTCGCCCAAACGGACGACCCCGCTCTGGACAAGGTCGCCGAGAAGGCGGCGCAAATGCTCGGACTTGCCTATGAGCGTCGCTTCACCGGCTATGGTGATCTGGTTCCGGCCTTGGCCGGCGCCAGCGGCCGCGCGTCCAGCGGGGCTCGCTCGGGCCGCGTCCCGGATCAGGTGCGCCCGGCGTCTTCCCGCGCCAACCGGTCAAGCACCGTCTGAAAGTCCGTGCGGCATCGGAAGCCGAGCACCCGTTCCGCCAATCCAGCGTCGTAGACGCGATCGATCGACCTGAACATCGACCAGCCTCTTGGCGCGTAGAGACGCCGATAGTCCGGAAAATAGCGATCGACCACCGAGGGCGCGTCGACGATCAGTTCCGCGCAGTCGTCTCGCGAAAACGGGGTCGGCGCCGAGATTATGAAGGTGCCGAAGCCGAGCGCCGGCGCCCTTTCGAGCGCAGCGACATGCGCCTGCGCGGCGTCTTCCACGGAGAGCCGGCGAAACAGGAACTCGTTGGCCTTGGTGTTGTCGCCCGATTGTTCGATCGCATGCGCCATGTCGTCCTCTTCGGGAAAGAATCGCGCGGTTCGAAGGATGATGACAGGCAGGCGGTGCAACTGGTGATGAAGCCGGGCGAGATGTTCGGCCGAAAGCTTGGTCACGCCATATATGTTGCGCGGCATGGGGCAGAGTTCCTCGGTGATCCATTCGGCGCGGGAGGCGCCGCCGGCCACACCAGCGCGAATCGCGTCCGAGATCATCAGGGAGGTGGTGGACGTCATGACGAAGCGGCCGACGCCGTTGACAACCGCCTCCTCCAGCAGATTGCCGGTGCCGACGACGTTCACGTCGATAAACGCCATCCTGTCGTTCCGGTCGATATCGGGCTTATGCAGCGCGCCGCCGTGGACGATCGCCTCGATGCGATTTTCGACCAGCACGCGGCGGACGAGATCGCGGTCGGCAATCGACCCGACCACGGTCGTCGATGGCGCGGCAACGGGGTCGAGGCCGATCACCTCATGGCCGAGTCCGGCGAGCTTCGGGGCGAGGGTCCGGCCAAGCCAGCCGGACGATCCAGTAAGCAGTATGCGCATTCGTTGTCTTCAGTCCCCGGGCTGTTCGAGTCGGACCCGATGCTGTCTACCACCGTCGGGTGAAAGGCGGGAATGCTTCGGACATTCATTTCGCAAAGACGCTGACAATCAGGTAAGGTGTGGATCCGGAAGGAAGCTTGCTCCGCGGTGTCCGCTGCCCTGCGACGGATGAAAAGTTTTACCCTGCAATGTTCAGCTCTTCAGGTGCTCCCCATTGTAACGTCGCCGCCTTGACCGCACATGTGGCTCCTCGCAATCCCACAACGAAGTCGGGCCCTCGATAGGGTCAATGTTCCGATTGCGTGTGGGCTTACGAAGGAAAGCAAGGGGCGGCATGACAGCGGAATTGGACAGTTTGGATGAGGGCCGGATCGGCGACATGTTCGCCCGGCGCAGGCCGCGACGGTTGTCGCTGCTGTTCGAACGGCTCGCCGCCGACGCCGGAGAGCGCATCACCGTCGCCGAAATTCTCGATGCGCTTGGCGACCGCAGCTTTGCCGCGCTGCTCGTCCTTTTCGGAGCCCTGAATCTCCTGCCGCTGCCGCCCGGCAGTTCGGCCGTGCTCGGACTGCCGCTGATCATTGTCGCCGCCCAGCTCATGTATGGCAGCAAGCGTGCATGGCTGCCGAAGTTCGTCGCCGAAAAGTCGCTGTCGGCCGAACAGTTCCGCGGCCTCATGAACCGCCTCATCCCAAGCCTTGTCTGGCTGGAGCGCTGGGTTCGCCCGCGCTACTGGCCGTTCTGGCGCAGGCGCGGTGATCGCGTCACCGGCTGCATCACCTTCCTGCTGGCCATCATCGTCACCTTGCCCATCCCTTTCGGCAACTGGTTGCCGGCCTTCGCGATCGCGCTGCTCGGACTGGCCTTGACGGAGCGGGACGGCCTTCTGTTCGCAGCCGGCTGTGGTATCGGAATTGTCGCGGTTTTCGTCAGCAGCCTCGTCGTCGGCGCCGCCGGCGTCGCGACCGAGGCCGCGCTCGGATGGGTGTTCTGACCTGAAGCGTTTGCCGTGGGTCGGCCGTGCCTGTAGACTTGACGGCATGGTCGACATCGATCACCGCACGATCATTGCGCGTCTTTCCCCCGAGGAGCGTCGCGTCATCACCATGAAATCCAATGCACCGGCGCTGTCGCGGCTGTGCGTGCATGGCGGCCTCATCCTTCTGTCGGCTTGCCTCATCGGGTTGCGCGTGCCGTTCTGGCAGGTGCTGCTCGTGCCGCAGGGCATCCTCGTCGTTTTCCTGTTCACGCTCCTCCACGAGTTCGATCCATGGCACGGCATTCAGGACAGAGTGGCTCAACAGCGCGGCCGCGCTGATATCGGGGCTGCTGATCCTGCTGCCGCCTTCATGGTTCCGCTTTTTCCATTTCGCCCACCACCGCCATACCCAGGACCCCGACAACGATCCGGAACTGATGAGCCGGAAGCCGGAAACGGTCGGGCAATACCTGCTGTACCTGTCGGGCATTCCCTACTGGGCGGGCATGGTGCGCGTGGTGCTGGTCAATGCCGCCGGCCGCAATCGCGATCGATTTGTTCCAGACAAGAGCCGCTCCAAAATTGCATCGGAAGCCCGCGCCTTCCTGGCCGCCTATGCCCTGGTCATCCTTTTTTCGCTTGTCGCCCGGTCCGACATGGTATTGTGGATCTGGGTGGTGCCAATCCTGCTCGGCCAGCCGTTTCTGCGGGCCTATCTGCTTGCCGAGCATGCGCGCTGTCCTCACGTCGCCAACATGCTGGAAAACACGCGCACGACCTTCACCACCAGGCTTGTCCGCTTCCTTTCGTGGAACATGCCGTACCACGCCGAGCATCATTCCTATCCGACGGTGCCGTTCCATCAACTGCCGCGCTTCCATCTGATCATTGCCGAGCACCTGCGGAGCACGGAGCAAGGCTATGTCCGTTTTCACCGCAACCTCGTGGCCGATCTGAAGCGTTAACCCGCATTTCTCACACTCGACATGGCCTGCGTTGCTCTTTCGGCGCGGCAGATACGTCGTCGGGCGGAAAAAAGCGTATAGAGACATACGGTTGAACCGCCCGACGCCGTAGATGCCCGCCGAAAGGCAACCACATGGGCCGGTTGAAGAAGTCGACAGGGTGTGTCGCCGCGCTTGCCCGATGTCCCGCATCGCTCGGCGCGCGGCTCCTGCCCTGTCGACTTCTTGAACCGGCGCAGGCCATGTCCAGTGCGAGAAATGCGGGTTAAGCACCCTGAATCGAGGCGCGTTCAGAGGCAGGAAGGCACCACATACTTGCGGTACTCTCGCGCGTCGCTTTTGAATGCACGCGCGTCGTCGGGTGAGAAGCGGCATCTCCGCGCTTGCGGCAATGCTCCAGCAACAGACCTTCAGCGAGTTCCGCATGGCCGACCTCATCGTTGTCTACTGGCGCGACATTCCCGCCCAAGTGATCGTCAAGAGAGGCCGGCAAAGCGCAAAGCGCGAACTGCCCCTGCGCTTCACCGAGGCCATCGACATGGCGGCCATGCGATCGGGAGCGGCGGAGACGGACGCCTATCTGGCCGAATGGCGAAAGGCCGATCCCGTCCCTGTAAGCGACGATCTCGACGCCGAGGCCGACCGGGCGGCAACGGACCTCGAAGCGCGATACGACCGGGAGCGGCTTGTCGCTCTCGCCAAGTCAGGCGGCAAGGAAGATGCCTAAGACCCAGCCGAATTCGACCATGACGACCGGGCCTCAGGACGATGCCCGGACCATGCCCCCCACCGCTGCGGGCGGCGTGACGCAAGCGGCGCAGGTCAAGAAGGCCGCGCCGAAGAGCGACTACAAGCCGGCCGACGTGTCGCCGCAACGGCGCGTCCAGCGCTCCTACTCGGTTCGCCTGTGGTCGATCCGCCATTCGCGGCTGCTCGAGTGGTTCTATGGCCGTTTCGCGGATGTCTTCCTGCTCCTGCACCCGCTGTGGAAGGGTATCGGCTATGGCCGGGTTGAGGCGCCCGTCAAATTTGTCGAGAAGCGCGTCAAAGGCATGATGTTCGACTGCCGCATGTGCGGCCAGTGCATCCTGTCGTCGACCGGCATGTCGTGCCCGATGAACTGCCCAAAGCAGTTGCGGAACGGTCCTTGCGGCGGCGTGCGCGCCAACGGCAATTGCGAGGTCGAGCCGGACATGCCCTGCGTCTGGGTCAAGGCCTGGGAGGGCTCGCGCAACATGGTGAAGGGCGACGCCATCCTGACCGTGCAGAAGCCGGTCGACCAGTCGCTGCGTGAGACTTCGGCCTGGTTGCGCGTCACCGCGCGCGCCGCCGCCGAAAGTGAACCCACCAAGACAGGAGCGGCGGCATGATTGCCAGGCGCCCGTTCCAGCCCGATGAGAACCCGGCCGGCCCTCACCTGCCGCTGGAACGGTTGCCGGGCCATTCGTCGCGGGGCCGGCTGGAACGCGTGCTGCGGCGCGGCGAATTCGCGGTCACGACCGAGTTGAACCCGCCCGACAGCGCGAACCCGGAGGATGTGTACGACCGCGCGAGGATCTTCGACGGCTGGGTCGACGGCATCAACGCCGTCGATGCGTCGGGCGCCAACTGCCATATGTCGTCGGTCGGCATCTGCGCGCTGCTGACCCGCATGGGCTATGCGCCGATCATGCAGATCGCCTGCCGCGACAAGAACCGCATCGCGATACAGGGCGACGTGCTTGGCGCGGCCGCCATGGGCGTGGCGAATCTTCTTTGTCTCACCGGCGACGGCGTGCAGGCCGGCGACCAGCCCGGCGCCAAGCCCGTCTTCGATCTCGATTCGATGTCGTTGCTCGAAACCATCCGCGTCATGCGCGACAACGGAAAATTCCTGTCAGGACGCAAGCTCACGACGCCACCGCAGCTTTTCCTCGGCGCCGCGGTCAATCCGTTCGCGCCGCCATTCGATTTCCGCCCGATCCATTTCGGCAAGAAGATCGCCGCCGGCGCCCAGTTCGTGCAGAGCCAGTATTGCTTCGACGTTCCGATGTTCCGCAGCTTCATGGAGCGGGCGCGCGACCTCGGCCATACGGAAAATTGCTTCGTCCTTTGTGGCGTCGGGCCGCTGGCGTCGGCCAAGACCGCGAAGTGGATCCGCTCCAATGTGCCGGGCATCCACATTCCTGATGCGATCATCCGGCGGCTGGAAGGCGCCCAGGACCAGAAGAAGGAAGGCAAGCGGCTCTGCATCGATATCATCAACGAGGTCAAGGAGATCCCCGGCGTCTCCGGCGTGCATGTGATGGCCTACCGCCAGGAGGAGTATGTTGCCGAGATCGTCGATGAATCAGGCGTGCTGAAGGGCCGCAAACCCTGGAAGCGCGAATCGCGGGCCGACGACCGGTTGGTTGCCGACCGGCTCGACCACATCCTTCACGACGATATCACCGAAACCCAGGTCGACATGGTGAAAGTCGCGCACTGAGCGCGGACAGATCGCTTGATCCCTATCGAACAACGACATAAAGAAATCCTTATATCCCACGGAGAACTCCATGACCCGCACGATCGTCGCCTCGGCGACCAGGGAAATCATAATCGGCTTCGACCAGCCCTTCTGCGTCATCGGAGAGCGGATCAACCCGACCGGCCGCAAGAAACTCGCGGCCGAAATGGTGGCCGGCAATTTCGAAACGGTCATCAGGGACGCGCTCGAACAGGCGGCGGCCGGCGCGACCATGCTCGACGTGAATGCCGGCGTCACCGCGGTCGACCCTAACGCCACCGAACCGGCACTGCTCGTTCAGACGCTCGGGATCGTGCAGAACCTCGTCGACCTTCCTCTGTCGATCGACAGTTCGGTCACGGCGGCGATCGAGGCCGCGCTGAAGGTCGCCAAGGGCCGTCCACTGGTCAACTCGGTGACTGGCGAGGAGGAAAAGCTGGAGGCCATCCTGCCGCTGGTCAAGAAATACAACGTGCCGGTCGTCGCCATTTCCAATGACGAGACCGGCATTTCCATGGACCCGGACGTTCGCTTCGCCGTCGCCAAGAAGATCGTCGAGCGCGCCGCCGACTATGGCATTCCGGCGCATGACGTGGTTGTCGACCCGCTGGTCATGCCGATCGGCGCGCTGGGCGATGCCGGCCGCCAGGTCTTTGCGCTGCTGCGCCGCCTGCGCGAGGAACTCAAGGTCAATACGACCTGCGGCCTCTCCAACATTTCCTTCGGCCTGCCGCACCGTCATGGCATCAACGGCGCTTTCATTCCGATGGTGATCGGCGCCGGCATGACGTCGGCGATCATGAATCCCTGCCGTCCGCAGGAAATGGAGGCGGTGCGTGGCGCCAATGTGCTGAACGGCACCGACGAGCACTGCACGACGTGGATCAAGACCTACAAGGATTACAAGCCGGGCGAGCACGCCGCCCCGGCCCCTGTGGCGGTGACGGCTCCGGGTGAAGCCGCTGCCGGCGGCCGCAGGCGCGGCGGCCGCGAGGCTCGCATGGCGAGAGGGTAATGATGGTCTGGGCTCAGGCGATCCCTTCTCCCCGTACACGGAGAGAAGGTGGCCCGCACGGCCGGATGAGGGGCACTACCCGCTCCTCAAGGCTCGCGCCGCCCCTCATCTGCCTGCCGGCATCTTCTTACCGTAAACGCCGGTAAGCGGGGAGAAGAAGGCTGATCATGAATTCTCCCGCCAATATCACCGACCCCCTCGTTCTTTTCATGCCGTCCGGCAAGCGCGGGCGGTTTCCGATCGGCACGCCGGTTCTCGACGCCGCGCGCTCGCTCGGCGTCTATGTCGAGAGCGTGTGCGGCGGACGCGCCACCTGCGGCCGCTGCCAGGTGGAGGTGCAGGAAGGCAGTTTCGCCAAGCACAAGATCGTCTCCTCCAACGACCACATTTCGCCGCGCGGCCCCAAGGAGGAGCGCTACGACCGCGTTCGCGGTCTGCCGGAGAAGCGCCGCCTCTCGTGCTCGTCGACCATCCAGGGCGATCTCGTCATAGACGTGCCGCAGGACACGGTGGTCAATGCCCAGGTGGTGCGCAAGGCGGCGAGCGACCGGGTCATCGAGCGCAACGCCGCCGTGCAGATGTGCTACGTCGAGGTCGATGAGCCCGACATGCACAAGCCGCTCGGCGATCTCGAACGCATGAAGGCGGTGCTGGCGAAGGATTGGGGCTGGAAGGATCTGCGCGTCGCGCAGTACCTCATTCCCCAGGTGCAGGGCATCCTGCGCAAGGGAAACTGGGGCGTCACCGCCGCGATCCACAAGGACATGGAATATTCGCGCGCTACGATGATCGCGCTTTACCCCGGGCTCAAGAACGAGGCCTACGGCATCGCCTGCGACATCGGCTCGACCACCATTGCCATGCATCTGGTATCGCTGCTTTCGGGCCGTATAGTCGCCTCCTCGGGCGCGTCCAACCCGCAGATCCGCTTCGGCGAGGATCTGATGAGCCGCGTTTCATATGTCATGATGAATCCCGACGGCCGCGAGGCGATGACGAAGGCCGTGCGCGACGCCGTCAACATGCTGATCGGCAAGGTTTGCGAGGAAGGCGGCGTTGACCGCCACGACATTTTCGACTGTGTATTCGTCGGAAATCCGATCATGCACCACCTCTTCCTCGGCATCGACCCGACGGAACTCGGCCAGGCGCCTTTCGCCCTCGCCGTCTCCGGCGCGGTGCAGGGCTGGACGAGCGAGATCGGCATCGACATCAACCGCGGCGCGCGCTTCTACACGCTGCCCTGCATAGCCGGCCATGTCGGCGCCGACGCCGCGGGCGCAACCTTGTCCGAGGGCCCGTACAGGCAAAACCGAATGATGCTGCTGGTCGATGTCGGCACCAACGCCGAGATCGTGCTCGGCAACAAGAACCGCGTCGTTGCCGCGTCTTCGCCAACAGGACCGGCCTTCGAGGGCGCCGAAATCTCCTCCGGCCAGCGCGCGGCCCCCGGCGCAATCGAGCGCGTGCGCATCGACCCTGAGTCGCTTGAGCCGAAATACCGGGTGATCGGCGTCGACAAATGGTCGGACGAGGAAGGCTTCGAGGAGGCGGCCTACGCCACCGGCGTCACCGGTATCTGCGGGTCGGCCATCATCGAGGTTGTCGCTGAAATGTATCTGGCAGGCATCATCTCGGAGGACGGTGTCGTCGACGGCGAACTTGCGGCAAAAACTCCCCGCATCTTCCAGAACGGCCGTACCTTCTCCTACCTGCTGCGTGATGGCGACCAGAAGATCACCGTTACCCAGAACGACATACGCGCCATCCAACTCGCCAAGGCCGCGCTCTATGCGGGCGTAAAGCTGCTGATGGAAAAGCAAGGCGTCGAGACGGTGGATACGATCCGGTTTGCCGGCGCCTTTGGCTCTTTCATCGATCCGAAATACGCAATGGTGCTGGGCCTGATCCCCGACTGCGACCTTTCGGAAGTGAAAGCGGTGGGAAACGCCGCCGGCACCGGCGCGCTGATGGCGCTGCTCAATCGCAACCACCGCCGCGAGATCGAGAAGGAAGTCGCAAGGATCGAGAAGATCGAGACGGCGCTGGAACCGCATTTCCAGCAGCTTTTCATCGACGCCATGGCGCTGCCAAACAAGGTCGACCCCTTCCCCAAGCTCAACGAGCAGGTGAAGTTGCCGCCGCGCAAATCCATCGACGCAGCGAGCGGCGAAGCCGGCCCTCGCCGCCGTTCCCGCGAGGAGCGCGCGGCACGGCGTAGCCGGTAGCCCGGCTCTGGGATTGCGTCGGCGGCCTGGCAATGGCCTTCCAGGTCGTTTGTGTACAAATGTTTCCGGATCGGCCCGTTCCTTGAAATGAAAACGCTCGCCGGAAGCATCGGGACGAAACAAAAAGCTGCCATACCTCCGTCCGCGGGTCGCCTTACGAAAGAGCGGCCGCTGCCCGCGAAAGGAGGTTAAGAATGTCGATTTTCGATGATATCGGCCGGTTCGGCGCCACGCTCCGGATCGCGCGTCAAAACCGGCGGGCGCTTCGCGAGATGAACGCGCTCCCACCCGAACTGCACAAGGATATCGGCTGGCCCGCGAGCCCCGAGGCTCGCGCCGCGCTCAATGTGCGCAACAAATATTGGGAAGCGCTTCGGTAGGCTCAAAGCGGCGATCGGTTTCGACAGAAGCCGATCGCTACGCGGATCGCACCGGTTTCCAAGTCCCGGCGACCAGACCGGTCAGAACCTGCCCGTCTCCTTGAACACCTGGAAGGTCGCGCGGATGTGATCGGCAACGGCTTTAACCGGCGCGCTGGCCTCGGGCGCCACGATCATCGCGAGGCTGTAATTTCCGATCTCGGGCATGCCGTTCTTGGGGCCGAGCTCGACCATGTCGTTGCCGAGAAACGATTTCGGCAGCGGCGCAACCGCCAGATCGGCCTGGATGGCCGCACGCTGGCCGGCCGTATGGGCGCTCATATAGGCGACGCGGTAGCTGCGGCCTTCGCGGCCGAGCGCCTCGAGCGCGCCGGCGCGCCAGGCGCAGCCCTCTTCCCACAGGGACACGGGCAGCGGCTCGCGCATATGCGCGCACCCCCCCTTGGCGCCCGCCCAGACGATCGGCTCGGTGAGCAGGACCTCGGCGCCCAGCGCGCTGGTCTTATAGGAGTTGGTGAGCAGGGTTATGTCGAGCGCGCGGTCGTCCATGCGCCGACGCAGGTTGATGCTCTGGTCTATCGTAACATCGACCGCGATCGAAGGATGCGACTGGGCAAAGCGTTTCAGCACATGCGGCAGGACACGCTCGCCGTAGTCGTCGGGCGAGCCAAGCCGCACGATGCCGACGATATCGGGAACGATGAACTTCGAAACGGCTTCCCGATTGATGGCGAGCAATCGCCGGGCGTAGCCGAGCAGCATCTCGCCGTCCGTCGTCAGCGTTACCGAGCGGGCATCGCGGGTAAAGACGGAGCGGCCGAGAATATCCTCCAGCTTCTTGATCTGCATGGAGACGGCTGACGGCGTACGGAACACAGCCGTGGCGGCGATGGTGAAGCTGCCGGTCTCGGCGATCGCCACGAAAGTGCGCAGCACGTCGAGATCCAGCAGAGGGAGCGGGTGGTTGAGCGGGGCGTTCATCTGTGTCGGTCCGTTCAATAATTCTGATTGGAGCAATCACTTCATTTCGTTTGATTGAACATGAGAATGGCGCGATAGTCAACACCGTGGAAGGCGGCGAACTTGTCATCCTGACAATCTCCGCCGGAACGAAAACCGAAACCGAGGTCGATCAAGGGTTCGCGGGCCAATGGCGCGCGATAACGGTCCCGCTCATTCATCGGCTCGGCCACACGCGAAGGAGGAAGATATGTCCGTCTTTTCTGCTATCGGCCGCATCGCCGCCGAATATAGCGCAGCGCGCACGCGGTATCTCACCGAACGCCAGGTTCGGTCGTTGCCGTTTGAAATCCAGAAGGACATCGGTTGGCCGGATGTCTATCAGCGGCGGCCGAATACGCGCACGCCAATTGGCACATGGGCGGGAGACCGCTGACCGTGTGTATTCAGCAATAGCCCGCCGTCACTCGATGGCGGCGGGCTTTCGGTTGTTTCCGTCCTCCCACAGTCATGCACCGGCAGCATGGCACGTCTGATCCGGCTGCATGCTCCGCTGGGAGCTGCAGGCAAATAGATGATTTTATTACGCTTTGTCCAACAGCCTTCACCGCCCAAAAGGCGATGTCGCTTTTAACGCCAAGCGCTTCGTTTTTTCAGCTTCAGAATAATCAAATCACACCTATATCCGCGTCATCAACGAGATGCCCCACTCCTAACCCCAGCGAAGGCACCCCGTGTAAACCCACTGCATGGAGCCGTCTCATGAAATTCCTCTCCCGCCTCTTCTCCCGCAACCGCGACATGAACCTGACGACCGCCCTGGAGCGCCAGCGGCTTGGACGCACCATGCCCGGCCAGTCCGGCGCCGTCGCCGCTGCCCGTCTCGGTTTCGTAGCCTGAATTCGACCACGGCCCGGTTGGGCCGTCATAATCCGGCTCCCTAGGACCGCGCTGTTCGATCGGCGCGGTTCTTTGTTTTTGGCCTCGAAGCACACCAACTACTCGCTCACCCTTTATCGCGGAGCGGGTTTGCGATCGTCTCGCCTTGCGATGCATTGACAGCGGCGCATTTTCCTGATGTCGCTGTGCTGATAGCGACATCAGTGTCGCAATCTCAGGCTCGTGCGAGGTTTCCTTGAGCGCGGTCAAACATCCGGTCAAACGATCGCTTGTCTTTTTCCTGATTCCAGACTTCACCATGATCGCCTTCGCGACGGCGCTGGAACCGCTCCGTTCGGCCAATCGAATGCTCGGTTACGATGCCTATCGCTGGCGCCTGGCGAGCTTCGACGGCAGGCCGGTGCGAGCCTCCAACGGCGTCGAATGTGCGGTCAACACATCCCTCGAGGACGAGCGCCGCAAGATGTCGGGATCGGAGCGGCCGTCTATGGTGGTCGTTTGCAGCGGCATCAATGTCGAGGCTTACGCCAACCGTTCGGCCTTTGCCTGGCTGCGCGAGGAATACAATCGCGGTGTCGCCATCGGCGGCCTTTGCACGGGCGCGCATGTGCTCGCCGCCGCTGGACTGCTTTCGGGAAAGCGCTGCGCCATCCACTGGGAGAACCTGCCTGGCTTTTCCGAAGCCTTCCCGAAGGCCAATGTGTTCGCGGATCTCTTCGAGGTCGACCAGAATATCTATACCTGCGCCGGCGGCACCGCCGCGCTCGACATGATGCTCAAACTTATAGGCGACGATTTCGACGACAATCTGGTCAACCGTGTCTGCGAACAGGTGCTCACGGATCGTGTGCGCAGCCCGACCGATCGGCAGCGCCTGCCCCTGCGCGCACGCCTCGGCGTGCAGAATTCAAAAGTTCTGTCCATCATCGAACTGATGGAGGCGAACCTGTCGGAGCCGCTGTCGCTGATAGAGATCGCCGACCATGTCGGCCTGTCGCGCCGGCAGATCGAGCGGTTGTTTCGCACCGAAATGGGGCGTTCGCCGGCGCGCTATTATCTGGAGATCCGGCTGGACCGGGCGCGCCATCTGCTGCTGCAATCGTCCATGCCGGTTGTCGAGGTCGCGATCGCCTGCGGCTTCGTCTCGGCCTCGCATTTCTCGAAATGCTACCGCGAACTATACTCCCGCTCGCCGCAGCAGGAGCGGGTCGACCGCAAGCAATTGATCGCGGCGTGATACCTCATCATGCCAACGGCCCTGAACTTTGACCGTTGCGCATCGCCAGGCCGGGCGACGAGGGGCAGCGAGACCTGCCAGATCACGCAAAAACCGAATCTTACCGCGTATCCCACATGAAAGAGCGGTTGCGCCACATCTTCTCGCCGACGAGGCAGTCGTAGCCTGGCGCGGCTTCGGCAAGCACGACAGGCAATCGGCCCTTCACCTCGATCGGGGGCGCGAAATTCCCCGCCAGTTCGAGCACCAGCTTTCGCCGGATGGCTTCGGGGAATTGCGACCAGTCGTTAACCGGGATCATGAAAGCGCCGGGGCCGCCGATAACGCAGTTGGAATAGTAGTTGTCGAGGTCCTTGACATCGTAGACGCTGCTGAACCCGCCATTGGTCATAAGCGGCAGGCCGTTGACCGTGATGCCTTGCGCGATCACTTCGTTGCGGGTGCGGTCCACCGGCCCGCCCTGGTTGTTCGGTCCATCTCCGGATATGTCGACCACCCGTTTGACGCCGCGGAACTGGCTTTCGGCAAATAGGTCGGCACCATATTCAAGCGCGCCGGAAATCGAGGTGCGCCGCGCGCTGTTCGGCGGATTGGCCGAGAGCCGCGCCACGACACGTTCGGCATCGGCGCGCGAGGCGATCACCGTCCAGGGTACGATCAGATGCTGCGTGGTCGAGCCGGCCCATTCGAAATAGGTGACGGCGATCTTGCCATACGCCCCGTCGGCGATTGCCTGCAACACTTCGGCGTCCGTAAGTGCGGCGGCATAGCCGCGGCGCTGGATTTCCAGTTCCTGCGGCGACATCGACAGCGAAACGTCGACGGCCAGAACAAGTTCGACGTCGACATTTTCCTCGGATTGCGCGGGCTGAAGGGGCAGACCGCCGAAGACCAGGGCGGCGGCGAGCAGATGTCCGATGCGCGGGGAACGAGACATTCACCAAGGGTGGCTCGAAATGGGCAATTTGAAAAGGAAAGGCCGGGAAAACCCCGGCCTCGTCCCTTCACAATTTCGCGACTTCGCGGCACCGCGTGCGGAGAGCACCGCTACGCCCTCAGCGCATGATTGTCAGGGTCGAAGGGGCTTTCACCGATGACCGTTGCCTTGAACAGCTTGCCGAGGATCTTGATCTCAAGTTCCGTACCCAGGCCCGAATGTTCCGGCCTGAGCATGGCGAGCGCCAGCGACTTGCCGACCCGGAAGCCGAACCCGCCATGGGTGGCGCGTCCGACCAGCTTGCCGTCGCGGTAGATCGCCTCCGAGCCCCGCGCATCGGAGTCGGTGACGCCATGAACCTCCATGGTGACGAAGGTCCAGTTCGGACCCTTTTCCCGCAGTTTCACCAGGGCATCGCGGCCGATGAAGTCGCCCTTGTTGGGGTGCACGAAACGGTCCAGCGCGCTTTCCCAGGCGGAGTATTCGATCGACAATTCGCGCGGGATCAGCCGGTAGCTCTTTTCAATGGCCATCGCGGTCATGGCGCGGATGCCGAACGGCTTGATGCCGAACTCCTCGCCCGCTTCCATGATCGCGTCGAACAGCACGTTCTGCTGCTCGATCGGATGATGCAGTTCCCAGCCGAGTTCGCCGACGAAATTGACGCGCAGGGCGTGCGCGGTCGCGGTTCCGACGGAGATCTCCTTGCCCGAAAGCCACGGGAAATCCTCGTTGCCGAGGCTGGCGCGGGTAAGCTTCGACAGCACCTTGCGGCTGTTCGGCCCGGCCAGCACCAGCACACCATACATCTGCGTGATCGGCTGCAGGGCGACCGAGCCATCCGTCGGCGCCAGCTTACGCAATATGTCGTGGTCATGCGCCTCGTAGGCGCCCGCCGAAGTCAGGTAGAAGCGGCCCGGCTTCCATTCGTAGACGGTGAACTCCGAACGCACGCCGCCATGCCTGGTCAGCAGATGGCTGAGCGCGATGCGGCCCTGCTTCCTGGGAATGCGGTTGGCGAGGATGGCGTCCAGCCACGCCCGCGCTCCCGGCCCGGCAACCTCCATCTTGGCGAAAGCCGACATGTCCTGCAGGCCGACATTGGCGGTTACGTTCCTGATTTCGTTGCCGACATGCTCGAAATAGTTGGAGCGGCGGAACGACCATTTCTCCACGATGCGGCCGTCTTCCAGCGGCGGCGCGTGATTGTGGTTGGTGAGGACATCGACGCCGACGCCGAGTTCCTCCTTCGGCACCTCGTAACCGGCCGGCGCAAACCAGTTCGGCCGCTCCCACCCATAGACGGAGCCGAACACCGCGCCCAGTTCCTTCATCCGGGAATAACAGGGCGTGGTCTTCAGCGGGCGGGCCGCCGCACGCTCCTCGTCCGGATAGTGCATGGTGAAAACATTGGCATAGGCTTCCTCGTTCTTTTCCTTGAGGTAGCCCTCGGTCGCGTAGGGACCGAAGCGGCGCGGATCGACGCCCATCATGTCGATGGTCGGCTCGCCATCGACGATCCATTCGGCAAGCTGCCACCCTGCCCCTCCGGCCGCCGTCACGCCGAAGGAATGCCCCTCGTTCAACCAGAAATTCTTCAGGCCGGGAGCCGGGCCGATGATCGGCGAGCCGTCCGGCGCATAGGCGATCGCACCGTTGTAGACTTTCTTGATGCCGACTTCCGCGAAGGCCGGCACGCGCGCCACGGCGGCTTCGATATGCGGCATCAAGCGGTCCAGATCCTCCTGGAACAATTCATATTCGCTATCGTCCGAAGGGCCGTCCATGTAGCAGCACGGCGCACCCTTCTCATATGGCCCGAGCAGCAGGCCGCCATTTTCCTCGCGCATATACCAGGAACTGTCGCTTTCGCGCAGCACGCCCATCTCGGGCAGGCCCTGCCGCTTGCGCTCCTGGATCGCCGGGTGCGGCTCGGTCACGATATACTGATGCTCGACCGGGATGACCGGAACGTTCAGCCCCACCATCGCGCCGGTCTTGCGGGCGAAGTTGCCCGTGCAGGATACGACATGCTCGGCGACAATGTCGCCCTGGTCGGTCTTCACCAGCCATTTTCCGTCAGGAGCCTGCTCGATGGCCGTGACCGTCGTGTTGCGATAGATGGTGGCGCCGCGGTCGCGCGCGCCCTTGGCGAGCGCCTGGGTCAGATCGGCGGGCTGGATGTAGCCGTCATCCGGATGCTGGATCGCGCCCAGAATGCCATCGGTCTCGCAGAGCGGCCAAACTTCCTTGACCTGCTCGGGCGTGAGGATGTTGACCGGCACGCCGATCGTCTCGGCGATGCCGGCGTAGTACATGAATTCGTCCCAGCGGTCCGCGGTGCGGGCCAGACGGATGTTCGTGCATTTGGTGAACCCGACATTCATGCCGGTTTCCTGCTGCAGTTCCTGGTAGAACTTCACCGAATATTTGTGGATCTGGCCGACCGAGTAGCTCATGTTGAAGAGCGGCAGCAGGCCGGCGGCATGCCAGGTCGAGCCGGACGTCAGTTCCTTGCGTTCAATCAGGACGGCATCGGTCCATCCCTTCCGGGCAAGATGGTAGAGCGTCGACACGCCGACGACCCCGCCCCCGATGACGACTGCACGCGCTTGGGCTTTCATGGACGGAACGCTCCCTGAGAAATTGGCCTTGCGCGGATTCTGGCCCGCGCTTCCGGATCATCGATTGTTGCGGACATTATTCCGGTCGGCAACTCGGCTTGTCGCCTGTTTGCGACATCGCGACAACGGCGCGCGACTTGCCGCGCGGGCGACCCAGATTTGGGAGAACGGGCCGCGCCCCGCGGGGCCGCCTGCGATCAGCCTTGCGGAAGCCGTATTCCAAATCGCGGCTTCCATGTCGTCAGAAGCAGGATGGCCAGGCCAGCGATTTAAACATGATAGGTAGACACGGCGTTGCAGGTCGCGGCGCCTGCCATAGAGCAGCAAATGCTAGGTCCGGTAATAATATACCGGCGGCCCTAAGCTTTGACCGTCGGTGCTGCCCCTCATCGCCCTGCCGGGCACTTCTCCCCGCAAGCGGGGAGAAGGTCGCCGGCCGCAACGGAGGCACTCTTTTCCGCACTGTGGCGATTGGCGAAATCCTTGAAGGGAGCATCCTTCGCCCCGCTTGCGGGGAGAAGTGCCCGGCAGGGCGATGAGGGGCAGCGCCGACTTGTTAGAGCACGCTCTATCGCACCAGACCGTCAACCTTCATAGCCCTTGGTATAAGTTCCTCGCCGGCAGCGTTTATAGAACAGGGCGCTTTCTCCAATACAGTTACTGTCCGGCCTGCGGAAAACATTAAGGCCGGACAGTAAGCCTCGCTTCGGGCCGAACAACCGGCTTGGCTATTCTTGAAAGCTATTTGATGCGGCCGACGCCGCCCGAGATTTCGATAGTCTCCGTACCAGTCAGCGCCTCGCGGTCGCCATTAGGCATCGTCACGAAGCAGCCTCCGCGACAGAAATCAACCGTTTCGCCGGCCGCGAGCGAAAGCTCCGACTTGTTGTGGCCCTCCGTGACGATCAGGGTGCGCGGCTCGGCGTCCAGGTTGACCGCGCTGGCCGATTGCGCCGCGTTGCCCGCGACGAGAAGGCAGGCAACCGCAACGACGTATTTCTTCATGGCAATCCGGTGTTTCCACCGCCTCTGTAAGGGTTAGGGAGCGTTCTGCCCCTTCGAGACGAGCTTATAGCGGCGGCAAGCTGAATGCCAACTGAATGACACGTTCATGCCACATTTGCCTCGTCGTCGGACGGAGTGGGCTTGCGCCGGCGGCGTTTTCCTGCCTCCAGCTTGCGCTGCTCCTCCTCCCGCCTGCGAACCTTCTCCGCCAGTTCGGCGTCCAGCTTGTCGTCGTCGTCGGCCGGCCATTGCCTTTGCGGCTGGCCCTCCAGGATGCGAACCTGCCGTTGCAGGACAGGAATCTCGATGTTCTCCCGCTCGAACGCGTCCAGAATCGCGAAGCGTATGTCGTTGCGAACCGAACCTCCATTGCCCACATCGGACAGGAAAAGCTGAACTTCGAAATTCATCGATGCCTCGCCAAAGGCGTTGAACAGGACAAACGGCTCCGGATTCTTGAGCGCCAGCGGATGCGCGAGGGCGATGTCCAGCAGAATGGCGTGAACCTTGCGCGCGTCCGCGCCATAGGCCACGCTGACCTGAATCTCGATGCGCCCGAGCTTGTTGCGATGCGTCCAGTTGCCGACCGGGTTGTTGATCAGCTCGGAGTTCGGCAGGATCACCGTCTGGCGCTGGAACGTCTCGATCTCGGTGGCGCGCACGCTGATCTTCTTGACCGTGCCCGAGACCGCCCCGGCGACAACCCAGTCGCCTGCCTTGAACGGGCGTTCGACAAGCAGGATCAGACCTGAAACGAAGTTGGATACGATATTTTGCAGGCCGAAGCCGATACCCAGCGAAAGGCCGCCGGCAATGAGCGCGAGATTGGAAAATCCGATGCCCGCCGCAGAAAGGCCGATGATCGCGGCCAAGGCCAGACCGGCGTAGCCGACCACCGTGCGGATCGAATTGCGCACACCGCTATCGACGCGGCCGCGCGCCATCACAGATCCGTCCAGCCAGCCCTGGAACCAGCGCGTAATCATGTAGCCGACGGCGAAGACGAGAAGACCTGACAGGATCCCCGTCAGCGACAGCGTGAAGGACCCTATCTGGATGCCGGTCGCCAACCTGTAGGCCCAGGCGCTGATGTCGCCCGGCTGGAAGCCCCACTGGAACAGGATCAGCGGCAGCCCGATCACCACGACGACGGCGTTGATGAGGATGCTGACCACGAGGCTGACCTGGTCCAGCGCCGAATCGTCCAGCTTGAACCAGCGCTGGAAGCGTGCGCCCATGCCGGTGCGCGCGAACGCGCCTTCCTCCGAGACAGCGCGCGAGGACAGGTACCCGATATACATGGTGGCCAGCACGGCGCCGGTCCACACGACCTGCTGGGAAATGAACCGGGCCAGCCCGACATAGCCAAGCAGCGCCGCGACAATCGTGGCGAGGCCGAGACCGTAAAGGGAAAACCGAACCACCGGCGGCCACGCGCGGGGACCGTCGGGGCCGACGAACGGCCTGACTAAACCGCTGAGGACGATGAGGGCGCCTATCGCCACCGTGGCGACCAATGCCTCGCCCACGGTGAGCGACAGCGGCGCGTCGAGCGTTTCGTAGATGGTCGAGAGCAGGAAATCGACGCCGCTGAAGAACGCCGTCGCCGACATGATCCAAAGCAGCTTCGAAGCCGCGCCGGAGTGGACGGGTATCAGCCGCCACTCCGGCAAGCGCGGCGACAGAACCGCCTTGCCCAGCCGGTGCACGAAGAAGACCAGGCCGATCACGCCGAAGAGCGCGGCTAGCATAGGGCCGATGTCGCCGCGCAGCACCCCGAAATAGTCGTAGAAAAAGTAGCTCGCGCCAAGAAACACGCCCAGCGTGGTGGACGGCACCAAGGTCGACCAGAAGGCCACGGAAAGCCTGCTTAGATAGCTGGGATCTTTCTGATTGGGATCGGCCTCGAAAAGGTGCCCGAATGCGCGCCGGCTGCCGACCAGCAGCACGATCGCCGCGACCAACGCCATTGCCGTGGCGCCCAGCACCGAACTCAGCTTGAACTTGACCACAAAACGCAGCCAACCGGCAACCGCGCGATGGAGGGCTTGCGAAGTCTCCGCGAACGCCCCCGCGACTTCCCCGGCCAGATCGAGGCTCACCGCATAGCGCCGGGTGAGCAGGCGCGAGAACAGATCGCGGCGCATCTCGGTGACGCGCGCGGTGAGGGTGCTGACGCGAATGGAGAGGTCCTCGGCAACGCCGAGGGTCGCATTGATTTCCGCCTTCTCTGCCGCAAGCGCCTGCCTTTCGGAGGTGACGATGTCGGCTTCCGGCGGCGCCCCGGCCGCCGGAGGCGGACCCAGCCGGTCGACGCGGGCGTTTATCTCCGCCAGGCGCGGGCGAAACGACACGCTGGCAGCGATAAGCTGACGAGAGACTTCCTCGAGTTGCAGCCTGATGTCGCCCAGCCGAAAGTCGTCATCGGCATTGGCGTGGATCTTCTTTTCCAGCTCATTGGTTCTGGAAGCAAGCTCCTCGATGACGGCTTGCTGCTCGTCGGCGATCGCCGACCTCGGCGCGGCCGATTCCTGTGCCATGGACGCCAGAGGAATCAGCAGCACTGCCGCGATCAGCAGCAGCCCGAGATACGATCTGATGGAAACCCTTGGCATATATCTGGAGAACCCGCTTCGCTGACCGCCATTCGTATTGCCCGAGTGTGATAAAGGTCAGTCGCGGCGCGGGCAAGGCGAAGTCGGCTGTGTGAAAAGGCGCGGCGAAAAACTGGCTTTCATTCCGTGGTTCCGCCTGTAGTCTGGCGCATCTCCGAACCTGGAACACATGCAGCGATGGCGGAATATTCTGCTTTCTCGATCTTGAGGAATGCGCTTACCGGAAACCGGGACTGGAAGCCTGCATGGCGCAAGCCCGATCCGAAGCCTTCCTACGATGTCATCATCATCGGCGGCGGCGGGCACGGCTTGTCCACGGCCTACTATCTCGCCCGGGAACATGGCATTACCAATGTCGCCGTTCTGGAGAAGGGCTATCTCGGTTCGGGCAATGTCGGGCGCAACACCACGGCGGTCCGCTCGAACTATCTGCTGCCGGACAATATCCGCTTCTACGAGCATTCGCTGAAGATGTGGGAGAACCTGTCCCACGAGCTGAACTACAATGTCATGTTCTCCCAACGCGGCGTGCTCAACCTGGCGCACACACCCGCCCAACTCGACGAATATGCACGCCGGGGCAATGCCATGCGCCATCTCGATGCCGATTCGGAACTGATGACGACCGAACAGATCGGGCGAAAGGTGCCGGGCCTCGACACGTCGCGTTCGGCCCGCTTTCCGATCGTCGGCGGGCTCATGCAATGGCGCGCCGGAACGGCCCGCCATGATGCGGTCGCGTGGGGCTACGCGCGCGGCGCCGACCGGCGCGGCGTCGACATCATCGAAAACTGCGCGGTAACGGGCTTCATCAAGGACGGCGACCGCGTGGTCGGGGTCACGACAACGCGCGGCGAGATCCGGTCCAGGAAGGTCGCGGTGGCGGTCGCGGGCTCGACGGGCCACGTCATGCGCATGGCCGGCATCGACAGGATGCCGATCGAAAGCTACGTGCTGCAGGCCTTCGTATCGGAGTCCCTGAAGCCGTTTCTGAACACGGTGCTCACTTTCGGAATGGGGCACTTCTATGTCAGCCAGTCCGACAAGGGCGGGCTGATCTATGGCGGAGACCTGGACGGCTACAATTCCTACGCCCAGCGCGGCAGCCTGCCGCTGGTTGAGGAAGTGATGAGCGAAATGCTGGCGCTGTTCCCGTCGCTGGCGCCGGTGCGCGTGCTGCGTTCGTGGGGCGGCAATTGCGATATGTCGATGGACGGCTCGCCGATCATCACCCCCGGTCCCCTGCCCGGCATGTATCTCAACTGCGGCTGGTGTTATGGCGGCTTCAAGGCGACGCCGGCTTCCGGATGGTGCTTCGCCTGGACGATCGCCAAGAACACGCCGCATGAGCTCAATGCGCCTTTCACGCTCGAAAGGTTCAACCGCGGCATGGTCATCGACGACAAAGGCCAAGGCGCGACGCCGAGGCTGCATTGATAGTCCCTCGACGATGAATCCTTGCGTTTCCATCGCGGTTCGCCGCTCCCGAAACATCAGCCGCGTCCGGTCCTTCGCGGCACGCCTGCCGCAGCTCAAAGGAATAGGCGCCCACCCATGCTGATCACCTGTCCTTATTGCGGTCCGCGCGACGTGGCCGAGTTCACCTATCAGGGTGACGCCAACCGCATTCGCCCCGACCCGGCATCGACCGACCAGGCCGCGTGGAATGCCTACGTTTATGAGCGCGTCAACGAAGCCGGCGACCATCGCGAGTTCTGGCAGCATTCCGGCGGCTGCCGCTCCCATCTGCTGGTGGTGCGCAACACGCTGACCCACCGCATTTCGGAAGTCACCTTGGCGCGATCCATGACCGGACGCGCCGCATCAGGCCGCAAGCGCGGAGGCCACGCATGAGCCCGCGCCGCGGCAACACCGGCGGCCGCATAGACCGCACCCTTACCGTCCGCTTTACGTTCGACGGCAAGCCGATGACGGGCCATGCGGGCGACACACTTGCCTCCGCCCTGCTCGCCAGCGGCGTTTCGCTGTTCGGCCGCTCGTTCAAGTATCACCGGCCGCGCGGCTTGCTGTCGGCGGGCGTGGACGAGCCCAACGCGCTGGTGACGGTGCTGCGCGGAGAAGTCCGCGAACCGAACATTCCCGCCACGGCGGTCGAAATCCATGACGAGCTCACCGCCGTAAGCCAGAACCGGTTCCCGTCGCTCGCCTTCGACGTCGGCGCCGCCAACGGGTTTGCCGGAAACATCCTTTCCGCCGGCTTCTACTACAAGACCTTCATGGGGCCGGTGATCGGGCCGCTGAAGGGCACGCGCTTCTGGATGTTGTGCGAGCATTTCATCCGCCGCGCCGCCGGCCTCGGCCGCGCCGGCCTTGCCGCCGACACCGCCCGCTACGAGCGCATGAACGCATTCTGCGACGTGCTCGTCGTCGGTTCCGGCCCGGCCGGGATCATGGCCGCCACCGCCGCCGCCGAGACCGGCGCGCAGGTCATCCTGGCCGAACTCGATCCGCGCTTCGGCGGCTCGGCCAACTGGTCGGCCGAGACGATCGGCGCCATGCCCGCGGCGGAGTGGGCGGCCGAGGCAATTCGCGACCTCGCGGCGCGTGACAATGTGCGGCTTCTGCCGCGCACGACCGTGTGGGGCTACTATGACGACAACACGCTTGCCGCATTGGAGCGCGTCGCCGATCACAAGGCCGTTCCGGCCAGGGGCGAGCCACGCCACCGCCACTGGACCATCCGCGCGAAATCGGTCGTGCTCGCCACGGGCGCGTTCGAGCGCCCGTTCGTTTTCCCGGGCAATGATCGCCCCGGCGTCATGCTGGCCTCGGCCGCGCAACGCTACGCCGGCGAGTTCGGCGTGCTGCCCGGGGAAAAGATTGTGCTGTTTTGCAATAATGACGGCGCCTACGCCGCGGCCAGAGCGCTGCGCGAGGCGGGTTCAGCCATATCGGCGATCGTCGACGTGCGCGCCGAGGTCTCGGCCGAGGCACACGCCATTGCCGCCGAGGCGGGGGCCGAGCTCCTCGTTGGCCATGCCGTGGTGGCGACCGAGGGCGGCAAGGCGCTATCCGGGGTCAAGGTCCAGCGCTTCAACCTTCCCACGCGGCACCTGAGCGGAAGCGCCAAGCATATCGCCGCCGACTGTCTGATCGTGTCGGCCGGCTGGTCGCCAGCGATCCACCTCGCCAGCCAGGCCGGCGCAACACCGAAATGGGACGACGGCTTGCAAGCCTTCCTGCCGCCGCAGCCGACGCAGGGCTGGGTCGGCGCGGGTGCATTCAACGGCCGTTTCTCCACGGCCGAAGCGCTCGCCGACGGACTTTCGGCAGGACTGCGCGCCACCGCGGCCAATGCCGGTTCAATTGCTGCGCCGGAGGTCGGCGGCGCCGCGCCATTCTCGCAGCCCGCGCCGGTTTTCGAAATTCCGGCCAGGGGCAAGGCCTTCGTCGACTTTCAGCACGACGTGACCGCCGAGGACGTGCGTCTGGCGCATCGCGAGGGATTTGTCTCGGTCGAGCACCTGAAGCGCTACACCACGCTCGGCATGGCGACCGATCAGGGCAAGACCTCCAACGTGGCGGGTCTGGCCATCATGGCCGAAGCGGCCGGCAAATCGATCCCGGAGGTCGGCGCGACGCGCTTCCGCCCACCATTCGCGCCCGTTTCGATCGGCGCGCTGGCGGCTGAACGCTATGGGGACATCAGGCCCGAACGGCTGACGCCCATGCATGACTGGCATGTCGAGCACGGCGCCACAATGTACAGCGCCGGCCTCTGGCATCGCCCGCAGATCTACGGCAATCCGGGCGAAACGGTCGAGCAGGCCTATGTGCGCGAGGCCCGGGCCGTGCGCGAGGCGGCAGGCATCGTCGATGTCTCCACACTCGGCAAGATCGCCGTTCAAGGACCCGACGCGGGGGAATTACTCGACCGCGTCTATACGAACATGTTCTCCACGCTCCCCGTGAACAAGGCGCGCTACGGGCTGATGCTGCGCGAGGATGGGCTCGTCATGGATGACGGCACGACATGGCGGCTCGGCGAGCATGACTTCCTTATGACCACGACGACGGCCAATGCCGGAAAGGTGATGGAGCACCTCGAATATTTCCTCGACGTGGTCTGGCCCGATCTCAAGGTGCATGTCACCTCCGTCACCGACCAGTGGGCCGGCGCGGCGATCGGCGGACCCAAAGCGCGGGAAATCCTTGCCGCATGTGTCACCGGCACGGCAGTGGACAATGCGACCCTGCCCTTCATGGGCATCGCGAGAGGCGAAATCGCCGGCGCGCCGGTGATGATCTGCCGCCTGTCCTTCTCAGGCGAGATGGCCTTCGAGGTCTATTGCGGCGCCGGCCACGGCACGCATGTCTGGGAGGCGCTGGCCGAGGCCGGAAGGCCGTTCGGTCTTGTTCCTTACGGCCTGGAGGCGCTGGGCACGCTGCGAATCGAGAAGGGCCACGTCACCGGCGCCGAGATCGATGGACGCACCACGGCGCGCGACCTGCATCTCGGCTGGATGCTGTCGAAGAAAAAGCCGTTCATCGGCTCGGCAATGATGAACCGCGAAGGGCTGATCGCGGAAGACCGCCTCAGCCTGGTCGGCCTCGTCTCCCTCGACAATCGCCCGCTCAACGGCGGGGCGCATGTCGTCGATCGGCTCGACGAGGAGAATCCGCGCCACTCGCTCGGCCATCTGACCGCCGCCTGCTATTCGCCGGCGCTCGGCAAGCACATCGCGCTGGCGCTGATTCGCGACGGCACTTCGCGGCACGGCACCCGCGCCTATATCTCCGACCCCCTGCGAAAGCGCTTCGGACCGGTCGAAATCGTCAGCCATCACTTCTTCGATCCCGAAGGGAGCCGCATGCATGGTTGACATGGTTTCGCCCTTGCAGCCGGTCTGGCGCCCGGGCGCCCACGGCAATCCCGCCAATGGCGTCGGCGTGGTGCTGTCCGAGACCCAGCCCCTTTCGATCGTCCAGGTCGGCGCCTGGCCCGGCGAGGAAAGCGCGATCATTGCAGCGATCCGGCATGTCACCCGCCTGCCCTTGCCCGACGGTGCCGGCGGCGGCGCGTCAAACGGCGGAAAGGCCGTGTTCGGTATAGCGCCCGGCAAGTTTCTGGCCGTGGACGAGCAGGAAGGCCTGGCTGTCGTTCTTCTTAAGGAGATCCCGATAACCATCGGAACCGTCGTCGATCTTTCGCACGGGCGAACTGCAATAAGCGTCGCCGGACCGAGGGCGGAGTGGGTGCTCGGCAAATTCTTCGCGGTCGATTTCTCGCTGACGGCCCTGCCCATCGGCTCGGGCGTCTCGACCAGGCACCACGATATTTTCGCGCAGATCCAGCGTACGGGGCGCGATCGTTTCGACCTTTATGTTTTCCGCTCCTTCGCGCGCAGCTTCTGGACGGCGCTATGCCATGCCAGCGAGGAAGTCGGCTACGAAGTGCGGTAGCGGATCGGCGGTCAGCTTCCGCACTGGATTTCGACGCGGCGATCTGCAAGATTTACGGCATGAGTCCATCCTCGAAAACTCCGCCATCCGGCGCCGTCAATGAGATCGCCACCGTTCGCATCGAGTTGCGCGATACCGATCCCGTAATCTGGCGCGAGGTCGAGGTCCCGACTTCGATCACGCTGGCAGGTTCTGCATGACATTATCCAGGCCGCCATGGGCTGGGACGACTCTCATTTATGGGAGTTCATGATCGACAAGCAGCGATACGGTGTGCCGATGGACGAGGACTGGGAAACCGCGCCGCGCAAGCCGGCAAGCAAGGTGCGCCTAAGCGAGGTGCTAAGGCCGCGCAAGACAACGATCGACTACATCTACGACTTCGGCGACTCTTGGGAGCATCGGCTCACCGTCAGCCGTGTTCGCGCCGGAGACGCCGACATTACCTACCCGCGCTACGTCGGCGGCGAGCGGAACGCGCCGCCCGAGGACTGCGGCGGCACCCCGGGTTTCTACGACATGCTCGACGCCCTTTCCGACCCGCAGCATCCGAACCACGCGGATATCAAGGAATGGGCCGAAGACTACGACCCCGACGCCGTGGACGAAAAGGCGATCAGGACAGCGCTGGATCGCATCGCTCAACGCCGGAAAACCCGAAAGCGCTCGCTATAGCCCTGTCGTTATCACCATCCGGAACCGGGCTGCGCCGCTCATCATCCGTTCATAGGCTTCGGCTGCCTGCTCGAGCGGCATCGTTTCGATCATGGGCCGAATGTTGGCGAGCGCGCTGAAGGCAAGCGTGTCCTCGGAATCAATCGAGGTTCCCGACGGCCATCCCTGTATTGCCCGATGACCGGTGATCAGCAGCAGGGGCGATACTTCGATTGCGTCCGCCGACGCACCGACGACAATCATCCTGCCGCCGACGGCGAGGCCGCCAAGTGCCGCGCTCATCGCCTGCGCGTTGGTCACAGTGGAGAGGATCACGCGGGCGCCGCCCAGCCTGCCGAGTTCGGCGGCGACGTCCTGGGTGGTGCTGTCGATATAGTGATGAGCGCCGAGATCATGCGCCAGCGCGCCCTTGTCCGCGCCACGGGCGATGGCGACAGTGCGGCAGCCCATCCTTGCTGCGAACTGCACGCCAAGATGGCCGAGACCGCCGATGCCGAGCACCGCGACGGTATCTCCCGCCCGCACGCCGCTGTTGCGGAGCGCATTGTAGGTCGTGATGCCGGCGCAAAGCAGCGGTGCCGCCTCGGCGGCCTGCAGGTCATCCGGGATCGCGGCCAGCGCCTCGAACGGCGCGATCATGTATTCGGCATAGCCGCCATCATACGATATGCCGGGAACCTTGCCGTTCGCGCAGGTGATGAAATCGCCGCGGCGGCAGGATTGGCAATGGCCGCAATGGCCGCCGTGCCAGCCGACGCCGACCCGCCGCCCCGCCGTCCAATTGGGCACGCGCTCGCCGACCGCGTCGATCACGCCGACGACTTCATGTCCCGGCACGCGCGGATATTCGATTCCCGGGAACAGCCCTTCCTTGGTGAAGACATCGCTGTGGCAGACGCCGCATGCCTGCACCTTGATCAGGACCTGCCCCGCTTGCGGGACGGGAATCTCGCGTTCGACCAGTTCAAAAGGCCCGCCGGCATTCTTCACTTGAACGGCACGCATGCGTGGCATCGGGGCCTCCTCGGGTTGTTGGGACATCGACAAAGCGCTGGGTCAAGTTTAGGCGTCGTTGCCGCAAATTGAAGCCCCCCGGGCGGTCGCCTTGAATAATTTTACCCGCTCGACCTGACCACTCACGGCCCTGAATCCGGGCTAACGAAAAGTGAAAGTCCCCCTCTCCGGCCGCTTCGGGGCCACCTCTCCCCCGCTCACCGCGGGGGCGAGGATAGGCGCCAAGCGTGCCACCGCTTATCCTAGCCCTCACGAAGTGGGGGAGAGGTGGCCGCGAAGCGGCCGGAGAGGGGGTCGAATGCGATCCCGTTAACCTGAGTTCAGGGCCGTGCCTGACCACTGTGAATCGCTTGAAGTAGAAATGCCGAAGGCCGCCGGATTTCCGCCCGGCGGCCTTGCTGGCTGTTTGCCGACCGCCCCGATTACTGCGCGGCGTCGACCATTTCGGTGAGCATCGGCGTGGCGACTTCCGCGCCGGTGGCCTTGCGTCGCTCGTCGAGGATAAGCTCGTCGCGATGGGTGGCGATGCGCCGTATCTGGCTCATCTGGCCGCCCGTACCGGCCGGGATCAGCCGGCCGACAATGACGTTCTCCTTCAGGCCCTGCAGCGTATCGACCTTGCCGGCAACGGCCGCCTCGGTCAGCACGCGAGTGGTCTCCTGGAAGGAGGCCGCGGAGATGAAGGACGGCGTCTGCAGAGAGGCCTTCGTGATGCCAAGCAGCACCGGCTGGCCTTCCGCCGGCTTCTTGCCTTCCTCGACCAGTCGCTCGTTGACCTCCTCCAGCTCGATCACGTCCACATGGTCGCCGGCGATGTAAGTTGAATCGCCTTGCGTGGTGATTTCGACCTTCTGCAGCATCTGGCGAACGATGACCTCGATGTGCTTGTCGTTGATCGACACGCCCTGCAGGCGATAGACTTCCTGGATCTCGTTGACGAGATAGGAGGCAAGCGCCTCCACGCCCTTGATCGCCAGAATGTCGTGCGGCGCGGGGTTGCCGTCCATCACGTAGTCGCCCTTTTCGATGGCGTCCCCGTCCTGCAGATGGAAAGGCTTGCCCTTCGGAATGAGGTACTCGACCGGCTCCAGCGTCGAATCGTGCGGCTCGATGATGATCCGGCGCTTGTTCTTGTAGTCGCGCCCGAAGCGTATCGTGCCATCGATTTCGGCGATGATGGCGTGATCCTTGGGACGACGCGCCTCGAACAGTTCCGCCACCCGCGGCAGGCCGCCGGTGATGTCCTTGGTCTTGGCGCTCTCCATCGGGATACGCGCCAGCACGTCGCCGGGGCGCACCATCGAACCCGGCTCCACGGAGAGGATCGCCTCGACGGAGAGCAGGAAGCGGGCGTCGCCGCCTTTCGACAGCTTGCCGACCTTGCCGCGCGCATCCTGGACGGCGATCGCCGGCTTCAGATCCGAGCCGCGCGGGGTCGACCGCCAGTCGATGACCTCGCGCTTGGTGATGCCGGTGGATTCGTCGGCCGTCTCCTGCACGGAGATGCCGTCGACAAGGTCCTCGAACGCCACCCTGCCCTCGATTTCCGTGAGGATCGGGCGGGTATAAGGATCCCACTCGGCGACACGCTGGCCGCGCTTCACCTTGTCGCCCTCGTCCACGAATAGACGCGAGCCGTAGGTGATGCGGTGCGTGGCGCGCTCCTTGCCGGCCTCGTCCAGGATCAGGACCGCCATGTTGCGGCCCATCACCATGAGCTGGCCGTCGGAGTTGCGCACCACGTTGCGGTTGCGGACGGCTACCGTGCCCTCGTAGGAAGCCTCGATGAAGGAGGAGTCCACCACCTGCGCGGTGCCGCCCATATGGAAGGTGCGCATGGTGAGCTGCGTGCCCGGCTCGCCGATTGACTGCGCCGCGATGACGCCCACCGCCTCGCCGATGTTGACCGGCGTGCCGCGCGCCAGATCGCGTCCGTAGCAAACCGCGCAAACCCCGACCTTGACTTCGCAGGTCAGCGCCGAGCGGATTCGCACGGACTGGATGCTGGACTTCTCGATCGCCTCGATGTCGCGCTCATCCATCAGGCGTCCCGCCTTGACGATCAGGTCGCCCGTGACCGGATGACTGATGTCGTCGAGCGCCGTGCGGCCCAGGATGCGCTGGCCGACCGTGGCGACCACCTGACCGGCGTCGACGATCGGCTGCATGGTGAGGCCCTTGTCGGTGCCGCAATCAACGGCATTGACGATGCAGTCCTGCGCCACGTCGACCAGGCGCCGGGTAAGATAGCCCGAATTCGCGGTCTTCAAGGCAGTGTCGGCCAGACCCTTGCGGGCGCCGTGGGTCGAGTTGAAGTACTCGAGCACGGTGAGGCCTTCCTTGAAGTTCGAAATGATCGGCGTCTCGATGATCTCGCCCGACGGCTTCGCCATGAGGCCGCGCATGCCCGCAAGCTGGCGCATCTGGGTCGGCGATCCGCGCGCACCGGAGTGGCTCATCATGTAGATCGAGTTCATCGGCTTCTGGCGGCCGGTGTCGTCGAACTCGACCGCCTTGATGCGGCCCATCATCTCGTCGGCGACTTTTTCCGAGCATTTCGCCCAGGCGTCGACCACCTTGTTGTACTTCTCGCCCTGGGTGATCAGGCCGTCATTGTACTGCTGCTCGTATTCCTTCGCGAGCGCCTCGGTGTCGGCGACCAGCCTTTCCTTGGCGACCGGAATCAGCATGTCGTCCTTGCCGAACGAAATGCCGGCGCGGCAGGCATGGGAAAATCCGAGCTGCATGATGCGGTCGCAGAAGATAACCGTCTCCTTCTGGCCGCAGTGGCGGTAGACGGTGTCGATCATCTTGGAGATGTTCTTCTTGGTCATCTCCTGGTTGGCGATGTCGAACGGCACGTTGACGTTCTTCGGCAGAAGTTCGCCGATGATCATGCGTCCGGGCGTCGTGTCGAAGATCTTCGACACGACATTGCCGTCCTTGTCGACGGTCTTGAAGCGGCCCTTGATCTTGGCGTGCAGCGTTACCGCCTTGGTCTCAAGCGCGTGCTGCAACTCGCCCATGTCGGCGAACGCCATCCCCTCGCCCGGCTCCCTCTGATTGACGATCGAAAGGTAGTAGAGACCCAGAACCATGTCCTGCGAGGGCACGATGATCGGCGCGCCGGAGGCCGGATGCAGGATGTTGTTGGTCGACATCATCAGCACGCGGGCTTCGAGCTGGGCTTCCAGCGACAGCGGCACGTGGACCGCCATCTGGTCGCCGTCGAAGTCGGCGTTGAACGCCGTGCAGACCAGCGGGTGAAGCTGGATCGCCTTGCCTTCGATCAGTATGGGCTCGAATGCCTGGATGCCGAGGCGGTGCAGCGTCGGCGCGCGATTGAGCAGCACCGGATGCTCGCGGATCACCTCGTCGAGGATGTCCCAGACTTCCGGCTTTTCCTTCTCGACCAGCTTCTTGGCCTGCTTGACGGTGGACGAATAGCCCTTGGCGTCGAGCCGCGCATAGATGAACGGCTTGAACAGTTCGAGCGCCATCTTCTTGGGCAGGCCGCACTGGTGCAGCTTCAGCTCCGGGCCGGTCACGATGACCGAGCGGCCCGAATAGTCGACGCGCTTGCCGAGCAGGTTCTGGCGGAACCGGCCCTGCTTGCCCTTCAGCATATCCGACAGCGACTTCAGCGGACGCTTGTTGGCGCCGGTGATGACGCGGCCGCGGCGGCCATTGTCGAACAGGGCGTCGACGGCCTCCTGCAGCATGCGCTTCTCGTTGCGGATGATGATGCCGGGCGCGCGCAGCTCGATAAGCCGCTTCAGGCGGTTGTTGCGGTTGATGACGCGGCGATACAGGTCGTTCAGATCCGACGTCGCGAAGCGGCCGCCGTCGAGCGGCACCAGCGGACGCAGGTCCGGCGGGATCACCGGGATGACCTTCATGATCATCCATTCCGGGCGGTTGCCCGACTCCATGAAGTTCTCGACCACCTTGAGGCGCTTGAGCAGCTTCTTCTGCTTCAGCTCGGAAGTCGTCGAGGCCAGATCCGAGCGCAGCTCTCCGGCGATCGTGTCGAGCTTCATCTCGGCCAGCAGCGCATGGATGGCCTCGGCGCCGATCATGGCCGTGAAAGCATCCTCGCCATACTCGTCGACGGCGATCATGTACTCCTCTTCCGAGAGAAGCTGATGTTCCTTCAGGGCGGTCAGGCCCGGCTCGGTGACGATGTAGTTCTCGAAATAGAGGACGCGCTCGATGTCCTTGAGCGTCATGTCGAGCAGCGTGCCGATGCGCGACGGCAGCGACTTCAGGAACCAGATGTGGGCGACGGGTGCGGCAAGCTCGATATGGCCCATGCGCTCGCGGCGCACGCGGCTCAGCGTGACCTCGACACCGCACTTTTCGCAGATGACGCCCTTGTACTTCATACGCTTGTACTTGCCGCACAGGCACTCGTAATCCTTGATGGGACCGAAAATGCGCGCGCAGAACAGGCCGTCACGCTCGGGCTTGAACGTGCGGTAGTTGATCGTCTCCGGCTTCTTGATCTCGCCGAACGACCAGGAAAGTATCTTGTCCGGGCTGGCGAGCGAAATCCGGATGGAATCGAACACCTGCGCCGGGACGCTGTTGTTGAAGAGATTCATGACCTCTTGGTTCATGCCGTTCTCCTTTTCGGGCATCGCCGCCGACGCCCATTTCTAAATTCCTGAACGCTTCGCGGCGCCCCTTCACCCCTCATCCGTCTCGGCTTCGCCTCGACACCTTCTCCCACAAGGGGAGAAGGGGGAGCCTGGCCTCGCCGGGTCTGCCAATCTCCGATGCCGGAGACTGGCCAGGGCTAAAGGCGCCCGCTCGACCTTCTCCCCTTGTCGGAGAAGGTGGCCGAGCGAAGCGAGGTCGGATGAGGGGTGCGCCCGGCGCCCCTCACCCCATTGCTATTCGGCCGCGTCCCGCAGCCGCGTCACGTCCTCGACCACGCTGTTTTCCAGCTCGACGTTGAGCCCGAGCGAGCGCATCTCCTTGACGAGAACGTTGAAGCTCTCCGGAATGCCCGCCTCGAACGCGTCGTCGCCGCGCACGATCGCCTCGTAGACCTTGGTGCGGCCGGCCACGTCGTCCGACTTCACCGTCAGCATTTCCTGCAAGGTGTAGGCCGCGCCGTAGGCTTCGAGCGCCCAGACCTCCATCTCGCCGAAGCGCTGGCCGCCGAACTGCGCCTTGCCGCCCAGCGGCTGCTGGGTGACCAGGCTGTACGGGCCGATCGAACGGGCGTGGATCTTGTCGTCCACCAGGTGATGGAGCTTGAGCATGTAGATGTAGCCCATCGTCACCTTGCGGTCGAACGCCTCGCCCGTGCGCCCATCGTAGAGTGTCGACTGGCCGCTGGTGTGCAGTCCCGCCAGTTCGAGCATCTCGTTGATGTGTACCTCATGCGCGCCGTCGAACACCGGCGTGGCGATCGAAACACCGCGCCGCATCTGCTCGCCGAGCCGTACGATCGACTCATCGTCGAAGCGGCGCACCGGTTCGTTGCGGTCGTTGTCCGGGATGATCCCGTCGATCGTCTCGCGCAGCGGCGCAATGCTGCCGCCCGTCTTGTAGGCGTCGAGCAGCTCGCCGATCTTCCTGCCCATGCCGGCGCAGGCCCAGCCGAGATGCGTCTCGAGGATCTGCCCGACATTCATGCGGCTCGGCACGCCGAGCGGGTTGAGCACGATGTCGGCATGCGTGCCGTCCTCCAGGAACGGCATATCCTCGACCGGGACGATGCGGCTGACCACGCCCTTGTTGCCGTGGCGGCCGGCCATCTTGTCGCCGGGCTGCATCTTGCGCTTCACGGCCACGAAGACCTTGACCATCTTCATGACGCCGGGAGGCATTTCGTCGCCGCGCTGCACCTTCTCGACCTTGTCCATGAAGCGCTGCTCAAGCGCCTTCTTGGACTCGTCGTACTGGGCGCGCAGCGCTTCCAGTTCGGGCTGCAGCTTCTCGTCCTCGACGGCGAACTGCCACCATTGCGAGCGCGGATACTCGCCGAGCAGCTCCCTGGAGAGCGTCGTGCCCTTCTTGAAGCCCTTCGGCCCGGCGATCGCATCGCGGCCGGCCAGCATGTCGGTCAGGCGCGCGTAGACGTTGCGGTCAAGGATCGCCTGCTCGTCGTCGCGGTCCTTTGCAAGCCGCTCGATCTCCTCGCGCTCGATCGCCATGGCGCGCTCGTCCTTTTCGACGCCGTGGCGGTTGAAAACACGGACCTCGACCACCGTGCCGTAGGTTCCGGGCGGCATGCGCATGGAGGTGTCGCGCACGTCGGAGGCCTTCTCGCCGAAGATGGCGCGCAGCAGCTTCTCTTCCGGCGTCATCGGGCTCTCGCCCTTCGGCGTGATCTTGCCGACCAGGATGTCGCCCGGCTGGACCTCGGCGCCGATATAGACGATTCCCGCCTCGTCGAGGTTCTTCAGCGCCTCCTCCGAAACGTTCGGAATGTCGCGCGTGATCTCCTCCGGCCCGAGCTTGGTGTCACGCGCCATGACCTCGAACTCCTCGATGTGGATCGAGGTGAAGACGTCGTCGGCGACGATGCGCTCGGACAGAAGGATGGAGTCCTCGTAGTTGTAGCCGTTCCACGGCATGAACGCGACGAGCACGTTGCGGCCGAGCGCCAGATCGCCGAGATCGGTCGACGGACCGTCGGCGATGATGTCGCCCTTCTCGATGCGGTCACCCATTCTGACCAGCGGACGCTGGTTGATGCAGGTGTTCTGGTTCGAGCGCTGGAACTTCATCAGCCGGTAGATGTCGACGCCCGACTTGCCGGGCAGCAGATCCTCGGTGGCGCGAATGACGATACGCGTCGCGTCGACCTGGTCGACGATGCCGGTGCGGCGCGCGGCGATCGCCGCGCCCGAGTCACGGGCGACGATCGGCTCCATGCCGGTGCCGACGAACGGCGCCTCGGCGCGCACCAGCGGCACGGCCTGACGCTGCATGTTCGAACCCATCAGCGCGCGGTTGGCGTCGTCGTTTTCCAGGAACGGGATCAAGGCGGCGGCGACCGACACCATCTGCTTCGGCGACACGTCCATCAGGTCGACGTTTTCGCGCGGCGCCATCATCACCTCGCCGGAGTGCCGGCAGATGACGAACTCGTCCTTGAAGCGGCCCTTCTCGTCGAGCTCGGCGTTGGCCTGCGCCACGAAGTGCTTGGCCTCTTCCATCGCCGACAGGTAGACCACGTCGTTGGTCAGCGCGCCGTCCACGATCTTGCGGTACGGGCTCTCGATGAAGCCGTATTTGTTGACGCGAGCGAAAGTCGCCAACGAGTTGATAAGACCGATATTCGGGCCTTCCGGCGTCTCGATCGGGCAGATGCGGCCGTAATGCGTCGGGTGCACGTCGCGCACCTCGAAGCCGGCGCGCTCGCGGGTCAGGCCGCCCGGTCCAAGCGCCGACAGGCGGCGCTTGTGGGTGATCTCCGACAGCGGGTTGGTCTGGTCCATGAACTGCGAGAGCTGCGAGGAGCCGAAGAACTCGCGCACGGCGGCGGCCGCCGGCTTGGCGTTGATCAGGTCCTGCGGCATCACCGTGTCGATCTCGATCGACGACATGCGCTCCTTGATCGCCCGCTCCATGCGCAGCAGGCCGACGCGGTACTGGTTCTCCATCAATTCGCCGACCGAGCGAACCCGGCGGTTGCCGAGATTGTCGATGTCGTCGATCTCGCCCTTGCCGTCGCGCAGTTCGACCAGCGTGCGCACCACCGCGATGATGTCCTCCTTGCGCAGCACGCGCACGGTGTCCTCGGCCTTGAGGTCGAGCCGCATGTTCATCTTGACGCGGCCGACGGCCGAAAGGTCGTAGCGGTCGGCGTCGAAGAACAGCGAGTTGAACATCGCCTCGGCGGTCTCCAGCGTCGGCGGCTCGCCCGGACGCATGACGCGGTAGATGTCGAACAGCGCGTCCTGGCGGCTTTCGTTCTTGTCGACGGCGAGCGTGTTGCGGATGTAGCCGCCGATGTTGATGTGGTCGATGTCGAGGATCGGTGAACTCGTCCTCGCCGGTCGCCAGCAGCGTCTTCAGCGTCTTCTCGTCGATCTCGTCGCCGGCCTCGAGATAGATCTCGCCGGTCTGAAAGTTGACGATGTCCTCGGCGAGGTAGCTGCCGAGAATGTCCTCGTTCGTTGCCTTGATGGCCTTCAGACCCTTGTCGGCAAGCTGGCGCGCCTGGCGCGCGGTGATCTTCTTGCCGGCCTCCACCACGATCTCGCCGGTGTCGGCGTCCACCAGGTCGTTGACGGCCTTCAGCCCGCGGAAGCGCTCGACATTGTACGGAATGCGCCAATGGTCGCCCGAGCGCTGGTAGACGATCTTGTTGTAGAAGGTCGACAGGATCTCCTCGCCGTCCATGCCGAGCGCCATCAGCAGGCTCGTCGCCGGAATCTTGCGGCGGCGGTCGATGCGGGCGTGCACGACATCCTTCGAATCGAACTCGATGTCGAGCCAGGAGCCGCGATACGGGATGACGCGGGCGGCAAACAGCAGCTTGCCGCTGGAATGCGACTTGCCCTTGTCATGGTCGAAGAAGACGCCCGGCGAGCGGTGCATCTGCGATACGATGACGCGCTCCGTGCCGTTGATGATGAAGGTGCCGTTCAGCGTCATGAGCGGCATGTCGCCCATGTACACGTCCTGCTCCTTGATGTCCTTGATCGACTTCGCCCCGGTATCCTCGTCGATATCGAACACGATCAGGCGCAGCGTCACCTTCAGCGGTGCGGCGTAGGTCAGGTCACGCTGCCGGCACTCGTCCACGTCGAACTTCGGCGATTCGAACTCGTACTTGACGAATTCGAGCATCGAGGCGCCCGAGAAATCGGAAATCGGGAAGACCGACTTGAAAACGGCCTGCAGGCCCTCGTCGGGACGCCCGCCCTTGGGCTCGTCCACCATCAGGAACTGGTCATAGGATGCCTTCTGCACTTCGATGAGGTTCGGCATCTCCGCAACTTCCGGGATGTTCCCGAAGAACTTGCGTACGCGTCTGCGGCCATTGAATGTCGCGGTCTGGGCCATCGTCGCTCCTTGCTCGCTTGGGGCGGACCTGCCGGCCTGCCTTGCATATACGTGACCAGGCAATGCCCCGATCAGTCCTGAAACGGGTGAAAACCCGTTTCCTGAAAGCCGCGCGGGGCCTTCAGGAAAGAGGTTTTCGAACGTATGTCTTGTTTACGGGAACCGGCGGACGCGTCAGCGCCCGCCGGCACCCAGCACTTACTTCAGCTCGACCTTGGCGCCGGCAGCTTCGAGCTGCGCCTTGATCTTGTCGGCGTCGGCCTTGTTGGCGCCTTCCTTGACCGGCTTCGGAGCGCCCTCGACCAGGTCCTTGGCTTCCTTGAGGCCAAGGCCGGTGATCGCGCGCACTTCCTTGATGACGTTGATCTTCTGGGCGCCGGCCTCAAGGAGAACCACGTCGAATTCGGTCTTCTCTTCGACCGGGGCGGCAGCGACAGCGGCGCCACCGGCGGCGGCGGCCGCTACCGGAGCGGCGGCGGAAACGCCCCACTTTTCTTCGAGCAGCTTCGACAGCTCAGCGGCCTCGAGAACGGTCAGGGTCGAGAGGTCGTCTACGATTTTGGCGAGATCAGCCATTTTTCAGTTCCTTTTGAAAGTTCGAACAAGTGTTGGTGATAGCGAGGAACGGCCTCACGCCGCTTCGTCCTTCCGGGCATAGGCGCCGATGACGCGCGCGACCGAAGCCGCGGGCGCATTGACGACCTGGGCGATCCGCGTAGCCGGAGTGGCGATCATGCCAACCAGCCTGGCGCGCAGCTCGTCGAGCGAGGGCAGCGTGGCCAGAGCCTTAACGCCGTCCGCGTTGAGAGCGGTCCTTCCCATCGCGCCGCCGAGAATGATCAGCTTGTCATTCCCCTTGGCGAAATCGGAGGCGACCTTCGGTGCCGCAATCGGATCAGCCGAGTAGGCGATCAGCGTCTGTCCCTTGAACAGATCGATGATGCCCTCGGATTCGGTGCCCTGAAGAGCGATCTTGGCGAGGCGGTTCTTCGCGACTTTGACGGTTCCGCCGGCAGTCCGCATCTTCCCACGAAGATCGTTCATCTGCGCAACGGTGATACCGGCATAGTGGGCCACGACGACTGAACCGGCGCTCTTGAAAGCGTCGTTCAGGCCCGTGACGAGTTCGCGTTTTTCCGCTCTATCCACTGCCTATCTCCAGTTGACCTCCACCCTCGCGGGCTTTGGTCGGTTGCCTTCTGCCGGGCGGGCTTTCCACTACTGAATCACCCGAACGGCGCTCGAGGATCCTGCCCCCTTTAGCCAGGCCGGCGGACCGGAAGGTCAGCCGCCACGCGGACAAAAGGCAAACACGGTTCGAACCTTCCAACGAGGTCGGGTATGACCCCCTTGTCCGGTCGTCACCCGTCTCATGCAGGCCCATGCGAATTAAGGCTGAGCCGCCTGCAATCTCGGACAGGATAGTCCGGAAGCGTTCTTCTGCTTCCAGTATCCGGGCGGACGTGCCGCCCGGAATTCCTTGGAAGGCCAACGCGCTGGGCGCTGGCCCTACGTTAAAACATCAGCCAGCGCTGAGGCTTGCCAGATCGACCTTGACGCCGGGGCCCATGGTCGAGCTCACCGACATCTTGCGCATGTAGACGCCCTTGGCACCGGACGGCTTTGCCTTGTTGACGGCATCGGCCAGCGCCCGCACGTTCTCTTCGAGCGCGGCGGTCTCGAACGAGACCTTGCCGACGCCGGCATGCACGATGCCCGCCTTCTCGACGCGGAACTCGACGGCGCCGCCCTTGGACGCCTTGACGGCGGCAGCCACATCCATGGTCACGGTGCCGACCTTCGGGTTCGGCATCATGCCGCGCGGGCCGAGCACCTTACCGAGACGACCGACCAGCGGCATCATGTCCGGAGTGGCGATGCAGCGGTCGAATTCGATCGAGCCCTTCTGAACGGTCTCGACCAGATCCTCCGCGCCGACGATATCGGCTCCGGCGGCCCTCGCCTCGTCGGCCTTCGCGCCCTTGGCGAAGACGGCGACGCGGACGGTGCGGCCCGTGCCGTTCGGCAGATTGACGACACCACGGACCATCTGGTCGGCGTGACGCGGATCAACGCCGAGATTCAGCGCAACCTCGACAGTCTCGTCGAACTTGACCTTCGAACGGTCCTTGAGCATTTTGATCGCCTCGGCGAGCGCATAGGACTTGTTCGGATCGACGCCCTCGCGGGACTTCGCTACGCGTTTTGCAAGCTTTGCCATCGTTTCAGCCCACCACTTCCAGGCCCATCGAACGGGCGGAGCCTTCGACCATGCGCATGGCGGCTTCCACGTCGTTGGCGTTGAGATCCTTCATCTTGGCGGTCGCGATCTCGCGCACCTTGTCGCGGCTGATCTTGCCGACCTTGGTCTTGCCCGGCTCCTTGGAGCCCGAGGTCAGATTGACCGCCTTCTTGAGGAAGTAGCTCACCGGCGGCGTCTTCATGACGAAGGTGAACGACTTGTCGACGTAGTAGGTGATCACCACCGGAACCGGCGATCCCTTCTCCATCTCCTGCGTCTGGGCGTTGAACGCCTTGCAGAATTCCATGATGTTGATGCCGCGCTGACCAAGCGCCGGTCCGATCGGCGGCGACGGCGTGGCCGACCCTGCCTTGACCTGGAGCTTGAGCTGGCCCGCTACCTTCTTAGCCATCTCTTTCCTGCCTCTGTCTCATGCCGGACTGTTCCGGCGGTTTGCAGTCTGGTGGTCCGGATGCCACGGCCGGCTAGTGCCGCATTTCCTCCCACCGCCAGGCGAGCGACGTTTCCGCCCTCGCCGCCCCGCCACGTCTTGGCAGGACTTCTCCGGTCAGCCCTTTTCGACCTGACCGAATTCCAGATCGACCGGCACCGCGCGCCCGAAGATCGAAACTTCCACCTTGAGCCGCGCCCGCTCAGCATCCACCTCCTGGACAAATCCGTTGAAGGAGGCGAACGGCCCGTCCGAAACGCGCACCTGCTCGCCCACCTCGAAGATGACCGACGGCTTCGGCCGCTCGACGCCTTCCTGGACCTGATGCAGGATGCGCTCGGCTTCCTTGTCGGTGATGTGCATCGGCTTGGCGGTGTGCTTGTCCTCGCCGAGGAACCCGGTCACGCGCGGCGTGTTCTTCACCAGACTGATCACCGGGTCGGTGAGTTCGGCCTTGAGCAGCACATAACCGGGAAAAAACTTGCGTTCGGCATCGACCTTCTTGCCGCGACGAACCTCGACGACCTTTTCGGTCGGCACGACGATCTGTTCGATCTTGTCGCTCAGGCCCTTCTGCTTGGCCTTGTGCTCGATGTCCTCGGCGACCTTCTTTTCGAAGTTCGAATAGGCATGGACGATGTACCAGCGCGCCGTCATCTCAAATTCTCCGTATACGCCGGTATCAGCGACCAAGGCCGAGGATCAGGTCGATACCGAACGCCATGAGTTGGTCGGCGACAAAGAAGAAGATCATCGCGATGATGGCGAACACGACCACCATCACGGTCGAGATCATCGTCTCGCGGCGAGAAGGCCAAGTCACCTTCGCCGTCTCGGACCTTACCTGCTGGAGGAAGGTGAATGGATTGGTGGTCTTCGATGCCATTTGCCGCTCTGTCTCGAAAGATCCGTTGGTTCGGATCTCCTGGATGTTCCCGTTGCCGGGAGAAATCGCTACCGGAACGTGTCGTCGGCGCCGAATCAGTTGCCGATACAACCCACGCATTTTAGACGCGTACAGCCAGCTTCCCAGCTCCACGCGTCGCGTGCCCGTCTGTCTACATAGAACCGATTCCTGCTCCACGCAAGGGGCAAGCTTCGGTTCATAACCAAACGCCGTATCGGGACCATCCAGTCGTCCCGTCTCGGCTATATGGATTCTTATGCCCGAAAGTGCGCAATCTTGCAAGATGCCCGGCTTTCGACGTACTTGCGCGGTCTTGGGCGTGCTGGCAGGGGCAACAGGGCTCGAACCTGTGACCTGCGGTTTTGGAGACCGCCGCTCTACCAACTGAGCTATACCCCTAGGGCGACGCGTACATTTCACAAAGAACGCTGCCTTTCAAGGGGCGACGCGACAATTCGATTGTAACTGGCGTGATCTCGTGCGGACCCTCGCCGAGTAACTTTGCTCCTCGCTCGATCGTATTAGGAGGGGCGCAATGGTCGGGATGTTGGCTACCAGACCTCGGCTTATTGACAGCCTCCCTCCCCCTCCTTAGGGCGAGACGCCCACTCGGCGCAATGCGCGCGCAAAAAGCGGCGACCATCGGAAAGTTCTTGCACAGTGTTCTACCCCGTCAGGAATCCTGAAGACTGGAGCGCGATCGGGCGGCTTACGGTCCTCGACAGGCTCAAGCTGAGCTTTCGCAACAAGCGATATGCGTTGCGTGCCAAGAAATGGACCGGCGTGTCTTTGACGGCCGTCCGCCGCCCGGCCAGGACGCTCGGCCCCTCGGATGTCGCGCTACTGTGCGTAACCAGGAATATTGCGAAGAACGTCCATTCCTTTCTCGAGCATTATCGGAAGCTCGGCGTCGCCCGCTTCGCCTTTGTCGATGACCGTTCGGACGACGGCACGCGTGAGATCCTCCTCAATGCCCCGGATGTCGATCTCTTCGAATCCAATTTCACTTACCGGCAATCGGGCGGAGGCCTCGTCTGGCGCGATATGCTGGTCGACCTTTATGGCCGCGACCGCTGGTATATCTCGATCGATAGCGACGAATACCTGATCTATCCGGGCTGCGAGAGCCGTCCCATCACCGATTTCATAGACGATCTCCGACGGACCGGCCGCAAGCGCGCGCTGGCCGCCATGATCGATCTGTATTCGGCCGGCCCGCTCGGCGAAACAAGGCCGCATCTTCCGCCGGAGGCGCCACCGACGGATTTCTGCCCGCTTTTCGACGGCGACGGATACCGGCTCGCCAATGAGAAATTCTGCATGGCCGTGCGCGGCGGCCCGCGGCAGCGCCTGTTCGGCGCGGATATGCGGCTGACAAAATTCCCGCTGCTGCTCGTCGACGCGGCGACGCAATTCAACGGAGGCTCCAGTCACGCGCCCCTGCCGATCCAGCGCAACTTCGCCCCGGTTCAGGCGATCCTGCTCCACTACAAATTTCCGGCCGGCGCCATCGAGGACTTCAAGGCGATCGTGACGCGGCAAAGCCATGCCGGCCAGTCGCATTTCTACAAGAGGATCGTCGACAGCAACGCGTTCGACGGAACCACCGACCTGCGCTACGCGCACTCGATGGCATTCGCCGGGTCGGAAGCTCTGGTAGCATCGGGCTTCATGCAGGACCTCAGGCGGGATGATCGGGACGGGTGAACTTGTCCCGTCACGCGCGTCGCGGAGCTGGCCGAGTTCGCTGGCGGAAACGCTTCCCGTCACAAATCCGAATCCTCAATTCTCCAGATCGAGAACCGTGAAGACCCGGCAATTGTCGGGAGCCGGGAACGCCTTGCAAATGCTGGCGTCGGTGATGCTCTCGGCGGTTCCGTTGTCGGAGATCAGTCCGGCCGCCCTCAGCGGCGCTGTGTCGAAGTTGTGGGCCGGCGAGGACTTCATCAGGTCGAGCAAACCGCGGTCGACGCCCATTTCCTTGAGATAGGCGGCCACCCGCTGTTCGGCGGACCTGCTCATTTTGGGATCTTTCAAGCGGACCCGCAGGATCGCAGAATCCGGGGCGTGACGTTTTGTGCCGCCTGCCAGCATCAGTGTGCATTCCGAGGCGCAATAACCTCCATAGGATATCGCGCGGCCGAGAAAATCGGCTCCTTTCCTCTCGTTGACCTTGCAGTCTTTCTCTTCCGGCCGACAACCGACGAACCAGGTCCGTCCGACGACCACCGGCAGCCCGGCGCGGCGGATTTGCCTGCCCATCGCCATAGCCGCCTCGGCGTCGCCGCCGACGGAAAAAAGCACGATCGGCAATTTGCGGCCGCCGAGCGTCTTCAGCATCGTCTTGAAAAGTGCCGGCGTCTTGGCGCCGATCGCGCCTTCCGCCGAAATCCATTCGGGACACGTCGGCTCGCAGGCCGAATCATTGGCGCGCACCACGACGAATCGCATCTGTTTTGGCTGTGGCGTCCCGGCCGCTTCCGCGCCCGGCGCCAGGACACAGCACAGCGCCAGCACGGCAAGGGCCGCGCGCCACGCGTGGCGGCGGCTCAAAATCGTCGCCGACAAATGGAAGCGCCGGAAGCGTCGCAGAGTCTAGCCCTCGATATCCGATATCGTCACGACCCGGCAGTTTCCAGCGGCTGGCACGGCCCTGCAGACATCGGCTGCCGTGACCAGTTGAACGCCGTCAAGGCTGGTGATCAGCTTCATTTGCAGCATGTCGTTGGGCGCGATCAAGTGCAGCGTGGTGGCGGGGGTGTTCTTGATTGTCGCCAGCAGAGTGTCCCCTACTCCCAACTCCTTCAGAAAGGCCGCCAGCCTCTTCTCCAGCGTCTTGTTCATTTCATAGGTCTTGTAGCTCCCGGCATTCTTTCGGCTGACCACCTTCTCCTCGATGATCCGCTTCTTGCCCTTCACCACCTTGTATTTGGTCCGGTAGAAAACTTTTGTCCGGACGAAGGTCGTGGTGATCTGGTGCACGCCGAGGGAGGCCCACTGGCCGACCACTCGCCGCACGCCGCCTGCCAGGATCAGCGGGCACGCGGAAGCGCAATAGGCGCCGTTGGCAAAGGCCGTGCCATAGAATGCGGCCGCCTTGCCCTTGTTGAGCTTGCAATCCTTGAAACCTGGATAGCAGCCTTCGAAACGCGTCAGGCCGACCGCCACGTCGAGCTTGTTCCGGCGGATCAGGCTGGCGATCGCCATCGCCGCGTCGACGTCGCCGCCCGGCGAACTGATCACCACCGGCAGCCTGCGGCCGGCGAGCCGCTTCAACACCTTCCTGAACTCAGCCGGCGTCGCCGCGACGATCGCCCCCTCGGCGGAAATCCATTCCGGGCAGGTCGGCTCGCATCCCGCCGCACTGCTGCGCACCACGGCAAACCGCATCGGATTGTCCTCGGGGCTTTGCGCCACCGATCCACCCGCCATCGACGAATGCATGAGCGCCAGCATGGCCGGCAGCGCCGAAACCAATGCGAAAAACCGCAACACCCAGTGTCGGGAGAAATATCCCTCGGCCACACCAAAACCCCTTGATTGGACTGATCTTAATCGAGGTGCGGACGCGCGCAAGAGGCTCGCGCAGGTTGTCTTCGCAGCTGTTCGAACCTGATATCGAACCCGTTTCCGTGTCGATCGAATCCAGAGGCCGGCACGAGAACATCTTCGTGGTCATCCGCTCGGGCAATGCCCGCTCAAAAAGAAACGGGCCCGTCGCCGGGCCCGTTCTTGAAGAAGAAAAAATGTTCTTCTTACGCTTTGGTCGAGACGTTACTCTTTGATGGAGACGACGACGCCGGCGCCGACGGTACGTCCGCCCTCGCGGATGGCGAAGCGCAGCTTCTCTTCCATGGCGATCGGCACGATCAGTTCGACGTCCACCGTCACATTGTCGCCCGGCATCACCATCTCCGTGCCTTCCGCCAATGACACGATGCCGGTCACGTCGGTGGTGCGGAAATAGAATTGCGGCCGGTAGTTGGTGAAGAACGGCGTATGGCGGCCGCCTTCCTCCTTGGTCAGGATATAGGCTTCCGCCTGGAACTTCTTGTGCGGCTTCACCGAGCCCGGCTTGGCCAGAACCTGGCCGCGCTCAACCCCGTCACGGTCGATGCCGCGCAGCAGCGCGCCGATGTTGTCGCCCGCCTGGCCCTGGTCGAGCAGCTTGCGGAACATCTCGACGCCCGTGCAGGTCGTCTTCTGGGTCGGGCGGATGCCGACGATCTCAAGCTCCTCGCCGACCTTGACGATGCCGCGCTCGACGCGCCCCGTCACCACCGTGCCGCGGCCCGAGATCGAGAACACGTCCTCGATCGGCATCAGGAACGGCTGGTCGATCGGACGCTCCGGCGTCGGAATGTAGTCGTCAACCGCCTGCATCAGCTTGCGGATGGCGTTCTCGCCGATCTCCTTGTTCGAATCCTCGAGGGCGGCCAGCGCCGAGCCCGTGACGATCGGAATGTCGTCGCCCGGGAACTCGTTCTTCGACAGAAGCTCGCGAACCTCCAGCTCGACCAGTTCCAGAAGCTCCGGATCGTCGACCTGGTCGACCTTGTTCAAAAACACCACGATCGACGGAACGCCGACCTGGCGGGCCAGAAGAATGTGCTCGCGCGTCTGCGGCATCGGGCCGTCGGCCGCGCTCACAACCAGGATCGCGCCGTCCATCTGTGCCGCGCCGGTGATCATGTTCTTCACATAGTCGGCATGGCCGGGGCAGTCGACATGCGCATAGTGGCGCTTGGCCGTCTCGTATTCGACATGCGCCGTCGAGATCGTGATGCCGCGCGCCTTCTCCTCGGGTGCGGCGTCGATCTGGTCATACCGCTTGTACTCACCAAAATACTTGGTGATCGCCGCCGTCAGCGACGTCTTGCCATGGTCGACATGGCCGATCGTCCCAATGTTGACATGCGGCTTCGTCCGCTCGAATTTGCTCTTGGCCATTATGCTCTTTCCTTGGCGTCAGCTATCTAGGGTCTGCTCGAATGGCGCGGATTAGCGACAACGAACGCAAAAAACAAGGGGTTTCAGCCGCTGACCGGGAGGCAATCGGGAACGCGGCGTACCCCGGCGATCCGTGCCGGAAGGTGCCTGGATGCCGGATCCGCTCGCCGCCGCGGCTCTCGGCCGCGCGCCCCAATCAGGTTGCGCCCCGGGGCGCCGCGCGGAAAACTAATCAGGCGCGCCGGGTATCAGGGCGATTTGTTCGCCGCCGATCGCCGGCCAAATCCTGATGGAGCGGTCGATGCCGCCGGTAACGACCGTGCCATCGGGCCCGAAAGCCACGGCGTAGAGCGGACCGTCGTGGCCGACCTGCATGAGTTCGTCGCCCCTCCGCATGTCCCAAAGGCGGGCCGTGCCGTCGAGCGAAGCGCTGAGCAGACGCTTGCCGTCGTCCGAGATCGCCAGCGCGTAGACCGTCCCGGAATGACCGTCGAAGCGTCCAAGCTCCTTGCCGGCTTCGGCATCCCACACCTTGATCGTATGGTCGCCGCTGCCGGTAATCGCCTGGCGCCCGTCCGGTGTGAACACCACGCCGTAGGTGCCACGCTCATGCCCCAGCCAACCGCGGATCAGGCGGCCCTGGTCGATGTCCCAGAGATTCAGCTCGCCGTCGATGCTGCCGCTGATCGCCTGCTTGCCGTCGGGCGAGACGGCAACGCCGCTGATCGACCAGTCGTGGCCCTGCAGAACATGCCGTACCGCCTTGTTCTCGATGTCCCAGACGATGATGGTACCGTTTTCGTGCACGCTGACAGCGGTCCGCCCGTCTCGGGAAAGCGCCAGTTTGTTGGCGCCGCCGTGCTGGCTCGCGGAAAACACATGCAGCACCGCGCCGTCGGCCACGGATCGCAGCACGATTTCGCCGTCGTCGCCAGCCGTGAGCGCGCGCTGTCCGTCCGGCAGAAAGAGTGCCGTGCGCGCCATGTCCTTATGGGCGCCAAGGTTCCGGATCAGATGCCTGCCGGCGAAGTCCCAGAGTTTGATCTCGCGGTCGGTGCTGGCACTCATCAGTGACTTCTGGTCGGGTGACACGGCAAGCCACACCACGGCGTCGCGATGTCCGTCGGGCTGGGTCGGCACGACCGCCGGCTCGGGCAGGGGCGCCACCGTTTGCACCGGCGGCTGGGGCGGCGCGCTGGCAAGGTCTTCTGCCTTGGACTCGGCAGGTACGGGCGCGGGCGGCGGCTGGGGCGGCGCGCTGGCGACCTCTTCGCCCTTCGGCTCGGACGATCGCGCTGCCAATGCCGGCCCCTCCTTCACCACCTGTCCACCGGCATCCGGAGCCTGAAGCCGCATCACTGTCCAGTAGCCGGCACCGGCTGCGGCCAGAACCACGACGACCACCGCGGCGACCAAACTCGGCCAGACCGGCTTGCCCTTGTCGCGCCGTGCCGCCTCCCGTCCGAAAAGCGGCGCCGCCTTCGGCCTATTGCGCACCTTGGACTTGTCGGGGTTCATCGCGCACCCTCAATCCCGCAACGCGGCGCCGCAGGTCAAACATCCGACCGCCCGGTATTTCATCCGCGCCTGCGAGGCAGGATTCCATCACAATATGGAAAGCTGGTCCACCGACATCAGCGTCATCATCGCGCCGTTTCAGGTCCAGGCGCGCACGAGCCGATAAAGGGCGCCAGCAAACTCGAATGAGCCTTGATAAGCACTTGTTTTTTTTGCAAAAAATGGCTTGGCTGGGGAACCTGGATTCGAACCAGGACTAACGGAGTCAGAGTCCGCTGGTCTACCGTTAACCTATTCCCCAGCATCGCGCGGCAGGCCGCGGCTGGTTCTGTCAAGCCTGCGCTGCCTTGTATCCGCGATAACGCAGGAGTCAAGTGCGCAGGCGACAGGCGCAGGGCATCGCTTGAAGCGGTGGGGGATTTTGGCCTGAACCCACTTGTGGGCAGCTCGGGCCTGAAGCTAAAAGTCGTGTAGGAAATCCCCGAAACCGTGTAGGAAACCCTGTATGGATTCCCGAAGGGGTGGGACGCTGGCGTGGCGAAACTGGTAAACGCGAAAGACTTAAAATCTTTTGTCCTCAGCGACTTACGGGTTCGATTCCCGTCGCCAGCACCAACCAGCAAAAGACGTGGAATGACGGGCTTGCCCGTGCGGGTTCGATCCCCGCCGCCCGCACCATGGAATTGCTGTCGATTTTTGACTTGTGAGCGGTCGGCGGTTCCATCTTGACGGAAAGCCAGCGCGTCGGAACAAACGCCGTAGTTCCACGTTGGTTAGCTCCCTGACCTCCACATAATGTTGGGGCCTCCTAACCCGCCGATGACATCTACATCGGCGGGTTTTCCTGTTCCGCTCGGCAGCGCTCGCAGCCCTTGCCGCTATGGAATCCGGGCTCGGTGCCGCCGACGACGGAACGGCCGGCTTGCTGCGGCAGGCCTGGAAAGACTTGGCGTGGAAAGACTTGGCGTGGAATGCCTTCCGGAACATAGTGGACATGGTGGCGGTATCGCCTCACCTTCAGCCGCGCCGACCAACTTGCGAGATGGGAGCCGGAAGGCGGCGCGACAGCCGATGACGACGTGCCGGCTTCCGTGGGTCGCGATGGCTGCATCATGCGTTGTTTGACCCTGGTCAAGGCGGGAACCGACTTTGGAATCAATACTACCTCATCCTCAAAGGAGATGGCGGCGATGATCTACAGTACAATCATGGTTCAACTCGACATCGATGCGCCGGCGACGCCGCGGCTGACCCTCGCCTGGGACCTCGCGCGCCGTTTCGAGGCCGACCTGATCGCCTTTTCTGCCGCCGATCAGCACCTTGTTGTTCCCAGCGAGATAGACGGCACGGTCACGGCGAAAGTGGCACGCAGGCAGGTCGAAGCGATCGAGGATCGCCTCAGCGTGCTGAAATCCGAGTTCGAAAATCTCACCCAGGACAGCAACCGGGCCTCCTGGCGCGGCATGGTCGGCGACCCGACGCGGTTTCTGGCGCTGCACGCCCGCGCTGCCGACTTGATCATCGTCGGTTCTCCCGAAGTTTCAGGAATCGACCGTTATCGAACCATCGATCCGGGCGAGCTCATCGTTTCGGCCGGAAGGCCGGTTCTTTTTGCGTCCGAAGGCCAGCAGCCGCTGAAAGCCGAAAATGTCCTGATCGGCTGGAAAGATGCACGCGAGGCGCGCCGTGCCGTGGTCGACGCCATGCCGTTCCTCACCGGAGCGGCGCAGGTGCTCGTTGCGACGATCGAAGAGGGTGACGGAGCGATCGCGCGAGAGAGCGGGGCCGATGTGGTGCGCTTTCTGATGAAGCACGGCGTGAAGGCGCGTTTGGATGTTCTGGACGTCGGCGGGGCGAACGCAACGGAAGCGCTGGTGGAATTGGCCCGTGAAATCGGAGCCGACCTGATGGTCTCGGGAGGTTACGGCCACAGCCGCCTGCGTCAATGGGCATTTGGCGGCGTGACGCGCACACTGCTGCAGCACGGCTCGATCAACCGGCTGATCGCCAACTGATCGGGAAAACAAAGGATCGCGACGGCAGCGGCGGGCCGCCGCGCGAAATATCCCGCCCAAGCCTGTCGGGATTTTTCGCGATGGGCGGCCTGCGAATAAGCCTTTCGGCGCTTGCGGTGTTCAAGCACCTTGGTCAGCAAAAGCTCTGTCCGCCGCGCGACGGATGAATGCCTCGACGCGGTCGGTCGCGACGAATTGCGGCATGTGGCCGATGCCGTCGAGCAATTCCAGTTCGAAGCCCTTGACGCGTCCGGCCAGTGGCAGGGCATGGTCTTCATGCCGAATGACCTGGTCGGCAGTGCCGAAAAGCACATCGACGGGAGCGTCTATCTCCGCCAGCCGCGCCTCGTAGCGTCCGAGTTCACCCTTGAGCGCGACGAAATCGGTCGACGTCGCCTCGAAATGGCTCGGGCGCAGGCCCAGCAGGCCGCCGCCCGCGACGATATAGTCCTTTGGCGTGGCTTGCGGACCGAAGACAAAGGCAAGCGTCTGCGGGGCGTATTTGAGCGACATCGGCACCGCCGTCGTATAGGCGAGCAGCTTGCGCTTGAGCGGCGAGCGTATTGCTAGCCCTGAAAACTCCGGCGGCGCGGCCTTGGCCTCGCGCGTGACCGGCGAAAGCAGCGCCAGTCCCGCGACCTTGTCCGGATGGTCGAGGGCGAGCGCCAGCGCCACGGCGCCGCCGAGTGAGTGACCGACCACCAGCGGCTTCTCAAGGGCCAGCGCGTCGATGAAACCGGACACGATATCGGCCTGTTCGCCGAGGCGGCCGTCCGCGCCATGGGCCCGGATGGAATAGCCGGAACCCGGCCGATCCAGGGCAATGACGTGAAAATCGCCCGACAGGCGATCGAACAGCGTATGCCGGAAATGATGCAACTGGCCGCCAAGGCCGTGGAGGAAGAGGATCGGACGGCCCCGCCCTGCCTCGACATAGTGAATATGGTTTCCGCCCAGCGCAACGAAGCGGCCCGCCGGAGGTATCCGCCTTTCCGCCTCGGCCGCAAGCCGCCGGGTCGCGAGCGCGAAATAGCCGACCACGAGGCAGGCCGCCAGGAACAACGCGCCCGCCAGCCAGAAAGCCAAGTCCATAGCGGCCATTCTTGTCATCTCGCCATGCACATACTGCAACGCGACCCTATCGGAGGCGACGGATCAGGCAAGGGCGTTCGCAGGGCCGGCCCTCGCGGGAAGCGGCGCGCCGCGCGAGCCCGAACATCGTTCACGGTTCGTGTTCATTGCCGCGCCAGCCCTGCCGCGCTATTTCGGGGCGGCTATGCAAGGGGCGTCCATGACCGACACCGTCACCGCAGCGATGCTCGTCATTGGCGACGAGATCCTTTCCGGCCGCACCAAGGACCGCAACATCGGCCATCTTGCCGATATCATGACGGCGATCGGCATCGACCTGAAGGAGGTGCGTATTGTCGCCGATGAAGAGAACGATATCGCCGACGCCGTCAACGCGCTGCGCCACCGCTACACCTATCTGTTCACGACGGGCGGCATCGGGCCGACCCATGACGACATCACCGCCAATTCCGTCGCCAAGGCGTTCGGCCTGCCATGCGAACATGACGCGAAGGCCCTGGCGCTGCTCGCAAGCCATTATTCGGCGCGCGGCCTGGAATTCACCGAAGCACGGAAGCGCATGGCGCGCATGCCGCGAGGTGCCGTCCACATAGACAATCCGGTGTCGGTCGCGCCGGGATTTCGCATCGGCAACGTGCACGTGATGGCCGGGGTGCCGGCGATTTTCCAGGCAATGCTCGACAGCGTCGTGCCGACGCTGAAAGCCGGGCGGAAGCTCCTGTCAGCCTCCATTCACTGCCCGTTCGGCGAGGGGGTCATCGGCGGACCGCTCGGCGAAATCCAGAAGGCACATCCTGAAACCATCATCGGATCCTATCCGAAATACCGTGACGGTTCCTTCTGGACCGAACTCGTTGTACGCTCGCGCTCGGCGGATACGCTCGAGGCTGCCCGCGCCGCGGTTGAAGCCATGGTGAACGGCCTGGCTTCGGCCGCTCGATGAAGGCGCATGTCGGAACCGGGACGGCCCGCGCATAGTATTCTTCCTTGGAAGGAGCCAGGAGCGCGCCATGATCTACAAGACGATCGCCGTCATCCTTCAAGGCAAGGAAGATACGCAGCGCGTGCTCGACTGCGCCATTCCGCTGGCGCAAATCTGGGGCGCGCATATTGTCGGCATCCACGCCGAACCGATCCCGGTCGCCTACAGCGCCGCCGTCGGCTTTCCCGACGTGGCGGTCATCGAGACGGCGACACAGGCGGCCGAGGAGCGGACCAAGGAAATCGAGGCGATGTTCGCCGGCCGCATGAAGGCGGCCGGCCAGAGCCATGACTGGCACGGCGCGCGCAGCTTCTCCGGCGACAGCGGACATGCCTGTGCGGCGATCGCCCGCGCCGCCGACCTGGTGGTCGCCGCTCAGCACAACCCCAGTTGGGTATCCGATGAGACGACCGGCATCGAGAGCGTGCTCTACGAAGCGGGGCGTCCTGTTCTGGTGGTCCCGCATTCCGGCGCGCTGAACAGCACATTCTCTCGTGTTCTGGTCGCCTGGAACGGCAGCCGCGAAGCGGCGCGCGCCGCCTTCGACGCCCTGCCGCTGATCGAGGAGGCGGAAGCCACGGAAGTCTTTGTCGTCGACCCGCCGGAGGAAGGCGACGACCTGTCGGCAAGCGCGTCGGCGCTGGCGGAAGCCCTTTCGCGGCACGGAGCGCAGGTTACCGTCGCGACAGACACCTCCCGCGGCCGCGGCGTCGAAGAGGTGATCCGCGACCGGGCTACATCGACCGGCGCGGACCTGCTGGTTCTCGGCGCCTACAGTCACTCCTGGCTGCGCCAGCTTCTTTTCGGCGGGATAACCCGCACGGTCCTGCAATCCATGCCGATTGCCTGCCTGATGTCACGCTAAGCAGGTTCCGGAAAAGTGTGTCACCGTTTTCCGACAGAAACCTGCGACAAAACAAGAGGCTAGGCAGGCGAAGCGTGGGCGAAGGCGCGAAGCCACGCAAGTCTGCTTAGCGCCTCACCCCGAAAATCGAGATCGATTTTCGCTAAGCACCATACGCAGGTTCAAACTGGTGGAGCGCCCTTGGCGTGTCCGGATGGACGCGCGGCGCCTGTTGTGAACGCCAGGCAGGTTCCGCAAGAGTGCGCCCATCGATTCTCCGACGGAAATCCGTGACGAACAGGAAGCCTTGCCAAAAGACGCCCTTCGCGGCTAATCCACCGTGCATTCCAAACCTTGTCCACGCGCCAAGACGCGTGAAACGGAGTGCGCTTGCCGATGTCTCTTCCGGAAAAGGCCTTTCCAGTGTCCTGGGATCAGTTCCACCGTGACGCTCGCGCGCTCGCCTGGCGGCTTTCGGGCTCAGGCAAGCAGTGGCGGGCGATCGTATGCATTACGCGCGGCGGCCTGGTGCCGGCTGCCATCATTTCGCGCGAACTCGGCATCCGGATTATCGAGACGGTCTGCGTCGCCTCCTATCACGACTATGCCTCGCAAGGCGAGTTGGCCGTGCTGAAGGAGATCACGCCGGCTCTGCTCGAGAATGAAGGTGAAGGTGTCCTGATACTCGACGATCTGACAGACACCGGCAAAACCGCCGCGGTCGTGCGCGAAATGATGCCAAAGGCGCATTTCGCTACTATATATGCCAAGCCCAAGGGCCGGCCACTTGTCGATACCTTCGTAACGGAGGTATCGCAGGACACCTGGATCTACTTCCCTTGGGATATGGGCTTCACCTATCAGAAGCCTATCGCCGACGATCACGCGGGTTGACCGCACCCGGCAAGCGTTGCAGGATACTCGTAAACGCCGCGTGTTCGCGATTTTTTTACCTTTGTGACAAGCAAATAGCGGTATGATTACTGAGACGGCAAACGATTATGGCGCGGGCGGCGGTTTCGACATGCTGACAGCGGACAACGCGCGACGCTCTTTCGCGGAAAGGATAAGGCGGCTTTTCGGCGGCGTGCCTTGTCACGTGCAGGTTGCGGCACTTCCATGGCGCAAAGGGCCGGACGGTGTCGAAGTGCTGCTGATCACCAGCCGTGACACCGGTCGCTGGGTCCTGCCGAAAGGTTGGCCGGAGGGCAAGGAACAGCTTTGGGACGCGGCCGCCCGCGAGGCTGGCGAGGAGGCGGGCATAGCGGGAGCCATCGCCTCCTCCGAGATCGGCTGCTACTATTATGCAAAGGCGTCTTCGTCCGGACAGGCAAAGCCCTGCAAGGTGCATGTCTTCCCGATGGAGATCGATCGAGTGAAAGACAAGTGGCCGGAGCGCAAAAGCCGCAGCCGCCAATGGTTTTCGCCAGAGGCCGCGGCGACCAGCGTCCATGAACCTGAGCTCGCCGATCTGATCGCACTATTCTGCAGGAATCCCAGACAATTCGCCGCTTGAGCGGGTCCTGGGCGCTGCCCGGCGCATCCAAAGCCGGAGGTCCATACCTCGCCGCGCGGCATCGGCGTTTTTTTGGATGCGGGGCGATTCGAATGCACCGCTCTCGCTGACCGGCGCCCCCTCTGTCGCTCGTCCCCGTTATCCACACCCCTCCCCACAAGATGTTGGGGGTCTAAGTGGCGGCACAAGCGAACCCTTGACGGACAAAAGCGAGTCGTCTCATATGCGTCATGTGCTCGCGTAACGGGCGCGGCCGGCGGGTCACCCGCCTGTCATGATTTGATCAGCTTTTCCAGCGTTTCAGGCATTTCGCCGCCCTTCGGGCGGTCGGGGAGCCGTGGCGTTTTCGCTGGAGGCGCGTGGAAAAAAGTGGCAAGAAAGCTGTGGTTAACCTATATTTAGCATTCACTAGCGATCATAACCACTAGATGAAGTGAGCGGTCGATATCAGGGCCGCATACGGCCGCGAGGATGAAAAGCCGGATCAAGTCCGGTTCCAAGACGGCAAGCGCTCCCGGCAAGCCTTCCGACCAAGAGCGGAGGCGCGTGAGGGCGAAGGCATTCGCGGCCAGGCGGGCCGCGCTCACAGGGTGGATTGCGTCGTGCCGGCAAGGGCTGGTGGCAGATCGGCGACGGACGCTATATATAGAATTGAAGGACTGATCATCATGCGCATCGAGCGGCGTTTCACCAAGTCCGGCCAGTCGCCTTACGCGGAGATTGAATTCCGCAAGGCGACGAGCGAGATCAAGAATCCCGACGGCTCAATCGTATTCCGCCTCGCCGACATCGACGTGCCGGCGCAGTTTTCGCAGGTCGCCGCCGACATCCTCGCGCAAAAATACTTCCGCAAGGCTGGCGTGCCGGCGCGCCTGAAGAAGGTCGAGGAGTCTTCCGTCCCCTCCTTCCTCTGGCGGTCCGTAGCGGACACGCAAGCGCTCGCCGGGTTGCCGGAGGCGGAGCGATTCGTTTCCGAGACCGACGCGCGGGAGGTGTTCGACCGGCTTGCGGGCACCTGGACCTACTGGGGGTGGAAGGGCGGCTACTTCGCGTCTGAGGACGATGCGCTCGCCTTCCGCGACGAGGTCGCCTATATGCTGGCCACCCAGCGTGTGGCGCCCAATTCGCCGCAATGGTTCAACACCGGCCTGCACTGGGCCTACGGCATTGACGGGCCGGGCCAGGGCCATTTTTACGTCGACCCGTTCACCGGCAAGCTGACCAGGTCGAAATCGGCCTATGAGCATCCGCAGCCGCATGCCTGCTTCATCCAGGGCGTCGCCGACGATCTCGTTAACGAGGGCGGCATCATGGACCTGTGGGTTCGCGAGGCGCGGCTCTTCAAATACGGCTCCGGAACCGGCTCCAATTTCTCGCAGCTTCGCGGCGAAGGCGAAAGGCTCTCGGGCGGCGGCAAATCCTCCGGCCTTATGAGCTTCCTCAAGATCGGCGACCGCGCCGCGGGCGCCATCAAGTCGGGCGGCACGACGCGCCGCGCCGCCAAGATGGTGGTGGTCGATGCCGATCATCCCGACATCGAAGCCTATGTCGCCTGGAAGGTGAACGAGGAACAGAAGGTCGCCGCGCTGGTCACCGGTTCCAAGATCGTCAAGAAGCATCTTCAGGCGATCATGAAGGCCTGCGTCAACTGCCAGGGCCATGACGACGATTGCTTCGACCCGGCGATCAACACCGCGCTGAAGCGGGAGATCAAGGCCGCCAAGAACAACGCGGTGCCGGAAAATTACGTCAAGCGGGTCATCCAGTTCGCCAGGCAAGGCCACACGTCGATCGACTTCAAGACCTACGACACAGATTGGGATTCCGAGGCCTACCTCACGGTTTCCGGGCAGAACTCCAACAATTCCGTCTCGCTGAAGGACGATTTCCTGCGCGCCGTCGAGACCGACGCCGACTGGGATCTGATACGCCGCACCGACGGGAAGGTAGCCAGGACGCTGAAGGCCCGCGACCTGTGGGAAAAGATCGGCTACGCCGCCTGGGCATCGGCCGATCCGGGCCTGCACTTCAACACCACCATGAATGACTGGCACACCTGCGTGTCGGCCGGCGCCATCCGCGCGTCGAACCCGTGCTCGGAGTACATGTTCCTCGACGACACGGCGTGCAACCTGGCCTCGATCAACCTTCTCGCCTACCGCCGCGCGGACGGCACGATCGACATAGCGGCCTACGAGCACACCGTGCGGCTGTGGACCGTCGTGCTCGAAATATCCGTCATGATGGCGCAGTTCCCGTCGAAGGAGATCGCCAAGCTTTCCTACGAATACCGCACGCTCGGCCTCGGCTACGCCAATATTGGCGGCCTGCTCATGACGTCCGGCATTCCCTATGATTCGGCGGAAGGCCGCGCCATCTGCGCGGCGCTGACGGCGATCATGACCGGCGTCGCCTATGCCACGTCGGCCGAGATGGCCGCCGAGCTCGGCGCGTTCCCCAATTATGACCGCAACAGCGTTCACATGCTGCGCGTCATGCGCAACCACCGCCGCGCCGCCTATGGCGAAAGGGACGGCTACGAGAAACTGTCGATCCATCCGGTGCCGCTTGTCGCCGCCGACCTGACGCAGGCGGAATTGGCGACCCATGCCCGCGCCGCGTGGGACCGCGCCATCGAACTCGGCGAGGAGCACGGCTATCGCAACGCCCAGGCCACCGTGATCGCGCCGACCGGCACGATCGGCCTGGTCATGGACTGCGACACGACAGGCATCGAACCCGACTTCGCGCTGGTGAAGTTCAAGAAGCTCGCCGGCGGCGGCTATTTCAAGATCATCAACCGCGCGGTCCCCGAGGCGCTGCGCACGCTTGGCTATTCCGAGAGCCAGATCGCCGAGATAGAGGTCTATGCCGTCGGCCACGGCAATCTCAACCAGGCGCCCGCCGTCAACCCAACGACGCTGCGCGCCAAGGGCTTCACCGACGAGAAGATCGCGGCGCTGAATGTCGCGCTGAAGTCGGCCTTCGACATCAAATTCGCCTTCAACCAGTGGACGCTGGGCGCCGATTGGGTGAAGGCGACGTTCGGCTTCACCGACGAGCAGCTCGGCGATTTCTCGTTCGAAATGCTGCCGGCGCTCGGCTTCTCGAAGCGCGAGATCGAGGCCGCGAACATCCATATCTGCGGCGCCATGACGCTGGAAGGCGCGCCCTTCCTCAAGGCCGAGCATCTGCCGGTGTTCGACTGCGCCAGCCCGTGCGGCAAGATCGGCAAGCGCTATCTCTCGGTCGAAAGCCACATCCGCATGATGGCGGCGGCACAGCCCTTCATTTCGGGCGCGATTTCGAAAACCATCAACATGCCGAACGACGCGACCGTCGAGGATTGCAAGAGCGCCTATATGCTGTCGTGGAAGCTGGCGCTGAAGGCCAACGCGCTTTATCGCGACGGATCGAAACTGTCGCAGCCGCTCAATGCGTCGCTGATCTCCGACGACGAGGAGGATGAGGACGAGGCGGTCGAGCAGCTCGTCGCCGCACCGGCCGCGGCGAGAGCCGTTCAGGTCACCGAGAAAATCGTCGAGCGCGTGGTCGAGCGGCTTTACCGCGACCGCGAAAAGCTGCCGAACCGCCGCCAGGGCTACACCCAGAAGGCGATCGTCGGCGGCCACAAGGTCTATCTGCGCACCGGCGAGTTCGGCGACGGGCGGATCGGCGAGATTTTCATCGACATGCACAAGGAGGGTGCCGCCTTCCGCGCCATGATGAACAATTTCGCCATCGCGATCTCGCTCGGCCTGCAATATGGCGTGCCGCTGGAGGAATATGTGGAGGCCTTCACCTTCACGAAATTCGAGCCGGCGGGCATGGTCATCGGCAATGACGCGATCAAGAACGCCACCTCGATCCTCGACTATGTGTTCCGCGAGCTTGCCGTCTCCTATCTCGGCCGCAACGACCTTGCCCATGTCGATACCAGCGACTTCTCCAACACCGCACTTGGGCGCGGCATCCAGGAGGGCAAGACCAATCTCATTTCGACCGGCTGGACGCGCGGCCACAAGCCGACGCTGGTCGGCAAGCCGAACGAGGCGAAGGGTTTCGCCGGCGGCTCGGGTCCGGCCGGCGCCCCGGTCCGTTCCGCGCCCTGGGCCGGCTCGAATGTGCGTCCGATTCCTATCTCCCACGCCGCGACGGCGCTGAAGCCGGTCGTTTCGGAACAGCCGCAGGAGTCGATCGCTTTCAAGCGCGACTATGAGGAGCGGGCGAAGGAACTGGTTGAAGACATCGCCTTCGATGAGGAATGGACGGCGGATGCCCTCGATCAGGCGCAGCCTGCCGCACAGCCGGCCTCTGGCACTGCCCGGGATCTGTTCACGGAAGCGGCGGCGCGCGAGGCCGCTGAGGCCAAGGCGCTCGCCGCCGAGCGCCGCCAGCAGGCGCTGATGCAGGGCTATACCGGCAATATGTGCTCGGAGTGCCAGAATTTCACCATGGTGCGGAATGGGACGTGTGAGAAGTGCGATACGTGTGGGTCGACGAGCGGGTGCTCGTGACGCAAGCAATTTTCTCATGACGCGGCAATTTGATGGGAGGCGAGTATGACCGAGCCTGGTCCAGAAAAATTCGGGAAATTCGTTGAACACTATCGCTGTAACAAGCGTTGGTCTCAGCACCAACTAGGGCAACTGATTGGAGTAAGAAGCTCCTACATTACAAGTGTGGAAAACGGGGAATTATGGCCCGACGATCACATCGTTGACGAGATCGCGAGCCTTTTGGAGTGAAACACGAGTACCTTTACGCTATGCTCGGGCCAAAGCCAGCTAGCGTGGAAGCAAGCGCCAAACGAACAATGTGAGGCCTAGCGGTCGGGAGAAAGCTATGAAATCTGTCGACCGCTCCAATCCTGAAAAGCAGAACGAACTTGATATTGCCCGTCGCGCCAGAAAGCTTCGGAGCGTGCTAGGCATGTCCGACAGCCTGTACATAGACATAGTCGAAATTCTGGAGTTTAGAATAAAAGAATTTGTACCAGATTTTAAGTTGATGGTTAGGAGAGACATAGAGCTCGAAAAGACTGCCTATACGGTCGAGGACCCTCCTCGGATTTTCGTAAGAGAAACTATATATGATGCAGCATGCGAAGGAGATCAAGAATGCAGGAAGATACTCGCGCATGAACTTGGTCACCTCCTACTGCACTATAAGATTGACGGCGCGAAACATAAAGGCTTAGAGAATTATAAATCGCCCTATGACGGGATGACATCACTTGATAGCATCGAAGATCAGGCTGATATATTCGCAAGGAATTTTTTGGTCCCTCCCTATATAGCTTTTGAGCATCGCCACGATCTTGCGAAGTTATCTCAGTTAACCGGAGCTCCGGTAAACACAGCTAGCGCTGCAGCCACAATCTCAAAGCGTCAAGAGATGTTCAAAATCAGGCAACCACCCCTACCGAAAAAGGCTCGAACTCTATTCGATCGATCGTTTTCTTGAAAAGTTGTACTCGTTCAGTACCCCTTGCATGTTTGAATTGCAGCGTCGGCGAAGCAGTGTCCGAGGCGATGCAATCAGACCTGATCCTGGTATAGTGAGTTTTCCAGTCTATCGGATCAGCGCATGCTCCACTCGCAGCCAGCCACGCTCGTTCGCATCAGGGGTCGCGTTCAAGGCGTCGGATTTCGCTACTGGACGCGGGATGAGGCGTGGGAACTCGGCCTTTCCGGCTGGGTGCGCAACGAGCCGGACGGCTCGGTCCTGGCCATGATCGCCGGGCCGGAGACCGCGGTGGCGGCCATGCTGCAAAGGCTGCGCGGCGGCCCGCCCGGCGCGCAGGTGACAAATCTGACGACAGAAGGCGTCGCCGCGCCCGGGCTGGACGGGGGATTCCGGATATTGCCGTAGGATCTGCCGCGCCTCCGCTGAACTCAACTCCGCGCGGGCCCCCGTCCTGGCGCTAGTCCGCCCGGGCCATATAGGACTGGCCGGCCACCCAACGGCGCCACTCGGCTTCGCTGCCATGAAAGACGTTGAGGTCGATCTTGCCTTTCACGCCATGCGATAGGCCCGAGCCGGAATACTGCCAGAACACCCATTTGCGGCCCGGATAGACTTTTGACGGGTGCCGCGCCACCGCGCGCAGCCAGAACGGGTAGTCCTGGAATTCGCCCCTGAGGTTGTCGCGGTAGAAATCCGGAGCCGTATAGATGATCGGGCGCTGGCCATAGTGCCGCTCGAGCTTGTCCATGAAGACCTGCATCTTTTCCAGCACGCGCGCCTTCGAGAGGCGTCGCTTGCAGCGGGAACTCGCCATTATATTCGACATCGATCACCGGCGGCAGCGCGCCCTCGACCTTCGGAACGTTGCGAATGAACCAGTCGGCCTGTTCGCCGGCGGTGCGGCACCAGTAGAAGAAATGGTAGGCGCCGCGCCGCAGGCCGGCTTCGCCGGCCTCGCGCCAGTTCTCCCTGAACATCGGGTCGAGGTGGTCGCCGCCGTCCGTCGCCTTGATATAGGCGAAGTTCGCGCCCTGGCTGCGTAGTTTCGGCCAATCGATCTCGCCCTGCCAGCGGGAGACATCGACGCCGTGAACAGCCATTCGCCTGGGCGAGGCGGACCCGAAATTGATCGGCTTGGCGTCGCGGAAGCGATGGCGATGGACCTCGACCTTCGCTGCCGGCTTCAAGATCGCTGTCGCCGGTTTTGACGGCGCCAAGAGCGCGTTCGGCTCCACGGGTCCTTCGAGGCCCTGGACCGGCCGAGGCACGGCCATCGCGACCGTCCGCTCCGCTTCAATGGCAGGCTCGACGTCGGCGGGCGGCACGGGGCCCGCCACCGAATTGGTCGTCTCGGTGGACCATCCGGGCACCTGAAGGAGGTCGAGCCCGGAACTGGACGTGCAGCCGGCCAGCGACAAGGACATGAGGAAGGGAATGATGACGCTGGGCGATCGCATCTGGACCTGTACGCGGAACACAACAGACCGAAGGCAAGCAACGCCGCCGGGCCAAGCCAGAGTGATCTATGGACGAGGAATTACCAATAAAGTTTGAATCCGGCACGCCAAAAGCACGTCTGGCCGAGTCCGCGCCGTCAAACTCTGGGCCGTTGGCCTAAGGCAAGCGCGAAGGCCGAAGCGCGCGGCAATGGCGATGGAATGAAGAACCTTGGCTAACGCCTTATTCCGCCGCGACTTTCGACATCGGATTATTCGGATGCGTGGTCCAGTTGGCATAGACCGGCGACACCGGCTTTTGGGTGCGCTTGTCCAGCACGCCCACAGCCAGCGGCTCCATCGTGATGCAGCCTTCGACCGGGCAGACATTGACGCAGAGATTGCAGCCGACGCACTCCTCCTCCATCACCTCGAAATGCCGCACGCCGTTTACCATGTTGGTAATTGCCTGGTGCGACGTGTCCTCGCAGGCAATGTAGCAGCGGCCGCATTTGATGCAGGCATCCTGATCGATGCGCGCCTTGGCGACGTAGTTGAGGTTGAGATACTGCCAGTCGGTGACGTTGGGTGTCGCCCGGCCGACGATCTGGTCGAGCGAGGCATGTCCCTTCTCGTCCATCCAGTTCTTCAGCCCCTCGATCATTTCCTGGACGATCTTGAAGCCGTAGGTCATGGCCGCCGTGCAGACCTGGACGTTGCCGGCGCCGAGCGCCATGAATTCGGCGGCGTCGCGCCATGTGGTGATGCCGCCAATGCCGGAGATCGGCAGCCCGCGCGTCTGCGGATCGCGGGCGATTTCGGCCACCATGTTCATGGCGATCGGCTTGACCGCCGGCCCGCAATAGCCGCCATGGCTGCCCTTGCCGTCGATGGTGGGTTCCGGCGCGAAATTATCCAGGTCGACCGCCGTGATCGAGTTGATGGTGTTGATCAGCGACACGGCGTCCGTGCCGCCCGCATGTGCGGCGCGCGCCGGCTTGCGGATGTCGGTGATGTTGGGCGTCAGCTTGGTAATCACCGGCATGCGGGTGTTCTGCTTGCACCAGCGCACCACCATTTCGATATATTCCGGCACCTGGCCGACCGCCGAACCCATGCCGCGCTCGCTCATGCCGTGCGGGCAGCCGAAATTAAGCTCGATGCCGTCGGCGCCGGTGTCCTCCACCAGAGGCAGGATCGCCTTCCAGCTCTCCTCCACACAGGGCACCATCAAGGATACGACCATGGCCCGGTCCGGCCAGTCGCGCTTGACCTGCTTGATCTCCCGCAGATTGACCTGCAGGTCGCGATCGGTGATCAACTCGATATTGTTGAGGCCGAGCAGGCGCCGGTCGGCGCCCCAGATCGCGCCGTAGCGCGGACCGTTCACGTTGACGACAGGAGGGCCTTCCTCGCCAAGCGTCTTCCACACCACGCCGCCCCAGCCCGCCCTGAAGGCGCGCACGACATTGTAGGCCTTGTCGGTCGGCGGCGCCGAGGCCAGCCAGAACGGGTTCGGCGATTTGATGCCGACGAAATTGCTGCGGATGTCAGCCATGGCACTATCCCCTTGCCTGAAGGGAGCGAGTTCGATCGCTCAGCGCGCGATACTGCTCCGCATTGGTATCCGAGAAAGCTTCTTCCCGATTGCTGGGAACGTCCTGATATTCGATCGGCTCATCAAACTGGCCTGCCGTGAAATCCAGCCGGCGCCCCTTGATGAGGTTGTAGAAATGCCAGGCATCGCCGATTCTGGTCTTCAGAATCTCTCCGCCAAGAAAGTCATAGGCGACTAGGGAAGCCAACGAAGAGTCCCCCCTCTCCGGCTTGCTTCGCAAGCCACCTCTCCCCGCTTCGCGGGGGCGAGGAAACGCCGGTCGAGACGCATGGCACTTTTCCTCGCCCCCGCGAAGCGGGGAGAGGTGGCCGCGAAGCGGCCGGAGAGGGGGTCGAATAGCCATCCCGTTAACGCAGAGCCCTGCAGAGAGCGACCTCACCCCGCTACCCAACCAGCGCGCGATCGATATTTTCGGCCGTGTCGCGGCCGGCCGCGACCGCCGCCACGGTCAGATCCTCGCGATGGTCGGCAACGCAGTCGCCACCGGCCCAGACTTTTGCCAGCGAAGTTCGGCCGTCCGCATCGACCTTGACGCGGCCGTTTTCCAGTTCGATTGCCAGGCCGGAACCATTCAGCGCGCCCGCAACGAAGCTCTGCCCGATCGCCCGGAAGACCTGGTCGGCGGGGACGGTCAGCGTCTCGCCGGTGACGCCAAGCTTGCCGTCCTTCATCGCCGTGTATTCGAGTTCGATGGCGGAGACCTTGCCTCCCTCGGCGATCACGCGCTTCGGCTGCAGCCAGTGGCGGATGGAAACGCCGTTGGCGGTGGCGAGATCCTGCTCGTATTCGGACGCATTCATATTTTCCTGGCCGCGCCGGTAGCAGATCGTCACCTCCTCGGCGCCGAGCAGTTTCGACTGCACCGCCGCGTCGATTGCCGTCATGCCGCCGCCGATGACGACCACGCGGCGTCCGACCGGCAGGCTGGCAAGGTCCGACGCCTGCCGCAACTCCGCGATGAACTCAACCGCATTGCGCACGCCCGCCGCTTCCTCGCCCTCGGCTCGCAGCGCGTTGACGCCCGCAAGGCCCATGCCCAGGAAGACGGCATCATATTGCGCGGTCAGTTCGGCAAGATGGATGTCGCGGCCAAGCGCCTTGCCGTGCTCGATCGCAATGCCGCCGATCGCGGTGACGTAGTCCACCTCGGCCTGGGCGAAGTCCTCGGTGCTCTTATAGGCGGCGATACCGTATTCGTTGAGGCCGCCGGCCTTCGGACGCGCCTCGAAAATGGTTACGTCATGGCCATATCGCGCAAGCCGGTGCGCGGCGGCGAGCCCGGCCGGTCCTGCCCCGACCACGGCAACCTTCTTGCCGGTCGGCGCGGCGCGCTCGTAAAACTGCTTGTGCTGGCGCATCGCCGTGTCGGTGGCGTAGCGCTGCAGGCGGCCGATCTGCACCGGCTTGCCCTCGGCCGTTTCGCGCACGCATACTTCCTCACACAGCGTCTCGGTCGGGCAGACACGGGCGCACATGCCGCCGAGAATATTCTGGTCGAAGATGGTTTTTGCCGAGCCGATCGGGTTGCCGGTGGCAATCTGGCGGATGAAGAGCGGTATGTCGATCGACGTAGGGCATGCATTCATGCATGGCGCGTCATAGCAGAAATAGCAGCGGTCGGCCTCCACGAGCGCCTCGTGGTGGTCGAGCGGCGGATGCAGGTCGGAAAAATTCCGGTCATATTGCGCCGGCGCCAGTCGAGCCGCGGCAATGCCCTCCTTGAACTGACCAGCAGCCATTCCGCTTCCCCATTTCCTGTTCTGCACGGGAGGCTAGCACGTTTTCTTTTTTTATCAATCGGTCAAACTTTCGGCCGGGGGTGCTAACATGCGGAAATACTTGATAGAAGTTGTCATGAATGCCGAGCGCGGCGGGTTGGACGCCGCCGCACGGCAGCTTGGCCACGGCGCCAAGGGCGGTCGGGACCCAAGGATGCCGACACGTCGCATTCGCCTATCAATGATGACAGTCCGTCGCGCGGATCTGCTTTCGCGCCAACTCAAAAATCGACCGGACGCGATTTCGAAAGGAGCCAGCCGTCTGGACCTTCGGCATGCCCGTGGTCGCGACGGCTGGCTCTAAGCTGAAGTGCAAAGGTTCCGCTGAATATCAGCCCACGGCACCGATCAGCGTATTCAGGTCGTCGCGCGAAAACCTGAGCGTATATCTGTACGTCGAATTTCGATCGTACATGCCGCCGGCATCGAAGGAGATCAGCAACTCGCCGCCGGCGGCAGTGGATATTTGGTTTGCGCTAAGAGAATTGCCAAAAATGCGAGTGGATTCGCCCCTGCGTTTGGCAGGACCAACAGTGAGTTCCATTTTTCCCCAACCCCTAGATTCGCCCCGCGCGAAGGATAGTTCGACCGAGACAATTCTGTCCAGTTGAAGGAGTGTCGAAGGAGTAAAATATGCGTGACCGTGGAAATCCGCGCCAGCAAGAGCTGATACCAAGCTGTTGAAATCTCATGTTCAAATGGCTTGCCTGCGAGAATATCCTTCAGCAATCCTCAAACGATACTCATTTCCGTTTGTCTTGCAGCCAGCCGATCAGCGGCAAACTCATGGCGGATGGTACGAGCGATGCCGCGAAGACGGTCAGTTTGGCGGAGATGCCTGGTACGACCAGTCGACGGCCGGATTTGAACCCTCGCCACGCCCGCTCGGCAACGAATTGCGCATCCGCCTTGGGCAAGATACGGAACATTGGTGCCCGTGCGGCATCAGCCCGTTCGAGAAAATTCGTCCGGACCGGCCCCGGCGCAACACATGTCACCGTAACGCCCGTGCCGTTCAGTTCTTGGGATAGAGCGGCCGAGAACGATAGGACAAAGGCCTTGCTGGCGTAGTACAGGGCCATATTCGGCCCGGGAATGTAGCCGGCCACGGAAGCGAGATTGATTATCCCGCCCCGTCCCCGGCTGACCATGCCCGGCAGGAAACGGAGGGTCAGTTCGGTAAGAACCCGCATGTTGAGATCAATCATGCCAAGTTGACCATCGACTGGGAGCGCGGTTACGGCACCGCGCATGCCGTAGCCGGCGCTGTTGACAAGCACGTCGCAGACCAGCGCATGCTCCTGCAGAAATTCGGCGAGGCGGATCAATGCGTTGTCCGCGAGCAGATCCAGTTCGAGCGTGTACGCCTCGCCGCCCGCTTCCTTCACCTCGGCCGCGGCGGCGGCCAACCTCTCCGGTGAGCGGGCAACGAGAACGACCACCCTGCCCTCCCGGGCGACGCATTTCGCGATTGCCCGGCCGATCCCGTCGGATGCACCGGTCACGACCGCTGCGGGCCGCATTTCTTCGTGCGAAGTCATGCTGTCTTCCTCGAAGGCGATTGAATGTTTGCCGGGCATTGTACCGCCAAACGACACAACGCGAGCTTAACCCGCATTCTCACATTGGACATCGGGCCTGCGGCTATCGGCCGCTGCTTGCACTCTCACCACCTGCCTGAAGCGGCGGGCGAGCAAGCCCCTTCACTTCGCTGGCGACAGCGCCGTTCAATATCTCTTCGAATTTCACCAATGCCCGCGCCACATTGGCACCATCCATTACCCGATGGTCGTAATGGATGCGGACCGTCACCGATCCATCCTCGCCGATGGAGCCGTAGTTGAAGAGAGTGGTCAATGGCGTGAGCGGGTTGAGTGATTCGGCCCCGAGGCCTGAGTAGACGGAAAGCTGGAACGTTCCGAAGTAATTCGCTCTCTGCCGGCCGATATTCAGCCCCAGCCACATCAACGGCCGTCTCAGCAGCAAGGGTGCGCGGGCGATCCGCAGGGCACGCCGAAAGTCCTTGATCTTCGAAACAGGCTCTGTCCGCGTCTGCCTGACCCAAGCGTCCAGCTGCTCGATGGAGCGGTGCTCAGGGTCCTTGATGCGGCTGAGCAACACCGCCCGCTCGCCCTCATATTCACGTTCATACGCAAGCGAGGCGATGCTGACAGGATACTCGTATAGCTGTGGCCAGGGCAGCTTCACATAGGCGCGCCGCAGATCCGGAATCTGCTCGGCAAGAAGGGCGTAGCCTTTCAGGAAAATCACGGTCCAGGAGGGCCTGGCGGGCAGTGTGGGCAGGGCGTTGCGGGCGAGCAGGAGCGGGCCGATGTTCATCCGTCGCTGAACGGTAACCCTCGGCACCGAAATGGAAAACCACATCAGGTCGCCGACCAGGCGTCTCGACGCCGAAAGCTTGAGCGCTCGCCCCCGCATCACGCGACCTCTAATAGATAAAGGGAATCAGCCGCTTCGTCCTCGCCATGTAATCACGATATTGCGGGCCGAAATTTTCCAGCATCATACGCTCTTCCTTCCCGACCCGTAAAAAGAAAAGCACCGCGAAGCCGGCCGGACCTGCCAGCCCCGCGACCCAGTTCGGCAGCAGAAGGGCCTGTCCAAGCGCCATCAGCAGAAAGGAAGTGTACATAGGGTGTCGGACCAACGCGTATGGACCCTCGCGGACGAGTTTGTGCTGCTCGCGAATTTCAAGAGAGATGGACCAATTCCGGCCAAGCTCCTTGTGGGTTCTGCGGAAAACCCAGAGCGCGGCGCAGAAAATAAGCGCTCCGAAGGCGACTGCCAACGGACTGGTCCGATAGTCGGCTGCCTCGGGGATGCCGGTCGCGACATAGAAACCGGGGACGAGCGCCATGCCCACCAGGGCCGAAGCAAGCCCGATCGTTTCGGAACGCGATCGCCGGCTGCTTACAATTCGCACGCGCTTGGCGCGACGCTCGAAGGGGTGACGGACAACGTACCATGCGACGACGCCGAGCACCCAAATGAGTTCGCCAACGAAGGCAGCGGCATTGTTCACGTCGGGCAACCGCAGCTTCCATTCATTTCAAGCGTATCCGGCTAAGCAGACTTGCGTGGCTTCGCCCACGCTTCGCCTGCTTAGGCTCTTGTTTTGCCGCAGGTTTCTGTCGGAAAACCGTGACACACTTTTCCGGAACCTGCTTAGCAGAAACGTCGAAACCTCACCTGCTCCTCGAGTTCGGCATATGACCGCAACTCAGCCGCGCTCCGTGACAGTTCAATCCAAGAACAATTCGGGCCACGCGCACGCATCCGATCGCGCCGGCGAGGCTTGCGGGCTTCGCCCAGGTTCCGCCAGATTAGCTTCGAACTGTCCCGGATTTCCATCGGAAAACCGCAAGGCGCTCTTGCAAAAGTCGCTTAGGTATTCAGCTCACGGAGCTTGGTGATGAACTGTTGCGGCCTGTACCAGATGCCGGGGGTCTTGTACCCCATGAAGTTCGCGATGTCGGCGACGAAAGCATTGCAGTTATAGACCGAAGCCTGCCAGAGAGGAGATGAGGCCTGCAGCTTCCGAATATAAGCGACGACCTTCTGGTATTGGGCCTGGTCGAGAATAACCCGCCAGCTTGCGGACCTGTACTTTTCTTCCAGGTCGCCATCACTCCATCCGGTTTCCGACGGCACCGGGACGAAATGCCCCAGGACATAGGGAACCGCGCTGTGTGAAGCGGGTGCGAGGCCGGCCACCTCGGGACTGATCATCGCTCCTGCGGCGTTCACGCGCCCGAAAACCACATAGGTGTGGCCGTAGGTAAGGGCATAGCGGGATCGAAACTCGACGAAATACTGGTATTGGCCAGTCCCGGACAGACTGGCGAGGTCTCCTTCGCGCGCGGCGGTGCCCGCGGGCCGCCCGGCCGTGAAGGTTTGACCATAGGACGTGACGTATCGCGGCTGGGGAGCCTCGTCTTCGCCGGTCTGACAGCCGGCCAATACGAAGGCACACAAGCCTAAGAATGCAAAACGACTGGTTGTTAGCGACATCCCGTATCCCAAATGATCTGCCTCGTACAAAGCTGACGAGCGGTCAAAACTGACAACTAAACAGCCAAATTATGGCCATCCATAAGATCAAACCGCAATTCGCGTTTTGCGCTCACGGAACAGCAAGGCAGTCCATATAGGATCGCCAGCGAAATGGGGAAGGGATGAACCATCCCTTCCCCATTTCTGACCGGAGGTCGCCGCCTACTTGTAGACTGGCGCCGGTGCGGGCTCTTCGACGACTGGAGGCGGGGCTTTCCCCTTACCTTTACCAATTAGGTCGTGCACGCGCTTAGGCTGGCCATGGCCAGGGCAGTGGTGACAACGATCAGAACTCTGCTCATAGGGCAATCCTTTCCCACGCGGAATCAATTAGCAGGTAACGGTTTCACAAATAGCGGTGATCAACGCCAGAGCCTAGTGCAGGAAAGACACAGTGAGCACCCGTTTGCCTCAAACAGCGCTTTAGGGTTAACCGACCAGCATCCTCGGGGCCTCGACGGGCCTGCAAACGGCGACATAGACCAAAGTTTATTGACATTTGTCAGATGACAATAACCGTCGCCCCTTCCAGGGTGCGGTCATACAATTCAACAACATCTTCATTGGTCAAACGAATACACCCGTTCGACACCGCGGTTCCGATCGTCCAGGGTTCATTTGTGCCATGGACCCGATACTTCGTGTCATGCCCGTTCTGGTAGAGATAAAGAGCACGTGCACCCAGGGGATTGTCTGGTCCGCCGGGCACCCCTCCTGCATATTGCTCTAGCCAGGGCTTGCGCTTGATCATATCGGCCGTAGGGGTCCATGAAGGCCATTCCGCCTTGCGGCCAACTGTCGCCCTGCCCTTGATTGACAGGCCTTCCTCGCCGACGGCCACTCCATAGCGAGTCGCCCAGCCGTCACCCTCGACATAGTAGAGAAATCGTTCCGAGGTATTGACGACAATTGATCCAGGCGCCTCGATCGATTGGTATGCGACGCGCTGCCGCTGCAAGCGAGGATCAAGTGTGAAGGCGTTTATGTCCGGCAGCTTCATCGCTCGTCTCGACGACATGCATCCGGAAGCCATCAGCGCCAGGCCACTCAGCACCATCCCTCGGCGCGAAATCTTCTTCATATTCATTGCTGCCTGCTCTATTCCTCGTTAGCGTGTCATAGCCGTCGTCTTTAACACTGCAATCCTTACCGGCCAAGTCTCGCGCGGCTGTGCTGCTTGGAAGCGGCCTGAATGTGCCTCCCTGGCAACAAATTAAGTGGATAGAATGGCAACGCACTTGCCGAAACGCGAGGAATGTTCCCAGAGCGTCCCTGGCGGATACGACATTCGCGATGATAACCGTCCTTGGACAATGGTGTCGGCCCGAGAGGAGAGACGATGGAGCCTGGCTTCACAGGGAAGGTGGCACTGGTATTTGGCGGGGGATCCGGGATAGGCGCCGCGGCCGCCCGGCAGCTCGGGACCCAGGGCGCCGAGGTTGTCGTGGCTGACGTGGACGCCGATGCAGCGCACAATATTGCCGGCGAAATCGTGTCGCTTGGGGGCAAGGCCCGGGGCTTCGCCGTCGATGTGGCCGATGCGGACGCCGTCCAGCGGTCGGTCGGATACACCGTCGAAACGTGCGGCGGTCTGGACCTGGCCGTGAACAGCGCCGGGGTCAGCGGCGCTCGAAAGGCCACCGCGGACTACTCGATCGATGACTGGCACAAAGTGATGAACGTCAATCTCGACGGTGTTTTCCATTGCATGAAATACGAGATAGCCGCCATGCAAGACCGCGGCAGCGGGGCGATCGTCAATATCTCCTCCGTTCTCGGCTCGGTCGGACTGCCGACCGCATGCGCTTACACGGCGGCCAAGCACGCCATCGTCGGCCTGACGAAGGTGGCCGCGATGGAATATGCGCGAATGGGTATCCGCATAAATTCCGTCGGTCCGGGCTGGATCGATACGCCCTTCCTGACGGAATACCAGGAGGAAGCCACCATCCGGCGCATGCTGATGCTTCAGCCAATCGGCAGGCGCGGAAAACCGGAAGAGGTCGCGGCGCTGGTTTGCTTCCTCCTGTCGGATCAGGCCAGCTTCATCACCGGCAGCTATCATCTGGTGGACGGTGCCTACACCGCCCACTAAGGTCGCTTGACGTCCAGGCGACGGCGGCCTGTCTCGGATCGGCTCGTATTGCGAGGCCGTACATGCTCCGGTGGTGACGGCGGCGAGGGGACCGGTTTACACAACCGATACTTGTGGCTAAGACGGAACCATGTCTACCATGGGGGATCATCCTTGGTTAAATTCGGTATTCGATTGCTTGCGGGTTTCATAACGATGCGCGTCATGACAAATTTGCTTGCGGCGGTCCTCGCGGCGAGCGTCAGCGTGCCCGCGATCGCCGACGATGTCGTTTTCGACAATGTGCGAATCTTCGACGGGACGAGCGACGCGCTTTCCGCGCCGTCGAATGTGCTGGTCAAGGGCAATGTGATCGCGCGTATTTCCACCGACCCGATCGAAGAGAGCGGCGCGGTTCACATCGCGGGAAACGAGCGGACGCTGATGCCGGGCCTGATCGATGCGCACTGGCACGCCATGCTGGCGCGCCCTAACCCGGCCGAGGCCCTCTATGGCGACTTGGGCTTCACCAATCTCGTGGCCGGCGCCGAGGCGACGGACACCCTGATGCGCGGTTTCACTACCGTGCGCGACCTGGGCGGCCCGGTCTTCGGCCTGAAGCGCGCCATCGATACCGGGATCGTGGCGGGTCCGCGCATCTATCCCTCCGGAGCGATGATCACGATTACCGGCGGGCACGGCGATTTCCGCCAGCTTTCCGACCTGCCGCGCATCCTCGGCGGCCCCCTCACCCGCATGGAGGAGATCGGCGGCAGCATGGTGGCGGACGGTCACGACGAGGTTCTTGTCCGCTCCCGCGAGCAGCTTATGCAGGGCGCCTCGCAGATCAAGCTGACGGCAGGCGGCGGCGTTGCTTCGCCCTTCAGCCCGCTCGACGTGTCAACCTTCAGCGCGGAGGAGCTTGGCGCGGCAGTCGAAGCCGCAAGCAACTGGGGCACCTACGTCGCAGTGCACGCCTACACGCCGCCAGCCATCCAGCGCGCGATCGCGGCCGGGGTGAAATGCATCGAGCACGGGCATTTGATGGACGACGCCACCGCACAACTCATGGCCGAGAAAGGCATCTGGCTGACCCCGCAGCCTTTCTTTGACGATGAGGATGCCATTCCGCTTCCGCCCGGCTCGCCGCAGCGGGCGAAACAGCTCGAGGTCATCGCCGGCACGGACAACGTCTACACGCTCGCAAAAAAATACAAGATCAAGACCGCCTTCGGAACCGATACGCTTTTCTCGAAGGCGCTGGCGGACCGGCAAGGCGCCCAACTCGCCAAATTGGTGCGGTGGTACACGCCTGCTGAAACCCTGGCGATGGCGACGTCGGCGAATGCCGAACTGCTCCAGCTTTCAGGTCTCCGCAACCCCTATCCCGGCACACTCGGACTGGTCCAGGAGGGCGCCCTCGCCGACCTGCTCTTGGTCGAAGGAAACCCGCTGGAGAATATCGACCTGGTTGCCGACCCGGCGAAAAACTTCAAGATCATCATGAAAGATGGCAAGATCTATAAGAACACGCTTGCCAATTAGGGTGTCGCGCCGAAAACTGGCACCCGGTTTCCGGCAAAGCGCTGCCGAACCAATGAGCTTGGCAAATCGCCCGATTCCGGAACCGGGCGATTTGCCTTGATGCCGGATCGGGATGCCAGGAAGGGAACGCAGAAGATGACGGGATCCTTCGCATGGCTGAACCAGCCCCGTTCCTGGTCATTCGAAAATGGAACCTTGAGCATTTCCACCGACGAACGGACCGACTTCTGGCAACACACCTTCTATGGCTTTGAGCGCGACAATGGCCACGCCTGGCTCAGCCCCGTCACCGGCGATTTCACCGCTTCGGCCGTCGTGGTCGGAAAATACCGGCATCTCTATGACCAAGCGGGGCTGATGCTGCGCATCGACGAGAAGAACTGGATCAAGACGGGCATCGAATTCACCGACGGCCTCATGCATTTCAGCGTCGTGGTCACGCGTCGGGTCTCCGACTGGTCGGTGATACCGTTGCCCGATGCCCGGCCCGAGGATGCGATCCATATCCGTCTGACGCGTCACGGCGATGCGGTGCGCGTTCAGTATTCGATCGGCGGCACTTCCTTTCAACTGGCACGGTTGGCGCCGTTTTCCGACGCTGACGCGCTGGTCGGCGTAATGGCCTGTTCGCCGGAGCGCGGCGGGTTCGAAGCGACGGCTCGCGACATCAGTGTCGGACCGGCAATTTCCGCTCAGCTTCACGCGGATTAAGCGGAAATCCCCAGATCCCGCTTGCCCGACAAGCAGTGGTCTTAGACGAATTGAGGATTGCTCTACCAAAGGCAACGCCGATCGTTGCGTTGACAGGCGCGAATCGTTTCGACTAGCGTTCGGCGCAATAGCAACATGGACGGGAGGCCATCGTTGTTATGTCGCATCCGCATGCCTCCGATCCAAATGAGTCTCATCCAGACCAGAATGCCCCGCTCCTGACCGCAGCGGGCGTGAGCAAGCATTTCGGCGGCATCGCCGCACTTTCCGATGTCCATTTCGAGCTACGCGCCGGCGAAATTCACGCGCTGATGGGCGAAAACGGGGCCGGCAAGTCGACCTTCGTCAAGATTCTGTCGGGAGTGCTTTCGAGCGACGAAGGCGCCATCACGATTGCCGGCAGGCCGGTCAGTTTCGCCAGCGTTCGGGAGGCGGAAGCGGAAGGCATCGCCATCATCCACCAGGAACTCAACCTGGTTCCGGAACTGACCGTCGCGGACAACATCTTCCTCGGCCGCGAACCACGCATCGCGGGACTGATCGTGGACCGTAAGGCATCGCGCACACAAACGCGCAACCTGCTGACCAGACTCGGCATAGCGCTGGCCCCGGACGCACGCGTCGGCGGGCTTCGCGTCGGCGAACAGCAGCTCGTCGAAATCGCCAAGGCCCTGTCCTTCTCGGCGCGCATTCTTATCATGGACGAGCCGACATCCGCCCTTTCGCCCGGCGAATGCACGAGGCTCTTCAAGATCGTGCGCCAGCTTTCCCGAGAGGGCGTGGCTATCATCTATATTTCGCACCGCATCGATGAGGTCATGCATCTCGCCGACAGGGTGACGGTGTTTCGCGACGGCCGGCATGTACTGACCAAACCCATCGCGGAACTGGACGAGAACCATATTATCGCCGCGATGGTCGGACGCAGCCTGCTTGCCCTTTCCGGTCCGCCGGCCGAACCGCGTCGAGAAATCGTGCTGTCGGTATCGGGCCTGACGCTGTCCAAGCCGCACACTCGCGGCTGGCGCGAGGTGCTGCGCGGGGCCAGCTTCGATCTCGCCGCCGGTGAAATCCTCGGCGTCGGCGGCCTGCTTGGCTCCGGGCGCACGGAAATCCTCGAAACGATCTTTGGCGCGGCGAATGGTCGCGCCGGCGGAGAGGTGCGGCTCTTCGGCCAGACAGTGGATATCCGCTCGCCGCGCGATGCGCGCAAATTGGGGCTCGCCCTCGTCACCGAGGATCGCAAGAGCCAGGGCCTGCATCTGAAGTCGTCCATTACGCAGAACATTGCCCTGCCGCTTCTCGGGCGACTCGCGCGCTTCGGGATCCGGTCATTCACGGGCGAGGTCGGCCTCGCGCGCAGCGCGGTCGAGGCATTGGGCATTCGCTGCCACGGCGTCGACCAGATCGCCGGCACGCTGTCAGGCGGCAATCAGCAGAAGGTTGTCATCGGCAAATGGCTGGCGACAAGGCCGCGTGTACTCCTGCTCGACGAGCCGACGCGCGGCATAGATGTCGGCGCCAAGCGGGAGATCTATGATCTCGTCTTCCGTCTGGCCCGACAGGAGGGGCTGGCGATCGTCGTTGTCAGTTCGGAACTGCCCGAACTCCTTCTTCTTTCCGACCGCATCCTTGTCATGGCCGAGGGACGGCAGGCCGGGATCCTGACGCGCGCCGAGGCCAATGAGGAACGCATCATGCAACTGGCGTCGCCGCACGGTGGGGCGGCAGGAAAGGCCGCGGCATGAGCCTGCTCAGGCTGCTCTCCCGCACGAAGCTCTACTGGGGCCTCATCGCCATATTCCTGGTTGGCGTGCTGTTCTCGCCGGTCACGTCGTCCGGCAAGAACATTTTCCTGTCATATGGAAACCTGCTCGACGTACTGCGCCAGGTATCCATTACCGGGCTCATCGCCACCGGCATGACGGCGGTCATCATTACCGGCGGCATCGACCTTTCCGTCGGTTCGCTGATGGCGATCTGCAGCGTCGTATGCGCCATGCTTCTGACCGTCGAGGGCAACACGCCGGCGGCCGCCATGGGCTTGCCGATGGCCGGTCTCGTCGCCCTCATGATCGGCTTTGCCGTGGTGCGCTTTGTCTTCGCGAATGTCGAGAAGGCGCGGATGGGCAGGGAGGGTGGACGTGATGTCAGCCTCGACACAATGCGCGGCGTGATCCTGCCGCTCGCCTTCGGCGTGTTGCTGGCCGCCCTGTTGCTCTGGTTCCTGCTTCCGCAGATGCAAACCAAATTCGGCGTCCTCGGCGTGCTGATCGTCGCGCCATGCGTCGGGCTCTGCTTCGGCGCTATCAACGGGATGCTGATCGTCGGCGGCCGAATGCAGCCCTTCATCGTGACGCTTGCCATGATGGTCACCGCGCTTGGCATCGCCCGACTGACCGCCGGCCAGAACAATGCGGTGCTGCCGGTCTATACGGGCAGCAACGCCGTCGCGGAGTTCGACATGCTGCGCTCGCTGGTTTTCGGCGTGGTGCCGATGCCGGGTCTGTTTTTCATCGCCGCGATCGTGATCTATTCGGTCGTGCTCCGCGTCACGCCGTTCGGCCAATATGTCTACGCCATCGGCGGCAACGAGGAAGCCGCACGCCTCTCGGGTATCGAATCCGGCAAGGTCAAGATCGCCACCTACGCGATATCGGGGCTGCTCGCCGGAATCGCGGCCGTCCTCTATGTCGCGCAATATAGGCAGGGCAAGCCGGACGCCGGCGCCGGGCTGGAACTCGATGCCATTGCCGCCGTCGTCATCGGCGGCACCAGCCTGATGGGCGGGCGCGGCAGCATGGCGGGCACGTTCTGCGGCGTGCTCATATTCGGCCTGCTCTCCAACATACTGCAGCTCCACAACATCAACTCGAACCTTCAACTCGTGCTGAAGGGACTTATCATCATCGGCACCGTGCTTGTCCAGGAGCGCAACGCCGCTGATTTCCTGAGCTTTCTGCGCCTTCCGGTCTCGCGGCCGGCGCAAAAAGACGCGTCCGCCGATCCGCGGGCGCCACGCAAGACCGTGGCTCAAAACACCGGAGGAAACACGAAATGAAACGCCGTGAATTACTGGGGCTCGCCGCCCTTGCCGCAGCACTCGTGTCCAGCACCGCGCTTTTGACTGCCGGCCACGCGCTGGCCCAGGACAAGAAATGGAAGATCGGCTTTTCCCAGGCAACGACGATCGAGCCGTGGCGCGCCCAGTTCAACAAGGACATCATCGCGGAGGCGGCAAAGCATCCCGAGGTGGAACTGATCATCACCGACGGAGAGGACAAGACTGAAAAGCAGGTCGCCGATGTCGAAAACCTCATCCGGCAGGAGGTCGATGCGCTGCTTGTCTCGCCCAAGGAGTTGGCCGGACTGACCGGAGTCGTGCAGCAGGCGATCGATGCGAAGATCCCGGTCTTTGTTCTGGACCGCAACGTCGACACCGACCAGTACACGCAGTTCGTCGGCGGCGACAATGTTCTGATCGGCCGGGCGGCGGGCGAGTATGCCGTGGAAGTTTTGGGCGGCGCCGGCAAGGCTGCGGGCAATGTCGTCGAAATCTGGGGCGGCATGGGCACGCAACCTGCCCATGACCGTCACGACGGCTTCCACGAATTCACCGACAAGGAGCCCGGCATCAAGAATCTTCTCGATCAGCAGTCCGGAGACTGGAAGCAGGACCAGGCCTACAACATCATGGCCACCGCGCTGCGCAACAACGAGAAGATCGATCTGGTCTACGGCCACAATGATCCGATGGCCTATGGCGCCTATCTCGCCGCGAAGGATGCCGGACGCGAAAAGGAGATCAAGTTCATCGGCATCGATGCCCTGCCGGCCGAAGGCGTCACCTGGGTGAAGAATGGCGAACTTACCGCCACCTTCCTCTATGCAACACCGGGCGCTGAAGGGCTGCGCCAGGCCATCAAGCATCTGGGCGGCGAGAAGGTCGAGAAGACCATCACCCTGCCGACTGAAAAGGTCACCGCCGACAACGCCGCGCAGGTTCTCAAGGACAAGGGCCTGTAGCAGGCACCCTGGTTCGGGCGGTTCTCCGCCCGACCGTTTCTCCTAGAAGCGTCTTTCGGCTCGACGCTTGCACAGCGCCCGCGGAAGGCGCGGCAGGAGGGGCGGCGAGGCTAAAGCTGCCAATCTCCCCCCCTGCCTTGTGGGGGAGATCGGCAGTTTCACGCTTGCCGCCTCTTTTACGGCGTTGAGTCAGCTCAGCCTTTGACCTGCGCGCGGATCGCCTCGTTGACCTTTCCCGCCGCTTCCATCATCGCCATATGGCCAACGCCGTCGATGATTTCGACCCTCGCCCGCGGCAAGGCTTTGGCATGTTCCGGCGGGATCACCGCGTCCTCCGCGCCCCACAGGATCTGAACCGGGACTGACGCAGCCTGCAACGCGTCGGCGACGATGCGCTGCTGTCTGCCGTCGCTGAACAATGACGCCGCCAGATCGCGCAATGTCTGAGATACGCCGTCCAAACGCTTGAACTTCAACAGGTCCTCCACCATCTGCCGGCTGACGAGGTTCTCGTCGGCGAAAAGGTCCTTCAAGACCGGTTTCAAATCGCGGCGGGACTCGGCCAGGACGAAGCCGTCGATATAGGAGCTGTTGATTTCCGGGCCGAGACCCACCGGACTGATAAGCGTAAGCGATCTCACCAGGTCGCCGCGACGCAGCGCCAAGGCGGCCGCGACGGCGCCACCCATCGAATGGCCGACCAGATGGGCGTCTTCCAGACCGGTTGCCTGCAGGAAATGTTCGACTGCATCCACCAGTGCGTCCAGTCCCGGATTGGCCATCGTCTTGGAGGAGCCGCCATGCCCCGGCAGGTCGAGCGCATAGACCGGACCGACGCTTGCGACCTCGTCGATATTGAACATCCAGTTGTTGAGATCGCCGCCGAATCCATGGATGAAGACGATCGGGTCGCCTTCGCCGGGGCGTTCCGCGTAACGGAGACGACCGCTCGGGGTCTCGACAAACCGGTAGCTTGGCGCCTCTTCGTCCTTTTCGTCACTCTCAGCCGCCAGTTCGAATGACGCCACAAAGGCGTCGATCTCCGCGTCGGACACCTCTTCGGATGCGAGAACGCCGAGCAGGGCCTTGACAGGATAGACCTGCCCCACCTCGCCGACGCGCCGGCGCAGGAGGCCGCCGTCGGCCGCCTCCACCGAATTGGCGATCTTGTCCGTCTCGACGTCCATGATTTCCTGGCCAGGCTTGATTACCTGCCCTTCCTCGACATGCCATGCCGAGAGGGTCCCCTCCTTCATGGACAGGCCCCATTTCGGCATGACGAGCGGCGTGATGCTCGGATCCGCCATTTCAGGCCGCCTTACGCGTGCCGGCGACGGTCTTGCGCACCGCCTCGGCGATCACAGCCGCCGTGGGCACATAGATGTCTTCCAGAACCGGAGAGAACGGCACGGGCGTATGAGGAGCCGTAACCATCCGGATGGGCGCCCTCAAGGCTCCGAACGCATCCTGGGCTACGGTTGCCGAGATGTCCGAAGCAATCGAGCAGCGCGGATTGGCCTCGTCCACGCAGATCAGCCTGCCGGTCTTTTCGACACTTTCGATAACCGTATCCATGTCGACGGGCGACAGGGTGCGCAAGTCGATGATCTCGCAATCGATGCCTTCCTTCGCAAGCATATTGGCCGCGTCGACCGAGCGATGGACCGTCTGGCCGTAGGTGACGATCGTGGCGTGCCTGCCGTCCCTCACGATGTTCGCCTCGCCGAACGGGATTGCGTAGGATTCTTCCGGCACTTCGGACTCATGGCCATAAAGGTTCTTGTGCTCCAGGAAGATCACCGGGTCGTTGTCGCGGATCGACTGGATCAGCAGCCCCTTGCAGTCATAGGCGTTGGACGGGCAGACGACCTTAAGTCCGGGGATGTGGGTGAAGATCGGGGTGAGCATCTGGCTGTGCTGCGCGGCCGCACGAAAGCCAGCCCCGCACATGGCCCGTATCACCACCGGCGTCTCGGCCTTGCCGCCGAACATATAGCGGAACTTTGCCGCCTGATTGTAGATCTGGTCGAGGCAGACGCCCATGAAGTCGACGAACATGAGTTCCGCGATAGGGCGCAACCCGCATGCCGCCGCGCCGATCGCCGCACCCACATAGGCGCTTTCCGAGAGCGGCGTATCCATCAGCCTGTCGCCGTGCTTGGCGTAGAGGCCTTTGGTTACACCCATCACCCCGCCCCACGCGTCCTTTTCGCCCGTCGCGCCGGTGCCGCCGACAATGTCCTCACCCATGAGGATGACGGTCGGATCGCGGCGCATTTCCTGATCAATCGCTTCATTGATGGCGTCTTTCATACTGATTGTGCGAGCCATTGTTTCCTCCGCAATTACTATGTGTCGGTTCAATAGGCGACGTAGACGTCGGTCAGCAGTTCCTTGGCTGCCGGCACGGCGGCGGCCTCGGCTTGCGTGACCGCATCCTCGATCAGTCGCGCGACCTGCCTGTCGATCGCTTCGAATTCTTCGGCGGTGACGACGCCGGCCTCCCTCAACCGCGCCTGGAAAATCTTGATGCAGTCCTTGTTGGCGCGGATATCCTCCAATTCGCCCTTGCCCCGATAGGTCTGGGCATCGCCCTCGAAGTGGCCATGAAAGCGGACCATCTTGCATTCCAGCAGCGACGGGCCGCCGCCTTCCCGCGCGCGCTTGATGATCTCGCCCGCCGCCTCGTAGACGGCGAAGAAATCGGTTCCGTCGACGGTGACCCCCGGAAGGCCGAAGCCGCTGGCGCGATCGACATAGGAGTCCACCGCGACCGCCCAGTCGACGGAGGTCGATTCGGCGTATCCGTTGTTCTCCACGACAAAGATGGCGGGGAGGTTCCATACCGCGGCCAGATTCAGGCTTTCAAGGAACGTGCCCTGGTTCGAGGCGCCGTCGCCGACAAACGAAATGCCGACGCCGCCATGGCCGAGTTTCTGGGCCGCAAGTGCTGCGCCGCAGATCAACGGCGCGCCGGCGCCGAGGATGCCGTTGGCGCCCATCATGCCCTTGGACAGGTCGGCGATGTGCATCGATCCGCCCTTGCCGCGGCAGGCGCCGGTGCTCTTCCCATAGATCTCGGCCATCATCTCCTTAACGTCGACGCCCTTGGCGATGCAGTGTCCGTGGCCGCGATGCGTGGAGGCGATGCGGTCGTTGTCGTTCAGATGCATCATGATGCCGACCGCGGAGGCTTCCTCCCCGGCATAGAGATGGACGAAGCCTGGAATGTCGCCGCGCGCGAAATCGACATGCAGCCGGTCCTCGAACTCGCGGATCGTGCGCATCGTCCGATAGGCCTCGAGAAGCTTTTCCTTGCTCAAAGGAAAGGGATTGCTGCTCATGATGATCCTCCCTGTTGTTGAGTGAGAAGCGACAGTGTGCCCGCCGGCTCGACGAGCCTGCCTTTCGCAGCGGCATGCGCCATGCAGGCGGAGACATCGACGGTGCGGAACGCGGCATCGCGCAATGTAACGGAAACGCTGTCGCGTTCGGAAAAGGTGACTTCCCGCTCGCCGTCGAAGGCCAGAGAGCCAGCAGGAACCGTAAGCGTCACTGGCGCGTCGAAACTTACTGTCTCAAGCCGCTGGATGCCGACAGGCTCGATCAGTCCGGGGGCGATGGGCGCCATGAGGCGAAACGGAGCAGCCCCTGGCGGTTCGAGGATGACCCGCCGCCCGAACGGCGACGAGCGTTTGACCGGGGCCAGCAATCCGACGATCGAGGACATGCCGATGGCGCCCGGCTCGGCGAAGGTCACGAACAGTTCGCGAAATCCCTCGGCCTTCCAGATTGCACGCGAGCCGATAAAGCGTTCGCTCACGACGCAGACATCGACAAGCGCGATTTCGCGGCTGTCATTGATCGTTACGTCGAAACGCTTGTTGCCCACGAAAGCAACGCCGGGGGGCACGGCGCCGGTTACGGCGAGCCCGACCGCCAGGCCGGTAATCGTCGGCTCGCGGTGTTCCGGAAAGGCATTGTTGGTCCCGGTGGAGACCCCGGCGATGGGAACGCCGCCGCACCCGGACACGACCACGCGATGCGTTCCGTCCCCGCCCAGGACGACGATTGCCGCCACGCCCATCCGGCGCATGAGGCGCGCCGCATGGGCGCTGTCCTCGGCCTGCCCGGTGACATTCATTTGCAGAAAATCGAGTGCGGGAAAGCGCGCTTCGCCGGCGTTGCGGGCGCGCATCATGGTGCGGTTCAAATGTACGCGGATGCCCGCGTTTTCCGGCATCATCACGACATCTGTGACGCCGGCCGCGGCCAGACCCGCCAGAATGCGCAGCACGATATTGGCGCGGTCGGTTATCTGCAGACTGCCGGCATGCGAGACGATGCGGCGTATGTCGCGTGCCGATACCGGATTTGCGATGATGCCAACAACCGGAACGGGCACGTTGTCCATCCTCCCAGTATATGGACAGAAATCGTCAAGCCTCGCCGCCCCACCGACAATGCCGCCATTCAATTGGCGAGGCAAGTAGCGCGATTTGGGATTGCGCGCCCGCAACGCGCGAACGGGATTGTCCTTTAGGCCAGTAGGCGGCTTCGGCGTCCGCATCGCGGAGAGAGGACGAAAAAAGACCCGCCGCCCCTTGGAGGCGACGGGTCCGCGCGGCAGCGGGCGGGGACCTTGGGGGCGCCGCGCGATTGAAAAATCTCATTGCCGGCGATGTGGTGGCCGGAGCATAAAGAGCGCCGAAACCAATGGGCTACCAGGTGACGTGGAGGCGGCACCGTAAGGTGATCGCGCCGTCCGACACTCATGTTTCACGATGGGGCGTTCAGTCGTAGCCTGACGCCAAGGCCCGCCTCGCCGCGCAGGATCGCACCATCGACCGGTGTCAGGCCGAAGTCCAGAAGTCGCTGATCGTCCATCTGGCAGAACCATTCGCGAATCCGCTCCCCGGCCGCATCGCTGCGAGCACGGATAAGCCCGTGCACAAGCGCCGGTCTGGCGATCAGCGGCTCCGCATAGGGCGCCTTGGTCGCCCAGGGGGGAGACTTGATGTTCATAGTCGCCTCCTGCCTGTCAGTCGAGCGGGCCGCGTGCGCGATGGTTTCCGCGAACAGCCGATGAAATACCTGCCCTTGAAAGTCCGATGTCCTTCAGGAGGTTATCATCCATCGCGCTCAGCGCCTGAATGGCATGCCTTCGCGCCCGATACTCGAAGACCGTTTGATAAACCGCGTGCAATCGTGAAGTGAAACCAGGCATGATGAATATCCTCGACTGCTGCCATCCATGTCATTCCTTATAGCGGCTCCTTGTTTCACCCGTATTTCCGGAATTGTTTCATTCTTTTCTCCGGCTTCGCCGTTATAAGGGTGACGAGCCGTGGACCAAAGCGCGCCGTTCGCGCAATCGCCTCGCGGGCCGCCTCTCTTGATCCGCATCAAGGCGGTCAATCGAGCCGGATCATAGGTTGGCTTCGGCGGACCAACCAAGGAGCGCGCTATGAAAATTCTGGTCGTGGTGGCGGCTATTACGCTGCTTGGCCTGCCTCGGGGCGAGGCCACGGCGCAGGAAATGAGCTATGGCCAAGCCGAGTATTTGAATTCCTGCGTTTCCTGCCATGGTCCGGACGGCAAGGGCGATGGTCCGCTGGCGGACGAGTTGATGAAGCGCCCGGCGGACCTGACGCGTCTTTCCGAGAAAAATGACGGCCAGTTTCCCTACTCGCGCGTATTCGCGGTGATCGACGGCCGCTACTTCGTGCCTGCACATGGCGAGCGGGATATGCCGGTCTGGGGTCGCCAATTTCTTGAGGACGACATCAAGGTCTATGGTCCCAGCGGCGGCGAGATCGTCACCGCCGAACGAATCCACGAACTGGCCGGCTATGTCGAGTTGCTTCAGCGCTAAGCAGGTTCCGGAAAAGTGTCTCCCGGCTTTCCGACAGAAACCTGCGACAAAACAAGAGGCTAAGCAGGCGAAGCGTGGGCGAAGCCACGCAAGTCTGCTTAGCGCATCGGCCCGGGATCGATTATCGGAAGCAATTTCAAAGTTCGAGCGTCCTGTGCGCATCCTGTTAGACGCGCGGCGCTGAAAATCCGGCAACCGGCGGCCAGCCTGATCGTTGGAGAGGATGACAGGGTACGAAGCATGATCGCCGACGACCAGCGCGCCGCAATCACCCTCCTGGCGGACCCCGCCACCCATCGCATCGCCGGCCCGGTCGAGGCGATCGAAACGCATATTTCGCGCATTTTCCTGGCGGGCGACCGCGCCTACAAGATGAAGCGCGCGGTGAAGCTGCCCTATGCCGACTTCTCGACGCCGGAACTCCGGCTGGCGGCTTGCCGCAAGGAGGTCGAGCTCAATTCCGAAGACCGCGCCCGGGACTCTATCTCGGCGTCCGGCGCATTATCCGCGAGCCGGACGGCAAGCTCGCCTTCGACGGCATCGGCGAACTGGTCGACGCGGTTGTCGAGATGAAGCGGTTCGACCAGTCGGCGCTGCTCGACCGGATGGCTGTGGCCGGGGCTCTGACGCCCGCCCTGATGACGCAGACCGCGCGTATGATCGTGCGCTTCCACCGCACCGCTCCGGTGATCCATGCCGGTGGTGGCGCGGCGAACGTGGCGGGCGTTCTCGATATCAACAGGGCGGGGTTCGCGACCAGCCATGTGTTCCGCGAGAATGAGGTCGCGGCCTTCGACAGTTGCCTTCCGCGCGTCGCTTGCGCGGCATGCGTCGCTGCTCGACCGGCGCGAGCACGCCGGAAAGGTGCGCCGCTGCCACGGCGACCTGCATCTGCGCAACATCTGCCTGCTCGACGGCGACGCCGTGCCTGTTCGACTGCATCGAGTTCAACGACCAGATCGCGACGGTCGACGTGCTCTACGACCTTGCCTTCCTGCTCATGGACCTGTGGCATCGCGGCTTCCCCGAACTCGCCAATCTGGTCATGAACCGATATCTCGACGAGGCGGACGACGAGGACGGCTTCGTCCTGCTGCCCTTCTTCATGGCCGTTCGGGCAGCCGTGCGCGCGCATGTCACTGCAACGCAGGTCGAGGAGGGAGACGGCCGATCCGACGGCCTTGTCGCCGAAGCCAGATCCTATTTCGATCTCGCAAAGATCCTGCTTGGCGACCACCCGCCCGCGGCTTATCGCGATCGGCGGCCTCAGCGGCTCCGGCAAGACGACGATCGCGGAGGCGCTGGCGGCGCATGTCGGCGCACCGCCCGGCGCCCGTATCGTGGAGAGCGACCGCATCCGCAAGGCCCTGCACGGCGTGCCGCCCGAAACCCGCCTGCCGGACAAGGCATACCGGCCCGAGATTTCCGAGAAGGTCTATCGCGAGATGGCATGGCGCGCGGGGCTCATTCTCTCGCAGGGCGGGTCGGTCGTCGCCGACGCCGTTTTCGACAGGCCGGCAGACAGGGAGCGCATCGAGAAGGCAAGCCGCGCGACCGCGGCTTGCCATGGCTGGGCGTCTGGCTCGAGGCCGACCCGGCCGTGCTTTGGCAGCGCGTCAGCGAACGCAGGGGTGGACCGTCGGACGCGACCGTCGACATTCTGTCGCGGCAGCTTCAGCGGCATGTGAACGGAATCACATGGCGCAGAGTCGACGCCGCTCGCACGGCGGCGGACATCGTTGCCGAGATACTGAGGCTCGGCGGCCCGTGAAATTCCACCGCTGCTCCAGGCTGGATACTGACTTGCGGATCAGCTTGAATTTAGATCGAGCGTGACGATCACCAGACCCGGCAGGTCTGGATCGTGCTTTCTCGGAGAACCCGAATTCGCGGCACATCATCGAGCATCCTGTCGTTCTCGGTGAGCACGATGCCTTCGATCCGCCCGATCCCTTCAGCCTCGGCGTAGTCGATGATCTGCCTGAGCAACGCCCAGCCCAGGCCATGACCCTGCAGGTCCGTGCGCACGAGCAAGCGCGTATTCGGCCATCGCGCGGTCGGGATCGCAGGATAGCCGGCCGACACCGGCCAAGCGCTCCGCTGTCGGACTCCAGCGCCACGAAGGCCATGTCGCGGTCGTAGTCGAGCTGGGTGAGCCGCTTCAGCATATCGTCCGCGAAAGCTCTTGCGCGGCGCCAGAAACCGCAGCCGTATGTCGTTCGGCGAAACCCTGGCCAGGAATTCCGGATAGAGCGCCGATGTCCGCTCGGCTTGATCGGCCGGATATGAAAGCGGGCGTCGCCCGCCGAAATATCCTTCTGCCCACCCGGCCGGATACGGCCGGATCGCCAGCGCGGGATTGGGACCCTGTCGCTTCGACCATGTCCGGATCGATCTCGATGCGGGCGTCGAGCGCGATCGACGCCCGTCGGCGTCGGCCAGCAGCGGATTGATGTCCATCGACACGATGCAGGGAAAATCGACGATCATCTGCGACAGTCCGTTGAGCGCCGCGACGATCGCCGTTGCGGTCGGCCGGCTTGCGGTCGCGGAAGCCGGCGAGCAGTCGGCCGATCCGCGTGCGCTCGATCAGGTCGCCGGCCAGCACGTCGTCGAGCGGCGGCAGCGCGATCGCGGTGTCGTCCATGACCTCGACCGCCACGCCGCCGGCGCCGAACAGGATCGCCGGACCGAAGATCGGATCGCGGTTCATGCCGAGGATCAGTTCCTGCGCATGCTTGCGCACCACCATCGGCTGCACGGCATAGCCTTCGATGTCGGCGTCCGGCGCCTGCTCGCGCACCCGGCCCTGCGATGGCGCGGGCCGCTTGCTCGGCGGCCGCGGGCGTCTCGATGTTCAGCACCACGCCGCCAATGTCGGACTTGTGCGAGATCGCCTTCGACAGGAGCTTGACGACGACCTTGTCGCGACGTCTCCAGCAGCCGTCGCGGCTGCCTCGCCGACGTCCGCCGGCGATCTTGCGCGACACGGTCTCGGGCACCGGAATGCCATAGGCTGCGATCGCCGCCTTGGCCTCCGGCTCGGTCAGCATGCTGCGCCCGTCCTTCGCCACCTGCCGGAAGATCGCCAGCACCGCTTCGCGGTCGCCGGCGACGTCCTCGCTGCGGCTCGACGGCACGCGCATCAGCGCCTTCTGCGCCCGCGACCAGTCGCGACAGATAGGAGACGGCGGTCGCCGCATCGGCCGGCGTCTCGAAGCTGGCCACGCCCTGCCTCCTGGAGGATGTGGCGGCCCTCGGCGCGCCGTGTGCTCGCCCAGCCAGCAGGTCAGCGACCGGCTTGCCGTCGATCCTTCCCTCCGCTCGCCAGACGCGGCCACCGCCCTGGCCGCTTCGGCGGGCGAGGCGAGACCCGTCGGACAGTTCAGCACCAGCACGACATCCGTGCCCGGATCGGCCGCGACCGCCTCGACCGCCGCCTTGTAGCGCTCCGGCGGGGCGTCGCCGATGATGTCGACCGGATTGGCGTGCGACCAGGTCGGCGGCAGCGCCGCGTTCAGCCGTTCGATCGTCGCCGGCGAAAGCTCCGCCAGTTCGCCCTTGCAGTCGATGAGCTGGTCGACCGCCAGCACGCCGGCCCCGCCGCCATTGGTGACGATGCCGACGCGCGCCCGATCGAGCGGCGCGAAGCGCGCGGTGATCTCGGCGGCGTCGAACAGCTCGGCCAGCCCGTCGACGCGCAGGATGCCGGCCCGCTGCAGCGCCGCATCGACGACGCGGTCGGCGCCGGACAGCGCGCCGGTGTGGGTCGCAGCCGCCTTGGCCGCGGCTTCGTGGCGGCCCGACTTGATCGCGATGACCGGCTTGATGCGGGCGGCGGCGCGCGCCGCCGACATGAACTTGCGCGCGTTGGGGATTGTTTCGAGATACATGACGATCGCGCGGGTCTTGGCGTCTCCGGCAAGCATGTCGAGCCAGTCGCCGACATCGACATCGGCCATGTCGCCCAGCGAGACGATGTGTGAGAAGCCGACATCGTTGTCGGCCGCCCAGTCGATCAGCGAGGTGGCGATGGCGCCCGATTGCGACAGCAGCGCGATGTTGCCGGGCTTCGCCGCCATATGCGCGAAGCCGGCGTTGAGCTTCAGCGGGCGGGATCATCAGGCCGACCGTGTTCGGGCCGATGATCCGGAAGAGATTGGGCCTCGCCGCGTCGAGCATCGCCTGGCTGCAGCCCGTTCTCGCGCGTCAGCCCGGCGGTGATGACGACTGCCGCCCGGTAGCCCTTCTCGCCGAGCTCGCGCGATGATGTCCGGGCACGGTTTCGGGCGGCGTGACGATGACGCCGAGATCCGGCACGCCCGGAAGCTCGCCGGCGTCGCGATAGCAGCGGCGGCCCGCGACCTCGCGGTATTTCGGGATTGACCGGCCAGATCTCGCCCTCGAAGCCGCCGTTGACGATATTGTCGATAACGACGCGGCCGACCGAACCCTCGCGCACCGACGCGCCGAAGACGGCAACGGATCGCGGGCGCACGGCGTGTTCGAGGTTTCTGATGGTCAAGGCATCTTCTCCGATTGCAGCAAGCTCCCACGCTGATCTTGCCCTGCCCTTGCTTTGAATCAAAGCGCTTGCCGGCGTCATCCGCTATGGTGCCGCCGGGAACTTCGTTTGCGAAGCTTTCCCGGCAGTCATGGAGATGGAGCGAGCGCGCAGTGAACGAGGCGACCTTGCGAAAGGCGTTGCTTGCGGTCGCCTTCGTCGGGCTTTGCGCCGGGTTGACGGCTTGGTATTTCGGCATCCCCGGCATAGAAGTCATCTGGACCGCTTCGACGCTGCCCGTCGTCGCCGTCCTCGCTTTCTCCATTCTTCGCGATTTGTGGACAGGCCGGTTTGGCGTCGATGCCATCGCGCTCGTTTCGATGTCGGCCGCGCTCGCTCTCGGCGAAGCCGCTCGCGGCGTCGTCGTCGCGATCATGTATGCCGGCGGCACGGTCCTTGAGGATTTTGCGCGCGGCAGGGCCGAACGCGACCTTACTGCCTTGACCGACCGCTCGCCCTCGTCTGGCGCACCGCAGATCGGGTGAGGAATTGGAGACGATCGCGGTGGACGAGGTCGAGGTCGGCGACGAGTTGCTGGTCGCGCGCCGGCGAACTGGTGCCTGTCGACGGCATCCTGGTCAGATGCCATGCGCCTCGGTCGACGAGTTGGCCGTGACGGGCGAGCCCCTGCCGAAAGGCGGCTTGCAGGCGACAGCGCTGCGCAGCGGCACGATCAATGCCGGCGAAGCCTTTCGTCATGCGCGCTTCGGCAGTCGCCGCGACAAAGCACCTATGCGGCCATCGTGAACATGGTCGCGGCGGCGCAGAACGGCGAAGGCGCCGTTCATCCGCATGGCCGACCGCTTCGCCGATGGTGATGCTGCCCGCGACGCTGATCCTTGCCGGGCTGGCCTGGCATTTCTCCGGCGATCCGGTCCGCGCGCTGGCTGTGCTTGTGGTCGCAACGCCCTGCCCGCTGATCCTGGCGGCGCCGGTCGCCTTCATCGGCGGCGTCGCGCGGGCCGCGCGCGCATGGAATACTGATGAAAGGCAGCGCCGCGCTGGAGGCGCTGGCCGAGGTGCGCACCGGCGGTGTTCGACAAGACCGGCACGCTGACCCTGGCGGCGCCGACCTGATCGAGGTCGAGACCGCGCCGGGACGCGATCCGGACGAGAGTCTTGCGGCTGCTTGCGTCGCTCGAACAGGCGTCGCATCACATCCTTGCCGAATCCATTGTCGCGATGGCGCGCAAGAAGGGATTGGCGCTTTCCAGTCCCCGTGAGGTTCGCGAGTATCGTGGCTCGGGTCTGAGGGTATCGTCGACGATAGCGCGGTCCGCGCCGGGTCGCGCTCGCTCGTTCTGGCCGACAGAGCCGGCTGCCGCTGTGGGCCGAGCCGGGCGAGTGGCGCTTTCGGGGCCAGCCGGTGCTGCGGGTCTTCGTGGCGCTGGACGGTCGTCTGGCCGCTATATTCACCTTCGGCGATGCGCTGAGGGCCGATGCGCGGGCTGCGCTCGACGATCTTCGATCGGCGGGACTTGTCGCGGTTCGTCATGCTCACCGGCGACGACGCCGCCGCGGCGGCCCGGGTCGCAACCGCCGCCGACATCGACACGGTCGTCGCCGACGCCAGCCCCGCCGACAAGGTTGCGACCGTCGGAAGCGGAAAAAGCCCGGGCGCCAACGATGATGGTCGGCGACGGCATCAACGATGCGCCGGCATTGGCGACCGCAACGGTCGGCGTGGCGATGGGAGCGCGCGGCGCCACGGCGTCCTGCCAGGCCGCCGACGTGATCATCCTGACCAATCGCCTGCAGCCGGTCGCCGACGCCGTCCGGATCGCCCGGCGGACGCGGTCGATCGCGCGGCAGAGCATCGTGGTCGGATTGGCGCTCTCCGGAGCGGCGATGATCGCCGCGGCTTTCGGCTTGATCACGCCCGTCGCTGGCGCGCTGCTGCAGGAGGGCATCGATGTGGCGGTAATCCTCAATGCGCTGCGGGCGCTGGGCGATGGCGGGCTGCAGCCATATGGCGCCGCTTCCAGCGTCGCAAAGGCACGGACCGAGGAACGCGAGTGGATTGAGAACACTTGAAGCCGATGGCGAAACACCACCGGCAAACGATGCCGCCTTGTGGGAGCGGCTGTTTTGGCGCGACAGGATTAGGCAGAAATCAAGCACGGACTTTTGATGCGGACCAAGGCCGCGGATGCGACGCGGACCTATCAAGGAAAGGACCCTTCCATGACGACGCTAAAGGATCTTACGCCACATTTTCGCAGCATCCGGCTTCTTCTCGCCCGGGAAAAGGGGCACCCGGCGGGCGGGCGCGAAATTGGCTATGACATTCTCGCCCCGCTCGACCAGGACGGGCGGCTCATGGCGGCCGAGTGGAAATCTCACCAGGAAGTGTGTCGTGTCCGGCGATTCAGCGAAGAAGAACAGGACAGGATTGGCCGCCTGAGGCGCAAGCCCGGCGGCCAATGGTATTTCGACTATGCGCAGGGCGAGCGCGACGACGAAATCGGCTTCAGGTTCGGCCAGGAACGGTTCATCGTCGGCGAATATGTGTCGATATCGAGCAATGGGCGCGAGCATACTTATCAGGTCGAGCGTGTCGAAAAGCCGTGAGGCCGCATTCGTTGGTATCGGCGTTAAATCTCAAGCTCCAGCGATTGCCGGAAGCTGTTGGATTCATTTATTTTCGACTGCTCTGCCTCGCCATGATCCACAATGCCGACAGGCTCCCAACCGGCGGCTGAAGCGTGAGTGGGTCGGAAGAGTGGGTCGGAAGCCGGCCTACTCCAGAACGTAGGCCCCGACATCGATTGACCCCGCCCTGAATCCGGCTTCGCAATAGCTGAGGTAGTATTCCCACATCCTCATGAAGCGCTCGTCAAAGCCCAGCCGCTCCACATCGGCGCGCGCCCGCCGGAAGCGCTGGCGCCATTCCGCCAATGTCAGGGCGTAGCTCTGGCCGAAATGCTCGCTCGCGATCAGCTTGAGGCCGGCTTGCTCCGCCTGGGATGCCAGGATCGATTTTGTCGGAAGCATGCCGCCGGGAAAAATGTAGCGCTGTATGAAATCGGGAGACCGCCTATACGCCTCGAAGCGGTCTTCATCGATGGTAATGGCTTGCAGAACCGCCCTTCCCCCTGCCTTCAGCCGCTGGCGCAAGGCACTGAAATAGGCGGGCCAGTATCGCTCTCCCACCGCCTCGAGCATTTCGACGGAGACGATCTTGTCGAAAGTTCCTTCTACATCCCTGTAGTCCGAAAGCTCGAAAGACAACCGGGGAGACAATCCGTTCCGCCGTGCGAGCTCCGTCGCGTAGGCAAGCTGCTCGCTCGACAGAGTGAGGCCGACGACCTCCGCCCGCTCGGCCAGCCGCATCGCGAGAGCGCCCCAGCCGCTGCCGATCTCCAGAATTCTTTCACCCTTGCCGGGCTCGAGCAGCGCCACGATCCGCTCGCGCTTGCGCTGCTGCGCCAATTCCAGCGTATCGTCGGCGCGGTCGTAGAGAGCCGCCGAATAGGTCATGCTCTCGTCCAGCCAGAGGCGATAGAATTCGTTTCCGAGGTCGTAGTGAAACGCGATATTGCGCCGGCTGCCGGTTCGCGTATTCGCGTTGAACAGATGACGCATGCGGTTGATGACGCGGAAGGCCGTCGAGCCCGTGATCGCACGCTCCAGCTTCTCCATGTTCAGAGCAGCCAGTTCGAGGAGCGCGGTCAGGTCGGGGCTGGTCCAGTCGCCTTCCAGATAGGACCGAGCGACGCCCACGTCCCCGGCGCTGATCAGCCGCCAAGCGAACCGCCAATTCCTGATCTGCAGCACCGCTTCTGGCCCGGCAATGCCGGACCGGTGGTCGATCATCGGACCGGAAGGCGCTTCGATAGCAAGCCTGCCCGCTTCAAGTTGACCGGCAATCCGCCCCAGGATTGAAGCTGCAAGTCCCCGGCTGTGATGCGATTGCCCCT
>CAWFYS010000007.1:0-167738 GCA_963820075.1 uncultured Alphaproteobacteria bacterium
TATTGCTCGACCGACGAACTGTTTCTGACTGACGAAATGTTTCATAGGGGGGATACCTCTATTGACGGGGGATGCCACGGGGGATGCCACTATTGACAAGTAGTGCAGGCAGCGTGCCACCGCAGATGTGCAAATATGTGCGTGATCTATGAGGGGACTCTATGGGACTGTAAGAAAAACCGACAACCTTCCTCGTTAGCCAGCCGCGTTGCTCGTGAGGCCACACACGCTTTCCTAAACGATTCGACCCCGGTCGCAGAAAAGGCCGAGTGTTCCGAGTTTCGATTACCGAGTCAACCCACCTCGTCTTATCTTTTGGCCTTTCGGTTAGTGTTATGGCTGAGCCAGATCTAGCTCAATCATGCAGGAACTTAAGCATCGGCGTGTGGGGGATATTGTGGGGACACTCAGTCTAATTTGGTAGCCGTCAGTGTGTTTGGCGACCCGCAAGAACACAAGAAGATGGCCGGAAATACCCACCAATATCAATTGGCGTGACGTGATGCGCTCGCATCGTCGGCCCCTGTTAACCGGAGGGTTGCTGGTTCGAGTCCAGCCCGAGCAGCCAGCTAATAAAGCCTGTAAAATCAACGACTTACAGACCGAGCGATGCGGCGTTCTGCTAAGCAGTTCATTCTCAAGGCTTTGCAGCAACAAGGCCGCACTGGACGATGTCCGCAACTGGGTGGGGCGGTTGGATCGCATCCCTAGAGTTTTCCCAAGGTCGAACTTTCCTGCAGCTCACCACGTGCGCATCGGCCGACTGCAATAACCCTGTCCTCACCGTCGGCCGCGGCTCAGCTGTGGCCTGCTTGCTTGATCGCGAAGTATCCGCTCCGATGATCGATCGGTTCATCAGCGAGCCAGCGAGAATCTCTGAGCGTACCTATGCGACCCCGATCGATCGTTGAGCTCTGGAGAGCCGCGACTAGCCGTCACAGGTGACGATGCGTTGCTTGACATGTCTTGGTGGCGGGCACTAGGCTGATCGACACTCGTGTCGAAGGTCCGATGTTTGCTCGTCCCAGTGGCGCTCGCGTGGCTGTTTCTCCACGTGTCCGTCGCGGTTGGAACGACCGTTCTGCTGGCCACAAGCGGCACAGCAGCGGACATCATCTGCACGTGTGCGCATGGGGCCGATCACGGTTCGTGCCCGATGCATGGGAAGCCGGCCGACGAGGCCCGGTGTCGCTTGCAGAGCACCCAGAATGATCTGGGCGTGGCCCTGCTCTCGATGCTTGGCCCGCTCACGCTGCCGGTCGCCACGCTCGATATCGTCGCGGTGATCTCCACACCGCTACCCAAGGGTTACGACGACACCTTGCCCTTGGACTGGACTGCCCCTCCCGAAGCTCCGCCGCCTCGCAGCTGACGTTCCTGCTCGTCTCCTAATCCCTGCACAGATCTGGCGCGAACGGCGCCACGTCTCTGACCGACTCACGACTGCTGTCGCGCGATCGAGCGCGTCGTCGTGAATGCGGTTCGCGTCGACGTACACCGTCCTCGAACGGCAGTCATGTCGACCGATCCGTCAGAGCCACATTCAGATCGGAGGAGGAAGCTGCCATGTCATCGTTTTCTTATCGCCTAGTTGTTCTTGTGATTGGTCTCTTCGCCGTCGGAGTGCCCACACTGACCGCCGGCCAGCAAACAGCCGCCATCAGCGGACTCATCTCGGACCAGACGGGTGCGTCCGTCGCGGGCGCGAAGGTCGAACTCGTGAGCGGCGTCGCCGTGATTCGTTCGGGTGTCACCGGCAGTGATGGCCGGTATCGCCTCGACGGTCTTCAGCCCGGTCAATATACCGTTCGCGTCACTGCTCCGGGCTTCCAGCCGATGGACCGACGAATGAGTGTCGCCGCCTCGGGACCTGCGGCCGTGGCCGATTTCCGGCTCGCCGTGCAAACGCTGGAGGAGAGCGTGCTCGTGACGGGTGAGCGCGTCAAGGCGGAGGTCGAAGCGCAGCGGGCATCGACGCCTGGCGCCGTCACGATCCTCGACGGCGACGAGCTGTATAGCCGTCACGTCAACAACATGGCGGACATGCTGCGCTACGCGCCCGGTGTGTTCGCCGACAGCGGCTATGGAAACGACGAACTGTTCTTCTCGAGCCGCGGCTCCAATCTCGACGCCGTCGATTACGACAAGAACGGCGTCAAGCTGCTCCAGGATGGATTGCCGGTGACGACGGCCGATGGCAACAATCACAATCGTGTGATCGACCCGCTGACGGCACGCTACGCCAGCGTGGCACGTGGCGCCAACGCGCTCACCTACGGCGCCAGCACGCTGGGCGGCGCCATCGATTTCACCTCGCCCACCGCGCGCAACAGCGCGCCCCTCTCAGCATTCGTCGACGGCGGCAGTTTCGGTTCGCTGAACGGCCGCGTCACGCTTGGCGCCGCGGGCGACAAGGTCGACGGGCTCGTCACGGTGGAAGGCCGGCAATTCGACGGCTATCGCGACCACAGCAACCAGGAACGCTGGGGCCTGTATGCCAACGCGGGCTGGCAACCATCGACGACCACCAACGTGCAACTGTTTGCGACCTACGTGGACAACGATCTTCGCCTGCCGGGCGCGCTGACGCACGCTGAGGTCGACGCCGATCCCGACCAGGCGAGCGCGGCGGCGCTCAGCGGCGACTATGGCAAGGTCGTGAAGACCGCGCGCGTCGCGGCGAAGGTGACCCGGTCCTTCGGGGCGAACGGGTCGCTGTCAGCCGGTCTCTCGTACGAGGGGCAGTCGCTCTACCACCCCATCGTGAACCAGGTGTTTGTGGACTTCGACGGGCCGGGACCAAACGCGCCGGTGGAAGTATTCAGCCTCCTGATCGACACCGACCATCGCGATCTCGGTGCGATGGTGCGCTATGACCGACGCATGGGCGCACATGATCTGCTCGTCGGTCTCAATTACGGTGACGGATCGGTGTGCTCGGCGCACCAATCGACGAAGGGCTGCGCCGTGAATTCCGGGCCGTTGTCGACGCGCACCGCTGACGGCCAGCCGTGGACGGCGACGAGCTCGTTGAGCACGCGCACCACGCGACGACTCGGCAGCGACAGGCCCATCGCGATCTCCAAGCCCTCCCGATTGCCTTCATCGATCATCGTCAGCAGCCGCACGCGACGGCCGTCGTAGAGCGTCTCGGTCATGAAGTCGAGCGCCCAGGTCTGATTCAGCACCGGCGGCGCCGTCAGCGGCTGGCGGATCCGCCGCGGCACCCGTCGCGTCGTCCGCCGCGGCAGATTCAGCCGCAGCGCGCAGTACACGCGATGCACGTGCTTGTGATTCCACGGCCGGCCTTCGGCGCGCATCCGATCAAAGAGCTTCCAGAAGCCCCAGCGCGGATACCGCGCCACGACGTCCGTCAGCGCCGCGATCACCGCGGCATCACGCCGACTCGCCGGCACCGGAGGCTGGTAGTACGCCGCCCGCGAGAGCCTCACCACGCGACAGGCTCGCTGCACCGGCAGCTGGTGCTCGCGCACCAGCACCTCGGCGATCTGTCGCTTCGCGGACGGCCTTACAGCTTTCGGTTCAGGACATCCTTGATGGCCGCGTTCTCGAGCGCCAGGTCCGCGTACATCCGTTTCAGCTTCGCGTTCTCGGCCTCGAGCTCACGCAGCCGCTTCACATCCGACACCGACGCCCCGCCGTACTTGCTGCGCCACTTGAAGAACGTGGCCTTGCTGACGCCGTGCTTCCGCAGCAGGTCCGCGACCGGCACGCCGCTCTCCGCGTCCTTCAGGATCCCGACGATCTGGGTCTCACTGAATTTCGACTTCCGCATGACCGCTCCTGACCCGGAGCAGTCTACCTTCGGACTGTTAACCGACCGGGGAAGGCGGCAACTACCGCAATCTCAACGGCCGGCCGAACGGCATCAGCGAATACGTGGATAACACCGCCGACAGCCTCGAAGCCTTCGTTGTCGATCGGTGGCGTACATCGGATCGCTGGACGGTCGTGTTCGGCGGACAGGCCGTCAGCGCGGGACGCAACGTGCTCACGACCAACGCCACTACAGGCGCGGTGAGCAACCCCAATGCCCGCTACTCCACCTTCAATCCGCGCGCGGGCGTCATCGCCTCTGTGGACCGTGCCGGTGAGGTCTACGGAAACGTCAGCCGCCTGTTCGAGGCGCCCACCACGTTCCAGATGATGGATGACGTGCGCGGCGGCAATGCCACGCTCGATCCCATGCGCGGCGTCGTGGCGGAAGTCGGCTGGCGTTCCACGTCGAGCCAGACGTCGGGCACACAGTGGAACTGGGACATCGCGGCGTACTTCGCGCGCATCAACGATGAAATCCTGTCCGTGGACGATCCCAACGCGCCCGGCAACACCCTGGTGACCAACATCGACAACACCACGCACACCGGCCTGGAAGCGCTCGTCGGCAGCAGCTTCGCGGTGGGCGGCGCGCATCGCATCGACCCTCGGGTCAGCTTCACGCTCAACTCGTTCCACTTCGACGACGATCCCGTCTGGCGCCAGAATCGGTTGCCCGCGGCACCCACCTATGCCGTGCGGGGCGAGGTGCTCTACCGGCATTCCCGTGGGTTCTATGCCGGCCCCACCTTCGACTTCATCGGCGAGCGCTATGCGGATTTCGCCAACTCTTATGCCGTCGATGGCTACCAGCTGATGGGGCTGCGCGCCGGCATGTCCGGCCGGCGCTGGGAGGTCTTCGGCGAAGTGCGCAACCTGTTCGACGTGGACTACATCGCGACGCTCAGCGTGCTCAATGTGGCTCCCGCCAACGCGCGCGTACTGTATCCCGGCGCGCCTGCGTCGATTTACACCGGCCTTCGGTATTCGTTTTAGCCAGGCGGGCTGCTGAACTGAACACGTATGCACGACAGTCATCAGCGGGGGGAATGGGCGACGCTGTACGGAGCAGGAGCGGCGGTACTCGCCACGCTTGTGCTGACCAGCGTTCACCATCTCTATGGGGCTCGCCGTTTCGACACGCCATGGCGGGCTCACGTGGCGCACATTACTGCGTGGGCCGGCGTGTTGTTCGCTGTGTGTCTGTTGGTCGCGCGTTTTCGAGCGCACCGAGCAAGTGGGCGGATGGCGATGGGCGCGTTCGTCGCGCTCGCGGTTGCCATCTGTGTGCTGTGGCTCGGCCTCTACGAGGGGGGTTACAACCATGCTCTGAAGAATCTGGCTTTCGCCGTGCATCTGCCAGCATCTGTGTTCGAGCGATTGTTTCCGCGAGCGCTCTACGAGCCACCCGGCGATTGGATCTTCGAACTATCAGGCGTGCTGCAACTCCCCGTCGGTCTGCTCGCGGGCCGAACGGCGTGGCGGGCACAGCTCGCGATAGAGGCAAACCGATGACAAACGATGTGCAGCAACACAAGGCGTTGTACGCGTCGGTGTGGCGGTGGCACTTCTACGCCGGCCTCTACGTCGCGCCGTTTCTGGTGGTTTTGGCGTGCACAGGACTGGTGATGCTGGCGAGAGACCCGATCGATCGCTGGCAGCTTGGGGATCTGTTAACGAACACGTCCGGCGGGAGTCCTGTCTCGCACCAGGCGCGGCTCGACGCGGCTCGAACGGCGTTTCCCAATGCCACGCTCGTGCGCTATCAGCCAGGCCGTGACGCCACGGATGCCACCCGCGTCACGGCCACCATTAACGAGCGGCCTCAGACCATCTTCGTTGATGCGACCACGGGAGCAGTCCGCGGAGTCGTCGAGGATCGCCGTCGGATTTACGTGATGGCGCATCTGCTGCACGGCACATTGCTGCTTGGCAACTGGGGCGATGCATTGATCGAAATTGCCGCCAGTCTTAGCATCCTGTCGATCGTGTCTGGCCTGTACCTGTGGTTCCCGAAAGGAAGATCGTTCCGGCAGTCTTTCCGAATCTCCGGCGCGACTCCACGGCTGGTGTGGCGCGACGTTCACAAAATCATCGGTGTGATCCTGGCGCCCGTCCTGGCGCTGCAGCTCATTGCGGGTCTGGCGTGGACAGAAGTGTGGGGTGGGCGGTTCGTCCAGACATGGAGCACGCTCGCGGTCACGAATGCGGCTCCGGGCCAATCGGCGTCGCATCACGAAACATTGAACGCCGGATCCAGCAAAGTGGTGCCATGGAATCTCGAGCAGACGCCGCTCCCGTCGTTCAGCCCACGCGGGTCACGGTCTGATCACGCTCGATGCTGCGATTGCTGCCGCTCAGCGCGAGGGTATTGGCCAGCGGTTCTTTGTCGGCGTGCCGACGCGATGCAGATGGCGTCTGGACCATCGCACAAACGGGCCTCAACGATGACATCAATGATCCGAGGCAGGAACTCACGGTGCACGTGGATCGGCACACGGGGAGCGTCGTGGGCCATGGAGGCTGGAAAGAGTACAGTCCGATGGCGAGGGCGATGGCCGCGGGAATCCCGCTTCATATGGGTTCGCTCGGATGGTGGAATCTCGCCGGCACGAGTGTGGTGTGCTTGTCGGTGCATCGCGCTGAGCGTGAGTGGTCTCGTGATGTGGTGGTTGCGTCGCCCGGCGCGAGGATGGCGGCTGGCCGCGCCACCGCGACCTGACCCGCGCGCGTGCCGTTGGTGACGTGGGTGACGGCGGTGATCCTCGGCGTGCTGTTTCCGCTGGCCGGCGCGACGCTTGTCACCGTAGCGATTCTCGATTGGACGCTCGTGCGCAGGATCCCCGCCCTACGGCAGCTGCTGAATTGAGGCAGAACAGTTATTCGCTCGTCAGCGATCCGTCTTAAGGAACTGTCCCTGAAATTGTCCCTGCGAGGCCCCAAAACAGGGCCTCCAGAGCCAACTCGCTCGATTGAGGAAGTGGTTGAAGCGCGAGGATTTGCGAGGAAAACTAAGAGGACCGAAACTCTGATCGGCGTTTAGCAAACCGCCCTACGCGGCTCTCTGGAAGTCTTCGATTTGACGCATCCAGCTGGTCAGGCGGTTCCATCTGGGACAAATCTGGGCCACCAACCTCTAATCTGTTTCCCTCTACAAGTAATCGTCACGAAACGCGCGCGCGCCTCGCGCGCCGAAAACCGCTCGGGCTAACAAGCGGCTAACACAATCACATGAGTCTCGCTTGTGAGGGTGTACGCAACATTCGCTCGCGGCGTTTCTACTACAATTCAACGCGACCCATAGCAAAAGACGATGACGATCGGCGGCGAGTGACACGCGGCTGGCGGTGCTGCGGCATTTCGTCTTCACGGAGGAGCGATGTTCACGTTTTGCATCGAGTGCGGTGGGTACTTGGATCGCGACGAATCGATCTGCCGCGCGTGCGGCGCGGACAATGCGCCGGACGCCGGAGAGCCCGATGACATGATCGAGGTCGCTGACTCACTCGAACTGGATATCCTCGGGGAGTGGTCGCACGTCAAGCACGAGATTGTCAGCAAGTATGCCTCCGTGTACACGACGATCTTGGCGGCGCAGCCCTTCATCAAGCGCTTCGTCTATGCCGATGGCTTCGCCGGGTCGGGTATCGCCATCGATGCCGCGACCGATCGGGTCGTGCCTGGCAGCGCGCTGCGGGCGCTCGACGTCGTCCCACCGTTCAGCGAATATCACTTCATCGAACGTGACGAGGCGAAAGCGGAATTTCCTGACGCAGTGGACGGCTGAGCACCCGAACGTCACGGTGCATGGAGGGGATTGCAATCGCGTCCTGGTCGAGCGCGTCCTGCCTCGGTGTCGGTGGGAAGACTTTGCGCGCGGGCTCTGCCTGCTCGATCCCTACGGGCTGTCCGTCGACTACGACGTGCTGAAAGCCGTCGGCGCCACGGGCACGGTCGAGATTTTTTTCAACTTCATGCTCGTGAGCGCGAATCGCAATGTGCTGTGGACGGATCCTGCCCGCGTGCCTCGCAGCCGGTGGCCGATCCTGACTCGGGTCTGGGGAGACGAATCGTGGCGGACGGAGCTCTACGAGCCGCAGCAGCAGGATCTGTTTGGCAGCACCGAACGCAAAGTGTCGAACGCGCGCGTGGTGGCGAAGTATCGGGAGCGGTTGCTGGCGGCGGGATTCAAATACGTCGCGCAGCCGATTCCGATGCGGAACTCTCAGGGGGCAGCCATTTACTATCTCTTCTTCGCGTCTCCCAATAGGACCGGGGCCGAACATCGTCGAAGACATCTTCAGCAAGTACCGATAACGCGCCGCTCGCGCCGGCAATTCAATCCAGCGTCGACCATCGAGCAGAGCCTGCTCGCCGCCTCGCTTCGAGGGATGGCCGCCGAGCTGCTTGAGAAAGAACGCGACACCGGCCGCCGCACACTGATCGCGCAGATCTTCGAACCACGCCGTCGCCGCAGGCCGCGCGCCTGGCTGACTCTCGCCGCCCGCAATCAGCCAATGGATGCCCTGCAGATTCAGGTTCGGGAGCGGCGCGAGTAGCGGCTCGGCCGACACGAAGCGCACCGCCGCCGGCGTCCGTCGGAGGTAGTCGACGCGCCAGGTATACCGCGGGCTCTCGACGGAGACGCCCATCCAGATCTGCGGCGGCCACGGCAGATCGCGGTGCGAGCCGTGGCGAGTCGCTCCGCGCGCTTCGTGAGGATCTGGTACGTGTGCTGCGGCGCGCGCACCATCACGTCGAAGACCTGCGCGATGTAGCTCTCGGGCACATCGGCGTGAAACAAATCCGACATCGAGTTGACGAAGATCGTGCGCGGCCGTCGCCAGCGGAGCGGGAGCTCGAGCGCGGCCGGCCGGAGCGTGAGCTCGAATCCGTTCGGAAACGTTTTCGGGAACCGGCGCGCGACGCGCTCGGCGTAGCAGCGGTCGCAGCCTGGCGACACCTTGGTGCAGCCGTTCGTCGGATTCCACGTCGCCTCGGTCCACTCGATCGCGGAATGGTCGGCCATGCGCGGCACGGTACAGGAGAAGTACCCCGCAGCGTACAGAAAAAAATCAAACGGCGCGTTTGAGAACCCTCGCGAAAGGATGAAAGGCGACGGTTCTTTAGACCGCCGCCTTCAAGACAACCCGGGCGGAGTCTGCTTCCCTCGGCGGTGGCGCCCTCTCGCTCTTCCGCCCGTCAGGGCGAGCCGTCAGATGTCGACGCTGCAGCGACGCGCCCGGCTCAGGACGTTCGTCCTCACTTTGTGGGGCATCGCCGGTCGCGCCCTACGTTCCAGTCGGGAACCGCGCTTGCTGCGTGGCCCACGACTGCCTGAATTCGTCGAGAAAGCGCTGGAAGGCGGCGGTACCTGTCAGCGGAGCCAGCAGGGAATAGCGCTCGAACCATGGAAGGCATTCAAACCCCGTAGAGCGGGCCTCAGTTAACCGTTCGAGCGCTTCCTTCGGCATGCCGAGCTGTGCGTACACCGCTCCGAGGGCGTAGGCAACGTGATGGTCCTTGTACGAGCCGTCGGTCCCGCCTGGATCAGCGTCTCGGCCTCCGCCCTTTGGCCCCGCGCCGCGAGAACGCCCGCGAGCGTCGCCTGGGCCCGCCGCTTCGATCGAGCACTCTCGCTGCTGATCTTCCGGAGCATGGATTCGGCTTTGTCCTTCAGGAGGCCGTTTCCCGTCGACTTCGGAAACGTCGACCGTCTGGCCGGGCTTGACCGGCTCGCCGGCGACGAAGCTGTCGCGCGTGATTTTCAGTTTCATGGTCGTTACCCTTTTTCGAATGAGCTTGCGGACGCGACCGGGGTCGCGCCCTGTCGGGACATCAGGTCAGCGCGTCGAGCATGGCGGCGAAGGACTGCGGACGGCGCAGCTGCACGTCGCAGTCCTGGTGCGCGATGACGCGGACGCCGCCCGAAAGGCCGAGGGTGATCGGGTCGACCAGTATGTCGACGCCCGACCAGAAGCCGATCGCCAGATCGGTCCAGTTGCCGAAGAAGATCGCCGAGCACACGCCGGTGGACGTGCCCTTCGTCAGCACGGACGATACCTGGTTGGAAACCTCGGTGCGGTAGCCGTTGAGACCCTCGTTGTCCCACACGAACTCCGCCGTGCTCGTGGCCTTCACCACCTGCTTCAGCTTGCCGCGCACCTTGGCGTTGGTGAGATAGGCCAGCGAACCGATCGCCGCATTGTCGACCAGAACTTCAGTTTCCAGGTTGACGATGTGCGACCATGCGGGCGCCACGCCGTTGGTGCCGCCGACGACGGAGCCGATGCCGGCCGTGCCTGCAATACCGGTCGGCTGGCCGGCGGCGCCGCTGCCGTGCAGCGCGGCAAAGTCGACGCCGAGCGCGATGCCCTGCGCGAGATCGTCACGCACCATGGTTTCGATGTCGAGCGAGCTTTGCGCCATCATCTTGCGGGTCGCCACCGTGTAGGCCGCGATCGTCTTCAGCCGGAATTGAACAAGGTCGGTGGTGAAGTTCGTCTCGGTGGCGTCGCCGCCTTCCGCCGATATCCAGGTCGCCGAGGACGCCGACGACTTGCGCGGAATGTCGAGGTCGCCGACCAGGTCGTTGAAGATCGTCGCGCCGAGCGCGCGGGTCATCATGGCGTTGCGCAGCACGTCGATGAAGGACGCCGACGCCAGGTCCTTGGCGACCAGGTTGCCGGCGGTCGCCGGCGTGCCGTAGGTCAGGGTGGTGCGGACCTGCGGAACGACCAGCACGTCGTTCGGAACCATGATGCCGCGCGCCTCGCGGCCGGCCTTTTTCGCAGCCGCTTCGCCGACTTCGAATTCGAACCTGGCGGCTTCCTGGGCGCGGCGGTCGGTCGGATTTGCCATGGCGCGGATGACGCGCATGAAGGAGAACGTCTGTGCTTGCCTCGCGGTCAGGCCGACCGCCGCGGCGGCAGCCATCTTCTCGGGTGCTGCCTCGCCGAGCGCGTCGAGCACGACGCCGCGGAAGGCCGCGACCGTCACGCCGCTTTTGATGGCCTCGCGCGCCTTGTCGGCCATGTTGTGTTTTTCGCCGATCGCCTGGATCTCGGAGACGCGCTCGCGCTCTTCGCGCAGCACGTCGTCACGGTTGAGTTCGGAACGCCCGCGATTGTCGGGCTGCGCCGGCGTCGTGGCAGGGGCCGGCCTGGTTTCGGGTTCATTCGGCATGGTCTTTTCCTCTGCGAGAGTAAGTTGTCTGAGTTTGTCGCCGTCGCTGCGGCCGATGCCGACCGTGGTATCGGCCGGAACCGAGACGAGGCTGATTTCGTGGGGCTTCCAGTCGGTCGCCCGGTAGGTCTCGACGCCGTCTTCCTCGCTTTCCAGGCGAAGCTTGCGGATTTCGTAGCCGACCGAGATGTTCGACAGTTCGCCGTCACGCACCCGGGCGAGGAATTCGGCGGCGCGCACCGATTTGCCGAATCGGACGCGGGCGCGGCCCTTGCCGCCATCCAGCCAGGCTTCCTCGATGACGCCGACCTGGTTGTCGACGCTTCGGCTATGGTCGACCAGGAACGGCGCGCGGCCGCTGCCGATGAACGACAGGTCGACCTCGCTCTTCTTGTGGCCGAGAACTTCGACGCCCCACCAGCGCGCATAGGGTTCCTCGGAAGAGAACGACAGTTCGATTGCGCGGTCGTCTTCGGCCGCCTCGGCGCGCTCGATGGTTGCGGAGCGGAACATGCGCTCCGGCACGGATACGGATTTCGGCATGGTCATGCTCCGGGCTTGGCGGGAACCTCAGGCGTGGACGGCGGCGCAGGTGCGGCGGCGAAGCCGATCTTCCGTTCCTCCGCCATCTTCTTGGCCTCGGCGATTTCGTCGTAGATTTCGGCGAGGTCGCCGCCCTTGGCGGCGACGATGCGCTGCGGCGAGGTCAGGCCGGCGCCGATATTGGCGATGTTGGCGTTGGCTTCGTCGACCGGATTGACCGCCTGCCAGCCGCGCGGCTTCCACGTGACCTCGCGGAACTTTTCGAGCTTCGAGAACGGCAGCGCCAGCGCGCCGGTCAGGATCGCCATCGGCAGGAATTCGCCATAGACGACATCGTTGAGGTGCTCGGCGAAGAACGTCTGAAGAATGCGCCATTCGTCGCGCTCTTCCGCCTTGCCGACATGCAGGCTGGAAAAATTCGTGCCCTCCAGATCGTTGGCGAGGCCGTTGTAGGACGCGCCGAGGCCGGCGGCCGCGCCGCGCAGCATCAGCTTGACGAAGAGCGGGCTTTCGCCGTCCGGATAGCCGGTGTCGAACTTCTCGACGCCGTAGCCGGCCGGCAGCGTCTCCATCATGCCGGGTTCCATCTCTTCGATGTCCGGCCCGTCCGCTGCCGCGTTGTCGTCGTCGTTCACCGTGCGGGTGAAGAACCCCATCTTCGCCGCGCCGGCGCGCGCCGCGGTCAACGCCGCTTCCTCGAAACCGCCCAGCATGTTGATGCGGCGAAGTGCCGAATGCCCCCACGGCATGCGCAGATGGACGCTGTAGTCCTCCGGCACCGCGACGTAGTGGATGTCGCTCGCCGGAATGCGGATGCGCTCGCCGCCCGTCGTATGGCCCGAGCCCGGCCGGCGTCGGCGGAAGTGCCAGGCGACCGGCCGGTCGAGCCCGTCGCCGAGGGACAGTGAGCGCGGCAGATACGGCCGGCCCTGGTCGAGATTGACGGTTGCCTTAGGCGCTCTTCGTCGCCCGTCCGGCGGGCGGCCGATCAATCTCCCCACCCGTGGGGGAGATGGCCGGCAGGCCAGAGGGGCGCGCATTGCACCGCGCTCCCGGCGCAGCGCGGGACGCGTCGGCGCGCTCGTGACGGCACCGCCCCCGCACCGGCCTCTTGCCGGGTGCCCGCTGCCTCCGGGCCGGCCTTCCCGGCCTTCGAAAGCGCCACCGGCGCTTCCGATCCGCCTGTCGGCGGACCGGCTTCGAAGCCCCACGCATCCCAGCCCGGCCGGGCGGCGCGGGCAAACAGCTCCAGCTTCGGCACGCCCGGATAAAGCCGCTCGATCGTCGCGGCGAACCAGTCCGGCTTGGCCGAATGCTGCCCCTTGCGCTCGCGGAAAACCGTCTCCGGCTGGCGCGCGAGGCCGAAGCCGAGCAGGGTGGCGTAGGTGGCAAGGATCGGCGGTTCGCCGCCAGCGATCGCATGGGCCTTGTCGATGTCGAAGGCGACATCGATGCCGGCGAAGCGATCGTCGTCGTGCTTGACCGCATAGCGCGACACATGGATTTCCTGACGCGCGTGAACCCGACAACGATCGTGCCGCCGCCCAGCGCCTCGACGGCGCGCGCGAACGCCGCCTTGAGCGAGCCGCGTTCCTTGTCGGAGGACGGCCGGACGATTTCGCGCTGGGGCAAGGCGCGGTTCATTCGCCTCGCCTTCCGAACCTGGATCCCGCCGAGCGCGGAAAATCGGGAGGCGAGCGCAAATCGGCCGCCGGCCAGTCCGGCGCATCCCGCGGCACAAGCCGGTGGCTTTGGTCCGGCAGCGGACTGCGAAGCGGAAATGTCATTCGGCGGGGGCCCGCTATGGCGCTACCGACCCCAAATTGCCTTGGGTATCTTGCCCGGGCAGCGGCTTCGCCCTCGGGCGAACCAAAGACATCGGGGCGCAGTTCGTATCGCGAAACGCCTGTCATGGAGCTGACAGTGAACAGTTACTGTTGTATAAAGAAGGCAACCACAATTTCAAGCTTAACGACCCATCTTATACTTCGGCAACCTATTATGATAGTTGCCGAGCTAGAACATATGCCTAACTGCGTATCACTGGTAAAATCTGATTATATATGGAGGGAATACGGCAACAAAGAAGGCAGCAAGGGTAAAGTTTGTGTCGTGTTTAAGCTTGGGAAGCAGCGCCAACTTTTAAATCAGACAATGCAGAACGCGATTGATAATGCAGGTCTTGTGTATAAGTAAATTAAAACCCATCGAATATTTTCTATAACGTATGGAATAGTGAAATATATAAAAAGGGCTGAACATCGTTTAAATCAGGAGCATTTACCTAACCCATACAGTACACTTACTCTTACTTAAAATAAGAATAAATATGCGAGCAGGAAAAAGAGCTGCGCGCATCTCTCTCGGCCATCGGAATATGTAAATTTGCACTTAATGACGGATAGTTATTAAATTTTCAACCCTCACTGCAATTACAATTTGATTTTAAGATAGCCTTTGCGAGTGGTGCAATTGAACAAATCTTGTACATTGATCCCACAGTTCTTCCAGGAACTCTCAGGCGCGAATACCAAAACCTATAAATTGTTCCATTTTGCTCTCAACCAGTACGGTCTTAAGTGCTGGGGCATAAGCTCAACGAACCTCAGAAATCCTCTAGCGTTCCATCGTGTGAGTTGAGACCTCGTCAAAAGACGGTTTTTTTCCAAATCAATGGCGGATGGGGTGGGATTCGAACCCACGGTGAGCTTGCGCCCACGGAGGTTTTCAAGACCTCTGCCTTAAACCGCTCGGCCACCCATCCATCCGATTTTGCGCCCGAAAGATGCGCCGGGCGCAAAAGTGGCGCAAAAACGATACTGCGCCGAAGACATTTCCTTTTCGTTTCAAACGGTTGGCCCGCTTCGCATTCAAATTTTCAAGACCGGTGCCTTCCACCGCTCGGCCACTCTTCCTAATACTGTTCCGCGGCCGCGGCCGTGACTGGCTTGGCCAGCCCCCAAAGCGATCGCTCATTGCCTTGGCCGCTCGCACGGCCGCCGCCCCCAGGGGTGGCGGGTATGGCGGCTCATTCGAGCTTGCGTACCCTGTAAGACCCCTCGAACGGCCAAGTCAACCGCCGCAACCACACCTTCCCCTACACCTTCCTGATGGCGGGTTCGGCGCCGGCTCACTATATCCGCTGTGATCCGACAGGAATGTCCCGGTGCCCTCCTGTTGGATTAAGGTCTTGATACTGCGGCCCACAGCGGGGAGAATGATCGCTGTTATGTGAAGGAACCACAGGGTCACGAATCAGTTCAATTTCGGGTAGAGTGTTGTAGTACCGAAGCGGGGCACTTTGCGAGGTCACCATGGGCGGCAAAGACACCGATGTCTTCGATCTGTTTTCGGAGACTTACACCCACGCGGCGCGGGAGGAGGTGAGCCTCCAGCAGTATCTTCTTGCCTGCCGCGAAGACAAATCGATGTATGCCACCGCTCCGGAGCGGATGGTTGACGCAATCGGCCAGCCCAAACTGATCGACACCAGCGCAGACGAGCGGCTCGGCCGCATCTTCGCCAATCGGACCATCAAGATTTACCCGTCCTTCGCCGAGTTCTACGGCATGGAGGACACGATCGAGCGCATCGTCGGCTATTTCCGCTACGCATCGCAAGGACTCGAGGAGCGCAAACAGATCCTGTATCTGCTCGGCCCGGTCGGCGGCGGCAAATCGTCGCTGGCCGAGCGTCTCAAGAAGCTGATGGAGATGCGGCCCATCTACACGCTCAAGGTCGGCAATGAGATCAGCCCGGTTTTCGAATCACCGCTCGGCCTCTTCAATCCCGACCGCATGGCGGATCTTCTGGAGGACAAATACGGGATCGCCCGTCGGCGGCTTAACGGCCTGATATCGCCCTGGGCGTCCAAGCGCCTCGACCAATTGAACGGCGATATCTCGAAATTCAGCGTGGTCAAGCTGATGCCGTCGCGCTTGCGCCAGATCGCGATCGCCAAGACAGAGCCGGGCGACGAAAACAATCAGGACGTCTCGGCCCTGGTGGGCAAGGTCGACATCCGCCAGCTCGAGAACTTCAGCCAGTCCGATCCGGATGCCTACTCCTATAGCGGCGGCCTGAACCGCACGACCCAGGGCCTGCTCGAATTCGTCGAGATGTTCAAGGCGCCGATCAAGGTGCTGCACCCCCTGCTGACCGCCACGCAGGAAGGCAGCTACAACGGCACGGAAAATTTCGGATCGTTCCCGTTCCAGGGGATAGTGCTGGCCCATTCCAACGAGTCGGAATGGCTCCAGTTCAAGAACAACAAGAACAACGAGGCCTTCCTCGACCGCATCCTTGTGGTGAAGGTTCCTTACTGCCTGCGCGTCACGGAGGAGAAGCACATCTACGAGAAGCTTCTGCGCGAAAGCGAACTGGCCAGCAGCCCCTGCGCGCCGGAAGTTCTGGATATTTTGAGCCGCTTCACGGTGTCGACCCGGCTTGCCGCTCACGAAAACTCGCCGCTCTACACCAAGATGCGGGTCTATGACGGCGAGAACCTGAAGGAGATCGACCCGAAGGCCAAGTCGGTGCAGGAATATCGCGATGCCGCCGGCGTCGACGAGGGCATGACGGGCATCAGCACGCGTTTCGCCTTCAAGATCCTGTCGCAAACCTTCAACTACGACACCAAGGAAGTGGCCGCCGATCCGGTGCACCTGATGTACATTCTGGAGCAGGCGATCCGGCGCGAGCAGTTTGCAAAGGAGACGGAAGCCGCCTATCTCGACTTCATCAAGTCGGAACTCGCTTCCCGCTACGCCGAGTTCATCGGCCACGAGATCCAGAAGGCATATCTGGAATCCTACAGCGAGTATGGCCAGAACCTGTTCGACCGCTATATCGCCTATGCCGACGCCTGGGTGGAAGACCAGGACTTCAAGGATCCCGATACCGGCCAGCTTCTCAACCGCGAGGTGTTGGACAGCGAACTGTCGCAGATCGAAAAGCCGGCCGGCATCGCCAATCCGAAGGACTTCCGCAACGAGGTGGTGAAATTCACGCTCAGGGCGCGTGCGCGCAACAACGGCCGCAACCCGTCATGGACGAGCTACGAGAAGCTGCGGGAAGTCATTGAGAAGCGTATGTTCGGACAGGTGGAGGATCTGCTCCCCGTCATCAGCTTCGGCTCCAAGAAGGACAGCGTAACCGAGAAACAGCACAGCGAGTTCGTTCAGCGAATGGTCGAGCGCGGCTATACCGAGCGTCAGGTCCGGCGGCTGGTGGACTGGTACATGCGGATCAACAAGGCGGGCTGACGGCTGGAATTTCGAAGCCGATCTCAAGCCGCTCCAGCCAGGCGGGACCCCATGCCCAACGTCATCGACCGCCGTCTCAATCCGAAGGACAAGAGCCTCGGCAATCGCCAGCGCTTCCTGCGGCGCGCGCGCGACGAGCTGAAGCGCACCATACGCGACCAGATCAGGACCGGCAGGATCGCCGATGTGGACGCCGACCACAGCGTCTCCATGCCGGTCAGGGGAACAAACGAGCCGACCTTCGAGAATGCGCGCGACACCGGCCGGCGCGGCCATGTGCTGCCCGGCAACAAGGAGTTCATGCCGGGCGACCGCCTGGCCAAGCCGGGTGGCGGTCAAGGTGGCGGGCCTGGCCCCGGGCTGAGCCGGCGCGAGACGGAGGACGACTTCCGGTTCGTGCTGTCGCGCGAAGAGGTGCTCGATCTCTTCTTCGAGGACCTCGAGCTTCCCGACATGGTGAAGCTGAACCTCAAGGAAATCCTCGCCTTCAAGCCGCGCAGGGCCGGCTTCGCGATGACGGGCGCGCCCACCAACATCAATGTCGGGCGCACCATGCGCCACAGCCACGGCCGCCGTATCGCGCTCAAACGGCCTCGGCAGCGCGACTTGGACACGCTCGCCGAAGAGATCGCCGTCCTGGAGGCGAACCCGGCGCCAACCGCCGCCATGCGTCTGCGGATCGAGGCGCTGCGCGAGGAACTCGAACGGCTGACACGGCGGCGCAAACTGATCGGTTACGTCGATCCTATCGACATACGGTTCAACCGCTTTGACCCGCAGCCGGTGCCGACGGCCAATGCCGTCATGTTCTGCCTGATGGACGTGTCCGGCTCGATGGGCGAACGTGAAAAGGACCTGGCGAAACGCTTCTTCGTGCTGCTGCATTTGTTCCTCAAGCGGCGCTACGACCGCACCGACATCGTCTTCATTCGCCATACGCACGAAGCCCACGAGGTGGACGAGGATACGTTCTTCCACAGCACGCAAAGCGGCGGCACCGTCGTGTCGACCGCGCTCGAGGAGATGCGCCGCATCATCGCCGAACGCTATCCGCCCAAGGAATGGAACATCTACGCGGCGCAAGCCTCGGACGGCGACAATTTCGCAACCGATTCCGAGCGCTGCATCTCGCTTCTTGAAGGCGAACTCGTGCGAATGTGCCAGTATTTCGCCTATGTGGAGATCATAGATGAGCGCGAACGCCATATTTTCGGCGCAACCGACAACGGCACGTCCCTCTGGCGCGCCTACCGGGCCATCGAGGAAAAATGGCCGAATTTCCAGATGAGCCGCATCGCAAGGCCGGCCGACATATACCCGGTCTTCCGCAGGCTCTTCGCCAAACAGCCTTCGCAAAAGGGCCGCTGAATGGCAACCGCGATGCCAGGACGTAGCGACAGGTCCCGGTTGTTGTTTTCGGGCTCCGACTGGAGTTTCTCAAAACTGACGCGCGCCTACGAGGCCATCGAGGCCATCGCGCTCGACGATCTGGGGCTCGACATTTACCCCAATCAACTGGAGATCATCTCGTCCGAGCAAATGCTCGACGCCTATTCGTCGGTCGGCATGCCGCTGATGTACCGTCACTGGTCATTCGGCAAGCATTTCCTTCTCCAGGAACACCTTTATCGTAAGGGTCTGCGCGGTCTCGCCTATGAGATCGTCATCAACTCCGACCCATGCATCGTCTATCTGATGGAAGAAAACACCATGGCGCTCCAGGCGCTGGTGACCGCCCACGCCGCCTTTGGCCACAACCACTTCTTCAAGAACAACTATCTCTTCCGGCAGTGGACCGACGCGAGCGCCATTCTGAGCTATCTGGACTTCGCCAAGAGCTACATAACCCGCTGCGAGGAGCAGCATGGCCTGCCTGCGGTCGAGCGAATTCTTGACGCCGCTCACGCGCTGATGGAACAGGGCGTCTTCAGGTACAGGCGCCCTCCCCGGCTCTCCTCGGAAAAGGAGCGCGAGGGTATCCGGGATCGCCTGGAATATGAGGAACGCTCATACAATGTTCTCTGGAGCACTCTGCCGCGGTCCAGGGGCGAAGAGGCCTCGCGCGATGATAGGCGCAACGCGGCCGAGCGTAAGAAGTCGCTGAACCTGCCTGAGGAGAATCTGCTCTATTTTCTGGAGAAGAACAGCCTCGTGCTGGAGCCCTGGCAGCGCGAGATCCTGCGCATTGTCCGTGTCATAGCCCAGTATTTTTATCCGCAGCGGCAGACTCAGGTCATGAATGAAGGCTGCGCCACCTTCGTTCATTACACCATCATGAACACCTTGTTTGACCAGGGCCGGATCAGCGAAGGCGCGATGATGGAAATTCTACGCAACCATACCAATGTCGTCTTCCAGCCGGGCTTCGATGATCCGCGCTTCTCCAGCATAAATCCCTATGCGCTGGGCTTTGCGATGATGCAGGACATCCAGCGCATTTCGATGGAGCCGACGGCGGAGGACCGCGACTGGTTTCCCGACATTGCGGGCAATGGCGACTGGCGCGAGACACTTCTGGACGCCTGGGCCAATCACCGCGACGAATCATTCATCAGGCAGTATCTAAGCCCCGCCCTGATTCGCAAATGGCGGCTCTTCGTGCTCAACGACGCCGCCCAGGAATCGCATTTCGAGGTTGCTTCGATCCACAATGAGCGCGGCTACGAGAAAGTCCGCTCCGCGCTGGCGCATAACTACGACATCGGCGCGACGCGTCCTGACATCCAGGTCGTCGATGTGGATTTGCTGGGCGACCGTCTTCTAAGGCTTCAGCAGACGGTGAAGAGCGGCATCGTGCTGGAACGGGAAAGCCGTGACGCAACCTTGCGGCATATCCGCAATCTCTGGGGATACGACGTCAGTCTTGTCGGCGTGGACGCGGAGTCCGGAGCCACGCTCTACGAGCAATCGACCAAAAGGGCGTCGGACTGACTGTTTCCCTTCGCCGCGGCGGCCAGTTGATCACGCGCTCTTACACAGTGGTGCATTGTTTGTTCGCTTCCACTGCCGAATGTCGTGTCGAATGGTTTCGCCTGACCGCCGCTTGCCTTACGGTGCGCCGGGACCGGAGTAAGCCAGTGGGACAGGTTTGGACTTCTCTTTTTCGATGCTTGTTCTGAGGGTCGCATTCCCTTTCACGCTTTCCCTTTGTGCATGCCTGGCGGCATCGGGATGCGCACGGACTTATGACGGGTCGATCGTTCCATCATATACGACCAAAATCGTCATGAATGGGGTTCCCCATTTCGAAATCCAGAAAACGGACCTTTTGCCGCCAAGCAGGCTGGCGAATTATCCGAAGCCGCCGGAACCGGCGGTCGCCGAGACCCGGCCGCCCAGGGTGGACGCGCCTCGCCGAGAGCCCGGCCGCATCCTGCCGCAAATCGATGACGACCTGCCCCGCAATGTGACTTGCCGCAACGAGAACGCGCCTGGTGGACGCGTGCGCGTCGTCTGCATATAGAGAAAGTAGTAAAGTAGAGGACGTCCGGCCGTGGGCGGCGTTCAGGAGACGGCGCTTTTGGAATCGTCCGCCAAGGCGAAACCGGCAGCTGTCGCCATGCTGCCGCTGCCGGCCGGGTGGGCACGACCCAGCCAGCGCGCGACGATCAGGCGACGCAGTGCGAACAGACCCATCATGGGCAGACCGACCGCCAGCAGCGTACCGCCCGCGTAAGTGAACGACCAGACAATCGCGGCCGCCAGGGCAGCCAAGAGGATCGACGAATAAATCCAACGGCTTGTGGCAGGCAAGTTATCCTGGCCAACAAAGCCGCGCCGCGAGAAGGCCGTCAACGCGCAACCGACGACGAACACCGTCACGAGCACGCTGCGCTCCGAACCAGCGACCAGTGCACGCGCGAACTCCGCCAACCCCAAGCCGTAGGCTGTAACGATCAGCGGTGTGATGACCACCAGATGGACGTTTATCCCGAGCAGGATCGGATTGTAGGGTATGCGAAACAGACGCAATCCAATCAGCGTCGCAGCCGCGAGAGCAACACCGATCCAGCCCGCCAGTTCCATATCCACATCGCTTCGCCACAAGGCAAGAAAGATGATCGACGGAGCACTTTCGAGAATATCCGTCAGCCATTCCTTGTGTCGCGATCCAGTCACGCCATCGTCTGTCACGGTCTTTTCCCTTATGCTGGCCGGTTGCGGGCACGCTATGAAAAGCTGGTGACGACGCCGATGCCGGTTCCCTCGAACCTGTCCATAGCCATCAAGGCGGCCGGCGCTTCGTCCAGGGTGAGTTTCCTGCCGACAAGCTTTTGAGGCTTGAGCTTGCCGGTGGCGATCATGCTCATCATCGCGCCGTAGCGAAACGCCTGCATGCCGTGGCTGCCGAGGATCTGAAGTTCGTGGGCGATGATTCGCGCCATCGGCACCTTCGGCTGGCTGTGTTCGCCGAGCATGAGGCCGATCTGAACGTGGCGCCCCCGCCTGCGAAGATTCGAAATGGAGTTGAAACAGGTAACCGGATGGCCGAGCGCGTCGATCGACACATGCGCGCCGCCATTGGTGATCTGCTTTACCGCGCGCGGAATATTTTCGACATCAGAGGCGTTTATCGTCGCCACCGCTCCCATCTCCCTGGCGAAGTCAAGCTTCTCCTGTGTCAAATCGACGGCCACGACATTGGCGCCCATGGCGGTGGCGATCATGATCGCCGACAGGCCGACACCGCCGCAGCCGTGGACGGCCACCCACTCGCCGGGCTGGACGCGGCCCTGGTCGACGATGGCGCGAAACGAGGTGACGAAGCGGCAGCCGAGGCTGGCGGCCGTGGCGAAATCGAGGTCGTCGTTCAACCGGACAAGATTGGTGTCGGCAAAATCGAGCGCCACATATTCCGCGAACGACCCCCAGGCCGTGAAGCCCGGCTGGAATTGTCGTTCGCAGACCTGGTGGTTGCCGGAACTACATTCGAAGCAATGGCCGCAGCCGCAGACGAAGGGCGCCGTCACACGATCGCCGACGCGCCAGCCGCTGACCTGGGCGCCGATCGCGGCAACCGTACCGGCAAGCTCGTGTCCCGGCACATGAGGCAGCGCGATGCCGGGGTCATGCCCTATCCAGCCATGCCAGTCGCTACGGCAAAGCCCTGTCGCCTCGACCTTGATTACGACGCCATGCGGTTCGGGGGTCGGATCGGCAACGGTCCTTACACTAGGCGGCGTTCCAAACTGTTCATACACGACAGCTCTCATGGCGCTCATCGCTCCCTGGGCAATTCCCTGATTATACAACCTCAAGGCGACCGAAACACAACGGTCAATTTCGCAGGCACGCCGACGGCGGCGCTGCGTTGCCTCGTAGTTAGGCGTGGCCAGCGCACGGGATCGCGGAGCGAGGATGTCCGGCGAAAAAAATTCGCGCGCCTGGTTGTTGCATTCCCGCACGCGGTCTGGTCCTTTCGGCAGGAGCATCCGTGGCCGTTCTGCGTTGCAGCCGGCTCGGCACTTGCCTGAAGCCTAGGGAGGACCTTCGATGAAGAAACTACTGACAATTTTGGCCGTGGCCGCGTCATTCACGCTGGCCGCGTATTCGGCTTTCGCCCAGACCTATCCGGAGCGCCCGATCACCATGGTCGTGCCCTTCTCGGCCGGCGGGCCGACCGACACCGTGACCCGCCTGGTGGCGGAAGCGATGTCGAAGGATCTCGGCCAGCAGATCATCGTGGAGAACGTCGGGGGCGCCGGCGGCACGCTTGGCGCGGGGCGTGTCGCGAGCGCCGATCCGGACGGCTATACGCTGCTGCTGCACCATATCGGCATGGCAACCAGTGCCACGCTTTACCGCAAGCTCGCCTATGACACGTTGAACGCCTTCGAATATGTCGGCCTCGTCACCGAGGTGCCCATGACGATCGTGGCCCGCAAGGATCTCGAGCCTACGGACTTGAAGGGGCTTGTCGAATACGCCAAGGCCAACAAGGACACCGTGACCATCGCGAACGCAGGCATCGGCGCCGCCTCGCATCTGTGCGGCATGTTGTTCATGTCGGCGATCCAGACACCGCTCGTGACCGTCCCGTACAAGGGCACGGGGCCGGCAATGACCGACCTGCTCGGCGGCCAGGTCGATATCATGTGTGACCAGACCACCAATACGACGAAGCAGATAAAGGGCGCCACGATCAAGGCCTATGCGGTGACCTCGCAAAAGCGGCTCGACGCGCTGCCGGACGTCCCGACCACCGACGAGGGCGGCCTCCCCGGCATGCAGATCGGCATCTGGCACGGCATCTATGCGCCAAAGGGCACGGCCCCTGAAATCACCGAGCGTTTGTCGAAATCGCTGCAGGTTGCGCTCAAGGATCCCAATGTGACGGCGCGTTTCGCCGAGCTCGGCACCGCCCCCTCTCCTGAAGCCGACGCCACGCCGGCCGCGCTCAAGGCCAAGCTGGACAGCGAAATCACAAGATGGAAGCCGATCATCGAAGCGGCGGGACAATTCGCCGACTGATGCGGTCCGGGGCCAACCCTGTGATCCGGCATGCAGGATCAGGCATCTGCCGATGATCCTCCCCCCGCCGGGAGAGGATAATCGTCGACTCCCGGTCGGGAGCGGAAGCCAGCGGCCACCGGGGGACTAAACCGTCGATTCTTCAAGCGCTTTGAGGCAACTGATGAAAAACCTCACATTCGACCGTACCAACGCGCTCTGCGGAGCGTTGTTCGCGGCTACCGGGCTCTTCTTCCTCGTTCAATCCCTGGGGCTCGAAATCGGCACCGCCTTCCGCATGGGGCCGGGATACTTTCCGCTGGTGCTGTCGGGCATAATGGTCCTGCTCGGACTGATCATCCTGGCGCAGGCGACCCGCATCCAGGGCGGGCCGATTGGACCGCTCTCCTGGCGCGGGATGCTGCTGATCCTGCCGGCGCCTATCCTGTTCGGCCTTTTCGTGCGTGGCCTCGGCTTCGCGCCGGCGATCTTTATCTGCGCTTTCATCGCCTCCTTCGCCTCGACACGGATGACTTTCCTGATGGCGCTTATCCTCTCGGCGCTGGTCACCGTCTTCTGTGTCGCCGTGTTCAGTTACGGGCTCGGGTTGCCGTTCGAACGGTTCGGCCCCTGGCTTCGTTTTTAGGAGGCTGAAATGGAGCTCTTTTCCAATCTCAGCCTCGGTTTCGCGACGGCTACGACCTTCGCAAATCTCGGCTTCTGTCTGATCGGCGTGCTGCTCGGCACATTGATCGGCGTATTGCCCGGCATCGGCGCCACAGCGACGATCGCCATGCTTTTGCCGATCACTTTCCAGATCGGCGATCCGGTGTCGTCGCTGATCATGCTCGCCGGCATCTACTACGGTGCCCAGTATGGCGGCTCGACCACCGCGATCCTGATCAACATGCCGGGCGAATCCTCCTCGGCCGTCACCGCGATCGACGGTTATCAGATGGCCCGCAACGGCCGCGCGGGCGCAGCACTCGCCATCGCGGCGATCGGCTCCTTCTTTGCCGGAACGGTGTCTACCTTCCTTGTCGCGCTGTTCGCGCCGCCTTTGACCGCCATCGCGCTTCAGTTCGGCGCGGCCGAGTATTTTTCGCTGATGGTCGTCGGTCTCGTTTCATCGATAGCCTTGGCGCACGGCTCGATTGTCAAGGCTCTGGCGATGGTGGTGCTGGGGCTTCTGCTCGGCCTTGTCGGCACCGACATCTATTCCGGCACGCCGCGCTTTACGCTCGGCATAAGAGAATATGCCGACGGACTGAACTTCGTCGCGGTCGCCGTCGGTGTCTTCGGCGTCGCCGAGATCCTGCGCAATCTCGAGAATGAGCATGAACGTGCGGTGCTGATCAAGAAAGTCAGCGGGCTGTTGCCGACGCGCGACGATTTTCGGCGCATGACGGGCCCCATCCTGCGCGGCACGGCCATTGGCTCGGCGCTTGGCATCCTGCCCGGCGGCGGCGCCATTCTGGCAGCCTTTGCTTCCTACACGGTCGAAAAGCGCCTTTCCGACCGTCCCCAGGAATTCGGCAAGGGCGCCATCGCGGGCGTCGCCGGGCCTGAATCGGCGAACAATGCCGGCGCGCAGACCTCCTTCATCCCCATGCTGACACTTGGGATTCCGGCCAATCCGGTAATGGCACTGATGATCGGGGCGATGATCATCCAGGGCATCGTGCCCGGCCCGAACGTCGCGACGGAACAACCCGCGCTGTTCTGGGGCATCATCGCCTCCATGTGGATTGGCAATTTGATGCTGATCGTCCTCAACCTGCCGCTGATCGGGCTGTGGGTGAAGCTGCTCACAGTACCCTATTATGTGCTGTTCCCGATCATCATGGCTTTCTGCTCGATCGGCGTATACAGCGTCAACTCCAACGTCTACGACCTGTTTGCCGTCGCCTTCTTCGGCTTCATCGGCTACGTGCTGGTCAAGCTGCGCTGCGAGCCCGCGCCATTGTTGCTGGGGTTCGTGCTCGGGCCGCTGCTTGAGGAAAACCTGCGCCGGGCGATGATTCTGTCGCGCGGCGACCCGACGACTTTCGTCACGAGGCCGATCAGCGCGCTCCTGCTTGCCATCGCCGCCGGCGTTCTGATCGTCGTCTTCCTGCCCAGCGTCAAGAAGAAGCGCGAGGAAGTCTTCGTGGAGGAGAACTGAGAGCAGAGCTGCCGGCTCGCGTGGCACACGTCGCCGGACGCCCAGCTCGGCGGCGATCTCGACGGCCCGATTCCAGTGCTTGACGGCTGCCTATCCTCGTCGTTCGAGGCCCGGCGGTACATCGGCAGGAGCGACGCGATGCCAAAATTGGCGTCGCTGAGCGCCTTCTTGAAAGACTTGATCCGGTCCGCCTTGCCTTCCTGCTCCAACGCGCCGGCGACCAAAAGGAGTTGATCGGCAAGCGCGATTAGAGCACTCGGCGGCACCCGCACAGGCAGAAGCTCCGCGCATGGCTGCGGCGGGGTCGGGTTACCTGGCGCGAAGTCATGTTGTGTACATTTACGAAAGGATCAACCTGTCCGGCTTGTCCATTGACTTGGCTGCTCCGACGGTAAATGAATCTGGTGCGAAGCCGGTAGCGGGCGTGGAGCGAGTACTATGCTGAACCCGATTTCTATAATGGCTGACCGGCTTGCCGACTATATCGCTGAATTATATTTGCAATACTTCTCCCACCGAAATCCAGAATATGCGACATATATGGGCGGAGCCGCCCGCCTTGTATTGGAGAGAATTGGAAATTCTAATGCTCTGTATCACAACATAGAGCATACAATGATGGTAACGCTGGCCGGTCAACAAATTATTCGCGGTCGTCTTTTATCTGAATCTCTAACACCCGAAGATTGGCTGCATTACACTTGTGCACTGCTCGTTCACGATATCGGAATGGTGCGAGGAGTCTGCAGTGGGGACACGGATGACAGCGTCGTTATTGATGAATCCGGTACGCGCTTTACACCTCCTCGTGGGGCTTCGGATGCCGTTCTTGCGCCGTATCACGTTGATCGCGGAAAGATTTATGCGCGCCAGCGCTTTGGGCAATCGAAATTTGTCGACGAAGAGCGCATCGCCCACGCAATAGAGATGACGCGTTTTCCCGTGCCCAACGACCCCGCGTACCAGGAAACGGGCACCGAGGGGGCCCTCGTTCGTGCCGCTGATCTGATCGGTCAGTTGGCTGATCCATTTTATCATCGAAAGCTGAACGCGCTGCATGCTGAATTCGCTGAAAACGGCATAGCCGAAAAGCTCGGGTGCAATAATCCGGCCGATTTGGCAGGCAAGTACACGGACTTCTACAAATTGCAGGTTGAACCCTTCATTCAGGACGCAATTCGATTCCTGGAATTAACCACCGAGGGCAAGCAATGGATTGCCAACCTCGACAGCAACCTTTTCCAGGCCGGGCACCGGCCATGCCGGATCGGGCCGTTTCCTGGGATCGCCTGAACGTCTGCTCCTGCAAACCCGCGAACCAGGCCAAGCTTCAGCTTCCGGCGGTCTTGACCTATCACACACTTTCCAAACGTCTTGAATTTAGATGACCGGCGACAGTCCACGGGTGACAACCATCGGCGTGCCGTCGGGTACGCGGTCATAGAGGTCGATGACGTCCTGGTGGATCAGCCGGACGCAGCCCGACGAGACCGACTTTCCGATCGACCACCATTCCGGCGAGCCGTGGAGGCGAAAGAGCGTGTCCTTGCCGTTCTGAAAGATGTAAAGCGCTCGGGCCCCGAGCGGGTTCGTGACACCCGGCTCCATGCCGCCCTCCCAAATATTCGTGCCCCGGACCTGTCGTGCACGATATTTCTCCAGTTCGGGCCGGCGGTCGATCATTTCGTTCGGCGGAAACCAGCGCGGCCACCGCTGTTTCCACTGGATCACGCCACGGCCCGACCACTCAAAGCCCTGGCGTCCGAGTCCGACGCCATAGCGGATCGCCTGGCCGCCATTGGCCACAAGGTAGAGAAAATGGTTCGACGTATCGACGACGACCGTACCGGGCAGTTCGCCGGTCGGGTCCTGGACGACCTGCCGATAGTATTTCGGGTCAATCTCTTCGATCGGAACAGCAGGGACCTCATGGCCATCGTCGAATGTGGCTGCATACATCATTCGAGGGTCGGCGAAGCCGGGACCGGCACCGAATAGCTGCGGTTGCTCCGGCCTTGCCGTCTGGACAAACGCGTTGTCGTCACGCATTCGAACGCTGGTGCAAGCCGACAGTGTGGCGGAGACCGCGCTCGTCGCTGCCATTGCCATGAGCCCGCGGCGGCTGAGTTTTGACATCGGATTTTACCAGTGTTTCGAAGTCATTAGTGTTTCAAAGTCTAAGCAGGATTCGGTAAAAGTGTCCCACGGTTTTCCGCCAGAAACCAAATCTGCGACTAAATAAAAATATCAAGCGGGCGAAGCGAGGCAAGCCGGCGCAACAACGCGCGGAATGCTTGCGCGTTCCTCCTGCTTAGCAGGTTCCGCCGACGGCCGCGCCTCCCGTTTGAGGTGGGTGGCGGCTCCGTTCTGGTGTCATGCAGGGCTGCGCGGGATAGTCATTCGCGTGCTGTACCTGCGGCATGTGCGGCCACGATCGCCATTCGGATCGCCTCCCTCCAAGGGGTTCCGCGCCCTGTCCTACTAAGCAGACTTGCGTGGCTTCGCCCACGCTTCGCCTGCTTAGCCTCTTGTTTTGTCGCAGGTTTCTGTCGGAAAACCGTGACACACTTTTCCGGAACCTGCTTAGCGGCGAGTTTGTGGGCTCGCCGCGGAGTTCGTGATGCGGCCGAGCCAGGTTCGGCGCCCAACTAAACGCCTTGGGCGGCAATCCTGAGGATGCCCGGTATGCAATCCGCCCAGATTTCGCTCGCCCGAGACCCAGCGCGCCTTCCAGCACTGCATAGAGAGCCTACTACGCATGATCCCGTCAGCGCCATGACGACACGCACCCGCGGAAAAAAGCTTCTCTATGCTCCTGCGCATGTGCTTCCTGCGCGAACTGTTCAAGCGGCTAATTTTGCGATTGACCAACAAAAGCGCGATGCCTATGGTCCGCGCAATTTCACGGACGTGGACACGTCCCGCGGGAGCGCATAGCTCAGCCGGTAGAGCAACTGACTTTTAATCAGTAGGTCGTGGGTTCGAATCCCACTGCGCTCACCAAATTCAATCAAAGACTTATTTTGCAGCCAAGAACAGCCGAACGCTTCGCAAACTGGGCTGGGGCGTCACCAGGTCGTCACGGGCGAGGAAATTTGCGGCACGAGATGCGATTCTGAACGAATTCGACATCCGCCTGCAGGGGCATATCGTAGACAAACCTCTGCCGGCTCGACCTCCATCCGGCCGAGTAGAGAGCGGGTGGCCTTCTTTTCCGCCCCGCGCGGCAGGCTGCCCGCCGCCCTCATCGAGCTGGCCTGTAGAACGGCGGGTAGCGGCGTCTCGGTATCGGTGGCGCCTTGTCGTCGCGGTCGATATTGCTGCGGTCGAGCGCCACCGGGATACCGTAGCCCTTGATCCGCACGGTGATACGGTCGCCGTCGTCATCGACTCGCGCCACCTCGCCGCGCAGGAGCACGCTATCCCCCTCGATTATTCTTCCCATTGTCATGACCGTCGATCCCTCCTGGGACAACAAAGCACGCCGGCTAAGGGTTGTGCCGCGCCGGCCAGGGCAGCCGCGCAACGCCGCAACCCAAGGCAGTTCAGTTTCGCCGAGACCATCGACAGTCACGGTACAAAGTAGCTCATGCAGATCGGACAAGGCGCGCTAATGGTCGCCGCCGGTGTGAAGCCCTGATGCGTGGCGCTTGATCAACTGGTGAACAGCCGCCATGTCCGCTACTGGCTCAGAAGAAAAAAAGGTGACCCAAGTGCGCTAGCCTCGAGGGCCACCAAGAGAGGCCGTTTGCGGGCGGCCCCTACCGGTAATCTTAGTTGGCCACAGTCGATACGAATTTCTACCTCAGCGAGGCTTTGCAAAGCAGTACGACAGTTGGGAAGATTTTCATGGCTGGTCCTTTGTGAAGTTGGACAGTCTTGCCTAATTTGATAATGCCTACATTTCTCGAGGTCTGGCTGTGCAATAGGAGACACAGCCATTCTTTTACGTGAGGTTCGAACTCGGTAACTTCACTTCGAACAAAAGTAAGCCTGCGAGGGCGAACCGTGGCGGGTGAGAGAGAGATAACAGCCTAACAATAATTGCGCAGTGAGCGGGATTACGGCGCGCCGAACGGCGCGATCGGCTGAAAAGAGCCGGTAGCCTCTTGTGTAGCCTTGAAAACCTTGGGGCTTGCAAGCCGGACCGAACGAAATCGTCCGCCGCCTTCGCCGAGCCGAGCACGAGTTGGCGGATCCGGTGTCCAACACGGTGTCCAGGAATTTCTAACGGAAACCGATTTCCAGCTAAGTCATTGATTTAATGGTGGGCCCGGAGGGACTCGAACCCCCAACCAAGCGGTTATGAGCCGCCGGCTCTAACCATTGAGCTACAGGCCCCACCCGAGGCTGAATTAGTCGGTTCGCGCCCGCGGCACAAGCCTTCCCGGCAAATTTGCGTGGCCGTTTCCGCGACAGCCACGTCTCTGGGGCGGCCCAGGCGGAGAAGCCACGGGAAAGCCAGCCCCTTCTCCGGCTTAACCCGTTGGGGCGGATCGGTTTCCGCCGCAATCAGCCCACAATGCCAACCTAACCCTCGCAATCGCAAATGCATCCCATGGAGATCTTGATGTATCATCGCCTTTTGCCGCTCGGTCTTGCGGCATTAATCATGGCGCCTGTTCCAGCCGCCTTCGCGCAGCAAACGCAGCCACCGAGGATCGTGGTGGTCGGCGAAGGCGAAAGCGCGATCGCGCCGGACCTCGCGATGGTGTCGCTCACCGTTATGCGCGAGGCCAAGACAGCCCGCGAGGCGCTCGATTCCGCCAACTCCGCGATGAGCGCAGTTGTGGAGGCCTTGAAGGCCGCGGGCATCGCCGAGCGCGACGTACAGACCGGCGGCCTGCAGATCAGCCCGCGCTACAACTTCCTGAACCGGACGGACGGTACGCAGACGTCGGAACTTGTGGGCTATCAGGTCAGCAATACGCTTTCGGTGCGCGTGCGCGACCTCGACAACACGGGCGAGATCATCGACAAGGCCGTTTCTCTTGGTGTCAATCAGGGCGCCGGCATAGTCTTTGCCAATGAGGACCCGTCGAAGGCGTTGACGGAAGCGCGCAAGCGCGCCGTCGCCGATGCGATCGAAAAGGCCCGCACACTAAGCGAGGCGGCCGGCGTCGGACTTGGCCGTGCCATAGAGATTTCGGACCAGAACTTTGTCGCGCCCCCCATGCCAATCGCCGGGAGGACGTTTGCCAGCCCCGCCGCCGCGGCCGTGCCAATCGAGGCGGGCGAAAACGCCTATAGGGTTCAGGTGACGGTGACCTTCGAACTCAAGTAATCGTCGCCCCTACACCCTCGAGAGGGGAACGCCCCGGGGCATGAACCCCGGGGCTGTTCGTCTGGCGGGCGGCCGCCCGCAACTTGTGCCTGTATCAGCCGATAACCGGGCAATGCGGTGCGCGGGCGAACGTCATGACGACCCGATCACCATGCCGGCGGCCGGCAACGTCGATCGTGCGGCGGCTCACATCGATGACACGGGCGCGGCGAACGCCGAGCTGCGCGGCCTTGTCGAGCGCGCGTCCCGGCGTGCATTCGCGACCATGCCGGCCATCGCGCTCCCGGCGATCCCACCGCCCGACATGGCGAGGCCCGTCCTCACCGACATAGACTCCGGCGCGAGGCTCCCCGCGCCCGCCGAAATTCAGGTAAAGACCCTCCGCCTGCGCGGCAGCGGCCATGCCGGTGAGGGCAGTAACGCCAATAGCGGCGGAAAGAGCGGCAGTCCTGAGCATGTTTAACATTTCGTTCTCCTTGCGATTTGTCGATCCGTGTCGCCGAAGCGATGAGCTGAAAATGACGGATCGATGCTGAACGGCCCCGGAACCGGCCGTTCAGCATGTGTTCATCCACAAGGAGCGCTCGACGTAATCAGAGGGGCTTAAATGTGCCGGCCAGCGCATCGGCCCGAAGATCGAAATCGATTCTCGGAAAGCACGATGCGCAAATTCAAAGTGTCAGAGCGTCCGTTGCGCGTCCGAAGGGACGCGCGGCGCTCTAAGGCTCGGCCTCGATCACGTGGTCGAAGTAATCCACATCCGCGGTGAGATCGCTGTCGAGGGCGGTCACGCGTCCGCGTATCGATATGCCGGCCTCGTGCACGGTCTCGCGGCTGCCGCTGACAAGATGGTGCCACCAGTAGAGGTCGTGCCCTTCGGTGACCAGCCGATAGGCGCATGTGGACGGCAACCAGCCGATCGTAGGCACATTGCCGGGGGTAAGCCGCACGCAGTCCGGCACCAGAACCCTTCGGTTTTCGTAGTCCTTGCAGCGGCAGGTGCCGGTGTCGAGCAAGTGGCAGGCCACGGTGGTCCAATAAATCTCACCCGAATCCTCGTCCTCGAGCTTTGACAGGCAACACTTGCCGCAGCCGTCGCAAAGCGACTCCCATTCCGTCGCGGTCATCGCGTCCAACGTCTTGGTTTTCCAGAACGGCTCGCCCATCGCAGCCATGTGGAGCGCCGAAGCCGTGCCGTCAAGCACCGGATCCCGGCATGCCGATGGCTGGGCCACAGGCACGCCCCATCGCCGCCCCACGAGGAACAGCTATCCGCTATGATGTTTTTCGGCTTATCGAGGCCGAACCAGGAGATTTTGTCGGAAATCAAAGGCATTGCCGCCTGCACGGACGTCGCCAGTGGCCTTGACCACCACCATGTGGAGACGACCGCTGGTCAGACCGAGTAACACCCTTCCCCGCCCATCCCGCAATCGGAATTGGTGCGCCTGACAGCCACTTTTCGACGCGAGCTTTAGCCGAATGTCCGCGCCACCTTGGTGGGCAGCCGCTCGAACACCTCGTCCGGCACGAAGAAATCGCCGGCCAATTGCCCGACTGCGCCCGGCGCGTAGGCGGAAAAATCGGTGACGCCCTGCTGGCGCAACACCTCCTCGTCAATGAAGAAGTTGCCGGTGGTTTCGCGCGCCGGCCGGTTGAAGATTGCATAGGCGGCGTCCGCGACGATGGCCGGCAAGCGGCTGATCGAGGCGACCTTTTCGCCGCCGAGCAGGTTGCGCACCGCCGCCGTGTCGATCGCCGTCAGCGGCCACAGCGAGTTGACGGCAATGCCGTCCTTCGCGAACTCGGCGCTCAGGCCGAGCGTGCACATCGACATGCCGAACTTCGCCATCGTGTAGGCGACATGGTTCTTGAACCATTTGGCCTTCATGTCGAGCGGCGGCGCCAGATTGAGAATATGCGGATTTTCGGCCGACTTCAGGTGTGGAATGCATGTTTTGGAGACAAGGAAGGTGCCGCGGGCGTTGATCTGGTGCATGAGATCGTAACGCCTCATGTCGGTCTCGAGCGTGCCGGTGAGCTGAATGGCGCTGGCATTGTTGACGCAGATGTCGATGCCGCCGAATTTCTCGACGGTTCTTGCCACCGCCTCGGCGACCTGGAGTTCCTCGCGTATGTCGCAGAGCATGGCAAGCCCCTTGCCGCCGGCCGCCTCGATCTCGGCGACAGCGGTGTGGATCGTGCCGGGCAGCTTGGGATGCGGCGTGTCGGTCTTGGCGGCGATCGTAACGTTGGCGCCGTCGCGCGCCGCGCGCAACGCGATCGCCAGCCCTATGCCGCGCGATCCGCCAGAAATGAACAGCGTTTTCCCTTTGAGCGACATGCTCGCCTCCCCTGTTGATTTCCTGTTGTGGCGGCGAATGCGGCAGTCGGCAAGAGGCCGCGCGGCGGTGTCGCCAAGAGAGTGGAACTGCCCTGAATTGCGCGCCTATGTCGCGGCCGGCGTCGAGGCCGAACCACTCTCATCCTTTTCGGCGGCAAGCCTCTCCTCCTCGCGCTTCCGCTCGACCATACGGGCGCACCAGATGGAAACTTCGTAGAGAAGGATGGTGGGAAGCGCGAGACCGATCTGGCTTACCGGATCGGGAGGCGTCAGCACGGCGGCGACGACAAAGGCGATCACGATCGCCCATTTGCGCTTCTCCTTCAGGCCCTGCGAGGACACGAGCCCGACGCGTGCCATCAGCGTCGTCACGACCGGAAGCTGGAACACCAGCCCGAAGGAGAAGATCAGGGTCATGATCAGGCTGAGATATTCCGACACCTTCGGCAGCAGCGAGATCTGCACGTCGTTCTCGGGTCCGACCTGCTGCATGGCGAGGAAAAACCACATCACCATGGGCGTGAAGAAGAAGTATACCAGCGCTCCGCCCAACAGGAAAAGAAGCGGCGAAGCGATGAGAAACGGCAGGAAAGCGCCGCGTTCGTTGCGGTAGAGGCCGGGCGCCACGAATTTGTAGACCTGCGCGGCAATCAGCGGAAATGCGATCACCAGTCCACCGAACATGGCCAGCTTGATCTGAGTGAAGAAGAACTCCTGCGGCGCCGTATAGATCAGCTCAACCTGTTCGTTGGCGAGACCCGCCCAATGCACCGCCCATTTGAACGGGATGACCAGCAGGTTGAAGAGCTGCTTGGCGAAGAAGAAACAGACGAGGAAGGCGACGAAGAAGCCGCCGATCGACCACATCAGCCGGGTTCGCAGCTCGATAAGGTGCTCTATGAGCGGCGCCGACGAGGCCTCGATTTCGCTTTCATCCCTGGCGCTCAATTCGGTTGTTCCTGCCTATTCATTGCCTTCAGCCTTCGGCTTTGCCTTGGCGGCATTCCTGGCCGGCCGTGGCTTCGCCTCGGAGGACGCCTTGTCCCTGGTTCCGGACGCCGCCTTGCCCGGCGGCTTCCTGGCCGCAGCCTGTTTGCCAACAGGCGCCGCTGGCGAGCGTGTCCCGCCGTTCAATCCGGCCGGCTGCGGATCGCCCATCGGCACCGCCTTGTCGGCGTGCTTCGCCGGCTCCGGCGACGGCGCCTCCGCTGCAAGCGCGGGCGGCGGCGGCGGCATCGCTGACGGACCGGCAACACCGGGCATGGCGGTTGCCCCGTTCTTCAACGGCTCCGCCTCATGAACCGCCGGAATCGCCGGAGCGGCGGAGGCAGACACGGCGGCGGCCGGCTTCGGGGTCATCGCCGACTGCAACCCGGCCCGCACATCCGCAGCGGCCTTCTCGAACGGATTCAGCTGCTTCTTGATCTCGGACACGGGATTCGCGTTGCGCAAATTGTCGACCGACTTCTTCAGCTCGTCCAGTTCGGCCTCCTTGAGCGCCTCGTTGAACTGCTTCTGGAAGTCGCCAGCCATTGACCGCATCTTCGCGGTCATCTTGCCGAAGGTGCGCAGCATCCTTGGCAAATCCTTCGGTCCCACGACCACGATCATCACGATCGCGATCACGAGCATTTCGGTCCAGCCGATGTCAAACATGGCGTATCAATCCGGCTTGGCCGAAGGAAAGCTCAGCCCTTGCTCGCCTTCTCGCGAGCGGTGGCGACGGATTCGTCGGTGCGGTGCTCGACCGTCTTCGGGTCGGCGGCCTTCGCCTCGTCGGCTTCGTCGTCCGACATACCCTTCTTGAAGCTCTTGATGCCCTTGGCCATGTCGCCCATCAGTTCCGGAATCTTGCCGCGGCCGAACAGCAGCAGCACGACCACCAGAACGATGAGCCAATGCCATATCGAAAAGGAACCCATCTTACACTCTCTCGATCTTTTATCTGGAGACTGATCTAGGCGTTTTCGCCGCGCGTTTCAAACAGAAGAACGTCCGACATGCGCAGGGAGAACCAAATGTCGCGTGCGCCGGCCGACAGAAGGCCGCAGCGCACCCGGGCGCGGACCGGCGATTCGGCGCCTGGGACCGCCAGTTCAAGCAGTTCGACGACCCCCAGATAGCGGCGTGAGACGATCCTGGCTTCGCTCTGCCCGGCGGTTTCGCTGACGTCGAAACCCGTCGTGCGCACCGCGACGGTCACTTCGGCGCCTTCCGAAAAGCCTTGAGCCGCGATCTTTCCGACGGGCGTCTCCAGCGCGCCGCCAGTTACCCGGCCGCTGAAGACATTGAGTTCGGAAAAGAAGCCGGCGACGAACAGGTCTTTCGGCCGCAGGTAGAGCTCTTCCGCCTTGCCGGCCTGCACCAGCCTCCCGTCCTTCAAAAGCGCGATGCGGTCGCCCATGCGCATGGCCTCCTCCGCATCGTGCGTTACGACGATCGCGGTGGCGCGGCTCTCGCGCAGAATGGCCAGGGTCTCGGCGCGCACCGAATCCTTCAGCCGCGAATCGAGGCCGGAGAACGGTTCATCCATCAGAAGCACCGCCGGACGCGGCGCCAGTGCGCGGGCGAGCGCGACGCGCTGTTGCTCGCCCCCAGACAGCACATGCGGATATGAGCCGGCGTAGTCCTCCAGCCCGACCCGGGACAGCGCGATCCTTGCTTCGCGCCGCGCCTCCTCGCGCGACAGTTGGGTCAGGCCGAAACGCACATTATCGAGGATGGTCATGTGCGGAAACAGCGCGAAATCCTGAAAGACCAGGCCGATCGACCGCTTTTCCGGCGGGAGGAACACGGACGGCCCGGCAATCTCGCGGCCGTTCAGCAGCACACGGCCCGTCGTTTGCGGTTCGATGCCCGCCGCGATCCTGAGCAGCGTGGTCTTGCCGGAGCCGGAAGGCCCGAGCAAGCAGAGCACCTCGCCCGGCTCGGCCGCCAGCGATACGTCCGCAAGGGTCTCCGAGTTCAGGCGAGAAGGAGTGGCAGATGTCCTCGAATATAAGACGCGCCGCGAAGGTCACGCCTGCCGTGGTGCGCGTCGCTACACCAATGTCGTCCAGTGCCAATGCGGATGACCTTCCGTCTGCGAGTACGGCCGAAACCTGTCTCGGGCGCTCAGCTAAGCAGACTTGCGTGGCTTCGCCCTACAGTACACGACACAAGGATCACTTCCTTGTTTCGAGGCCGCTTTTGCCCCTCACCCTTACCCTCTCCCCCAAGCCGGGCGAGGGGATCGCCGACGTTGCGGCCGTGCTTCCTTCGCCCCGCTCTGGCGGGGAGAAGGTGGCCGGCAGGCCGGATGAGGGGCAAATCAGGCGGCTGTCGTGTTACTGTGGCTTCGCCTACGTTTCGCCTGCTTAGCCTCTTGTTTTGTCGCAGGGTTTCTGTCGGAAAACCGTAGCACACTTTTCCGGAACCTGCTTAGACCGGTCAATCATCGGACACACGAGGTGTCAACAGTCCGAGTTCCTCCAGATCGATGTCGGTCAGCGGATCTTCATCCTCAGTCAGCTCGTCCGTGTTGGCCGGCGGAAGCGGCACGGAGAAATTGGCGGGCATGCGCGCGGCCAGCAGCCCGGCGCCTTTCAGCTCCTCGATGCCGGGCAGGTCGCGTATCTCCTCAAGGCCGAAATGATCGAGGAACTTGTCTGTGGTCCCGTAGGTAATCGGGCGACCCGGCGTTCGCCGGCGGCCGCGCAAACGCACCCACTCCGTCTCAAGCAGCAGGTCCAGCGTGCCCTTTGAAGTCTCGACGCCGCGAATTTCCTCGATTTCGGCGCGCGTCACCGGCTGGTGATAGGCAATGATGGCCAGCACTTCGAGGGCGGCGCGCGACAGCTTCTTCTGCTGAACGGCGTCGCGCGTCATCATGAAGGCGAGATCCGGCGCGGTTCGGAAGGCCCAGGCCGGCCCGACCCGCACCAGGTTGACGCCACGCCGCGTATAGGCCTGCTTGAGTTCGGCCATGACCTCAGCCACCGGGATACCGTCCGGCAGCCGCTGGGCGAGCTGAGCGTCGCTGACCGGCTCGGCGCTCGCGAATACGATGGCCTCGGCCATCCTGACCGCCTCCGAAAGCTTCAGCCGCTCGGCCGACTTGCCGGCGGAATCGCCTTCTCCGGCGAACGGAATTACCCTGGCGTTGGCGCTTTCGCTCATCAAATGGCCTCGATGGTTGCCGCGACCGGCTGCCGCCCACGCAGGTAAAGCGGCGCGAACGCCCCCTCCTGACGCATCTCGACATGCCCTTCCCGCGCCAGCTCAAGCGTGGCGGCGAACGAGCTGGCCATGGCCGAAGCCCGCTCCTCCGGTCCGGCGAGGAATTGCAGGAGGAAGCGGTCCAGCGCCGTCCAGTCCCCGGCCGCTCCGATCAGGCGCACCAGGATCTCACGCGCCTCCTTGAGCGACCAGACCCCGCGCTTGGCAATCTGGACGTTGGAAACGGCGCGGCGCTGGCGCTGGATGGCATAGGCGGTGAGCAGGTCGTAGAGGCTTGCCGTATACCGGCTGCGCTTCTCGACGATGACGAACTCCGGCGCGCCACGCGGGAAGACATCGCGCCCCAGCCGGTTGCGATTGACGAGGCGGGCAGCCGCTTCGCGCATCGCTTCCAGCCGCTTCAGCCGGAACTGCAGCAACGCCGCCATCTCCTCGCCGCTCTCGCCGCCGTCACCGGCTTGCTTGGGGATCAGCAGCTTCGACTTCAAATAGGCAAGCCACGCCGCCATCACCAGATAGTCGGCCGCGAGTTCAAGGCGTATGGCCCGCGCGTGGTCAATGAAAATGAGGTACTGCTCGGCGAGCGCGAGGACGGAAATGCGGGCGAGATCGACCTTCTGATGGCGCGCCAGATGCAGCAAAAGGTCGAGCGGCCCCTCGAAACCCTCGACATCGACCACGAGCGCGGGATCGGCGGTCGCACGCTCTTCCTGCTGGTCCGTCCACAGGCGGTCCATCGGAATGGGCCTGGCGCCTTTCTGGTCTCCGGTTGCGGCCAATGCCGTCCTTTCCTGCTCTCCCAAGCGGACTAGCTCGTCTGCTTAGTCTTTTGTTTGTCGCATGTTTTGTCGGAAAACCGTGCGACACTTTTCCGAAACCTGCCTAAGCCACCGCCTCGAAATAGCGCGCAAACTCGGCACGCGCCTCAACCTCACCCGTGGCGTCGCGACGCCCGCTGGCTGCCGCGAGCGCCTTGTCGGCGCGCTCCAGCGATTTGCCGGCAAGTGGCGCCGTTCGCGACGCGATGCCAGCCATCTCCTCCATGACGCCGTTGCAGTGAAGGACGATGTCGACGCCGGCCGCAAGGATGGCGGCGGCTTTTGACGGGAAATCCCCGGAAAGCGCCTTCATCGACGTATCGTCGCTGACCAGAAGGCCGTCGAAACCGATCTCGCCGCGGATAATATCCCGCACCACCTTTTCGGAGGTCGTCGCCGGTCCGGACGGATCGACCGCCGCGTAGACGACATGCGCCGTCATGCCGATCGGCAGATGGTTCAGTGCCTTGAACGGGGCGAAGTCGTGCCGCCGGAGTTGCTCCAACGGCGTATCCAGCGTCGGCAGTTCGAAATGCGTGTCGGAAAAGGCGCGGCCATGTCCAGGCATATGTTTCATGACCGGCAGCACGCCGCCCGAAATAAGCCCCTCGGCGGCGGCGCGGCCGAGCGCGGTGACCGTCTCGGGATCCTTGCCATAGGCACGGGTGCCGATAACGTCGCTGGCGCCTTCTACGGGCACGTCGAGCACGGGCATGCAGTCCGCGGTGATGCCGAATTTCCGCAGGTCGAAGGCATGCAGCCTGGCGAGCAGCCACGCGGCCCGCAAGCCCGCTTCCCTGTCCTGGCGATAGAGCGCGCCAAGCGCGGCTCCCGGCGGGTAGTTCGGCGCGATCGGCGGACGCAGCCGCTGGACGCGGCCCCCTTCCTGATCGACGAAAACCGGAGTGTCCCGGCGTCCGACGGCGTCGCGCATGGAGGCCACCAGATCGCATATCTGCCGCGGCTCGCCAATATTGCGTGCGAACAGGATGAACCCCCAGGGGCGTTCATCGCGATAGAAGCGGATTTCGTCTTCCGAAAGGGACTTCCCGGCGCAGCCGAGAATCATGGCTTTTGATTCGGACATTTCGGAAACTTAGCCCGAGCGCGCAGCGGATTGAACGAAAAACCGGCGCGAGTGCATCGCGCCGGTCCGATTTTCTTTCATCAGGCCGGCCAGGAGCCTACTTCGAGACGAAGCAGCTACCGCCAGCCGACTTGTAGCTCTCGCACAGCTTGACCGCCTCGTTGCGGCTGCCGGCCGGCACGCGCACGCGCCAGAATGTGCCCTTGCCGGCGATTTCCGCCTTGACGATCGTCGCTTGGCGATCGCCGAGGACTCTGCCATAGCGCCGGTGGAGGTCTTTGTAGCTCGACTGCGCCGCAGCCTCCGTCGGCTGCGAAGCGATCTGCATGGACCATGAACCTGGAGCCGGCGTGGCAGCCGGATCCAGGGCGGCGACGCGTTCGGCCTTCACTTCGCCAACGATGTCGACGGGCTGATCGGACGGACGGGCCGGCGCAACCGGAACGGTCTTCGGCGTCGTGCCGGATGCAGTGCCCGCCGCGGCGGCCGGCGCTTCTTCAGCGGCAGGGTTCGGCACGGTCGCGGTGGTCTGCAAATCCTCGGCGGCCGGCGCCGCCGTCGAGGCAACCGGGTCGACAATTCCCTCGGAGGCCGAAATCCACCGCCTGCGGTGCAACTGGCTCTTCGCGCGCAACCAAGCTGCCGTCCGCCTTGACGATCATCGTGCGTACCTTGCGCGGCGCCACGGCGGCGACCTCCATGCTCGTATCCACTCCGGGATCCTCGATCAGCTGCTCGATGCGATCCTCGCCCTTCGGGGTCAATTCGGCGGAAGCGTCCGCCGTCTCATCGGTATCCGTCCCGGAAACGGGCGCCAGGTCATCGGCGGGCTCTTCGTCCGCCATGGCGGTGTCGACCGGCTCGTCCTGCGGCATCGGCACCTCGACCGGTTCCTCGGCGCTGTTCAGGAGCTTTTCCTGCGTCGGCTCCCCAGCCGCTCCGGCGCCGGCAACCAAGTCGTAAACCTTGAAGTCCTGATTCGGTATGGTCGCGCCGCCCGGATTCTCGGGCTTCACCTTGACCGGCGAGGCATCCGCCTTGACCAGCGCCACCTCTCCCACGCCTTGGCTGTCGCCAAAGGAAAGGGCAAACGCAGCTATGCCGCCAAGCACCGCCACGCCGCCGACCACTGCCGCCACAAGGATACCGCGGCGGCGTGCCGGCCGGGCGGTGATCGGTGCGTAGGCAGGTCCGGCTATGTCCTCGTCGAAGTCCGGATCATAGGCTGGCTCCAGGTCGGCCGAACCATTCCCCCGCGGCCCCCCCGCACCAGCGGCAGCATTTCCGACGCTGTCCGAGTAGGCGGCATCATATCCGGGGAATGGATCGGAACGGTCGTCCGCAAGCCCGGCCGCGGCAGCGGCGGCAAAAGCAGGCGCGCCACGCTCATCGTAGTAGGCCTCGTCACGGGGCTGGTCCATGCGGATCGGCCTATTGTGCTCGAACCGAGGCTGCGTAGCGGGTTCCGGATGGCTCACGCCCGCGTTCATTCCAGCAAGAAGCGTGGAGAACTCCGCATCGATGTCATCATAGTGCGTCGCCCGCGCCGTTTCGTCCTCAAGAGCGAGTTCAGGCAGATCCAAGTCGTCGGCCAGGGCGACTGCCTGCTCCGGGACATCGACCGTCTCGATTTCGGGCGCCTCCAGCCGCGCCGCGCCCCCCGATTTGAGCTGGCTCTGCCGGTCGAAATAGGCATCCTGCGAAGCGCTATCGGGCCATGATCGCGTGGGCCTCAGGTCCGCGGACATCGCCGCCAGTGCCGCATAGGGATCACGTCCGACCCGGGGCATGAAATTCTCCGATTCTCGTTTGCGTGCGGCTTCAGCTTCGCTTCGGCGGGCATCGCCGCTCGTCTCCTCGAACGCGCCGGATACAGCGCTGGACAGTGCCGCTTCCAAGTCCTCGTCGTCGAAAATACCGTCCAGATCGTCGTCAGCCGCCACCTGATGGACCGGCTGGACAGGGCCCGGTGTCTGGTTCCGATCGGAACGTTCCGCGACATCGATCGGCTTCGCCGGCGCGGGCTCCTCCCTGAACTGTTCGACGAGGCGATGCATCGCCAACTCCTCGCTCCAGTCATCCGCCGCGGGATCGACCATCGTCGCCGGGCCTTGGCTCAGGCGGTTCGATCTCTGAACGGGATGCGCCGAGGCCGAAGACGCCAGCTCCGCGGCGTTGCCGAGCAGGGCGTTCAGCTCCGCTTCAAGGCTCATCTCCAGAGCCGCTTCCGGCGCAAGGTCGTGCACGCCTAAGTCCTGGCCGGGCCGCACCTTCGGGTTCGCGCGCTTCGCCACCAGATCGGCCTCGGATGACCGCCCCGCGACCAATTCGCGAACAGGCCGGGCCTCGGCGCCAGCGACCCGTTGCGCCTCGGCAAAGACCGTGTCGAACTCCCGATCAAGCTGCAGATCGGGCGCATCGTACCAATCCTCGTCATGCGCCGGGAACCGGTCGGCCTGAGCCGACGTATCGGCCGCCTCGACGGCGCTCGCCGCGGGCGCCTCGGCATAGACGCGCTCGCCGCCGCCGGCCTGCTGCTCAACTTCCTCCAGCGCATGTTCCGCGATTAAGACGGCCGGCCCTTCGATCGTATCGATATTGCCTGGCGCCTGCGCTGGCGGGCTTTCGGATTGCGCCCCGGCTGCTTCGGCCATCTCGGCTTCCGCCTCCGCCAAGTCGCCCCGTTCATCCACTGCGTCAGCCGTCCGAGCGAATGTCGCAGTATCGGACAAGTCGATCGGAACCTGGGCGAACAGGTCCGAGTTACCACCCTCGTCCCTGGACTCCGGCGCAACGGCTTCGACGGCGGCCGCTGGCGCATCGGATGTCCCGGCCATGGCTTCACCAGCTTGCGGCTCGGCCTCAGCCTCGGCATAGGTTTTCGTGTCGAGGAAGTCGATTGTTGTCTCTTCGAGCGGCGACGCCACGTTTTCCTCGGCGCCATCCACCGCTTCCGCCGCCGGGAAACGGTCCTGGTCGGCCTGGTCGCTGGCAGGCATATCCAGTTCGTCCAGGCCAAGATCGCCCAGCAGTTCGCGCTCGAGATCGATGCCGAAGTCGATGTCGTCGGCAAGGGCATTGCCAGGCTCGGCCATCATCGGCTTATTCGCGACCGTGGTCGCCGGCCGCACCGGCTGGCGAGGATCAAAACCCATGAGCCTGGTCAGTTCCGCGAACGGATCATTGTCCGCGATCGCGGCCTGGTCGGCGATCTTGTGGTTTTCTTTTTCTGCCATCTGCTTTTCCGAACCTTGACAAAATTCGACGCGAAAAGCGCCACGCATGGCCGCGCCGTATCAACGCAATGTGGGCAAAAGGTGACAGGCTGGTCACCCCCGCCTAGCGCATCTCGCTCGGCGCTTCGGCTCCCATAAGCCCAAGTCCGGACGTGATTACGTCCATGACTGCTTGGACCAATCCGAGCCTGGCATAGGTCAATTGTCGTTCAGTAACCTTAACAAACCGTAAGTCCGGATTCTCCGTGCCGCGATTCCATTGTGCATGGAAGGCGCTGGCAAGGTCATACAGGTAAAAAGCCAGCCGATGCGGCTCCAATGACTGGGCCGCGGACTCGATCAGGCGTGGAAATTCGGCAAGCTTGCGAATGAGCGCGATCTCGCTCTCCTCGGTCAGCAAGCCGACATCCGCCACCAGCGCCTCGCGATTGAAAGGGACGTCGCCGAGTTGTTCGCCAGCCTGACGAAACACCGAATGGCAGCGCGCCGAGGCGTATTGCACGTAGAAGACCGGGTTGTCCTTCGACTGCTCGGTGACCTTGGCGAAATCGAAGTCGAGCGGCGCGTCGTTCTTGCGGTACAGCATCATGAAGCGGATCGGATCGCGGCCAACCTCCTCCACCACTTCACGAAGCGTCACGAAATCTCCCGACCTTTTCGACATTCGAACCGGCTCGCCGTTCCGGTAAAGCTTCACCAGTTGGCACAGGAGCACCGTCAGCTTCAGCCTGTCGCCGCCAACCGCCCGCGCCAATGCTTCCATGCGCTTCACGTAGCCGCTGTGGTCGGCGCCCAGCACGAAGATCGTATGGTTGAACCCCCTGCGCAGCTTGTCCCTCAGATAGGCGACATCGGCCGCGAAATAGGTGAACTGCCCGTCCGACTTCACCAGCGGCCGGTCAATGTCGTCGCCGACGGCCGTCGAACGGAACAAGGTCTGTTCGCGATCCTCCCAGTCGTCCGGCTTCTCGCCCTTGGGCGGCGGCAGCTTTCCCTTGTAGATGTGACCTTCGAGCGTCAACGCCGCTATTGCCGCGCGAATGGCCTGGGCATTGCTGGCGTGCAGCGACCGCTCCGAGAAGAACACCTCGTGGTGTACGTTGAGGAGCGCCAGATCCTGCCGGATCATCGCCATCATGGCGCTGATTGAACGATCCTTGACGATCGCCATCACCTCCTCGTCGGGCATATTGAGCAGGCTCTCGCCATATTCGACCGCAAGCTGCCTGCCGACCGGCACCAGATAGTCGCCCGGATAGAGGCCGGCCGGTATCTCGCCTATGTCGGCGCCGAGCGCTTCGCGGTAGCGCAGCAGCACCGAGCGCGCCAGCACATCTATCTGAGCGCCGGCGTCATTGATCAGATACTCCTTCGTGACATCATGGCCTGTAAAGGCAAGCAGATTTGCCAGCGTGTCGCCGACGACGGCGCCGCGGCAATGGCCGACATGCATCGGACCGGTCGGATTGGCCGAAACATACTCGACATTGACCTTGGCTCCCTTGCCAAGGTCGGAGCGCCCGAAATCGGGGCCGAGCCTTACGAGGCGCGCAAGATATGCCTGCCAGTAGCTATCCTTCATCCGCAGATTTACGAATCCCGGACCGGCCACCGCCGCATCCGCGACGTCCGGATCGGCCTTCGCCGCCATGGCGATCATGTCCGCCAGCGCGCGGGGATTCTGGCCTACGGCCTTGGCGAGAACCATGGCCGCGTTGGTGGCGAGATCACCGTGAGCGGGGTCGCGCGGCGGCTCGACCGAGATGCGCGCAAGGTCAAGCGGTCTGCCACTTATCGTTTTTAATTCAAGTGCTTCAACGACTTTCCTGATCCGCGCGTTGAAGTCGGCGAAGACGTTCATGATGGCTGTCCTGGGAGTTGCGGCGCGCGGCATGCTCCAGCGGCCGGAAATGCGCCTGCTGCCCTACCGCAAATCCGGCTTTCGGTCAAACAGCCGCGCATATTCCTTGACCGCATAGGTGTCGGTCATGCCGGCGAGGAAATCCGCCACGTGGCGGGCCTTGACACTCGGCAAAGCCCGATCCAGGGCTTCGCGCCAGCCCTCCGGCATGGCGCGCGGGTCGGCATAATAGGCGTCGAACAGTTCGCGCACGATGCGGTCGGCTTCGGCCCGCACCCGCATCACCTCCTCGTGGCGGTAGATGTGCTTGAACAGAAAGGCCTTCAGTTCGCCAGAAGCGTCCGCCATCGTCGGCGAAAAGGTGACGATCGGGCGCCCGGCGCCATGCACTTCGTCGGCACTGGCCGGGCGAACCGCGTCGAGATTGAGGCCGGCGGTGACGATCACATCCTCGACCATCCGGGTGATCTGGCGCCGCATCAGTTCATGTCCGGTCCTGACCGCGTCAAGCGCCGGATAGAGCGCCCTCACCTCCTCCAGCAGGCGGCACGGTAGCGACACCTCCGACAGCATGTCTATTGTGAGCAGGCCGGCGCGCAGCCCGTCATCGATGTCGTGGTTGTTATAGGCAATATCGTCGGCGATCGCCGCGCATTGCGCCTCGAGGCTGGCGTAACGATGCAGTTCGAGGTCGTGGAGTTCGTTGTAGTCGAGGATCGAGCGCGGCACCGGCCCACCCAGCCCCCGCCCCGCGGCATCGGTCAGCGGGCCGTTATGCTTGACCAATCCCTCCAGCGTCTCCCAGGTCAAGTTGAGCCCGTCGAACTCGGCATAGCGGCGTTCGAGCTTCGTCACCACTCTCAGCGACTGGGCGTTGTGGTCGAAGCCGCCCCATGCGGCCATCTTGTCGTTCAGCGCGTCTTCGCCGGTGTGGCCGAACGGCGTGTGGCCGAAGTCATGGACCAGTGCCAGCGCCTCGGCGAGGTCCTCGTCGCAGCGCAGAGCGCGGGCCAGGGCGCGGGCAATCTGGGCGACTTCGATCGTATGCGTGAGCCGCGTGCGGAAATGGTCGCCCTCGTGGGCGACGAAAACCTGAGTCTTGTGCTTGAGCCTGCGGAAGGCGGTGGAATGGATGATGCGGTCGCGGTCACGCTGGAACGGCGTGCGGGTTGGGCTCACGCTCTCGTCGAACAGGCGGCCACGGCTTTTTGCCGGATCGCTCGCCCAGGGCGCGCGCGGCCGGTAGCCGAAACCGATGTCTCCCAGTTCTCCGCCGATCATCACACCGCCGCCGGTTGACTTGCCCCCGACCGCTTCATACCTATTGTGTGGAAGCGAAAGCAAGGTGAAGCCATGAATGCGGCTGCCAAGTCCGCCAATACTGTCGAGATGACCGATGCCGCGGCCAGGCGCATCGCCGCGATCGTGGCGAAGGAGCCGGGCAAGTCGGCGCTGCGCGTTTCGGTCGAAGGCGGCGGCTGCTCCGGCTTTTCCTACAAATTCGACCTCACCGACCATCGCAACGGCGACGACGTCGCGGTTGAAAAGAACGGCGCGACAATTCTCATCGACGATCTGTCGCTGGTCTATATGGGCGGCGCGGTCATCGACTTCGTCGACGACCTGATGGGCCAGTCCTTCCAGATCAGGAATCCGAACGCGGTCGCCTCCTGCGGCTGCGGCACCAGCTTTTCGATCTGACCATGGCGGAGGCGGCGCCGAGCGCCGTCAGGCAGGTCGCTCTTTCATCGGGCCGCGACCTCGACCGCACCCTGGCGTTCTGGCAGGATTGCCTTGGCCTGCCGCTGCATTCCCGCTTCGACCCTCCCGGCATCGCCTTCATTGTCATCGGCGGGGTCAGGCTGTTGTTTTCCGACGGCCTGCCGCCCGGAACAGTCTACCTCGATATGGAAGGCCTGGAAGCCTTCTGCGCTGAGATCAAGTCGCGCGGAGCCGTCTTCACTGCCCTGCCCGCTCTCGTTCATCGCGACCGGCAGGGCCTTTTCGGCCCGGCCGGAGAGGAGGAATGGATGGCATTCCTGAAAGACCCGGCGGGAAATACAGTCGGGCTGGTGGAGCGGCGCAAACCGGCCGAATAGCAGGAGGAAGGCCGTTCAAGACGCCTTCTGCTCCTGCGGGCAATCACGCTTCCGAGGCCATCGCGGCTTCGCGGAGTTCAGCTTCGTCCAGCTTGGTGCCGTTGAAGAAGGCGTTGAGCACGACCGCCGAGATGGAGGCCAGCAGGATGCCCAATTCGATCAAAGGGTGAATGCCGTGCGGCAGCCACATCTTGAAATCGGGCGCCACCAGCGGGATCATGCCGAAACCGATCGACACGGCGACAACGAACAAATTGTTCCGGCTGGTCTTGAAGTCGACCTGCGACAGGATGCGGATGCCGGTGGCCGCGACCATGCCGAACATGACCAGCCCGGCTCCGCCGAGCACGACGGTCGGAAGCGCCTCGACCAGCGCGCCCATTTTCGGCACGAGCCCCAGCACGATCAGGATGATGCCGCCGGCCACGCAGACGAAGCGGCTCTTCACGCCGGTGACGCCGACCAGGCCGACATTCTGTGAGAAGCTGGTGTAGGGGAAGGTGTTGAAAAGGCCGCCAAGCACCGTGCCGAGGCCGTCGGTGCGCAGACCGGCCGACAGCATCGGCCGGGTGATCTTCTTGCCTGTCATCTCGCCCAGCGCCAGAAACATGCCGGTCGAATTCGATCATGACCACGATCATCACCAGCACCATGGTGAGGATCAGGATCGGATCGAAGATCGGCACGCCGAAGCGCAGCGGCGTGATCAGCGCGAACCAGTCGGCGGAAGCGACCTTCTCGAAATGCATCATGCCGAGCGAAGCGGTGACGATGCCGCCGATCACGATGCCGAGCAGGACCGCGATGTTGGCCAGGAAGCCCTTGCCGAATTTGGATATCAGCAGGATCGACGCCAGAACGATCGCCGAAATCACGATGCCGGACACCGGCGCGTAGGCCGGGTTCGGCATGCTTGCCGCAAGCACGAGGTTTGGCGGCAGCGGCGGAAGGATCGAGCCGGGCGCGGCGGCAAGTTCCGTCACCGACTTCAGCCAGTCGGCATGCTCCGGTGCGATCAGCCTCGGCGCGGTCGGACCGACCGGGTTGCCGAATATCCAGTTGATGCCGATGCGCATCAGCGAGGCGCCGATAACCACGATGATGGTGCCGGTGACCACCGGCGGAAAGAACCGCAGCATTCGACTGACCAGCGGCGCGATCAGGATGCCGACCACACCTGCGCCGATGATCGCGCCGAAGATCATCCGTGCGCCATCAGGCCCTGGATTGGCGTTGGCCATCGCCACCATGGGGCCGACCGAAGCAAACGTAACGCCCATCATGACGGGCAGCTTGATGCCGAACCATTGCGTCGCGCCGAGCGACTGGATGAGCGTCACCAAGCCGCACACGAACAAATCGGCTGAAATCAGGAAGGCGACCTGCTCGGGATCGAGCTTGAGCGCGCGACCGATGATGAGTGGAACGGCGATAGCCCCGGCATACATGACCAGCACGTGCTGGACGCCGAGCGCGAGCAGGCGCGGCGCCGGCAGCACCTCGTCTACGGGGTGTGGATTTGACGACATGGCATTGTCCCCTTTTGTCGCCGGGCCTAAGAATGCCGAAGAGGCCCGGTTTTCTTCCTCTGAGGCATGGTGCAGTATCACCTCGCTTGGCCGCGCGGGCCATGCAGAATATTTTGAAATTCTCCCGAGATTTTCATGAAGATTGCGACCTGGAACATAAACGGCGTCCGTGCCCGTATCGGCAACCTGCTCGCCTGGCTTAAGGAGAGCACGCCGGACATCGTCTGCCTGCAGGAGATCAAGTCGGCCGACGACCAGTTCCCGCGCCTTGAGATCGAAGCGCTCGGGTATCATGTCGAGACGAATGGCCAGAAGGGCTTCAACGGCGTAGCCATTCTTTCTAAGTTGAAATTCGACGAAGTAGTGCGGGGCCTGCCCGGCGATGACGCCGACGATCATGCGCGCTTCATCGAAGGCGTGTTCTCGACCGAAGGAGGCGTATTGCGCGTCGTCTCGCTCTATCTGCCCAACGGAAACCCAATCGGCACGGCCAAGTTCACATACAAGCTCGGCTGGATGGCCCGGCTGGAGCGATGGGCGAGCGAGCGGCTTGCGTTGGAGGAGCCGCTGGTCTTGGGCGGCGACTACAACGTGATTCCTCAGTCCATCGACGCCAGAATTCCGGAAAACTGGGTCAACGATGCGCTGTTCCAGCCGGAAAGCCGGCAGGCGCTGCGCCGCCTGGTCAGTCTCGGCTTCACCGACGCCACGCGCGCGGTCACCGATTCAAGCGATGTCTATACCTTCTGGGACTACCAGGCGGGCGCCTGGCAGAAAAACAATGGTATCCGCATCGACTTCCAGATGCTGTCGCCCGAGGCCGCGAACCTGCTGAGAGCCGCCGGTGTCGAGAAACACGTGCGTTCGTGGGAGAAGCCGTCCGACCACGTGCCCGTGACAATCGAACTTGCCGCTTGAGAAAATTTTGCTTTCCCTTGACCTTCGACGCAGAGTAAGCCGCCCCTCATCGCCCTGCCGGGCACGTCTTCCCGCAAAAGCGGGGAGAAGGCTGCTCTCTTCAAGGATTTGCCAATCGCCAGCGTTGCAGAAAGAGTGCCGTCATTGCGGGCAGCGACCTTCTCCCCGTTTTTACGGGGAGACGTGCCCGGCAGGGCGATGAGGGGCAGCGCGAACCCCTGCCAACGCCTGGAACTGTTGGAATAGCTGCGCCGCGCCGCTTCGGCGCCAGGCTACTGCGTGCCCTTGGTCAGGTAATCCTCGGCCAGCGCGATCGCGGTGCGGCGGTCCGCCTCGGGAGCGATCGCGAAGGCTTCCTCCTGCATGCCGCGGATCCAGGCCTTGTCCGAAGGGGCGGCTCGTTCCAGCGCCGCCGTCATCATCGCCAGCCCGCGCACGACCTTGCCGCTCTGGAACAGCAGGTTCCCAAGCGTCGCCTGAGCCCCGGCATGTCCTTTCTCGGCAGCAAGCTGCAGCCAGCGGCCCGCCTGGCGCACGCTGCGCTTCACGCCGTCGCCGTCGAGAAACATCTTGCCCATCTCGAACTGGGCATTCGGATTGCGGTAGTTCGCCGCCGCGCGCATGTAGTACTGCTGGGCGGCCGCCGGATTGGCTTCGACGGGGCTGCCCGGGATGCCTTTCTTCAGGTAGCTGCCCAATGCCACCAGAGCATCGGACATATAGCTTTCCTCGGGACTGCCCGGCTCGATATCCTGCGAAACGATCTCGCCGAAGAATTTGAACGCTTCGTAGTCGTTGCGGTCGACGCCGTCGCCTTCGGCGTACATACGCGCGAGTTTCCACGTCGCGCCGATCTGGCCTTTTTCGGCGGCGTAGCGATAGGCCTCCACGGCCTGATCCTTGTGGCCGTTCTTGTAGGCGCTATAGCCGAACTGGAAAACCGCCCAGGGGCTGGACTGTTTCGTCACCTCGCCCTTGTCGTCAAAGATTCGCTCGTCGATTGCCGCCGCCGGATTGGTGGCAAGCATCGCGACGGCGAACAACGCGGACGCTACCGCCGACCTCAGGACAAACGAAACGCTATGCATCACGGTCTTTTTCCGCACAGCCGGCGAAAGGATCCGTGATCGTCGCGAGGAAAATATTCATCACCGGCATCTCGTTCCATTTGGCACCGGTCGACAACAGTCGAACGACCGCACTCAAATCCATCGCCCCTGTCAAAGGGCCATCCGGACGAAACCGCAACAAATGTCGCGCATTCGGGGCGATCAAGCGCCCCCGTCGACTGCGTCTTGCCGTCCCCGGATAAACCGTGTCCGTTGCCTGAGACACGCCTTGCATCGCCTCGAGGCCAAGCGCGCGCACCACGCATGCCGACGAGACTGATTTTTGAATGATGCCGGTCCAATTCGACCAAAGTGGGGCGTGCCGTGACAGCTTGCCGCGCGGCCATCCCGCAAGGCCCACGCACGCTATCGCCAACCGGTACAAGCCCCTCGTGGAATGACCGGAATCGCCCCGAGACGCCTTGCGCCGTCCAGTTCCGCTCCATCCCAAAGGACACAAAACCGCGCATACTCTCCCTCGCCGCGCGTTACCCGCGGCTACACCCTTTGCCCGCCGGGCGCTCTAATCGGGTGCTCCGGGTTTATGGCGGGAAAGCGGCAGATTTGCCCCGCCGCTTCCTACTCCGATCCTTCCCTCCTATACTGTTGCTCAATCGTCACAAATGGCGCCCTTGACTGGCGCCAGATCGGTTTCGCGCCTTTGCGAAGCGGCCCCCAAAAGAAAAACCCCGCCGTCGCGGCAGGGTCTTTAAAATCCGGAACCGGCGCCAGTCCGGTTCGCGGAGAATGATGGCAAGTTCAGTTCACGGCGTCCTTAAGACCCTTGCCAGCAGTGAACTTCGGCACGGTGCGAGCCGGGATCTTCACCTCCGCGCCAGTCTGCGGATTGCGGCCGGTAGACGCGGCGCGTTTGGAGACACTGAAGTTGCCGAAGCCAACGAGCCGCACATCGCCGCCCTTCTGCAGTTCACCGGTGATGACGGAGAACACTGCCTCCACCGCGGACTGAGCCTCAGTCTTCGAGAGCTTCGCTGCATCCGCAACCGCGGAAACCAGTTCATTTTTGTTCATCAATATTTCCTTCCTTGAGGATCCAGGATCGGGGGACGCAACGCCGGAAAACAAACTTAGTGGAGTCTAACGTTCCAACTCTCCCTGCCGGGTGTCACGCAAAACGTGGCAAAAATCCCGGAGTTCCGCCGTTTCTCACATGAAAAAGCCGGGCGCAAGGCCCGGCCTCGTGCATTCTGGGGCATTTTAACCGAAATCAGTGGGCCAGCGCCTTGCCGCTGTCGTCCGCGGTGTCCGGCGTTGCCGCAACGGCGTCGACCGGCTCCGACCACTCGATCGGCTCGGGCATCCTGACCAGTGCGTGCCTGAGCACTTCACCGACCCGGCTGACCGGCACGATTTCCATGCCGCTCTTCACATTGTCGGGGATCTCGGCCAGATCCTTGGCGTTCTCCTCGGGGATCAGCACTTTCTTTATGCCGCCCCTAAGCGCAGCCAGGAGCTTTTCCTTCAGTCCGCCGATGGGAAGCACGCGGCCACGCAGCGTGATCTCGCCGGTCATCGCCACATCCGCCCTGACAGGAATACCGGTCAGGATCGAGACAATCGCGGTCGCCATCGCCACGCCGGCCGACGGGCCGTCCTTCGGCGTTGCGCCTTCCGGAACGTGGACGTGGATGTCGCGTTTGTCGAAGAGCGGCGGCTGCACGCCGAAATCGATCGCCCTGCTGCGGACGTAGGACGCCGCCGCCGAGATCGACTCCTTCATGACATCCTTAAGGTTGCCGGTGACCGTCATCCTGCCCTTGCCGGGCATCATGACACCCTCGACCGTCAGCAACTCGCCGCCGACCTCGGTCCAGGCAAGACCGGTGACGACGCCGACCTGATCGTCCGTCTCGGCATGGCCGAAGCGGAAGCGCGGCACGCCGAGATAGTCCTCGAGATTCGTCGACGTGAACTTGATCGACTTCTTCTTGGACTTGATGATTTCGGTCACGGCCTTGCGCCCGAGCTTCATAAGCTCGCGCTCAAGGCTGCGCACGCCCGCCTCGCGCGTGTAGGTCTGGATGATGCGCGCGGATGGCATCGTCGGAGACGGCGAACTCCTTGGGCTGCAGCGCGTGGTCGCGGATCACCTTCGGCAACAGGTGGCGCTTGGCGATCTCGACCTTTTCGTCCTCGGTGTAGCCGGCGATACGGATGATCTCCATGCGGTCCATCAGGGGCGCGGGGATATTCAGCGTATTGGCCGTCGTCACGAACATCACGCTCGACAGGTCGTATTCGACTTCGAGATAGTGGTCCATGAAAGTCGAGTTCTGCTCCGGATCGAGCACTTCGAGCAAGGCCGAGGACGGATCGCCGCGGAAATCCTGGCCCATCTTGTCGATCTCATCGAGCAGGAACAGCGGGTTGGACTTCTTAGCCTTCTTCATCGACTGGATGACCTTGCCGGGCATCGAGCCGATATAGGTACGCCGGTGGCCACGGATTTCGGCTTCGTCGCGCACGCCGCCCAGCGCCATGCGCACGAACTCGCGTCCGGTCGCCTTGGCGATCGACTTGCCGAGCGAGGTCTTGCCGACGCCGGGAGGACCGACGAGGCACAGGATCGGGCCCTTGATCTTCTTCTGGCGACTCTGCACGGCCAGATACTCGACGATGCGGTCCTTGACCTTTTCGAGGCCGAAATGGTCGGCGTCGAGCACCTCCTGGGCGTAGCTCAAATCCTGCTTGACCTTGGAGTTCCTCGACCACGGGAGCGACAGCAGCCAGTCGAGATAGTTGCGCACGACCGTGGATTCGGCCGACATCGGCGACATCGAGCGCAGCTTCTTCAATTCGGCTTCCGCCTTCTCGCGGGCCTCCTTGGAGAGCTTCGTCTTCTTGATGCGCGCCTCGATTTCGGCCGCCTCGTCGCGGCCATCCTCGCCCTCGCCGAGCTCCTTCTGGATCGCTTTCATCTGCTCGTTGAGGTAGTATTCGCGCTGCGTCTTCTCCATCTGGCGCTTGACGCGCGAGCGGATGCGCTTTTCGACCTGGAGCACGGAGATCTCGGCTTCCATGAAGCCCATCGCCTTCTCCAGCCGCTCCTTGACGGAAAGCGTCGCGAGCATCTCCTGCTTCTCTGGAATCTTGATGGCGAGATGCGAGGCGACCGTGTCCGCGAGCTTCGAAAAATCGTCGATCTGGCTCGCCGCGCCGACAACCTCGGGAGAGATCTTCTTGTTGAGCTTCACATAATTCTCGAAGTCGGCGACGACGGAGCGCGCAAGCGCCTCTATCTCGATCTCCTCCTCGGCCGGCTCCGCCATCATGACCGCCTTGGCCTCATGGAAGTCGGCGCGATCGGTAAAGCTTTCGATCCTGGCGCGGGCGGTGCCCTCGACCAATACCTTGACTGTTCCGTCAGGGAGCTTCAGCAACTGCAGCACGTTGGCAAGCGTGCCGACATCGTAGATCGCGGACGCCTCCGGATCGTCGTCGGCCGCATTCATCTGGGTGGCGAGCAGAATCTGCTTTTCCGCGCCCATTACGTCTTCCAGCGCCTTGATCGATTTTTCGCGGCCAACAAAAAGCGGAACGATCATATGCGGGAACACAACGATGTCGCGCAGCGGGAGGACTGCGTAGACACCGTTACCCGGACTGCGTGGGAGTTTGGCCATCTTGGAACCTTTCTTCCGCGGCCGCCGTTAGCCGACCGCGAATCTCATCTTAGCGGGCACTCGCCTCTCCGCCTATTGCCGAAAGGTTCGGCTTGGCTAGCACGGAAGGAAGCCCCTGACCTAGCGTGTTAGTTGGCGTTGCGCCGTCAAAAGGTCAAGGGCACATGCGAAGCAGCCACCGGCCTCCACATGTCGCGCGTTTCGGCTTGATCGCCGTGACGACTTCCGCGACACTTCGGCACGGTGAAACGTGAATTCCGATATTTCGACATCATGTCACATTGCCGTGCCCGGCGCAGCGATAATCAACCAAACCACGGCTCAAATGAAGATCGATCGCCGAAACCTTCTGACTGGTGGTGCCCTGCTTGGCCTGGCCGGGGCCTTGGCTCCGTCGCAATCTGCCGCAGCCTCCGGAAATCCGGCGAAGAAGACGGCGGCCGCGCTGAAGCGGATCGCCGTCTACGTGCCGGGCTACATGCCGGAATACGCCTTCGCCAACGGCAAGCCGCTCGACCGGAACCGCCGCTTCACGCGCTCCATCCGCCAGACCGACGGCATCAAACGCATGATCACGCGTGTGGGCATGGACGGCTCGATCCGCCAGACGCTGCTCCCGGTCAACGCGCACGACATCGAGGTCGCGCCTGACCGCTCGATCGGCGTTCTATGCGGATTTGAAGGCGCCGAGCACTGCTCTTTCGATCCCGAAACGCTCGAAATGGCCGGCATCGCCCCTTCCTTTCGCGAAGGCTGGCGCGGCGGCGGCCATGCTGCCTACCTCGACGGCGGCAGGACCGTCATCATTTCGGAGCGATCGCCCAAGCAGCAGGCCAGGGGCGGGCTCGAACATCTCTACGGCCGCCTGACCATCCGCGACCCCCAGACGCTTCAGATCCGCGAAAGCTATTCCACCTATGGCGTCGACCCCCACGACATAAGGCTGATCGAAAACGGCAAATACATCGTGGCCGCCAATTACGGCTCGATCATTTCGCCGGAGACCGGCGAGCACACCGTGCCGCGCACCGTCGTGGAGGCGTCGATCACGGTGATCGAGGTTTCAAGCGGCAGACTGGTGGACAAGAAGAGGACGAGCCGGGGCCGAACCGAACTGCGCCACCTGGCGGCCGGAAGCCTCGACCGCATCTTCGCCATCCAGTCGACCTATGGCAGTGCGCGCGAGGACGCACGCCAGCGCGGCGAGGACGGGATCGCCTATGAGGCCGACCAGACCACCGAGCCCGGCCTGAACTACCTCGGCGCCGCGACGCTGAAATACGATGCGCGCACCAAAATCCTGTCGAAAATGGGCGATCGGCAGGCCAGCAGGCTGATGCGGCACGGTCTGTCGATCCGCTATGACGATCGCCATGATCAGGTCCTGGCCAGCTTCCCGAGTTCGCACCAACTGATGATCTTCGACGGCGCCACCGGCGGCTTGGTGAAGCGCCTCGACACGCGGACCGCCGGGCTGCGCTATCCTTGCGGCATCACGCTGCTGCCCGACGGATCGCATTACGCGGTTACCGGCTACTGGGAGAACATGTTCGTGTTCGAGCGCGGCTCGCACCGCATTGTCCGCGAGCTTTGCCGATACCCGCTGTTCTTCGGTCACAGCCACATCACGTCGGCATAGGCGCGGCAAAACCGGTGCGCGGCGCGCTAGTGAGACCGCAAATTCAAGCCGGAAGCGAAGACGGCGCCCGAAGGCGCCGTTATAAACCATTGAAATACCGACAGAATCATATTCGCAGATCGAGGCTTTGACCGCTTGCGCCGCCCCTCATCGCCCTGCCAGAGCACGCTCTATCGCTCCAGACCGTCAACCTATCAGGCGCCGACACTCGCCTTCTTTTCCTTCTGCTCGGAGTAGATATAGAGCGGCCGGGCGCTGCCCGTGACGACCTCTTCCGAGATCACGACTTCCTGAACGCCTTCCAGGGCCGGAAGCTCGAACATGGTGTCGAGCAGGATCGCCTCCATGATCGAGCGCAGGCCGCGCGCGCCGGTCTTGCGCTCGATGGCGCGCTTGGCGATCGCCGTCAGCGCATTTTCATGAAAGGTAAGCTCGACATTCTCCATTTCGAACAGGCGCTGGTACTGCTTGACCAGCGCGTTCTTCGGCTCGGTGAGTATTTGGATCAGCGCCGGTTCGTCGAGATCCTCCAATGTCGCCAGGACCGGAAGACGGCCGACGAACTCCGGAATCAGTCCGAATTTCAGAAGATCCTCGGGCTCGACCAGCCTGAAAATGTCGCCGGTCCGGCGATCTTCCGGCGAGGCGACCGTTGCGCTGAAGCCGATTGAAGTCTTGCGCCCGCGATCCGAAATGATGCGGTCGAGGCCGGCGAAGGCACCGCCGCATATGAAAAGAATATTGGCGGTGTCGACCTGCAGGAACTCTTGCTGCGGATGTTTCCTGCCGCCTTGCGGCGGTACGGATGCGACCGTGCCTTCCATGATCTTCAGAAGCGCCTGCTGCACGCCCTCGCCGGACACGTCGCGGGTGATCGATGGATTGTCGGACTTGCGCGAGATCTTGTCGATCTCGTCGATGTAGACGATGCCGCGCTGCGCCCGCTCGACATTATAGTCGGCGGCCTGCAGCAGTTTCAGGATAATGTTTTCGACATCCTCGCCGACGTAACCGGCTTCGGTCAGCGTCGTGGCGTCCGCCATTGTGAACGGCACGTCGATGATGCGCGCGAGCGTTTGCGCAAGCAGCGTCTTGCCGCAGCCGGTCGGGCCGATGAGAAGAATGTTCGACTTCGCCAGCTCGACGTCATTGTTCTTCGTCGAATGGGCGAGGCGCTTGTAGTGGTTGTGGACAGCGACCGACAGCACGCGCTTGGCGTAGGGCTGGCCGATCACGTAGTCGTCGAGAACCTTCAGGATCTCCTGCGGGGTGGGTACGCCCTCGCGCGACTTCACCATCGAGGTCTTGTTCTCCTCGCGGATGATGTCCATGCAGAGCTCGACACATTCGTCGCAGATGAACACCGTCGGACCGGCGATCAGCTTGCGCACCTCGTGCTGGCTCTTGCCGCAGAACGAGCAGTACAGCGTGTTCTTGGAGTCGCCGCCGCCGGAACTGACCTTGCTCATAATGTCCAAGTCCTTTCAGTGCCGCCTCGCCGGCATGTCGGCCAAGCGGCGCATCAACTATTTAACCTCGCAAGCGCCGCGATGCCAGCGATTTGGCACGCGACGGCGCGCGACCCATCATCACAAAGTACGGCTGCAATTTCCGATAACCCCAAATGAAGCTAAGCCGTCGAAAATCAACATTGGCTTAACGTAAGTCGCCCGGACCGTCGAGGGAACAGCAAATTGTGTCCGAAAAGCCACGCGACGGGTCAAAAAAGTGTCATCGGCCGCAAGCCGCGCAATCGGCGACATTATCCCTGCGGAGGACTTTCGATGGCCTCGCGCGTCGAGATGACCTGGTCGATCAGGCCGAAATCCCTGGCCTCGTCCGCCGTCATGAAGTGGTCCCGGTCCAGCGTCCTTTCGATCGTCTCATAGTCCTTGCCGGTGTGCCTTACATAGACCTCGTTGAGACGACGCTTCAGCTTGATGATGTCCTGGGCGTGGCGCTCGATGTCGGAGGCCTGGCCCTGAAACCCGCCGGACGGCTGATGAACCATGATGCGCGCGTTCGGCGTGGCGAAGCGCATCCCCTTGTGGCCGGCCGTCAGCAGCAGCGAACCCATGGAAGCGGCCTGGCCGATGCAGAGCGTCGACACGGCCGGCTTGATGAACTGCATCGTATCGTAGATGGCCAGGCCCGAGGTGACGACGCCGCCGGGCGAGTTGATATAGAGCGAGATTTCCTTCTTTGGATTCTCGGCCTCAAGAAACAGAAGCTGCGCGCACACCAGCGTCGCCATGCCATCCTCGACCGGTCCGGTGATGAAGATGATGCGTTCCTTCAAGAGCCGCGAGAAGATGTCATAGGCCCGCTCGCCGCGATTGGTCTGCTCGACGACCATCGGCACGAGGTTCATGTAGGTTTCGACGGGGTTCTTCATCGATAGTCCCTTGGTTGGCGGGATCCGCGCGGACGGGCGGAATCGAGCATTGCTTCGTTGCCTCGTAAATAGGACGCCGACTTCCCCTTGTGCAAGGCCGGCAAGACCACGGCGTCAGTTAACCGCGCGCGAGCGGCGCTTGACGATTTCCCTTTCCCACTGCGCGTTATTGTAGCGGTCGGGCACGTGCTGCGCTGCAGGCGCGTCAATGTCGGACGCTGCTGCGGATGAGCCGCTTCGCGGCCGCATCCGCCACCGGGCTGACAGAGCATCGCGCGGAAATTGGATTCCAGTTTTCGCAAAGCGTCGCGAAAACACTGAGCTGAAGCAAAATTCTGGCAGTTTTCTTCAGGCGCCTATGGCGTCGAGCGGGTCTTCAATCACGGAGCCCGTGGCCGCCGACCATTGCGCGGCGATGCCCATTGCGACGGCCTTCCAGCCGTCATCCAGCGTCACCTCGACCGGCCCGTCGCCTCGAACGGCGGCACAGAACCGCTGGTGCTGGTGGAATGTCGAGCCATTGTGATCGCCCGCCGCCAGCAATCTTGGATCGACGGGGACCTCGATCCCGAAAGGTCCCTGCGGGTGCCGCGGACTGATGATGACCTGCGGCGTCGGCGCGGCTCCCAGATGCGCCGGCCAGAAACGGCCGGGCCCCGGCACAAGGCATTCGATCTTGCCGCGCGCGCCCACGGCGCTGATCTCCTCCTGGTAGCGGCTGCCTTCCGCATACATGCAGAGTTCCAGCATCGCCCGCGCGCCGCTGGCGAAATCGACCAGCACATAGCCGCAGTCCCAGATATCGGGCGCCTCGCCATTGTAGCGCTCATCGCGGTGGTTAACCTCCTGCCCGGCCGAGGCCATTATCCTCACCGGTTCGGATTTCAGGATCAGCCGCATCAAATCGAAGAAATGGCAGCATTTCTCGACGAAGGTGCCACCCGAATTGCGGTTGAAGCGGTTCCAATGCCCCACCTTGTCGAGAAACGGAAAGCGATGCTCGCGGATCGTCAGCATCCTTATACCGCCGGTGGCGTCCTCTGCCTGCTCGATGAAGCGTGCCACCGGCGGCATATACCGATACTCCATCGCCACCCAGACCGGCGCCGGGTAGCCGGCGGCGAAGGCCTGTACCGCGCCGGCGTCCGCCGGGTCGGCGAAGAGCGGCTTCTCGACCAGGACCGGCAGGGGGCGGGTGGCGGCGATTTCCTTCAGTTGCGCGAAATGCACATGGTTGGGGCTGGCGATCAGCAGGCAGTCGACGTTCGGGCGGCCGATCAATTCGGCAACCGAACCGGCAAACGCGGCTTGCGGCGCAAGGGTCGCGGCGCGCTCGCGCATCGCCGCGTCGGGCTCGAAGATCGCCGCGACATGGGCGTCGGGCAGCAGCGCAATATTGCGCAGGTGCTCCTGCCCCATCATTCCGCAGCCAATGACACCGTAGGAGATGTGTTCCGCCATATGCGCTCCTATCGCAGCCGCGCGACATAGCGCGCGACGCCGTGATCAAACCAGGTCCGCGAGAACTCCGCGCTGGCGCCATCCTGGGTCCAGCCGATCCGCTCGATGAAACCGGCAGCGGCACCCGGCGCGAGACCGAACTCCGGAGGCGCCCATGCGGGCACTTCGCCGACGCCGACGCGGTCCTCGGCGCGCACCATCCAGATGCCGAGGGCCTTGCGGTAGTAGAGGTAAAGCGAATCGGACAGTTCCTCGATGCCTATCCTTCCGGCGCGCGATCCGTCGAGCCAGATTTCCTCCAGCGCCGCCGGCTTGCCGCCAAGGCTCCGCAGGCGCCTGATCCGATGCGCCTCGCCGCTTGAGCCGAATGCGGGCAGGTCAGCCGGCTTCGCCAGCCGATCCACCGACAGGACACGCGCCGTCGGCAGCCCGCCCCCCTCCGCCAGCTCGAGCCGGAACATGGAGTAGACGCTGGCCACGTCGGGCAAGGCGCGCACATAATTGCCGGAGCCCTGGACGCGGCTAAGCATGCCCTTGCGCTCCAGTTCGCCGAGGGCCTTGCGCAGCGTGCCGACGGCAATCCCGAGGCCTGCCGCCATGTCGCGCTCGGGCGGCAGCTTCTCGCCCTCGATGATCCGCCCGGCAGCAATCTCGCGGATCAGCATCTCGCTGATCTGCTGATGCACGGGAAGCGCATAGGGGTTTCGGGTCGAGGGCACCTGGTTTCCCGCGAAAAAATTGATACACTATTGATCTACATCAAAACCGATGATACTCAAACAAAAACTTGAATGAAGGCGGCGCGCAAATGAGGAAAGATTGCAAATGACAGTCGTTCCGGTGACATCGGCCGACCTTGACGCGTGCGAGGTGTCATGGTTCTCGGCCCTGTGCTCCGACGATTTCCGCTATCTCGGCGTGCCGGACGGCGCGCTGCGTTCGAACTGGGAACATTGCTCCGCAATCGTCACGACCGCCGAGGAACTGGGATTCCGCAACATACTGTGCCCTTCCTCCTATCAGGTCGGACAGGACACGTTGTCCTTCGTGGCCGGCTGCGCCCCGATTACGTCGAAGATCAATCTACTGGCGGCCGTGCGATGCGGCGAGATGCAGCCGATCATGCTGGCGCGCACGCTCGCCACGCTTGACCACATGCTGAAGGGCCGGCTGACGGTCAACATCATCTCTTCCGACTTTCCGGGCGAAGTCGCCGACAGCGGCTTCCGCTACCAGCGCTCGCATGAAGTCGTGCGAATTCTCCGCCAGGCCTGGACGCGCGACGAGATCGACCATCAGGGCGAGGTATACCAGTTCAAAAAAGTGACCGCCGATCCCGCAAAGCCGTACCAGCAGAATGGCGGGCCGCTGCTCTACTTCGGCGGCTATTCGCCCGACGCGCTCGAACTGTGCGGCGCTGAGTGCGATGTCTACCTGATGTGGCCTGAGACGAAGGACGTGCTGGCCGGGCGCATGCGCGATGCTCACGCGCGCGCCGCCGCCCATGGCCGCACCCTGGACTATGGCCTGCGCATTCACATGATCGTGCGCGACACCGAGGCCGAAGCCCGCGAATATGCCGAGGAACTGGTGTCGAGGCTGGACGACGCGCAAGGCCGGGCGATCCGCGGCCGGGCGCTGGACGCGACTTCGCTCGGCGTCGCGCACCAGGCGAAGAACCGCGAGCGCGCCGACGCCGAGGGCTATGTCGAGCGCCATCTGTGGACGGGGATCGGACGCGCCCGCTCCGGCTGCGGCGCGGCGATCGTCGGATCGACCGACCAGGTGATGTCTGAGATCGAGGAATATCGAAAAATGGGCATCCGCGCCTTCATCTTCTCCGGCTATCCGCATCTCGACGAAGCCTTTTCCTTCGGCAAGCGGGTGCTGCCCAATCTCAAGACCTGCTCGCTGCCGCACACCTATGGAAGGGTGCCGGCCACCATGCCGGCCACTCCGCTCGGAATAGGAGAACGGCGATGATGCGGCGCGTTCGCCTGGGCGAGATCGAACTCTCGCGGATCGTCTACGGCATGTGGCGGCTCGGCGACGATGCCGACACATCCGCGCGCCATATCCAGGCCAAGATCGAGGCCTGCGTCGCGCAAGGCATTACCACGATCGATCAGGCGGACATCTATGGCGGCTACACCGCCGAGGCGCTGCTCGGAACGGCGCTGAAGGCGGCGCCCGCCTTGCGCGACAGAATAGAAATCGTCACGAAATGCGGCATCGTCGCACCGGCCGGGCGCTATGCCGACCGGCGGCTGAAATATTACGACACCTCGGCCGAACACATTGCCGCCGTGGGCCGAGAGGTCGCCTGATGTACCATTTCGTCAATCCCGAGCAGCAGTCCATCAGGGCTCCGAATCCGGGTTGACGGGATCGCCATTCAGCCCCCTCTCCGGCCGCTTCGCGGCCACCTCTCCCCCGCTTCGCAAGAGCTTCGCAGGGGCGAGGAAACGCGCGGCCGGACCGCTTGGCGCCTTTCCTCGCCCCCGCAGGGGGAGAGGTGGCTTGCGAAGCAAGACGGAGAGGGGGACTTCGCTCTTCGTTAACCTGAGTGGCGATCATCTGATCGTCGTCGCCAGCGTCACCGCCGCCACCTTGCGGGACGGCGAACCCCTGCTTTTCTTCGGCGGCTTCTATGGACGTTTGCAAGACGGCTCGAACCCGTCCGCGGCGATGTCATGACGGGTTCGTCCGCGCCGCGGTGTGGACGAAAGGGTTCAGGGGCGGACGGCGCCGGTCGACTGGCGCTTTACGATATGGCAGGCGAACTCCACGCGGCGCGGCGGCATGGCCATGCCGCCGAGTTCATTGAGCAGAAGGTCGAGCGAAGCCGCGCCGATCTCGCGCATGGGAATATGCATCGTCGTGAGGGGCGGGTTCTGGAAAGCCGCCTGCGGCAGGTCGTCCATTCCCATGACCGACACATCGTCCGGCACCCGATAGCCGGCCTTGTGGACACCCATCATCGCGCCGACGGCAAGGCTGTCGCCGGCGGCGAGCACGGCGGTGAAATCCAGGCCACGCGCCGCGATGCGCTCCGCGATTGCCTCCGCGGCGAGGTCCGGCAGCCAGTCCGATACCTCCACGGCCAGATCCGCGGCCTCGGCGCCGCGCTCGCGCAGCGCATCCTGCCAGCCCTCGAACCGGCGCTCGATCGTGCGCCGGCCGCGCCGCATCAGGAACAATATCCGCCGGTGGCCGAGGTCGAGCAGGTGCTGCGTCGCCAGCCGCGCCGCCGAGCGGTTGCACGGCGTCACGCTGGAATGGTGCATAAGCGGGTCGTCGCCGTTTATCAGCACGATCGGCTTGCCGAAGTCGCCGGTCAGCGTCAGCACCGCCTCGTCGTCAAGCGTCAGAAACAGGCAGCCGACCACCGCCTTGTCTTCCCTGGCTTCATTGAGCAGCGTCATCTGCTCGCCGGCGTCGCCTATGGAGCGCGACACAAGCTCCACGCCCAGGGTCGCCGCACGTTCCCTCAATCCGTCGAGCACATAGAAGGTGAACTGGTTGCGGACATAGTCGACCATCGCCGCGCCGCTCGCCGCGAGCAGCACCTTGCGGCCGGCAATCGAGGTCGGAATCGAATAGTTCAGCTTCTTGGCGGTCTCTATTATCGTGGCGCGAAGATCGCCGCGAACGCCCTTGCCGCCGGCGAGCGCCCGCGACGCGGTGCTGACGGAGACGCCGCAATGCGCGGCTATGTCTTCGAGCCGCACGCGCCGGGTTGGTGTGCCGCGTTTGCCGCTCTCGATCTTCACATTCACTGGCCGTCCCTCATGTCGCGTCCGCGGAGGCGTTCCATCCACAGGCTGCAAAAAAATTTCAGATTGCGCAAGATGCAAATTTGTGGAACCTGTCATTTCGGCATCAGCAATTCTGGGAGGAACAGTGGCGCCGTCAGTCGGACACATGCGCACGAAGCTCGACCTGCTGGTCCGCGGCATGACAGGCCTGCGCCACGACGGTCGTTTTGACGAACCCAACCTCGACGGCACGGCCGGCGACTACATCAGCTTCGATTCCTGGGAGTGGCCGCAGGGCGTCGGGCTTTATGGCCTGGTCCGCCTGTGGCGGCACACGAAGGACCCTAACCTTCTAAAGACGATTGAGGGCTGGTACGAACGGCGGTTCGCTGAAGGCGTTCCGTCGATGAACATCAACACCACCGCTCCGATGATGGCGCTGGCGCTGCTGTGGGGGACGACCCGCGATCCCCGCTGGGAAAGCCCGCTCGGCGACTGGGCCGACAGGGTGATGCGCGACATGCCGCGCACCCCGGAAGGCGGGTTTCAGCACAACGTCTCCGACAAGATCAACGACGACGAATTGTGGGACGACACGCTGTTCATGACGGGTCTGTTCCTTGCTTTCTACGGGCGGGCAGCCGGCCGCCAGCCCTGCATGGACGACGCCGTCCGCCAGTTCCTCGTTCACGCCCGCTACCTCGCCGACCCGAAATCGGGCCTGTGGTTCCATGGCTGGACCTTCGCCGGCCGGCATAATTTCGCCCGCGCCCTGTGGGGCCGCGGCAATGCCTGGATCACCGTCGGCATCCTCGACCTCGTGGAAAACGGCGGTCTCGGCGCAGCGGTGGAAGCCTACCTGCTGGGCGTGCTGGAAACGCAGATCGAGGCGTTGCTGCGGCTTCAGGCACCCTCGGGCGCATGGCACACGCTGCTCGACGACCCGACCTCCTACGAAGAGATGTCGGCCACGGCCGGCTTCGGCTACGGCCTGATGAAGGCCGCGCGCATCGGCATCGGACCGAAAGCCTGCGGGCCGGCCGGCCGGCGCGCGCTCGATGCGGTGCTCGCCAATATAGACGAGAACGGCGTGCTGCGGAACGTTTCCTACGGCACCCGCATGGGCCACGATCTTCAGTTCTACCGCGACATCCCGATCCAGCCGACCGGCTACGGCCAGGCGCTGGCGATCCTCTGCCTCACCGAAGGCATGATCCATGCCGAGGCGGCCGGAGGTGCGGCATGACGATGCGGGTCCTCTACGGCGCCGGTCCGGGCGACATTGACGGCTACGGCACTGAGCGGCTGCGCGCCGAGTTCCTGGTGGAACGCCTGTTCGAACCCGGCCGCATTGAATTCGCCTACACCCATGTCGACCGCATGATCGTCGGCGGCGCCTGCCCGGCTGATGAAGCGTTGAGCTTCGGCGACGGCGCGGATGTCGGCACGCCCTGTTTCTTCACGGCGCGCGAAATGGGCATCGCCAATCTGGGCGGCGCTGGAACCGTGACGGTCGACGGACAGCGCTTCGCGCTTGCCAACCGCGACGTGCTCTATGTCGGGCGCGGCGCGCAGGAGGTTAGGCTCGAAAGCGACAGCGCGGCGCAGCCGGCACGTTTCTACATGAATTCGGTTCCGGCCGGCGCCGACATCGCCCACCGGCTGATCACCAAATCCCAGTCGAAGCCGCTCGAACTCGGCGAAGAACGGCGCGCCAGCAAACGCATCCTGCGCATGTACATCCATCCGGAAGTCACCCCTTCCTGCCTGCTGCTGATGGGGATCACCGATCTGGCTCCGGGCAGCGTGTGGAACACCATGCCCCCGCATTTGCACGAGCGCCGCATGGAGGCTTACCTTTACTTCGATCTCGCGCCAGAGGACCGGGTAATCCATCTGATGGGGCGGCCGGACAATACCCGCCACCTGATCGTGGCCAATGGCGATTGCGTGATCTCGCCGGCCTGGTCGATCCACATGGGCAGCGGCACCGGACCCTATGCCTTCGTGTGGGGCATGACCGGCGAAAACCAGGCTTACAACGACGTGTCACCCGTACCGGTCGAGGCACTGAGATGAACATGCAGGAACCTGCCCACACGCTCCGCCGGCCGCTCGCAGCCGGCAGCCCAATCGTCTACTGGCTTCTGGGCGCAACCTCGGAACAACGCTACGACGTTGCCGACCAGCCGATGAAGGGGGAGATGGACCCCTTCTTCTTCCTCACCAAGCACAAGAACTTCATCCCGCACGAATACCCGTGCCGCACCGAATTCGCCGCCGAACGCCGCGACAAACGGCCTCATCCGCAGGGCGCGTTCGAGGCCGACCGCGTCTGGCTGCCTTTCGGCTCGCCGCGCGTCGACCTGTCGGGCTTCTGGTTCCGCCCGACCGTGATCGGCACCTGGGCGCGCACCGGGCTCCACGCGGCGGCCGCCGGCCCGGCGCGGCTCAGGCTGCGCACCTGCGGCGGCGCCGTGCTGTTCGTCAACGGAACCGAGGCCGGCTGGATGGCGCCCTATGGACGCAATCTCGAAGCCGCCCAGGACTTCGAAGTGGAACTCGTTGCCGGCGCCAATGACATCCGCGTCTGGTTCGACGATCTCGCCGAGCGCGACGCCCGCTATTTCTTCCAGTTGGACTTGCTGTCCGGCCCCAGCGTCGAACATGCGCTGCCGATCACCGTGAATAGCGACATCGCGACGGCGATGGAGGGCGCACTCGAAGCGATGCATTTCGAGTGTCCGGCCTATTGCGACGGCGAGGTCGCGCTTGAGACCGATGTGAAGCTGCCGGTCGCCATGGACGTGTCGGTCAGGATCGAAGGCGACTTCATGTCGATCGAGGAGCCGGTGACCTTCCGCCGCCGCATCGAAGCCGGCGCAGGCCGCATCGCGATCGCCGCCGCCGAGGACCTCCCCGCCGACTTCCGGCATTTCGCCGTTTCGCTGACGTCTTCCGGCTTCACGGCCAGCCGCGTATTCGGCGTCGAGATCTGCCATGCCGGGCGCCAGGGCGCGGCCCCCGCCGCGCTTGCCGACAGGATCGGCGAAGCGCTGGACGAAGTGGCCGATTTCGCCGAGGCCGATACGGTGCGCGCGCTGGCGCGGCTGGCGACGCGGACGCGCCGGAGCGGACACGGACGCCATGATCGCCGGCGCGCTGCCCGCGATCGAGGACTGCCACGACTGCGCCGATTTCATCCTCGTGCCGCTGCTCTGGGCCCGGCGTGTCTATGGCGAGGCGATTGCCGGCGATCTGCGCCGGCGCATCGATGCGGCGATCCTCAACTACCGCTACTGGATGGATGAGCCGGGCAACGACGTGCAGTGGTATTTCTCCGAGAACCACGCGCTTCTGTTTCACACCGCGGCCTATCTCGCCGGTGATCTCCTGCCTGAAGCGCGCTTCCGCCGTTCCGGCCGGATCGGCGCGGAGCAGTCGGCGGTGGGCCTCGCGCGGGTGCGCGCCTGGCTCGATCATTTCGAGGACTGGGAAATGGCGGAATTCAACTCCGCCCCCTATTTCCCGATCGATCTCAAGGGCTTGACGATCCTTTACGCGCTGGCGCCGGATGCCGATGTGAGCCGCCGCGCGGGCACCGCGATCATCCGCCTGCTCGAAATTGTCGCCCGCTCCGCGCAGCAGGGCGTGCTCACCGGGGCGCAGGGACGATCCTACGAGCACACGCTGCGCGCGGCGCGGTCGCTGGAGTTGTCGGGTATCGCGCGCATGCTGTGGGGCAAGGGTTTCTACGGCATGCGCTTTCACACGCTGCCGCAGCTTGCGCTCTGCCTTCGCGACCATGGCCTCGAAGTCCCGGAGGCTCTGGCCGGCATCGCCTGCCTGGAAGGCGACGACGCGCAGGAATGGTGCTTCGCGCAGGGGCAGGACCGCATCGCCAAGCTTTATCACTACAAGACCCGCGATTTTTCGATGGGAAGTGCCGCGGCCTATCGCTGGAACGAGTGGGGCTATCAGGAAACCGTGCTGCATCTGCGCCTCGGCGACAATCCGGACGCGCAGATATGGATCAATCATCCCGGCGAGACGATCCATTCCGGCTATGGCCGGCCATCCTATTGGGGCGGCTGCGGTTCCTTGCCCCGCATGCACCAGTATCGCGGCCTTGCGGTTCTGCTCTTCAACTGCGCGGCCGAGCAGCCCGACTTCACCCATGCCTGGTTTCCGCGCAGCGCGTTCGATGAAGCGCGCGTCGAAGGCGAGGTCGCGCTGGCCCGCGGCAGCGACGGGCTGGTGATGCTCAAGACGGATGGCGGCTTCGAACTGGTCGCCAGCGGACCGACCGCCGGCAATGAACTGCGCGTGCCGGGCCATCGCGCCGGCTGGATCGTCCGGCTGGGCAGGCATCTGGAGGAAGGTTCGCTGGACGCATTCGCGGCGCGGTTTTCCAGCCTGGCGATCGAACACGGCGACAACGATGTCCTGCGCGTCGCGGACCCCGAATACGGCGACGTGGTGTTCCGCGCGGATGGACGCATCGAGGCGGAGGGGCGCATAGTCGACCCGTCCGACTGGCAGATTGCCGGCAAGGCGACGCATTTCGCGCCCGGCGCCGCCGTTTCCAATTCCTGAGCAGGCTTCGGAAAAATGTCCCACGGCTTTCCGACAAAAACCTGCGACAAAGCAAGAAGCTATTCAGGCGAGCGAACCCACGCGAGCCTGCTTGGAGGCCCCGGAGGAACGGGTCCAAGGTCTCACAACAGATCAAGCGGCGCCAGCCGTATGGAGTGGAGGAGAAAACCATGAGAATGAAATCGATAATCCTGGGCCTGTCGGCGGCCCTGCTGTCGTCGGCGGCATTTGCCGGCGACGTACGCGTGATGTGGTATTCCGACGGCGTCGAGGGCGAGGTCATCCAGGACCTGCTCAATCGCTTCATGAAGGACAATCCGGGGATCAACGTGATCCTCGACAACGTTGCCTACAAGGTCGTCCAGGAGCAGCTCCCGATCGAACTCGAAGCCGGGCGCGGTCCCGATATCGCCCGCGTCACCAATCTCAAGGACCTGGCCGGTCATTGGCTGGACCTGACGCCGCTTGTCACCGACGCGGCCTACTGGCAGACCAATTTCGGCGACCAGTTCGACTGGATGCGCCCCGACGGTTCCAAGGCGATTCCGGGCTTCATGACCCAGATCACGCTTACCGGCGGCTTCGCCAACAAGACGCTGTTCGAGCAGGCCGGCGTGGCGCTTCCCGGCGAAAAGGCGACCTGGGACGAATGGGTCGAGGCAGCCGGCAAGGTACAGGACAGCCAGCAGCTTAACGCGGCAGTCGCCATAGACCGCTCGGGCCACCGCATTTCGGGGCCCAACATTTCCTTTGGCGCCAACTACATAGGGCCGGACCGGTTGCCGGCGCCGGCGGACGAAGGCGTCAAGGCCTTCGCGCAGCGGCTGGTCGACTGGACGACGAGCGGGCGCATGAACAAGGAGACCTGGGTTTCCGCCTCAGGAACGACCTATCGGGCCGGCGCCGAGGACTTCATCAACGCGCAGGTTGCCTTCTACTATTCGGGAAGCTGGCAGGTCGCCAATCTGTCGACCAAGATCGGCAAGAATTTCGACTGGGTGGCAACGGGTTCGCCCTGCGGAACGGCCGGCTGCTCCGGGCTTCCGGGTGGCGCCGGGCTGGTCGCCATCAAATACACCAAGAATCCCGCTGAAGTCGCCAAGGTGATGGAATACCTCGCCAGCGAAGCAGTGGTGCGCGAGTTCACCGAGCGCACCCTCTTCCTGCCCGCCCACAAGGGCGTTCTGGGCGGCGAACTGAACTTCAAGACCGACGACCCGAACGTCAAGGCCGCGCTGGGCGTTTTCGTCGCGGCGACCAATGATGTGCTCCCCAACGCGGCAGCGCTGCCGGCCTGGAAATGGGGATCGGCCTATTTCGGTGCGCTCGTCACCCGCATCAGCCAGGTCATGGCCGGCGAGATGAAGCTCGACGACGCCTATGCGCGCATCGACGAGGACATCAAGGCGAAGGTGGCCGACGCTTCAAAATAACCATATCGGAACAGGTTCGTGATGCAAAACACCTCCCAAGGCATCGCGGCCCGAGCCGGCGCCATCCTGATGGCGCCGGTTGGCTGGCTGGCGCGCGCCTTCGACCCGCCCTTGAGGGCGCTGCAGCGGCTCACCGGGCTCAACGGCATGGCCGCCTTTTTCCTGGCGCCGAACATGCTGGTGTTCGGCATCTTCGTCCTCTTCCCGCTCATCATCAATTTCGCTTACTCGATGACCGGCGGCGGAGCGCTGTTCCTCGGCGAACGAACCTTTGTCGGCGCCGAACAATATCAGCGGCTGTTCACCTGCGGCAGTTTCTTCGACCCGAAGAGCTGCACGGAAGACCTGTTCTGGATCGCGGTCTGGAACACCCTGGCCTTTGTCGTGTTGCAGGTCGCGCTCATGCTTGGCGTGGCGCTGATCACCGCCCTTGTGCTCAATCGCGATATGCGCGGCCGCAGCTTCTGGCGCGCCGTGTTCTTCTTCCCCGTCCTGCTGTCGCCGGTCGTGGTCGGCCTTATCTGGCGCTGGATCCTGCAGCGGCAGGGCCTGCTGAATCTCATGCTGTTTGAAATGGGCGGAACCCCGGTCAACTGGCTGGTGGAGCGCCAATGGGCCTTCATGGCGTCGATCATGGTGTCGGTCTGGGCGCATGTCGGCTTTTATGCGCTGATTCTTCTGGCTGGCCTTCAGGCCATTCCGAAGGACCTCTACGAGGCTGCCGAGATGGACGGCACGCGGGCGTTTCGCGTCTTCTGGCGCATCACCCTGCCCCTGCTGGGGCCCAACCTTCTGGTCGTGCTGGTGCTCGTGCTTATCCGCGCCGTGCAGATCTTCGACGAGGTCTATGTGCTGACCGGCGGCGGTCCCGGCACAAGCACCTTGTTCATCACACAATATATCTACGAGGTCGGCTTCGCGTCGCTGCTGCGCAATCCGGGGCTCGCCTCGGCCGCCTCGATCCTCATGGGAGCGGTGCTGGTCGTGCTGACCCTGATCCAGCTTGGCATAGCCCGGCGCAACGAAACGCGGAGCAAGGCGCGATGAACCGGGTCTCTGAATTCCTGCTCCGCCGTCGCGGCGGCACCGGGTGGCATTGGACCGACATTTTCACCTGGGTCTGGCTGATCGGCGGGCTGGTGGTGATGTTCGGTCCGGCGCTCTGGCTCGTCCTGTCGTCATTCAAGTCACCAGCCGCCCTGGCGGAGTTTCCTCCGACGATCCTGCCCTATGTCACCGCCGAGGCGGCGGTGGAGGGCTACGAAAAGCCGCTGCAGCTCTTCGAGGTGCGCGATGCCGACGGCGGCGTGCGCGTGCTGGCGGAAGTGCGCCGCATCGGCGTGGTCGCCCAGATGGTCGACCCCGCAAACCCGGGAGAGATTGTCCGCGTCAACATCAAGGATCGCACGCCCACGCGCAGTATCAACTTCGAGATCGACAACTATATCCAGCCGTTCCTGGCCTTCGACTTCTTCCTGTATCTGCGCAACTCGGTGTTCGTGACGGTGATCGCGACGCTGATCACGCTGCTCACTAATTCGATGGCCGCCTTCGCGCTGTCGAAATACAATTTCAGGGGACGCTCGGCGGTCATGATGCTGATCGTCGCGACCCTGATGGTGCCGCTCTCGGTCATCCTGGTGCCGCTCTATTCGGTCATCTCCGCGATGGGTCTGTTCAACTCGCTTTGGGGCGTGATCCTGCCCACGGTCGCCACACCCACCGGCGTCTTCATGCTGCGGCAATACATGCTGACGATTCCCGACGAGCTGCTCGAGGCGGCGCGCATGGACAAGGCGTCGGAGTGGCAGATCTACTGGCGCATCATCCTGCCGCTGACGGCTCCGGCCCTGGCCGTTCTAGCCATCTTTTCGGTCGTCTGGCGCTGGAACGACTTCCTGTGGCCGCTGATCGTGCTGTCGCGCAAGGAGCTCTATACGCTGCAAGTGGGTCTCAACACCTATGCCGGCGAGCTCAATGTCCAATGGCACTACATCCTCGCCATGACGGTGGTCACCATGATCCCGGTCGTGCTGGTCTTCATCTTCCTGCAGCGATTCATCACCACCGGCATCGCCGGCTCCGGTCTGAAATAGGTGCAACATGAGTAGGATCACTCTCACCAACATATCGAGGGCGTACGGCAAGGTCGCCGTGCTGCACGATATCAATCTGGATATCCGCAAAGGCGAGCTGATCGTCTTCGTCGGCCCCTCCGGCTGCGGCAAGTCCACGCTGCTCCGGCTCATCGCCGGTCTCGACCGGCCGACCGGCGGCAGCATCACCATCGACGGCAAGGACGTGACCACGGTCAACGCCGCCGATCGAGGACTGGCGATGGTGTTCCAGTCCTACGCGCTTTATCCGCACATGAGCGTGCGCCAGAACCTCGCTTTCGGGTTGGAGAATGCCGGAACGCCGCGCGCCGAGATCGATTCGCGCATCGCGGAGGCGGCGCGCATGCTGGAGATAGCCAACTATCTCGAGCGGCGTCCCGGCCAGCTTTCCGGCGGCCAGCGCCAGCGCGTGGCGATCGGCCGCGCCATCGTGCGCAATCCGACCGCCTTTCTGCTCGACGAGCCGCTGTCGAACCTCGACGCCGAATTGCGCATCTCGACGCGGGCCGAACTGGCCGCCCTGCACGAGAGGCTGTCGGCGACGATGATTTATGTCACCCACGACCAGATCGAGGCGATGACACTGGCGGACCGCATCGTCGTGCTGCGTGCCGGGCGGATCGAGCAACTCGGCACGCCGCTCGACCTCTACAACCAGCCGGCCAACACCTTCGTCGCCGGCTTCATCGGCGCCCCGCGGATGAACCTCCTGCCGGCGAAAATAGCGAGCGACGGCGCCGGCCGGTCAACCGTCACGCTGGAGCATTCGGGAGCGTTCGGCGTAGGCGGCGTGAAGGCAGCGAACGGCGACGTAACGATCGGACTGCGGCCGCATCACATCAGCGTGGTCGAGGCAGGCCAGGGCAATATCTCAGCACGGGTCTCGCTGGTGGAAGCCCTTGGTTCGGAGACTATCGTCCACACGAAGCTGCCGGGCGGCCAGACCATGCTCGCGGTGCTCGCCGGGCAGCGCCCGATCGCCGCGGGCGATACGATGGATCTGAAGTTCGATACCAGCCAGTTGCATCTGTTCGACAAGGCCGGCTTAAGAATCACAGCGGCTTAGTCAGCGTTTCTTCAGGTGACGCTCCAAGAATGTAAGAACGGCACGGCGCATTGCCGGACTTTCCTGATGTCCGATGTCGGCCTCGCGGTGGATCACAAGATTGTCCGCCGCGCCCGCCGCGGCATAGGCCGCGCGGGTTTCCGCCAGCGCCTCATCGACCGCGACCGGCGGGGTCAGGGGGTCGAGGTCGCCAATGCTGATCAGTTGCGGGCGCGGCGCGACCAGTCCCGCGATTTCGCCGTTGGACGCCATGTTGAGCAGGCCGGGGACGGTCAGATAGATACCATGGAGATCATGCGCTCCGGTCTCGATCAGCCGGCCGAAATCGGCGTAGCAGCATAGTTGCGCCACACACGACAGCCGAGGGTCGACCGCGCCGAGCCAGTAGCCGAGGGTCGCGCCCATCGAGATGCCGAACGAACCGAGCCGATCGGCGTCGACATCGGGCCGGGAAACGAGATAGTCCAGCGCCGACGAAAGCTCGCCGAGCATCTGTCCCGCGAGCGAACCGCCGCGCCACAGCCTGGCCTTGGCCAGCGCGCTTTCGCTGGATCCGGCGCGCGAGCCGAAGCCCGGCATGTCGATCGCCAGCGTAACGAACCCCTCTTCGGCGAGCACTGCGCCAAGCGGTCCTTGCAGCGCCGGTCGGCCGTGCAGCAGCTCGTTGGAGCCGATGTCGTAACGGTTGCCGTGGGCGTGAATATAGAGGATCGCCGGCAATCTGGCGTGCGATGGAGGACGCGTCACAAAGCCCCTGACCGCTTCTCCCGCCGATGTCTCGAATATCAGGCGTTCCAGTATGTGATCGCCTGAGTGGTCAACATCACGCCGCGTCGGCCGCAAGGCGTGGCCGCCGATCTCAAACAATGCACTCAGGGATTCAGTGATGGGCATGGCTTCACAACGCTGATCGCCATCATCGGCGGCGCCGGCCAACATACGAGTTGGCAAAAGCGGGGCAAGCCGGTCTATTGGTCCAGCATGAACACGATGCCAAAGCCACCTTATCTCGCCTTCGATCGCACCACCCGCCGCCTGCGGCTCGACCCGCACGAGACACGGTTCGTCCAGAACCCTTACGAGGCCTATGCCTGGCTGCATGGCGAAAGCCCCACCTTCTTCTGGGTGGACTATGGCTTCTGGTGCTGCGGCGGTTTCGACGACGTTAACCGGCTGCTGAGAGACCGCCGCTTCGGCCGCCAGAAGCCGGAGGGCGCGCCGGACAGCCAGGGCAGTGCCGGCGAGCGTGGACATCTGAGGAATTTCGACGCGGTCGAGGCCAACTCCATGCTGGAGCTTGAGCCGCCGGTCCACACGCGCCTGCGCACACTCGTCAACCGCGCGTTTGTTTCGCGTCGGGTCGAGCGGCTCCGGCCGCGCGTCGAGACGCTCGCGAACGCCTTGATCGATGCCTTTCCGGCCGATGGGACGGTCGATTTGTTACCCGTCTACGCGGCACCTTTGCCGATCACCATCATCGCGGAAATGCTTGGCGTGCCCGTGGAAATGGGGCCGCAATTGCTGGACTGGTCGCACAGGATGGTCGCCATGTATATGCATGGCCGTACGCGCGACGCCGAGCTTGCGGCCGACGAGGCGGCGCGCGCCTTTGCCGATTTTCTGAGCGGCTATGTCGCGCAGCGCCGCAAGGAACCCGGCGACGACCTGCTGTCGCTGCTGATCTCGGCGCGGGAGGAGGGCCAGAGACTGAGCGAGGATGAGCTGATATCGTCGGCCATTCTGCTGCTCAATGCCGGCCACGAGGCGACGGTCCACCAGACCGGCAATGCCGTGCGCGCGATCCTCGCGCAAGGCGGCGATCCGCGCCGTTTCTTCACCTCCGTCGAACATACCGCCGCAACGGTGGAGGAATGCCTGCGCTTCGACGCGCCGCTGCATATGTTTACGCGCTACGCCTATGGCGAAGTCGAGCTCGATGACGGTATCGTGGTCGGGCCGGGCGAGCAGATCGGGCTTCTGCTCGGCATGGCCAACCACGATCCGCGCGCCTTCGACAGGCCCGACGCGTTCGAGCCTGCGCGCGCCGGGCAGAAGAACGTTTCCTTCGGCGCCGGCATCCATTTCTGCATCGGCGCGCCGCTGGCGCGCCTTGAACTGCAAGTGTCACTCAAGGCGCTTTTCGAAAGGCTGCCAGGGCTGGCATTAGCGGAGGAACTTCGGTTTCGCGACACCTACCACTTCCACGGGCTGGAGAGGCTCACCGTGCATCGCGCATAGCTGTCTGCCAACCTACAAGCGGATCACATATTCTTTGCGCGTTGTTTCAATGACTTCCCAGGTTCCGCTGAAGCCAGGCTGCAAGACGAAGCTATCGCCCTCGCGAACCGTCCGGGCTTCTCCGCCATCCTCCGCGATCACTGAAACGCCGGACAGAATGTGGCAATACTCCCATTCGTCATAGTGGATGCGCCATTTTCCGGTCGTTGCTTCCCAAATCCCCGCATAAAGCCCGTTCGGCTGCTCCTCGACGTTCCAGGTGCGGAACTTCGGATCGCCGGAGATGATTCGATCAAGCGCCGGCGCGCTTTCTTCCGGCTGCATGGTGCCGGGTGACAGCCGAACGAAACTCGTTGCCATGGCTCCACCGTTTCCTCTTGCGCGCCGGATCAGCGATTGCTGTCCGCCATTCCCGCCCGTCAACTACACATTTTGCAGCGACTGCTCGAGGTCGGCAATGATGTCGGCCACGTCCTCAATGCCGATCGACAGCCGCACAGTATCCGGCCCCGCGCCCGCGGCAACCTTCTGCTCGTCGGAAAGCTGCCGGTGGGTTGTGGAGGCCGGATGAATGACCAGCGATTTGGTGTCGCCTATGTTGGCCAGGTGCGAGAAGAGTTCGAGCCCTTCCACGAATTTCACGCCGGCCTCATAGCCGCCTTTCAGCCCGAAAGTGAAAACCGCTCCAGCGCCCTTCGGCGAATATCTCTCTTGAAGCGCGTGGTTCGGATCGTCCGGCAGGCCGGGATAGGAGACCCAGCCGACTTTCGGGTGCGTCGACAGATATTCCGCCACGGCCTGGGCATTGTCGCAGTGGCGCTGCATGCGCAGCGGCAGAGTCTCGAGGCCCGTAAGGATGAGAAAGGCGTTGAAGGGCGAAATCGCAGGGCCGACATCGCGCAGGCCGAGCACGCGCGCCGCTATTGCGAAGGCGAAATTGCCGAACGTCTCGTGCAGGACGATTCCGCCATATTCGGGCCGGGGCTCCGACAGCATCGGGTAGTTTCCCGATTTCGACCAGTCGAATGTGCCGCCGTCGACGATCATCCCGCCGATCGAATTGCCATGGCCGCCGATGAATTTCGTCAGCGAATGCACGACGATGTCGGCGCCGTGCTCGATCGGCCGGACCAGATAGGGGGTTGCCAGCGTGTTGTCGACGATCAGCGGCAGGCCGTGCTTGCGCGCAATATCGCCGATCGCTTCGAGGTCGACGAATTCACCGTTCGGATTGGCAAGGCTCTCGACGAAGATGGCGCGTGTCCGCTCGTCGATCTGGCTTTCGAAGCTGGGGACATCGCGCGTGTCGGCCCAGCGCACCTCCCAGCCGAAATTGCGGAACGCGTGCCCGAACTGGTTGATGGAGCCGCCATAAAGCCGCCGCGCCGCGACGAAGTTCTCGCCCGGCCGCATGATCGTGTGGAACACCAGCATCTGCGCAGCATGGCCGGACGCCACCGCCAGTCCCGCCGTCCCGCCTTCGAGTGCCGCGACGCGCTCCTCGAGCACGGCCTGGGTGGGATTCATGATCCTTGTGTAGATGTTGCCGAAGGCCTTCAGACCGAACAGCGACGCGGCGTGGTCGGCGTCGTCGAAAACAAAGGAGGTCGTCTGGTAGATGGGCGTGGCGCGGGCGCCGGTCGCCGGATCGGGCTTGGCGCCGGCATGGACGGCGAGCGTGTTGAACCCCGGTTCGCGCTGGGACATGATTCCTCCGAATGCGTGGCTGAAAAGGCGATACTATCTTTGGCTGTGCGCCACCGCGAATGCAAAGAAGAAAATTCCAGACGCGTCAACAGGCTGGCGCGCCGGACGCCAAATTTCGCTACGCCAGGGAATGTCCGTCCGTGCTTACCTCGCGCGAACGCCAAAACTCTGAAAACCCTGCCGCATCACCGGCTTCTTCGAGGAAATCACGCGGCTGTTCACGCCGTTCCAGCCGATCTCGCCGGAAAGCCGCCCATATTCGATTTTGGGACAGCGGTTCATCACCACCTTGATGCCGGCTGCCTCGGCCTTCGCCGCCGCCTCGTCGTGGCGCACCGTCAGTTGCGTCCAGATGACTTTCGGCAAGGGCTTCAGTGCCAGCGCTTCGTCGACGATGCGCGGCACGGCGCTGGAGGCGCGGAAGATGTCGACCATGTCCACCGGCTCAGGTATGTCCGCGAGCTTCGCATAGGTCATCCGGCCAAGGATTTCCTTGCCGGCATGGCCGGGGTTGATCGGGAAGACGATAAAACCCTTGTCGATAAGATATTTGGTCACGAAGAAGCTCGGCCGCACGTCATTGGCCGAGGCCCCGACGACGGCGACCGTCCTCACCGAACTCAGAATTCCGCAGATGTAGTCGTTGGAATAGGAATCGTGGTTCATTTCGGCAGCGAGATACGCCCTTCGGCGTCGAGGGGGAAGTCCGGATTGTGCGCGACTTCCCAGAGATTGCCCTCCGGGTCGGAGAAATAGCCGTACCAGCCGCCCCAGAACGCGCGGCCCGCCGGTTTGATGATCTTTCCGCCGGCCTTTTCAGCCTGGGCCAGCACGATGTCGACCTCGGCGTCGGAGCGCGTATTGTAGGCGAGATAGACCTTGGAAACACCCTCGCCGAAACGGATGCCGGAATCCTCTTCCGCGCTCAGCTTGGGGAAAAGCGCAAGGATCGCCCCGCCCATCTGAAAAAACGCGACACCATCCCTGATGCGGTGCCGCGTCAGCCCCATCGCCTCGTAGAAGGCGGCGCTCCGGCCAAGGTCCTCGACGGCAATGGTGACGATGGAGACGCGCGGCTCCATCATTCCCCCGTCCATTTCGGCTCGCGTTTCGCGATGAAGGCGCCGATGCCCTCTTCGGCGTCGCGCGCCATCATGTTTTCCACCATCGCGCGGGCGGCATAGTCATAGGCTTCCGCCAGTCCCATCTCGGCCTGTGCGTAAAATGCCTCCTTGCCGATCTTGAGCGTCAAAGGCGATTTGGAAGCAATGGTTTGCGCGTATTTCATCACGACCTGATGCAGATACTCGCGCGGCACGACGCGATTGACCAGGCCGAAATCGCGAGCCGTCGCCGCGTCGATCTTCTCGCCGGTCAGCAGCATTTCCATCGCCTGCTTGCGCGAGACGTTGCGCGTGAGCGCCACCATGGGCGTCGAACAAAACAGGCCGATATTGACGCCCGGCGTGGCGAAGGTTGCGTGATCGGTGACGATTGCCAGATCGCACGAAGCAACGAGCTGGCAGCCCGCGGCCGTGGCTACTCCATCCACCTCGGCGATCACCGGCTTGGGGCATCGAACGATTGCCTGCATCAGGGTCGCGCAGGCCGCCATGGTCTTTTCGAAGAACGCCCTGCCCCGGTCCGCGTCGCTTCGGTGCGCCGTCATCTCCTTGAGGTCGTGACCGGCCGAGAACACCTTTCCGGTGGCCGCGATCACCACCACCCGTATGGCGGGATCGTCGCTGGCGCGATCGATCTCGGCCTGCAGCGCCGCTATAAGCGCCAAGGAAAGCGCATTGGCCGGCGGGTTGGCGAGCGTCAAGCGCAGGATGCCTCCTTCCAGATGTGCGATCACCGGCCCTTCGGCCGCGCTTTGTCTGATCGCTACGATCTCGGCCATGGTCACTGCTCCCTGGCGACAAACGGCCGCGAGTGCCTCGCATGGCCTTGCCTTCAGATAACATGTGCCGGGTTGAAAGACAGGGGTCGGCGGTGTTTTCTGAAGCGGTTTGCCGCGCCCGGAATGCTGGCGCGCGCGATGGTCCCCGGAGGGGAAATGCCGGCGCAGCAGGGCCTCAAGCCTGTCATGACGACCACCGAAGCGAACCCGAGTGAGGTCTATCCCCAGCTAAACCACCAGTTCCACGAAACCGTCGGGGTGTTTCCGGGCGGCTGGCGCACGCCCCCGGCACCTATTCCATCGCCCTGAAGCGGTAGTGTCTTGCCGATCGACCGTCAGCTTCTCTGCAAGGCCAGGTGCGCGCCCAGTCCGACAAGGATCGCACCGCCGGTGCGCTGCGTCAGTCGCTGCACGCGGCTCGATCTTTTCAGTCTGGCCGTGACCGTGCTGGCGAGAACGACGCATACGATGTCGGCGAATGAGAACATGAAGTTGACGATCATGCCGAGCACGACGAACTGAAGCCAGACGGGAGCGCCGGCCGACGCATCGATGAACTGCGGCAGGAACGCCATGAAGAAGATGGCCGTCTTGGGATTCAGGACCTCGACCATGACGCTCTCGATGAAAGCGCGCCTGCCGGACTTCGGTGCGGGCAGAGGCGCATCGTCTTCCAAATTCGTCCTGGCCCGAAACATCGAAACACCGAGCCAGATGAGATAGGCGGCGCCTGCGAGCTTGACAGCCATGTAGAGCACCGGAACGGCGTGAAAAAGGATGGACAGGCCGGTGGCGGCTGCAACGATATGCGCATAGCAGCCGATATGGATGCCCAGCGTCGCCATGAGGCCCGACCATCGCCCGCCCGCCAGCGTCCGGGCCGCCGCGTAAAGCATCGCCGGCCCAGGAATGAAGGCGAAGATCGCGGCAGTAACCAGAAAGGCGATCAGCAACTCGCTCGACGGCATTTTCGCTCCGATCCCGCTTTCCGTTTCAGCGAACCAGCCGCCGCAGCTTGCGCATAAATCATGAACTGGCGGAAAAGTCAGCTTCCCTGATATCTTTCAATCCCGACCCACCCGGCTGGAGGCTTGCCGTGCTCACGCCGCTCTTTTCCCAGCATTGCTACCTCGTCGGCTGGATCCAGCCGCGGCAATTCCTGTTCGACGTCGACATGACCTATGTGGCTTTCCTGGCCAACGGCCATGCGTGGTCGGCGCGGTCGGGCCTGTGGATCGGCCCGGTTGTAGGCACGCATGTGTTCGACACGGAGGGAAGACCGGTCGCCTGGAACCCCGGCGAACCGCTGCGCGGCTTCGGCAAGCCGCTGCGGCCGGTCAACGTCGTGCGCGCCGTCAGTCCCGTCCGCCCTACCCGGCCGATCACGCCGCCCCGGCCGTTGACGGCGCCGGTGCTGTCCGGCGGCTGGTCGCCGCTCACCTTCGCGGAATGGCTGGTAGCCAACGATCCTGTGCAGTCCGTGCTGCTGGATGAGGCGCTTTGGTTCGCCGAGGAAACAGTCATTCTGGCCGAAGCAGGCGACCCCGCAGACCCCACTAACTCGGAACACGCCGGAAGAGACGCGGGCGGAGCCCGGATGAGGTAAAATAATACCTCATTACTATGCTGATGATTTTGTTTTCTTTTTTTGGCTATGGACGGGTTCGGACGACTTGACGCACAAGACGGGGCTGCCCTATAAGCCGACCCTGAAGCAGCGGCCCTTCCGGCCGCCGTTTCTTTTTGGCGCGCGGCGAGGCCGGCCGCCAAACCAAGCAACAAGAAACGCCTTCCCCGGAAGGTCATAGAAGAAAGCCACGCTCCATGAGAACATTTTCGCAGAAACCAGCGGAAGTGGTGAAGAAGTGGGTGCTGATCGACGCCGAGGGTCTCGTCGTCGGCCGTCTCGCCTCCATCGTCGCCAACCGCCTGCGCGGCAAGCACAAGCCGACTTTCACCCCGCATGTCGACGACGGCGACAATGTCATCATCATAAACGCCGACAAGGTCGCGTTCACCGGCAAGAAGTACACCGACAAGGTCTACTACTGGCACACCGGCCATCCCGGCGGGGTCAAGGAGCGCACCGCGCGCCAGCTTCTGGAAGGCCGCTTCCCCGAGCGCGTGCTTGAGAAGGCCGTCGAGCGCATGATACCGCGTGGCCCGCTCGGCCGCCAGCAGATGAAGAATCTCCGCGTCTATGGTGGCGCCGAGCACCCGCATGCCGCCCAGCAGCCCGAGGCGCTCGACGTCGGCGCGCTGAACAGCAAGAACAAGAAGGTTTCGTAATCATGGTTGAGCTGAATTCGCTCGCAGATCTCGGCACGGTCGCCGCCGTGCCGCAGCCGGCCGCCCCCGTCTATGTGCAAAAGCTCGACAAGCAGGGCCGCGCCTACGCTACCGGCAAGCGCAAGGATGCGATCGCCCGCGTCTGGATCAAGCCCGGCAGCGGCAAGATCACCGTCAACGAAAAGGAGTTCGCGGCCTATTTCGCGCGTCCTGTCCTGCAGATGATCCTGCAGCAGCCGATCGTCGCCGCCAACCGCGGCGGCCAGTTCGACGTCATCGCCACGGTTTCCGGCGGAGGCCTCTCCGGCCAGGCCGGCGCGGTGCGCCACGGTATTTCCAAGGCGCTGACCTATTACGAGCCGGGCCTGCGCGCCGTGCTCAAGAAGGGCGGCTTCCTGACCCGCGACAGCCGCACCGTCGAGCGCAAGAAGTACGGCAAGGCGAAGGCCCGCCGCAGCTTCCAGTTCTCGAAGCGCTGAGCAATCGGGCAGACTGCCTGCCCGACCGTCAGACTGCACGAAGGCCGCCTCGCGCGGCCTTTTGCTTTCGACCTCGCCACGGCTTGTCGATTTTGGTCGGGTGCATTACATTGTAATGCACATTGGAGATTTTCCATGGCCGCAAATCAACTCGTACAGGTCCGTATCGACAAGGCCGTCAAGGAAGAGGCTGCAACCGTCTTGGCGGCCGTCGGCCTTACCGTATCCGACGCGGTACGGCTGATGCTGACCAGGGTAGCGCATGACAAAGCACTGCCCTTTGAGCCGCTCATTCCCAACGAGGCGACCATCGCGGCGATGAAGGAGGCCCGGTCGGCGAAGCTGAAGCGTTTCGACAGCGTTGAGGCGTTGATGTCCGACCTCAATGCGGACGATTGAGCGCACCTCCCAGTTCAAGCGCGATTACAAACGCGAATCGAAAGGGCGACACAGGGAAACGCTCGACACCGACCTGATCGCCGTCATCGCCGATTTGGCGAACAACAAAACACTGGCGCCTCGCTATCGCGACCATGCCCTGAGCGGTGAATGGAGCGACCACAGGGACTGTCACATCAAGCCCGATCTGGTGCTGATCTATCGCCGGTCTGACGAGGACAGCCTGCAACTGGTTCGCCTCGGCTCGCACGCCGAACTCAGCCTTTGAAGAAAACTCAGTTCGTCAGCGCGTAGGGAATGCGATAGCCATTGGCCTCCAGCCAGCGCAGCGCGGCTTCCGGCTCGTCGGTCTGGATCATCGTGGCGCCACGGTCGACCCAGAAGCCAAAGGTCTCTTGCGGAATATCAGCGAGCACGGCGAGTTCGTCGCCGCGTCCGCCGGCAAGCAGGCCGCCTGACCTGTTGACGATCGCATAGGTGTTGACCCACAGGTGCCAATTGCCGCGAGCGGCGACGGCGCGGGCCCGCGTGCTGAACAGCACGCCCCCGGTGTCGGTCATCCCGTTGCCCTCCGCATGCCAGTTGATCATCTCCACCGCCCGCGCCGAGACCGCGCGGGTCGCCTGTTCGAGAAATCCGACGTCGTGCACCGCGTCGTCGGCGATGACCGGCATGAACTGGACGCCGCCGCCCATGCGCTCGACCACCTGAAGGGCTTCGGCGACCCGGTTGGCATTCCAGAGATTCTGCTTGACCACGACCTCGTTCGCCATGCCGAGGTCGCGGGCGATCGCGACCATTGCGGGCAGGCTGTCGATATCCAGCTTGTTGTCGATGTTGAACAGGATGCGGCCCCGCGTGACCTCCATCATGCGGCGCAGCGTCGGAATGCCTTCCTCGGTCACCTTGCCGGTCGCTTCCACTTTCAAACGGCATTTCGAAAGCTCGGCGAGGGTACGCGCAGCGAGCGGTCCCTTGCAGCTTGTCGTCCGGTCCAGCCAGCTGTCGTGCAGCACCACGAATTCGCCGTCGCGGGTCTCCTGCACGTCCAGTTCCACCATCTCGACGCCCAGGGCGATCGACGCCTCGACCGCGGCGATGGAGTTCTCCGGGTAAAGGCTCCCGCCTTTCATCCGGCCGCCGCCGCGATGCGCGACCACCATCACGTGATCGCGCCATTGGTTGGCGTTGGCAAAACGCTCAAGGACCTCGGCCGCACGCTGGCCTTGGGCGTTCGCGACTGCCGTCAAACCGGCAAATGCAAGCATTAACGCGGTGATCCGCCTTGCGCGCATGAGAATCGCTTCCCCGCCAAACGAGATGGGCCGGAGATAGCGTCGGCTCATGACACGTTCATGATCCGCCCGTGACACGTTCGTGACGCATCACGGTTGTGCCACGGTCGCCGGCGCGGGCAATCCGGGCGCACATCTGGCAAGTTGCGCATCGTTTCTGTAGAGAAGCGACCGACACGAGGGGACAACGATGCCGAACAGGAACATCGACCACGCCTTTGCGGCGGCAAAAACGACCGGAGCCTCGTTCGAGCCCACCTATGCCGGGGCGCTCTCCTTCATGCGGCGAAAATACACGAAGAAGGTGAAGGGAGCCGACGCGATCGTCTGGGGCATCCCTTTCGATGCGGCCGTGACCAATCGCCCGGGAGCGCGCTTCGGACCACAGGCGATCCGTCGCGCTTCCGCGATCCTCGACAATGATCCGCAGTATCCGTTCCATCTGGACCTGTTCGACAAACTCGCGGTGGTCGACTATGGCGACTGCCTGCTCGACAGCGGCAACCATCAGAAGACGCCGGCGACGATCGAGCGCGAGGCAAGCAGGCTGCTCGCCTCCGGTGCCTTCCTCCTGACGCTGGGCGGCGACCATTTCGTCACATGGCCGCTGCTCAAGGCGCACGCGGCGATCCACGGGCCGCTGGGGCTCGTCCAGTTCGATGCCCATCAGGATACGTGGGATGATGACGGCAAGCGCATCGATCACGGCTCGTTCGTTGCGCGTGCGGTGAGGGAAGGCGTCATCGATCCCGGCCGCTCGATCCAGATCGGTATCCGCACGCATGCGCCCGCCGATTTCGGCATCAAGATCCTCTACGGCTACGATGTCGAGGAAATGCGCGCCGCCGACATCGCGAATGCGATCGCCGAGCGCACGCGCGGCGGGAAGACCTACGTGACCTTCGATATCGACTGCCTGGACCCGGCCTTTGCGCCCGGCACCGGCACGCCGGTTGCGGGCGGTCCGTCGTCGGCAAAGATATTCTCCGTCCTGCGCCAGATGACCGGGATGGATATTGTCGGCGCCGATGTGGTGGAGGTTGCGCCGCCCTATGACCATGCCGATATAACGGCAATCGCCGGATCGATCGTCGCGCAGCACTACCTCGGCCTGCTGGCCGAACGGAAGCAGCGCGAGCGCGGCTGAAGGCTTGAACCGGAATTTGCGGAACTTAGTTCGGAAACTCCGCCAACCAATTGATCAATAGTCGATTCTAGATCGGAACGGCAGACATGAAACCGAAAATCTTCATCGACGGAGAGCACGGCACGACAGGCTTGCAGATTCGTGCGCGGCTCGCCGGCCGGGGCGATATCGAGGTCATCTCCGTTCCAACCGAGCGCCGCAAGGACCCCGCGGCAAGGGCCGATCTCCTCAACATGGCCGATGTCGCGATCCTTTGCCTGCCTGATGCGGCTGCGAAGGAAAGCGTTTCGCTGATCTCCAACGACAGCACCCGCGTTATTGACGCCTCCACGGCGCATCGCGTGGCGGAAGGCTGGGTCTATGGCTTCGCCGAAATGGACAAGGACCAGGCCAATGCCATTCGCGCGGCTAGCCGTGTCGCCAATCCCGGCTGCTGGCCGCAAGGTCCGATCGCCACGCTGCGCCCGCTGATCAAGGCGGGGCTGCTTCCCGCCGACCTGCCCGTGAGCATGAACGGCATATCCGGCTATTCGGGCGGCGGCCGCACCATGATCGAGGACTATGAGACGCAAGGCGGGAACGCCCCCGAATTCTTCCCCTATGGCCTCACCTTCCAGCATAAGCACGTGCCGGAACTGAAGAAATATGCAGGGCTTTCGCGCGATCCGCTGATGCAGCCCGCCGTCGGCAATTTCGCGCAAGGCATGGTCACAGTCGTGCCGCTGCACCTCGCTTTGCTCGACCGCGTGCCGAAAGGCGTCGATCTGCACGCGGCGATCGCCGACCACTACGCCGGCATTGACGGCGGCGATGTCGAAGTCGCTCCCTATGCCGAGACGGAACGCGCGCCGGAAATCGAGCCGGAGCGCTACAACGACACCAACACGATGAAGCTCTATGTCTTCGCCAATGACAAAACCGCCCAGGCCCTGCTGATCGCCGTCTACGACAATCTCGGCAAAGGCGCTTCGGGCGCGGCGGTGCAGAATCTCGACCTGATGCTGAGCGGCGGGCGTTAGACTGGTCGCCCGCTGCCCTCGCCTTCGAACCCGGCGAGGCCGCCGTCAGTTTCTGGCGGCGGTCTCGGTTTCCAGAGCGTAGCTGCCCCTGGTGCCGCGCCAGTGGGCCGTGGCGAAGATCAGCACGACAAGCGCGAAGGCCTGATGCAGCAGCGCCCAATGCATATGTGCCTGGGCGAGCAAGGTGCCTATTCCGATGCACGCCTGCACGAGGACAAGGACCGCCAGCAGCCAGGCGCGGCGCGAATGCGTGGTCGCCGGCAGTGCGCTTGAGGTCGCCAGGGCGTGCCAGAGCGCCACCCCCAGCACGGTATAGGCGGCCATGCGATGCACGAACTGGACCGTTTTCGGATTTTCGAAGAAGTTGCGCCAGGCGGGCTCGATGACCAGCAGATCGCCGGGCACCACGGCGCCGTCCATCAGGGGCCAGGTGTTGTAGCTCAGCCCGGCATGCAGGCCGGCGACCAGGCCGCCGAGATAGATTTGCACCAGCACGAGCAGCACCAGTATGCCGGCCAATCGCCGGATCGGCCGGCCGGCCGGCGCCTCCGAGTGCAGCGCGAGCCCACGAGCAATCCAGGTCACGGCCGCGATGATCACGCAGGCGAGCGTCAGATGGGTCGCCAGACGGTACTGGCTGACCGACACGCGCTCGGCCAGGCCGGACGCCACCATCCACCAGCCGATGGCGCCTTGCAGTCCGCCGAGCGCCAGGAGCCCGATCAGGCGCGGCTTCAGCCGTGTTTCGAGACGGCCGGCGATCCAGAAGAAGGCAAGCGGCAGGGCGACGAGAAAGCCCACCCCGCGCGCCAGCATCCGGTGCGCCCACTCCCACCAGAAGATGCCTTTGAACGCCGCCAGCGTCATGCCTTTGTTGACCTGCTCGTATTGCGGGATTTGCCGGTACTTCTGGAACTCCTCCTGCCATTCGGCCTGGTTGAGAGGCGGTATGACGCCGTGGACCGGCTTCCACTCGGTGATCGACAGGCCGGAGCCGGTCATGCGCGTCGCGCCGCCGACCATCACAAGCGCGAAGAGAACGACCAGAACGCAATAAAGCCAGCCGCGCACCAGCGCCCTGTTGCGCAGCAGCCGGTCGCGCTCGGCGAACGGGGCATGAACGTTGGAGATCACGGCCATTGGCGAAAGGTCCGGCATGAGTTCAACGGAGACTGGTGAACCAGGCGGGCGGCGCTTTCAAGCCGGCCTCACGCGACACGCCGTCGCGCATCGAAGGACAGGAGCGGGTTGCACGGCGCGCCGCGCCGGACTATCGGGACGGCCAGGGAGAAAAAATTGCCGATCCGCCTCAAGAAGTTCATCGGGACGATCCTTCTGGTCACCCTTGTCATAGTCTACGCCATGGTCGCCATGATCGTGGCAGTGGCGCAACTCGCCGAATCCGGACCGCTTGCGCATTTTGCCTTCTTTCTCTTCAGCGGTCTTTTGTGGATCCTGCCGGCCATGGGCATTATCAAGTGGATGATGTTGCCGCCGCGGAACTGAACCGGCAAAGGCTGCCGTCCCACCGCCGGAGGGTGCACTGCGCGGACCCGCCTTGCCTGTGGAGGATATCCGGATGCGTTATCCATGGTGGCGGCGGAGGCCTTGCCCGGCAAATTCTGCGCCGTGGTTCAGCCGGCGAAGCGGATGATCCGAAAGACGCGGATCAAGAATAGTCCCGCCGCCTGGCGGTTTGCGAGGGAGCTGCGCCGCGTGACCGGCAGGAAGGCTGCGAAATAGGCCTGGCGCGATGCGCGAAGCCGGTCGAACCTACATCGGCACCAGATCATACGGTTGCGCCGCGATCGGGAGGCATCGGCGGGATGCCGCCGCCAGGCGTCACGAGGGTAAGTCCCTCGTAGGCGGAAGCGAGATCGTCGCGCGCCGCCGTCACCTCTTCCGTCGGCTCAAGCACGCTCAGCAGGATCTCAGTGCCCGCGGAAACCAGGCGGCGGATGCTGCCGGGGCCGGCGGGTCCGCACTCGACGATCACCAGATCATATGACTTTCCCAAAAGGTCCATGATGGACGGAAGCCGCTCGACGGCCCGCATTGCCGTCCGCTGGTCCGCCGTGCCCACCGGGATGAGGTGGCTTTCCGAATAATGATCGGCATGAATCACTTCGGCGATCTGGCAGGTGCCGGACAGGAGATCGGTAATCCCGGGAAGTTCGTTGCTGTCCAGCATCGGCCGCGACGCCGCTCCCGACGCGGTCAGGTCGACCAGCACGACACGCAGGCCGGCGTCGGCCACGTTCCGGGCGACCATCACGGCGCTTGCCGCGGCCTCGTCACCCTCCGGCGAAACAAAAAGAGCGCGCGAGGCGCCGCCGGCGATCAGCATTTCGGCAGCGTCATGAACCGACACCTGACTATCAATCAATGCACGGCCCGCATCTTCCGGATGGTCGGCCCTGAATGACGGTTCGCCGGCGGCTGCCGCTATCGGCACGCGGGTCCGGCCGGTCGGTCGCGCGACTGCGCCGCCGGCCGCTCGCATTGCCCGGCCCGAGAAAAGCTCGCCAAGCAGAGTTGCCAAAGCCATCACAAGCAGCGATGCCGCGAAGGTCGATCCGACGATCGGGACGATCTTGGGGAAGTAAGGTTCCAGCGGGACGACCGCGCGTGAAAAGACACGCGCATCGACGGGCAGATAGTTGCCGTCGCGACGCGAGGTCGCCTCGCGATTGGCGTCGCGGCTGAACGCCAGATAGGTATCGGCGATGGCGTTCGGGATATCGGCCGCGAGCTTGGGGCTCCGCGAGGAGAAGGAGATCGCGATGACCCGCGACCTCTCGACGCGAAAAACCGTCACCTTGTCGCGAAAGGCTTCGAGCACCCTTTCTTCGGCGGGCACATCGGCCGGATTGCTCTTCAGGCCGACCATGATCAGGAACCGCTCGATGAGGGACGGCCTGATCGCTCTCTCGAATTCCGGCAGGCTCGCCAGATCGAAATCCTTTGCGACCCGCTTGAGGATGTCGGTCGAGGTGATGATCTCGACCTGGCTCACCACGCCCTCCTCGTCGAGCAGGGCGGTGTTCTCGGAGGTGTCGCCGCGCGGCCGCGTGAAAACGGACTCGCGCGTATCAATCAGGAGCCTGGTTTCGGCCCTGTAGTAGGGCGTCGCGAGCGAGGCTAGAACGAAGGCGACGGCCGAAAGCACGATCGCCACCGAGAGAATGCGTTTCCAGTCTCTCGCAAGACCGGCAAACAACCTCCCCAGGTCGACGTCGACGTCGCTTGCGCTCGAATTGACGGCTGACATACGCAAGAACTCCGGACCGCGCCGGCGTCAATCGTAAACATCTATGGTAACCCAGCCGTTAAATTGCGTACAGTTTGGTTTGTCGCTCACACCGGTCGAGGCGGGAAAATCCGCCTGATGACGCCAATGACCGCCATGTTCGATCAGCTCCGGTCTACCTTTACGCGGTGTTAACCCTAATCATTCGATAACGTCCAACATCCGCAATGCGCCGAGCCATGTGGCGGCGCGCGTCAGGGATGGTCCGCCGGCATGAAGACCTGCGCCACTATGATATGCGCACTTGCACTGGCCGCCGCATCGACCGGATGCTCCGGCTATCGCCCGGCCCCCGATGCGTTCCATCAAGTCCTCAACCAGCCTTATCGCCTCGGCGCCGGCGACCGCGTCCGCGTTACGGTGTTCGAGCAGGACAGCCTGACCAACAGCTATGCCGTCGATGCGTCAGGCTACATCGCCTTCCCGCTCGTGGGCGCGGTACCGGCACGAGGGCGTACGGTGCAGCAGATGGAGGGGGATATTGCCGGCCGCCTGCGTCAAGGCTACCTGCGCGACCCTGACGTTTCAGTGGAAGTCGACCAGTATCGCCCCATCTTCGTCATGGGCGAAGTGGGCGCCGCCGGCCAATATTCCTATGTGCCGGGACTGACCGTTCAAAAGGCGGTCGCAACGGCCGGCGGCTTCACGCCGCGCGCCAACCAGGGCACAGCCGACATCACCAGGGATATCAACGGAAAGGTCATGACCGGACGCGTTCTCACATCCGATCCGCTCATGCCTGGGGATACGGTCTTCGTCCGCGAGCGTCTGTTTTGAGCGATCGGCACGAAAGTGACGGTGCCCCTCCCCCTCCGGATCGTACATTGCTTCCGGTCGCCGGTGGGCGGCATCTTCCGCCATGTCCGCGACCTCGCGGAGGCGCAGGTCGCTGCGGGTCACAAGGTCGGCATCGTCTGCGATTCGACCACCGGCGGCGAATTCGAGGAGCGTCTGTTCGCGGCAATTCGCGCCCGGTTCGAAATGGGCATCCATCGGACGCCCATGCAGCGCCACATTGGCCTGGGCGACATGACCGCCGCCTGGAAAACATACAGGATCATCAAGGAATTGCAGCCGGACGTCCTGCACGGCCATGGCGCCAAGGGAGGCGCCTATGCGCGCTTGTTCGGCTCACTGCTGCGGGTTTCAAGGTCACGCGTAGCCCGCCTCTATTCGCCGCACGGCGGCAGCCTACACTTCGACGAAAATACCGCGACCGGAAGAACTGTCTTTCTTATCGAACGGCTGATGGCCCGTTTCACCGATCATCTGCTTTTCGTATCGGACTACGGGCGGCGCGCCTATCGCCGGAAGGTCGGCGAGCCGACGATCCCCAACACGCTCGTCTACAACGGACTGCGCCCGCGGGAGTTCGTCCCGGTTGACGCACGGCCGGACGCGGCCGACTTCCTCTATATCGGCATGATGCGCGACCTTAAGGGATCGGACCTCTTCCTGGACGCGATAGCACGGGTGGAGATTAGAACCGGCCGGCCGGTGTCGGCCCGGATGGTCGGCGACGGCGAACAGCTCAAATACCGCAGGCAGGCCGAGGCTCTCGGACTGTCCGGCCGCGTCAAGTTCCATTCGACCATGCCGGCCCGCGACGCCTTCGGCCTCGGCCGGGTCATTGTCGTGCCGTCACGCGCCGAGGCCATGCCCTATATCGTGCTCGAGGCCCTTGCCGCCGGCAAGACGCTGGTGGCCACCGCCGTCGGCGGCATACCGGAAATATTCGGTTCGCAATCGCCTGTCCTCGTCCCTCCGGACGTGGAAGCGCTGGCGCGGCAAATGGCGCGTGCACTGGTCGAGCCGCAGGCGTTCGCCGCGCTCATGCCATCCATCGAGGCGTTGAAGGCTCGTTTCGGCGTGGATGTCATGGCGGCCAGCATCGAGCATGCCTATTGCACAGCTCTGCGGCGCTGAGCGTGAAGCAGGCACGATAGACCCGCGCGTGCGCACCGGCAGCGGCGGCAACTCACGCTATTGTTAGCGCCATGCCGCTAGGATAACATCAAGGCCCCGTGGACCCCATAGGCAATGAATAATCCCGACCCCGCCGGGCGCTTCTCAAGGGACGCCGTGCGCAAGTTCGCGGCTGGTAACCAGACCGCGCCGCCCATTCCAAAACTCAGCAAGATCGCCCAGCAGGTCGCGGCGCAATATCGGCGCGATACCATGTCGCCGGTCATGGTCGGCGGGGTGCTCAGATTCATCGAGTTCGCCATCCTGTTTGCGTCCGGCGTCACGATCTTTGCGTCTTACATCGGCTTCGGCACCCATCTCTTCTGGGAATATTTCTTCGTCATCGCCGGCACGTCCCTCATGACCTCGATCGGCATCGAACTTGCCGACGGCTACCAGATGACCGCGCTCATGCGCCCCGGCCGCATGTTCGGCTGGATATTGCTGGCCTGGACCGGGGCTTTCGCGCTGCTGGCGGTGGTCGGATTCTTCCTCAAGATCTCCGGGGATTCTTCGCGCTTTATCTTCGGCCTATGGTTCGTCACCGGTGTCGTCCTCGCGCTCGCCATCCGACTCGTCATGGCGAGACTGGTCCGCCGCTGGGCCCGCGACGGCAGGATGGAGCGCCGTGCGGTCATCGTCGGCGGCGGCAAGGCGGCCGAGGAACTGATCCGCTCTATCGAACATGAACCCTCCAATTACATCCGCATCTGCGGCATATTCGACGACCGCGACGACATGCGCTCGCCGCCGATCGTGGCCGGCTATCCCAAGCTCGGCAACATCTCGGAACTGATCGAATTCGCCCGTATCACGCATATCGACATGCTGATCGTGACGATACCGATCACCGCGGAGGCGCGCGTCCTCTCCATGCTCAAGAAGCTGTGGGTGCTGCCGGTGGACATCCGGCTCTCCGCCCACAACAACCAGTTGCTGTTCCGGCCGCGCTCATATTCCTATATCGGCTCCGTGCCGATGCTGGACGTCTTCGACAAGCCCATCACCGACTGGGATTCGGTCGCAAAGCGAGCCTTCGACATAGTCTTCTCGATCATCGGCATCGTGCTGTTGTCGCCGGTCATGCTGGTGACCGCGATCGCCATCAAGCTCGACAGCAAAGGCCCCGTGATCTTCAGGCAGAAGCGCCACGGCTTCAACAACGAGGTGATCGAAGTCTTCAAATTCCGGTCGATGTACACCGACAAGTCGGACCCGACGGCGCGGAAGGCCGTGACGAAAAACGATCCGCGCGTCACCCGGGTCGGCCGCATCATCCGCAAAACCTCGATCGACGAATTGCCGCAGTTCTTCAACGCGCTGTTCGGCAGTCTTTCGCTGGTCGGGCCACGGCCCCACGCTGTCGCCGCGCAATCGCACAACATGCTCTATACGGAAGTGGTCGACGGCTATTTCGCGCGCCATCGTGTCAAGCCCGGCGTTACCGGCTGGGCGCAGATCAATGGCTGGCGCGGCGAGTTGGACACCGACGAGAAGATCAGGATGCGAACGGAATTGGACCTCTACTACATCGAAAACTGGTCGCTATGGTTCGACCTCAAGATCCTGGTGCTCACCCCTATCCGGCTGCTCAACACGGAAAACGCCTATTGAGCCGCACCGTCGGGACGATGCCGCCCGAAGCGGTCAACGCCAAACTGATCGCCCTGATCTCCAACGGCGCCATCGCCGTCGGCATCCTTCTGTCCGGCTTCGTGGTCCGGGAGCCCGCGCCCTACGAACTTTATATGGCAGGGCTTATTGCCGTATGGGCGCTGGTTGGCCTGCGTATTTCGCGCACTGTGGCGCCGCTGCTTGTACTGCTTGTCGTCTACAACATCGGCGGCATGATCTCGATGACCCAGATGGCCGACCTGGCATCGACGCCGCTCTATATTGCGGTATCGCTGTTCCTGGCCTTGACCGCGGTGTTCTTCGCGGCCGTGATCGAAGCCCGGCCAGCGCTTTACCGGGTCATCTTCGTGTCCTACGTGATTGCCGCCGTGGGCACCTCCATGCTGGGCGTGCTCGGCTATTTCGGCGCCCTGCCCGGCGGCGAAATCTTCACCAAGTTCGGACGCGCGGCGGGCGCATTTCAGGACCCCAACGTCTTCGGCCCGTTTCTTACACTTCCCGGCATCTATCTTCTGCACCGCACATTAACCGGAAGCGTCGCCAGGATGCCGCTATTCGCCTTCACCCTTCTGATCATCGTCGCCGGCATATTCCTTTCGTTCTCGCGCGGGGCATGGGGTCTTTTTGCCGTTTCTTCCGTGCTTCTCGTCGCCGGCCTGTTCATTCAGAGCAACAACGGCCGCTTCCGGCTGCGCATTGTCGTCATGACGGTCGGCGTGGTGGCGCTTCTCGCGGTGGCGCTTCTCGTCATCCTGCAAATTCCCGCCGTGGCGGAGTTGTTCACGGCGCGCGCGCAACTGGCGCAGGAGTATGACACGGCGCGCCTCGGCCGCTTCGCCCGCTACACGATCGGCTTCCTGATGGCGACCGAGCACCCGTTGGGCATCGGCCCGCTTGTCTTCGGCACTCTTTACACCGAGGATACGCACAACATCTGGCTCAAGGCGCTGCTCGACTACGGCTGGCTGGGATTTGCCCCGTATCTGACGCTGATTATCTGGACGATTTCCGGCGGTTTCAGGATTCTGTTCCGCGACCGGCCATGGCAGCCTTTTCTCCTTTGCGCCTATGTCACATTCATCGGCCATGTCGGCCTTGGCAGCGTGATCGACACGGATCACTGGCGGCATTTCTACCTGCTGCTCGGCCTGATCTGGGGAGCGATGGCCCTCGAGGCGCGGCACCAGCGCGTCGCGCAACCGGGATTTCGTTCACGGCTCATCGCTGGAGCATGACCCCGAAAAGTTGCAGACTTTTCGGATAAGATCATGCGTCATTACAAGCATTAGAGCAGGGTGAACAACTCAGCCCAATTCTTCCTGTTAGGGGGCCGCCGCACCCGCGGCGAGGCGGCATGCCATCGTTATCCGAAAGCCGTTTCTCCCGCCTTGACCGAAACTGTGGTGCCCTTTTCACCACGCAGTGCCGCCGGCACATCCGGCAGGGCGCAGATGACGGCACGCCCGCCGGTCGTGCGGGCGAAGTCCTGCGCCGCCTCGACCTTCGGTCCCATGGAACCCGCTGGAAAGCTGTAGGCGTCCAGCGAGTCCGGCGTGGCGGAGCGGATCGCGCGCTGCTCAGGCTTGCCCCAGTCGAGATAGACGGCGTCGGCGTCGGTGGCGACGACGAAGATGTCCGCTCCGATCTCCTTGGCGAGCAGCGCCGACGCGCGATCCTTGTCGATCACGCATTCGACGCCGATCAGATGCCGCTCCTTGCCGGGCTCGTACATGGTCGGGATACCGCCGCCTCCGGCGGCGATCACCACGGCGTCCTTCTCCAGCAGCCATTTGATCGGGCGAAGCTGGAATATCCGCTTCGGCAGCGGCGACGCAACGACCCGCCGCCAATATTTGCCGTCGGGCTTGACCTGCCACCCCTTCGAGGCGGCTTCCGACTTGGCTTCCTCTTGGGTGTAGACCTTGCCGATGAACTTGGTCGGGTCATTGAAGGCCGGGTCATCGGGATCGACCTCGACCATGGTCAGGATCGTTGCGATCGGCTTTTCGAACGGCAGGATGTTGCCCAGTTCCTGCTCGATCATATAACCGATCATGCCCTCGGTCTCGGCCCCGAGCACGTCCAGCGGCGCGTCCTCCCCCTCATAAGCGAGTTCCTGGAGCGCCAGCAGGCCGACCTGCGGGCCGTTGCCATGGGTGATGACGACCTCGTGCTCCATGCAGAGCGGTGCCAGGGCTTCGGCCGCCACCCTGGCATTCTTGCGCTGGTTTGTGGCGGTCATGTCCTCGCCGCGTTTCAAAAGCGCGTTGCCGCCGAGCGCTACCACCACGCGTCCCATGGTTCAGCCTCCCAGCGTGGCGACGAGGATGGCCTTGATCGTGTGCATACGATTTTCGGCCTGTTCGAACGCGATATTCATATGGCTCTCGAAGACCTCCTCGGTCACCTCCATTTCGGTGATGCCGAATTTCTCGGCCATCTCGCGGCCCACCTTGGTTTCGGTGTTGTGGAAGGCTGGCAGGCAATGCATGAACTTCACGTTAGGGTTGCCGGTCTTCTTCATCAGACGCATGTTGACCTGATAGGGCGAAAGCAGCTTGATCCGACTTTCCCAGACTTCCTTTGCCTCCCCCATCGATACCCACACGTCGGTGTGCACGAAGTCGACGCCCTTGACGCCCTTGTCGATGTCGTCGGTGATGGTGATGCGCGCGCCGGTCTCGGCGGCGCGCTTGGCCGCCATTTCGCGCACTTCATCGTGGGGCTGGTTCTCCTTCGGCGCCACCAGGCGCACGTCGCATCCCATGATCGAGCCGAGCATCAGCAGCGAGTTGCCCATGTTGTTGCGGGCGTCGCCGAGGAAGGCGTAGGAAATCTGGGTGCGCGGCTTGTCGGCATGCTCCACCATGGTCAGCATGTCGGCCAGCATCTGCGTCGGATGCCAATCATCCGTCAGGCCGTTATAGACCGGAACGCCGGCATATTTGGCAAGCTCCTCGACCATCTCCTGACCGGCGCCGCGGAATTCGATGCCGTCGAACATGCGTCCGAGCACTCTGGCAGTGTCTTTCATCAACTCCTTGTGGCCGATCTGCGAGCCGCTTGGATCGAGATAGGTGATATGCGCACCCTGGTCATGGGCGGCGACCTCGAACGCACAACGTGTACGCGTCGACGTTTTCTCGAAAATCAGGCAGATGTTCTTGTCTTTCAGCGCCTGCTGCTCGGAGCGGGCGTATTTGGCGCGCTTGAGGTCGCGCGACAGATCGAGCAGGTAGAGCATCTCGCGCTGAGAGAAGTCCGCGATCTTGAGGTAGCTGCGACCCTTGAGATTGAAAGCCATGATGGTTCCTCCCTGAGGCTTGTGTCCTTTTCTTCATTGCCGCCGGCCGACCGGTCAGTAGGCGGGATCGCGCAGAATCGGACAGGTCATGCAGTGGCCGCCGCCGCGTCCGCGCCCGAGTTCCTGGCTGGCGATGGTGATGACTTCGATGCCTGCCTTGCGCAAAAGCGTATTGGTATGGGTGTTGCGGTCGTAGCCGATGATCACGCCGGGCTCGAGCGCGACGACATTGTTGCCGTCGTCCCACTGCTCGCGCTCCTGCTCGAACTCGTTGCCGCCGGTGCCGACGACATGCAGGTCGCTGAGGCCGAGCGCCTCCTTGTAGACCTCGAAGAGGTGCGTGCCTTCCTTGCTGATCTCGACTCCGCCATTGCCGTCGGGGCGCAGCGAGAAACAGGTGATAGCGTCCACCACCTCGCGGAAGGCCGTGACCTTGTCGTAGTCGAGACAGGTGAAAACCGTGTCGAGATGCATCGCCGCGCGCGACTTGGGCATGGCGCAGGCGATGACGCGCTGCGCTGCCTGCTTTTCGAAGAGCCGATTGGCGACCTGGTTGACGGCCTGGCGTGTCGTGCGCTCGCCCATGCCGATCAGGACGACGCCCTTGCCGATCGGCATGACGTCGCCGCCTTCCATGCTCGTGTAGCCCCAGTTCTCGTCGCTGTCGCCCCACCAGATCTCGAACTCGTTGTTCGTGAAGTGCGGATGGAACTTGTAGACAGCGCGCTGATAGAGCGTCTCGGGCTGGCGGGCCGGCCAGAACATTGGATTGCAGGTGACGCCGCCGTAGATCCAGCAGGACGGGTCGCGCTGGAACAGCGCGTTCGGGACAGGCCGGACAATGAACTCGCTGGCCGACAGCGCCTCGCGCATGACGGGCGTCACCATGTCGGGCGGCAGGTCAGTGCGCACGATGCCGCCGAGCAGGTGCCGCGCGAGCATATGACCGTCCAGTTCGTCGAGCCATGGCCGCAGGATGCGCGCGAGCGCCGGCCCGACCTGGTTGCCGGTTATTCTCCGGTCCAGAACGAAGGCACGGCCTTCCGGCACTGTGTTGAAGACGTCGGTCAGCAGGTCCTGGATGTCGTAGACCTCTATGTTGCGGTCCTTCATGCGCAGCACGAAATCCGCGTGGTCGGAGCGCGCTTTCTGCACCCAGATCACGTCGTCGAACAGAAGGTCGTGGCAGTTGCCTGGCGTCAGCCGCTCATGCGCGAGCGAGGGGCGCGACACCATCACCTTGCGGAGCTTACCTATCTCCGAATGAACACCGAGTTGCATGGTCATACCTCCCTACCCCGGGAACGGAGAGCTGGCTGGCTTCCGTCACGGGCATTTTGCCATTTGATGCAAACGTGAACCGGGATTCCCGCGGGATGAGGAGGAATCCGAGAAAGACAGTGTCGGCCCGCGCGACGAGGCCGTCTCGGAAGCGAGCTGCGCAGCATGCTCCCGCGCCATTGATCTCAGCCGCCCGTGCTGGGGGCCGCGGCCGGAGCCGCGTTGCCCGCGGGTGGAGCGTTCGAACCGCCCGAAGCCATTGTGCCGACGCTCAGGGCGGCGACAATGATGATCATGATGATGACCAGCAGCGGCCAGACAAAGCGCAGCCAGCGATCGTATGAGACCCGCCCGATCGCCAGCCCGCCCATGACCACCGCGAAGGTCGGGTTGAAGAGATTTACCCAACCGTTGGCCGACTGATAGGCGGTGACCGTCAGGTCGCGGTCGACTCCGGCGAAATCCGACAATGGCGCCAGGATCGGCATGGTCAGGACGGCAAGCCCCGAGGAGGACGGCACGAGGAAGGAGAGCAGCGTCTGAAACACCAGCATCGTATTGATGAATAGAATGTTCCCCAGTCCGGCCAGCGATCCGGCCAGTGCGTTGAGGATCGTGTCGGTAATCTTGCCGGCGTCCATGACGACGACGATGCCGCGCGCCACCCCGATGATCAGGGCGACGCCGAGCAGGTCGCGCGCGCCGTTGACGAATGTATTGACGAACGTCTCCTCGTCGAGCCGCGTCTCCGGCGCGAACTTGCCGACGATCCAGGTCAGGATGGCCATGCCGAGGAACAGCGCCGACATCTGGCCCATCCACCAGCCGAGCTTGATGACGCCATAAAGCATCAGCGCGAAGGTTAGCCCGAACAGCGCCAGGATGATGCTGCGAACCCGCGTGAATTCCGGCAGCGGCGCCCCGGCCTCCGCACCCTTCAGGAAATGCGCGATGTTCTCCTCGCGCTGGGCAGCGACCACCGAATATGCGGGGTCGGCCTTCACGCGCGTCGCATAGCGCATCACGTAGAATATCCCCGCCGCAAGGCAAGCGAATAGTATGAACACCCTCAGTAACAGTCCGTCCGTGAAGGGAACGCCGGCCGCATTCGATGCAATCACCGTGGCAAAGGCGTTGAAGGTCGAGCCGAGCGTGCCGATGCCTGCTCCCAGCATGATCACCGCCACGCCGGTCAGCGTATCGTAGCCGGCACGGATCATCACCGGCAGGACGATCGCATAGAAGGCGAGGCTCTCTTCCGCCATGCCGTAGCTGGTGCCGCCGGCAGCGAAGGCGGCCATGAGGATCGGGATCATCCAGATTTCCCGACCCTGGAGCTTCTTGAGCAGCCATCCGATGCCGGCGTCGATCGCCCCCGTCTTGGTCACGACGGCGAGGAAGCCGCCGATGACGAGCACGAAGACCGCGACATCCACGGCATTGGCCATGTTGGTCGCCGGATTGTAGAGCCCGGCGATCGGCGCCATGAGCACGGCGACCAATCCTTGCGGATTGGGCTCGACGAGGGTGAAAGTGCCGGGGACCGGCGCTTCGCGGCCAAGAGTCGGGTTAAGGGCGCGCTCGTACTGGCCGGCCGGGATGATCCATGTCAGCGCCGCCACAACGATGATCAGCACGAATAGGATCGTGAATGCGGTCGGGAATTTCTTAGGCATCGTTCATGCCCTTCGCTGGTCGGCGAGATCGCCGTGGAAGGAAACCTTCGCTTCTGTCGACCCAAGCAGGCTTCGTGGCTTCGCCCACGCTTTGCCTGCCCAGCTGCTAGCGGGAATCAGAACCCGCTTTGCTTCAGCGCCGACCAGGCCGTGTTGAGCGAGATCGTGCCGACAATGCGTGCGTCGCAACCGTTGGAAAATCCGCTTCGGGCCACGCATTCGTCGTCGTCAAGGTCGGTATCCCAGTAGCGCAGATCGAATGTGACCGCCTTCCAATCGTAGGAGACGCCTGCTGTCCAGGCCAGTTGCTCGAATGCGTTCGGATCCTCGAAGAACTGATAACCCACGCCGCCATAGACCGAGAAATCGTGTGGCAAGGGCACCCTCAAGCCGCCGGCAACGAAGGTCGCGGTATTGCCGCTCTGATTGAAGTCCGGAGCAAAGAACACGCGGAGCCCGAACGTGACCATGTCCTGAAAATTATAGTCGGCCTTGGCAAAGATCTCGCCATAGTCGGGGCTGATGTCCTCCGGCGAATAGAAGTAGTGGACATAGCCGAGATCGAGCGACAGCGGGCCGAACTCCGGCCGAATACCTATCGCTGTGTCGATCTCCGCACCGCGAAAACCCTCGCCGCCGAAATCGACGTTGGAGGACCAGATATTCAGATAGGCCATGCCGATGGTCGGCTCGATATAGCCTTGAACGCCTAGACTGCTATCGTTCTGGGTTATGCCGCGCGAAACATAGTCGGTCGTCATCGCAATGCCGAAAGCGACATCGGCCGGCAATCCCAGAAGGGTCGACTCCGCCGCCTGCGCAGCCGCTTCAGCCTCCGCTTCTGGAATGGGTTCGATATCCTGCTCGATCGCCAAGGCGCCGCCCGCCGCGAGTGAAGCGGCAAGCGCGGTCAAGGTCAGCCAGTTGGCACGTCCCATTGCTTTGTCCCTCCTCCAGGAGCATCGCTTGGGCCCGACCCTCCAGTCGGAAGCGATCCGAACTCGCAGTTCCCAGCTTCCGCAAAGCGGAATCGGCAAAACCTAGCGCTACAATGGCAACGGCGCCTGTAGCATCATGTAGTATCTGTGTAATGAGCGAAGCCTCCCGCGCTTTTCCACGCGCGAGCACAATCAAAGCCCCGTGCCCGGCAGGCCCGCCTTGCGCAACCCGGCGAAGAAATGAGCCTGGTCCTGAGCACGGATGTTGCGCAATTTTACCGTCTGAGGCAGTTCGGTCAGGAAGTCTGGCGCGTTCGTAAGCAGCCAGTCGCGTGCGAGCGTCGCCTCCTTCTCCTGTCCAAGCTGGCCGAAAATGGCGGCGGCGATGAGGTGATAGATCGGATTGTCCTGAAGGTTGGCCTTCCTGATCCATTCCTCCGCGGACAGGTAGTCGCTCTGCATGTAGTAGGTGAGCGCGATCACGCTCTCGTAATAGCCAAGCGGCCCCGGATTACGATCGAGCGCCTGCAGAATCAGGTCTCGGCCTCTTTGCCAATCACCTGTCAGGGCAAGCCGCATGCCGTACTCGCCGACAAACTCGGTATCGTTCGGGTTGATCGACATTGCCTGAGCCCCGACCTTAAGCGCCGCATCTACTTCCCCGTTGAAGAACAGTGAAGTCATGTAAGCCTGCAAGGCGCGCATGTTCTGCGGATCGAGATCGACGGCGCGGCGGGCGGCGTCGAGCGCCCGATCGATCGGCGGCAAAGAGCCGCCGGCGTCTACGGCATAGCGGAAACGCAGTTCGTCGAGATAGGTCAGGGAAAGCAGCGCCCAGGCGGTGGCATAGGTGGGGAATTGCGTTGTTGCCTGCTGAAGGCACTCCGTCACGGCCCGGTGGGTCTGCGGCCGGAGGTTGGCCCGATAGGCATAGTAGGCGAGTGTGCACGAATAGGCTGCCCAGTCGTTGGGCGGGGCCCCACCGATCCGCGCCGCGTCGGCATGGAAGATGACCCCATAGGGCTGAGCGACGGCGGTCGCCACCTGGCGCGCGATGTCGGACTGCGCCTGGAGAAGCTCCTCCACTTTCAAGGTCTTGTCATAGCTGTTCGCCCATAGCACCGACTGGTCGGTGTTATTCAGCAGGCGGACGCTCAGGCGGAGTTTCTCTCCTTCGAGGCGAACGCTGCCTTCCAGTACGTATCGCGCGCGGATCTGACAGGCTTGGCCAGGTTGGTGGAAAGCTTGGGCGACCGGCCGGCAATGACGACGATTTCCTTGAACTTGGCGATCTGTCCGATGACCTCGTCGGTCAGGCCCCTCGCAACGATCGCCGAGTTGGATGTCGCCGACAGGTCCTCGAACGGCATGACGAGCAATCGGGGCACATTCGGCGCCGGCGGGTTGGTCCCTGAGCCGATCACGCCAATCTTCTCCTCGAGCGCGGGGATGGCTGCGACCTGTTCCCAGTTCGTCGTCAAGAGGGCAACGATGCCGAGTATCGTCGCCACGCCGAGGACTCCTCCCACGGCGCGTCGCGGCCAGCGGGCTGTTCTCTCGACTGGTTCGGCCGTTTCTTCGGCCATGACCATGGGCTCGGCGGTCTTCGGGAAGCCATCGCGGCGCAGGAAGGTCGGCACATAGCCGCCCTTCGGCATTGATATTGTGATGGGGTCGCCTGCACCGGCGGTCAGGTAGTAGTGCTCAAGCGCTCGTCGGACCCGGCCGGCCTCAATCCTGACCACAGGATCGGACTGGGCATCGAAGGACGGATTGCGGCCAAAGACTTCGATCGCAATCGTATAGGCCTTGATGCGGTCGGCCCGGCCGGCAAGCGTTTCTTCCACTGTGTAGGCAAGAAACCTGCGGGCCCGCTCGGGCACCGCGAAATCGGGGCTCGCAACGATGCGCTCGACGGCAGCGCGTATCTCCTCTTGTGCGCCAGCGTCGGGCAGCGCGCTTTTGCCAATATAGCCCTCTGCTTCACCCACTAGGGCAATCTCCGGGCGCTCGGTCGCAAGACACTCCTCGGAGTTCTCCGTTTGTTACCGTAATTTACGTCACATTGAGTCATAGCATATCATAGAATAATGGCGGCTTACTGTTATCAGCTTCGCAGTAATGGATTGTTCTATGGACACTGGTGTGGTCGTTGCCTGCCGTCTGCTTCCGGCGATCGCCAAGCAGATCGAGCGTCTGGCTGAGGAGCAGCGAATCGTTTCGCGATCTGTGTGATGATCTCGCGGTCGCGGAACTTGCGCTAAGCAGGCTTGTGCGGATGCCGAACGCTTCCGCCGATCAGCGCCTCGCCGAATGCGAAGACTGGATCGTCAGTCTGACCGCCGAAATCAAGGACGCGGTGCGGCGCGCGGAACCCTCCGCCAGGGATGTAACGCCATCGGGGCGTGTTGGGAGTGGAAAATGACAGATACGGAAACCGACTGATCCGGGCAATCCGTTGCCGAGCGCGGAAGACCTCCGCATGAGGATGCTCGAGCACGAAATGGCCGAAATGGAAAAACAGGAGACGGCGAAGAAACAGGCCGCCCAGGAACACAGCAACTTCACCAAGGAGTTCCTGACAAAGCACTTTACCGAGCATGAGCGGGACACGGTGCTGCGGCTGATCAGGGTCGCCGTCGAGCAAGGCAAGACCGAGGCGCTCGTCTACAGCTTCCCTTCGGAACTTTGCACCGACGGCGGCCGCGCCATCAACAATGCGCTGCCGGAATGGCCGGACACACTTCAAGGCAAGGCGCGGGAACTCTACGATCGCTATGTGGAGGTCGCCAAGCCACGCGGCTACAAGTTCAAGGCGATGATCATCAACTTCCCCGGCGGTATTCCGGGCGACGTCGGTTTCTATCTGTCCTGGTGACAGGATTGTGCCGTCCGATGACAAAACGGCGGCGCTCATCCCGCTCCGGCCTTGGCCACCCCTCGGTGTTGGCTTTCCCCATCAGGCCGGCCAAATTTCACCCGTCGCCTTCCTGTCTCCGAGGGGCGGCGGTTTTTGGCTGCTCAAGATTGGAGCACAACTTATGGCTGATTCTTCCAGAAAAGTTCGGCGACGCAATGTGACACCGAAGTCCGGTGGACGATTACTCACCCATCCCCTGATTAGGTGTGACACTCAAATGGATATGTCACAAGGAGGGGCATCATGCCTTTGATTTCACTGTTCTCGAATAACCTCCCGGATTTCTTTATTGTCGAACGGTCCGGCTTGGCCGATATCGCCAGGATTGAAACTGATATCGACCGTGGTGATGCCACGTTCGAGTGGACCGGTCCAAATCTCAGATTCGGCGAAACGGGACAGTTACGGCGAGCCGCTGCTCCAGTAGGCTTCGTGCTGCGCATCGCGACGTTCGATGATTTCCGCATACACGGCAAGTTCGACGTTGGGATCACGGACCCCGACGTCGCAGCGGAGGTTCGCGCGGACTCGACTTTCGTTCTTGAAAAAGGTGTCATCGATCCGAACCAGTTTTCGTTTCGTTCAGTGAAATTTCCCGACCGTTTCATTCGGCACAGAGACTTCAAACTCTTTGCCGAACCGGTAAATACTCCTGACGAGCTTCAGTCCGCGACGTTCAGGATTGTCCCGCCACTCCACTCCGACGACTAATAGGCGCGCCGGTGAGTTTTGGGGCACCGGTATTTTTTGAAACCCTGGGCGTCGGGGTCATGTGGCTCCAGGCACCGGCGGCCGCGCCGCCGACGCCGCCGAGCTTCTGGGCAATGGCGACGGCGCAAGGGCCGCCGGTTTCCAGATCCCAGCGGCGGCCGTCCCAGACAGCGAAGAGCGGCGCTTTCGCCTTGGCCTGAGCCAGCACGAGCAGATCCTCGCCGAAATGCGCCAGCCGCCGCCGCGCATTGTCAGTGTCGGAATCGTCGAGCGCGGCGCATTTGCTGCACGATCTCGGGATCGAAGACATCCCGACACCGGGCACGGTTCCCGGCAGGGCCGGCTCGTAAGCTTCGACCTTGAGGGCTGGCGAGGCGGTCATGGCCGCCCACGCGGCAAATATATAAGTACCCCCAAAAACCGATTGCAGGGAACATTTAATGGGGGTACACAAAACCTATGAAAGCGCCGCGTTCCTTTTCTTATGACCGCGCCAGGATCGAGGACGCTCGCCGGCGCGCCCTGAAATCGCTTGAGAAGATCACCCCGGAGGAAGATGCCGCGATCACGGCGGATGCCCTCGCCGATCCGGACAACCCGCCCGCCGACGACCTGATGCGCCGGCGCGGCCGGCCGCCGCTGGCCAGGCCGAAGGAGGCGATCAAGCTGCGCATCGACGCCGATGTCCTCGACCGCTTCCGGGAAACCGGGCGGGGCTGGCAGACGCGGCTCAACGAGGCCTTGCGCAAGGCTGTCGGGCTAAACTGAACGCGGGCGGCGGCCATCGTTACCGCTGCCCCGAGAACAAGGGACGGAAGTCGGCGGCAAGGCCATCAGGCGACGGATTCGGCGACCAGCTCATCGGTTTGCCCCGCTCACCAGGGACAGGCCGGATGCCCACAGCACCGCCGCCGCCATCGCCGGTCGCCCAGCAGGAAGCCGCCGCTCATGCCGCACCGCATACCACCGAGAAGCCGGCGGCATGCTGCATGCCGGCGGATGCGCAAGCGCCGGGCGGTGCGCCCCTTGTAACTCAAACTTGCCCGCATCTGGCATGCTCCCGGTTGCGGTGGCGGGCGAAGGACCATTCCCCCGAGGGACACTGATCCCGTGACAGAGCTCGTGGTTTCGCTCGCGGCGAGGGAGCGCCGAAAGTCGCTAGCGACCGCTTGCGAGCCCGACTTTGCGCAGAGCGCGACAAGGGACAGTACTGGACGCCCTTGACGCTGCGCGTATTCAATCGTTGGGACGAGCCGATCACCATTGTGCGGCTGGAGGTGGTGGAATCAGGACTTGTCATCGCGAGGCCTCAACGCTCCAGGGCATCGTCGGCATCCCGATTTCCAGAAGGCCGCCGCCGAAGCCTACTGAGGCGACCAGGCGAATTGCCTCATGGATCACGTTCGAGCGGGAGCGACCCGGCTCATCACATCGGCGCGTCAAAAGCGGGAAGTTACCAAGCCCGGCCGGGATCCTCAGCCAAGCCCTGTGGTATTACTTTCTGCTCAGCGTGATTTGAACGGCCCGGGACGCTCAACCGGTCGCCCTCCATACAACATGACGAATGTCTGTGCTAAAATCAGCCAGGAATTCGATCGCGGGGAGAAAAGAAATGCCTCCGAAAGATGTCGATCCCAGGCTTTGGTACGTGGATCACGGCGCTCTCGGAGGACCGCCTTCCAGTCCGGTTTCGCTGAGCTCACCGGCGCTAGAACACATTCTCATTCAGACCGCCATACTGTCATCTCCGTTCGGAAGAAAACTATCCTCGCAAGAGATCGGACTGATCGAATCGATTTTCGGAGAAAGTGTCGATACCGCACGCATCAGGATTGTCGACGCGTCGATCGCCAATGCACCGACGACGCTGGGTAACCAAATACGCGTGCGTCCAGGCAGTTCTTTCGGCTCCGAAGAGGGCAAAAGCACGTTGAATTCATGAAACGGGACATGTCTGGCAGTATCAGACACAGGGCACCCGCTATATCACCTGTGCCGTTTACCACCAGATTGAAGCGCACGTCAAAACCGGTACGCGCAATGCCGCTTATATGAACTACAAGCTTGATTCGAAAAGTAAAATTTCTGACTACCCGGCCGAGGAACAGGCTCAGATCATCCAGGATTATTACGAAATCTCGGTGCGCTACAAGGGCAGCACCACCCCGCCTGAATGGGTCAAGATGCGGCAGAAGAACCTGTCGGACTATGAACGGCTCATCAAGGAAGTGCGGACGTATCGGCCCAAGTCACAGCAGCAAATCTATACCGACAGCCTGATGAAGGACCCGGGCGCACGCTATTTGCCGGCGCCAATGTCCGACGAACCCAGAGTGCTGCCGTTGGTGCCTATTCTGGAGTTCCGCTTCAAGATGCCATGGGAGAAGTAGGGGCGACCGGCGCGCGCGCCTACCCTTATCCCATGCATCCGCCCAGGTTCGAGATTGCAGGTCGGATTCCCTTGCTATCGGGAGATGATGCGTGTTCTCAAGCCCGAAGGCCGGCTCGCTGTCGCTGTGTGCGACTCCCTCGAAAGGTCGCCGGGTTACGCGGCGGTGGCTGACATGCTCGAACGGCTGTTCGGGAACGATGTAGCGAATGCGTTCCGGGCGCCGTTCGTGCTCGGCAACGCCAGTCTCCTGCTTGGACTATGCGCGGAAGCAGACATCAGGAATGCCGAGGTAGAGCGGATAAGCGGAACGGTCCGTTTCGCTTCAATCGAATCGCTGATCTCGACGGAGAGAGCCTGCGTTTGGACCCTGGGTGGGCTGTTGGACGACGGGCAGTTCAAGCGCCTGCGGGAAGAGGCCGAGCGGGTGCTCGTGCCGTTTGTGGCGGCGGGCGGTGCTATAGCCTTCGATTTGCCCGCTCTCTTGGTCACGGCATGCAAGGCCGGCGGGTGAACTGCGTCGACCAGGCTTCCGCATGCAGCATGAGAATCTGCCTAATGGCGCCGCAGAGGCTACGGAGTCTTCATCGACACCAGTCCCCTATGATGGGTTCTGTCACCAGAAATCCTTGTGGTCGTTTACGATCTCTTCTTCGAGTTCAGGGAATGGGCCACGGACCGCCACATGGCGGCGTCCGGCGGCGAACACCTGGTGACAGCTCAGATCGAGGGTCAGATTCTCCGGGTTGTCTCCGGTCAGCTCGGCCAACCGCCTTTCGCTGAGTCCGTAGACCACGGTGCCGATGCCAGCCCAGTAACAGGCCCCGGCGCACATGCAGCACGGCTCGACCGAGGTCACCAGCGTGCATCGCTCGAGAAAGCTCGGGTCGTATTGCTGCGCGGCCGCGCGGGCCACGTTTGCCTCTGCGTGGCCAAGGCGATCCCGCGCGTAGGTGTTGCCCGATGAAAGGAGCACGTCGCCCTCCGGCCCGACCAGGAGCGCCCCAAAGGGATGATTGCCACTGGCCCGGCTCTCGGCGGCGATCTCCACGGCGAGACGTAGATAGTCGGTATCGCTCCTCATGGCCGTTTCCTTGTGTTGCCCATTCGCAACTGCACGCGCAAAGGCCCTTCGCCTGGATTCTATATTCTTGGAGCGCTTGTGAGCTGTCTAGTGATGGGCATTAAATTCATGGCCGCGCAACGTGGCATAGCGGTTCGGGCGCTTTCGATCGACACAGAAGCCGATTGGGACGCACATCCTCGACAATTAATCAAAGGTTAGCAAAAAAGCCGAAACGCCTCCACCTGAAACTCTGGCATGACGAAGGTGTGGCGCGCAAGATTACTTGGCACGCCGCGCAACTTCAAACGGCACCATTCGAGCCTCGTCGGCACAGTTTGGGTTCGGCTTGATATTTCCATCATTCCGCCAGTAGGCTCAACACTTGGTACCCCTGGAGGGGACAATGTTGAACCATCCTCTTTTCCGTGCTTCTCGAATTCTGGTGGCTCCGTTCTTTGCTGGCGTTTGCCTGTTTTCGGCGCTTGACGCGACGGCACAATCCGCTGGTGATCTGCCAAGTGCGACAGAGCCATGGCTGGCCGAGCCGGGCGATTGGTCCGCTGACTTCAATGAGGCCCAGATCGAGTGTTATCAGGGCTCTATGAGCGCGTGTGACTCAATATGGTTGAACGAGCGGGTCCTGATGGACACTTTCCTGGGCCAATACGGGCGAACGTGCGGCGGCCGCGTCGATCTCCGCGAGATTAGGCGTGCGAACGTCACTTGTACCGAGGCCTTCCCCGACAACGAGTAGCAAGGCCGTCTTGCGACTTGGCCCGGCATCTGCAACGCCCCCTTCCCGACGAGATGCTGCGGATTGTGGAGCCTCCCACGGCGATCGCGGCGTGAGCAACAAGGAGGCATCCGCCCGCCACGCGGACGAGGCGCCGCGGCGCACCGGCATCGTCGAGCACCGGTGCGATCACCGCGGATGCAACCCCTGCTCGGCCGCCGATCGGCAGGCTCCGGCTTGCCTTGGCACGCATTCGCCAGGCGCCTGTTATTACTCCGGACTATCGACCCGGCGTGAAACGATTGTGTGGAGTAGCGTGGTATTCCACTGTGCTTCTTATCGGCAACACCCTCCCCCTTTATTGTGCGCGCAGGCTCTCGCGCCAGACAGTTGTTCTTTTAGTTTCGGGCGATTCGCGACAATATCTCGTCCAATGCCGGAGGGGCAGGACAGCCGCAGCATTCGAGTACTGAACCCGCAGGCCGCCAGAGGCGCCTTGCGGACAAGGAAAGGGAATTCATGCGCGCACTTGCCAGCCGCCTGCTCGGCTCGACTGCAGCCGCAACACCTTCCACAAGTCAGCCGCATTGGCTGGGCTGCGCGTGCAAGCCTGCATAATTTCCTTTCTTCGACCTCGAAGGACGCTTCGTGCGCGGGTCGAGCCGAGCGCCAAGGTGCAATGGCGTGGATGGTCAGAACCATACCGATGTCTTTGCTGCTGGCCGGCATTGGCTACAGCCAGGATGCCCAGGCCCAGACTGTTGCACCTTCGCCCCTCCCAACCAGCCACTTGCGGATTGGTCGTGACCCCCGGGCGAGACGGATATAATTTTATCCCTCCCATATCCCCGGCCTGTCGACCGAGGCCCGTGCGTACGTCCTGAACCCAGCGCCTAAGCATCTACATGGACAATAGAGGCCTGTTCCGGCAACCCAGACCCTAACGGTGTCCGGCACCGACATGACGGGCTACTATGTGAACGGCAGTGTCGGCGGCACAGCCAATATCATTTCTGGAGAACGGCGCCAGAGCCGATCTGATAGAGGCTGGCGCTATCCTTCTGCCCGCGACAAATGTACATATTACCGTTGACAACTCGGTGCTGAACGGAGCGCAGACCGGGCGGATCTATGACCTCGTAGCGGCGACAAGGACTACACGCTTGGGTTCAGCCATTTTCATCGATCCGGCTGACCTCGGCACTCACACCATCAACGTGGTGAACGGCAGCCAGCTCAACGGCAGCATCGTCACCGGCTTCGGCAGTGCGGCAGACAGTCAGCGTCGATGAAAGCACCATCGACAATGGCGGCATCTATGTGGCTGGCCTTGGCGCCAATACGATTTCGGTGACCAACAGCACCGTCGATGCGACAGACAGCCAGGTGGCCGCCAGTCTGGCAGAACTTGCGCAACGGATCGCCGATTCGGGAATTCCAGTCGATGTATCCAACGTCGAAAACCTGGCCATCGGCCTGATCGGCACGCAGAGCAACACGCCTGATCTTGGCCGGGAGCACCGTTACCGGCGACGTGGGTTTACTCGGTCTCGCGAGCTGGCACCAACGATCATCTCGGTGACCGGCGGCAGTCGGATCGAGGGCAATCTGGTCCATCGTGGACCGTCCCTGGCCAATGTAAATTTCGACGCCAGCGCGATCGTCGGCGATATTCGCGCCGGCAATACCGCTGTCGTTCTGCAGAATGGCTCGACGTTTGAAGGCATTTTCGAGACCAGGGCCGGATCGACATCGAGCCTTACGCTGATCGACAGCACCTGGAATATGACCGGGAACTCCAACGTCACCAACCTTCTCAACGACCCGAGCGTGATCGACTTTGCCGCCCCGGTCGGCGATCCGACGCTCCTGTCGAGCTACAAGACGCTGACGGTCAACAACTACGTAGGCGAACGGGGACAGATCCGCCTGAACACCTACCTCGCTGGTGATGGCTCGCCCTCGGACCGGCTCGTGATTGATGGAGGCACGGCAACAGGCACAACGGGCCTTTTTTTCGACAACACGACCGGTCCGGGCGCCCTGACGACCGGCGACGGTATCCTGGTCGTCGACGCCGTAAACGGCGGCACGACCGCTCCTGGAGCCTTTGCCGGCTTTGCGGCCGCTGGCCCCTACGACTATCTTCTCTATCGTGGCGGCTCGACGCCCGGCAGCGAGAACGACTTTTTCCTGCGCAGCAGTACTCAGCCCGGACCCTCGGAACCACTCGTGCCCGGCGGACCGTCGGTGCCCGGCGCGCCCGGCGAGCCGTCGCGGCCGCGCTTCCGGCAGGAGGTCTCGGTCTACGCGGCAATGCCGGCTGCGGCAGCGGTCTATGGGCGCCAGATCATCGACACGCTGCATGAACGCATGGGCGGCGACGCCCAGCGGCTCGGCCCCGGCGATAACGGCACCGACGCCCCCGACGGCATCTGGAGCCGGGTCATCGGCCTGTGGGGCCAACGCGACGGCCCCGGCGTCTCTGTCGGTGGACCGAGCTTCGACTACGACTTCTACGCGTTCCAGTTCGGCGCCGACCTTTACCGCGCGGAGGACCCGAACAACGGCAGCCGCGACAATGCCGGTCTCTATGCGGCTCTGGGCCACGGCAAGGTCGACGTCGAGCACAACCTGTTCGGCTTCACCTTTGATGGCGGCGAGGATGAGTTCAAGGCCTACAGCGTCGGCGGCTACTGGACGCATTTCGGAAAAAACGACTGGTATCTCGACAGCGTTCTGCAGGCGACGTGGTACGACGCGACCATGAGCGGGCAGCGCGGGCTGCGCGAAGCCGAGACCGACGGCTGGGGTCTGGCGGCCTCGATCGAGGGCGGCTATCCGTTCGACCTTGGCAACGGCTGGCTTATCGAGCCGCAAGCGCAACTGGTCTATCAGTTTCTTGATCTTAACGACTTCAACGACGGCGCGGCGGACGTGCGCTACAGCGACCAGGATTCGCTGGCGGGCCGCATCGGTGCGCGGCTGGCGCGCAGTTGGAACCTCGACGAGGCGCAGCAGGCCCAGTGGAGCCGGTGCTGGCATCCAGCGCGTGCGAGAGGCCTCGCTGTGGGCGCGCGCCGATATATGGAACGAGTTCCTCGGCCAGCCGACGACCGAGTTCTCGTCCGCCAACGGCTTCGTTCCCTTTACCGCCGACCTCGAAGGCGGTTGGTGGAAGCTCGGCGTCGGCGGCACCTATGACATCGACACCGAGGCAACGGTCTACGCCAACGTCAACTACGAGAGCGCATTCGACGGGGATGCCGATGCCTGGGAAGGCAAGCTCGGCCTGAAAATCCAGTGGTAAAAGGCAGCCAGGTGTAATTGCCCCTCAACGTCCGCATGTTCGTCGGTTCGCGACATTTGACGACAAATACCGTTTGTGCCGCCCCTCATCGCCCTGCCAGAGCACGCTCTATCGCACCAGACGGTCAACCTTCATAGCCTTGGTATTGCGGCCCTGAATCCGGGCTAACGAAAAGTGAAAGTCCCCCTCTCCGGCCGCTTCGCGGCCACCTCTCCCCCGCCCTTGCGGGGGCGAGGATAGGCGCCAGGCGTGCCACCGCTTATCCTCGCCCTCACGAAGTGGGGGAGAGGTGGCCGCGAAGCGGCCGGAGAGGGGGTCGAATGACGATCCCGTTAACCGGATTCAGGGCCGTGGCCTTGGTATAGGCCCCGGCCTGTTCGGGTCGGTCACGAACGTCCAATGCGCGCTCGACGGGATGAGGAAACGCTAAGCAGACTTGCGTGGCTTAGCCGACGCTTCGCCTGATTAGCCTCTTGTCTTGTCGCAGGTTTCTGTCGGAAACCGTGAGACACTTTTCCGGAACCTGCTTAGCGTGTAGCGGGAACGCTGGCGCTGTGCCAGCCCGCGTATCGCTACCGCGGGCTGTTGGCGCTTAGAAGCTGACGGTGAGCGTCGCGTTGGCGCTGTGATCCTGGGCATCGTCCCCGATCTGTCCGGAATAGGCGATGCCGAGGCTGGAACGCGGACCGATCTGGACGTCGAGCCCCACCTCCAGCGCAAGTGCGTCGCGGGCGATCGGCGTGCCGGCGATGACGAACGGCGCCCCGCCGGCAAAGTTGAAGGCGGCCTCGGGCGTGATGTCGTTGAAAGCATGCCGCCAGCCGACCATGCCGGAGAGCTTCACCTCCTTGTCACCGAGTTGAAGCGGCGTGGAGGCCCTGACGCCAAGCGTCGTGAAGGTCTGGTCGGTATCGTCGGACTGATGAGCCAGAGCCGCCGCGCCGCCGGTCTCGGTGAAGCCGTCAGTGTGCAGATTGACATAGGCGACGTTGGCGAACGGCTCGAAGGACGCCGAAGCCGTGTCGATCCGGTAGCCGGCCTCGCCAAAGACCTGCGCCGTGCCGGCGTCGTAGCTCGCGTCGAGGTTCTCCGCGAAACCTCCGAAGGCCGCCGTGCGCGAGGTGTCGACGAAGTTCCAGGAATAGGCGGCGACCGCCCGAAGCCCGAGATTGCCGAGTTGCGTGCCGCCATAGGCGCCGATATGGACGGAGTTGGCCGAACCGGAGGAAGCCCGGTCGTCGACGTCGAAAGAGCTGTAGGTGTAGCCGCCGATCAGGCCGAGCCGCGCATCGTCGGCGACCAGCGCGTCAATGCCGGTGAAGAAGCCGCCGGTGCTGCGATCGAAATCGGCGGCATTGCCGTCGCCGTCGAAGGAGCCCCACGCGCCGAGCCCCTCGCCCCACATGGCAAGCGGCGCGTCGGCCTCGGCGGCGACCGGACCGGCCTCGCCATAGGCCATCACCGGCAGCGGCTTGGCGCCGACGGCGCCGAAGGCGGCGCGAAGCCGGCCGGACGCAGCTTCGCGCAGGTAGCGGCTCTCCTCGATGAAGCCGCTCTTGGCCGAGGCATGGATTTCGCCCGACAGCAGGTCGAGCGCAGCCGGGATGTCGCTGGCGCCGAGGTTGGCAAGCGCCGTCTCCAGCACCCCGCCGCCAAGGCTGTCAATGCCGGCGCCGGTCGCCTTCTGGTTCGGCGTGATGCCCAGCGCCGCGATTAGCTGAACATTGCGCTCCAGTGTCAGCATCACGCTGTTCGGCAGGTAGGACAGGACCGCGTCGAGCAGCGGCAGGCTGTCGGTCACGCCGTCGAAGGTGCCGCTCACGCCGCCGCCGGCCGTGACGATGGTATAGACTGTGCCGGCGTTGTAGGAGCCCGGGCGCGTTGAGGACGACGACCTCGCCGCCGCTGAGCGTGACAGTGCCGGTCACTGCGAGGAGGTCGCTCTGGCCCGCCGCATTGATTTCCACCTCGTAGGTCGACCCTGCCGCGAAAGTCGCATTGCCGAAGACATGCAGCGTGCCGATCGAATTGCCCGGAGCGAGCGTGCCTCCCAGTGACAGCCCGCCGAGTATGCCGTCGCCCCTGAGCACGGCGCCGGGGTTGACCGTCACCACGGAAGCGGCGATCGAGCCGTTCACGACAAGCGTGCCGCCGCCCACCGAGGTCGGTCCGGAATAGCTGCTGTCAAGGTTGTCCCGGAGAGCGTGAAGATGCCGCCACCAGTCTTGGTCAGGCCACCAGTCCCCGACATGGCCCCGCGCGAACATCGTGCTGCTACCGTCGCCGCCTGTGGTCAGCACGCCCGCGCCGAGAAGCACATTGCCGCCGCCGGCCAGCGAGCCGATGGTCTGGTCAAAGCTCGCGAGGTCAAGCACGGCACCGGACGCCACGTTGATGGCACTGTCCGGCGAGAAGGTTCCGGCAGCGCCGGCCCTCAATGTGCCCTGATTGACGAAGGTCGCGCCAGAGTAGCTGTTGTCGCCGGAGAGGATGAGCGTGCCGGTGCCGATCTTGGTGAGCGAGCCGGGGCCTGAGATGATGCCGGAGAAGGTCGCGCTGTTGGCCTGGGTGTCGACGGTGCCGCCGCCCGGACCGAGGAAGACAGGAAGTGCGCTGGACACGCCGGCGCCGGTGATCTGCATGGTGCCGCCGCTGAACACCGGGCCGGTGCCGGGTCCGGTCATCGTGCAGCCGATGGCGCCGCCATTGTTGGCATGGAAGGTCCGGCCCGCGGCGAGCAGGGCGTTGCCGTTGCCGCAGACGCCTGGGTAGCCAGGCTGAACGAAGCCCGCGATCGTCCCGATTACCGAGTTGCTGGCCGTGTCGATGATGGAAACGGTGTTGGCGTCTTGGTTGGTCACATAGGCCCGCGTACCGTCGGGGCTGACCGCGACGCCTACCGGGAGGGCGCCGACAGGAATCGTGCCAGTGACCGTATTGGTTGCGGTGTCTATGACCGAGACGGTGTTGCTGACGCTGTTGACTACATAGGCCCGCGTGCCGTCGGGTCCGACCGCGACGCCCACGGGCGTCACTGCCAACCGGGATCGGTGGCGTCACCGTGTTCGTCGCGGTGTCGATGACGGACACGCTGTCGTCAAGAAAGTTGGTGACATAGGCCCGCGCACCGTCGGGGCTGAAGACGACGTCGGCAGCGCCAGCGCCAACAATGATCGTGGTCACCGTGTTCGTTGCGGTGTCGATGACGGAGACCATGTCGGACTCCAGGTCCGTGGAGCCGTTGGTGGCATAGGCCTGCGTACCGTCCGGGCTTAAGGCGACGTCGAATGACGGGCTCATAATATCGATCGTCGTGACCGTGTTCGAGGCGGTATCGATGACGGAAATATTGTTGGAATTGTCATTGGCCACGTAGACGCGTGTGCCATCCGCGCTGACGGCGAGCCCGAGCGGGCTACCTCCAACAGCGATCGTAGCCACCACTGCGTTGGTGGCTGTATCTATAACGGAAACAGTACCATCGACGAAGTTTGACACGTAGACCAGGCTTTGGTCGCCGCGCACTGCCACGGCATAGGGTTGGCTCCCAACGCCGATGGCGCCGGGCGCCAGAACGCCGGAAGGGATATCCAGACGCGAAACACTGTCTTACATCGAAGTTCGGCACGTAGACAAAAGGGCCTGACTGCGCGTGAGCAGCTTCGCTCCAAAGCGCCATCGCCGAGATCAGTGCGAGCGAGGCGACAATGGCTGGCGTTCCGGCGCGCCCGGGCACTCCGCCGATGGAGCCCTCAGGCTCATCCCTCATCAGCCTGCTCACATGTCGATCACCAACACCGCACGTGAAGCTGGCCGCGCAAGCCCGCCGAAAGAAATCCATCTTGTCCCTCTGCTCCGCCTGACGGGCAGGCGGTCACTTGTCTTGGCGCGAGTTTAGGTGCGGGTGAGTGTTATCGCCAGACGTGTTAAATAACTACTGAAAAGGCGCTGGTCTTGTTGTTCCCATGGGATCGTGTGGCCTCGCAGACACAGTCGCGAAAGATGGAATGGAAGCCCTGCTCCGGCTTTCGCCCTGCCCTAGCTTGCGCAAGTCCAAACTGACGTGCCGGGATGCGCTGTTTCACTGTGAAAGCCGCAGCGCATCTTCCGAACGCAACAGATCAGGCGGACAGCCTTGGGAGATGGAGATAGCGCGTATTTGAAGGTCGGGTGGGCGGTTTCCAAAGTAGCGAAGCAGCCGGCGGCGATAGTTTTCAAGCATGGTACGCATAACGGGTTGCTCGGCGTAGAGCCCGCCATCGAACGCGTACGTCAGATGTTCGCCCGCTGTCTGCTCGACAATCGCTCGTGACCAGCCTTCCGGCGAAACGGTGGCGATACGCACCCGGCATGCGCCCCGCGTTGCCACTGTCCATATCGAGGTTGCATAGTGAGCAGCGGAATTGACGGTCAGGCCGCGCTCTTCCAGATATGAAACTGCCCTGTCATCATCGGGACTCGCACGCCCTGTCTCTTTCAGGCCGAAACCTTTGCCGGCCAGACTGGCTGAAAGCAATATTGCAAAGGCGAGACTAGCGGTTAGAAGGCGCATCGTGGCCAATCTTGTGGTAGCCGAAGGAAAGGATAATCAGGAGCGTTAGGCAGTTGGCCACGGCGGCACCGACTGGCCCGTGGATGAGGTCGAAGCGTTCCGGGTAAACACCAATCAGGCTAAGGCGTGTGAGGTTGATCGCGACGACAGCGACCATGCTCGCTGCGGTCCACGTGAGCGTAGCCGGCGACCAACGACCGCTGCGCAGATTGACGAAGACCGTGGCACTCACGACGGTGAGCACCAAATTCGCCACCGATGAACATCCCGGAGCAATGAACATCGAACCGGAGCCGTCGGCAAGCGGCACGACATTGCCCGTCGTCGTCGTGCCGATCAGCCAGCCGACAAGCTGAGCGTCAATGCCAAGTATGGTGTCACTGAAGGCAGCAAAGACAAGGCGCGACCAGAACAACGGCAGCGTAAGCGCGAAAACAATGGCCGCCGCGCGACGCATTGCCGCGTGAGATGCTGTCGCGCGCAAATAAACGGCAATCAGACAAAGCCCCAACCAGCTCGCCGCCGGCACCGGCGCGAGGAAGGTCAGGCCGGCCAAGAACTCCGATTGCCCAATCGCTGCGTCGAAACGGGTCCGCGGGCGCGTTGACGAGCGAGACCAGTGCAGCAAGGCAGGCGCCCCAAAGGATGACGCTGATGTCAAACGTGACAGACAACGCCGTCGCCAGACCGTAATCGGCCACGGACCGGTAAAGCTTGTCGCTGATGCCGTTTGCGAATCCGATTGCAACAAGCGCGGCGAAGAAAAATTGTCGAGAAACCGACGCCGATGCTGCCCGCACCAGACGATTTTCGGCAATAGACTGTCTTGCCAGCATACCGATGGCCGCTCGGGCCATCGGAAAGCCTGCTGCACGGGCAAAGCTCATTCCGCGTGCTTCTTTGCCTTGCCCCGCCTCTTGCGCCAAACAAACGCAATATAGCCGCCGGCCACCGCAAGAGCCGGCAAACCGACGCCGGCCACCGGCCCGGGCGCGCCAAGGGTTACAGGACGGCCGGGAAATGGAAACTTGGCGGCCAGGGTTGGAGATGCGACAAAGGCAAGCGTTGCCGCGCAAATGAGAACTCGAAGAACTGACATTTCTGTCTCCCGCAAAATTAGGTCGAGCTGACATTGTAGAACGCCGGGGCCAAGCAATTGAGACCCCTATTAGGTGAGGGAGGGTCGTTGGAATCGCCAAAAGGCGTAAACGTTGAAACCCTTTTGCCTCGAAGCAGCTGCGGCCGCTGATCATCTAGCTGGTCGATGGCCCAGGTAGTGGCGGTCTATCAGGCGCTGCGCGGCGTCTCCTTCATCGTCGCCGTCACCTTCGCGAGCGAAGTCGGCGATGTCCGTCGCTTCGACAATCCGCGGCAGTTGATGGCCTTTCTCGGCCTGGTGCCGTCGGAGCGGTCGACCGGCGACACGGTCAAGCGCGGCTGACGCTGGCCGGCAACGGTGACTGTGTAGGTAATGATATCGCCCGCATCCACGGGGCCGCCGGCGTCATTGCCTTTGGTCACGACAAGGTTCGGCTCGACGATGCCGATGTTCACCGCATCGGTCCTGTCCGGCTGCCCTTCCGAGGAGAAGGTGACCGTGTTGGTCTTTGTGTCGCCGTTGTTGTTGGCGAATACGTTAAGAACCCGCGCATCGAAGCTCAGGCGTATGAAATCGTTGTTGGGATTGTTGTCGGCAGCCGTCTGAAAGCTGATGAGGTCGAGCGTCAGCGTGCGGCCGCTGACGATGAAACTCTCCACGATGTTGCTGATCGGAACGCCGTTCCCGTCGACGCCAACTCCGCTGCCGTCAACATAGGCCAGACCCTCCGGCAGGAGGTCGGTGACAACGGGGTTGAGCGTCATCCCCTCTATCACGGGTATATTGATCGTGTAGGAGATGATTTCGCCGATCGTGTAAGTCGGCCTGGCGCTGGTTTTTTCGATTGGGCCGGGCTGGGCGATCGTGACCGTTGCCGACGTCTCGAAGGCGTAGTTGTTGAGGATGGCTTGATCGGTGCGGGGAGGTCCGCCGGAGCCGTCGCGAGGTCCGTTCGGCGCGCCAGGCGCGCCGGTCGAAGGGTTGAGGTTGTCGATCGGATCGACGTTGGGCAACGACCTGTAGGTCAGGTCGACATTGTTGGTGAGTGTATGGCCGGAAACGACATCGACATCGACGCGCGCCTGATAGGTGATGGTGACGACCTGGCCAAGGCCGAGGTCGAATCCGCTGGCCAGAACCCGGTTGTTGACGGTGTCCAGGGTCACGTCGCCGGGCTGGATCGCGCTCAGCCCCGAAGCCTGGGGACCGGAAACTATCGCCGAGCCGGCGATCAATCGCATGTCCGGGTCGAGCTGATCGACAAGGCTGAGCTCGAATCCAGCCGCGCTGGAACTATCGTTGTGGCTGAGCGTCAGCGTGTAAGTGACGATCTCGCCGGCGTCGGTGGTCGTATCGGGCGTCGTTACCGACTTCGCGACATCGATGGCCGGTTCGTGGATGATCACGATCGGATCGATTTCAGGCACATCGAAGTTGGGCGGGTCGCCGACGACGAAGGTGACCGCCGTCTTCATGTTGTCGTAGATGCCGCGCCGGGGAATCGCCGCCAAAGACACGGAAGGCATGATTGTGGGCATCAAACAGCATCTCGTGCGTTTGCAGCGGATAGGCTCGCACGATGAAGGCGCGGCTGTAGCTCAGCTTCGTATGGGCCACCTGCAGCTTGGTGCGCTCGTTGCCGATGATCGCCCAGTCCTCGGACCAATCGAACTGGAAGGCCTCTCCAGGCTCGAACGCCAGCGGCACGAATGTCCCGCGCCCTGTCGTCTGTAATTCCCTCTGCAGATCCGCCTTCCACTCCCGGGCGAAAGCCGCAACACGACCGTAAGACCCCTCATAGCCAAGGCTCAGCAGATCGGCATGCAGCTGCTTCATCGTGCGTTTCTGTTTGCGGTTCTTTTTGGCTTCCGTCCTCAGCCAGGCCGACAATCGGTCGGCAAAAGGATCAAGTTTGCTCGGCCGATCCGGCACCTTGAACTTCGGCTCAACGCCATCGGAACGCAGATATTTGCGAATGGTATTCCGCGACAGGCCGGTTCTACGGCTAATCTCTCGGATCGATAGATGCTCTCGAAAATGCCAGCGTCGGATTACGCTCAATAACGCCATGTCGATCACTCCAAAGCCCCCGCTAACGTGCAGGGTTGGTTCAAACATGGGTCAATTCTCGATGGAAATATCCCGTGCCGCCGGGTCAGTTCTCAGTGGCAATCAACACCGGTGGAAGCCTGTGTCGTTCTGCCGGACACGAGAGGCGCTTGAGCGGCTGCTTCCCGGGAAGGCCGAGGAGATCAGGGCAAAGTTGCCTGTGAGGTTTCCTGAGACAGCGTCGCTGAAATTGGTCTAAACCCTTGGTCTAAGTCCAAGTGGACCATTCTGCTAAGTGGCTGAGTTTGCTGAAGAAATAGACATACATGGACCAATGGCGGAGAGGGGGGATTCGAACCCCCGATACCCTTGCGAGTATGCCGCATTTCGAGTGCGGTGCATTCAACCACTCTGCCACCTCTCCGCGGGGCGTGGTCCGCCTTGGCGGCGCGGGCACTAGATAGCGGCAGCCCTTGCGTGACACAAGGCCTATCTGCGGATCAATCAGCGGCGCGATCTACCCAGCTTCGAGTTCTTCTGCATGCGAGGGACAGTCCGTCAGAGACCCGTAGTTTGCAGGGGCCACTGGTCACGGAACACTTTGCCTTCCGTGTCGACCGCCTCGACCCGAATTTCCTCCCTGCCCTGCGCCGTGAAGTCGAAACGGAAATTGGGGTCCTCCGAGATCGAGATTCCGCCTTCCATCGACAGGATCAGCCGATCGGCTTGCGAGATCGACAGCTTCTGAACAAAATGCGCCGGGATGAAATACTGCGTCAGAGGATCGCGCTGCAGACCCGAATTATTCGGGTGGCGGATCATGAGTTGCAGTTCTTCCACCTTGGTCATGGTGTCTGCCGCTTCCGGCACGAACTGGCGCAGCTTCATCTTTCCCAGTCCCGCCAGCGCGTCGGCCGAATTCGTGACGGCGGGCGCCGAACATCCGCCCGAAGCCTTGACAAAGGTCCGCGACATATGGAGTTCGCCGCTCCCGGTTTCGGCGATGGCGCGAAGATAGGAATAGTCGTCGACACGAACACGCGTGGACAGATGCGTCACGCCCGCGTCCTTGCCGAGCTGGAACGTGGCGGCGACCGGAGATGGGTTCACGTCGATGATCATGGTCACCGACCTGACGCCATCAGGCGCCTTGGCTTGATCGATATAGATATCGACCGGCACGAGCGCGGCGTCCTGCGCGCGCTTCGGCGCCTCGATCCTCACGAGACCGGTATCGGCCAGGATCTCGCGCTCGCCGAACACGTCGCCCTTGAGGCCCGTCCAGATCTTGTCCGACGAGGCCATCGTCTGCTGTGCGCCGGCGGTTTGCGCAAAACCGAGGAGCACGAGGACGGTCAATTGAATTGCCGCGATTACTGGCACGACGCGCGCAACGGCGTGCCCACAGACTTGGTATCGCATTTGATGCCTCCACCGGCATTGAGAGGTGGTGCCCCAGGCTGGCCGAAATCATAGGCGTCCGACCGACTATTGGCAAATCAAGCGCGCGTGCTGTCGGGCTGCGCTTCGACCTATGACGATACTTATAGCGTCATCCCGCCGAAAAGCGGAATCCGGTTTTCGGCAAAAGCGATGCGAAAACAGAGAAATAAGCAAGTCGCCCGATTCAGAAATCGGGCGGATTGCTTCAGGACGAGAAATTTCCGACCACGACCGACTTCGGCCCGTCCGGCATCTGGTCCGGAAACTGGCGGCGCGTATCGAGCGCCAAGCCCTTCGTGGAGAGCCGCTCGATGCCTACTCGATCTCGTCCCTGACGCAAGCGGCGATCGCCGCGGGCACCAGCGCTTCAGGAACCTCCACCGTCTCCGGTCCTTTCGCCGTCTCCCGGGTTATTCGGTAGCGAAATCCATCCGCCATGCCTGGCTTATCGCGTCTGCTCTTGCCCGCGAACAGGGCCGCCACCGAGGTCTGATCAGCTTTGGAAAGGTCCTCAAGCGCGCACCGACCACGGCTCTTCAGTCTGGATTTCGGTAGCCCGAAACCCGCGAGTCCGCCCATTCTCTCAATTTTCAGATCGCTCATGTCGCTCCCGCGGCTATAGCCCGACCCCCTTCCATGCTTGGTCCACGGCAGTGGCGACCGCAGCCTCGGTAGGAAACAAGTTGACGGCAACTTGTCGCGTCCGGTCCGCGAACTTGTTCATCCTCATATTCGGGGACGCGCCAAATGCTGTCATGGAATTATACCAAATCTGGCCGGCCTTGTCCCAGCTATTCCCGCCGATCGCCATGGCCGCTTTGTAAAAAGCGAAATTGGGTACGCCGCTGCTCTCATGCGGATCCATCCCCGGCCGATAATTCGAAAAGTGAACGATCTGGGGATCAAGGCAATGGGCTCCGTCGGGATGCGCCATATCCCTCAGGCAGGTAAGCCCCCTCGCGACGGCCTGCGGCCCTACGATGTCCTTGCCGATCAGCCAGTCGGCGTTCGTGACATCCTGCCCGGCCGACCATTGGCGGAACATCGAACCAAATACATCCGACATGCTTTCGTTGAGCCCGCCGGGCTCGTTCCTATAGACCAGTTGAAGACTGTGCTGGGTAACGCCATGAGTGAGTTCGTGGCAGACGACGTCGTCACCGAGGGTAAAGTCGACGAAAATCGCCCCGTCTCCGTCGCCATAGGCCATCTGGCTACCGTCCCAAAAGGCATTGTTGTATCTCAAACCATAGTGGACCGAGGACACCAGGGTCATGGCGGCATCGTCTATGGAATTTCTGCCGAATACCTGCTTGTAGAATTCGACGACCTTTTCCGTCGTGCCGAAGGCGCGCTTGACCGTGCCGTCGGCGGACGTGCCTGGATTTGCGATCGGCAAGCCCGGAAGCGTCATCGAATTGCGGCAGTCGTTGACCGTGATGGACGGGGCGGCGGCCAGCGCCGCGAATGCAGGCGAAGCAGCAAAGGAGGCGCGGGTTAGCTTGCGTGATTGCTCGCGAAGCTTGCGCACCTCGATGTCGAATTGTGCCGCTTCCGCGAGCCCGCGCCTGATGTCCGCCGAATAGGCTGTATCATTCGAAAGGCGCAACAGTACATCGCGCGGAATTATGCTGCAGTACATACACATGACATTCCTCCATCGGTTCTCTAGTTGAAGAATTCCCAGTGCATCCTCACGAGCGGGGCACGGAGCGGACGCCTTCCAATACCGAGATTGTTCTTATGCATTCATTACGGTTCCAACCCACCGTCGAACATATCTAGAATGTACAAAATTGCGCCACCGGCGCCGTCCGAGAAACAGAATGATTCAAATCCAACCGCAACTTGCTCTAGTGACGGCATGCACGCGGAACACCCCGCAAGGGCAGGCCGGATCCCTAGCAGTTCGGCAGGTGTTGACGGCGCTCATCCTGCCTTTCAACTCCTGGACGCCTTCCTGTGGACGACCATGCTGGACAACTCGTCGTCGACCGTCGTGCGAACGATGAATGGGCCAGGCGGCAGCTTTTGGCCGTCGTCGTCGATGAAATCCCATTCGACGGAGCGCCGGCCCGGCGTCGGATCGGCCTCGTCCACAAGCAACCGCACCTGACGCCCGAACCGCTCCCAGACGCGCACCTGAAAGCGGCGTGCGCCGGAAGGAATGTCGGCGGAGAGTTGGATGCTCTCTTCCGCGACGGGTTCGAAACTCCGGGAGCCTGCCAGAAGGGCCGCTGGCGTGACCGGCCCCTCCGAGAATTTGTAGACCGTGTCGCCGGAAGCATAGGCGACACTGGGAGGGTTGCCGATGAAGCGAAAGCGGTTGAGCCGGAAGCCGATCTCATTGGCGTCGCTCCAGTTGGCGCCGCCGTCGTCGGTCGCGCTGGAGAAGCCGCCCGCGAAATCGGCGTCGCCCCAGCCACCGACCCAGCCGTGCCGTTCGTCGAGGAAGCCTATCCCTTCGAGGTTGGAATTCCTCTGCCGGTCGTTCAGCCGCAGCCTTCGCCAGGATCGCCCGCCGTCATCGCTGCGCAGAATGGCGCCGTCGTGAAAGTTCTCGCATGATACGAAAAGCACGCTGTCGTTGAGCTTCTGGAACTTCCAACCCCATTCACCGCGTGGAAAGTCTCCGGCTCCGGCGTTGGCGCGCACCTGGTTGACCCAGGTCCGGCCGCCATCCTCGGTGAAGAAAATCCCGGGAACCACGTCGGCCCTTTGTGGCGGGCGCCCGGGATGGTCTACATCATCGATTCCGCCTACCACCCAGCCTCTCATGGGCGAGTCGAAATAGATGTCGACCAAAAGCGTTGCATCCGGAACCGTCAGCACATCCCACGTCGCGCCCGCGTCGCGCGTGCGCAGGACGCCGGCTGGCTCATTGGGAAAGTTCGTGCCGGACACGAATAGCGTGGTTGGACCGGCGGCCGTGGCACCGCAAATACGTCCGGGCCCACCTGCTGGAAGATTGTCCACCGGGTTCCAATCGGAACCGCCATTGCGGGTAACATACAGCCGGTGCGGACCCGAAAGCGCGCCGACCCATCCGGTGTTTATGTCCGTGAACGCGACGCAGCGCAGATAGCTTTCGGGCAGATGGGCCTGGCGGACCCAGTTGGCGCCACCGTCGCTCGTCTTGACGATATGGCCGTTGGCGTTGACGGCCCATCCGACTTCTGCGTCAGCGAACCAGATATCGTCGGTACGTTGCGCGGCCGGCAGGTTGGTCGGCTGCCATGTCCTGGTGTCGCTCATGGTTGCACCCGCTGTTCGAACCCTGGTTTGACTTCACCCAGACACCGGCGTGCCCGGCATGCGGCGTCTGATAGGCATGCAAGAAGCGTCAGGAAAAGCCGCGGCAGTGGACTGTGTCCGGCCGGCGGCATCGACGCAGAATGGGTGGCACGCCCATGTTTGCGCGGCCGAATTCGAGACTGTCGAACGGCGTGTCCGGATCCCGATCGCGGACGCAGCCGCGATAGGTCCAGGTCCTTGCAAAGGTTCTGCGCATGGAAAATCCTCCATGTCGATCCGGTTGAAGTCGCCAAGTCGCGGGCTAATGATGGCTCGCGGCAATTCCTCCCATGCCGTCGGGCAGCGCGATGCGAACGTTCTGCATCATGCCTTCGTCCTCGTGATCGAGGCAGTGCCCGTGGAGGACGAGATAGCCAATGTAGCGCCGCGGACGGCGCAGGCAGTCCTCCCCGGGAGATGAACGATGCGTCGCGGATACGCCCTGCCGTCGTCTCGTCCGCCCGTCAACGCCCCCAGGCCATGCGCCCTGGCGGACAGCGCCGGATGGATTCTCGCCGATCTGCTCCGCGGCCCATCCCGCCTGCGGCACCAAACCGGCGACGGCCATCGCGGCGAGGACCGGCGATCTTAAATCGCGCGGGGCCGTTCCGGCAAGACTCACTGACGCTTCCTGCATGACCCTGAAATCCCCTCAACCGGGCAATCCGAGCTCGAATGCAATTCGCAAAGCTGCCTGCACTTTTACTGCTTCCAACGGCTTTGGCTGTGAAAATCGCCACAGTCCGGAGCGCGATTCGGTTTGGCATCCATGCGCGACGATCAAGGCCGGCCGTTGCCGTCAGGGGCATATCTGGTCCGCATCATCGTCGACGACAGTGCACAGAGCCGCATCGTCTTCAAGACGGCATAGGATCATTCCCAGGCGCGCGGCTCGTGGCAATTTTCACATTGGCGGAAGGGGGTGCCGGTTAGGTTTGCGTCAGCGGCCGGAGGGGCGGCCGCGCGAATGAGGGAACGCATCGATGCCAGACAACAGGATATTGCGGCAGCTACGCATCCTCCCACCCATGGCGATCGCGCGGTTCGGATCGTCGCCTGTGCCAATGGACAATTACGAGCTGGAGTTGCCGCGCGACGCGGCGGGCGCGGAGACGACGGACTACCGCGTCATCGTGCCCGCCGAGACGCTGTCGATCGACGATGAGACGGGCGCGGTCGTCGCGGCGGCGACGCCGGCACAGGTGCGCTTCCGCGACGAACAGGGACGCATCAGGCCGGTTTCGCCTTTTCTCGAAGTCTGGGCCGAATTCGAGGGCAGTGACGAACTCGTGCCCTTGACCGTTCAGCACCTGGGAGAACTCGGCGGCTCGGTGGCCTCCCTGTCGTGGCGCGTCAAGGCGGCGAACTTGAAAGTGTTCCGACGGACCGGCGTCGAGGGCGACAAGGTGGAGGCGGACAGCGGAGCGTTCTCCGACCACGCGCGCCATGTCCTGATCGGCCGCTCGCCGAATTTCAAGCCGGGCAAGGCGATTTCATTCGGCGATGTCCGCTTCATCAAGCCGACCGAGGCGTTTCCTGAAATCCGTCTGCGATTCACGCCCGGCAAGGGCTTCGTGTTCGGGCCGCTCGCCGGCGATCCTCGAACGACGGACGACGTCTATTCCGGCGCGACGTCGACGACGCCCGCCCCGCGGGAATCGGGTCGCTGGGACCGCTACTTTATCGGCGAAGCCGGCATGCCGATCGTGACGGCGCCAGCCGATATCTTCCAGGGAGAGACCATCGGCATAAACGAGAGTTCCAAGCTCAGCCACGGCTATCTCGACGATTCGTGCGACGGCATCGCGGAAGTGACGCTGACGCTCGGAGCCCAGTCCTTCAGCGCCTATGCGCGCTTCGCATCCGCCGTTCCGGATTTCGCGCCTGACAGCCTGCCGGTGCGCTCCATCGCCGACGATATCGAGCAGATGGCTCTGGGACCCGACGTGCCGGCGCCGGCCGAAGCCGGCGAGCGCGCGGCTTTGCTGGCGGACGTGCGCGATATCCTCCGTCGCGGCCTGGACACGATGCGGCAGATCAACACGGCCGTCCATAATGGCGATCTGCCGACCGCTGACGTCGAGACGTTCTTCAACAATATGCCTGGCCAGCAGGCGGGTTCATACAACAGGCGCTTCGAGCCGATCTTCCGGCCGCCGCGGCAGGCCAGCTACAGCTTCGCGCTCGGTTCCCACAAAAGGGTACTCGACCGGGCGCTGGGCAGCGCCGACCTGGACGATGCGTTTCGCGGCGGCATGGCGATCGTACGGCTGCCGGAACAGGTCGCCGACCTCACCGATGCGGGACGCAGGCTGATGCCTGCCATGATGCGCGGCAACGAAGGCGTCGAACTCGTGCTGACCCGGCGCATGATCGCCAAGCTCGGGCGGGCCGATTCCAACGCGCCTCCGACCGTGATGGCGGCGGCAACGGCGGCGCCGGCCGCGCGGCAGGCGATCGACTTCGCGAACGCTACGCGCCCGATCGTGCGCCGTGTCCGCGGCAACGATGAAACCTGACACGGGGGGAGGCACGGATGCCGACGATCAAAGCCAGGAATGTGACGGCGCAGATGCAGTTCCGCGGCCGGGGCAATCCTCCCGCCGCGCATCCGCAGGATGCCGTCGGCAATTTCTTTCCCGGTCTGGAGTTCAACTTCCAGAACGTCTGGAAGCGTTTCTTCATTGGGCTCGAGGTGCTCGAGCACAACGCTCAGGTCATTGCCGTCGACGAGAACGAGGTTGCGGCGAGCGGCGGCGACATTGTTTCCCAGGACGCGGATGCCGTCCCGCTCAGTTCGGTGGCGGGTGGGATTTTCTTCGCGATCGACGGCCGGCAGGCATGGCGGCAGATGCAGGGCCCGCTGCGCGATCCGAACGCCGGCGCGCCCTTCATTCTGCTGGAATGGAGCAACATGCTGGCGGAAGTGCACGCAGCCAAGGCCGGGACGGACGAGACGGTCGCGTGTTTGTTCCAACCCCCCGGTGAAGCAAGGGTGGTCGGGCCGTTCCGCCTGAAAGTCAGGCGGCTGCTCGAACCCGATACGGCCCTGATCAAGCGCGACACGAGCCTGCCCGGAGAGATCACCGAAAGCCTGTGCTCACCTTGGCAGACCGACTACATCGGCTGCGCATGCTACTACTGGGCTTCCAACCGGCCCGACTATGTCAACATTACGGACCCGGAATCGGCGGATGTCAGCGGTCACAACTGGCTGAACGTCGAGCGGGTGAACCAGGCCGACGGGAAGCCGCTGTATACGCTCAGGGACCAGAATCTGCTGAAGCACGAGGATGTGATGCAGGACTGGGAGCGCAAATTCCAGTTCGTCATCAAGGGCAAGGATGCTCCCGATGGATCGGCCTCCTGACATGGAGCGGGGCGCCGTGGCAGAGCCGGTCGCCGCGCGGCAGGCGCGCTGGTCGAAGGCTGGACTCGCCTTTTATGTCGAGGATCAGCCTCATCTGTTCCTCTCGGACGGTTCGCGTCTCTACGGCGTCGAAGAGGATTTGCTGCGCTCGTTCCTGGCCAACGCGCACGATGACGGCGACGCTTTGCCCCAATGGCTCGCGGAACACGGGCTCGACGCCGAGCGGTTCATCGACGATAAGCCGATCGATCCGTTCCCCATGCGGGCAATATCGCTGGCGGTTGCGCAGAAATGCAATCTGGGCTGCACTTACTGCTACGCCCAGGAGGGCGAATTCGGCGGACGGCCGAAGAACATGCCGCTGGATGTCGCAAAAGCTTCGATCGACGCGCTGATCGGCGGCGTGATGCCGGGCGAGCGTGTCAACATAGCCTTTCTCGGCGGCGAGCCGCTGGTCAACCGCGACGTGCTGCGCGCGGCGACCGAGCATGCCGTGGCGGCGGCAGACGCCAAGGGCGTCAACGTCAACTTCTCGATCACCACCAACGGCACGCTGCTCCGCCCGGACGACGGCGCGTTTTTCGAGCGGCATGGCTTCGCGGTGACGATCAGCCTCGACGGCGTCGGCGCGACCCACGACGCGCTGCGATCCTACAAGGGCGGCCGCGGCAGTTTCTCCGAGATCATGCGGCGCGTCACGCCGCTGCTGGAGCGGCAGCACCGCATGCAGGTGTCGGCCAGGGTCACCGTCACGCCGCGCAACCTCGACCTTGCGCGCACGCTTGAGGACTTCATCGGTCGCGGCTTCTTCAGCGTCGGCTTCTCGCCCATGCTGAGTTCGCCGGCACGGCGCGACGAGATGAATGCCCAGACCCTCGAAACGATGCTTCAGCAGATGATCGCCTGCGGCGGCGCGTTCGAGGCAGCCGTGACCGAAGGCCGGCGCTATCCTTTCCTCAACATGGTCAATGCGATGCGGGAAATCCATCGCGGCACGCACCGGCCATATGGGTGCGGAGCCGGCGGCGGCTATCTCGGCGTCTCGGCCGAAGGTGCCTATTTCGCCTGCCACCGCTTCGTCGACGACAAAGCCGGCGCGATGGGCACGGTCGCCGACGGCCCGGACGAGATGCGCCGGCGCGCCTGGCTGGCCGATCGCCACGTTCATCGCCAGAAGCCGTGCTCCGATTGTGGCGCACGCTATCTGTGCGGCGGCGGCTGCCATCACGAGGTGATCCATCGCGGCCGCCCTGCCTGCGATTTCATCCGCGGCTGGCTGGCCTACTGCCTGGCGGCCTATGTCCGGCTCAGCGCGCGGCGGCCGGAGTTTTTCGGTATCGTCGCAGCCAGACCAGCTTAAGTCCCGCCGTCGATGGCCGGGCGGCGGAACTTCGACTGCATCGTTCTCGGGGGCGGCATTAGCGGTGCGGTCGCCGCGCGCCGGCTGGCGGAGTTTGGTCTCCACGTCTGCCTGCTGCATCAGGATGAGGCGCGCGCGCAGCGCGCCGTGGAGTTTGTTGCCACGGGCGCCCTTGCCATTGTCGAGCGGCTGGGAATCGGCGATTGCATCGCCAGCGCAAGACACGCGCGTCCGGTCGGCACAAGCATCCGCTGGGCCGGCGAGGTGACTGAGCTTGACGCCTCGGCGGCTTCGAGCCTCATCGTCGACCGGGCAGCCCTCAGAACAGCGCTGCTCGACAAGGCAAGGCAATGCGGAGTCGAGGTCAGGCGCGGTTCCCCGGTACGCCAGCTCGAACGGCGGCGCGGCGGCTGGCTGGCCGAGACCGAACCGTCGGACGGGCCGGAGCGGATCGAGGCGCGGCTGGCGGTGTTCGCCGGCGGCCGGCATGGGCTGAGATGCGGCCGGCGCCAACGCATGTCGCCGGCCACGGTCGCCGTGACGGGCCGGTTCAGCCGGCCGGCGGCGTCGGCGAAAACCTGCGTCGAGGCGGCACTCGACGCATGGTATTGGGCAGCACCGCTGGCCGAGGGGGGCATCCAGGTCACGGCCTTCGCCGCGCCGGACCATCCGATGCTGAGCGGAAAGTGCAGGCTGGAACAGGGGTTTCGCGGGCTTGTTGCCGCATCGCGGCTGCTGGGGCATCTGGCGGACGCTCCGCTCGCGAGGGCGCTCACGGCATGCGACGCTTCACGCACGATCGTCCAACCCTCGATCGGCAATGATTTTGTCGCGGTCGGAGACGCGGCCTTCACGATCGACCCGTTATCCTCGCAGGGGATGATCAAGGCGGTCGTCTCAGCCGAACAGGGCGCGGTGGCGGCCAATACCATTCTGCGGCACCCCGACAGAATCGGCGCGGCAAAGACCTTTCATCTGGAGCGTGCGCGCGAGGCCGTCGATTGGGACCGGCAGGTATCGGGCCGGCACTACGCACGTCAGGCCGCCGTCACGGCCTCGCCTTTCTGGCTGGCGCGCGCCGAAAGCGGAGCGGAGGCGCGACACGTCCAGGCCGATCGTCCGATCGTCGCGGATCTCGCCCTGACGTTCGACCAGGCCGCCAGCGTCGGGCCTGCCTTTGTCATCCGCGACCAGACGATCGCGGAATGGCCGGCGCTGCATCATCCGCGCCTGGCGCGGCCGGTCGCCTTCGTCGGCAGCGCGCCGGTCCACGCGCTGCTTGCGGATATGCCGCGCACTTTGCCGGCGGCGCAACTTGTCGACCGCTGGTCCGCCGTCATCGGCCGGCAAGCGGCGCTGCGATTCGTCCTCCTGCTCTGGAACCACGCGGTGCTGGTGCCCGCGGAGGCCGGCACCCGGCCGGCATAGCAAGCCACGGGCCGGCAATTCCTGCATCGGCAAATGCGGGCAACGGTGGCATTTCCCACAGTCGGCCCGGCCAGGATCGTTCAAGAACGGTGGCGCCGCGAGATCGCGCGGCAGGCCGACGGAGGGCCGATAGCAATGCGACAGGCTTGTCCGCATTTCTCGCAAGCGATCCGAGGCGCCGCGTCTCTTCGCCACGCGCGGCGGCAAGGCATCGGATTGCCCTGCCCGGCCCGCGAGCGACGGTTTTGGCCGACATCTCTTTTTCGGCTCTCCCGAAGGCGGGCGAGCCGTGGGCGGTGGGAATGTCGGCCGTCCCGGGCGCCCTCCTGAGCGGGAGGATGCGGTGCCCGGGACCTTCTTCGCCGTTGACGGCGGCGCGCGCTGGCGACGGCTCCGCGTCGACGATCCCTGCATTTTCAACAACGCGCGCCTTCATCGTTGGCATCACCGTCGACCATGCCTCGTCGGGCGTCGTCCCAAAAGCGAAAGGCCAGACCCATGAGAATCGGCAAGATCTACGCTGTCGACGAAATCGAGACCACGCTGCTCAAGAGCAATCAGCCCTCCCTTCTGATCGTTTGCCACGGACGCGTGACCAGCAGCGGCTGGAGCGATCCCGCATTGTCGCAGTATGTCTATGTCAGTCCGCCGGCCGACGGCATCCAGGAATTCGACTTCATGGCCGGGCGGCCGCCGGCCGGCTCGATCGTGCTTGAAGTTCTCACGCCCGTCCGCGCCGAGGCGACACTCGAATCCATCGACCTCGCCAATTACTGGGGACCAGGACTGCCGCTGCGCGGCGTGCGCGTGTTTGCGGTCTCCAACGCCAAAAGCGCCAGCTTCGACGCAACGTCCAAGATGCACAATCTCGGCACTGGGCAGGGCGCGCCGCCGGCCGCGAGCAGGACCATGGAAGCGGGCGCCGCGCCCAGTTTCGAAACCGACATAAAGCCGCTCTTTCGCCAGAGGGACGTCAACGCGATGAAGGCAATCGCGGGGTGGCGGCTAGACGTCTACGAGGACGTCAAAGCCAACATTGAGGCGATCGGAGAGGCAATCCGCGCCGGAACGATGCCTTGCGATGGGCCGTGGCCGGCTTCCGATATCGCCCTCTTCGACCGATGGACCGACGGCGGGATGCAGGCTTGAGCGGGCCGGTCCACGACATCGCTTGTGCCTGAAAATGCGGCTCACCCCCCGGACAACGAGGGTGCGCGGCCCGGAATGCCGGCAGCGAGCGACCGATAGCCGAAAGCCGCCACCATTTCGGTGATGTCCTTGGCCGATTGTGCTCCGCCGTCGCGGGCCGCAACCAGATGTTCGCATCTCCGGACGACCGTATCCGTCCAAACCATCGGCTCTTGAGAGGCGTAGCGTCCGAGAGCCGCCGCGAACCGCAATGCCTCGGCTGCGTCATCGCGCTCCAGGCATGCGTCGATGGCGTCGCGATAGAACCAGAGATGGTTTGAGCCTATGCAGCCGGCGGCCAGCAGCGCCTCGCCCTTCGCCAGTATTGCCTTTCGCCGCGCCGGATCCGGTTCGTTGAGGGCCGCTTCCCCAAGCACGCGCGCGCCGTTGTAGGACATACCGACTTCCTCGCTGATCGCCAGGGCAGCCTCGATGACGGCCCGTGCTTGCGCATGCTCCTGCGAAAGCCGATGGACCTTGGCGCGATAGGTGAGATTGAGCGGTTCGAACCGTCTGGCGTTCAGCTCGCGCGCCAGGATCTGCGCCTGCTCCACATGGCGCAGAACCTCGTCGAACTGGCAGAGATCGAAAAGGATGACGCCGATCCTGAACTCGAGGCCGCGCCTGCCGGAAGCCCGCGTGGCGGCAATGGCCGCCTGTACGCCCTCGGCGGCCGCCACCGCGCCCGCCACTGTCGAGAATTCGGCCAGGACGGCGTCGCCGGGGTGATATATGGCCGCCCCGCCGTGATGGGCGAAAGCACCTCTGAATAGTTCGAAGCTCATCTTGAGCGCGGCATGCGCGGCGAGCTCGTCCGCGCCCGTCACCGTGCAGTAACCCACTGCGTCGGCATAGAGGAGGACGGCAAGCTTCCTGCCAGGCAGAATTTCGGCACCGGAATTGGCTCGAACGGCAATTCTTGTCGAAGGCGCTCTCGCTATCGACCTGAACGCGACAACGGCCGGCTGGCCCGCATTATGCAACAATGGTGTCGACGAGGTCCCTGCGGAACAGCTGTTCGTCGATGATGACGATTTGTCCACGTCCAAGCCGGACATAACCCTGCGCCTCCAGCCGGTTGAGCTCCTTGGTCACCGCCTCGCGATGCGAGCCGACACGCGCGGCGATCTCATAATGCGTAGGCGCGGGGCGGATGATCGCACTCGCTCCTTCGCGGCGACCGCCGGATGCCAGGCGCGCCAGTTCGAAATGCAACCGATTGTGTGCGCTGAGCGTGACCAGTTGCAGCAGCCGGTCCGACAACGTTCGAGACTTGGCCGTGAGCAGCCGCAGCATCTGCAGCGTCAGTCCGAAATTCTGCTTCATCAGGGTCAGCAAATCGGCCGAGCGCAGGCGCGCCACGACGGTATCCTCGATCGCGCAGACATCCGCGGCGCGCGGCAGGCCGTCGATCGCCGCGAACTCGCCGAAAAGCTCGCCGCTGGCGACTTCCAAGTAAATCAACTCACGCCCGTGGCGCGAATAGTTCTTAACCTGAACTCTCCCTTCAAGGATGAAAAGGACATCGTTGGCATCGTCCCTTGCCGACAGTATTTGCTTACCCTTGGCGAAATGGCAGATGGTGCATTTCGATACAACCGCCTGCAACTCATTGTCGGTCAGCGGGCCGAACAATGCTACACGTCTGAATAGCGCTACACCTGCGACGAACTTCACGTTCCCCCACGCGCAGATTTAAGAATTAATCATCTTCATACACATGGATTGCACTGTCAATCTCACTGCGGGCGGCGCAACGGCGAGGACATCATCCGTTGGATGGGTTCCTTTAGTTGTGCCTATGTCGGTGAATACAGCCAGCGGGGCGCCGCGAACGCACCGGCGCATCGCCCTGCCGTCAGCGGCCGGCGCTTCAAACCCCGGCCAATCCGCTGAAAGTCCCGCTTGGCCTACTCCCATTCAAGCTCGGCATAGGCGGCCGTCGCGTTGCGCCCGTTGTAGTCGTCGAACAGTTCCCAATTCCCCCGCTCGCTTGTGCCCACGGTCTGGACCGCCTTGGCAAGAGGCACGCCGGCGGCGATCGCCTTGCGCAAGTCACGCGCCAGCACTTCGAAATAGCGGCGCTCCGCCTCGATCGCCCGCGGCCAGTCCGATGGAACCGGCCCGTGCCCCGCCACAACCGCCCTCGCCTCGATCGCCGCCAGCGCGTCGAGCTGGGCCATCCAGCCGAGCAGCGATCCGTCCAGCGTCGGCAAATGCCCGAGAAAGACGAGATCGCCGGCAAAGAGCGTGCGGGTTGCCGCGTCATAAATGGTCAGGTCGTTGTCCGTGTGGGCCGGGTCCCAAGCCCGCAACTGGATCATGCGGCCGCCGAGATCGAGCTCCAGCCGGTCTTCGACCAGTATCGCCGGGGGCACGATCTCGACCCCCTTCATCAGAGCCTCGCCAAGCTGGCGGCGATAGCTTCGCAGGTAGAAGGAGCCGCGCGCCGCGAGCGCGGCTGGCAGGTTGCGATGTCCGACCAGTGTTGCCCCGGCCCCCCTGAACGACGCATTGCCGAATATGTGGTCGGGATGCATATGCGTGTTGATCAGAAAGCGGATCGGCTTTGCGCTTATCGACCTGATCGCGGCAAGGAAGGATCGCGCCTCGACGAGGCTGCCGCCGCTGTCGATGACGGCGGCGGCGTCACGGCCGACGATGACACCCAGATTGGCGATCGCGCCCTCATTGGCCGCGCCCGGCAGTTCGTCCACGCCCCGGAACGCGAAGACTCCGTCGGCGACCTCGCGGATCGCGAATTCCACGCTGCCGGAAGCAGCGAAAGCCGCCCGCCCGAGGCAGCAGGGCGATATCGCCGCGCCAATGCCGGTGCATGTGAACCCGGTCAGAAGCCTGCGCCGCAGCGGATCGGTCCGCATCGCTCCTCCTTCCGTGCCCTCCGCTCGTCGCGGTTACACCCCACGGCCCCGCTCCCGCCAGGGTATGCGAAAGATCAGATTGCCCTTCCCTTGTCCGGAAACCTGCATTTCCAGCGCACGACCTTCAGTTTGGGGTGGTTGCCCGACCATTTGGCGATCTCGGGCGGCGCGAGGAAGGTACATTGCAGCAGCCCTCCGCGACTCTCGAAATACAGATGCTCTTCACGACAATCGGTTGGAGTTGCGATCAGACAGACCGTCAGAACGAGATCAACCAAATCCATCGGGCACCTCTCCGACGCCAACAGATTCCAGCCTCCGTCCGGAAGCTGGATCGCTTGATTCCGCCTCCTGAAAAGGTGCCCGGACAGAAGGCTCGGCAGGCAGGCTAACGCGTTCGGCCAAGGGGCGTCAACAAGAGGGACGGCGGGCGGCGGGCGCGAGCGGCCGGGTCACGACCTATCCCGACCTTCGTACGGTTGACTTCCTTCAGGCGCCGTCTAGCTTTTCGGGTCGTGCGAACACCGCATTTTCCCGAGGAGGAGGGGCGGCGTCCCGCGGAAACGCCTATGTCGGCAAATTTTAGAACCGACATACGCAGGGCAACGTACCTAAAGAGGAAACGCCATGCGCTTAACCCTATTTCTTGCTTCCATGTCCATTGCCGCCGTCTCGATGAATCAAGCCCGGGCTCAGGATGCCGCGGCGGGCGAGAAGGTATTCGCAAAATGCAAGGCTTGTCACGTCGCCGACGAGGACAAGAACAAGATCGGGCCGTCCTTGCTGGGCGTCATCGGCAAGGCGGCCGGAGTGCATGAAGGTTTCAAATACTCCCCGGCCATGGTCGAGGCGGGCAAAGGCGGCCTTGTCTGGGACGACGCGACCCTGACCGAGTATCTCAAGAGCCCGAAGACCGTGGTCAAGGGAACCAAAATGGCGTTCCCCGGCCTGAAGGACGACGCCGACATCGCCAATGTGATCGCCTATCTCAAACAGTTCCCTTGAGCTGAAACAATCAGCGGCACAAACGGTTAGACCTTGGGGTCGCTGCTTTCAGGCGCGCCGCGCGACGCTTGCGCGGCCCGCCGTTCCATGGATCCCGGTCATGGCATGGGGTGCGCGCGCTGCCTCCGCAGGGGCCTATTTGCCGGCGAGCACATCCGAGATCGTCTTGACCAGCGCGTAGAGCCGCTGTTCGATCAATGTCGGAACCTCGCAGACATAGGTCAGCGACTGCACGCGCTCCTCGAATATCCGGCTTTCCAACGTCAGCCGATCGACGCGCAGCGCAAGCTCGCCGGCCGCATCGGGCTTGGCGCGCAGGGCATCCACTTGCGACACCTCGCCGCGCAGGCGCTCGGCAAGCTCAAGCTGCTTGCGGGCATAGCGGCCGATGCCGGAAATGACCTGCGAACGCTCGGCATTCATGTGGTCGAACAGGCCTTGAACCAGCATGGCCAGACGGTTCTTCGCCTGATCGGCCGGCAAGGTAGCCGCGAACTCACGAATTTCATTGCGGGCATCGTCCAGCGGGACACGCCTTGCCGCGACTTCGCGGACGAGCGCCGCGATATCCTTGTCCTTATCCCAGTTCTTCGCCCCGGCCGGCAGTTCCGGCCCGTTCCAGATCTGCCCCAGAGACAATTCCGGCACCTTGCGCTGGATGCAGGGCCAGTCCGGATCGTGTCCCGCCGCGGCAAACAAATCACCGCCCGCGGTGGCAAAAAACATCGAAGCGGCTAAGCAGGTTCCGGAAAACAGTGTCACGGTTTTCCGACAGAAACCTGCGACAAAACAACAGGCTAAGCAGGCGAAGCGTGGGCGAAGCCACGCAAGTCTGCTTAGCGCGAAGACAGTTTTCCTTGCCGGCATCAGCCATTTCCTCCCGTGTCCTGCTTGCGGATCATCAGCCCGCGCGAGGGGTTGTAGGCGACGATCGCGCCGCCAAGGAACACCGCCGTGAAGGCCGCGACCACCCAAAGCGAGGTCCATTCGACCTGGCCGTAAAAGGCGAAACGGATCAGCTCGACGACGTAAGTGAAGGGATTCGCAAGACAAATCTTGTGCAGCAGCGGGCTGGACTCCTGGATGCGCCACAGTGGATAGAGCGCCGGCGAGGCGAAATACATCGGAAAGATGACGAAGTTCATGACACCGGCGAAGTTCTCGAGCTGCCTGATCATGGAGGACAGGAGCAGCCCTAGCGCGCCCAGCATCAGCCCCGACAGGAACAGCGCCGGCAGCACGGTGAGGTAGCCGAGCGGCGGCGCCTTCACACCCCAGAACCAGGCGATGCCCAGGAACACATAGACCTGCGCGATCGACACCGTGACGCCGGCCAGCAGCTTCGAGACCAGCAGGAACCAGCGCGGAAACGGGCTTACCAGCAGCGTGCGCATATTGCCCATCTCGCGGTCGTAGACCATCGACAGCGACGACTGCATGCCGCTGAAAAGCAGGATCATGCCGCAGAGCCCCGGCGTGATGAACACCTCGTACAGCACGTAGGTTTTGTAGGGCGGGATAATCGATACGCCGAGCACCTGGCGGAACCCGGCGGCGAAGATGAACAGCCAGAGCAGCGGCCTGACCAGCGAGGAGACAAAACGCTCCCGCTGGTTGAGGAAGCGCAGCCCTTCGCGGATCAATATGCCACGCAGGCAGACGAGATAGTTGCCGACGCGAAACGGCGGCGCGCTGAGTGGCGTCGGTGCCGTCCGGGCAGGTGCCGCAACCGTCATGACGATGCCCCCGACGCCTTCACCGGCTTGCGGGAGAGCCGGGCGAATGCCTCGCCTATGTTCTTCGTTGCGGTCGCAGCGATCACTTCGGTCACGGTTGCATTGGCGACCAGCTTGCCATCGGCCAGCACCACGAGCGTATCGCTTTCGTCAACTTCGTCGATCAGATGCGTCGCCCAGAAGGCGCTGATGCCCTCGATCGCCACCAGCTTGCGGATATTGGCGAGAATGCCGGCACGCGACTGGACGTCGAGACCGACCGTCGCCTCGTCGAGCAGAAGCAAAGCCGGCCGGTGCAGCAGGGCGCGGGCGATCTCGATGCGGCGCATCTGGCCGCCCGACAGGCTGCGGGCCTTGTCATGCAGGCGCCCGCTCATCTCGACCGTCTCCAACACTGCATCTATGCGGCGGCGCGCCTCGGCGGAGCCGATGCCGTGCAGGGACGCGTGATAGGAAAGGTTCTGGTAGACGCTGAGGTCAAGATCGAGCGTGCGCGCCTGGAAGACGATGCCAAGCCGCCGCAGCGCCTCCCCCGGCGCGCGCGCGATGTCGTGGCCGAAAATACGGATAGAGCCGTGGCGCGTGTCGTAGAGGTGGCTGATCAACGAGAACAGCGTCGTCTTGCCGGCCCCGTTGAGGCCGAGCAGGACGACGAAGGTCGCGGGCGCGATCGAGAAGGAAATATCGTTCAGCGCCCGCTTGGGACCATAGGAGTGGCTGACCGAGGCGACGTCGAGCGCCGCCACGCCGTTGCCCGCGCCGCCTGTCCTCACATGGTGCACGCCTGCCTCCCAAGCAGGCTTGCGTGGCTTCGCCCACGCTTCGCCTGTTCAGCTTTCTGTTTGTCGCAGGTTTCTGTCGGAAAAGCGTGGGACACTTTTCCGAAACCTGGTTAGCTGCCGCGACCAGGGACATTGGGCGGCGCGCCCCACGTCCGGCAACCCCTATTTGATGGTGATCGTCCCTTTCATGCCCTTGTCGGCGAGGTCCGGCACCGACCAGGAATAGATGCCCGGCCGCACCGTGGTGAATTGAACCTGGATCGTCCCGTCGGCGTCATATTCGAGCCAGGCCGGCGCCCCGTTCATGTGGACCTCGAGTTCCTCGATGACGATCTGGTTCATCCAGACATTGCGAAAGAGGTCGGTATGGAACTTGTATTCCAGCCCGCCGGCCGCCGAGATTTTCCAGCGGTAGCCCTGGCCGGAAATCAGCTCGAAATCCTTCTGGTTGGCCGTGAACTGGTCTTCCTTGGAGCCGAGGATCAATTCCGGCACATCCTTGCTGGCGCGCGTCGCCTTTTCCGCCGGCGCGGCCTCCGTCGCCGCCGGGGCGGCGGCGTCGTCATCATCGTCGTCGGCATCCTGCGCCCAAACCTGTCCTTGCGCCATCGCCAGGCCGATCAGCGTGGAGAATGCGGCTGCCCGAAATCTTTTCATCATTTCCTGCCCTTCTGTTTTTTGGGTTCGAATCATTCAATTGGGCGAAACCACGACGCCCCATGGCAGGGCGCCGACCGTCACCGACTGCACCGGCTCGTCGGTTGCAACATCGATGAAGGTGATGTCGTTGGAGACGCCGTTGGTGCTGATGATCGTCTTCTGGTCGGGCGTGAAGGCGAGTTGCCACACGCGCTGGCCGACCAGCACATATTTTTCAACCTCGTAGGTCTCGGTGTTGACGACGGCCACCCGGTTGGCCGGCCCGAGCGCCACATAGGCCTTCTTGCCGTCCGCGGTGATCCGCACACCGACCGGCTGGATCGATTCGGCGCGCAAGCCGGGAATCTCGAAGGTGATCTTGTGCTTGACCTCGCGGCTTTCATTGTCGATTACCGAAATCGTGCCGCCGATCTCGGCGCTGACCCAGGCCTCCTTTCCGTCAGGGGTGAATTCGACAAAGCGCGGGCGCGAATCCACCAGCACGTTGTGGGTAATCTCATGCGTGGACGTATCGATGAAATGCGCCATGTTCGTCGTTTCCGACGTGTTGACCATGGTCTTGCCATCCGGGCTGATGCCCATGCCTTCCGGCTCGACGCCGACAGGAATCTCGGCAAGCACGCTCTTGCCTTCGATATCGATCACCGTCACCAGATTGTCGTCCTCATTGGCGACGTAGAGGGTCTTGCCGTCCGGTGAAAGCACGAAGAGTTCCGGGTCAGGTCCGGACGGAAGGCTGTCGACGATCTCGAATGTCGCGGTGTCGATCACTTCGATCGTGTCGTCGTCGCTGGCGCAGAGATAGATGAGCTTGCCGTCATGCGAGATGGTTATGCCGCGCGGACGCTGGCCGACATTGACGGTCTTGACCACCTGCATCGTCGTGGAATCGACGACGCTGATCGTGTTGTCCTTCTCGTTGGAGACATAGACCATATATGCCGACGCAGGGGTAGCCGCGAGCCCCACAGCCGCCGCCATGGCCAGAAGACAAATTCCTCTTCGCATCCATTTCCTCCCATTTTGTTATCGATGCTTATTTCAGCACGCATTTGGTCTCCGGCTGATCGACGCCAAGCGTGTCCAATTCGGAAAGCTGGTGGAGAAAACCTTCCTGCGGCGAGGTGCTGATCACGCCGCGCCCGTCGCCCAGGAAGATCGGCTGCCGCATCTGCCAGTTCCATTCGCGGAACGTCACCTTCTGGCCCCGGAAAGCGGCGACGGAGAAATCGCCGGAACGGATGAAGGCTTCAATCTTGGCCGGATCGCCGCCAGGAGTGCGGGTCGCCGCCTCGCCGACAACGCGCATGGCGGTCCATGCCGACATATCCTTGGACAGCATGCGGCGGCCGGACGCCTTTTCAAACCGGTTCTGGATCTGCGTGCCGCCCCACTGCTCGCTTGCAGGATGCCAGGCCGAGGGTATCATGCCGGCCGTGCCCGCCACCGGGCGCGGTATCCAGGTTCTGAACGGAACGTAGCTCCCGAACACCTCGCTCTCGTCGGCGACCAGCACCACGTCATGGTCGGGCAGGTCCTGGGTGAAAACCGGCATCTGCCGCTGGATCTGGACGACGCCCGAATCCGTCCGCTTGGCCGTGCCGGTATCCGCGAACAGCTTCTCGGCGAGGATTTCGCCGCCGAACCGCGGCGCGGCGCGGCGCAACGCGTCGGCGAAGAGCTTGTCGCGCTCATGCGAACCATAGAGCAGCACCCAGCGCGGCCACTGCTTCCAGATGAGATACTGCGCCAGCCCGTCCGCCAGCATGGATCGCGTCGGCGCCGTGTGGAAGACGTTGATGCGGCAGTCCTCCTCGCGCAGGCTGTCATCCGTATTGCCCACGTTGAAAAGCAGCACGCCGCTGTCGCGCGCCTTGTCGGCGATCGACAGAAGCTGCGTCGCCGACAAATCGGTAAGGACGTAGCGGTCGCCTCTGGCAACCATAGCATCGAAGGCGGCGACGACATCCTCGTCCGGCTTCACCTCAGTCACTTCGAGGATGAATTTCTGGCCCGTGAAAGCGCCGGTCGTGTTGTTGTCGTTGATCGCGACATTTGCGCCGGCCACGCCCTCGTCGCGCGGCGGAACGTCAAGTATGGACAGCGCAAGCTGTGGCGCATAGGCCCGAAGATAGCCGAGCCTGATTTCCGTCAACTGCTTTTCGGTCTTCGCGGCCCCCGCCTTCGGCTGCGGCGCGGCCTCCTGAGCCAAGACCGGCCAAGCGTTGACGCTCGCCAAAAAAAGTCCGATGAAAACACTGATGAGAGTGTCAGGCACCACGCTCTTCATGGTTATCGCGCCCTCCCCGCGCGCCGTCGCACCCCTAAGGTGGGGGTGGACGATTAGATTTCATTGGTGCCACCATGAGTTTAGCCAAGCTTCTTTCGATCGCAACCCCCTTAACTCAACTCTTCGTGACAGGTTTTGCTTTGTGCGTCACGACGGGGGTTGCCGACGCCGATCAAAAGGCGGCTGTATTCGACTTCGAGCTGCGGCAGGGAGATGTGGTTCCGGGAGCGCCGGATCACCACGAAGCGGAAGAGAGAAGGCTGAAGATGGTGGGCGAAAGACTGCGCGCCCATCTTGCCAAATCCGGATACGACGTGGTGGATATCGCTTCCGTCTCGGCAAAGGCGACTGCGACCAACCTTGAATCCTGCAGCGCCTGCGCCGACGGGTTTGCGCAGGAATTGGGCGCCGACTATGCCGTTACGGGTGTTGTCTACAAGGTTTCCGAACTGATCCTCAGCATGAATGTTCGTGTACACGACGCAGCCACGTCAACGCCGCTGACCAGCGCCATCGTCGACATGCGCGGAAATACCGATGAATCCTGGCGGCGCGCCGTGGACTATCTCTATCGCAACCTGCTGTCGCCCCGTCTGGAGAAACTGAAGAAATGACAAAGATGCTGGCCAGCGTCACGGGCATGGCGGAGGCGGAAATCGCCATTGCCGGCGGCGCCGACATCGTCGACCTGAAGGATCCATCCGCTGGTTCCCTGGGCGCCGTCCCGGTCGAAACCATCCGGCAAGTGGTGGCGTCGGTCGCCGGACGGCGCGAGACAAGCGCCGTCTGCGGAGATCTGCCGATGGCGCCCGAGCCGATCCGCCTCAAGGTCGAGGAGATCGTCGGCACGGGTGTCGGCTATGTCAAGATCGGCTTCTTTCCGTCAGGGCAGGCAGGCGCGTGCGGCCAAACGCTGGCGCCGATCGCCAAGCGGACGAAGCTGATTGCGGTCCTGTTTGCCGATCTTGCGCCCGACTTCGAGTTGCTGCCGCTCCTGGCGGAGAGCGGTTTCCATGGCGTGATGGTCGACACGGCGGACAAGACGAAGGGCCGGCTGCTCGATCACCTGCCGCCCGAACATATTCCCGCCTTCATGGAACGCGCCAAGTCGCTCAATCTGAAGGCGGGATTGAGCGGTTCGCTGGAAGCGCCTGATATTCCACGGCTCCTGCCCCTTGCGCCTGACTTTCTCGGCTTTCGCGGCGCACTCTGCGGGCAGTCGCGGCGCAGCGCATCGATCGATGCCGAAGCTGTCGCGCGAATACGCGCGCTGATTCCAGAAGAACGGCAGGCGGGCCGTTCGGCCACCGTAGACTACCGGCTGCTGGCGGCGCGCGGTTATTCGCCGGGCGACGGAGAGGCGACACTCGGAACGGACAAGATTTTCGTGCGCGATCTCGTCCTGCCGGTGCACATCGGCGCCTATAGTTTCGAGCATGGCCACACGCAGAAGGTGCGCTTCGACGTTGCCGCCGATGTGCTGCGGATGACGAACAGCCCGGAGGACATGCGCCATGTCGTTTCCTACGACATCATCATGGATGGCATCCGCACCATCGTGGCGCGCGGCCATGTGGAACTCAGCGAGGCCCTGGCCGAACAGGTAGCAGCGCATGTGCTGGAGGATCCGCGCGTCATGCGGGTGACGGTGCGGGTGGAAAAGCTCGAACTCGGGGCCGGCGGCGTGGGCGTTGAAATCGAACGAAAGCGCGCCCGGCAGCAGCAGGCGGCATTGCGCCCCGGCGCAACGGCCAGCGACGCCAAGGATTTCCCCGGCCGGAAAGGTGTCACTTCATGAGGCTCGCCGTCGTCAAGCTCGGCGGCAGCACGGCGCAGGCGGCGGAAATGAACGCGTGGATCGACGCACTGGCAGCATCGAGCCTGCCGCTCGTCATCGTGCCCGGCGGCGGTCCTTTCGCCGATCAGGTGCGCGAAGCGCAGAAGCGCCTGGGCTTTTCCGACGCGGCGGCGCACGCCATGGCGATCCTCGCCATGGAGCAGTTCGGTCACGTCATCCTCGACCGGCATCAGGGGCTGACGGCGGCCCATTCGCCGGACGAGGTCAGGCAGACGCTGGTGCGCGGCCGAATTCCCGTATGGATGCCCTCGGCCATGGCCATCGGAGCGGCCGACGTCCCGGCTTCCTGGGACATCACGTCGGATTCACTGGCCGCATGGCTCGCCGCCAAGCTCGACGCATGGGCCCTGCTCCTGATCAAGCAGACCGATGCCTTCTCGGACGCCGACGACATGGACGGCCTTGAGGCGAAGGGAGTCGTCGACGCGGCGTTCAATGAAATGCTGCCGGACGGCGTTGAGCTTCACATTGCCGGCCCGCGCGACGCGGCATCGGCCCACGCGGATCTTGCCGCCGGCAGGCTGCCGGGAACGCGGCTGCGCCTGCCCGCGAACCAGATGCGCCGGACCGCCGGGCGATGACGAAACTGCACATTCCGCGCTGGGCATGGGTGTTGACCGGCTCGGGCCACTTTTTCACCGAGAGCTTTCAGCTCATCCGCGGCCTCGACCATTGCGATATCTTCGTTTCGAAGGCAGCCAATGAAGTGATGCGCATGTACGGACTCAAGCTCGAATTTGCCGAAACGACGCGAATCCTGCACGACAAGACCGCGAGCGCGATTCCGGTCGGCGAGTTCTATCACGGCGTCTACCATACGGTTGTCGTAGCGCCCGCCAGTTCGAATACGGTCGCCAAATGTGTCTGGGGCATTTCGGACACGCTTGCCACCAACGTCTTTGCCCAGGCGGGCAAATGCCGCGTGCCGGCGATCGTCTTTGCCTGCGACACCGCGCCGGAGCTCGAAACCATGGCGCCGCATGGCCTGGTGAAAGTGTATCCGCGCCGCATCGACCTTGAAAATACCGAACGGCTGAAAAGCTTCGAGCGTACGCAGGTGGTCGAGTTCGCTCGCCGGCCTGGTAGCGGCGATCCGCCGTGCGCCGCGCCGAACTTGGCTCCCGTGACTGAGCGGCTGGTCTTTCTCACCGGCCATCTGGCCAAGACGCGGCTGGAAAGGCTGCTTTCCGGCCTTGGCGAGACCGGGTTCGCCTGGGAGATCGTCGACATCGGCGTCAAGGTCGCGGCCCTGATGACCGAGGAGATCATCAAACGGCGGCTGACACTGGCGGGGCACATAGACCGCATCATCTTGCCCGGCCGCTACCGGGGCGACCTCGAACGGCTGTCGGCGCATTTCGGCGTGCCCTTCGTCCGCGGTCCCGACGAAATCGCCGATCTGCCGGCCTTTCTCGGCCGGGCCGGCACGCCGCCGGACCTGTCGCGTCACGACATGCGCATTTTCGCCGAGATCGTCGACGCGCCGGCGCTTTCCCTCGACGCGCTGCTGGCGCGGGCACGGATACTTGCCGCCGCCGGGGCCGACGTCATCGACCTCGGCTGCCTGCCCGAGACGCGGTTCGCACTGCTCGGCGAGGCCGTGAGAGCGCTCAAGGCCGAGGGTCTTTGCGTCAGCGTCGACTCCGCCGACCTCGACGAACTCAGGACCGGAGCTGAAGCGGGCGCCGACTACGTTCTCAGCCTGGATGAGCACACGTTAAGCCTCGCACTCGATTTCCCGGTTATTCCGGTGCTGATCCCGTCCGCTCCCGGCGATCTCGATTCGCTCGGCCGCGCCATCGAGGCGGCGCAGAAGGCCGACATATCCGTTCATCGCGGACCCGGTTCTCGATCCCATCCATTTCGGCTTTGCCCGCTCGCTCGGCCGTTTCATCGAGACTCGCCGGCGCTGGCCGGAGATCGAATTGCTGATGGGCACGGGCAATTTGACCGAACTGACGGATGCCGACAGTTCCGGGGTCACGGCGCTGCTTGCCGGGCTTTGTTCGGAGCTCGAAATCCGCAACGTGCTCACTGTCCATGTCAGCCCGCACACGGTGCGGACGGTGGAGGAGCACGACATTGCGCGCCGCGTGCTGTTTGCCGCCCGCAATGACAATGCGCTGCCGCGCGGCTACCATCCCGGGCTCCTGCAGATCCATGATCGCAAGCCCTTCGCCGCTTCGGTCGAGGATATCGAAACGCTCGCCGGCGAAGTGCGCGATGCCAATTTCCGCATCGTCACGGCGGAAGATGGCATCCATGTTTTCAACAGCAAGGGCCATGCGGTCGCGACCGACGCCTTCGCGCTGTTTGCCGGGCTCGGCGTGGAGGCCGACGGCGCGCATGCCTTCTATCTCGGCGCCGAACTGATGAAGGCGGAGATCGCATGGCGGCTCGGCAAACGTTACGCGCAGGACGAGCCGCTGACATGGGGCGTGGCCGCGCCCGCGCCGGAGACGGACCGCACACGCCTTGCCGAGGCAGGCCATACACTGCGCGCCAGGAGTGAAAAGTAAGCCATGCCTTATATTCGAGAGTCGATCATTACGTCCGTGGACAGGCTCGGAAAGGTCCATATCGCGCCGATCGGCATCATCGCCGAGAAAGACGGCTGGATAATCGCCCCGTTTCGCCCGTCGGCCACGCTTGATAATCTGCGTGAGGTGCCGGTTGCCGTCGCCAATTACACGGACGACACCCGCGTCTTCGCCGGCTGCCTGACCGGCCGCAAGGACTGGCCGACCGTTCCGGTCGAGGGCAGCCCCGTCCCTCGCCTCGCGGCGGCGCTGGCACACTCGGTGCTCAAGGTCGACAGCGTCTCCGACGATGGCGTTCGCCCGCGCTTCTTCTGCCGGGTCGCCTCGGAGCAGACGCACGCGCCGTTCACGGGCTTCAATCGCGCCAAGGCGGCGGTTCTGGAACTCGCAATACTGGTGAGCAGACTGCACATGCTGCCGCGGGAGAAGATCGAAACCGAAATCGGATATCTGGGCATCGCGATCGACAAGACCGGCGGACCGGAAGAAAAGGAAGCCTGGGACTGGCTGATGCAGCGCGTTGATGAGCATTTTGCCCGAACGGGCACAGGCCTTAGTCTCGGCAAGATTCGCACCTTGATCACATGAAGGCTTCGAAATGACCGGCCAGTTCTCAATGAACTCCTATCTTGGACAAAGGATCCTGTCGCTTGTGAGAGACGGGGATTACGCGCACGCTGGCGAGGAAGAGGCGATAGAGCTTGCCATGTCAGGCATCGCAAAAGAGCCGTGTCGCATCATTTTGGATGCCGGCTGCGGGCGAGGCGGTACAGCCGACTATCTCCACAAGCATGGATGGGGGAACGTGATTGGCGTAGACATTCAGGCAGAATCCATCAAGGCTGCGCAGCAAAACTACCCAAATATCAAATTCCTGGTATGCGATGTCTGCGATGTTGATCAGCGCCTGGACGAACGCCCCGATATTCTATGCATGTTCAATGCGTACTACTGCTTTCACGATCAGTTCAAGGCGCTTCAAGCTCTTCGCACGATCAGTCGCCCGCAGACCCGGATGATTATCTTCGATCATGTCGACCGCGGCGGCTACCAAGACGACCCTTTGATGGACGCGGGGCAACCTTTTCTTCCCAATCCCTTGCGGCTCTCGGCGGTCAGAGAGCATATGACAGATACCGGATGGCAAGCGGCCAACATCCTTGAAATTCACGATGCCTATATCGGCTGGTATACAAGCTTGGTAGACAGGATTGAACGGGCTCGCGACAAGATAACTGCTACTGCCGGACTGATGGGGTACGAGCATGTCCGCAGCTTGTATAAAAGGTTGCTGAACGCGGCGCTGCAAAAAAGCTAGGTGCGGCGATTATTACAGCAGTGCCGGCTACCTAGCACTAGACCATCGCCACCTTTCGCCGAATAGTGAAAATTCTCTTGCTCTATTCTCTGTATTTTGAGCAATTCGGGACGCAAAACCGCTGCGCATTTTTGGAATTGCTCTTAAGGCAGTCAGCATCATCGTGTCATTTCAAATGGCTGAACCAACCGATCCGTCCTTTTCGGCGCGTCAGCCATTCTCTTTCAGATAATCGATGATCGCCTTGCGCTGCGCGGCATCGCTGAGCCCGCCATAGGGTTTCATTGCATTGCCATTGATCACCGCCTCGGGTTCGGCGATGAATTTGTCGAGACTGGTCTCGTCCCACGTAACACCCGAACTCTCCATTGCCGCCGAAAAGCGGTATCCGGACAACGTGCCGGCCATGCGGCCGACGACACCGAAAAGGCTCGGGCCGAGGCGGTTGTCGCCTTGCTTGATCGTGTGGCAGGTGCGGCAGCTATTGTTGAAGGCCTGCTGACCTTCCGCCGCGGTGCCCGCGCCGGCCTGGATTGCCAAGAGGGCAGCCGCTGCCAGGACATTCAACCTGTTCCGTTTCATCCTGATCTCCATCGGATATCAACGGGAACGCCGTGAGCGGAACGTGGTTCCTCACGGCAGCCGGTTCAGCGTCCAGCAAGAAGCGCCACTGCCGTTGCCGCCGCCGCATTACTGGCCTCGATGCGCACGCCGTCGTCGGCTGGAATGATATCCGCCAGATCGACGAAAGGCCGTTCCAGGCGTCGCGCCAGCCGCCCGATCTGCCAGCGCCCCGTTCCGGCGGCGACGACCGGCGCATCATCGGCGAGGCCTGCCGAGACGCGGAACGCCGCGTCGTGAATTGTCCGCAACTGCTGTTCGCTGAACCAGCGCGCCACGTCGCGCCATTCATGGTCCACGAGGTCGGCCGCATCGCGGCCCACCATGCGCGCGATTCGCGCCATCGATCCGGCCACGGTCTTTTCCTTGCCATCGGCGGCCGGATGCTTGTCATCCGCTTCGTCGAGAACCTCCAGAATCCGGTGCGCGTCCGCCATGGAGGCGAAATATTCATTCATCAGCGGCGTCAGCCGGCCGCGCACGGGAGCCGACGAGGCTACGCCGAACAGGAAGGTTCTCGTGAAGCCCGTATAGACGAGTTCGCCGCTCGCCAGACGCTCGGCATCGGTGTAGCCGGCGTTGGCAACCTTGCCGTTCGCGCACCGCGATGATGTCGGTCGTGGTGGACCCCATGTCCACGAACAGGGCGTTTCCGGCATACTTCGCTACAAGCGTGGCGGTCGCATGCCAGTTGGCGGATGCGACATCCACGGCCATGCGCTGCCGCCTCGTCGATCCCGACGAAACCCGCGCGGCCCGCATAGATCAATTTCTCGGACGCCGGAAAGTGCTGCGCTATTCGATTGAGCAGGATTGCGACACCGGCCTCGCGCGATGGAAAAATATCCGAGAGTTCACCGGTCATGGTGAAGGCGACGAGATCGCCCCCGCCGCAGAACCGGGCGGCCTCATCCAGCGCGCAAGCCAGTCTGTCGAGCCCTTGCCACAGCGGCATGGCAATCGTGGCGGCCGCGACGACGCGGCCATCCTCGACCCGCACCGCCTTGAGATGCGCGCCGCCAACGTCAAAGCCGACGATGATCTTCTTTCCTTTTGTCACGCTTCAAGCTTTCATGGGCAAACGAAAGCGGGAAAGGCCGTTGCGTATCATTCCGGTTCTCGACTTGAAAGGCGGCGAGGTGGTACGCGCCGAGCAAGGTCGGCGCGACCTCTACAAGGCCATCGTCACGCCGCTGAGCGCAAGCCCGGACGCCGTGGCCGTTGCGGCCGGCTTGCGCAAGCTTTATCCATTTTCGACCTTTTACGTCGCCGATCTCGACGCAATCTGCGGCGGGCCGCCGAACGCCGCCGCGCTCGCGCGTTTGAAAGCCATGCGCGACGCGCCGGAACTCTGGGTGGACGCCGGCGTCCATGAGGCGCAGGCGCTAGAGGCGGCACTCGATGAACCTTCCGTCTGTCCCGTGCTGGGCTCCGAATCGCAGCGCGACGATGGCTTGCTTCGGCGCTTTCGAAATCACCCCGCACTTATCCTTTCGCTCGATTTCTTTGCCGACGGCTATCACGGTCCCGCTTCTTTGCTGGATGATCCCGCGCTGTGGCCGCAAAGGGTGATCGTGATGACGCTGGCCAAGGTCGGTTCCGCCGCGGGACCCGATTTCGCGCAGCTTCAGGCGATCAAGGCAAAGGCCGGGAATCGCACGGTTATTGCCGCCGGCGGCGTGCGCGACGAGCTGGATATTCGAGACCTGGCGTCGATGGGAATCGCCGCCGCGCTGGTGGCGAGTTCCCTGCACAACGGCACAATATCATCCGCGCAACTTGCGTCGCTCGGCTGATCGAACCTGGAATGGACCCTTCACTCCGAATGGCGGCATTCGGAGTGAAGGTCTCAGAAGCCTAGCATTGCTTTCAGCCGGCGCAACAGGCCCTCCGGCTCCGCCGGGGGCGTTGTCTGTGCGGGGCTGTCTCTTGTCTAGGCGCCGAACGGATGCTTCACGCTGTCGCGCTGAGCGGTGGCCTCCGCGGCTGTCGGCTTGCCGTCCACCGCGCGCTGGATCGCCTCCTTGGTCGCGCGATAGTTGTATTCCTGAATCTTGGCGTCGTCACTGGCTTCCCAATGAATAAAAACACCAACGCATAGAAACAAATCGTCAGCCTCGTCGGCGGGAATGATCCCTTCCGCGACGCTGTCCTGCACGGCCTTCGCGACCGCGAACTGCGCCGGACCGAACATCTGGACCGCCTGCTTGGCACCCTTGATCGTAACCTTGTTGAACATCACGGTATTGGGCTTGCAGGGTAGGTTCGGCGCAATCACCGCCAGCAGCGATGTGAAGCCGTCCTTGTTGTTGGTAAGTGCGTGGCAGAACGCCGATTCGACCGGGCTTCCTCTCGGCCCGATCAAAAGATCAATATGTGCGACCTCGTTGCCGTCGCCGATGAGCGATTCACCGACCATCACTTTCGATATCTTTGCCATGCCAGTTTCCTCCAAGACATAATTATGGAGTCCAAAGGCGCCACAACCGAGCAGGCGCTCGATGGACGACTATCCTTGTTGGCAGCGTCCGGTTGATCCGGACCGGTTGGCTAGATAGCCGCGGGGGGACTTTCCCCGCTGCGAAATTCAACCATCAACAATCCGACTATGCAAGCCATCCCCTCGGAAGTGGACTAAAAGACTAGCCACCAAAAGACTTGCCACGGTCAGGTCGGCGGAAGTACCCGGATTGAGGGCGCGCTGCTTCAGCTTCCCGTCGAATTCCATGAGCAAACCAATGCGCTCCGCTTCATTGCCGGCCGCGTCGAGCGCTGCGCGCACGGCCCCGGCTTCCGTGCTTAGCCCGCCCGCCGCTTCCTCGCCATGCCTGCGCGCCACATGGCTGTCAGCAAATGCAGCAAGCAAGGTCATGTAAAGGAAGACGGTCGGCCACATGCCGCGCTCGCCGCGCGCCAGCGCGGCATGGAATGCCGGCAGACCGACTTCGAAGACATCTTCGAAGTCGGTCACATACTGGCGGGCGACCCTGTCCCGTCCGGCCGCAAGCCGCATTGCTTCGAGCAGATGAACTGTCGGCTCCCGGCGCACATCCTGCGTTTCGGCCGATCCAAGGCCGCCGGGCGAAGCAAGCACGATCGCGGCAAATGCCGCCCGCGCGTCTTCGATGCTCAGGCCGTCAAGCACCCCGGCAAGATTGTCGCGAAGATTGCCGGGACGTTCGGCCGCGCGGGCCAGGGGTGCGCACAGAAGGATGATGCCGAGATTGGTGTTTGTGCCGACCGCTTGGCGCGTGGCGCGGACGGCTTCGAGAACGCGCCGGCCGACGGGCCAGCCAGGCTCGGTAAGCGGACCGGACGAAACGCGGGCGCTGACGACAAACTGCTCCGCCGACATGCCGTGTCCGCCGGCGAAGCAATGCACGTTGCCCGGCTTCAGCGCCTCGATTTCCAGCCGGCAGGCATCTTCGTAGGCGGCTCGAATCTGCTGGCGCGAAAGCCGCATGTCACGCAGTCGCCGGCGCGGCAAAACGGTACGGCCCAGGCATGCCCGCGGCCTCTTTCGCAACATCGGCCAAAAATCCAAGCAGGGCCGAAGCGATCGTGTCGGCGATATTCACCGCGCTGACCGACTGGAGCCCGGACCAGGCCGGCATGCTGTTGACCTCGATCACGTAGAGCCTGCCCTCGGCAGCCGCGATGATATCGACCCCGGCGAATTGCGCGCCGACGGCTGCCGCTGCGGCGACCGCAAGTTCCGTCAATTCGCGTTCGCGGTGGTTGCCAATCTCTTCCGGGACGGCGCCACGGTTGACATTGGTGACCCAATCGTCGCCGCGCCGGCCCATCATTGCCGGCACCTTGCCGGCGCAGACGAAGACACGATAGTCCAGATAGGGCGGGCCGGCGCGCGGCACATAGTGCTGGAGATAGTACACCCCGTTTACTTCATCCTCGTCCGGCAGGTCGGAGCGCGCACGCACCAGCCTGATGCCGCGCCCTTGCGCGCCAAATAGCGGTTTCACCACCAATGCCGCGCGCCGAAGCTCGCGCTCGACAAGGCGCTCGGCCGCGGCCCTTCCCTCGACGGCAAAGGTGGGCGGTATCGGCAGGCCGGCGCTCTTGAGCAGGAAAGTCGTCATCGACTTGTCGACGCAGCGTTCGATCGCTTGCGCGGAGTTCCAAACCGGCACGGAAAGTTTCGCCAGCGCGTGCAGCACACCGAGGCGCCGCGTGATCACCTCGAACGAACCGGCCGCGATGGAGCGGACGAGGACGGCATCCGGCAGACCGCGCGGAAACCCCGGAATCATAAGGCCGGAGGGCTGATCGCTGTCGAATGCGATCGAAGCCAGGGGCGTGGTCGCGACAAAGGCGCCCCGGCGGCGCAGCGCGGAAGCTAACCCCGCGAAACGCTTGTCCCGGCTGTCGTTGACGACGAGGATGCCGGGGATCACGCCGCCACCAAATCTGCCGGAGCAGGATGAATTGGGGCGGAGTCCAAAGTACACGACAGCAGCCTGATTTTGCCCCTCATCCGGCCTGCCGGCCACCTTCTCCCCGCAAGCGGGGCGAAGGGAACACGGCCGCAACGCCGACGACCCCCTCGCCCCGCTTGCGGGGAGAGGGTAAGGGTGAGGGGCAAAACCGGCCTCGAAACAATGAAATGATCCTTGTGTCGTGAACTATGAGCGGAGTCGCTCATCCTGTTCTAACTCCGTACTTACTTACTCATGATATTCGTACGAAAAGTCTGCAACTTTTCGGAATCATGCGCTGGGCTAACCCAGACTGCGGTCGAGCATCGCCAGATCGCGTGAGCCGGCGCGGAATGTATCGCCCGTTTCAATCGCCGTCACGATGACCTCGGCCGGGCTGAACAGCAATGGATCGATCGCGTAGAAATCCCCCTTGAAGTGCTTGAAAATCCGCGCGAATGGCTGCCCGTAGTCGCGCGAGGCGCGGCTTGGCAGCTTCTCGGCCAGGTCGCGGGCGGCTTCCGCCGCCCCGCGCACGAATAGCTGCACGAGCCCGCCATAGATGATGGCGTCGTTGGTGCGGCCCATGGCGGTCAGGAAATCCGGATGCGGCGCCGGTATGGGCGCGGTGCCCACGCCTTCGACGATGTGGTCGAGCGGAAATTTGAGATCATTGGCCTTGTGCAGCGCCACCTCGAGCACGCGCGATACGATCTGGACGGTGCCGGCCATGCTCTGGGTCGGCGCGTAGAGAAAAGTGAGCTTGTCGGCCGGCAGTCCGGTGGCCCCTGCGACCTTTTCCACGACCGGCGGCGGCGGCGCCGCCGCTGTCTCCAGGACGAGCACCGCCGAGGACGCAATGTCACGGTAGCCAAGCGTCTCGAACAGGGGTTCGACGCGAGCCAGCGCGCGCGCGGGGCCCGAGCCCATGGCGAAATAGCCATCACTCGACAGGTTCCAGCCGGCATATTGCGCGCCCAGGCAGGCAAGAACCGGCTGCGACGACCGCACCTCCACACTGAACGGCCACTTCGTAAGCGCGCCGTTCATCACCGCCATAATACGGCCCAGGCCACCCATCGCGGCCGCCGCCATGCGCAGACCGGCATCGATCCCGCCGGCCGCCCTGGCGCCGGCGTCGATCAGGCACTCTCCCGCCGGGCCTTTCGTGACTGCGATGCGCAACAGTTCGGCATCGCGGATCATATCGTCGGCGATACGCTGCGCATTATCGTTCAGCAGCGCCGATCCATCCTTCATGGCCGGCCTCCGGCCCAGCAACGCTCCAGTTCCCGCACCTGCCTGATCACGGCCCGCCGGCTCGCGGCCGCGCTCGGCCCGCTGGCAAGTACGGTGCAGACGGGATCGCCGGCGACAAGCCGCGTGCCGGGCGCCTGACGATCCGCCGTCCAGTCCGGCCAGGCGGTTGCCGGAAAATGCGCGACCCCCGCCGACGCATAGGTAACGATTGAAGCCATCGAGTCGGCGAAGCGCGGCAGATCATAGGCTTCGCCCCTTGCGGCGCGCAGATGCGCCTCCATCAACGGCGTACCGATGCTGTCAAAAATATCGAGCGTCGCCCCTGGGCGCGGATTGATCTCGACCAGTTGATGGCCTTCATCGCCATGGATGAAATCAGCGCCGCACAGGCCGGCCAGTCCGGCGCGACGAACGAGACCGGAAAGCCAGCCGCCGATTTTCGTGGCCTCGCAGCGACTGAAACGTCTCAGCCGAACGGCGCCGCCATAGCGAAAGGGCGCCTCAGGCGCTGGCGAGGTCCACTGCCGGCTGAAACCGACAATGCGTGCAATGTGGCCATCAGCAATGAACAGCGCCGAAATGCTGTTGCCGGGAATGAAGCGCTGGAAATACCGATCCGGTACCGGCAAGGACTTCGAACTCGGACTGGCGGGATGGCCGTTCGGCCCCCTCTCCGGCCGCTTCGCGGCCACCTCTCCCCCGCTTTGCGGGGGCGAGGAAACGCCGGCCGGGCCGCTTGACGCCCTTCCTCGCCCCCGCAGGGGGAGAGGTGGCTTGCGAAGCAAGCCGGAGAGGGGGCGGTTTTCAATCACTGATAATCCGGGTACGGAGCCCTTTGATGCCTGCATCGCACCATCCGCCCGCCGGACATGCCAGCCGCCCGCGCCGCCCGCGGTCTTGACCAGCCAATTCTCCGGGTCGGACGGGGTCTCCAGTCGCACTTCCGGATGCGGAATGCCCAGTTCGGCGCAGTCGGCGGCCAGCCTCAGCGGGTCCTTGACCCGGCGGATCGCCGCGCCGCTGTTGCCGGCGAGCGGGAAATGCCGGGCGATCTCGTCGACGATTTCGGTCTTGCGCTCGAAGCCGGAGCCCAGAACCACCGCAAGCGGCGCTTCATCTCCCGCCAGCGTCCGAAGCGTCTCCACCACCCTTTCCGCTTGAATGCCGCTGCCGAGACCGCCGGGCATCCTGATCGCACGCTCAGCCAGATCCAACGTATCGGTATCGCAAAAGAAGTCGGCGACAAGCGGGCGGTAGCCGGCGCGCCGCGCCGCTGCGGCCAGCGCCCGGCCCGAAATCGCCGCGATCAACAGAGAGCCGGCGTTATTTGGCAATCTCGCGAGCAAGGGCGAACGCATCCTGAAAGTCGAAGGCAACAGCTTTGTCAGCTTCGATCATTTTTTTGAAGAGGCCGAACTCAACCTTGTATTTGACGTTGCCTATGGCCAGCGGACCAATTCCGACGGCCTTTGTCGCGAGCTCCTCCCCGTCGGCGTTGACCGCCAGCCCTTCGATACCCGCCGGTGGCACCGCATTCACGTCGGCGGCGACGAGCAGGCTTCCGGCGCGTTCCAATTGCGCCCTGGAGATCACCTGAACGCCTGCCCGGGCAGCCGCGAGGATCACTTCGGTCGTCCCGATCAGCTGCTCCCTGAGGGAGTCGGTCGAGCCGTCCGCCGCCTCGAGGTCCACGCCGAACCGGCCCTTGACGCTCGCCGCGATACTGGCCACGCGTTCGACGCCGTCATAGCCGACGATCGTCACCTTGGCTCCTTGCCTGGCGGCGATGACCGCGGTGCAGAAGCCGACCACGCCGGTGGCGCCGAAGATCGTGACCCGCGTTCCCTTCAAGCTGCGCCCGAACCTCCCCGCCAGCGCCTTTTCCACCTTGGCGACCATCGCCGCTGCCGTGGTGAACGACCCGGCGGGATCGGCGAACACGGAAATCCTGAAAGGCGGCACCATCGCCTTCCTGGCCGCGTCGAACATGTCGAGGGCGAGCGCTACATCCTTGCCGGCAACGAATACGCCGGTGCCGACGCCGGCATCCGGCGGACGCGAGAAGATGGCGTCCTGCACAAGACCGGCGACTTCCCCCAGGTTCACACCGACATAGGGAACAACCGCGTCGAATCCCGCATCAAGCGCCATGTTCACGTCGAACGGGCTCATGTGCTTCAGCGGCGTCAGCATGTGCAGAATATGTTTGCGCGCCATTATCTCCTCCGCCTGAAAGCGGCACCAGCTCTGGGATCAACTGCCGACGAGATCGAGGCCGGTCGAAATGATTGTGGCGCCGGCGTTGCGGCCCTGCACGATCCTGAGTTCGATGCCCTCTCCGGCCATGTGCTGGACGGACGCGACCATCTGCCGGGCTGCACGCTCCGACGGCGCGAATGCAAAGCTCGTAGGGCCCCACGAGCTTTGGCCTATGCCGGCGGCTCCGGCTTCGGCCAGACCTTGAACCACCTTCCCCACGCATCTCGAGGTGAACGCTCCGCCTTGCGCGGGCGCGAAATGAGTCCCGACCAGCGTCTGGATCGCCGTCACGGCGGCGCCGAAGGCCGAGAAGTCCCCTTGCACAAGGCCGGGCATCATCCCCATCAGCACCTGTCGGCATATCTCGCCGACGCTGGCTCGCGGGAACGGCGGCAGGGAGCGGAACGCCTCGATTTCGTCCTCGCCATGGAGCCCTTGCCGGGTACGATCGAGGACAAGGATCACACGCCACTCATCCGGAAAGGCCAGGCGAGCCACGACGGGAGGCGGGCTGCCGCTGTCGTCCCTGCCGGCGTCGATGATTACGCCGCCCTCCGCGAAACTGGCTATGCCGATGCCGGAGCGGCCTCCCCGGTTGAGCAGCCCGGCATCGGCATCGGTGTCGAGCGGCAACTGATGCAGCGTGCGCAACGCCGCGGCGACGCCAAGCGCCATCTGCGTGCCGGAGCCAAGCCCGGCATGGCGCGGGATCGCCTCCTCGATCACCAGCCGGTGCTGGGACCGAATGCCGAGGCGTCCGCACAGCGTGGAAAGGTGGCCCGCCGCGCGCGCGCTGTCGGGACCATCGACGACAGTCGCGCCAGAGCGAGACAGCGAAACGACGGTCTCGGGCTCGCTGAGCGGCAGGCCGATGCTGCCGAAGCGCCGCCCTTTTCCGCCGCTGGGGTCGAGGAAGCCGAGATGCAGCCGGGCGGGCACTCTGACGGTAACGGAATTCGACATCTATCCCCCGTCGGGTGCATCATATACACCACGGAAGTTCAGGCGCCCGACATCATGATAGCGGCTTTCGTCGTGCGGGCAAGCGCGACCGGGAGGCGGCGCCCTCTACTTTGGTGCCAAGGCCCGAGGCTGCGAGAAAGGGAGAATCGAGATGCGCGAGAAAGACAAAGTCTACTCCGAAGCCGAGATCGTCGAACGGCTGGAAAAGGAGCTGCCGAAATGGCGATACGAGAACGGCTGGATTCGGCGCAAATACAAAACCCATAGCTGGAAGTCGACGCTGATGGTCATCAACACCGTCGGCCATCTGGCGGAAGCGGCGTGGCACCACCCCGACCTGAAGGCGTCCTACGCCTGGGTGGAGGTATTGCTGCAAAACCACGACGCCAAGGGTATCACCGACAAGGACTTCGAACTGGCAAAGAAGATCGAGGACGTCGTCCAGTGGCAGCCCGCCAAGGAGGGCGGCGCGCTGGAAGGAACACCGCCCACCGACCAGCGCTTCGCCTACATCAAATACGGCTGATGCCGTCCGGAGTATGCAACCGCGTGAATACGCCTGAAGAATTCGCCGGCGCGGTGAAACACTTCCAGGCTGGGGTTAAGCTTGACCCAGATTTCGGCGCGGCTTATGCGCAACTTGCAGCGGCATATTGGACGGCCGACATCGTTCGTTCGGTCGTCATGGGCCTTTCGATAGAGGAGGCCTGTCGCAAGGTCTGAATTGAAGCCCTTTTCTTCAACCACAAGCCTGTGAATTGATCACCGCGACCGGGCGTGTTCGCGGCGCGATGCCTGTCCATCAGTCCTGCCCTTCATCGGCTCCGTTCCCCTCCAGTTTCCGCCGCAGTGCCGTCACGACGCGGTGCGTCGTGTCGATGTCCTCAACTGCAAGCCCTTCGGAGAGACGGTCGATCCAGGGGGCCTGCATGCGCATGGCCGCGTCGAAGGTGTTTTTCCCCTTGTCCGTCAGCACGACGAGTTGCGCCCGCCGGTGATGGGGGTTGGTCTGGAATGCGGCAAGTCCCTCCCTCACCAGATCGTTGACGATGCGCTGGACGTTCTGACGGTTGGCGCCCATGTCGCGCGCCAGCCATGCGACCGGCTGCGACCTGTCCGCTGCGACTATAGTACCGAGGACCTGCCAGCGGGCGCTGGTCAAGCCGAGGCCGGCGACCAGCCTGTCGCCCGCAGTGATTATCCGGCTGTTGAGCCTGAACAGATCGAGAATGAGATCGGTCAAGGCGGTTCCGGCCTGGCTTCGTTCGGACTCTGACATTTGGCACCATATGATGATATTGACATTATGTTGTCAAAATATTATGTGTCTATCATACCAGATTGACATCATGGAACCAAATCGGACGGAGCCACCATGCCGCTCATGCGCCCACTTGACCCAGCCTTCCCGATCGATCTTCAGCTCGCCATCGACGCCTCCCCCGTCGTGCTCGTCAACGTCTTTACGCTCGACAAGGCCGACGAGGCGACGTTCCTGCGAGTCTGGCAGGACGACGCGGTGTTCATGAAGCAGCAGCCCGGTTTCATCTCGACCCAGCTTCACCGCGCGGTCGGCGAAAGTCCGACCTACCTGAACTACGCCGTCTGGGAGTCGACCGCCGACTTCCGCGCCGCGTTCATGCGGCCGGAGTTCAGGGCGTCGCTCTCGGCCTATCCGTCCTCGGCCGCCGCCTCGCCGCATCTGTTCCAGAAGGTCGCGGTGCCGGGCGTCTGCGTCGCATAGCCGAAGCGGGCGGCAGGAGCGGCGAACGTCATGCTCAAATTCATCCATCCGGTCGCCGGCGTGATCGCGCTGCTGACGATCCTCACATTTTGGCTGTCGACGGCTTTCGCCGAACTGTTCGGGTCGCATTCCACGGTTGTCGCCGTCAAGACGGCCATACCGTGGGGATTCCTGGTGCTTATCCCGGCGCTGATGGCGGCGGGAGCCTCGGGCTTCGCCCTGTCAAAGGGACGGCGGGCCGGGCTGGTGGGCGCGAAGGCCAAGCGCATGCCGCTGATCGCCGCCAACGGCATCCTCGTCCTCATTCCCTCGGCATTGTTTCTTGCGCATGAGGCGGCAGCCGCCGAGTTCGATACTGCCTTCTATGCCGTGCAGGCGCTTGAACTTGCAGCCGGGGCAGCCAACATCGCACTGCTCGTCCTCAACATGCGCGATGGCCTGAAGATGAAAGGCCGGCTTCGCCGCCAATCGGCGTGAACTCCCGTCGGAGCCGTTGTCGAAACATCAGCGAGCAGCTTGCGCGACACTTCAGCGCGGAAATTCCAGCCCCATTTCGCGGTAGCGTTCAGGGTCGTCGCTCCAGTTCTCGCGCACCTTCACGAACAGGAAGAGGTGCACCGGCTGCTCCAGAATCGCGGAAAGGTCCTTGCGCGAAGCCTGGCCGATGGCGCGGATGGTCTCGCCCTTTGCTCCCAGCACGATCTTCTTCTGGCTCTCGCGCTCGACATAGATCGTCTGCTCGATGCGCACGGAGCCGTCCTTCTTCTCTTCCCATTTCTCGGTTTCGACGTGGGACGAATAGGGAAGCTCCTGATGCAGCCTCAGGAACAGCTTTTCGCGGGTGATCTCGGCGGCGAGCTGGCGCATCGGCAGGTCGGAAAGCTGGTCCTCCGGATAATACCACGGCCCCGCCGGCAGCGCGGCGGCGAGATAGTCCAGAATGTCGTCGCAGCCGGTCCCGGTGAGCGCCGATACCATGAATGTGCGCTCGAAGGCGGCGCGCTCGTTCGCCTCCTTTGCCATCGTCAAGAGCACTTCGGGCCTCACCCGGTCGACCTTGTTGAGGATGAGCAGCTTCGGCTGGCGCACATGCTTGAGATTGTCGAGGATCGTTTCGGCATCGCCGCGGATGCCGCGCTCGGTATCGATCAGCAGCATTACCACATCGGCGTCCTTGGCGCCGCCCCAGGCGGTAGTGACCATCGCCTGATCGAGCCGGCGGCGCGGCTTGAATATCCCCGGCGTGTCCACAAAGACGATCTGCGCCTGACCGTGGGTGGCGATGCCGCGCACGATGGCCCGCGTCGTCTGCACCTTGTGGGTGACGATGGAGACTTTCGCACCGACCAGCCGGTTCACCAGCGTCGACTTGCCGGAGTTCGGCGCGCCGATCAGCGCGACGAAGCCGGACCGTGTGCCGGCCGTTTCATCTCCTGTCATGATTCGGCCCTTTCGTCCGTCCAAACGCCCTCGCGCAAAAGAAACGCGGTCGCCGCCGCTTCTTCGGCCGCGCGCCTGGACGGGCCGGTGGCACGCGAGGACGCGAAGCCGGCGACGTTGACCGCGACCGTGAAAACCGGCTCGTGGTCCGGCCCCTCGCGCGCCTCGATGACATATTCGGGGCGGGCGCCCTTCGCCTGCGCCAGCCATTCCTGCAGTTCGGATTTGGGGTTGCGCGGCTTTTCGATGACGGCGTGCAGGCGCGGCTGCCAGTAGCACAGGATGAAGGCGCGCGCCGGCTCCAAGCCGCCGTCCAGGTAGATCGCGGCGATCAGCGCCTCGACCGCGTCGGACAAATAGTTTCCGGTCGTGCCGCCCCTGCGCGCCTTCAGCGTCGCATCGGCGCGGATCAGCCTGTCCAGCCCGAGTTCAAGCCCGACCGCCCCGCAGGCGCGCGCGTCGACCAGAGCGTTGAAGCGCGGCGCAAGGTCGCCTTCACGCGCGTCGGGAAGGAGGCCGAACAGCATCTCCGCCACGACCAGTCCGAGCACGCGGTCGCCCAGGAACTCCAAGCGCTCATTATTGGCAATCGCCTTCACCGCGCTCGAATGGGTCAGCGCCGTTTGCAGCAGCTTCACATCCTGGAAGTCATGGCCGGTAGGCCCGCGCAGAGCCGCGGCAAGCGCTTTTCCGCTCGGTCGCCTCAACGCCATCCTACTGGACGAATTTGAACAGGCGCGACGGGCGCATGGAGGTCGGCCATCTCCAGATCTCCAGCGGGCTCGCGCCGTCGGCAATGGAGAAGAAGATGATGTTGGCCCGGCCGACGAGATTCTCCTCCGGGACGAACCCAACGGTGAAGCGGCTGTCGGTCGAGTTGTCGCGGTTGTCGCCCATCATGAAATAGTGGCCCGGCGGAACGATGTATTCGCGCGTGTTGTCACCGATGCCGTTGGGCGTCAGGTCGAGCGTATCGAAGGAAACGCCGTTGGGCAGCGTCTCGCGGTAGACATCGACCGGACGGTCGACCTCGGTAATGTCGGGATTGTTGATCTGGCCGACTTTTTCGCGCGGCACGCCCTCGCCGTTTATGAAAAGCTGGCCGTCGCGCACCTGAATGCGATCTCCGGGCAACCCGATCACGCGCTTGATATAATCGAGCGACGGGTTTGGCGGAAACTTGAAGACCACGACATCGCCGCGCTCCGGCGAGCGTGCCGAAGATGCGGCCAGAAAACAGGTTGGGCGAGAACGGCAGCGAATAACGCGAATAGCCGTAGGCCCATTTGGTCACGAACAGATAGTCGCCCTCAAGCAAGGTCGGACGCATCGAGCCGGACGGAATGGAGAAGGGCTGGAACAGCAAGCGTGCGGATAATCAGCGCGAGAATAAGCGCCTGGACGACGACATTGACGGTCTCGCCAAGCCCGCCCGATTTCTTCACGGTCTTCTCAGTCACGCTCATGTCGTCCTCGATCGTCGTCCCGATATACGGGGAAGGTGCGGCCGGAGCAACGCCCGCCGGAGGCTTGAAATGCCATAATCATGGCTGTTGTTCGACCGGCAACGCCTCGATGATCACAAATGCCTGAGCAATCGGGTGATCGTCGGTGATCGTCAGGTGGATCTGGGCGCTATGTCCGGGCGGCAGCATCGCCTTCAGCCGTCTGGCCGCGCCGCCGGTGAGCAGCATGGTCGGCTTGCCGCCGGGCAGGTTGACCACGCCCATGTCGCGCCAGAACACACCGCGCGACATGCCGGTGCCGAGCGCCTTGGAGCAGGCCTCCTTGGCGGCGAACCGTTTGGCGTAGGTCGCGGCACGCTCGCGCCGGCCTTCCGCCTTGGCCTGCTCGACGTCGGTGAAGATGCGCTTGACGAAGCGCTCGCCATACCGCTCGAGCGAACTCGCGATGCGGCGGATGTCGATGAGATCGCTGCCGATGCCGATAATCATTGCGGAGGAGTCCCCATGGGGCGACCGCCGCACTCCCCTGCTCCACCGGCGGATTTCTCCCTGCAAGGCAGAGACGCCGGTCGGCAATGAAGGGAGTGCGCGGCAGCGAAATCATCGAAATATCAGAGATTCCTGCTTCCCGGCTTGACGGCGGGAAGTGCTGCGAGTTCCGGCGGCAGGCGGTCGGCCGGATAGGCGGGAACCTCATACTCGGCAAGCGCCACCAGCTTCACGCCGACATCGGTCTTGCCGGCCGAGCGGTCGACGATGCAGGCCGCCGCCGCTATCTCCGCGCCAAGCTCGCGCAGGCAGTCGATCGTCTCGCGGATCGACAGGCCGGTCGTCACGATATCCTCGACGATGACGACGCGCGCGCCCTTTTCGATTTCGAAGCGGCGCAGCCGGAACACGCCCTGCTCGCGCTCGACCCAGATCGCCGGCACGCCGAGGTGGCGCGATGTCTCATAGGCGGGAATCAGTCCGCCGATCGCCGGGACCGACCACATAGTCGATGCGGCCGGGCACCTGCTCGCGGATCTTCAGCGCCAGCGCGCGGCACAGGCGCTCGGTCTTGTCGGCATGCATGAAGACGCGCGCCTTCTGCAGAAAAATCGGGCTGCGCAGGCCCGAGGTCAGGATGAAGTGCCCTTCCAGCACCGCCCCCGCCTCGCGGAAAATGCCCAGAACTTCATTGGTGTCCATATCCACTCCGAGAAGATCAGCCGTTGACGCGCTTGGCCGAACTGACGGCCGACGAGTCCTTCAGTTGCGACAGCAGCCGGTTGAGGTGCTTCAGATCCCAGACTTCGAGGTCGATCTGCATCTCGGTGAAGTCGGGGGCGGTGCGCACCATCGACAGGCTCTGTATGTTGGCGTCGTTGACGGCGATGATCTGGGCGATGTCGGCGAGCGAACCGGGCGCATTGATCGCCGTCACCGAGATACGCGCGGGAAAGCGCTCGCGATTGCCTTCGTCGATGTCCCAGCGCACGTCGATCCAGCGGTCCGGGTGCTCGTCGAAATCGGTCAGCGCCGGCGACTGAATCGGATAGATGGTAATTCCGACGCCCGGCTCCATGATGCCGACGATGCGGTCGCCGGGCACCGCGCCGTCGGGCGCGAAGCGCACCGGCAGATCGCCGCCGACGCCGCGGATCGGCACCGCTCCATTTTCCTTCTGTTCCTTGCGGTCGTTGCGCGAGGCCCGGCCGGGCATGCGGAACAGCATGCCCGCCGCATTGCGTATCTTCGACCAACCTTCCTCGCGCGGCTGCGGCGGCGTGGTGACGCGCTCTTCCTTGTAGTCGGGGAAGACGGCCCGCAGCACGTCGGCGGAGGCCAGTTCGCCGCGGCCGACGGCGGTCATGACGTCCTCGACATCCTTGCGCGCCAGCCGCGCCAGCACCGGCTTCAGCTTCTCCTTGGCGAATTCCTTGCCGGCACGGGCGAAGACGCGCTCCAGGATCCGTATGCCCAGCCCCGAATATTGCTTGCGCAGGGCGTTCTTGGTCGCCCGGCGAATCGCGGCGCGCGCCTTGCCGGTGACGACCAGCGATTCCCAGGCAGCCGGCGGCACCTGCGCCTTGGAGCGGATGATCTCCACCTCGTCGCCGTTCTTCAGCTCCGTCATCAGCGGCATGATGCGGCCGTTGATCTTGGCGCCGACGCAGGAATCGCCGACCTCGGTGTGGACGGCGTAAGCGAAATCGATGGGAATGGCGCCGCGCGGCAGCGCGATCAGCATGCCCTTCGGGGTGAAGCAGAACACCTGATCCTGAAACAGTTCGAGCTTGGTGTTCTCCAGAAAATCCTCCGGATTGTCACCCTCGGCAAGTTGCTCGATCGTGCGGCGCAGCCAGGCGTAGGCGTTCGTCTCCTTCAATACGGCATTGGCGGCGCCGTTCGCCTTCCTGCGGCCGTCCTTGTAGAGGGCGTGCGCGGCAACGCCGTATTCGGCGACGGTGTTCATCTCGGCCGTGCGGATCTGCAGCTCGACGCGCTGGCGCGACGGCCCGACGATGGTCGTATGGATCGACCTGTAGTCGTTCTGCTTCGGCGTCGAGATGTAGTCCTTGAACCGGCCCGGCACCATCGACCAGCTCGTGTGGATGGCGCCCAGCGCCTTGTAGCAGTCCTTCACCGTATCGACGACGACCCGGAAGCCGAACAGATCGGACAATTGTTCCAGCGACAACGCTTTGGATTCCATCTTGCGGAACACCGACCAGGGCTTCTTGCGACGGCTCTTGACTATTGCCTTTATCGATCGCTTCGCGAACAGCTCCGACAGCGATGCTTCGATTTCGGCGACGACGCCCCGGTTGCGCTCGTAGATTTCGTTCAGCCGCGCCGTCACCATCCGGTACGCTTCCGGGTTGATGTGACGGAAGGCGAGTTCCTCCAGTTCCTCGCGCATGCCCTGCATGCCCATGCGCCCGGCGAGCGGCGCGTAGATCTCCATCGTCTCCTCGGCAATGCGCAGCCGCTTGCTTTCCGGCACATGGTCGAGCGTGCGCATATTGTGGAGCCGGTCGGCGAGCTTCACCAGAAGGACGCGAACATCCTCCGAGATCGCCAGCAGCAGCTTTCGAAGATTCTCGGCCTGCTCGGCCTTGCGCGAGACCAGATCGAGTTTCTTCAGCTTGGTCAGGCCCTCGACGAGCTTGCCGATGTCGGGGCCGAAGAGCTGATCAATCTCCTGGCGGGTGGCGCTGGTGTCTTCGATCGTATCATGCAGAAGCGCGACGGCGACCGTCGACTCGTCGAGATGCATGTCGGTGAGGATCGCGGCGACTTCGAGCGGATGCGAAAAATACGGGTCGCCGGAAGCCCGTTTCTGGTGGCCATGCTTCTGCATGGCGTAGACATAGGCCTTGTTGAGCAGGGTCTCGTTGACGTCGGGCTTGTAGCGCTGGACACGCTCGACAAGCTCATACTGCCGCATCATCGCCTATGGCATCCTGATAAATCATGCGCCGCGTCGGGTGACACGGCGCATGAGATAGATAACCATGATCGGCGGGGCACGAAAGCCCGCGACTTGCGGCAGACCTCAGTAGTCGTCGCTTTTTTCCGGCGCGACCAGCCCCTCGATGCCGGCCAGCAGTTCCTCCTCGGACATGCGGTCGAAGGTGACGATGGCGTCGTCGTCCTGCGCGACCGCATCAGGGGCCGCGGAGGCCGTCTGGTCGGTCAGCTCGGCGCCGTCGCTCTCGGGTTCGTCAACCTCGACATGCTTCTGCAAGGAGTGGATCAGATCCTCCTTGAGGTCGCCAGGCGACAGCGTCTCGTCGGCGATTTCGCGCAGCGCGACCACCGGGTTCTTGTCGTTGTCACGCGGCACCGTTATCGCCGCGCCCTGCGAGATCTGACGGGCGCGATGACCGGCAAGCAGAACGAGTTCGAAGCGGTTGTCGACCTTGTCGATGCAGTCTTCAACGGTTACGCGGGCCATGGACTGCCCCTTTCATACCTGGATGTGACGGAAAACCAGTGTGGCCCATAGCCCAAACGGCCGGCGAAAACAAGCTTCATGGGAAAGCCGTGCCGCGGCAATTGGACTGTTTACATTTTCGTGACAGATCTTGGAATGCAGTCCGCGGAAGGATATTTCTTTCATGACAGCGATGCGGATCGGGTTTGCCGCCACGGGCATCGGTGCTGTGATTATTGTTTTGACCGATTGTTTTGACCAAGGACATTCCAGAGATGTTTGATCCACGCGAGAAAATTGCTCTCTTCATCGACGGCGCCAACCTGTACGCCACGTCGCGCTCGTTGGGCTTCGATATCGACTATCGGAAGCTGCTGGCGTCCTTCCAGAAGCGCGGCTACCTGCTGCGCGCGTATTACTACACCGCGCTTGTGGAGGATCAGGAATATTCCTCCATCCGGCCGCTGATCGATTGGCTCGACTATAACGGATACAAGGTCGTGACCAAGCCGGCCAAGGAGTTCACCGACTCCACCGGCCGCCGCAAGATCAAGGGCAACATGGACATCGAACTGGCCGTCGATGCCCTCGACCTCGCCGACTATGTGGATCATTATGTCATCTTCTCCGGCGACGGCGATTTCCGCACGCTGGTGGAGGCACTGCAACGGCGCGGCCGCAAGGTGAGCATCGTATCGACCATGTCCTCGCAGCCGCCGATGATCTCCGACGATCTGCGGCGGCAGGCCGACCATTTCATCGACCTGGCCTCGCTCAAGGCAGAAGTCGGGCGCGATCCGTCGGAACGCCCCGTTCGCCGCCCCGAACCCGCCGTCAGCGACCACGAATACTGACGGACGGCCGTGCTTTCAGCAGAACCGCAGCGCAACTGCCCGCTTTGTCCGCGCCTGCATGATTTCATCGCCGAGTGGCGGGTCCGCGAGCCCGAATGGTTCAACGCGCCCGTCCCGACCTTTCTGCCGCCGCAAGGGGAAGATGCCGTGCGGCTGCTGGTCGTCGGACTGGCGCCCGGGCTGCGCGGCGCCAACCGTACGGGCCGGCCTTTCACCGGCGACTATGCCGGCGACCTGCTCTATTCGACGCTGATCCGATTCGGCTTCGCCCGCGGCGAGTTCAAGGCACGGCCCGACGACGGGCTGGAACTGATCGGCACGGCGATCACCAACGCGGTGCGCTGCGTGCCGCCTCAGAACAAGCCGACCGGCGCGGAGATTTCCACCTGCCGGACCTTCCTTGCGCCGACGCTTGCCCGCTTCCCGAAGCTCAACGCCGTGCTCGCGCTGGGCGCCATCGCCAACCAGTCGACCGTGCGGGCGCTGGGTGGCCGCGTCGCGGCCCATCCGTTCAAGCACGGGGCGGCCGTCCCTATCGGCGGCGTGACGCTTTTTTCCAGCTATCACTGCTCGCGCTACAACACCAACACCGGCGTTCTGACGCAAGAGATGTTTGCCGGCGTATTCAGGCAGATCGTGGCGTTCCTGAAAAACGAATGCTCCGTCTTGGAGAGCTGATTTATATTGGCGCCGCAGCCAGTCAGGCCGCCCGGTCTGGGGTCGCCTGCCTATCGTCACAACGGCGCTCGGTCGCGCCCGCCGCAAGACCATTTGTGAATATTGGTGAGGTTTCGCGTGAAATTCGCCTATCTGATCGAGCCGCCGTTCAACCATCAGGATCTTGACGGCACGGTCACCGGCTGCGACGTCGAGCTTGCGCGGGCGATCCTCGGAAAAATCGGCGTCCATGATTTCGAGCTGGTGGAGACCGAGTTCGCGCAGCTCCTTCCAGGGCTTGCCGATGGCCGCTGGCGAATGACGACGGGGCTGTTTGCAACGGAAGAACGGCGCGGCATCGCGGCGTTCAGCAGGCCGATCTGGGCGTTGCGCGACGGGCTGCTCGTCCAAAAGGGCAATCCCAAGCAACTGACTGGATACAGATCGGCCGCGCTGACACCGGGCTGTGTGCTCGCCGTCATACGCGATCAGATCCAGCATCGATCCGCGATCGAGTTCGGGATGCCACAGGAACGCATCCTGATCTTCGATACCTATGCCGACGCCGCGCTGGCAGTGCTGGAGGGCCGCGCCGACGCCTATGCGAGCGTTGCCAGGGCGCATTGCAGCTTCATCGAACATGGCGATGCGCGGGAGCTGACGGTCGTGACGGTCGGGGCTGAAGAGAAGGAACCCGCTTTTGGATCCTTTGCCTTCAACAAGTCCGACCGCGAATTCCGGCAGGCAATCGACGCCGCCTTGTTGGGCTACCTCGGCTCCAGCGAACACCGCTCCTTGATGGAAAGCTTCGGCTTCACCGAGGCCGAGGTCGAACCGGTGGCTGGTAGCCTACAGTGATGGACCCGAAAACAGCGTCACGGCCTCGCCGAGGCGGCTGACGATCCAGCGATGGCGCTCCGCCGATCGCGGCAGCAGAAACGCGCCTTCCCATTCGCCGGTAGCCGGGTCCTCCCCGTAATAGGCCAGCACGGGCTGCGTCGGGATATAGCGTTCGAAGCGTTCCGCGATATCGCGCCCGTAGACCCGCCAGTGACCGTGTTTTTCCGGTTTCGGAAAGCCCCAGTCGCGCGTGACGTCCTGACGGAACGGGTCCGGCGTCGACAAATACATGAGACCGTTCGGTGTCGCGATGCGCAGCAATTCGTGAAGCGCCGCGCGGTCGTCGCCGACATGTTCGAGCACATGCGAACAGCCGACATAATCATATGAACCGTCGGGGCGGTCGATGGCCTGGATATCGAGGCCGCCGGGCTCTTCATATATGGACAATTCGAAAGATCGGAACCACGCCGGATCGACCGTGGGATCGGCGGTGAACTGGATCGCCGACCAGTCCGCGAAATTTTCGGGGCCGAGCCGCTCGAACATCACGCGCGAAATCCGGTGCCGCTCAAGCGACCAGCAGTGCGCGCAGCGCGGCATCCTGCCGTTCGGCGCTGTCCTGCCCTTCGGGCCCGGACCAAACGTGCCGCCGCCGCAAATGGGGCATCGCGGCACGGCGACGACTTCGATTTTATTTTCCATCATCGATGCCGACTCCAATCATCTGCTCCGAACCATCGTCCAGTTTCCAAGATTCGCGCAAGATCATTGTCAAACACAACCTTGACGCGATGTCGAAAGGGTCAAGTCACCGCCAGACTTCTTCACTTTCGGTTGATCACGTTTTCGTGATCGCCGGTTTCTGAATCCAGAAGCATGACGGATAATCCAAAGCAATACATAGACGTTACTCAACCTTCGCGGGCGGGAATAGGTGCCGCCAGGGGTGCGGCGGGTTAGCATGGCAGAAATAGTCGAGCGGTGTCAGTTGTCACGGCCCGCTCAGCCCCAGCACGCGTGCCCAACGCGCGGGATCAACGTTCCAGAGCGTCATTTGCGCGTCCGGGCCGCTCTGGTTGGCAGGCAACGCCCGTATCAGGTCGGCGGCGGGCAGCGCTCAGCCCCGCTCCTTCAGCAGCCGTCCCTTCTCGCGCGCCCAATCGCGCTGCTTTTCGCTCTCGCGCTTGTCGTGCAGCTTCTTGCCGCGCGCCACGCCGAGCAGGAGTTTGGCGCGGCCCTTGTCGTTGAAGTAGATCTTCAACGGCACCATCGTCATGCCTTCGCGCTCGACATGCTGCGTCAGCCGCGCCATCTCGCGCTTGCTGAGCAGGAGTTTGCGGCGCCGGCGCGGTTCATGGTTGAAGCGGTTCGCCTGCAGATATTCCGGCAGATAGGAATTGATCAGCCAGATCTCGCCGCCCTCGTTCGAGGCGTAGGAATCCTGGATATTCGCCTGCCCCTGGCGCAGCGATTTCACCTCCGTGCCGGTGAGGACCAGGCCGGCCTCGACGGTATCGAGTATTTCGTAGTTGAAACGGGCCTTTCGGTTCTCGGCGGCGATCCGGTTGTTGGGGTCCGACTTCTTGATGTTCATGATGCCTTCAGGGGGCGCCCGCCTCAGTTGATCAAGCCGGCGTGCTTCATCGCCGCTTCGATCGTCTCGGCCGTACCTTCTTCCACGGTGGTGAGCGGGGAGCGCACCGTGTTGCCGGCCTTACCAAGTCGCGACAAGGCGTATTTCGCCCCGGCAACGCCCGGCTCCAGGAAGATCGCCTTGTGCAGCGGCAGCAGCCTGTCCTGCAGGGCCAGCGCCTTTTCCTTGTCGTTGGCAAGCGTGGCGGCCTGGAACTCGGCGCACAGGCGCGGGGCGACGTTGGAAGTGACCGAAATACAGCCGACGCCGCCATGCGCGTTGAAGCCGAGCGCCGACGCATCCTCGCCCGAAAGCTGGATGAAATCCTTGCCGCAGGTCATGCGCTGCTCGGAGACGCGTTCGACCTTGCCGGTGGCGTCCTTCACGCCGACGATATTCTTGAAGTCGCGCGCCAGCCGTCCCATCGTCTCCGGCGTCATGTCGATCACCGAGCGCGGCGGAATATTGTAGATGATGATCGGCAAATTCGTCGCCTGGGCCACCGTGGCGAAGTGCAGATAGAGGCCCCGCTGGGTCGGCTTGTTGTAATAGGGCGTCACGACCAGCGCGGCATCGGCGCCGACCTCCTCCGCGAATTGCACCAGGCCCACGGCTTCCGCCGTATTGTTGGAGCCCGCCCCGGCGACCACCGGCACGCGGCCCTTGGAAACTTCCACGCAGGCTCTCACGACCTCGCGGTGCTCGTCATGCGACAGGGTCGGCAACTCGCCCGTGGTGCCTACCGGAACCAGGCCGTTCGTGCCCTCCGCGACCTGCCATTCGACCAGTTCGCGAAAGGCTTTCACGGCCAGCGTCCCGTCCTTTTCGAACGGCGTGACGAGGGCGGTCAACGAGCCTCTCAGCATTGGTTCAACTCCTTGGCGGGCCGCCATTGCGCTGTCTTTCAGTCGCGCCGGCTTCTATCCGAAAGCGGGGCCGCGCACCATAGTCTTGACATGGTGTCACGGCAAGGAGTTGCTCTGTCCTGCTGGCGGCGGTTATCACGGTCGCACCGGC
>CAWFYS010000008.1:0-236593 GCA_963820075.1 uncultured Alphaproteobacteria bacterium
CCGAATACAAGCTCCGGCAAAACCGCTTCCCAGACATCTCGGTGAAGGTGCACCCGATACTCTTCCTGGTTGTCGGACTTGCGCCAGCGCACGATGGCGCCGACCTCGCCGCGCAGGAAGCTGAGGCCTTCGGGAGGCGACCAGCTCTTGGCCATGCGTCCGAGGGCTTGTCCCTGCGCGTCCTGTATCATCCAGGTGCGGCCTTCGCGCACGATCTGAACCGGATCTCCTACTTTCGCCGCCGAGATTGCGGCAAGTGAGAGATGACCCGTCCTGAGACGCCCCGCCCATGACAGGTCCACGGTCTTGAGGTTCGGCACCTGGTACAGCGCAGTCGGAAGAGCGACGGCATCGGTGACGGTTGGCGCGGCTCGGCGCAGCATATACTCTGCGCCCTGCGGGACGAATGGATGGTTCCCTTCGGCAATGATGGCGAGGCTGCGTCGCGCTCGGGTCATGGCGACATAGAACAGGCGGCGCGGCGCATCGGGGTCCTCGCCTTTGGAGGGCCTGTCCCACCCGCCATTCAGGATGACGACGTCATCGAACTCCACACCTTTCGATCGATGCGCCGTCAGCAGCAGCAGCGCGCGCTGATCGCTGCGGGCATCATTGGCCCATTCAGCGAACCACTCGACAAGGTCCGGCACGGGCATGGTCTTGTTCGCAAGCTCTTTCGCCAGCGCCGCGATACCTTCGGCGATCAGGTCCGTCCAGCGGTTAGACGGTATCGCGTTGAGCACGTCCACCAGATCGCGGACGGCCAGCAGACGGGTAGTATCGCGGCGCAGGTCGTCGATGAATTGCTGCATCTCGCGCAGACGCCAGATGCTGGGCAGGCTCTCGTTTGCCATCTCCACCGGAATGCCAAGCATTTCAGCATAGGCCCGCACCGGAGCCAGCCGCCGCCACTCACGTGCGATGATCGCCGCACGTGACCAACTCCACTCGGGATCAAGGCGCGACAGCCGGACGAGTTCATCAATTGCGGTCATCGCCTGAGCCACATCGCCGGATGGGCAGTCCAGCACTTGCACCCGCCCGTGGGCAACCGGATCGAGCGCCGCCATCTCTCCACCGGGCGGCGTCTTGCTGCGCTTGCGATCGATGGCAATGTCGTGACCCGCTTTCATGCGGACAGCGGCTGGCGCAATGACCGCGTTGGCGGCCGCAATGATATGTCCCGTCGAGCGGTAGTTCTCGATCAGGAACTCCGGTCGTGCACTGTAGTCGGCCTCGAACTGGCGGATGAAGCGGATCGACGCCCCGGCGAAGGCGTAGATGTTCTGATCGTCATCGCCCACCGCAAACAGGCTGAGCCGAAGCTCCTTATCGTCCAGTGAGCGGCCTGCAACGGCGGAGATCAGTGCGTATTCCTCAGGGCCGATGTCCTGATACTCGTCCACCAGAATCCAGCGATAACCCTGGATCAGCGTTTCGCGTTGCGCCTCTGCCTCGGGCTTGCTGAGGCCTTCGCCGTTCAGTTGGCGGACCGCTTCCAAGACGATCCCGTCGAAGTCGTGCTTCGTCTCGCTCTCTGCTCCGGCAAAGCTGGCTCCCACCAGTCGCATCGCGAGGGCGTGGCACGTGGAAATGGTCACCGCATTCGCTTCATCGCCGATCAGGTGCCGCAGCCGGATGCGTATCTCGGCGGCAGCATGACGGTTGTAGGTCAGCACGAGGATGCCGCGCGGGTCCTCGCGGCGGACACGGATCAGGTAGGCGATACGGTGCACCAGAACGCGCGTCTTGCCCGAACCCGGTCCTGCCAGGACCAACACGCTGGTCTCTTCACGATGATCCGAGACGATCTTCTGTTGGACTGGATTGTCCAGCGACTCGACGATGGCCTTCCACGAGGCCCCTGTCGTCTGACGCCGGAGCTCGACGCCCTTTCCCGGCATCCAGCGACGCAGGAAGGCGTCACGCTCCAGCACGAAATAGTCCTCGGACAGCCGCACCGCCTGATCCATCGCGGCAAGGCCCCTTTCGGCATAGGCCGCCATCACATGGGTCTGGATGGTCTGCTCGGCGTAGTGTTCCTCGAGGGGCACAAAATCCTTCACGGTGAACTGGCCGCCCGAGGGGTTGAGATGGACCGTCATCGCCGGCCGGAACACCGTCAGCCCTTTGCCCAGCGTGACCACCTCCTGCTCGTGCAGCCACAGAAGTGCGCGGTCCATCAGCTTCGTCATGTCCTGAATGCCGCTGCTGCGAAGCAAGGCGTCTCCGGTCAGGGCGGCGAGCAGATCGCCCATTGTGGTTTCGACCTGGATGTCCTTGCCGCGGCTGCCCTTCGGCAGCTTGCCCAGAAGATGCGCTAGCAACAGCTCGGCGCCCTGCTGCCGCAGGCTTGCCGTCTGTTCCAGCGCCTGCCAGGACCGTTGCAGCGTCACCATCAACGTGTTGCGCGAGGCCTTGCGCAGCCGCAGGTTGCCCTTGCCGCCGTCTTGATCGCGCCCGTCTCGGCCCATGCTGCGCAGCAGCTTTTCCACGATGTCGGGTCGCACTGCGCTATGCCCCTGATTGCGCAGCGCCTGACAGGTCTCGGCCAGATGCAGGGGAACGCCCCCGGCACCATCGGCATCGGGGGCGGCTTCGCGCATCAGGGCGATCAGCGCGGTTTCAAGCTGTGCGGCCTGCGCCAGCCGCTGCTGCGAATGACCCTCGACGGCGACATGGACAAAGACCGTGACCGCCACGTCGTTGCGGGCGATCCCGAGCGCCTCGAGATCGGCCATCGCCTTGATTAAGCATACCCCCCGTCAATCCGCTGATCCCGGCCAGCTCATCGGTGGAAATGCCCCGATCCGGGCGCGCGTTCATCAGGTGGCGGGTGATATCCAGAAGCTGATTGCGTCGGGTTCCGGTGATCGCGACCTTGGCCAGGATTGCCTCGGCTTCCTCCAGCGTGCGGATCCTGAGCGATGAGGGGAAAACCTGAACCCGGTTCTCCTCGCGGCTAAGCAACTTGGCCTCTTCCAGCCAGGAGACCGCAGTCTTCACCCTCGTGTCGTCGGTGGCGCTGTCGCGCTCGAACTCCTGATCACGTTCGGCTCGCACGACCTCGCCAGAGGTGGCGACTACGGTGCCGGTCTTCTTCATTCGCTCGTCCAGCCGCTGCAGTGCCTTTAGGATGGCACCGATTTCGTGCCGGGCCAGCCGCGAGCGGGCCGATAGCGAGAACTGCCGCTCGACATCCTCGGCGGCGAACAGCAGGACGCAATTGGCATGGGCGCGGTCGCGGCCAGCTCGCCCGGCTTCCTGCAGGTAGTTCTCCAATGATCCGGGAATGTCGCCATGCACCACCAACCGGATATCGGGCTTGTCGATCCCCATGCCGAAAGCGTTGGTCGCGGCGACGATCCGTAGCTCGCCGGTGCGAAATCGTTCCTGGATGTCGCGCTTTTCTTCGGGCATCAGCCCGGCGTTGAACCGTTCCGCCGACAGACCCTGCTGCTTGAGGAAATCAGCGACGCGTTGCGTCTCGCTGCGGGTGGCGCAATAGACTACGGCACCCGAGGCGCCATCCTGTGGCAGTTTGGCCTCGATCACGTCGAGAATATCGGCCAGCTTGGTGCCGCGCTGCGTGGGCCGGACATCAAAGCTGAGATTAGTGCGCACCGCGCCGCCGTCCAGCAGCAGCAGTTCGCGCGCCAGACGTGACTGGAAATGTTCGCGGATGTCGCGCGCTACTTCGGGCTTGGCGGTGGCGGTCAGGCAGAGCACCGGAGCAGGCGCTTCATCGCCAGAGGACTCCTTGATGAAGCGGCTGATATAGCGGTAGTCGGGCCGGAAATCGTGGCCCCATTTCGACACGCAATGCGCCTCGTCCAGCACCCAGAGCCCTATCTCACGCTGTGCCAGAACCGAACGGACCGAGTTGCTGCGCAATTGCTCGGGCGAGATCAGAAGCATCGCCGCCTCGCCCATGCGCACACGGTCCAGCGCATCCTGCCGCTCGGGCATCGAGAGCATTCCATTGACGGTGACGGCCGAGGAAATGCCCGCCCGCGCCATGCCCTGCACCTGATCGGCCATCAGCGCGACCAGCGGCGAGATCACCACGGTCAGCGCCCCGGTCTTGTCGAACTTCGACAGGGCGGGGATTTGGTAGCAGACCGATTTGCCAGTGCCGGTCGGCAGGATGCCGAGGATGCTGGCCCCGCGCATCGCCTCATCGACGATCCGCTCCTGCAGGGGGCGGCCCATATCGTCCACCGGCTGCTGCGCGGAAGGCATCGAACCCGAACCAGCGCGACAACGCGCGGACCGGGTCGTTCTTCTCGCTGCACCAGGCACAATCCGGGCTTTCGCAATCGGTGTCGCGCAGGTGCCGCACGATCAGTGCAGCCTCTCGGAACTGCGCCCGCACCCAGGGCGGCATGACGGAATCTCCGCCCGCGACCAGGATCCAGGACAAAGCATAGGCCATGGGCCATCCAAGCTGCGGGCTCGAAAGGCGAGTTCAGCGTCTGATCGACCCGCCTCCCGCAGGCACGCCCCGCCATCAGCCGGGAAATCGCTTCTCTCGCCGCAAGAGGACCGGGCGCAGGAGCTCCGCGAACCTCCTGGAACACTGCGTCGAACCCGCCTGGGTTTTCCATTCTCGTGGTAAGGAAGTGGAAGGCTGCCACGGCATCGAGCTGGTCGGCGTTCTGCTGCTTTAGAGCCGCCAGTTGATTGCGCAGCACCTGAAACACAAGTCGCGCATCCATTTCCGGATCGTTGACATGGCCCGCTTGCAGGCGCCCGTCATGGTAGTGCTTGACCAGGTGGTGGTAGGGATTGCGCGGAAATGCGAGCGGATTGAGCCATAGGGTGTCAATCGGCGATCGAAAAATATTCGCTAGCTCAGGCCGCACCGCAACCAGATGAGGCAAGTCATGCCGAATGATGTTGTGGCCAAGTAGATGCTCGGCCTCGGCTGATTCCGCTTCCAGGCGGTCGAGGGCCGCCATGAGATCGCGTTTCTTTGCCAGGATCGGGGGACGAGCATCATCGCGCACCGCCGCAAAAGCGAAGATGGTGGCGGTTGCAGGATCCACTTCCAGATCGACCGAAACGCAACGCTGCAGGAAGGGTTGGAAGGGCTCAGTCATACTGCGATGATGTCATTCACCTCATGAAAACGGTCAGCGATCATGGTCGCGCGCTCGACGAAAGGTCAACGTTCATTTGAGCCACAAGGGCTTTGCCCGACTGCCACCTATCTGGCTCAGTCTATAAGGGGTCACCATACCCGCAGAAGGTTACTGAACTGATCATACGTCACAGAGGGTAGTGCGCGCCGGAGTTCGTTGCGCAGTGGCAACCGTCGAGAAGCAATATCTGCCAATGCCGAAACCTGCGGCCTACAGCACACGGCGCTTCGATGGTGCCGCAAAGGGAGCTGAGGACGCTGAAGGCTCTCGGTTTGAAATTGCTCGCTGCAACTGAAGGGTTGAGAAGCCCGAGAATCTAGTGCTCCAGCACAAGCGCGCCATCGTTTCCGACAATGGCGGCTTTTGGGGCACCGACAGCAGACCACCTACTGACCGACTTAGGCGCAAAGCTGCCGTCCGTGGCGTGCACTACGATGGACGCGCACGACTATCAACGGCTCAACTTGCCGAGTTCAGCCAGGACCGCCGAGGGTCGCCAGTGAGCGCGTTATGATGCGGGCATCATTGCGACCTTTCGCGCCGGCGACCTTTACGACGACCAGGGCCGCCTGCTTCCGGTCAAGCAATGGCCAGAAGTTTGGCGACGCGGCATGGTCAGCATAATTCGCACCAAGACGCTTTACGGCGCCGACCGCGAGGCGCGTTCAACGGCGCATCGCGCTCGGTGATTGGGATCGGATAGCTTGCAATCAGTTCCCAAGTGCATTGCTTTTGCGAGGTGAGTGCCGATGCTGGCCGCTCATACTGGCGTGCTGAACGTGGGCTTTCCGGCAACGCGGTGATGAAACGGTTTCTGCGGAATAATCTGGTGGTCGAGAACAAGGTTTTTCTGACCGTCATCCGGTCGTTTCGAGGACAGACGCTTCAATTGGGGCCTGTCCGCAGAGGACGACTGCGCGCCTATGCTCGCATGCTCAACACTCTCGACATTGAGGCATTCGCGCCGCTCTTCGCGGATGATCGACATACGTCGCAAATAGAGTTGGACGAGATGCCTTCGAAGGCGGAGTTTCAGGAATACATGACCAAGAAGCTCAAAGCCATGTGGCCGTTGAAAGCCCGCCGTTTTTCGGAGATGGGCCATGTCGATATCCGCTTGGTGCCTGCGATTACGTCCACGCTTCAATCCGCCGAAAGCTCATCGCCCTGCATCAAGCAAGCTCGGACTCGGCGACTCGGCCCCCCCATCGTCATTTTGGACCAGCTTGGTGCGGTCACTGAGGAGGTCCCTAGATAAGCGTTGCGCGAACAATTGTTACCGGAGCTCTTGCCCTACTGCGGAGGTGAGGATAACCGCAAGGCCGGTGCTCAATCGGAGACGACAAATGAGGTGCGGCGATATCCTTAAGGCCGGCGCGGCAGCATTGGCACTGCTGATTGCCGGGCTGGGGCCGGGGCAACCCGTCTTCTCCCAGGAGCAGACGGAAGCGTCTGCCGATGCGGATGCGGCAGCCTCGCCCGAACCGTTGAACGCGGACGAGATGGAGGTTCTGGTTGCGCCGATTGCGCTCTATCCAGACGAGCTGATAGCAGTGATTTCCGGCGCCGCGCTCTATCCGCTGCAAATCGTCGAATCCTCTCGATTCCTCGACGACTATGCCAAGGACAAGACACTGAAACCCAAGGCGAACTGGGATGGCAGCGTCGTGTCGCTGCTCAACTATCCGGACGTCGTCAGGATGATGAGCGACGACCTCGAATGGACGCAGCAGCTCGGCGATGCGTTGGCGTATCAGCAGAAGGACTTTCTGATTGCAATTCAGCAATTGCGCGACGAGGCGGTAGCGAAGGGCGTCATAAAGAGCGACAACAAAGTTCAGGTCGTCGAGGAAAACGATAATGTCGTGATCAAGTCGGTAAATCCCGAACTGATCTATGTGCCGCGCTATGAGCCGAAAATGCTCTACGTCGCGAACTATCCGCCGGAGCCTATCGGCTACTACCCCGATCCGTACCCAAGCTACTACTATCCGACCGCAACTTTTTTTGCCGCGGCGGCAACAGGTGCGATCTGGGCGGCGGCGGTCGACTGGGACGACTGGGGTGTATGGGGCGGCAACTGGGGCGGCGGCGACATCGACATCGACTGCGACAACTGCTTCAACAACCGCGACTTCAACGGCAACGTCAATTTTAACGACGTTGACTGGAAAAATATCGACCGCAGCAAGATCAAGATCGACAAGGATCAGTTCGCCAAGTTCGATCGCACGAACATCAAGAACAATCTCGAGCGCAACGGCGACAACGCGATTCGCGACCGCGCCCACGATATCAAGAAGCGCGATCAGGTCTCCAACAGGGTGCCCGGCAAGACCGCCGGGACAAGAGACGTGCGCAAGAGCACGCTCGACGGGCTGAAGGCCCAGGGCGGTCAGGCTGCGAACAGGCCAGCCAACAAGCCGAACCTCAACCGACCCGCCGGCAAGCCCGCCGCCGCCAACCGCCCTGCCGACAAGGCCGCCAACGTGAACCGCAAGGCCGGCAAGCCCAAGGCGGGGGCCAAGGTCGACAATCGTCCGAAGAAGCCCTCGGGGGTCGGCAACGTCGATCGTGGCAAGGCCGCCAAGGTGAAGTCCAATCGCGGCAACAAGTCGATGGGCGGTGGCCAGCGCGGCGGCGGCGGTCACAAGCAGGTCAAGCGCCCCAGCGGCGGCGGTGGCGGCGGACGCGGCGGCGGTGGTGGACGAGGCGGCGGAGGCCGGCGTTAACGGAACGGGAGGACAGGACAATGACCAGGATGTTTGCCACAAAGCCTTCCCGTAGCGTCTGCGCAGTCGCCATCGCCTTTGGCCTGGCTCTATCGCTTTCGTCGGTCGCCTCCGCGCAGGAGGCGGCAACGTCGGATGTCGCTACCCCCGAGATCGCTTCGCTCGCAGCGGACGTCGATCCGCCGGTGTTCGACACGCCGGCAGGCAGCTCTTGACGCCTTCAGCCAAGCGCTGAAGGCGGAAGGTTCGGATGCGGTCGCAGCCGTGCTCGGTCTCGATCCGGCAAAGCTCAAGGCCGACGAGAACACCGACGACACGCTCGCGGCGATCAAGGAGGGGGCCGCAAAGCAGATCGGGCTCGATGGCGAGGGTGACCGCCGCTTGGTGCTGATCGGGCAAAAGCTCTGGCCGCTGCCGTTTCCGGTGGTCAAGGGCGAGGACGGTAAATGGGCGTTCGACACCTATGCCGGGCTCGAAGAGATCGTGAACCGCCGCGTCGGCGAAAACGAGCTGCAGACGATCGAGACGATGCGCGCCTATGTCGACGCGCAGGAGGACTATGCAGCGCAAGATCGCGATGAGGACGGCGTGGAGGAGTTCGCACAGAAACTCGTCAGCTCGGAAGGCATGACCGACGGGCTCTACTGGCCTACCGACGACATTAATGGCGAGAGCCCTGCCGGCGACCTCGACCGGTCCGAGCAAGACGACGCCGCCAAAGGCGAAGGCTATTTCGGCTACAAGTACAAGATCCTGACCGGCCAGGGCGACCAGATCGCCGGCGGCGCCTATGACTACATCATCAATGGCAACATGATCGCCGGCTTCGGCCTCATCGCATGGCCGGCCAAATATGGCGAGACGGGGGTCAAGACCTTCGCCGTCAACCAGCACGGCGTCATCTACGAGACCGACCTCGGTCCAAGCACTGAAACAGTCGTCAAATACATCGACCGCTTCAACCCGGATGACAGCTGGGAGGTCGTCAACGATTAAGTCCATTGCGAAGGCGAGTGTTCGCAATGGTTGCATGCACTACGATCCGCACGATTGCGCGAGAAGCGTCATTCTAAGTTGCCTTTTCTCATGGACAAAAAGGAGGTTGCCATGATGTCCAAACTTGCATGCACCGGGTTGGCGGTACTGATCACCGTTGGATCATTCTCATTGGCCCATGCCCAGGTCGCTCCTGCCGGAGCTGCGCGAGAGGGGCTGAGCACTGCGGAACTGGAGACGTTGACCGACGCCCGGATTTCGATCGCCAAGTTCGCCCTGCAGATGACGCCTGAACAGGAAAAATTCTGGCCGGCCGTGGAAGAAGCGATTCGGTCGAGGGCAGCCGGGCGGCAGGCGCGCCTTGCTGAACGTGAAGCGCGGATTGGTGAGTTACGCGACCGCAATGCAATCGAAATCGTGCGGGACCGCAATCCAGTAGACTTTTTGCATCGACGCGCCGCTGGCCTTTCCCAACGAGCGGCCGAGGTCAAACGACTCGCCGACGCATGGCAGCCGCTCTATGAAACGCTTACTCCCGATCAGCGGCGGCGACTTGGAGTCGTCTCAATTTTTGTGTTCCGAGACTTGAGGGACGAAGTTGAAGACCGTCTTCTGGCTAACGGTGACTATCTCGAATGACGGTCACCGGGTGCCCGGCAACCACCTGAGCGAGCGGGTTGACAGGAAGCCGATAGCCGGCAAGTTGTTCAGGGTTCGCAAGCGTTGGGGCCGTCAACTTGCGATATGCCGATCATTTCGGGAGACCACTATCGCGACGGTCATTGTATCGGCTCGCGCCGATAGGCAGGAAGCCGCCTAACCCAGGGTACCCGTGTTCGCGCTTATTATACGAGCGGATCTGGTGCGCATGCGGGCCAGGCGACCAAGGACCTCCTCCAGCCGCCACGAAAGAGATAGGGGGCGTCCGCACCGATGGCCAATAAGACGGACGGCCCGTAACCGCAGCGAAGCCAGTGCATAACCGAGATTATCGGACAGTACTTCCCGCCCCGCGTGGGGACATACTCGGGTCGTTTGTGTTTGCAGTTCTGGTGCGAGCGAGGTAATCATCCGCCCGGACGGGGTTCAGAAGGAAAAAGAAAATGAAGATCAAGACCCTCACTTTAAAGCCCCTTTTCATGGTCGCGTCCTTCGCCCTCATGGGCCCGGTAGGAAGCGCCACAGCTGCTGACGAGTGGACCATGCTCGGCGAGCAGACGATCAAGTCCGTCGATCCAAGCGTCAACATTAACAGCGAAGGGAATCGATGGGAGAAGGACATCAAATGGGTGAAGCTCTCTGCCGAGGGCGCTGATGTGGAGCTTCAGAAAGTCGTCCTCCATTGGGACAATCGCCGAGACGACACGGTCTCCGATCTCGGAGTACTGAAATCGGGAGGACAAACGGCTGCGAAGGACGCTCCGGGACGCAAAGGGCGCCTCACGGGGGTGACGGTCCAGTACAAGATCCTTAATGATGCTAAGACGGCCAAGCTCAAGGTCTGGGGATATGACTGAGCAGCAGGCCTCCGTCATGGCGACCCGAGCACAAGGGACGACCGGATAATCACGGTTATCGAGGAGCAGCGCGCCCGCCGCGCCACAGTGAATCTGCGCCGCCGAGCAAGCCCCGGTTAGCTTTCAAGCGCCTCGCGTACGGCGCGCTCCGATGCTTCGGCGCGCCGTACGATTGCATCGTTGCTCTGGCCAAGCATGTAGGTCATCATTAAAGTAAGAGTTCTCGCACGCTCGGTATCCGCCAGTGCTTTCTTCAAGCGCTCGCCAGACATGTATTTCGGAACGCTCGATGCGTCGTGGCGGCTGTCACACTGACGGTCGGCATTGCCGCGATAAGCTCTCCCGCCTGGACGCAGACGGCGGATGATCTGGCCAAGCAATGCGTTGCAGACCAAGCAGCGCTTCGATCTCTATGGTTTGCGCTTCGAGAGTGACCAATCGACAATCCCGGCAGGCGCGCAATCGCTCCTCGACGACATTGCAACGACGCTCAAGAACTTTCCTGAATGGCACTTGAGAATTGTCGGCCATACCGACGCCACGGGGAACCCGGAGCCCAACGAGGCCCTGTCGCTCGAGCGCGCCGAACGCCATCAAGGCGGCGTTGGTCGAGCGTGGCATTGACGAGCAAAGGCTGGCCACGGCAGGCGCCGGCGAGAAGCGACCTGCTGCCGGCAACGACACCCCGGAAGGGCGGGCGCTCAATCGCCGGGTCGAGCTTATTCGGTTCACGGACTCGGCGGAAGCCAAGAAACTGCTCAAGGCCATGTCGGATTATCAAGCCGCACAGACGGCAATATCGTTTGACTACGACGCAACGCTCGAGGTCGTTACCGATGATAGTCAGAAACTTGCGCTTGCGAGTTCCGGTACGGTGACGCTCAACCGGCCGGATAAGATCCGTGCCACACGCGCCGGCGGCTTCGTCGACGTCGAAACCCTGTTCGATGGCAAGACCCTGACTTTACTTGGCAAGAACGCCAACAAGTACACGCAGGTTGAAGTTCCCGGCACGATCGAACATCTGATTGACGAGTTGAAGGACAAATACGACAGACCACTGCCGGCCGCTGATCTGCTGATGTCTGAATTCCGATGACGAGTTGATGCAGGACGTCTACGAACTCGAAGGATCTCGGCAGTGGCGTGATCAACGGCACCGAGTGCGATTTTCTCGCGTTCCGACAGGACGAGGTGGATTTTCAGATCTGGGATCGCGCAGGGCGACCAGCCTCACCCGTGCAAGTATGTCGTGACGTCCAGGCAGGTGCCCGATGGGCTACAGTACAGCGTCGAGATCAGAAACTGGAAGACCGGTAGCGAGGCTACGATGGACGACTTCGCGTTCCACAGCCCGGCGAATGCCGAGAAGATCGACCTAAAGGACTTGCAGGACAAGATCAGTGATTTTCCCGCGAACTTCTCGATGGGAGGCAAGCAATGACCATATTGAAAGCGTCTTGGCATGCTGGTTGCCGCTTTTGATCATGATGAGCGGTGTGACCGAATTGGGCGGGCATCTGTTGACAAAGGGGTTCCCGGCTTTGTCTCAACCGCGGAGGCCGTCGTTGGCCGACCTCTGACCCCGGTCAGTGTGGCCGGCGTCGCGCGGCGGTCGGCGCGGCGTAATTGAGATCGAAGGATGCACTAAACGCCGACCGCCTTGGTGCGCAGCATCCGCAAGCCCAGAAACGCGAATGCGATTGTCAGCAGCGGGTTCAGCAAGTTGAAGAAGCAGAACGGCGCGAAGGAGGTCGCGGCGATGCCAAGCGTCGCCGCCATGTAGGCGCCGCAACTGTTCCAGGGGATCAGCGGCGAGGTCACGGTGGCGGAATCGCCGATGGCGCGGGACAGCACGACCGGCGCGAGGCCGCGCTCCTCGAAGGCGCCGCGGAACATCCGCCCGGGCAGCACGATGGCGATGTACTGGTCGGCGGCAAGCACGTTGGTGGCGAAGGCGGCGCCGACCACCGTCGCGACCAGCGCGCCGATCGAGCGCGCCGCGGCGATCAGCGGGCCGATCAGGCGCTCGAGGATGCCCGCCTTCTCCACGATGCCGCCGAAGGCGAGCGCCACCAGGATCAGCCAGACCGTGCCGAGCATGCTCTCCATGCCGCCGCGGGTCAGGAGCTGGTCGACCGCGGGCTCGCCGGTACTTGAGACGAAACCGGTCGCCAGCGCCGCCCAGACGCCCTTGAGCAACGCGAGGCCGGCCGGCAGGCCCTCACCGCCGGCGAAGGCGATGACACGCTCGGGCGCTGCCGCCACGGCGAGGACGCCGCCGGCAAGCGCGCCGAGAAAGATCGTGACGAAGGGCGGCCAGCGCAGCAGCGCCAGCCCGAGAACGAGTATGAGCGGAACGAAGTGCAACAGACGGGGATGAAAGGCGGCGTCGATGCGGGCCAGGGTCGCCGACGGATCGAACGCGATGGGGCTGCCAAGGCTCCAGAAGGCCGCGAGCGCCAGAAGGAGCGCGGGCGTCGAGGTCCAGAGCGACTCGCGGATGTGGTCGTAGAGATTGGCGCCGGATGCCGCGCAGGCCAGGTTCGCGGTGTCCGACAGCGGCGAGGTCTTGTCGCCGAAATAGGCGCCCGAGATCACCGCGCCCGCGGTTATCGCCGGATCAAGGCCCATCTTCTGGGCGATCCCCATCAGGCCGATGCCGATCGTGCCGGCAACAGTCCAGGAACTGCCGATGCTGACCGCAATCACGGCGCAGATCAGGCAAGCGGTCATGTAGAAATAGTGCGGGTTCAAAAGTTGCAGTCCGTAGTAGACCATGGCGACCAGCGTCCCGCTCATCGCCCAGGTGCCGATCAGTGCGCCGACGGCGAGCAGGATGAAGATCGCCGTGAGGCCGGTTGAGACGCTCGCCATCGCGGCGTCCCGAAGGTCGGCGACGGAATGGCCCCGGCGCCACGCGACGAACATCGCGACCATCGCGCAGAAAACCAGCGCGATCTGGTTCGGCCCGGCGGCCGCGGCGTCCCCGAAGAGCAAGAAGGACAATCCGAGCAGCCCCACGAGCGTGACAACCGGCACGAGGGCGGCAGCAAGGCCAGGCGGCTGCGGTGACGAAGGGCGGGCGAACCAGGAGCCTTCCATTGGGGGCGCCTCCAGCGCCAAATGCTCGAAGCGTGAACTCAGTATCGAGGGTTCCGGCGAGCGCGCTGTCGAGATGGCGCTCGGCACCGTGCCACGCTTCGGCGGGTCGGCGTCAGGCGCTGGCAAGATCATGCTACGCGAGGCAGCTGTCAGGCACTACTCAGCCATTCTCCGCGGCTGACGCGATCGTTTCGCGCCGAAGTCCCATGCAGCGAGATGCCTCCTATTGACGTTCGAAGCATTGGACGATCGCCAGCAGGTCGCAGACGCCGGCGGTATCCTCGATCCTCATAAACCCCTTCGCCTTCATGCACTTTTCGATGTCGAGGATGTCGGGCTCGCTCGACTTTCGTGAGGTGGCGGTCTGGGAATTCTCGCCTACCTGCGAGGCCTCGAGCTTGCAGGCGTCAAGCTCCTTCTGGCTGGCGTGCTCGCGGGCGGCGCCCATGATCGCCATGGCAGCAAATACGACGACCGGCGCGGCAATCCTCATAAGATAGGCCTTTCCCGAGCTTCCCGCGCCCGATCCGTGTCCCGGCGGCACCAGTCCGCCGCGTTCGCTGCGGGCCGCATGCCGGCCTCAGCCGAACGCCGTTTCTCCCGCCTTGACCGAAACGTGGTGCCCGTTTCGCCGCGCAGCGCGGCCGGCACGTCCGGCAACGCGCAGATGATGGCGCGACCGCCGGTCGTCCGGGCGAAGTCCTGCGCGGCCTCGACCTTCGGTCCCATGGAGCCCGCTGGAAAGCTGTAGGCGTCGAGCGCGTCGGGCGTGGCCGAGCGGATCGCGCGCTGTTCCGGCTTGCCCCAGTCGAGATAGACGGCGTCGGCGTCGGTGGCGACGACGAAGGTGTCCGCGCCAATCTCCTTGGCGAGCAGCGCGGACGCCCGGTCCTTGTCGATCACGCATTCGACGCCGATCAGATGCCGCTCCTTGCCGGCTTCGTACATGGTCGGGATGCCGCCGCCGCCGGCGGCGATCACCACGGCGTCCTTTTCCAGCAGCCATTTGATCGGGCGAATCTGGAAGATGCGCTTCGGCAGCGGCGACGCCACGACCCGCCGCCAATATTTGCCGTCGGGCTTGACCTGCCACCCCTTCGAGGCGGCTTCCGATTTCGCCTCCTCCTCGGAGTAGACCTTGCCGATGAACTTGGTCGGGTCCTTGAAGGCCGGATCTTCGGGATCGACCTCGACCATGGTCAGGATCGTGGCGATCGGCTTCTCGAATGGCAGGATGTTGCCGAGTTCCTGCTCGATCATGTAGCCGATCATGCCCTCGGTCTCGGCCCCGAGCACGTCCAGCGGCGCGTCCTCCCCCTCATAGGCGAGTTCCTGGAGCGCAAGCAGGCCGACCTGCGGGCCGTTGCCGTGGGTGATGACGACCTCGTGCTCCAGGCAGAGCGGCGCCAGGGCCGCGGCCGCGATCCTGGCGTTCTTGCGCTGGTTTGTGGCGGTCATGTCCTCGCCGCGTTTCAGCAGCGCGTTGCCGCCGAGCGCTACCACCACGCGTCCCATGGCTCAGCCTCCCAGCGTGGCGACGAGGATGGCCTTGATCGTGTGCATGCGATTTTCGGCCTGTTCGAACGCGATGTTCATCGGGCTCTCGAAGACCTCTTCGGTGACCTCCATTTCGGTGATGCCGAATTTCTCGGCCATCTCGCGGCCCACCTTGGTCTCGGTGTTGTGGAAGGCCGGCAGGCAATGCATGAACTTCGCGTTCGGGTTGCCGGTCTTCTTCATCAGGCGCATGTTGACCTGGTAGGGCGAAAGCAGCTTGATCCGGCTTTCCCAGACTTCCTTTGCCTCGCCCATCGACACCCACACGTCGGTGTGCACGAAGTCGACGCCCTTGACGCCCTTGTCGATGTCGTCGGTGATGGTGATGCGCGCCCCGGTCTCGGCGGCGCGCTTGGCCGCCATTTCGCGCACCTCGTCATGCGGCTGGTTCTCCTTCGGCGCGATGAGGCGCACGTCGCATCCCATGATCGAGCCCAGCATCAGCAGCGAGTTGCCCATATTGTTGCGGGCGTCGCCGAGGAAAGCGTAGGAAATCTGGGTGCGCGGCTTGTCGGCATGCTCCACCATGGTCAGCATGTCGGCCAGCATCTGCGTCGGATGCCAAGTCGTCCGTCAGGCCGTTGTAGACCGGAACGCCGGCATATTTGGCAAGTTCCTCGACCATCTCCTGGCCGGCGCCGCGGAACTCGATGGCGTCGAACATGCGGCCGAGCACTCTGGGCCGTGTCCTTCATCGACTCCTTGTGGCCGATCTGCGAGCCGCTCGGATCGAGATAGGTGATGTGCGCGCCCTGGTCATGGGCGGCGACCTCGAAGGCGCAGCGGGTACGCGTCGATGTCTTCTCGAAAATCAGGCAGATGTTCTTGTCCTTCAGCGCCTGCTGCTCGGAGCGCGCGTATTTGGCGCGCTTGAGATCGCGCGACAGGTCGAGCAGATAGAGCATCTCGCGCTGACTGAAGTCCGCAATCTTGAGGTAGCTGCGACCCTTGAGATTGAAAGCCATGATGGTTCCTCCCTGAGGCTTGTGTTCTTCTTCGTTGCCGCCGGCCGCGGCCGGTCAGTAGGCGGAATCGCGCAGGATCGGACAGGTCATGCAGTGGCCGCCGCCGCGCCCGCGGCCGAGTTCCTGGCTGCCGATGGTGATGACTTCGACGCCTGCCTTGCGCAAAAGCGTATTGGTGTGGGTGTTGCGGTCGTAGCCGATGATCACGCCGGGCTCGAGCGCGACGACATTGTTGCCGTCGTCCCACTGCTCGCGCTCTTGCTCGAACTCGTTGCCGCCCGGTGCCGACGACATGCAGGTCGCTGAGGCCGAGCGCCTCCTTGTAGACCTCGAAGAGGTGCGTGCCTTCCTTGCTGATCTCGACTCCGCCATTGCCGTCGGGGCGCAGCGAGAAACAGGTGATGGCGTCCACCACCTCGCGGAAGGCCGTGACCTTGTCGTAGTCGAGACAGGTGAAAACCGTGTCGAGATGCATCGCCGCGCGCGACTTCGGCATGGCGCAGGCGATGACCCGCTCGCGCCGCCTGCTTTTCGAAGAGCCGATTGGCGACCTGGTTGACGGCCTGGCGCGTCGTGCGCTCGCCCATGCCGATCAGGACGACGCCCTTGCCGATCGGCATGACGTCGCCGCCTTCCATGCTCGTGTAGCCCCAGTTCTCGTCGCTGTCGCCCCACCAGATCTCGAACTCGTTGTTCGTGAAGTGCGGATGGAACTTGTAGACAGCGCGCTGATAGAGCGTCTCGGGCTGGCGGGCCGGCCAGAACATTGGATTGCAGGTGACGCCGCCGTAGATCCAGCAGGACGGATCGCGCTGGAACAGCGCGTTCGGGACAGGCCGGACAATGAACTCGCTGGCCGACAGCGCCTCGCGCATGACGGGCGTCACCATGTCGGGCGGCAGGTCAGCGCGCACGATGCCGCCGAGCAGGTGCCGCGCGAGCAAATGACCGTCCAGTTCGTCGAGCCATGGCCGCAGGATGCGCGCCAGCGCCGGGCCGACCTGGTTGTCGGTTATTCTCCGGTCGAGCACGAAGGCACGGCCTTCCGGCACCGTGTTGAAGACATCGGTCAGCAGGTCCTGGATGTCGTAGACCTCGATGTCGCGATCCTTCATGCGCAGCACGAAATCCGCGTGGTCGGAGCGCGCTTTCTGCACCCAGATCACGTCGTCGAACAGAAGGTCGTGGCAATTGCCTGGCGTCAGCCGCTCATGCGCGAGCGAGGGGCGCGACACCATCACCTTGCGGAGCTTGCCTATTTCCGAATGAACACCGAGTTGCATGGTCAAACCTCCCTTTCCCGAAACCGGAGGGCCGGCTGGCCTCCGGCACGGGCATTTTGCCATTTGATCCAGACGTGAATCGGGATTCCCCCGCGATGAGGAGGAATCCGAAAAAGACAGTATCCGCCCGCGCGACGAGGCCGTCTCGGAAGCAAGCTGCGCAGCGTGCTCCCGCGCCATGGTCTCAGCCGCCCGTGCTGGGGGCCGCGGCCGGAGCCGGAGCGTCGCCGCGGGTGGAGCGTTCGAGCCGCCCGAACCAAGTGTGCCGACGCTCAGGGCGGCGACAATGATGATCATGATTATGACCAGCAGCGGCCAGACAAAGCGCAGCCAGCGATCGTAGGAGACCCGCCCGATCGCCAGCCCGCCCATGACCACCGCGAAGGTCGGGTTGAAGAGGTTCACCCAACCGTTGGCCGACTGGTAGGCGGTGACCGTCAGGTCGCGGTTGACGCCGGCGAAATCCGACAGCGGCGCCAGGATCGGCATGGTCAGGACGGCAAGGCCCGAGGAGGACGGCACGAGGAAGGAGAGCAGCGTCTGAAACACCAGCATCGTATTGATGAAGAGGATGTTCCCCAGTCCGGCCAGCGATCCGGCCAGTGCGTTGAGGATCGTGTCGGTAATCTTGCCGGCGTCCATGACGACGACGATGCCGCGCGCCACCCCGATGATCAGGGCGACGCCGAGCAGGTCGCGCGCGCCGTTGACGAATGTATTGACGAAGGTCTCCTCGTCGAGGCGGGTCTCCGGCGCGAACTTGCCGACGAACCAGGTCAGGATCGCCATGCCGAGGAACAGCGCCGACATCTGGCCCATCCACCAGCCGAGCTTGATGACGCCGTAGAGCATCAGCGCGAAGGTGAGCCCGAACAGCGCCAGGATGATGCTGCGCACCCGCGTGAATTCCGGCAGCGGCGCACCGGCCTCCGCACCCTTCAGGAAATGCGCGATGTTCTCCTCGCGCTGGTCGGCGACCACCGAATATGCGGGGTTGGCCTTCACGCGTGTCGCATAGCGCATCACATAAAAAATCCCCGCCGCAAGGCAGGCGAATAGTATGAACGACCCGCAGAACCAGCCCGTCCGTGAAGGGGACGCCGGCCGCATTCGATGCAATCACCGTGGCGAAGGCGTTGAAGGTCGAACCGAGCGTGCCGATGCCTGCTCCCAGCATGATCACCGCCACGCCGGTCAACGTATCGTAGCCGGCACGGATCATCACCGGCAGGACGATCGCATAGAAGGCGAGGCTCTCCTCGGCCATGCCGTAGCTGGTGCCGCCGGCCGCGAAGGCGGCCATGAGGATCGGGATCATCCAGATTTCGCGGCCCTCAAGCTTCTTGAGCAGCCATCCGATGCCGGCGTCGATCGCCCCGGTCTTGGTCACGACGGCGAGGAAGCCGCCGATGACGAGCACGAAGACCGCGACATCCACGGCATTGGCCATGTTGGTCGCCGGATTGTAGAGCCCGGCGATCGGCGCCATGAGCACGGCGACGAATCCCTGCGGGCTGGGCTCGACGAGGGTGAAAGTGCCGGGGACCGGCGCTTCGCTTGCCAAGGGTCGGGTTGAGGGCCCGCTCGTACTGGCCGGCCGGGATGATCCATGTCAGCGCCGCCACGACGATGATCAGCACGAACAGGATCGTGAAGGCGGTCGGAAACTTCTTCGGCATCGGTCCATGCCCTTCGCTGGTCGGCGGGATCGCCGGAGAAGGAAACCTGAGCGTCGGTCGACCTGATAACGGGAAATCAGAACCCGCTTTGCTTCAGCGCCGACCAGGCGGTGTTGAGCGAGATCGTACCGACAATGCGTGCGTCGCAACCGTTGGAAAATCCGCTTCGGGCCACGCATTCGTCGTCGTCGAGGTCGGTATCCCAGTAGCGCAGATCGAATGTGACCGCCTTCCAATCGTAGGAGACGCCAGCGGTCCAGGCCAGTTGCTCGAATGCGTTCGGGTCCTCGAAGAACTGATAGCCCACGCCGCCGTAGACCGAGAAATCGTGCGGCAAGGGAACGCGCAAGTCCGCCGGCGACGAAGGTCGCGGTATTGCCGCTCTGATTGAAGTCCGGGGCAAAGAACACGCGCGCGCCAAACGTGACCATGTCCTGAAAGTTATAGTCGGCCTTGGCAAAGATCTCGCCATAGTCGGGGCTGATGTCCTCCGGCGAATAGAAGTAGTGGACATAACCGAGATCGAGCGAAAGCGGACCGAATTCCGGCCGGATGCCGATCGCCGTGTCGATCTCCGCGCCGCGAAAACCCTCGCCGCCAAAGTCGACATTGGACGACCAGATGTTCACATAGGCCATGCCGATGGTCGGCTCGATATAGCCCTGGACCGCCAGGTCGTTGCCGGTCTGCGTAATGCCGCGCGAAACATAGTCGGTCGTCATCGCAATGCCGAAAGCGACATCGGCCGGCAATCCCAGCAGGGTCGACTCCGCCGCCGGCGCAGCCGCTTCAGCCTCCACTTCCGGAAGCGGTTCAATGTCCTGCTCGATCGCCAAGGCCCCGCCCGCCGAAAGCGAGGCGGCAAGCGCGGTCAAGATCAGCCAGTTGGCACGTCCCATTGCATCTCCCTCCTCCGAACAAACCGCATCCTCGAGTCCGACCCTCCAGCGGACTCACAACCAGCGTACACGTCATTTTCTTACTTTTATGTGTCTGTCTTTTGGAAGGCCAGCCCAAAGATGACAGCGACGCGTGTAACATCCTATAATGTCTGTGTTGCGGGTCGAGGCCGCCGGCGTTCCCTTTCTACGCGGTCGGTTTCCATGTGGTGTGCCCGGCAGACTGTTTCCAAGTCCATCGAAGAAGCGGGACCCGGTCATGAGAACGGCGTTCCTTGACTATTTGCGGCAATTCACTCTCGGCCCTGTTCCGCAAGACACTCGTCCGATGTCCTGTTTGCTACGGTAACCTACGTCAACATTGACACCGGATAGGATACAATAATCCAATTGCAGCTTGCTGGGATATTTTCTATGGACGCCGGGGTGGTCGTCGCCTGTCGTCTGCTTCCGGCGATCGCGAGCGAGGTCGAGCGGTTGGCCAGGAGCAACGAATCGTTTCGAGACCTGTGCGAGGATCTTGCCGAAGCGGAACATGCGCTAAGCAGGCTTGTGCGGATGCCGGACGCTGCCGCCGAGCAGCGCCTGGCCGAGTGTGAAGACTGGATCGTGAGCTTGACCGCGGAAATCAAGGACGCGGTGCGACGCGCGGAAGCCACGGCCAGGGATGTAACGCCATCGGGGCGTGTTGGGAGTGGAAGATGACAGATACGAAGCCGACTAATCCGTTGCCGAGCGCGGAAGACCTCCGCATGAGGATGCTCGAGCGCGAAATGGCCGAGATGGAGAAGCAGGAGAAGGCCAAGAAGCAGGCCGCGCAGGAACATGAAAATTTCAGCAAGCAATTCCTTACAGCGCATTTCACGGAACATGAGCGCGACACCGTGTTGCGGCTGATCCGGGTCGCAGTCGAGCAGGGCAAGACCGAGGCGCTCATCTACAGCTTTCCCTCGGAACTTTGCACCGACGCGGGCCGCGCCATCAACAATGCGCAGCCGGAATGGCCGGACACGCTTCAAGGCAAGGCGCGCGAACTTTACGACCGCTATGTCGAGGTCGCCAAACCACAGGGCTACAAACTCAAGGCGATGATCATCAACTTCCCCGGCGGCATCCCCGGTGACGTCGGCTTTTATCTGACCTGGTGACAGAACCTGCAAGGTCGGCCATTTTCGAGCGCCGCGAGCGCAAGACCTTCGACGCGGACCGGCGTCACGTGACCGAGCCTCGCGGGCGGGCTGTCAACGCCACGACAGCCGCCCGCGCAGGGCAACCTAAACTAAGCAGGTTCCGGAAAAGTGTGCCACGGTTTTCCGACAGAAACCTGCGACAAAACAAGAGGCTAAGCAGGCGAAGCGTGGGCGAAGCCACGCAAGTCTGCTTAGAACACGGCAGGTACGACGTTGCGGGCAATCCTGTCCTCGACGTAACCGTCGGGTCGCTTCTGCCGCTTTCCGAGCTTGGGCTCCTCGAACTCGACCTTTTTGTAGGGGATCGAGTTCAGTATGTGGGTGATGCAGTTGATCCGGGCGCTCTTCTTGTCATCGGAGGGCACGATCCACCACGGCGCATGCGCGGTGTCGGTCATCCGGATCATCTCGTCATAGGCGGCGGAATAGTCCCACCAGCGGCGGTAGGATTCGAGGTCCATCGGGCTCAGCTTCCACTGGCGCAGGGGATCGTCGATCCGGCGCCGGAAACGGCGCTCCTGCTCCTCCTCGGAGACGGTCAGGAAGTACTTCAGGATCGTGATGCCCGACTCGATCAGCAGCGCCTCCAGATGCGGGCAAATCTCCAGGAAGCGGTGCGCTGATTTCTCTGAGCAGAAACCCATGACTCGCTCGACGCCCGGCCGGTTGTACCAGGAGCGGTCGAAGATGACGACCTCGCCCGCGGCCGGCAGGTGCCGGATATAGCGCTGCATGTACACCTGGCTCTTCTCCCTGTCCGAAGGGGACGGCAGGGCGACGACCCGGAACACCCGCGGGCTTACCCGTTCGGTGATCCGCCTGATCATGCCGCCCTTGCCCGCGGCGTCGCGGCCTTCGAAGATGATGACGATGCGCGCGCCGGAAGCTGTTACCCAAGCCTGCAGGTGCGCGATCTCCACCTGCAGCCGCGCTATTTCCTTTTCATAGGCCTTGTTCCGCGCTTTTTTTGCCTCGGTCGGGTCGACGCTCGGCAGCTCATCCTTTTCATCTTTGTCTTTTTTCTGCTGCTTGACCTTCTTTCCCTGCTTGCTCATCGCTTCCTCCCATGAATTTAGGCGCCAAACGCTCGAAGGCGCGCAGCGCGTCGTCGAGGTCGAAACCATCTGAGCCTCGAGACCTACGGCTTGCCGTCCGCGCCGCGGGCACAGCTCAATGCCCGCCTCCCAGGACCAGCGTGCGCACCGGCAGCAGCAGCGCCTGCAGCCGCAGGATCATGGCGTGCACGAGCCCCACCGTGTCGATGGCATGCAGGACGAAGGCGTGCCCGGCGCCGATGTTCGGGTCCTGCAGCGCGTCGTGATTGCTCGTATAGGCATTGGCGATGCAGTGGCTGCCGGGAGGAAGACGGTCGAGCTGGCCGGGAAACAGCGGAGCAAGATAGGCGGTGATCGTGCCGGGCTGGATTGCCTGCATCGGGTCGATGAGCTGGTCGGTCGGCCGAATCTGCCCGGCCGCGACGACGCTCTGGACTTCGGTCACCACGACCGGAATGACCGTGAACGGGATCCCCATGCAGGTCACCTCGCCGATCATCCCCTTCTTCATCACCTGGGCCTCGATCTGGCCGAACCCCGCCTGGATGGCGACGCGACCCGCCTCGGCCGGCACCAGTATGCCGGCGGGCCGCAGAAACGGATTGACCACGTCGCCCGGCCGCAGGATGAACTGCTCCACCCAGCCGTCGACGCCGGCATACACTGTGGTCTTGGCCAGCGCGACCTCGGCCTGCTTGAGTGCCGCCTCGGCGCTGGCCTTCTCGGCCGGTAGCTGAAAGTCGATCTGGGAGACCACGGTCTCCTTGCCGGCGAGCGCGGCGTCGACAAGGCCCTGCTGGGTATCGACCGGATCTGCGCCCGTTCCACCTCGCGTTCCGTGATCGCGCTGGCATTGCGCCGCCGCAACTCGGCCCGGGTATCGAACTCGTCAGTGGCCTGCTGCAAGGCGCCGCGCGCCTGGGTGAGCCGGCCCTCGGCCTCGGCCAGTTGGGACTTGGCGACCTGCATGGCGGCCTCGACTTCCGTGATCTTGCGGCGCGCGGTTTCGATGGCGGCTTCCTCTTCCGTGCTGTCGAGCTTGAACAGTGGCTGGCCGGCCTTCACCTGGTCGCGATAGTTCACAAAAACCTCCGCCACCCGACCGCTACTTTCCGGCAGGATCGAGATCGTCCGGAAGAACGAAACGGCGCTCGTGGTCGACGGATGAAAATAGAAGATCGTCGTGATCAGCGTGATCGTCAGCATCAGGCAGAGCGTGATGCCCCAGCGCAGCTCGTACCAGACCGAGAACAGGGTGATCTCGCGGCCGATGCGCTTGCCCTGGACAAACCTCCGGAACAGGTAGTCGGGCAGGACCGTCAGCGCCGAGCAGAGCATCAACTCAAGCAAGGGTCACTCCTTGTCGTCCGAGAGAAGATCGTTCCACGGCTCGCCGCGATCGGGCTCCGTCTTGTCGCGCCGGGACAGTTTTTCCAGCGACAGCGCGATCGAATTCATCGGCGTCGAGAAGTCCGGCAGTTCCACCAGCGCCAGCAGCAGCGCGGCGATCCAGAAGACGTGGTTGTGCGTGAACAGCGCCAGCAGCGCCAGCACCGCGACGAATTGCATCTGAACCTTGCTGGTGCGGTGCGCCATATGCTCGGGCAGCGCGTGCAGGCGCAGGTAGATCAGCCCCACCGAAACGACGACGACCACCAGGAAGACCGCCATCACCGTCATCAGCCAGTCCGACTCCCCCGGCGCGGTAATGAACGACGGCAGGTCGTGCGGAGCCGCGGCATTCATGGGAATGTCCTGTGCCATCAAGCGACCCTCATGAGATGGGAGATATCATTGGTCGAGAGTCCAGCGGGACGGGATGGAGGAAATTGCACGAAGCGGCCTGTCTGATTCTTGGGACTGGATCCGAGTTCTACAGCCCTTTTGTCTAAGTTGGTACAACTGCCCAACCTGTCACAACTCCATGAGGCAGGGTAGCGCAGAACCCTGCGTGAACGGGTAACTTACCGTAATTGACGGTTGCTTTCGTGTGAAACCATTCGCGGGCACGTTCTACTCGCCGCCTCGGCCGAAGCCGATGGGTCCAAGTGCTTGCACCAACACGGCGTGAAGCTCCGAAGGCTCATCTTCGATCGGGCTCTCCAGCTTCGACTCGAACTTCCGACTGATTGATCGGCATCCCAGCCACGGCAATCGCCCAATTCGGGAAAAGGAAGATCGACTTGCTGCGACGCTTGCGGCCCTTCGCCAATGGGACGCCCGATCATGACCGTCTTGGCGCGGTGTTCGCGGCTCTTGATCCCGAGCCGTTCCAGAAGTGTTTTGTCGCCTGGGTGGCGACGCTGACCGAGGCGACGGCCGACGTGATCGCCATTGACGGCAAGACCAGCCGGCGCTCCTATCAGAAGAACCGACTGAACCCCATTCACATGGTCTCGGCCTTCGCCGCCCGTCAGCGTCTGGTGCTCGGGCAGGTCAAGGTGGCGCAGAAGTCCAACGAGATCGTCGCCATTCCCAGGCTTCTGGACATGCTGGCCATCGAGGGAGCCACCGTCACCATCGACGCCATGGGCTGCCAGCGCGAGATCGCAGCCAGGATCATCGCCAGGAAGGCCGACTACGTCCTGGCCCTGAAGGGCAATCAGGCAACCCTTCAGGAGGATGTCGAACGCTTCGCCGGTGAACAGAAAGCCAGGAATTTCAAGGATGCCACAATCAGCCGGCACAACTCGGTCGATGGCGATCATGGCCGCATCGAAACCCGCGCCGTCACCGTCTTCCATGATGTCGGCTGGCTCCAGGAGCGTCACAAATGGCCCGGCCTGAAGGCCGTCGTGATGGTCGAAAGCCAGCGCGAGAGCAACGCCAGGATCGAACGCGAAACGCGCTTCAACATCACTTCGTCAGCCGACAAGGCCGACAAACTCGGTGACGCCGTCCGTCGTCATTGGGCGGTCGAGAGCATGCACTGGCTGATGGATTGCCTGTTCAGGGACGACGAGTGCCGGGTCCGAACCGAACATGCCCCGGCCAATTTCACAACCATCAAACACATGGCGCACAACCTCTTGCGCCGTCATCCAGCCAAACTTTCAATGACAACCAAGCGTCTCACCGCAGGATGGGACGAGCAATTCCTCCTCACCCTCATCTCATGAAAAACTCACCCGATTCCCCTGCCAGAAGTATGTTACGGTAGGATACCACCGCGTTAGGATTACCATCGGCGGCGGCGCGTGCGAGTTTGGCGGCATGTGCACTCGAATTCACCCTCTTGCTACGGATCGAGCTATCTGGTGTTGCCGGTTCGGGACCGACCAAAAGCATTGTGGTGTCAACGTCACTCTGTTCAGCGCCCAAGGCGCCGGTCTTGTTCGCCGAGTTGTCAAAGCGGCACCTTAGCGCGGTGTCCTCGGTTCGACCCGCTTTCTTGAAAACCCAAAAGGAATAGCCCAAACCCTTGCGTGGACCACTGACCTTGACAAATCGCGCCGCCGTCAACGTGGGCACCAAATGTAGCCTTGATCGCGATGTCGACGATAATCCGGAACGCGAACTTTGAGGCCTGTTCGATGGTGCGCTCGGGACCGAATGCGACCGATCCCCTTAGGAGACGGTCGTCAATGTTACCAGCATCTCCATACAGCCGGAACATCGCTTCCCCCCGAGGAAACGAAGTCTCCCACCCTGGGCACCAATTCGATGATGGCGTTCGACTTCTGTGCCTCCGCGACCAGAGCCTTCAGATTGACGGCCAGAACGATCGCAGACTTGCCGCGATATTGGATGACGCGGTTTGGTGACGGAAGCTCCTGGGGTTGTCCTGTCGCGGCGCCGATGCTCTCATGCAGTTCCGGGTAGACGCTCTCGATTACGGCCCGCCCCTGTTCCCCAACACGCCAGATAATGTTGACGGGGCCAAGCAGCCGCGCCGCGTAGTCGATCAGATAGAGAAACGCCGCGATGGAACAAAAACCAAGCAGGCCCGCGATGAATCTCGATGCCAGGGGGAACTGTCGTGTCCAGCCTGGCCAGTACCCCTGTCGCAAAGAGAAGCGTGAAGGTGAAGAGACCGACCGTGAAGCGTATGGAGTTGTCGCGCAGCAAGGTGGTCGCGACGATCCGCGGCGTCAGTTGTCCGCCGGCTACCTGAATGGCCACGAGCAGGGAGCCGAAGGTGAAGACGATGAATGTCAGCATCAGCGTGATAATCGTCTCGAGGATGCTCTGTGTTCCCAAAACACCCCAAGCAACGGGGGGCTGCCAGGCGACCTCGCGGTCGACCGCGTACACCAGCCGTATCACCAGGATGTAGAGCAGCAGGGAGATGAACGGAACTATCCATAGCGACGACCTGAGATAGCTTCTCAGCGCGTAAAGCTGGTTCCAGCGCATTTCGGTTTTCCTTTGACCTGGTACCTGCTTGGACAAAAATCCAAGCGCTGTCGAAAGCCATCAACGACCCGACAACCGCCGTCCTTGCCATTGATCAACTCCAGCGACTTCTTGGCCTTGTTGGCGAGCGTCATCTTCAGGATGAAAGGATAGTAGACGCGTCCGGTCATCTGCGCTTGGTGCTTCACAAGCCGGACTGGCAGGACTTCGTGCAGGTGTCGTTCAGCGAAATACGGCTCTATGGTGGAGAGAACTTCCAGATCACGCGCCGCCTGCGTTCGATGATCCTGAATTTTTCGCAGACGTTGCCGGAGCACCGTCGCCCGGTTTTGCACGACCAACTCGAACTGCTGGATCGTACGGTCGTGAAGCTCCATGCCTTCCCGGAAGACCTGGCGCTTGCGCGCGTTCCCGATGCGCAGGGGCTGGGAGGATCGACGGGGTTGTCAACGACTTGAACCATTTCGACGTCTGAAGGTCTGAAGACGAAGGCGGAACAACCCCGTTGCAGGGAGGAAACCCCTGAATATGGCAAGGAAGCGAATAGAAGGCTCTGCGACGGACGAGCGAATTTGCCTTGCAGAAGTGAAGTACCGGTTTGCATTCGACGCAGCGCATCGGCCGCTACCGTTGGATGCGCAGGCGGCCCGGCTGAGACTTGAGTCCGGGAACCGGGCCTTCGCGGAACTCCTCGATCGGATCGCCTCAAATCAACCCGCAAGCCTGAGCATCGATGTCGACCCGAATGATGTCGGACTGCTTCCTGGGCGCAGCGCCGCGCCGCGACAGCAACCGTTTGCGGCGGTTGTCGGCTGCGCCGATGCGCGCGTTCCGGTCGAGCTTGTCTTTGCCGAAGGCCCGAACGACCTGTTCGTCGTCAGGGTCGCCGGCAATGGTCTGGGCGACGATGTCATGGGCAGCCTGAACTATGCGGCGGGCCACCTCAAGGATAGCCTGCGCACGATTGTCATCCTCGGCCATAGCCAGTGCGGCGCTGTCTCGGCGGCGGTCGATGTCCATCTGCAACCGGCCAGATATCTGGAGATCATTACGCGCAAGGATTTGCGCAATATCGTGGACCGTACGCTGGTCGTCATCCAGCTCGGCGCGACTTGGCTGGAGCGGGTACACGGAACGGAAGTCGTGCGCCGCCCAGGATATCGCAACGCGCTGATTGAAGTGGCGATTGTGCTGAACGCAGCACTGACCGCGCACGGCGTTCGTTCGGGCCTGGAATCGATCAGCCATGGTGGACTTGATGTCGTCTACGTCGTCTATCTACTGGAGGAGCGTCTGGTGTGGTCGCCGAGAGGCGAGGATTCGGACTGGTTCCACCTGTCATCCGCGCCGCGCGGCCCGGATGAATTCGTCGTCTTGTGCGACATGCAGGTGTCGTGCCCTCGGATACAAGCCTTGCTTGACAGCGTTTAGCTGCTTGATCCTTGGCTTTTTGCGAATGCGTCGAGATAGTGGCTGATAGCGGCCCGGGTGTTGGTGAAGAGGCGCTCCCGGCCGAGGTGGTCGGCGAAACCGGAAGACCGGATGTAGGCCAGGACATCCGGGTTCAGGCCCGCGAGCCAGACGGTAATGCCCTCCCCCGTGTAGCGCCGCTCACCCTCCATCATCATCTGGAGCGCCGAATACTCGATGTCGAAGACGCGGCTGAGGTCGAGAACGAGAACGCGGGGCGTGTGCTGGGCCACGAGTTCCTGGACCCGGTCGCCGACCTGCTGGGCATTGGCAAAGAACAGCCTGCCTTCCGGCCGCAGGATCAAGAGGCCCTCGAAGGTCTCGTCATCCGGGTTGTCTGGCGACAGCGGGCGCAGCACATCCTCGCCCCGCTTGCGTCCGACCACGTGGACCGGCGGGTTCGCGGCTTGGCTCGACAAACCGAGCAGCGACAGGATGATGGCAACCAGAATGCCTTGCAGGGTTCCAAAGACAAGCACGCCGAGGAATGCCGCGAGCGCCCAATGGAACTCCATGGTCCGGGCCTTGCGGATCGACGCGAACTCGGTGGGCTGGATCAGGCCGACCGAATAGACGATCACGATCGCCGCGAGCACCGCCTGAGGCAGAAGCCCGAGCAGGGGCGCCAGAACCAGCATCGTCGCGGCCGAGGCCGCCGCGGTCACGAGCGACGCCTTCTGCGTCCGCCCTCCGACCGCGCGGACGACCGCCGTCTGCGATGTCCCTCCGCCCGCGGGCATGGCGCCGAACAGGGCGCCGGACAGGTTTGCCGCGCCTGTCGCCAGAAGTTCCCGGTCGGCGCGGATCGGCGGATCGGACGGGACGGCGAAGGCGCGGCCTGCGGCGATCGTTTCGGTGAAGCTCATAAGGGCGATACCGATCGCCCCGGGCAGAAGCTGCATGACAAGATTGACGTCGGGCAGCGTGATCGATGGCAAGGCCTGGGGAATGTGGCCCACGGTCGCCACTCCTGCCGCGCCGAGACCCGCCAGCCAGGACACGGCAATACCGCCGGCGACCACCGCGAGCGGGGCCGGCGAATGCGGGCGGGCCCGCTCCAGGACAAGCAGCAGGACCAACGCCACCACCCCGATAATCAGCGTGACGACGGAAGCCTCCGGAATGTGTCGAACGAGGCTCAGGACGTCGCGGAAGAAGCCCTCCTTCGTTATGTGAATGCCGAGCAGCTTCGGCACCTGATCGAGCACGATCACCAGCCCGATCCCCGCCTTGAAACCGGTCAGCACGGGCACCGATATGAAGTTGGCGACGAAGCCGAGACGAAGGACCGAAGCTATGATCAGCAGGCTTCCGGTCAGCGCGGTGAGCGTTGCCGTCGCCGTGATCAGCCGCGCCGGGTCTCCATCCGGGACAACCAGCGCAAGCTGGGCAGCGACCAAAATCGCCAAGGTTGTCGTCGAACTTACGCTCAGCACCCGCGATGTGCCCAAAAGCGCATAGACGATCATCGGGACGAAGGCCGTGTACAGCCCCACGCTGACCGGCAGGCCGGCGACCGTCGCATAGGCCATCGCCTTCGGCAGGACGACGGCCGCTGCTGTCAGGCCGGCAATGATGTCGAGACGCAGCCCCTCAGGGGACAGGCTCGCAGGAGAAGCATGTGCTGGATGCGTCAAGTCTCGTCTCTACAGTCTCGAAGCATACTATGTGAGCAAACGACACAATTCGGGGTACCGATCCGTCCGAATAGTTACCGGGGCAGTCTATGCCCACCCTGACGCAAATCAATCGGTTGATTGCTGACAGGGTTTTAATGATATTGTTTGATAGGAACAGCGAAGGTCGTTCAGAAAGGCCGGGCCATTCCAGGTCGCCGGCCTCCGCATCCAGAGAATCATCGTGCAATATTTCGCCAGCCTTCGCCGCCTGTTCAGGGGCACGCGTCACGCTCTTCGGGAACCCGAGGTGAGAGGCGTCTTCACCATCGCCCTTGCGCTGATACTGGCCGCGACGGTCTTCTATTGGCTGGTCGAAGGCTGGTCGCTGCTCGATGCCGCCTACTTTTCGGTGGTGACGATCGCCACCGTCGGCTATGGGGACCTCACGCCCAAGACCGCCATCGGCAAGATCTTCACCATCGGCTATATCTTTGCGGGCATCGGGATATTTGTCGCGGCCGTGACCGCCCTAGCACAGGCCACCCTGCGGATGGCGTCGCCGCCCGAGGACTGAACTCGGACTATGATCTGTTGAGAAGGAAGTGAGGACGGCTCATCCGCCGTCCACAAATCAAAGCTGCGAGTGGATCGGCAGCCATAGCCGATAACTCATCGAAGCGCGGTCTCGTACTCGAACAGTCGTCGCATCTTCTTGGCAAGTGGGCATGGTCAAAGAGCGCTCCCATCTCGGTATTGAGCGAGGCCGAACGCGGATCGAAACTAAAAGAGCCGATGAAGCCGACGCGGCCGTCAGCGACAAACGCCTTCGTATGGAGGCCCGTGCCGCTCGACCCGAAAAGTGAAATCTCAGACGCGCGACCGTAGGGCTGCAGCTCAAAGAGGCGTACCCCACCTTTGATTAGCTGCGGGCGATAGTGGGCATAGCCGCTGTGCACCGCGGCGACATCGGTGGCCGCAAGCGAGTTCGTCAGGATTGCAACATCCACTCCGCTCCCGACGAGGCGGGAAAGCGCCTTGGCGGTTTGGTCGGTAGGCACGAAATAGGGCGAGGTTATCTCAAGGGTTCGGCTCGCGCCGACTACGAGCGGCGAGAGCGAGTTTTTAAGTCAGCTCTCGTTCCACTCGCTGAGCGCCTTCTCCGGCGGCGCCGCGCTGCAAGGGCGCCTGGCGATAGCATGTAGGATGGAAGCAACCACCATTGTCATAAGGGCTGGTGCGCCACCATCCTCGGTGCGTCGATCAACGCGGACGCATGCACAAGAGTAGTTTCACGCTGCCCTTTCGTTTGTAGAATTCACTCTGTGGTGCGAGAATTACTGATTCGGTCAATCCGAGGCGAGCAAGGGCATGGTGTCTAACTTTTACTTCCCTCGGCGGCGATCTAAATGTGCCGCAAGCCTGTTTCATATTTCGTAGATGCTTGGCTATCTTTTACCCCTTAATTATCGTCAGATTCTGTCGCTTCTTCGCGGCACCGGATTTCTGCTTGCTGCATCAGGCCTGCATGGCCTGCTCTTACCGTTGCGCGGACAGGCAGAAGGTTTCTCGACTGCGTCCCTTGGTCTACTCGGAACCGCGTGGGCGGGTGGCTTTGTCACCGGCTGTATTGTGGCACCTAGGCTTGTGCGCCGGATTGGGCATGTGCGCGCATTTGGTACCTTTGCGGCCTCTGGTGCGGTCATCGCGCTGCTGACGGGCCTGATGATCGACCAGTATGTATGGATCGTTCTACGTGCGTTCACCGGCTTTGTGATGGCCGGCGCTTATATGATTATCGAGAGCTGGCTGAACGAAAAGGCGACCAACGAGAACCGCGGCACCGTCCTAGGCCTCTACATGATTGTGAGCTATGCCTCGATCATGGCCGGTCAGATGATTGTCGCGATAGGCGACGTCACGAACGAATCGCTGTTTATGGTCGCCGGGATCTTCTTCTGCTTGGCATTGATTCCCACAGCAGTGTCTTCGGCAGCCACGCCAAAGCCGCTGGAAGATGTCGCTCTCGATCTGAAAGGTCTTTATGCCACTTCCCCACTCGCCTTGATCGGCTGCTTCCTGATCGGCGTTGCCAACGGAGCCTGGGGAGCGCTTGGCGCCGTCTATGGTGCCCGTATCGGTATCGGCAACGCTGGTATTGCCCTGATGATGAGCGTCGTCGTTCTCGCCGGTGCCGCTGTCCAGTTTCCTGTGGGTCGATTGTCCGATCTCACCGATCGCCGTTACGTGCTCGCCCTTGCATCTGTCGGAGCGGCCGCCGTCGCGCTTCTCGTATTTGTTCTTCAGCCCCGGTCGGCCGCATTGGTGATCATCACGTCCGCCGCCTTTGGTGGCTTGGCTTACACCCTCTATTCTGTCGCACTGGCACATGCTAACGACAACGCGCGCCCGGAGGAGTTCGTCAAGGTCTCGAGCGGTCTCCTGCTGTCCTATGGCCTCGGCACTATGGTCGGGCCGGTACTTGGGGCCGTGCTGATGGCCCAGATGCGGCCAGAGAGCTTGTTCCTTGCCACCGCTCTCGCCCACGCACTTCTTGCCGCGTACACATTGCTGCGCATCAAGCACCGCGCTCCGACACCGCAGGCTACCAAGCATGCGTTCAGGACACTGCCGGCTGACCGGGCGGCAACGCCCGAATCGCTGCGGCTGGATCCGCGCACCTATCCGTCGCAGAATAAAACCTGACAACGGGCCGCGGGTGCTCCTCGTTCGCCGCCCTTGTTTGTGAATGGCAAGACGGCAGTCGAAGACGTGTCCGGGTGAAGTCGCTGATCAGCGTCGCGCTGCGGGAGGGCGTGGATGGGTCAGTTCTTCCGGTTGCACGAAGAGCTGCCGCCGGCGCGCTGTGCCGGCGGCATGGCTATGACCGGAAGGGCGAAAAAAATACCGCCTGACCCGAAAGCCCGACGGTCAAATATCCCACGGAGAAACACAAGAATGCACCGCAAAGCACCTGAAAACAAGTGGTCGGTTTCCTCCTGGGCTGGAGCCTACGCGTCGAGGCCGAGAGGCCGTACTCGGATGCGAGAAAGGAACTACCCCACCGGATGGAGAGGCTCTGGCCTGCTCTCGCAGCGCATTGCGCGCGGCGAGACGGTCGCCAGCGCTTCTGGGCTCGGCCTTGCCATCGCCATATGCTGGTCTCGCTCTGATAGATGGCCGGACGCGCGCCGGGATGATGTACCGAAACCGACGCACACTTGACCATCAACTGCAATCAACCGAAGCGCATCCACCATGCTCGAAGGCGGCGCCTTTGCGCGTGGGAAAGAGGCTCAGAAAAGCTGGCCAGAAGGCGGGCCTTCGAAGTACCGGTGACCGGAGGAAACTCTGACCAGCTCCTTGCCGAATTGGACGGCTGGATAGTAAGCCTTACATCAGAGATCGAGGGCGCATCCAGCGCGCTCAACCGTCACTCAAGGATACGAGGTGGTAGCGCCGCGACGGTGCGGCTGTCGCCAAGCACCGAGAAGCTAGAGCATGATCCACCTCGAAGCTACCGGCTCGAGTTGCGGTCGAAGTGCTGCGAATGGAACCCGAAGCAAAGGAGGAACCAATGAACAAGAAGACCGTGATCGGCATGGCTCTGGCCATCATCGCTTTAAGTGCAACTGCTGCGATCGCCCAGAAGAAATACGGTTCTGCGGCAGGCTGGGACATTCTTGTGAAGGACAACATGGGGCCTGGCTGCCTGATGACCAAGTCCAACGCCGACGGCACACAGATTCAGATGGGCATCGACGCAACCGGCCAAAAACGCGGCTACATGGCACTCTACACCAAGGCCAATACAACGGTTGCGGCCGGGGAAAAGGTGTCGGTTCTGTTTGATGTCGACGGTCAGCAATTCAGCGGAGAGGCAAAAGGCCAGCAGGAGGGAGGCTTCCAGGGAGCGTTTGTTTGGGTTAACAATCCCGACTTCATCTATGACCTGGCCAAGAAGAAGACGCTGACGATCTCGCGGAAAGGGGGCAGCCGCATCACGGTCAACCTTGCCGGAACCGATGCCGCCTTCAAAGCCCTACGCGTCTGCCAGGATGCTCAGTGACGGTCGCTTCCCTCACCCAGGCTTTTCGAACGTGTCGAACACAGGAACTGACCTGTAGGCGGTCGCGACCCCGCTGGCGTTATCGGCGCCTGCATACTAAGGAAATTCTGAACAATAACCGCTACCCTTCCAAGGGTTCGCGTGGCTTTATTGTATAGTTCCATTCAGGATGGAAGGGATCGCGGTGATGTCGAGGCTGGCCATTTCGGCTTTGCTGACCTTGAGGCCCTTCACATAGGTGCGTTCGTCGAGCGCGCATTCGACCTTAAGGCCCGATTTGGTGGTGGTGGCGGCGATCAGCTCGACGACGGCGATGCGGCTGGTCAGCGGCCGGCCGCGCCAGTTCTGCGTGATGTGGCAGAACAGGCGGTGCTCGATCTTGTTCCACTTCGAAGTGCCGGGCGGATAGTGGCAGACCTCGAAGCGTCAGGCCCGGTCTCGTCGGCGAGCGTCTGCAGCTCGAGCTTCCACAGCCGCGACGCGCGCGCCGTTCGAGCCGCCGCAGTCGGCGGTGATCATCAGCTCGCGGCGCGTCGGGATAGCGCTCGCTGCCCATCGCGTCGAGCCAGCGAGCGGATCGACTGCGACGGCGAACTCGGCGGTGTCGCTGGTGATGCCGACGCTGACCCAGCCGCTCGTTGGCGCTCGACGTCATAGACGCCGTAGGGGACCACCTTGCCGAGCTTCTTGTCCTCGAAGTCGTGCACCTTGACGCGGCGCGGCTGAGCCCTTCGGACGATAGTCGCGTGCCGCCGTTCTTGAACTTGCCGATCAGCTCCTTCTTCTTGGTGTCGACCGAGATGACCGGCTGATCGGCGGCCTGCGCCGCCAGCGACCTACGCGTTGATGTGCTCGAACTGCGCGTCGCGGTCGGGATGGCTGCGAGCCTTCGTCCGCCTTGCGGTTAGACTGGCGCGAGAAGCCGAGCTCGTCAGCAGCTTGCGAACCGTGTATGCGCTGACCGGATGCCCCATCCCGGGCAACGCCGCGCCAGCTTGTCGAGACTCTTCGACACCCACAGCAACGGCCGCATCGGATCGCCCAGCGTCGCAGGCTCGACCAACTGTTTGAGGGCGGGGACAAGCCCAGAATCCGTTTCGGCGACCGAACGGCGGCCGCCACCTTTGCGGCGCACCTGTCCTCTCGGCAGCGGCTCGCCGTCAAGGTCGTCCTCACCCCGGTTGATGGTCGAACGCGCCAGTCCCGTGATTCTCGAGACCGCCGCAAGCCCACCCCATCCAGCAGCGCGCGCCTCAGCCGCCGCAAACAAACGCCGCCCCCGCTCATCGAGCCGCGAACCAACCGCTTCCCAGCGCTGCTGAATGCCGTCCTCATCGATCATCCGACCGAACTACGCCGCTTCGCGCCGATCACAAATACCGCCAACCCTGAGTCACACTCGCCGCACGCGCGCAAAACAAGCGATTCGCTTATTGTTCGAAACATCCTAACTAATAGCCGCCGCACGAATGTTTCGACGTGCCACTTGATTTCGAGAACGCATTTGGCCGTCATTGGGGCGGATCCGCCGCATCGAATGTCCAGCGAAGCGCGCGGGGCGTTGCCGGCGACAATATTTTTCTTCGTCGGTTTCAATTTCATCATTCTGACAACGAACCTCCTGGTCGCCGACTATGCCGTCGCCGTTAGCAATTTCATGCTGGCCACCGTGGCGGCGTTTGTCGTCGGCAAGGCGGTGATCACCGCGAACGCAATGCCCTTCCTCAAGCTCTTCGACCGGGTTCGACATCGGCCTCCATCATCGCGCCCAGCGCTTCCATTCCCGCGGCAAGGCAGAAACTCTCGAAGCTCTGCTGATCGTCGGCGAACGCTTCTTCCAAAAACCCCGTCACCGAGCCGTCGGCAGTGTGATATCTTTCTTCATGGCGTTGCTCTCCTCAGTGGAATCGACACCCCGAGCCTACCGGCTCAAGGCGGGCAACGCCGCCCCTTCAGAAGTTCAACATCGAATGGGACATCCCCCGTGCACAAGAAGACGATCGCTGTGGCGACGGTCACAGATCAGGCCTCGGCAGAGTTTGGCGTGTACTATCAACGTCTCCGCAAACGATGGCAGGTCGCTGGTGTCCGGCCATGTCTCTGGCTCCCACAATCGCGAGCGAATCATGGCTACACCAACCAGATTCTCGCCTCCGAACCCGACGACGCGACGATGAAGGCGAAGATCATGAGGCTTCTCGAAGAGATTAGGCGCCGCCGCTAACCAGAGATGAAGGGCATGACGGGGTTCGAGCATACCGCGTTAACCCGGTTGGACCAGTTCTTCGGCCCGGCGGCCGCCGCGCATCCTGGCCTCTCCGGCTTCAGCCTCTTGAGCCAGGCGCGCGAGGCCTTCATCACCCGTTTGGCGCTGGCTGACCTGGCCGAGCGATGTCTCGACATGCAGTACTATGTCTGGGACGGCGATACGACCGGCCGGATCATCGTCGACCGGGTGATGAGGGCGGCCGATCGCGGGGTCAGGGTGCGGCTCCTCGTCGACGATCCCTATTACAAGGCCAGCGATCAGGTCAAAGCTGCCCTCGACGCCCACCCCAACGTCGAGATCCGTCTGTTCAACCCGACCAGGAACCGGAGGTGGTCCAGGCTAGACTTCCTTGTCGACTTCCGCCGGGTCAACCGCCGCATGCACAACAAGCTGATGGTGGCCGACAATTCGGCGGCGATCGTTGGCGGCCGCAATATCGGCGACGACTACTATGGCGTGAACACCGTCGCCAATTTTCGCGATCTGGATGTGCTGGCGGTCGGGCCTGTTGTGGGCGATCTGTCGGGGGTGTTCGACCGATACTGGAACAGCGCCTCGACCGTGCCGATCGCAACCATCGTCGCGCGCGCCTATGGCGCCGCCGATCTCGATGCCATCCTGACCCGCTTGCGCCAGGAGATCGCCGCCGCCGACTACCCCTACCCGATCGACCAGGATCTCGGCGAGCTGGCGGCCCAGAGCGCCGAGCTGCGCGACAGTCTCGTGTGGGCGCCAGGCCGGATCATCGCCGACGACCCGGAAGCAATCGCCCGCGGCAAGGCGGCCGACGACGTGGTCGCCTTCATTCGCGGACGGGTCGCCGAGCTGAAGGAGGAGCTGCTCGCCGAGGCGCCCTATTTCGTCTTGCCCGCCGGGGCGCAGGCGACCGTCAAGGCGCTGCACGAGCGCAATGTCCGGGTGCGCGTGCTGACTAACTCGCTCGCTTCGAACAACCAGCTCGCCGCGCATTCGTGCTATGCCAAGACCCGCAGGCGCCTGCTCGAGAACGGCATGGAGCTCTACGAGCTGCGCCCGGACACCGACGCCTTCCGGCCGGGCTGGTCGCTCCGTTCCGGGCGGTCGCGGGCGGCCTTGCACACCAAGGCCATGGTCTTCGACCGCAAGGCCGTGTTCATCGGCAGCTTCAACCTCGATCCGCGATCTGCCGTGATCAACACGGAAGCCGGCCTCTATATCGAGAGCCCGGAGCTTGCCGAGAGGCTGACGGCCTACATGGCGACCGGCGTCGCGCCCGCCAACAGCTACCGCGTCTTCCTTGATCCGAATGGCGGGATCGTCTGGGAGACGGTGCGGGACGGCGAGATCGTCAGCTACCGGGACGAGCCCGAAACGGGGTTCCGCCGGCGGTTCGTCGCCGACCTCGTGAAACTCCTGCCGATCGACTCGCAAGTCTGACACCGATCGCTTTGCGACCGGCGCGCGGCCTGAGGTCTCGGCGTTGGCTGGGCCATAGACGGCTCGACGACGCGAGCACGCGCTGAAGCATGGACGCCGCAGCCGCCGAGATCAAAGCGAAGCCGTCTCGGTTGGGGGCCCTTCGGCCTACCTGACCGTTCCCGCCGGGATGCCCGTTTCCCGCCGCGCGCGGACGGGCTGGAGCACCGCGAACGCCTCTCCAGCCCGTGGCGGTGCGCCGCGCGGCGAGCCGCCAACCACCCCGAAAAGCAGCGGTTGCCCCCTAGAAAAATGTCCGACTACCGTCGACTACGAGGTGCGACTCTGTCCCTCATCGATATGCTACAAATTCGTGTTGCAGCGGATAAGGGAACTGACATGGAAAACGACGCGACTGTTGGCTGGATCGCCGCCATCGTCATAGGCGGCATCGCTGGCTGGTTGGCCGAACAGTTCATGAAGAGCAACCTGGGCCTCCTCATGAACATTGCTCTCGGCATCGTTGGGGCGATCGTTGCCAACGCTATTTTGGGTGTCGTCGGCATCAACCTGGGTGGCTGGCTAGGCTATTTGATCGCGGGCTTTATAGGAGCCTGCATCCTCATCGCAATCGGGAGAATGTTCAGGCGCGCAACCTGAGATTGACCTGCCCCAAAAGCCCCATCGACGTCCAGGAGCGGATAGCCAAGCGGCGCCTTCCCTCCAAGGAGAGCAATTGGTACTTACTGCATTCAGGATGGTCGCATGAAACTGGGCAAAAGCCTAACACTTGCCTTCTTCGAGCGGCACGACCTGGTCGCCGACCTCGATCGTGTACTTGCCGGGCGGCACGCCGCTGCGTCACGCCGGCGATCCGGCCGACAAGCGTGCCGTCCTCGGCGAAGATCCGGCGCGCGATCGGGCGGCTTCACGGCGATGACCGCGGGATTGAGCACCTTGTATTCGCCCGCCTTCACGTCGATGTGCTCCCAGGCGATGTCGCCGAAGGTGACCGAGAAGGTCGACGGCAGCACGGTGAGCCGGGTCGTGACACCGCCGAGCTTGCCGACCTCGATGTCGGTCTCCCAGTCGAGCACCTTGTGGCCGCGGGCCGCGTTCTTCAGCTCGATGACGCCGGGGGTCGAGGACCGTGATCTCGCCAGGCGGCACTTCGACGCTCTTCCACAGTGTCGGCCCGAACGCGACGTTGTAGAGGCCGGCTGGAAGCTCCTTGACGGAGGTGACGCCGCCGAACGTGACGACCTGCTCGCCGGTCTCGGCGTTCGGGCAGCGGCGTCGATGCCGAGCGTCAGTATGGCGCCGCGCAGTCGGGCAGCTCACCTCGCTGCTGTTGAGAAGTGAGAAGTGAACATTACCGAGGCCTGCATAAATCCCACGCACAAGCAGGCGAACCTCACTCGGGCGATGCCGACAGATCCTCTTCCACAAACCGCAGAAGCGTCTCCACCAACGCCTCGCGCGGGTAGGCATTCCGCGTCACGAAGACAGAGCCGATAGTGGGGTGTGTCCTTGCGATCGGCACCGCCAGCGCCCAGTGGTCCGCGTTGATGTAGCCCACGAGGGTGCTACCGGGGATGACTTGGTCGTAGAAGATCACCTGGCTGTCGTTACGCGAATCGATTCGGGCAAGTTTGGCGTAGCTCCTGGTCAGGATCGAGGAGATGTAGCCTGGACGAGGGAAAGTGACGAGCGAGTAGTAGCGCAGCTGGCGAGGCAATGGATTCCTGGCGAGCCACGCCCGGCGTGTTGCGGGCCGCAGGCTGTTCACGCCGCCCGCGTCGCCTGGACCGCAGGTTGCGCCTGGAAAGTGCTGCAGCAGATCGGCCTGGTATTGCTCTGCATCATTGGCAAGCGCCGACCCTCCGATCGCGCCGGCGGCGCTGACCACCGCCGCGATGTGGCGCCGGATCTCCGGATACGCGACCACCGCCTCGAGAATGTCGGGGGCACCCTTCGAATAACCGATCAGCACAAGACGCGGCGCTGCCGCATCGGCTGACATGGCCATGACCGCATCACGAATCTGGCGTGCGTTGTGTGAGGAGCTCGACAGGGCATCGACCTTGAGCAGTGCCATGTCATATCCGAATTGTTGCAGGTGCTTTCCCACGGTGCCGGGTGGCTGGAGCCAGTTCGCGAAGCATTCGTAGCCGATACCGGCCACTACAGCAGCGACCAAGCGTCGTTTCGAAGAGCCGAGGTCGACGGGCCTTCCGGTGCCGGCAGGCTCGTTGCCGATGCGGGTTAGGGCGTCCTCGCAGGGCCGGTAGTCGGGAATGTCGCGTTCGCGCGCCTTTAGCACAGTGCAGTAGATCTCGCGAAAGCGGCCCCGCTTGTCCTGCACGCCCGCCTGGGATGCCGGAACGAGTGCAAGCGGCGGCGTGTCGAGCGAGTAGGGTACCAGCGGCTTCGTCGCGCATGCTCCCAGTGCGAAGACCACTGTGATCACGACCAGAACGGTGCGTGGCAGATTCATCGGTGACTCACCTTGCCGGCGGGAGGGTCGGGCACTTCGAGATACGGTGCCCAATCGAGAAGCTCTACGTCCGCCAGGCTGAGCGGTCGGGTGGCAAGGAACAGGGTCGCACGCAAGCCATCGGTGTAGTACCGAGCGCCACCGAAAGTCGTTCGAGGCTGTGTCATGGATGCCGGGGTAACACCGGTGATGAATCCGAGCTTGGCCAGACCGCCCGAATACATCATATCCTGAACCAAGAGATTTCTCGCTTCATCCACATCCTCATGCAAGACTAAGCCCTTAGCGCCGCGAGGCACGAAACGCCCGCCCACTGGCCGTCCGGCCTGCACGAGGAAGATGGGGCGGCCTTGGAAGCGAATGGGGGCGAGCCACAGGCGCAGCCAGGTCGAGGGTGCACCCGCTTGCGCCTGCTTGCGCAACACGACGTCGGGTCCGCGGCCAAAGACGTGCTGGAGGGCGTCCACTGTTTGAGCGTCGCGCCGGTAGCTGCGGCGCACGAGCGCTGCTGCGATGTCGGGCAACTCGCCCACAAATATGGCGTTGAGGGGATCGCCGCGCGCCGTACCGCGCGCATCGCTTGCGCAGCACGGCAACCGCTCCAGTGCCGCGCGCAGCGCGGCGAGGTCCTTGTAGTCGGTGATGCCGGCTTCCGGGTAGCTGAAGGAGATCGCCCCAGAATGCGGATCTGCTGCGTCGTCCGGGACGCGCAGGAAAAGAGAAAAGGGTATCAAGCCCTTCCTCTGGAGCAGATCGATATTGAGCAGTCTCGTCAGTCGCTCCGGGTTAATGAAAAGCACGCCCGCGCGCGTTTCGCCCGGAAGGATGGGAGGATTTTTGAATGCGAGTCTGTTGAAGTGGTCGTCAATGCGTGCGTTCGCTTTCCGGGCGAGCGGCGTGTGCACGGACCACGCGACTTCGAGCGGCGAGAAGTAGTCGGGGTCCGATCCGGGCCTGAGTAACCACAAGGGGTCGGGTGTCCGGTTTTGGAGTTCGATCCATACCGACTGTACGCCGGTCTTGTTAACGTCGGCGCCGAACATGCGCCGGTTGTCCTCGGCGCTCAGCACCGCCGCCGTCACGCTCGCGCCTTGCCTGGAGGCGGTCACGGCACGTGCGCGCAAGTCTGCCTCATTGAAGGTGCCGGGAGCCTGCCGCGTCGCACAGCCAGCGACAACAAGCAAAAGGCTCGCTGCATAAAGTGCGTTTCCAAGCAGACGCAGCGGCCCACGCAGGATCGCGAGGCCCGCTCTTAGCCAAGACGGAAACGGACTCGATCGTCGCCCGGTCACTTTCACGGTCCGTGTTCCGTGTTGCCGGCGACCTCCCACGGGAAGAACTCGACGGCATCCAGCGAGGTCGGCTGGCGGTCGAACACGAGGACAACGCGAAGCCCGTCGGTGTAGTAGGGGTCGGTCGTGAGGTTACCGCGCGGGGCGCTCCTGGGGGCGGCTCCAACTCCCTTCACGTACCCGATCTTTGCAAGGTTCTGCGAGTAGGCCATGTCCTGTGCCAACGCGCTGCGTGCCTCGTCAACGTCGGGATCGATCTTGTGGGTCGTGAGCGTCGGCGAGTGAATGGTCAGCCGACTGCCGATGTCACGGCTGATCTGCCCCACCCACACCTGCTTGCCGTGGTAGCGCATCGGGCTCAGCCAGAGCCGCAGGTGGTTGCGCTGGTGGATGTTGTCGCGTGCCTTTTGTAACGCCAGGTCCTGGGCCCGGCCAAACATGTAAAGGTCGCTCACCGGTGCGTACGCGTAGGGCTCGCCGGCGAGAGCGGATTTCACCATCTTGTTGATGGACCCTGACCACTTCTGCTCGGTTGGGCGCCAGCCGCGACGCGCGAACGCAGGGAAGGCGTCGTCGAGGCCGCCCACCACCACCAGATTGAGCGGATCGCCGTTCTTCGAGCCATTCTTGTTGGTCACGCAGCAAGGCAGCGCCTCGAGCGCCGTGCGAAAGGCGGCGTCATCGGTGTGGTTCAGGACCTCTTCGGGAGGGTAGATATCCCGCCTGAAGACTTCGCTCACATGGTAGTCGGAGCGAAAGCCGGGCACGATGGAGAGGATTGAAAAGGTTCTTGCCCGCCCGCCCGAGACCAGGTCGATCTGCACGAGCTTGAAACCCTCGTCGAGGTTCGTCAGCACGAACCCCGAAGTTGTGGCGCCAGGAAGGACAGGGTTGCGGAAGGCCAGCTTGCGAAAGCGCCGGTCGAACTCCACCTTCTGATCCGGCGACGCGCCCGATGCGACTGTTTCGGACGCTTCGGAAGCGGGAAAGAAATTCGGATCGAGTCCCGGCGACAACAGATAGTACGCACTGTCTTCGCGGTTCTCGACTTCGATCCAGACCGGCTGGATTGATCGCCTCGCAAGCGGAACGCCATACACGGCGGCGCTCTCTTTGGCCGATAGCACTGCGGTCGAGACCCGCACACCACCCTCCGTGCGCGTCGCGGCCCGGCTCTTGTAGTCGAGACTCATTGCCGGCGGCGTCGAGGTGCAGCCGACAAGTGCAAGGGTGGCGGCAACGACCCCCAGGACTACGATGCGGCTCACCTCATTGCCCCATGACGCAGGCCATGACAGAGAGGGCCAAGCATTCTTGTCGGTCCTTTCCGAAGTCACAGGTTCAGGAGGCGCGGCCGGCGCGTCAACGATCGCGTTTTGTACCTGTAGAGTCCAGCCGTTGCCAAGTCGTTTGATGTCGCGAAGGTGCCGTCCCACCCCGGTCGGATCATCGTGGGAAACTGGATTCCGAATGATCCGACATGGGTCGCATAAATTCTCAAAATCAGCGCAGCTCCATTCGCCCCGCCGGAAGACTTCATTTCCTGATGACATTGGGACTTCGGGGAGACTTGATAGACCGCTTGACGTCGCCAGCGTTCCGAAAGACAGCATGTCGCCCGAGACATCCGCACATTTCAACCACCAGCCGCCCAAGGAGTTCATCTTGCCGACATTTTACCACGGCGTGCGCCTTGCGCCTGACGCTAAGACATTGAAAAGACTGCCCCACCTCTGCTTACTCCCTGAGAGGCCAGGTAGGAATCCGCGGCATCGAAGAAACCGAATATCCCTCTCGCGGCTCGACGATGCTAACAAAACGTTGGCGGTCGGATAGAGTGGGGTCACGACGGAAGTGAAAGGGGATGACATGACGGAGACCACCGCGAACTTCGTCGCACCAGATTTCCTGGCCCTCACGATAGGCATCGTCGTGTTCTTCGTGGGTGTACTAATCACGCAGCGTGTATCGTTCCTCCGCACCTATAACATTCCCGAACCGGTCACTGGCGGCTTTGTCGCCGCCTTGGCCTTCTGGGCTGTCTATGAGGTCTTCGGCCTGGAGATCGGTTTCGACATGGCGACCCGCGACCGACTGCTGGTGATCTTTTTCGCCACCGTCGGGGTGAATGCACGCTTGGCCGATTTGGCCGCCGGTGGGCGGGTGCTGGCGTCGCTCTGCCTGATCACCGTCGTGTTTGTGTTTCTGCAGGACGGCGTCGGCACGATCGGGGCGATGGCGTTCGGCCTGCCGTTGTCGGCGGGGGTGGTGATCGGCTCGGTCTCGCTTGTCGGGGGACACGGCACCGCAATCGCCTGGGGTCCGACGATCGCCGCCGATCACGGGTTTCCTGCCGCACTCGAGATGGGCATCGCTGTCGCAACGCTTGGGCTGATCATCGCCAGCATCCTCGGAGGACCTATCGCGAAGCTCTTGATCGAGCGCCACGGCCTTGCGCCTTCATCGGAAGTTTCGCCTGGCGGGGAATTGCCGCCGGAGGCTGACAGTGCGCCTATCGACAAGATGGGGATCATGCGCGCGATGCTCGTTGTCAACGTCGCGGTCATCCTCGGCTATCTGGTGCACAGCTGGATCTCAAGCCACACCTCGATCAAGCTGCCGCTCTTCGTGCCCTGCCTGATCATGGGCATCCTTCTGTCGAATACGGTGCCGATCCTCTTCCCTCGTCTCAACTGGCCGGCGCGCACGGCCTCCCTTGAGCTGATCTCCAGCTACGCGCTGTCGATCTTTCTCGCGATGTCGCTGATGAGTATGCAACTGTGGACGCTGGCCGGCGTCGCCGGGCCGCTGCTCGTCATCGTGGCCGTGCAGACGGTGGTGGCAGTGGCCTATATCCTTCTGGTGGTCTTCCCGACCCTCGGCCGCGACTATCAGGCGGCGGTCTTGTCTGGCGGGTTCACCGGTCTGTCGCTCGGCTCGACGCCTACCGCGATCGCTTCGATGTCGGCTATCACGCGGAACTACGGACCGGCACCGAACGCTTTCATTATCCTGCCTCTGGTTTCCGCCTTTTTCGTCGATTTGGTGAACATGGCAGCAATCACGCTGTTCCTTCGACTTTGACGCTACGGCCGACCACTAGAGATGAACTGTTCGCAACTCCTCGCTACGCTCTAGGGAATCGAACTTTTGATTGCGCCGCGTGAGGGCCGCTTCCTATATTCGTCGACGGCCCAGAATCGATGGTAGCTGCAGGTCGAGGTCGCCGGGTCTGCATGGGCAACAATGCCACCGGCAGGGCGGCAGGAAAATCCGGTCCAAGCGAATCCGATTGTTAGAAAAAACGTTAGAAAATCCGGTTTGCTTTATTTTCCGGCTAACCAATTTTCACTTTAAGTCTCTGATTTTGTTGGTGGGTGCGACAGGGATCGAACCTGTGACCCGCTGATTAAGAGTCAGCTGCTCTACCAACTGAGCTACGCACCCATGGGCCGCCGTCGCGGCAATGGGGGCGCATATAGCCATGCCAGTCGGACCTGTCCAGCCCTGCGGCCGGCAATCCCGGACAAAAACGAAATTTGCTGCCGTCGGAGACTGACCTCCCGTCGGAGCGTCGGCCAAGGCCCGCATCGTGCCGGCGCAGCCGTCATTTCCAGATCGCGGATTATCAGCGCCGCCTCCCCGCTGGCGCGGCCGGCGCTGGCCCGATAGTCTCGATATAATGGGGCATCAGCGCCGCCGCATCGCCATGCTTGGCTAAGCCGCGCCTTTCGAGCACAGTGTATCCAGACGTCGGGAACATCGGTCGCCGGACCGCACGGCAACCGGACCGCAAGACAAGGAGAGCGAACATGTCGACAGTCATCAAGGGCGGGACGATCGTCGCGGCCGACCGCACCTATGAGGCCGATATCCTCATCGAGGGCGAGACGATCTCGGCGATCGGCAAGGACCTCAAGGGCGACAAGACGCTCGACGCCGAGGGCGCCTACATCATGCCGGGCGGAATCGATCCGCATACCCACCTCGAAATGCCGTTCATGGGCACAACCGCCGCCGAAACCTGGGAAAGCGGCACCTTCGCGGCACTCTCGGGCGGCACGACGCTGGTCGTCGACTTCGTCATCCCCGGCCCGGACGGCATGATCGCCGCGCTCGACGAATGGCACGCCAAGGCGAGCCGGCAGGCATCCGCCGATTACTCGTTCCACATGTGCATAACCGGCTGGTCGAAGCAGCATTTCGACGAAATGCCGAAGGTGATCGCGCGCGGCATCAACACTTTCAAGCACTTCATGGCCTATAAGGGCGCGCTGATGGTCAATGACGACGAGATGTTCGCCTCGTTCCAGCGCTGCGCCGCGCTCGGCGCGCTGCCGCTCGTGCATGCCGAAAACGGCGACCTCGTCGCCGCACTTCAGCAGAAATATATCGCCGAGGGACTGACCGGCCCGGAGGGACATGCCTATTCGCGCCCGCCGGAAGTGGAGGGCGAGGCAACCAACCGCGCCATCATGATCGCCGACGCCGCCGGCGTGCCGGTCTATATCGTGCACACGTCGAGCGAGCAGGCGCATGAAGCAATCCGGCGCGCCCGCCAGAAGGGCATACGTGTCTATGGCGAGCCGCTGATCCAGCATCTGACGCTCGACGAAACCGAATATTTCAACAAGCAATGGGACCATGCGGCGCAGCGTGTGATGAGCCCGCCCTTCCGCGACAAGAGCCATCAGAATTCGTTGTGGGCCGGCCTGTCGGCGGGCTCGCTGCAGGTGGTGGCAACCGACCACTGCGCCTTTACAACGGAGCAGAAGCGCGTGGGCGTCGGCAATTTCACGAAGATTCCGAACGGTACCGGCGGGCTCGAGGACCGCATGCCGGTGCTGTGGACGAAGGGCGTGGAAACCGGCCGGCTGACGCCGAACGAATTCGTCGCCGTGACCTCGACCAACATCGCGCAGATTCTGAACATCTACCCGAGGAAGGGCGCGATCCTGCCCGGCTCCGATGCCGACCTGGTCGTCTGGGATCCGAAACTTTCTAAGACGATCTCGGCCGCCAACCAGAAATCGATCATCGACTACAACGTGTTCGAGGGCGTGAAAGTCTCCGGCCTGCCGCGCTATACGCTTTCGCGCGGCGAGGTGGTGTGGTCGGAAGGAAAGAACGACCAGCCGCGCCCGGGCCGTGGCAAGCTGGTCGATCGCCAGCCGTTCGCCGCCGTCAGCAAGGCGCTGTCGCAGTGGAAGGAACTCACCGCGCCGCGCGCCGTAACCCGCTCCGCCGAGCACATGCCGATCGGCGTGTGAACAGTGTGGGGCGCACGTCGAGCAGCCCACGGGGGCAGGGTTTCAATGACTGTATCAAGCGAAGAATCGGACGCCGAACTTGAGGGAACGGAAGCGCGCATCAATGCTTCTTTGGAAGACCTTAGGCGCGAGTTGAAACTGCTGCAGTCCGAGACAACCGCTGAACTGCGGCATCTCGCCAGCGCCAGATCAATGACCTGGACCATGGTAGCCTTGGCCGGGTTTGGCGTCGCTATGCTGATCGGCGCCCTCGTATTTGGCGGCAGCCGATTCGGGGCGGAGTTCAAGATGAAAGCATCAGCGTACAAAAAGCCCAGGTCGCCAATCGCTTTGCCGAAGAAAATCAGAAAAAGATACAAGCGCTCTTTCGAGATTTGACGAAACAAGGACCGGGCAGGCGCCGTCATGCCGTCTAATTAGGCCGACGCGATTATAGACAGCCGAGAGACCGACTGGCGCGTGCTGAGGCCCGCGCGCCGGGTCGAAAAGAGCCCCGGTCAGACGAACAGCACACCCTCGGCGACCTTCACCGCCTGGCCGCCGATGCGCGCGGCCTCGACGCGGCCATGTGCCATGTCGATCTCCAGCCTGATGCGCGAGGGCCGGCCCATTTCGATCCCCTGCTCTATCCACAGTCTGGTCAGGCCATCCACCGGCTGGTCGAATTTGGCCACGGCTCCGGCAAAGGCGGCGGCGGCCGAACCGGTCGCCGGATCCTCGTAGGTCGAGTTGCCGGGCACGAACATGCGCGCATGGAAGGCGCTGTCGTGGTGAACGCTCTCGCGGCAGTAGACATAGGCGCTTGCCGCCTCTCCGCCCTTGTCGCGCGGCGCGAATTCCAGCCAGGCCGCGTTGTCGAGCCGCGCCTTCGCGGCGGCGTTCAGCCCCGATACAGGAACGGTCACATAGGGTACGCCGGCCGACCAGTAGGAGACACGATGGTTTTCGAAGCCGAGTTCGTGCGGCCCCAGCCCCAGCGCCGCGCCGACGACATTGGGTTCCACCGAAAACGCCAGCGGCTCCGGCAGCTTCGCCAGACCGAACTCGGCAAAGGCGGTGCCGCCGACATGGCCGACGGCGCATCGCACCGGCCCGATATTCTCCTCCAGCACGAGGATCGACGGAGCCTTGCTGCCGGCGAGATCAGCCAGGGCAATTGCGGTGCCAACCGTCGGATGGCCGGCGAAAGGCATTTCGTAGTCGGGCGTGAAGATGCGCACCCGCGCCCGGTGGCGGACATCCTCCGGCGGCAGGACGAAGGTGGATTCAGACAGGTTGAATTCGCGCGCGATGCGCTGCATGGCGGCCTTATCCAGCCCTTCGCTGTCGAGAACGACCGCAAGCGGATTGCCGGCAAGGGGTTCGCCGGTGAAAACGTCGTACACCACATAGCGGCGGCGCTGCTGCATCCTTCCCCTCCATCCGCTCGAAGATGAGCGAAAATTAACTTGAATTCCTCCCGTACCGGCATGACCTGTGATGCGAGGGATTCTGTTCCATAAGGGGTCCGCAATGGACCAGATTGTCAATCGGCCAAGTGTGGACAGCCCGACTTCCATCGCGTCGGCGCTCGACCTGAACGAAAAGCCCGGACCCGGCAGGGGGCGGCTGCTGTTTCGCGCGATCGTCGTTGCCGCTGTTCTCGCCGCACTTGGCGGCGCCCTGTATTGGTGGACCGCACCCGCACAAGCGCCGGTCGAGTTCACCACCGCGCCTGTCAAGCGCGGCGACCTCACCGTCGAGGTATCGGCAACCGGAACGCTGCAGCCGCTCATACAGGTCGATATTTCCAGCGAGCTTTCGGGCGTCGTGCGCTCGGTCAATGTCGACGAGAACGACACGGTGAAGAAAGGCGACGTGCTGGCCGAACTCGACACGGTGCGGATCGTCGCCAATGTCGACCGCGCGGAAGCGTCGGTCAAAGTGGCGCAGGCACAAGTCGGCCAGGCGCAAACCACGCTGAAGGAATCCGGGCAGACGCTTTCGCGCGCTCAGCAGCTTTCCGATCGCGGCATGGTGGCGCAACAGGCGCTCGACACCGCGCTTGCGGCGCGCGACCGCGCGGTCAGCGCGGTGGCGGTGGCGGAAGCGAACCTGGCTATCGCCAGGGCGGAGCTGAAATTGCAGCAGGCGGACCTGCAGAAGAGCCGTATCTATGCTCCGGTCGACGGCATCGTACTCACCCGCTCGGTCGATCCCGGCCAGACGGTGGCGTCGTCGCTGCAGGCGCCGGTGCTGTTCGTGCTCGCCGCCGATCTCAGGAAGATGGAGCTGAAGGCAGCGATCGACGAGGCCGACATCGGCGCGGTCAGGCCGGGCCAGCCATCCCGCTTCACCGTGGACGCTTTTCCGGAGCGGCGCTTCGACGCGGAAATCCGCGATATTTCCTTCGCTTCCGCGACGACCGAGGGCGTGGTGACCTACAATGCGCGCCTCGACGTCGACAATGGCGAATTGCTGCTGAGGCCCGGAATGACAGCGACGGTAGCAGTGGTCACGCGCCAGGCCAGTGATGTGCTCACCATTCCCAACGCGGCCTTCCGCTACAGTCCTCCCGCCCCGCAAGCCGAAACGGGCTGGAGCCTGCAGCGGCTTTTCATGCCGCGCTTCGCACGACCGCGCGCCGCCCGCCCGGCGGGCCGCGAGCCCGACGGAACGCGCGCCGTCTACGTGCTGAAGGACGGCCAACCCGAAGCCGTGCGCGTAAGGGCCGGTTCGAGCGACGGGGAGAACACGGAAATCCTTTCCGGCCTGTCGGAAGGCGATCAGGTGATAACCGGCGCCCGCGGGACGCGCTAGCGATGAGCGTTGATAGCGAACTCATCCGGTTCGACGGCGTCTGGAAGACCTACGGCAAGGGCGAGGCGAAAGTGCACGCGCTGGCGGGCGTGTCCTTTTCGATCGAGCGCGGCGAATTCGTCGCCATCATGGGGCCTTCGGGTTCCGGCAAGTCGACGGCGATGAATATTGTCGGCTGTCTCGACACGCCGACCGCCGGCCGTTACGGCTTCCTCGGCATCGATGCCGGCAGACTTGACCGCGCGCGCCGCGCAATTCTGCGCAACCGCCACATCGGATTCGTCTTTCAGGGCTACAATCTGCTTGCCCGCACCACGGCGGCGGAAAATGTCGAGTTGCCGCTGATTTATCGCGGCATCGCGGCATCCGAGCGCCGGCAGTTGGCGATGCGCGCGCTGGACGAGGTCGGCCTCAAAGGCCGCGAACACCACACACCCGCCGAACTTTCAGGCGGCCAGCAGCAGCGTGTGGCGATCGCGCGCGCCATCGTCACGCGGCCGACCCTGGTCGTGGCCGACGAGCCGACGGGAAACCTGGATACGGCCCGCAGCCACGAAATCATGAACCTGCTCACCCGCCTCAATGACGAATTCGGGCTCACCATCGTCATGGTCACGCATGAGCATGATGTCGCCGCCTATGCCGGCCGCACGATCGGCTTTCTCGACGGCCATGTCGCCTCGGACAGGCTGAACGCGGAGGCTGCCTGATGCTTTGGGAAACCATCCGCCTGGCGCTGCGCTCCATCCGCCGCAACGTGCTGCGCTCTTTCCTGACGCTGCTCGGCATCGTGATCGGGGTGGCCGCCGTAATTGCCATGCTCACCATCGGCGGCGGTACGACCGAGAAGGTGAAATCCGACATTTCGCGGCTGGGCAGCAACCTGCTGGTGGTGCGCGCCGCCCGGCCGGACCGTTCGGGCTCGACCTCGTTCACGCCGCGCAAGCTTGACGAGAAGGACGTGGCGGGCCTCGTCAGCGGGCTGACCTCGGCGCGCGCGGTGTCGGCCGCCGCGCAGAGCACGGTGCGCGTCGTCTTCGGCGCGCAGAACGTGGCAGCCGACGTCACCGGCACCGACCTCGCCTACTTCGTGGCCCGCGACTGGCGCCTCTCGCAGGGCCGCCTGTTCACCGAATTGGAAACACGCAACGGCGCCAATGTCTGCCTGATCGGCCAGACGGTGCGGACCCAGTTCTTCGGCGGCGGCGATCCCGACGGCCAGCCGATGCGTGTCGGCAAGATGAGCTGCCGCGTCATCGGCGTGCTTGAAAGCAAGGGAACATCCGGCTTCGGCCAGGACCAGGACAACACGGTGATCATGCCGCTCACCACCTATCAGCGCCGCATCGCCGGCGACCGTGATGTCGACGCGATCTACGTCTCAGCCGCCGACGGGGTCGCGACATCGCAGGTTCAGGACGAGATCGAGACGATCCTGCGGGAAACCCGGCGCATCGCGCCGGGCGCCGACGACAATTTCGACGTGCGCGACATGACTCAGGTCGCCGAGGCCATGGCCAGCGCCACCGCGACCATGACCGGCATGCTTGGCGCGGTGGCCGGCGTCAGCCTGCTGGTCGGCGGCATAGGCATCATGAACATCATGCTGGTATCCGTCACCGAGCGGACCCGCGAAATCGGCATCCGGCTTGCCATAGGCGCGCAGGAGAAGCACATTCTCATCCAGTTCCTGGTCGAGGCGACGGTGCTTTCGCTGCTTGGCGGATTGATCGGCATAGCGCTCGGCCTGGCGCTGGCGGGAACGGCGTCGCTGACCCTGGATATCCCGTTCTCGCCGAGCCTCTCCGTCATCCTGCTGGCCGTCGGCTTCTCGGCGCTGATCGGCATGGTGTTCGGCTTTTTCCCGGCGCTGCGCGGCGCCCGGCTGGATCCGATCGTGGCATTGCGCCACGAGTAGCCGGCCCGCTTAGCCGCCGAAGTGCCATTCGACGATCGGCTTCATATGCGGCGCCAGCCCCTCTGGAAGGTCGTGGCGCCCGCGGATGATCACCGCCCCGTCGATTTCCGGCTCCGTCTCCGCCGCCAGGAAATCGGCTATGCGCCGGGCGATTTCCTCGGCCGGCGCGGCCAGATGGTAGCGGCGAAAGATGACTGTATTGGAATCGCGGGAATAGAGGTGGTAGTTGTCGTCGGCGGGCGCCGACAAAATGTCGATGCCCGTCTCCTCGAACACCTCGCGGGCCATGTTGAAGTCGACATCGACAAGACCGTCGCGAAAGTCGAAGGGCTCGAACGAGCCCGCCGCGAAATACACCTTGCCGGGATTGGCGGTGTGGGCGCCCATGCGGATCGCAATCAGCGCACCGTCGCTGGACACCAGCGCCGCATGCGCGAAGGCATGCTCCGCGCCAGGGGGGCGTTCGCGGCGCCACTGGAGCAGCGTGGCGTAGCGTACCGCGTGGCAGCGGCCGACCAGCCTGCCTTGGCCATAGGCGATCTGCGATAGGAGCATGATAATGCCGTCGAAAAGCGCGGGGTTGGCAGCAATTTCGTGCTGCCAGTTGGCGTCGATCGCGACGGTGTTCGCCGCCTCGAACGGATGCGGCTCGGGATCGAGCCGCACTTCGATGGCCGAAACCGGCACAACCAGGCCGCGCGGAAGGTCGAACATCATGTTTTTCTCCGTCAAACCATGTCGAGCGTCACGGCGACCGGGCAATGGTCGGACGCCTTCGGCCGGTCCCAGCCGACCCTGGGGAATCGCTCGACCTCCTGGCCGGGCGGAAAAATCGTGCGCCATGGCTGCCCGCCGCGAATGATATCGGGTATGGCGGTCGAATTGCGTTCGGCCAAGGCGGGCGAGAGCAACAGATAGTCAAGCTGGCACAAGTGCCGCTCCTGTGGCCCGCGCGTGTGATACAGCGTCCAGCGTTCAAGTTCCGGCCGCCGCTCGACAATATTGTGCGCGAAGCCGTCGGCGAGCAGGTAGTCGAGCGCCGAGACCTGCTCGTTGACGATCGTGAACTCGAAGCCTGCCTGCTCGTCGCCGCCGATGACGATGCGCTGCCGGTAGTCGTTCATGTCGCCGCAGATCGCCCAGCGTTTCGACGCCGCGTGCTCCTTGCCGAACCGGCTCTCGATGATCTGGCGCACGGCCTTCGCCTCGGCGCCGCGCACCGGCATTGTCGCATCCCGGCCTGGCACGCCGTCGCGCGCGGCGCCCATGGACTTGAAATGAACGGCGTAGACGGTCAGCGGCTGGCCGCCGATCCGCACATCGATCTCCAGGCAGTCGCGCCGGAAGATGCGTTCATGGGATTGAATGCCGAGCGCTTCGAGCTGCGGCGTATGCAGGCCGAGTTCGCCATAGGTCAGCGGGGCATGGCTGTTCATGCGCACGAATTCGATCGGCTGGCCGTCGCGGGTCTCCTCGCGCATCATCACGGCAACGTCGATGCCGCGTGTATCATTGCCGGCGGTGGTGAATTTCTGGCGATAGCCATGGCCGACCATCTTGAAGAGGTAGCCATACTCGAAAGCCTTCAGCGCCTCGATATTGTCTATTTCCTGCACGCAGAGAATGTCGGCGCGCGTCGCGGCGATGGCCAGCGCGGTGAGCTGGCGCGTATCGTCGGCGTGCGCGATAGTGCGGGCCTGTTCGAGCAGCCTGAACTCGGCCTCGTCGCGGATATGGAAAAGCGCCAGCGTGCGGTCCTGCTGGAGCTGGTTGCGGTAGCCGGAGAAGTCGAACCTGTACATCAGGTTCTCGACGTTGAAGGTGGCGAGCCGGAAGGACATGAATGCGCTTTTGCCTGCTGTGGCCGCCGAACACAAGCCCGCGCCGGCGCACCGGAACAAAGCCGTTCATCGCGCGTTCATGCTGTGGGCACTACCATGTCCAACATCGGGACATGGGCGGATCGCGGGTTTTTCTGGAGACGGAGAATGATCACGGCACTATCGACCCTCGCGCGCGCGGGCGCGATCGCGCTTGGCATGCTGACCGGGCTTTCCGGAGGCGCAGGATCCGCTCCGCTGGGACCAATCGGCAGGCTCCAGCCGCCCGCAATGGGCGCTGGCCTTCCGGTGCAGCCGGTCGTCGACGGCGAGTTTCGCGGAGGAACCCACCCCATTTGGCCGCGCTTCAACCGCGGCGGAGGCGAGTGGCGAGGCGATCGCGCTTGGCAGGGTGGAAGCCAGTGGAACGGAAACCGCAAATGGCGGGGAAACCGCGCCTGGCGCGGTAACGGCAGGTGGAACCGCAACGGCAATTGGCACGGCCGACGCAACTGGAACAAGTATCGGCGCTATCGCAACAACGACAACTATTTTAACGGCGGCATCTTCCTGGGGTTGGGCGTGCCCCTGTTGGGTGGCTACTACGGTGGCCCTCGTTACTATGACCCATACTACGCGCCGCGCCGCTATTATCGCGCGCCAGTCGCAGGCAATACGCATGTGCGCTGGTGCTTCGCGCGCTATCGCAGCTACCGCGCCTGGGACAATAGTTTCCAGCCTTACAACGGCCCGCGCCGGCAGTGCTACTCGCCCTATGGCTGAGCCGCACTGTAATTGCTGAACCGCGCCGCCGCAAAAAAAGAGCCGACGCAGGCCCCCGCCGCGCCGGCTCCCTCACTGCACGGGCCGATGCCCCCCGGCTCGGCTGCACTGAGAATTGCAGAGCCGACGCAGGCCCCTTACTGCGCCGGCTCTCGCTGTGTCGGCCGATGCCCCCCGGCCCGGCCGAACCTCGGAATTGCTGAGCCGACGCAGTTCCCCAACTGCGTCGGCTCTCGTGCCGTCATTCGACACCCCCCGCGGGATCGCCTGCAACGACACGATAACGAAGCTTCCGCCAGATACCACGCAAGAAGCGGGCCAACCGAAGATGTGCCGGTCTGGGACACATTGAGCGGCCGATCAGTGACCGGAAGATGCGAGAAGCTCAGAAGGCGCGGATCGCGCCCACCACGTCGACGACCACGTCAAGGCCTTTGAAGGTTTTTGGAATGCCCGATGCCTGGGCTTCGCGCGAAACCGAGATATTCAGCGCCAGGTCGTCCTTGCCGGTATTGAGGCCTATGCCTATGCCCAGCAATCCTTCCTGTTGGCCGAACCGCTCCTCGAAAGCCTTCTGGATCTCAAGCGCCTGACCCATCGAGTGTTTCATTCAGCCACATGGTCCTCAAACGAGCGTCACCCCCAACTGCTCGATTACCGATGATATAGGGTTGGCCCCGGTAATGCCAACGTTGCCGGCGCCTCCCGAGGCCGAGCCGGCAAAAAGCAACCCCAAGGGCCTGCCGCCTTCATCGACGATCAGCGAACCGCTGTCGCCCGGCCTGCCGAAGGGCTCCGGCGCCATGTCCGTCTCGATAAGCACCTGTCCGTCGAAACGCGCCAACCCTACCCCGACATCGACCAGATAGTTGTTCACATTGACCGCGCGCACCTTGCCGCGCGTATGACGGGTCGTGCGTCCCGTTTTGAAAACGGTCATGCCGGGCAACGCCTCGACCGGCGCTTCGGCCTCAAGGGTCATTGCGGGAGAAGGTGGGTCCGAACTGTCGTAGAGCGTATTGCGGTCCTCGCCGCGGCCGTGGTCGGTGAGCGCGGCGACGGCGGCATCCACGCGGTTGGGAAAACCGCCGAACTGGATAGGCACGAAACGGATCAGTTCGGCGATCCTATCCTCTTCCGGCCGCCCTTCGTCGCGCGCGCCGGGCTGCATGATGGCTGTGCCGATGGGCACGCTGTTCACGTCGGCCAGCACATGGTTGTTCGAGAGGATGCCGGTCCTGCCGCTGAGATTGTCGCGGCAAAAGCACCCGAGCGTGCCCGCATAGTCGACGGTAACGGGGGAGATGCTGACCCCGAGGCGGATCGGATCGCTGCGCTGCGTGGTCCAGAGCGGCTTCTGCCGACCGATATAGAGAACCTCGGCTTCGCCCATGGCCATGCCGACTATCTCCTCGACGTCCGCGCTCTGCATCTTGTTGCGGCTTTGAACCAGCACCGCCAGCCGGACATCGCCCGGGCCGGTGCCCTCCGCCACGCCGAGCGCGATGTCGTTGGCGCGGCGGCGAGGCGGCCTTCTCGGCCGGGCCGACTTCGTCTCGAGAAGCAACGGATCGAGGAAGAGACCTGGCGACGGCTGCGCCATCCGGGCCGTCATCGGCAGTTCTATGAACTGGAAAACCCGCGAAAAAATGCGCGCCTGCAATTCGAGCGCAGATTCGATTTGCATCAAACCCTCCAATCGCGCCCTGCCCGACGAATCGGACTCTAGCAAAAAACCAAGGGCCGCGGATCTCCCGCGGCCCTTGGCTATCTCCTTCGCGATTACTCACGCGCCCGATCGGGGCAAGTAAAGGCGAGACCCGTGGATCGCCTCCTCAGTTTTTCGCCTTGTCGACCAGCCTGTTCCTGGCGATCGCCCGCGCGACCGCAGGGCAAGGCCCGAGGACGCGCCGAAGAAAAACCCGTGGATCGCCTCCTCAGTTTTTCGCCTTGTCGACCAGCCTGTTCTTGGCGACCCGCGCGACCGCAGGGCAAGACCCGAGGACGCGCCGAAGGAAAACCCGTGGATCGCCTCAGTTCTTCGCCTTGTCGACCAGCTTGTTCCTGGCGATCGCCCGCGCGACCGCAGGGCAAGGCCCGAGGACGCGCCGAAGGAAAACCCGTGGATCGCCTCAGTTCTTCGCCTTGTCGACCAGCTTGTTCTTGGCGATCCACGGCATCATGCCGCGCAGCTTCTCGCCGACCTGCTCGATCTGATGAGCGTCATTCATGCGGCGGATGCCCTTGAAGCGGGCAAGGCCGGATCGGTATTCCTGCATCCATTCCGAGGTGAATTTGCCGGTCTGGATGTCCTTGAGCACGCGGCGCATCTCGGCCTTGGTCTCGTCCGTGATGATGCGCGGCCCCGTCACGTACTCGCCCCACTCGGCCGTGTTGGAGATCGAGTAGTTCATGTTGGCGATGCCGCCTTCATAGATGAGGTCGACGATCAGCTTCACCTCATGCAGGCACTCGAAATAGGCCATTTCAGGCGCGTAGCCGCCCTCCACCAGGGTCTCGAAGCCGGCGCGGATGAGTTCGACAAGTCCGCCGCACAGCACCACCTGCTCACCGAACAGGTCGGTCTCGCACTCTTCCTTGAAATTGGTCTCGATGATGCCGGAGCGGCCGCCGCCGACGCCGCAGGCATAGGACAGGCCGAGGTCGAGCGCATTGCCGGAAGCATCCTGGTGCACGGCAACCAGGCACGGCACGCCGCCGCCCTTCTGGTATTCGCCGCGCACCGTATGGCCCGGGCCCTTCGGCGCGACCATCAGAACGTCGACGGACGCCTTCGGCTCGATCAGGCCGAAATGCACGTTGAGGCCGTGGGCGAAGGCGATCGCGGCGCCGTCGCGGATGTTCGGCGCGATCTCGCCCTTGTAAATATCGGCCTGCAGCTCGTCGGGGGTGGCCATCATCATCAGGTCCGCCCATTTGGCCGCTTCGGCCACCGACATGACCTTGAGCCCGTCGGCCTCGACCTTCCTGGCCGTCGCGGAACCGGCCTTGAGGCCGATCGCGATGTCCTTCACGCCCGATTCCTTGAGGTTGAGCGCATGCGCCCTGCCCTGCGAGCCGTAGCCGATAATGGCCACCTTCTTACCCTTGATGAGATTGAGATCGGCGTCGCGATCGTAATAAACACGCATGGACTTTCCTTCCCTTTTCAATGACTGGCTCGGCTGATTTCGGCCGGCCTTCCCGTTCACGCGATTGGCCGGTTTTCGCCGGCCGGTTTTGCCCCGTAAAGAGCCAGAAACTGCCGCGTCGCCTCACCGGCATCGCGGGCGATTGTCGCGGCAGTCAATTTCAGCCCGTCGCCGAGCAACAGTCTTATCTGCACGTCGCGGGCGACCAGTCCGAAGAACGTCCGAAAAGCCGTCTCCGAATCGTCGAAGACGAGCAGCCCCGCCGCGCGCCCGGCCTCCAGTACCGGCTTCAGCCGGCCGGCAAGCGCGAAACGGCCGTTTTCCAGCACGATGGCGCCGAGCTTCGTCGTCGCCGATCCGGCATGGCCGACCGCAACGCGGTTGAGCGCGATCGACGTTTTCGACGAGATCACCGTCAGCCAGTCGGAAGCGAAGCGCTCCAGGCTTCCGGTCAGCGCTGCCAGATCGATACGCGCGCGATCGACCGCCTCGACATGAACGCGCGATGCCTGCCAGCGCACCGTCGCCGTCAGCAGGCCGTCGCGGTCGCCGAACCATTTGTACAGCGTCTCCTTGGAACAGGACGCGCGGCGGGCAACCGCGGTCATGGTGAGCGCGTCGCCCTCCTCCACCAGGAGCGCGAGCGCGGCGTCGAGGACAGCCTTCTGGCGATCCGTCAGCGCTTCGTCACCCTGCATCTCAGGCGCGGCGTGCAACAAGAGTTTCCCCGTATCGTACCGTACGTTACGGTTCGGCTCTATGCCTCATTCGGCGGAGCAGCGCAAGCCGGTCCCGGTAAATGGAACATGCCAGCGGTGAGGGCCGACCGGGATAGGCCCAATCGCGCATGTAAAGTCTCGACGCCGAAGTGATATAGGAAAGCTGTCACGTCATTGAGGTTTATTATGCGCCAGATCTTGGGTTGCGCGGCCAAACTCGACACCTGGCGGCCAGCGCCTGCTGATGATTGCTGGCCTTTCGCACCCAAATCACTACATTCGCACCGATGGCCGCTTTCCCGCATGACGATTCGCCCCCGGGCGACGCGCCGCCGCGCATGCCGTCCGCCCCGTCGCGGGGCGGATCGGGCCTTGCCGCCCGCGCCATGGCGGCCCGAGGCGCGGCAGCGCCCGACTATCTGCGCGGCCTGAACGCCGAGCAGCGGCTCGCCGTCGAGACCACCGAGGGGCCGGTTCTCGTGCTCGCCGGCGCCGGCACCGGCAAGACCCGCGTTCTCACCACCCGCATCGCCCATATTCTGGCGACCGGCCGCGCCTGGCCGAGCCAGATTCTCGCCGTCACCTTCACCAACAAGGCGGCGCGCGAGATGAAGCAGCGCGTCGGCCTGCTCGTCGGCGAGCAGATCGAGGGCATGCCGTGGCTCGGCACCTTCCACTCCATCGGCGTGAAGATGCTGCGCCGCCATGCCGAACTCGCCGGCCTGCGCTCCGATTTCACCATTCTGGACACCGACGACCAGGTCCGGCTCATCAAGCAGATCATCCAGGCAGAGGGGCTGGACGACAAGCGCTGGCCGGCGCGCCAGTTCGCGCAGATGATCGACGGCTGGAAGAACAAGGGCCTCGGCCCCGCCGAGATCCCCGAAGGCGACGCGCGCAGTTTCGCCAACGGCAAGGGCCGCGAATTGTTCAAGGCCTATCAGGACCGCCTCGCGACGCTGAATTCCTGCGATTTCGGCGACCTTCTCTGTCACCCGATCCGCATCTTCCGCAATCACCACGACGTGCTCGCCGAGTATCACCGCAGGTTCAAATACATCCTCGTCGACGAATACCAGGACACCAATACGGCGCAGTATATGTGGCTGCGGCTGCTGGCGCAGCGGCCGGGAGGACAGCCCTCTTCTCCCCGTTCACGGGGAGAAGATGCCGGCAGGCAGATGAGGGGCGGCGCCGCGATCTCAGAAGCAGGTGCCGGCCCCTCATCCGGTCCTTCGGACCACCTTCTCCCCGTGAACGGGGAGAAGGGCGCAGCGGCACGGCCTGCCCTCACTTCCGGTGAACGCCTAACGGCCGTGAGCGAAACGAGAATAAACATCTGCTGCGTCGGCGACGACGACCAGTCCATCTACGGGTGGCGCGGCGCCGAGGTGGACAATATCCTGCGCTTCGACAAGGATTTTCCGGGCGCCACCATCATCCGGCTCGAACGCAACTACCGCTCCACCGCCCATATTCTAGGAACGGCCTCGCACCTCATCGCCCACAATGAGAGCCGGCTGGGCAAGACGCTGTTCACCGACAATGCCTCTGCCGATGACGGCAAGGTCAATGTGCACGCCGCCTGGGATTCGGAGGAGGAGGCGCGCGCCGTCGGCGAGACGATCGAGCAGCACCAGCGCAAGGGCCACCTTCTGAACGACATGGCGATACTGGTGCGTGCCTCCTTCCAGATGCGCGAGTTCGAGGACCGCTTCGTCACGCTCGGCCTCAATTACCGCGTCATCGGCGGCCCGCGCTTTTATGAGCGCCAGGAGATTCGCGACGCGCTGGCCTATCTGCGCGTGGTGGCGCAGCCGGCCGACGACCTTGCTTTCGAGCGCATCGTCAACGTGCCGAAGCGCGGGCTTGGCGAGGCCGCGGTCCGCCAGGTGCACGACACCTCGCGCGCGCTCGGCATACCGATGCTGGCGGCGGCGGAAAACCTCGCGGAAAGCGACGAGCTGAAGCCCAAGCCGCGCGCCGCCCTGCGCCAGCTCGCCGCCGGCTTCCGCCGCTGGCAGGAACTGCTGGAGACCAAGCCGCATACCGAACTTGCCGAGATCATTCTGGAGGAGTCCGGCTATACGGAAATGTGGAAGAACGACCGTTCGGCCGAAGCGCCCGGCCGGCTGGAAAACCTCAAGGAGCTTATCCGCTCCATGGAGGAATACGAATCGCTGCGCGGCTTCCTCGAGCATGTCGCGCTGGTCATGGACGCCGAGCAGAACGCGGATCTCGACGCCGTCTCGATCATGACGCTGCATTCGGCCAAGGGCCTGGAGTTCGAGACCGTCTTCCTGCCCGGCTGGGAAGAGGGCCTGTTCCCGCACCAGCGCGCGCTCGACGAGGGCGGCCGCGGCGGCCTGGAGGAGGAGCGCCGCCTCGCCTATGTCGGCCTGACCCGCGCCAAGAAAAACCTGCATATCTGGTTCGTCTCCAACCGGCGCATCCACGGCCTGTGGCAGTCGACAATCCCGTCGCGCTTCATCGAGGAACTGCCGGAGGCGCATGTCGAGGTGGCGGAAGCCGGCACTTCCTACGGCGGCTACGGCTCGCCCTACGGCCGCGCCTCCGGCGGCTTCTCGGCCGGACGGCAGAATCCTTACGGCGCCTCGCGCTTCGACAATATCGGCGGCGCAAGCGGGGCTTCAGACAAGGGCAATTCCGGCGGCCGCAGCTTTTCCAGCACCTATGCGACGCCGGGCTGGCAGCGCGCGCAACAGAACCGCACCGAGGCGACCGACCGCAACTGGGGTTCGCGCTCCGGCCATCAGGTCGAGCGCATCGGCTATGGCGAGACCGATTCAGGCTACGGCGCCGGCCGCGGCTCGGTGAAGGGCCGCACCATCGACGGCGAACTGGTGGCGAAATCCGTCGCCGACACCCCCTCCCCGTTCAAGGTCGGCGACCGCGTGTTCCACCAGAAATTCGGCAACGGCAACATCGCCTCGATCGAGGGCAACAAGCTCACCATCGATTTCGACAAGGCCGGGCAGAAGAAGGTGCTGGAGGGGTTTGTCGCGGCGGTGTGAGGTTGAGCTTCACCCGTTCCGGTAACGACCGCATTCAAGGCGGGAGCCGCCTATTCCTTCACCGTTCCAGATATTTATGAAGGATCGAGTTGATCAGCGTCTGATAGGGCATGCCCTCCTCCGCCGCATGCGCCTTGAGCCGCGCCAGATCGCGCTCCGGAATCGAGATCGAAATCCGTCGCCTTTTGCCGTCCAGCGCGCGCCTTGCGGCCTCCTGCCAGAATGAGCGCTCAGCTTCGATGTTCTTGGCCGAGACCCAGCCCTCCTCGTCGCTGAGGGCTACGATTTCCTGCTCTTCGGCCTCGGAGAGTGCAGGGATTTTGCTCATCTCACCGCTCCAGATACTTCTTCGTCGCCTTACGGCTGGGGAACATTGTCTTCAAGAAAACCATTTGACCCTCCTGCACAAACGGAACAATCCAGGCATAAGAGTCGATCTCCACGATTAGTTGGTGTTGGTGCCCATATCGCTCAACGTTCGGATGCGTGCGGCTGTCAAGCAGGGCACCTTCCGTCAAGGCCACCAGCACGCGCTCAAATCCGACACCGTAGCGCTCCTTGAGTTCCTCATTCTTACTCGGGCTCCATTCAATCTCCATCGTGAGTGGATATGTATTCGATATATATCAACTCCGCAAGTATTGAGGGGGCTGCTCTTTCGAAACGTCCGTATCCTGGAGGGAACCGACCGTTCGAAAAATCTCAACCCGTCGCCAGCAGGATCACGCCGGCCGCCACCACGAGAGCGGCGGCGAGGCGGCCGGCCCAGGGACGCTCGCCGAAGAAGAACAGGCCGATGAGGGCGGCGATCACGACGCTCGAACTCGCGCACCGCCGACACCGCGCCGATCGGCGCGATGGTCTTGGCGTAAAGCACGGTTCCGTAAGCCGTGACCGACATAATGCCGCCGATCAGTCCCAGGCCGAAGACGCGCCAGTTCACCGTCAGGCGCTTTGCGCGGCGGTTCCACAAAATGTAGGACACTACCGGCGCCTCCAGCAGGAAAAGCCAGCCCATATAGCCGAGCGGGCTCTGCGCAAGACGAATGCCTATGCCGTCGGCCACCGAATAGCTGGCGATCGTCAGACCAAGCAGCCCCGCCACGCCGACAGCACGCGGGTCGGCATGCGCGGCGCCCCGCTGGAGCGCGAGCAGGCCGATGCCGCATGAGATCGCGGCCAGCCCGGCCCAGCCCTGCGGCGTCAGCGTCTCGCCGATGATGGCGTATGTGCCGAACGCCACCAGCGCGGGCGCCAGCCCGCGCGAGATCGGGTAGACCTGGCTGAGATCCCCCAGCCGGTAGGCCTGGAAGAGCAGCACATAGTACAGATAGTGGAAGAGCGTCGAAGCCAACAGCGAGGGCCAGCTCGCCGGCGCCGGCAAGGGCGAGATCAAGATCAGCAGCAGGCCGGCCATCGCATGGGCGCCCGAAACAGCCGCGATCACCAAAGCGCGATCAGACGCCGCCTTCACCAGCGCGTTCCAGCTCGCATGCAGGACGGCGGCCGACAGGACGAGCGACAGGGCGAAGGCGGACATTTTTCTCCTTGGCCGGACGGAACGCGGCGTGAGCCGTGCAATCGGCAGCCATTATCTGCCCTGTCCGAAGCCGCAAGGCATTATTACAGCCGGCAAAGTTTCGCCATCCAAAAGAGGGATTCGCCAGGCTCTGACAACCCCTTCTCCGGCCGCTTCGCGGCCACCTGTCCCCCTCTTCGCAAGCGCTTCGCAGGGGCGAAGAAACGCGCGGCCGGACCGCTTGGCGCCTTTCCTCGCCCCCGCAGGGGGAGAGGTGGCTTGCGAAGCAAGACGGAGAGGGGGGACTTCGCTCATCGTTAACCCTGAGTTAATCGCGATCCCGTTAACCGGATTCGGAGCCCTGCTGGATTCGCGCTGATCCTTTCGCCGCCGAAAAGAACGGCGCAAAAATGCCGGCCAAACGGCCGGCACGTCACACTTTCGGACTGGCCCGTTCAGGGCCGATCAGGCTTGCTCAACCGCCGTCATAGACGTAGACAACCATCGACCCGTCGGACTGAATCTGGCTGGCCACGACCTTGCCGGGCATGACCTGCTGTTCGCCAAGCCGCGTGCTCACCGCCGTATTGGCGGCCAGGGCAGCCTGCAGATCGCTCACCGGCTTCATATTCTGGCTCATCGCCGCGTCAAACGCCTGCTTGTTGGCGCTGGCCCAATCGTTGACCCGGATAACGTGCACGGTCGAGACCTGCGTGAGGGTCTGGATCTGCCCGGCCGTGGTGGTGCCGGCCGCCATCACCGGCATCAAGGTTTCAATACTTTCCACGGTCGTGCTGGCCGTCGTGGTCATATCGGTCTTGCTTTCGGCATTGAACTGCTGCACGGCCGGATTGATTTGCGTCTGCCCGGTTGAATCCGGATCCTTGGCCTGTCCGGGGCTTTCGGCGAAAGCGGGGGCCGACAGGGCGGCGAACGCCGCAATCGACGTGGCGAACAAAAGACTGCGTCTCATTGCATGATCTCCTTGGTTGTCCCTCGCGGTCACAACCCATTGGAGTCGTGATGGTTCCCAAAAACGCGGACGGCTGGTGCCACTGCGAGCGCCTTTCGGGCACCCAAGCCGGCTGTTCGACGGCCCGCCCTTCAGCCGCGGGGGCTTTCCCAGCGGTCGAGGAAGGACCCTATCGGCAGGGCCTGCATATCGGGGATCGCGTCGAACAGGCGCTCGACCGGCCAGTCCCACCAGCCCAAGGCCTCGATGCGCCTGACAATCTCCCCGTGGAAACGCATGCGCAGCCGGCGCGCCGGAACGCCGGCGACGATTTCGAAGGGCACGACATCGCGTGTTACCACGGCATTGGCGCCGATGACGGCGCCGTTGCCGATCGACACGCCCGGCATGACCACCGCGCCGTGACCGATCCAGACATCATGGCCTATCGCGACGCGCTTTGCGCGCCGCCTTTCACGGAAAGCATCGTCCACGCCCAGATAGCGGAAGAATTCGTTGGGCCGGTAGTTGACCTTGTGGCTGGTGATCCGCTCGATAGGATGCTCCAGCGCGTTGATGCGCGTGTTGGCGGCGATCGAGCAGAACTTTCCGATCGTCGTGTAGATCGCCTCGGCGTGCCGCTCGAAATAGGAAAAGTCGCCGACGCTGACCTCGCGCAGGATCACCCGCTCGCCGATCACCGCGTAGCGCCCGAGCCGGCAGGATTTCATCTCCGCCGTCGGGTGGGCGCGCGGCTCGGAACTCTTGAAGCGCAGGTCAGGATCGATTTCCATCAGCGCGCTTTACGTGGCTCGCGCACCTCCGGCAAGTCGGCGCCTTAACGCGCCCTATTGCGGCTTGCCGTTCGTCCACACCACTTCCTGGCCGAACAGCGGCACGCTGGCGATGGCCATCTTGGCGGAGCCGTCCTGGACCTGCCGCGAATGCGACACATAAACCAGCGTCGCGTTCGCCTTGTCGTAGATGCGGTTCACGACCTGCTTCTTCCAGATCAGGCTGATGCCTTGCTTGAACACCTCCTCGCCACTCTTGCTCAGGCTGATGTCCCGGATGGTGATCGGCCCGGTCTGCTTGCATGATATGGCCGAATCGGAGGGGTCCTCGAACCAGTTGCCCTTCTGCAGCCGGTCGACCACCCCACGCTCGAAATAGGCGACGTGGCAGGTGACGCCATCGACTTTCGGGTCCTTGATGGCTTCCACGATGATGTCGTTGCCGAACCAGTCCACGCCGATTTCGCCGACCTGCTCGGCGCAGGCCAGGCCGGCGGAAAGGCCGAGAACAGCAGTCGACAGGCACATCGCCATGAAGCGCATGGAAATTCTCCTTGAGATGGGCAACCGGTTCTTGAGTTGGGGCGAGGACGGCGCGAATGCAAGTGCGGGCAGGCTTGCTCAAAGGCCAAAGTCCTGGCGGAGTTGGGCGGCGGCAAGATAGCCCCTTTCGCAATACGCTCCGCATCGCTATTTTCATGCGATGACGCCGCTGACCAAATCGCTGCCGCCCGCGATCAGATACGCCGCCGGCCTGTCGCTGCTTGCGGCGGTCGGCGGCTTCGCCTTTGCCGCCTGGGCGGACAATGGCTCCGATATTTTCGTGGCGATGATTCAGTCCGGCATGTCCTGGTGCTTCTAAGCAGACTTGCGTGGCTTCGCCCACGCTTCGCCTGCTTAGCCTCTTGTTTTGTCGCAGGTTTCTGTCGGAAAACCGTGACACACTTTTCCGGAACCTGCTTAGCCCGGCGCGCGGACAAATAAACCTTCGGACAGGCAAGCCAATCATGATGCGAGCCATTCTCGTCAGTATTCTGGTTCTCATGGCGGCCGGCGTGGGCTGGCTGACCTTCGAATGGTATCGCGCGGGCCGCGGCGGAGACGCCTTCGGCGCGCCGTTCACCCTGGTCGACCAGAAAGGCGCCGAAATTTCGGAAGCGGCATTTCGCGGCCATCCCTCGGCGGTGTTCTTCGGTTTCACCCACTGCCCGGAAGTTTGTCCGACAACGCTGGTAGAGCTTGACGGATGGCTCAAGAAGCTTGGCGACGAGGGCAAGGACATTCGCGCCTATTTCGTTACGGTCGACCCCGAGCGCGACACGCCCGAGACCATGAACCTCTATGTCGGCAATATTTCCGACCGCATCCTGGGCATAACCGGCGAGCCGGCAAAGGTCGCGGAGATGACCAAGGCCTTCAAAATCTATTCGCGCAAGGTGCCGCTTGAAGGCGGCGACTACACGATGGATCACACGGCCTCCATCGTGCTGCTCGATCGAAACGGTGCCTTTTTCGGCACGATCGCCTATGGCGAGAATGCCGATACGGCGATCGAGAAGCTGAAGCGGCTCGTCGCGGAAGGCTGAGGCGCCATCAAGCACGCATGACCCAGACACGGCTGTTTTTCACCGCAGGCAGGGATGCCGCCGAGCGAATCTTTCGAGCACTTGAGGCCGCATTCGAGGAAAGCGGCCTGCCCCTGGCGATTGTCGAACTCGACGGGACGCCGGAATCCCGGGAAATCTCGCTCTATGTCCGACGGCGATACCGACGAAGCGGCGCGCCAGATCGCCGAAATCCTGCGCGGCCACGGCGAGACCTTGGCGCTGGCGCGTGAAGAACTGCCGGACGTCGATTGGGTCGCGCGTTCGCTCGAAGGGCTGAAGCCGGTACGCGCCGCCCGCTTCTTCGTTCACGGCGCGCATGACCGTCACCGTCGCCGCATCGGCGACCTCGCCATTGAGATCGAGGCCGGGCTCGCCTTCGGCACCGGCCATCACGGCACGACCGCCGGCTGCCTGGAGATGATCGCAACGGTGCTGCGCCGCGAAAAGCCGGGCAACGCGCTCGACCTCGGCACGGGCAGCGCGGTTCTCGCGATCGCGATGGCCAGGATGGCGCATATTCACGTTCTGGCGACCGACATCGACCCGGTCGCGACCAGGGTCGCGGCCGAGAACACCCGTCTCAACGGCGTCGCGGCTCTCGTTCACACGGCGACCGCGCCCGGTTTCCATCATCCGGTGTTCAGGCAGCGCGGCCCGTTCGACCTCATTGCCGCCAACATATTGGCGGGGCCGCTCATGCAGCTTGCGCCCGGCATGGCCGCGCACCTCGCGCCGGGCGGATCACTCATCCTGTCCGGTATCCTGCAGCGGCAGCGCGACGCGGTGATCGCGGCCTATTCGGCGCAGCGCTTCCGCCATGTTCGCACCCTTCCACGCGAGGGTTGGGTGACGTTGCATCTGAAGCGCTGACGGGCCGCGCGCGCCCTCCGCACTTGCTGCACTTGCTGCAAAGCTAGAAAGGCTGCGGCCCCGCGCGCTTCCTGAGCGCGGCACGCGAGTAGCCATGCGCGCGCAGCGTCTCGTCGTCGTAAGAAAGCAGGATGCCGGCAACGTAGCGTTCGGCCTGGCTCGCGCGGGCCTGGGCGAGCGCATGGAAGGCTGATTTGAGGAAGGTCAAGGGACCTGTCATCGACGTTCTCCTTGTTCAAAACAAGATCACGTCCTCCCACCGGAAATGTAGGCAGTGTCCGGCGCTTACTGAAGTGCGGATTATGCATGCCACCCATCCGCAATCGCCGGCCGTCGCCAAACCTGTGGGCCTGTGGGGGCCTGTGGCAGCGCGTTGCCACGGCGTAGGCGCGGAGATACGGTCGCGCATTCGAATCCCAGGATGGAGGCGGCCCGCCATGTTCCAGACCTTCGACGATGCAAGCGATCCGACGTTGGGGCCAGCCCGGGTACGCCTGTTGCGCGAATGGCTCGCGGCGAACCACCTCGGCGGCTTCCTCGTGCCGCGCGCCGACGAGCACCAGGGCGAATATGTGGCCGAGCGCTCCGAGCGGCTGAAGTGGCTGACGGGCTTCAGCGGGTCCGCCGGCGTCGCGCTTGTCCTCGCCAGCCGCGCGCTGCTCTTCGTGGACGGCCGCTACACGCTGCAGGCGCGCCAGCAGGTCGATCCCGAGGTTTTTGAGATCGAAAGCCTTATTACCAATCCCCCGCCGGAATGGCTTAGGGAAAACGCGGCCAAGGGGCTCCGCCTCGGCTTCGATCCCTGGCTGCATACGATAAGCGACGTGAAGGCCCTGCGCTCGTCGCTGGAGGAAAGAGGCGCCGAACTGGTGCCGGTGCGCGGCAATCCGATCGACGCGCTTTGGGCGGACCGGCCGGATGCCCCGTTGCGGCCGGCGCAGATCCAGCCGATCGGCTGTGCCGGCGAACTCGCCAAGGAAAAACTGGCGCGGCTCGCCGCCGACATCGCGAAAGCCGGCGCCACCCATGCCGTGCTGACCGACCCTTCCTCGCTCGCCTGGGCCTTCAATATTCGCGGCAGCGACGTGCCGCATACGCCGCTGGCGCTCGGCTTCGCCACCCTCGCGGCGGATGGCGCGCACAGCGTCTTCATCGACAAGCGCAAGCTGCCGATCGCCACCGAAGCCTATCTCACCCAGCTCTCGACGCTTCGACCGCCGTCGGCGCTGGAGCCCGATCTGATCGCACTCGCCCGCGCCGGCGCCCGCGTCGCGCTCGACCCGGTGCTGGCGGCGGAGCGCTTACGCCAGCTCGTCGCCGACAATGGCGGCGCGGTCGTCGAGGCAGCGGACCCCGCCCGCATTCCGCGCGCCACCAAGAACGCCGCCGAGATTGCCGGCTCGCGCGCGGCGCACCGGCGCGACGGCGCGGCGGTAACGAAGATGCTTGCCTGGCTCGACCGGCAGCAACCGGGCTCGGTCGACGAGATCGCCGCGGTCGAGAAGCTGGAAGGCTTCCGCCGAACTGTCGGTCAAGAGACTCAGATGCCGTTGCGGGACATTTCCTTCGCGACAATCTCCGGAGCGGGCCCGAACGGTGCGATCATGCACTACCGGGTGTCGCGCGCCACGAACCGCGTGCTTGGCGAGGGCGAGCTTTTCCTGATCGATTCCGGCGGCCAATATCAGGACGGAACGACCGACATTACGCGCACGGTTCCCATTGGAACGCCGACACCGGAAATGCGTCAACGCTACACGCTTGTGCTGAAGGGCATGATACGCATCTCCATGCTGCGCTTTCCCGCCGGCACGCGCGGCAGCGACATCGATGCGGTCGCCCGCACCGCTCTGTGGGATCATGGCCTCGACTATGCGCACGGCACCGGGCACGGCGTCGGCTCGTATCTTTCGGTGCATGAGGGCCCGCAGCGTATTGCCAAGACCGGCGTGCAGAAGCTGCTCCCCGGCATGATCCTTTCAAACGAGCCTGGCTATTACAAGGAAGGCGCCTACGGGATCAGGCTGGAAAACCTCGTTCTGGTAACGCCGGAGGAAGCGCTGGAGAATGGCGATATCGCCATGCACGGATTCGAGACCCTGACGCTGGCGCCTTTCGACAAGCGGATGCTCGTGACCGACCTCATGACGCGCGACGAGTTGCACTGGCTCGATGCCTATCATGCGCGCGTGCGCGACGAGATCGGTCCGCTGCTCGACGGCGAAACGCTGGCCTGGCTGCAGCAGGCGACAGAATCGCTGCCGCACGACAGCAAGGGCTGAACAAGCGTAGGATGCGGCGGCCGCCGAGACGGCGCGTGGACGTTCAGCCGATGAGTTGCCTGAGCAGGATCAGCACGGCCGCGCCGGCGAGGAACATGGTGAGCATTCCGCCGCGCAGCGCAACCAGCCCCGCAACAGCCAGCGCCGCGAGCTCGGCCGGGCCGGCCGAGACGAGGGCCGGCGCGACCAGTGTCGTCAGCACGGCGGCCGGAACCGCGTCGAGCGCTGCTTCCACGCGCGGATGAACCCGCTCGAAGCGCGAAAGCACGAGATGCCCTCCGACGCGCGACAGGTAGGTCACGGCGGCGCCAGCGAGGATGATCCACAACACATCGCTCATGGCACGTCTCCCCCGTCCATGTGAGGATGCGGCATGGCCGCGGCGAGGACTATCCCCGCAAGGGCTCCGGCGGAAATGTGCCACGGCGATCCAATGAGGATCGACGCGACGACCGAGGTCACTCCGCTTACCAGCACCACAGGAAGCCAAAGGCGGCGCTCGCGGAACTCCATGACCAGGCCAAGGAAATAGATCGGCAGCAGAAAATCCAGGCCGAGCGCATGCGGATCAGGCACCAGGCCGCCGAAGACGGCGCCGATCCAGGTGCAAAGCACCCAGTTCAGATAGACCGGCGACGCAAGCCCGAGATACCAGACAAATGTGATGGGCTCGCCGCGCTCCGCCCGGCGCTCGGTTTCGGCATATTGCGGATCGACGAGCAGGAAGAAACCGAGGAAGCGCTGCGCTGGGGGCCAATGCGTGATGCGGCGGCCGACAGTGGCTGAGTACAGGACGTGGCGAAAGTTGACGGCGAAAATCGACGCCACGATCAGCCAGGGCGCGACCCTCTGGCCGAACAATTCTATGCCGACCATCTGGCTGGCGCCGCCATAGATGGTGGCGCTCATCAGAACCGTTTCGGCGATGCTCAGGCCGTTGTCGACCGCGATGGCGCCGAACAGCAGAGCGAAGGGCAAGGACGAAACAACCACGGGAATGCTGAGGCGCGCGCCCTCCAGAAAGTCATGTCGGCCGGTGCGAGCAAGCATCTGGTATCGGTCCTGAAGCGGGGAATGGCCAAACGGCAGGTCGTCCTGACGCGCGAATGGCGGCTCTCAAGAGCATTTCCGGTGAATACTGAATCGCTCTGTTTCGCCGATGGGGAGGCGATCCGCTAGGAAGGCGGCGCAGGTCGTGCTGGTGGCACGGCCAAGTCCGCCTGACGCCGCGGGCGCCCGCCAGCGGCAAACCCTTCGGGCCGGGTCCATTTGGCCTCCGGCAGAGTGATCCAGTATTCACCGGAAATGCTCTAGGTCAGACCCGGTGGCATGTCATGTGAATTCGCTTGAACCAATCATCAGCGGCGGTATCGCGCCCTAAAGCAAGTCGCACGATTTCAAGATCGGGTGACTTGCCTTAGCTCTTTGATTTCGCATCGCTGTTGCCGAAAACCGGGTTCCACTTTTCGGCGCGATGCTTTAACCCTGCCCTACCCGCTCGAACCACTGGTTCTCGTCGATGACTTCGATGGCGAGATCGGTGGCCTGTTTCAGCTTCGAGCCGGCGCCCGGCCCGGCCACGACCAGATCGGTCTTCTTCGACACCGAGCCCGCGACCTTGGCGCCAAACCTTTCGGCCATGGCTTTCGCCTCGTCGCGCGACATGCGCTCCAGCGCGCCGGTAAAGACGACCGTCTTGCCGGCGACCGGCGACGAGACGGTTCCGACCTTCTCCTCCTCCAGCGGCACGACACCGGCGGCGAACAGATCATCAACGGCCTCGCGATTGTGCTCCTCGGCGAAAAAGTCGACCACCGCTTCCGCCACGATCGATCCGATGCCGTTGATGCCGACGATCTCGTTCCACTCGGCATTGCCGGGATCGCCCTTGCCTTGCGGCATAAGCGCGGCCTCGGCGGTGGCGCGCAAGGCCTCGAAGGTGAGGAAATGGCGGGCGAGCCGCTTGGCATTGGTCTCGCCTATATGCCGGATGCCTAGCGCATACAGAAACCGGGAAAACGGCACGCGCCGCTTGTCGTCGATCGCGGCGTAAAGCTTGCGCACCGAGACGATTCCAAAGCCGTCGATGTTTTCCAGCTTGTTCAGAGAACCCCGCTGGCGCTCTGCCAGGGTAAAGATGTCGGCCGGCGCGCGAATGCGAAGGCCTGGGTCTTCGTGGTTGTAGAAGAACTCGATCTGCTTCTCGCCCAGCCCTTCAATGTCCATGGCGTTGCGCGATACGAAATGGCGTAAGCGCTCCATCGCCTGCGCTGCACATGTCAGCCCGCCGGTGCAGCGCCATACGGCCTCGCCCTCCTCGCGAACGGCGTGGCTGCCGCAGACCGGACAATGGTGGGGAAATATGTAGGGCGTGGAATCCGGCGGCCTCTTTTCCAGCACGATGTCCAGTATCTGCGGAATGACATCGCCTGCCCGCTGCACGAGCACTGTGTCGCCTTCGCGGATGTCGCGCCCGTCGCGGATCGGCTGGCCGTTGTTGCCGATCCCGCGAATATAGTCCTCATTGTGCAATGTCGCGTTGGTCACCACCACGCCGCCGACCGTCACCGGCTCCAGCCGGGCAACCGGCGTCATCGCTCCGGTGCGCCCTACCTGGATCTCGATGGTTCGCAGTATGGTCGTCGCCTTCTCCGCCGGAAACTTGTGCGCGGTCGCCCAGCGCGGGCTGCGCGAACGGAAGCCGAGGCGCTCCTGCAGATCGAGCCTGTCGACCTTGTAGACGACGCCGTCGATGTCGTAGGGCAACTCCGCGCGTTGCGCCTCGATCGAGCGGTAGTGCGCAACCATCGCTTCCAGACAAATGCAGCGGACCATCAGGTCGTTGGTCACGAAACCCCAGTCGCCGAGGCGCTTGACCGCGTCATATTGCGTCTCTCCCAGCGATTCGCTGGTCTCGCCCCAGGCATAGGCGAAGAATTTCAGCGGACGCGATCGCGTGACCTCGGGGTTCTTCTGCCGCAGGCTGCCGGCCGCGGAGTTGCGCGGATTGGCGAAGGTCTGGCCGGTCTCTGCCATGCGGTCGCGCAGGACAAGGAAATCGTCACGGCGCATATAGACCTCGCCGCGCACCTCCAGCACGTCAGGCGCCTTGCCTGTCAGCCGGTCGGGCACCTCGTCGATCGTGCGGATATTGGCGGTGACGTTTTCGCCGGTCGTGCCGTCGCCGCGCGTCGCGGCCGTGACGAGATACCCCTTCTCATAGCGCAGCGACATCGACAGGCCGTCGATCTTCGGCTCGGCCGTGAAGACGAGTTCGGCACCCGCCCCGAGCGACAGGAAGCGGCGCACCGAGGCGACGAAATCGGCCACGTCCTCATCGGAAAAAACATTGTCCAGCGACAGCATCGGCCGGGCATGGACGACCGGACCGAAAGTGCCGGACGGCGCCGCGCCGACGCCCCGCGACGGCGAATCGGCACGGATCAGTTCGGGAAAGCGCGCTTCGATCTCCGCATTGCGGCGCCTGAGCGCGTCATACTCGGCATCCGAGATCGTCGGCGCGTCCTCCGCGTGATAGCGGCGGTCGTGCCCGGCAATCTCCGCTGCCAGCCGCGCCAGTTCCTCGGCGGCTTCATCGGCGGACAGGGTCTCGGCGGTCTTTTCTGCAAGCGACATGATGCGGGGCCGGATTCGAAGCTGCCGGATCGTATCGTCTCGATTCCGCCGGGCAAGCGAAATCCGGCCGCCGTCCTTTCCCTCTCGCCATCCGCTGCCAATCGCAGACCAGGCCCTTCAGGGTCGACGTCACCGCCAACCCGTTCAGCTTGCCGGCGCAAGCAAACGTTCTGCCGCCGCGCGGGATACCCGTGATGGTCGCCGGCCCGCAAGCAGGCGATCTCTTCCTGGATCGATCTCGGCAACCGATGTCGATACCCGGTCGCGCCCGCCGGACTTGGAAATTGCATGACCCAAGAATTCGTTCAAATTGACATCTACTTGGATTTCAATATACTTATTTATACCAATGGCATCACTCTAATATATCAGGTGTTCAGATGGCAGAGTGGTTAACCTTGTTTCTCGCAGCTTTTGGCTCTTTCTTAGGTCTCTACCAATATTGGCAGAACAGCAAGCAAACCAAGGCTATTAAGGCGGCTGATGAAATGGAACGATTCGGCTCTGACGAAAAGGTCGCTGTCGCTGAACATCTCATCGATTATAGTCCGTCCTTCATACTCTACAAGGATTCGTCGGGCAAGATTGAAGAGACGATCGTCGGCCCTATGGATTTTCACCTGGCTCTTCGGCATCATTCAGTTGGCCGCCACGAGGTGCCTGGCTACGATAAGAGCAACGATATCTTCGCCAGCAAGAAGCAACTCGGCGAGCAGGCATGTAAAGACCTGTTTTCTGGTCGGGAAATGTACATTCGCGATGTTTTCGACCGTTTTCTGGCACGACTTGAAAGAATCGAGGCTTTGATTTCCAAGGATGTGATCTCGGCCGACGACTTCGCCGATCATTTTTCCTATTGGATAAAACTGATTGGGGACATCTCTGATAAAAACAATTTTACGCAATTCAGTGCAGAACGGCGAGAGACACTGCTCAAGTATATCAACGGGTATGAGTTCAACGGGGTGATCCGATTATTCGCCCGGTACGGAAAGGACATATCCCTGCATTAGAGCAGGATGATATCGGGTGGAGTCATTCACCCTGCGCTAACTCCTTGTTATGGCCCATGATCTTATCCGAAAGTCTGCGACTTTCGGGACCATGTCTAAGCGAAGCAGCCGCGAGGCTTACGCCGCGTTGTTTTCCCGGAGCAGACGTTCGGCGGCCGCGCGGGCTTCTTCCGTGATGGTCTCGCCCGCCAGCATGCGGGCGATCTCTTCCTGACGCGACGGCCGATCGATCTCGGCGACGGAGGTCGATACCCGGTCGTGTCCGCCGGACTTGGAAATGAGAAAATGCGTTTCTGCCCGCGCGGCAACCTGCGGCGCATGCGTTACGGTCAGCACCTGCACCCGCCGCGCCAGACGCGCCAGTCGCTGGCCGATCGCATCGGACACCGCCCCGCCGACGCCTGAATCGATCTCGTCGAACACCAGCGTCGGCGCCGATCCACGGTCGGCCAGGGCCACCTTGAGCGCCAGCAGGAATCGCGAAAGCTCGCCGCCGGAAGCCACCTTCATCATCGGCCCGGGCCGCGTCCCCGGATTGGTGCGCACCCAGAACTCTACCTGATCGATCCCCTCTTCCGCGCGATTTTCGGCCTCGCTGGCCATTTCAACAATGAAGGCGGCGCGGTCCAGCCTGAGCGCCGGCAGTTCGGTCATGACCGCCGCCTCCAGCGCGGCCGCCGCCGAGCGGCGCAGTTCCGACAGGCGCATGGCGCCTAGATCATAGGCGTTCCGCGCCGCCGCAGCCTGGGCCTCAAGGACGTGCAGCCTCTCCTCGCCGGCATCGAGATCGGCAAGATCGGCCGACATCGTGTCGCGCAGCCGAGCCAGATCGTCGACCCGCACATGGTGCTTGCGCGCGGCGGCGCGCAGCGCGAACAGCCGCTCCTCCGCGCGTTCGAGGCGTTGCGGATCATATTCCGTCGCCCGCAGCGCCGCATCGACGCCGGACTGGGCCGCGTCGAGCGAAATAAGCGCCTCGTCGAGGGCCTTCACGACATCGTCGAGCAGGTCGGGCATATCCGCCGCCTTGCGCTGCAACCGTCTCAGCAGGCTGGCGAGTTGCGGCAGCGGCGAATTGGCGCCGGACAGCACGTCCTGGGCATCCTTGATTTCGGAAGCGGCCTTCTCGACGCGCATCATCGAAGCGCGCATGTCCGCGAGATCGGTTTCCTCGCCGGGCTGCGGGTCGAGCTTGGACAGTTCAGCGACCGCGGCGCGCAGGAAGTCGGCCTCGCGCGCCGCCGCTTCGACTTTCGCCCGGTGCCGGGCGCGTTCCTGCTCGGCGTCGCGCCACCGTCGCCAGGCGTCCGCCGTGGCGCGCGCCTCGCCGATATGGCCACCGAAAGAATCCAGGAGGTCGCGATGCGCGCGCGCGTCGACCAGCGCGCGCTCGTCGTGCTGGCCGTGGATTTCAACAAGCGCGCGGCCGACGTCGCGCATGAGGGTGACGCTTGACGGCTGGTCGTTGACGAAAACACGCGTGCGCCCGTCGGCGTTCTGGACGCGCCGAAGGATGATGTCGCCATCGTCGTCGAGCGCGTTGTCGGCAAGGATGGCTCGCGCCGGATGGTTGAGGGGGACATCGAAGACGGCTGTAACCTGGCCCTGCACGGCCCCGTGGCGAACCAGCGAACCGTCGCCGCGCGCGCCCAGCGCCAGGGACAGGGCGTCCAGCAATATCGACTTGCCTGCGCCGGTTTCCCCGGTCAGCACGGACAGGCCAGCCGAAAAATCGATGTCCAGTCGTTCGATAAGGACAATTTCGCGGATCGAAAGGCGCGAGAGCATGAAAACGGCGTCCCTGTCAGGCGCCGGTGATCAATGCCCCGGCCTTGGAGAGCCACGAACCGGCGCTCTCGCGCGGCTGCAGACCGCCCGATTGCAGCAGCTTGTAGGAGTCCCTGTACCACTGGCTGTCGGGATAGTTCTGGCCGAGCACCGCAGCCGCCGTCTGCGCCTCGGAGGTGATGCCCATGGCATAGTAGGCTTCCGTAAGCCTGGCCAGCGCCTCCTCGACATGACGCGTGTTGGCGTAGTTTTCGACCACGTAGCGGAAGCGCTTCACCGCGGCGATGTATTCGCGGCGCTCGAGATAATAGCGGCCGGTCTGCATCTCCTTGCCGGCGAGCTGATCGCGCGCATAGCGTATCTTTTCACGCGCGTCGTCCACATATTCGGATTCGGGCCAGCGCTGGATAAGCTCCTCCATCGCCTCGATCGTGCGCCGCAATTCCTTCTGATCCTGCGTGACATCGCGGATCTGGCGGAAATAGCTCAGGCCAATGATATACTGCGCATAGGCGGCGTCCGGCGTGGACGGATAAAGCGTCACATAGCGCTTGGCCGCGTTGACGGCCTCCTCGTACTTGCCCTGGCGGTAATTGGCGAAGGCACCCATCACCATCGACTTGCGGGCATACTCCGAATAGGGATGCTGGCGATCGATTGCGTCGAACTTGCGGCTCGCCTCCGTGAGCCGGCCCGCGTCAAGGTTTGCCAACGCCTGATTGTAGAGCACGTTGGCCGGTTCGGTCTGGTCAACATAGGTCGAAAGATCGACATCCGGCTCTGACATGCAAGCTGCGAGCAGCAACGGCGCGCAGATCGCGGCCGGAAAAATGCTAAGCAGACTTGCGCGGCTTCGCCCACGCTTCGCCTGCTTAGCCTCTTGTTTTGTCGCAGGTTTCTGTCGGAAAACCGTGACACACTTTTCCGGAACCTGCTTAGCGCGCCGAATCCGACGGGTTCGTTGGGTTACGCTCATAAAAGACATATACTCGATTCGCCCCTTTGGCGTCGATAAATCAACGGCGAGCAGCCTTAGCGAGAACCGTTCGCAACGGCAACGCTATCCGGGCGCAATGGCGCTTTTTTGTGACGCGTGCAGGAATTCGCTATATTGGCGGGCCGACCCAGGGCGCGCCGAAGCTCCTTGTCAGAGCACCCAGGGCGCGTAGACCGGGGCGTTGACCGCGATCATTTCGGAAGCGCGGCCGCGAACACGACGACCCGTCTCGACGATCTCGAACGCCGTCGGATCGGACAAAAGGTGCCGCAGCGCCGCAGCGTTGATCCGATGGCCGCCCCGGAAGGACCGGAAGCATCCGATGAAGCGCGCGCCTGCAAGCGCCAGATCGCCCATCGCGTCGAGCGTCTTGTGGCGCACGAATTCGTCGGAGTAGCGCAGCCCTTCCATGTTGATCACGCGGTTGTCGTCGCCGATGACAACCGAATTCTCGAGCGACGATCCCAGCGCATAGCCGGAGCCCCACAGCCGCTCGACATCGCGCATGAAACCGAAGGTGCGCGCCCTTGCTATGTTTCGCCGGAAACTGTCGGGATCGATGTCGGTTGCAAGGGCCTGGCGGCCTATGGCCGCGCTTTCGAAGTCGATCTCGATTTCGAAGCGTGTCCCCCGATACGGGCGGAACTCGGCCCATGATGCGCCGCTGTCGATCCGCACCGGCTTCACCACGCGGATGTAGCGGCGCTTGACGTCCAGCGTCTCGATTCCGGCCTGGTCGATCGCATCGACGAACGGCGCGGCGCTGCCGTCCATCACCGGCACTTCCGTTCCGTCGATCTCGACCACGACATTGTCGATGCCGAGACCGAAGAGCGCGGCCATCACATGCTCCACGGTGGCCACATGGAAGCCGGACGGCGCACCCAATACCGTGCAGAGCGCCGTCGAGCCGACTTCGGAAACCAGCGCCGGAACCTGACGGCCGGCGCCATGGTCACCGCTGTAGACGAATACGACGCCCGTATCCGGCTCGGCCGGCACGAAGCGCATCGTCACGGGCTTGCCGTTGTGAACGCCAACACCGGACAACGCCACGCACGATTTCACCGTCGTCTGATAGTAGTCCAAATCAGTCCCCATGTGCCGTTCATACTCGAACCGCGATACCCTCCCGAAGTCTCGCGGTTTGCCTAACTCTCGGCGGAAGCGGCTTAAGTCGGCTGGTCCTATTGCTGCCATCATCCAGTGGGGAAGATAGTCTTCCGGAGGGCTCTATCCAAATCACGCTTTCTTACTCTGTGTTACCGCCGACGCGCGTCGCGCGCGCACGTCAACTGCCTGATTTCGCTTACTAAAAACACAGCACGGACGAGCCAATCGAATGCCTGTCCGCGCTCGTTCGTTAACACGCGTTTACGAGTCAGTTCGCCTGCCGGCGAAGGAATGCCGGAATCTCGAGCTGGTCGTCGTCGTGCGTCACACGCGCCTGCGGCGTCAGTCGGCCCTGATCGTCGAGCTGGCCACGGCGGGGCGCGTAGACCTGCGGGTCCTGACTATTGAGCCGGCGGGCTTCCGGCGGCGGCTGGCGCAGCTTCGGCTCACGCGGCTGCGCGGGCTCCAGCCGGGCGGGCTCCTCCTCGCGGCGGGTCAGACCCACGGCCAGCCGCCTCAGCAGGCCGATCGCGCCGCCCTCATGCTCGGGCTGACGGGGTTTGGCCTTTTCCTCCACCTCGGCCTTCACCATCGGCCCGAAATCCTCGACGCGCGGCATGCGCGGCTGGGCGACGGGCTGCGGTGCCGGCGCGGACCGCTGCGCCGGCTCGGCCTGCTGCGTGGCGACCGGCTGCGCGCTTTCCGCGGCGCGGGCAGCAGGCTGCGGCCCAGCGGCCGGCTGCCGTGGCGCGGCCGGTTCGGCCGGGGGCGCCTGGAACAGCCTGCTGTGCGGACGGAACTCGTCGGCCGCCGGCGCGGGCTGCGCGCGTGTCACCGCCATCTGCTCGGCCGTGCGGATCGCCTCGGCCACGGGATCGGCGCCGCGCACATCGCGAGGGGCTTCCGGAGCCGCGGCACGGCCATCGGCGGCCGGACGGGCAACCGGCTTGTGCGCGGGGCGAATCGCGATCGGCGCCGCGGCGATCTGCTCGGCCGTCTTGTCGATGCCGGTGGCCACGACCGACACCCGGATGACGCCTTCGAGTTCCTCGTCGAAGGTCGCGCCCAGGATGATGTTGGCGTCCTGGTCGACCTCCTCGCGGATTCGGGTCGCGGCCTCGTCAACCTCGAACAGGGTCAGGTCGCGGCCGCCGGTGATCGAGATCAGCAGGCCCTTGGCGCCCTTCATCGAGGTCTCGTCGAGCAGCGGATTGGCAATGGCCGCCTCGGCCGCCGCCATGGCGCGTCCCTCGCCCGAAGCTTCGCCCGTACCCATCATCGCCTTGCCCATCTCGCGCATGACCGAACGCACATCCGCGAAGTCGAGATTGATCAGGCCTTCCTTGACCATCAGGTCGGTGATGCAGGCGACGCCCGAATAGAGCACCTGATCGGCCATGGCGAAAGCGTCGGCGAAAGTGGTCTTGTCGTTGGCGAGGCGGAACAGGTTCTGGTTCGGGATGACGATCAGGGTATCGACGCATTTCTGCAGTTCCTCGATGCCCAGGTCGGCCGTCTTCATGCGGCGCTGGCCCTCGAAATGGAACGGCTTCGTGACCACGCCGACGGTCAGGATGCCCTTCTCGCGCGCCGCCCGGGCAACGACCGGCGCGGCACCCGTGCCGGTGCCGCCGCCCATGCCGGCGGTGACGAAGCACATATGGGTGTTCGACAGATGATCGACGATTTCGTCGATGCATTCCTCGGCGGCGGCGCGGCCGACTTCCGGCTGAGAACCGGCGCCGAGGCCCTCCGTGACATGCGCGCCGAGTTGGATCAGCCGCTCGGACTTCGACATCGTGAGCGCCTGGGCGTCGGTGTTCGCCACTACGAATTCCACGCCGCGAAGACCCGCCGTGATCATGTTGTTGACAGCATTGCCACCACCCCCGCCGACACCGAATACGGTGATCCGGGGTTTGAGCTCGGTAATGTCCGGTCTCTGAAGATTTATGGGCATATCCTCGTCCTTTGCCTTCCTGCCGCGTCGCCGCCGCGACTGTTGTGGGGGCGTGCCCCCCGATTGCTAAAAACTGTCTTTCAACCACTGACTCATGCGCTGGAACCGGCCGCCCGTTCCGCTCATACGCAACTTCGCACTGCCACTGATTCTGTCGCCTTCGAAACTGGCGACCTGCGGAAAAATCATCAGGCCGACCGCGGCCGAAAAGGCCGGACCCTTCGCCGCGTCCGGCAGGCTCGCGACACCAAGCGGCCGGCCCACCCTGACGTTGCGCCCAAGAATTCGGCGCGCGGCATCCGGCAGACCGGCAAGCTGGCTGGCGCCGCCGGTGAGCACCACGCGCTTGCCCACGACATTGCCGTAGCCGGACTTGTTCAGCCGGTCGCGCAGCAGTTCCAGCGTTTCCTCGACGCGCGCGCGGATGATGCGCGTCATCACCGAACGCGGCACCTGCAGATAATCGTCGCTTTCGGCGCCACCCATGGGCTGGACTGTCACGATGTCGCGGTCATCCGCGCTGCCCGGCAGCGCCGAGCCATGCATGACCTTGAGGCGTTCAGCATCGTCGAAGCGGGTCGACAGACCCTTGGCGAGATCGAGCGTGACATGCGTGCCGCCGATCGCGATCGCGTCGGCATGCACGAATTTGCCATCGGCGAAGACCGAGATCGTCGTCGTTCCGCCGCCCATGTCGATGCAGGCGGCACCCATTTCGAGTTCGTCGTCGATCAGCGCCGCAAGCCCGCTGGCATAGGGTGTCGCCACCATGCGTTCGACGGAGAGGTGCGAGCGGTTGATGCAAAGTTCGAGATTGCGCTGCGGCGCGGCATCGCCGGTCAGCACATGCATATCGACGCCGAGCGTGTCGCCGACCATGCCGCGCGGATCGCGCACGCCGCGCTCGGCATCGAGGGAGAACGCGACCGGAAGCGCATGGACGACCTCGCGCTCGGCTTTCAGCGCCTGCTTGGCGCCGGCCGCGAGCACGCGCTTGATGTCGCCCTCATCGACCTCGTGGCCTCCGAGATTGATGGTCGCGGAGTAGGAATGGCTGCGAAGGCGGCCGGAGGTCAGGTTGACGAGAAGCGAATCGACGGTCAGGCCCGACATGCGCTCGGCCGCGTCCACCGCCAGCCGGATCGCCTGTTCGGCACGCTCGAGATCGACGACGACGCCTGACTTGACGCCCTGCGACTTCTGATGCCCGATGCCGATCACCTTGACCTTGTGCGTGCGCCCGCGAAGGATCTGGCTGGGCTCGCACGGCTTGAGCTGGGCGACGACGCAGCAGATCTTGCTCGACCCCACGTCGAGGACAGTGACGATGCCAGCCTTGCCCTGCCCGACGTCCCGCTGCCCGCCAAGCCAACTCATATGCGCTTCTCCGGCTTGGATTTCTTCGACTTGCCGCTCTTGCTCAGCGCCGCCTGGCGGGCTTCCGCCGCCTCCGGCGTAAGCTGCAGCACGACGCGGTCGGCGAAACGCAGGTCGATCTCCGACACCTGCCGGTTGAAAATGCCGGTTTCGCGCTCCACGCGAAGCAGTTCGGCGACGGCCCCTTGCACATTCGCTTCTGGAAGCTTGACGGTCATGCCATTGCCGAGGCGCAGATCCCAGCGCCGCCCGCCGACCAGGACGTAGCCCTTCACGCGCGACGCCAGTTCAGGGAACTTCGCCATCCCGTCGATGAACCCGGCGGCGCGTTCCCCCGCGCCTGAACCGACAACCAGCGGCAATCCGGCGTGTCGCCCGCCGGTGTAGGGCACAATCACATTGCCCTGTCTGCCGATAATCGAAAGCTGACCGTCATGCTGCCAGATCGCGAACGGCTCGCGCTCGGTTATGCGGATCTCAAGGGTCTCCGGATAGACCTTGCGTACCGAGGCTACCTCGACCCATGGCAACGCCGCGACACGCTCGCGGGCGCCGTCGACTTCGAAGCCGATCAGCGACGTCCAGCCGGTGAGGTCGAGCTTTTCAAGAATATCGATCTCGGACGTCTCGCGATGGCCGACGACACGCACCTGATCGACGGCAAAACCCGTGCGCGCCGTTACCGCTTGCGCCACCTCCGGCATCCTGCCGCCGATATAGGTGCCGTAGGCCCCGGTCGCCGCGAACAATATGGCCGTCGCGATGGACGCCGAGCAGCGCGGGGGAACGAAATCGCCGGTGCCGAGGCGTGCGAACAGCCGAACGGGCCGCCTGAGCCAGCGCGGCAGCACGAAGCGATCCGCCAGCCGCAAAGCGCCCGGCGCACCCGCCTTCCTGTCCTGCCCCGTCTTCAACGCGAACACGACGCGTCCTCCACCATCCAACTCAGCAACTCACCAAAGGAATGCCCCGCCTCGGCGGCAATCTCCGGCACAAGCGACGTCGGCGTCATGCCCGGCTGGGTGTTCAGCTCCAGCCACACGACTTCACCATCTTCGGAGTGGCGATCGTCGTAGCGGAAATCCGACCGGGAGACGCCCCGACAGCCGATTGCCTGATGAGCCGTGAGCGCCAGTGTCTGAATCTTTTGGTAAATATTTAGTGAAATTTTAGCCGGCACGACGTGTTTTGATCCGCCCGGCACATACTTGGAGTCGTAGTCGTAGAAGGCATGGCCCGTCGGCACGATTTCGCAGACGCCCAGCGCCACATCGCCCATGACGGCACAGGTCAGCTCGCGCCCGTGAATGTAGCGCTCGACCATGACCCGGTCGCCATAGTTCCACTCGGCGGAAGCGATGACCTGCGGCGGGAAGGATTGCCCTTCCTTGACGATGACGACGCCGAAGCTCGACCCCTCATTGACCGGCTTGACCACATAGGGCGGCGTCATCGGATGTTCGTTTCGGATGGCAAAGCGGTCCATGACCCGCGATTGCGCGACGGGAATGCCGGCCGCGCTGGCGACCGTCTTTGCCAGTTCCTTGTCCATGGCGAGCGCCGAGGCCAGCACCCCGGAATGCGTGTAGGGAATGCCGAGGAATTCGAGGACGCCCTGGATCGTGCCGTCCTCGCCATAAGGTCCATGCAGCGCGTTGAATGCGACATCCGGCTTGAGCAAGGCAAGCACGGCTCCGACGTCTCGCCCCACATCGACGCGCGTGACCTTGTAGCCGGCCCTCTCAAGCGCGTCGGCGCAAGCGTTGCCGGAGGACAAGGACACGGGCCGTTCGGAGGAGAAACCTCCATACAGAACAGCAACGTGCTTCTTCGACATGCTACGCGATCCCCTCGGCGTCCCACACAACGCATCAAGCGTTTCCGAACAAAGTCCAAGACGCTCTGGCAAGCCCCCTAGCCAGTTACGCTGCGTACGACTCAAATCAGGAAACGCTATGTAGCCAAAGAATCAGACACTGGATTCCGTGGCAAGCACGATTTTCCGGAAATCGATATTCCTGCACCGCGCGCTGAATTTGAGTGCCCGCCATGTCTTTTGGGACGCGCTCGGATCGCCAGTTCGCCTGCGCGGCTTCGCCCACGCTTCGCCTGCCCGGCTTCGTGTCTGTCGCGGAATTCCGTCGGATAAAATCCGGCTTTGCCGGAAGATGGCGGAAGCGGTCAGAGCAGCAGGCCGAGAAACTCCTGCACCTCGTGTCCGGGCTTGAAGCGGCCGATGCGCTTGATCTCCCACTGCAACCGGATGCCTGAGCGCTCGAGCACACGCGCGCGCACCGTCTCGCCCAGATATTCCAGGTCGTAGCCGGTCGCATTGCCGGTGTTGATCATGAAGTTGCAGTGCATCGGCGACATCTGCGCCCCGCCGATCATCAGGCCGCGGCAGCCGGCCTTGTCGATTTCCTTCCAGGCCGAGGTTCCTTCCGGATTCTTGAAGGTCGAGCCGCCGGTTTTCTCGCGGATCGGCTGCACCGTCTCGCGATGCTGCTGCACGGCGTCCATGGCCGACCTGATCGTGTCGCGATCCTCCGGATACCCCTCCAGCACGGCGGAAGTGAAGATGAAATCAGCGGGTGCCGACGAATGCCGATAGGCGTAGCTCATGTCGGCGTTCGAGAGCGTATGCAGGGCGCCCTTTCGATCGAGGGCGCGAACTTCGACAACGCGCTCGCGCGTTTCGACGCCGTTGGCTCCGGCATTCATGCGCAGGGCCCCGCCAATGCCGCCGGGGATGCCGTGATAGAAATGGAAGCCGCCTATTCCGGCCTCCAGCGCCAGCGCCGCGACCCGCTTGTCCGGCGTGGCCGCACCGGCCCGAATGCGTGTCGCGGATATGACCTCCGCTTCACCGAACCCCTTGGCCGACAGGCGCACCACGAAACCGGGAATGCCGCCCTCGCGCACCAGAAGATTGGAGCCGATGCCCACCACCGTGACGGGAACGTCATCGGGCACAGCCTTGAGAAAGACGGCGAGATCGTCCTCGTCGGCCGGTTGAAACAATGCATCGGCCGTGCCGCCCGCCCGGAACCAGGTGATCTTGTCCATTTCGGCGTCCGGCGTGACGCGGCCGCGCAGGCCATCCAGCCTGTCGCCAAGCCGGGCGATGAGATCCTGACCGCGCCTCATGCTGCCTCGCCGCCGAGTTCCTTCGGCAGGGCGTAGGCCCATTGCGTGATAGTGCCGGCGCCGAGGAAGACGATGAAGTCGCCGGCCCTGGCCAGATCGCGCACTGCGGGCGCGATCGCCGCCGGCCCGTCTATATAGCGCGCGTCGCGATGCCCGCCGGCGCGGATACGATGGACCAGCGCCTGCGAATTGACGCCTTCGATCGGATCTTCGCCGGCCGCATAGACGGGGGCCACCATGATCGTGTCGGCGTCGTTGAAGCAGGCCGAAAACTCGTCGAACAGGTCGTGAAGGCGCGTGAATCGATGCGGCTGGGCGATGGCGATCACCCTGCCCTGCGTTGCCTCGCGGGCCGCCTTCAGAACCGCCTTGATCTCGACCGGATGGTGTCCGTAGTCGTCGTAGATGCGCACGCCGTTCCAGGTCCCGGTCGGCGTGAAGCGGCGCTTGACGCCGCCGAAGGTCGAGAGCCCCTTCTTGATCGCATCGCCCGTGATTCCAAGCTCGTGCGCGACGGCGATCGCTGCCGTGGCATTCGACACATTGTGCCGGCCGGGCATCGGCAGCCGCAGGTCCTCGATCACCGTTTGCGCGCCGGTCTTGCGGTCGCGGATGATCACGTCGAACAGCGAGGCGCCGTTGTCCATGCGATGGCGCGTGAAGCGCACGTCCGCCTGGGCGTTCTCGCCATAGGTGATGACGCGCCGGTCCTCGATCCGGGCGACCAGCGCCTGAACTTCGGGGTGGTCGGTGCACATGACGCCGAAACCATAGAATGGCACGTTCTCGACAAACTGCCGAAAAGCCTCGCGGACCTTGTCGAAACTGCCGTAGTGGTCGAGATGCTCGGGATCGATATTGGTGACCACGGCGATGTCGGCGGGCAGCTTCAGGAAGGTTCCGTCGCTCTCGTCGGCCTCCACCACCATCCAGTCGCCAGCGCCCATGCGGGCGTTCGTGCCGTAGGCATTGATAATGCCGCCATTGATGACGGTGGGATCGAGCCCGCCGGCATCCAGCAGCGCCGCGACCATGGAGGTGGTGGTCGTCTTGCCGTGAGTGCCGCCGATCGCCACCGCCTGGCGGAACCGCATGAGTTCGGCCAGCATCTCGGCGCGCCGCACGATCGGCAACAGCATTTCGCGCGCCGCGACGAGTTCCGGATTGGTCTTCCTGATCGCGGTCGATACGACGACGACCTCGGCGTCGCCGAGATTCTTGGCCCGGTGGCCGACGAAGCACTCGATGCCCTTTTCGCGCAGGCGCTGCACATTGGCGCCGTCGGCCTGGTCCGATCCCTGCACGCGGTAGCCAAGTTTGTGCAGCACTTCGGCTATGCCGCTCATGCCGATGCCGCCGATGCCTATGAAATGCACCGGCCCGATGCTCTGCGGCATCTTCATGGGCGCGCTCCCTTCTTGAGTTCGCTGATCGTTGTTCCCCGGGCAATAGCCTCTGTCAGGTCGGCTAGCAACCGCGCCGCGTCCGGCCTGCCGGCCGACTTCGCCGCCGCGGCCATCCTCGCCAGCCGATCCGGATCGTCCATGAGGCCGCCGATCAATCCGGCGATGCGCTCCGCCGAAAGGCTCGCCTGCGCATGCACTTCCGCCCCGCCGGCCGCCGCCAGCGCCGCCGCATTGGCCGCCTGGTCATGATCCAGCGCGTGCGGATAAGGCACGAACAGCACCGGCCGGCCGATCACGGCGATCTCCGAAACGGTCGAGGCACCGGAGCGCGAGATGACCAGATGCGCACCGGCGATCCGGCGCGCCATGTCGCTGAAGAAGGGTGAAATCTCGGCCGGGACGCCGAGTTCCTCATACGCTTTCCTGACCTGCTCCAAATCCTCGGCGCGCGCCTGCTGCGTGACGCGCAGCCGCCCGCGCCGGCCCTCGGGCAGCATGGCGATCGCCGCCGGAACGGCCTGCGAGAAGAACCGGGCTCCCTGACTGCCGCCGAACACCAGGAGCCGGAAAGGTTCGCCGGCCGCGGCGGGAACATAGGGCGTCGCCGCCGCCTCCAGCACCGCCGGCCGGACCGGATTTCCCGTGACGACGATCTTCTCCGCGACGCCGCCGCTGCCGCCTTCCAGGAACCCGCCGGCTATCGCATCCACGCGTGCGGCCAGCGCCTTGTTGGCGCGTCCCATCACGGCATTCTGCTCATGGATCAATGTCGGCACATTGCGCCGCGTCGCGGCGTAGACGGGCGGCAGCGTCGGATAGCCGCCGAAGCCGACGACGGCCGCCGGCTCGAGCTTGCGGATCAGCGCGGAGGCCTGCCGCACGCCGCGCCAGATCGTCCAGAAGGCACCGGCCAGCGCCAGCGGATTGCGGGAGCCGATCGTCGCCGATGCGATCGAATGGACGGCGGAGGCCGGAAAGCCGCCGGCAAAGCGTTCGGCGCGGCCGTCGGTGGCCAGATGCACCGTCCAGCCGCGCGCAATCAGTTCATGCGCCAGCGCCTCGGCGGGGAAGAGATGGCCGCCGGTGCCGCCGGCCGCAAGCAGAACCGTGCCATTCGCCATGCTATTTCGCGGGCAGTGCGTGCCGCGCCATCATCGCGAATTCGGGCTGCTTGCGCCGCGCCGGTTTCTTGCGGGTGAGCGCAAGCACCATTCCCATCGAAATGGCGATCGCGATCAGCGAGGAGCCGCCATAGGAGATGAAAGGCAGCGTCATCCCCTTGGCCGGCATCATCTGCAGATTGACGCCCATATTGATGATCGACTGAAAGCCGAACACCGCCACCAGGCCGGACACCGCGAACCGGCTGAAGTCGTCATGCTCCTTCAGGGCCGTGTTCAGCCCGCGCAGCACAATGAAGGCGAACAGCGACAGGATGAGGAAACACATTATGATGCCGAACTCCTCGCCCGCCACCGCGAAGACGAAATCGGCGTGGCTGTCCGGGATAAGGCGCTTGACCGTCCCCTCGCCCGGACCGAGGCCGAACCAGCCGCCATTGATGACGGCGTCGCGCCCCATGTCGACCTGGAACGTGTCGCCCTCGCCTGTCAGGAAGCGATCGACGCGGCCGGCCACGTGGTCGAAGGCCAGATAGGCGCCGAGGCCGCCGGCTACCGCCAGCGATGCGATCACGATGATCCACAGCCACGGCATGCCGGCCATGAAGAACATGACGCCCCATGTGCCGGTGACGAGGATCGTCTGGCCGAGGTCGGGCTGCGCCACCAGCAGCGCCACCACCAGGCACAGCAGAAGCACCGCCAGAATGTTCCCCGGAATTGCCGGGTTGCGGGCCTTCTCGGCGAACAGCCAGGCGCAGATGACGACGAATGCCGGCTTCAGGAATTCGGAGGGCTGCACGGAGACGCCGAAGAACGACACCCATCGATGCGCGCCCTTCACCTCCACGCCGACGTAAAGAACCGCAACCATCAGAAGCAGCGAGGCGCCGAGCATCACGACGGCGAGACGCCGGACCTGCCGCGCGGTGAGAAACGATACAGCCAGCATCGCGACCAGCGCGGGGATCATGTAGACGATCTGCCTTGTGGCGAAATGGAAACTGTCGAGGCCGATTCGTTCCGCCACCGCGGGGCTTGCCGCGAAGGACAGAACGACGCCCAATCCCATAAGGGTGAGGAAGGCGGCCAGAAACCAGCGATCGATGGTTCGCCACCAGACGGCGGCGGGGCTGCGGTCCAGACGGCTGTCCTGCATCAGCTTGTCCCTCCGATGGGGGTGAGGTCCTCGATCGCGTGCACGGCGGCCCGGAAGGCATCGCCGCGCACCTCGAAATTGCGGAACTGGTCGAAACTGGCGCATGCCGGCGAAAGCAGCACCACCACGTCGGCGGCCGCATCTTCGCCTGCATCCTTCGCCGCGTGCTCGACCGCGGCTGCCAACGTTTCCGATATCTCGTAGGGCACGGCCTCGCCGAGCGTCGCGGAAAAGGCGGGCGCGGCCTCGCCGATAAGATAGGCCTTGGCGATGCGCGGGAAATAGGAACGCAGCGGCTCGATGCCGCCCTCCTTCTGCAAGCCGCCCGCTATCCAGTAGATGCGCGGGAAGCTGGAAAGGGCCGGTGCCGCCGCATCGGCGTTCGTCGCCTTGGAATCATTGACGAAAAGCACATTGCCCTTGCGGCCGACCTGTTCCATGCGGTGCGCCAGGCCCGGAAAGCTCTCCAGGCCGGCCTGGATCTCGCCGAGATCGAGCCCGACCCTGAGGCAGGCCGCGACCGCGGCAAGCGCGTTTTGCGCATTGTGCTGGCCGCGCAGCGAGCCGATGCCCTCCAGGAAGGCGATGCGGCTGTAACGCCCCTCGATCGCTTCCATCAGGCTGGTGCCGTCGGCGAAATAACCGTCGGTCAGCGGCAGCCGCTTGGAGATGCGGATGACCTGATTTCCGGCCTTTTCCAGCCGGTCGGCGATCTGGGTGCAATAGATGTCGTCGACGCCGATGATTGCCGTATCGCTGCCGGAAACCAGCCGCTCCTTGATCGAGGCGTAGTGCTGCATCGTGCCGTGGCGGTCGAGATGGTCGGGCGTCAGGTTGAGCAGGACGCCGGCGGTCGGATTGATGGAGGGCGCAAGGTCGATCTGGTAAGAGGAGCATTCGATCACGTAGAACCGGTCGTCGGCCAGCGGATCAAGCGTCATGACGGCTCGGCCGATATTGCCGCCCATCTGGGTGTCGCGCCCCGCCGACTTCAGGATATGCGCGGTGAGCGCCGTGGTCGTCGACTTTCCGTTGGTCCCGGAGATCGCGATGAAGGGCGCGGACGGCGCCTGCAGGATGCGCTCACGTGTGAAGAGTTCGACGTCGCCGATGATTTCCACGCCCGCGCCGCGTGCCAGTTCCACCGTCCAATGCGACTTGGGATGCGTCAGCGGCACGCCCGGCGACAGCACGAAGCTCGAAAACCCGCGCCAGTCGGCCGCCCGCAGGTCGCCCGAAGGAATGCCCGCGGCGGCGGCCCGGTTCACGCTTTCCGGATTGTCGTCCCAGGCGAGTATCTCGGCTCCGCCTTCGATCAAGGCGTGGCCGGTGGCAATCCCCGAGCCGCCAAGCCCGAAGAGCGCGACCTTTTTTCCGGCAAAAGCGCGCGCGGGGATCATCTTTTACCTACCGCAGCTTCAGGCTTGACAGGCCGACAAGCGCCAGGATGACGGCGATTATCCAGAAACGGATGACGACCTGGCTCTCGGTCCAGCCAAGCTTTTCGAAATGGTGGTGTATCGGCGCCATCAGGAACACGCGGCGGCCTGTCATCTTGAAGAAGCCGACCTGAATGATAACCGAGAGCGCCTCCATGACGAAGAGGCCGCCGATGATGGCAAGCACGATCTCATGCTTCGTGGCGACCGCGATCGTGCCGATCAGGCCGCCCAGCGCCAGCGAACCGGTGTCGCCCATGAAGATGGCGGCGGGCGGCGCGTTGAACCACAGGAAGCCCAGGCCCGCGCCAATGACCGCGCCGAGAACGACGGCGAGTTCGCCGGTGCCCGGGACGAAGTGGATCTGCAGATAGTCGGCGAAGACCGCGTTGCCCGACAGATAGGCGATCACGCCGAACGACGCGGCGGCGATCATGATCGGAACGATCGCCAGCCCGTCGAGCCCGTCCGTCAGGTTCACGGCGTTGCCGGCGCCCACGATGACGATGCAACTGAACGGAATGAAGAACCAGCCGAGATGCAGCAGGAAGTCCTTGATGAAGGGAAAGGTCAGCGACGAGGAGAACGGCGCCTGACCGTTGCGCATGATCACCCATGCGGCAATTGCGGCGATCACCATTTCTATCCCGAGACGCGCCCGGCCTGAGAGGCCGAGATGCGACTGCTTCATGACCTTGAGATAGTCGTCGTAGAAGCCGATCGCCCCGAATCCGAGCGTGACCAGCAGCACGACCCACACATAGATGCTGGTGATGTTCGCCCAAAGCAGCGTCGAACCGACGATGCCGGAGATGATCATCAGACCGCCCATGGTTGGCGTGCCGGCCTTCTTGAAATGCGTCTGCGGTCCGTCGGCGCGGATCGGTTGACCCTTGCCCTGGCGGATTCGCAGCGAGTTGATGATGCGCGGTCCGAAGATAAAGACCAGAAGCGCCGCCGTGATCAGCGCGCCGCCGGTCCGGAAGGTAATGTAGCGGAAGACATTGAAGACCGAGATGTGGTCGGAGAAGTTGACGAGAAGTGTGAGCATGCGTCCCCCGGCAGCCGTCGGTCAGGTTGGTTTCTGGCCGCCGGCATTGGCCGGGTACCGGTTGAGCAGCGCTTCGACAAGTTTCGAGAAGCCTATGCCCTTGGAAGACTTTACCATCACGACGTCGCCGGGCCTGACTGCGTCGAGCAATATCGGCTTCAGATCGTCCGCGGTCTGGCGATACTCCTTGCGGATGTCGCCGGGAAGCGTGTCAGCCAGGTTCTTCATCTGCGGGCCGGCCATCAGCACGATGTCTGTGTTCGTCTCGGTAATAAGCTGAGCCAGCCCGGCGTGCAGCTTAGCCGAATGGCTACCCAGTTCCAACATATCGCCGAGGACGGCGATACGACGCCCGTCCGCCGCCACGGGCGTCGACTCCAGCAGTTGGATCGCGGCCTTCATCGAGGCCGGATTGGCATTGTAGCTCTCGTCGATGAGCGTGAAGCTGCCGCTCTCCGTATCGAGCCGGTGCCGTCTGCCGCGCCCGCTTTCGGGGACGAGATCGGCAAGCGCGGCCACGACCTTATCCATGTCCGCGCCTACCAGCCGGGCCGTGCCGAGCACGGCAAGCGCGTTCTGGACCATGTGGCGCCCCGGCGCGCCGACCCGCACGTCGAACTCATCGCCTCCGACCTTGACGGTGATCGCCGAGTGATCGGCGCCGAGCTCGCAATTCACCAGCCGCACCACGGCGCGGGGGTTCTCGCCGAATCCGACGATATTCTCGACGAGGGCCTCGCGGGCAAGCCGTTCGAGCAGCTTCCAGCGTCCGTCGTCGCGATTGAGCAACGCGTAGCCGTCCCGCTCCAGCCCCTCGAATATCTCGGCCTTGGCGCGCGCTATCTCGTCGAGGCTGTTGAAGAAGCCGAGATGGGCGGGCGCGATCAGCGTGACGATGGCGACATGCGGACGGACCATTTTGGCCAGCGGCCTGATCTCGCCCGGATGGTTCATGCCGACCTCGAAAACGCCATAGTCGCAGTCTGCCGGCATGCGCGCCAGCGTCAGGGGGACGCCCCAGTGATTGTTGAACGACTTGTCGGAAGCGTGCACCTTGCCCACCGAGGCAAGCGCGTGCCGCAGCGCTTCCTTGGTGGTGGTCTTGCCGACCGAGCCGGTGACCGCGACGATTTTCGCCCTGGTGCGCTTGCGCGCCGCGATTCCGGCCTTTTCGAGAGCGGCCAGCACGTCCGGCACCACGATCATCGGCGCCGACAGCCGCCCAAGCGCCGGCAGCTTGCCTTGCGACACCACCAGAACGGCCGCGCCCGCCTTTATGGCCGCGGTGGCGAAGTCGTGGCCGTCCATCGTCTCGCCCTTGATGGCGAAGAAGGCATCGCCCGGCTGAAGCGTCCGGCTGTCGATCGAGATTCCCGAAATGCCCGCCGGCAGGGTGCCGAACGGCCGCCCGCCCATGGCCGCGACCAATTCGTCGGAGGTCCACAGATGGCTCATGCCGCGCGCTCCCGCAGCGCCTTGCGCACTTCCTCATGATCCGAGAACGGGAAGGTTTCGGCTCCGACCGTCTGCCCCTCCTCATGTCCCTTGCCGGCGATGATCAGCGTATCGCCCGCGCTCAGCATATCGACGGCCGTTCGGATCGCCTGATGCCGGTCGCCGATCTCGACTGCCCGCGGCGCCGCGGCGAGGATAGCCGAGCGGATCTCGGCCGCAACCTCGGAGCGAGGATTGTCGTCGGTGACGATCGTCACATCGGCCAGCCGCGTCGCGATCTCGCCCATGATCGGACGCTTTCCCCGGTCGCGGTCGCCGCCGCAACCGAACACGACGATTACCCGCCCGGTCGTGAAGGGCCTGACCGACGCCAGAACATTCTCCAGCGCGTCCGGCTTGTGTGCGTAGTCCACATAGACCGGCGCCCCGTTCGCGGCCGTGCCGACAAGATCGAGGCGGCCGGGCGCGCCCTTCAGTTTCTCCAGCGCCTTCAAGGCGACTGGCGCGGCGGTTCCCGTGGCGATCGCCAGACCGGCGGCGACCAGCGCATTATAGATCTGGAAGTCACCGGCGAGCGGCAGGTCGATCTCATGGATCGCCCCGTCGTGCTCGATCTCGGCGCGCTGGCGATAGCGCTCATGCTCGACCCGCTTGAGCGTGAGGAAATCGCCATGGCGGCCGACGGTGAGCACGGTCAGGCCCGCCGTCCCGGCGGCTTCGATCACGGGAGCGGAATAGACATCGTCGGCGAACACGACCGCCGGGGCGCCTTTGGGGAGCAGCGTGTCGAACAGCCGGAGCTTCGCCTTGAGATAGTCATCGACCGTCGGATGGTAGTCCATGTGGTCGCGGCCGAGATTGGTGAAAGCGCCGGCGGAAAGCCGCACGCCGTCCAGCCGGCGCTGGTCGAGGCCGTGGCTGGAGGCCTCCATCGCGGCATGATCGACGCCGGCGGCCGCGAGTTCGGCGAGCAGGCGGTGCAGCGCGACGGGATCGGGAGTGGTGAGCGAGCCATATTCATTGCGGCCGGGCGCGATGACGCCGGTCGTTCCGATGCTGGCCGCCGCGTATCCCGCCTGTTCCCAAATCTGCCGCGTGAAAGAAGCCACGGAGGTCTTGCCGCTGGTTCCGGTGACCGCGACCATTGTTTCCGGCTGCCTGCCGTGCAAGCGCGCCGCGATGCGGGCCAGCGCCAGGCGCGGATCGTCAACCGAAACGACGGGCACGGCGAGCGGCCGGATGGAGGCTTTGGGCGCGGCGACCACGGCGACAGCCCCGCGTGCCGCCGCGTCGGCCGCATAGGCCGAGCCGTCCGCCTTCACGCCGGGGACCGCGACGAAGATCATCCCCGGCCGGACGGCGCGCGAATCCGAAGTGACGCCGGTCACCTCCAGATCGGCGGGCAAGCCCGGCGCGACGGGAAAGACGGCGGCAAGATCAGCAAGCTTCATGGATGTTGTTTCGATGATCGGTCCAGTCTTCATAAACAAACGGCGCGCTGTTACTGGCGCGCCCCAGAATCACTGCGAGGAAACCAGCGTTGCCCCTCCTTCTTGACCGAATTCGGGCTTGACGCCAAGAAGGGAGGCGGAGCGCCGGATGATGTTGGCCACGATGGGCGCGGCGTTCGAGCCGGCGGTGGCTCCCATGCCCGGCTTCTCCGGCTTCGGCTCGTCGATGACGGAGAGCACGATGAATTGGGGGTCGTCCATCGGGAAGGCGGCCAGGAACGCATTGAACCGCTTGTCCGCCGAATAGCGGCCGTTCACTACCTTTTCGGCGGTGCCGGTCTTTCCGCCGACGCGGTAGCCGGGAACCTCGGCCCGCTTGCCCGAGCCCTTCTCCGCGTTGAGCCGGTAAAGATAGCGCATCGATTCCACCGTGTAGTCGGAGACCACTTTCTTGCCGATTTCCCTGGCCTCATCTTCGCTGCGCGGCAGGAAAGTCGGCGGCAGCAAGGTGCCGGTCATCAGGGCCGCCGCCGCGACGGCGGTTTGAAGCGGCGTCGTGGAGACGCCATGGCCGAAGGCGATGGTGATGGAATGCACTTTCTTCCAGATTTTCGGCTCGGTCGGCTTGGCGACTTCGGGCAATTCCGTCTGCATCCGGTCGAGCAGGCCGACGCGCTGCAGGAACTCGCGATGGCCCTTGATGCCGACCACGTCCGCCTCGCGCGCCGAACCGATGTTGGAGGAATAGATGAACACCTCCGGCACGGTGAGAACCCGGCGCTTGGCGTGAAAATCGCGGATGGTCTGGCGGCCGATGGTGATCGGACGGGTTGCGTCGAACCGGCTCTCCATCGTGACCTTGCCGGAATCGAGAGCCATCGCCGTGGTGAAGCTCTTGAAGGTCGAGCCCATCTCGTACAGGCCGGCCGACATGCGGTTCAGCCTGTCCTTGTCGAGGGCGTTGAACGGATTGTTCGGATCGAAGTCCGGCACCGATGACATGGCGAGCACCTCGCCGGTCTTGACATTGAGGACGACGGCGCCCGCCGCGATCGCATGGTAGCGATCCACCGCCTGCGCGATCTCGTCGCGCACGATGTGCTGCACGCGCAGGTCGATCGACAGTTGCACCGGCTTCAGATCGTCCGCCACCGCGAGCCCGGAAGCCTGCAGGTCGGCCAACCCCTGGTCGTCGATGTATTTTTCGAGACCGGCAATGCCCTTGTTGTCGATATTCGTCAGCCCCAGAATGTGCGAGGCCGTCGGTCCGCCAGGATAGAAGCGCCGCTTCTCGGTGCGGAACCCGATGCTGGGCAGCCCAAGCGCCATGATGTCGGACTGCTGCCTCGGTGTAAGCTGCCGCTTCAGCCAGACGAAACCCGTCCCGCTCTTCAGCTTGTGGTAGGTCTGCTCGACCTGGAGGTCGGGCAGCACGGTCGACAGTTTCTCGATCACCTCGTCGGCGTCGACGATGCGGCGCGGCTCCGCGAACAGCGACGCGGTCTTGATGTCGGTCGCCAGCACCTGGCCGTTGCGGTCGACAATGTCGGGGCGCGAGGCGGTCACCCGCGACACCGGGCCGGACGCGCCCTCCGGTTCCAGCAGGCCGAAATAAACGAGCCGGCCGGCGATCGCGACGTATATGCCGAAGAACACCGTCATCGTCATGATGACGCGCGTCCTGGCTCTTCCCCCGGTCGAAAGGCGCGCGCCATCGACGACGATCGAAGCCGCCGAATTCGCCGCCGTCTTCCTGCGCCAGAAGCTTATCATTGCCGCACCGCCCCCGTTTTCGTCTCGTCCGTGCCCGGCCCGTCGCGCGGAAGGTCGAAGGCCTGCCCGATTATTGCCTGGATATCGAGCGGCCGCACCGGTATCTCCTCGACGCGGGCGAACTGGCGCGCATCGACCGGCTGCAGCTTGAGATCGGCCTGATAGGTCTCGGCAAGCTTCTGCAAGCGCGACGGTTGCGTCAGCAGGCTCCAATCGGCCTTGAGGAGGGTTATGGAATCCTCCTCGAAACGGATCTGTTGTTCCAGCTTGCGCACGGCGGCAGCCTGGCCTTCGGCCGCCTGCTTGGTTTTGTAGGTGAAGGCGGCGGCCGCAACCATCACCGCGATCAGCACCATGTCGCTTGTACGGAACAATGCGTTACCTCTCTGCCGCAAAGCGCAATTCAGGGAGCTTGGGGAGGCCGAACAGCGCGGGGTCGGCCGGACGCGGCGGCGCATCCGTGCGAACCGCCGCGCGCAGCTTCGCCGAACGGGAGCGCGGATTTGCCGCCAGTTCCGGCTCGCCCGGCGTCACAACGCCGCCAAGCTTGACCAGGGTCGCGGTGACGGCCTGCCTTTGCGGCAGATGCCGCGACCCGGCCGGGTCGGTGGAACGGTCGGTGACGAAGCGCTTGACGATCCGGTCTTCCAGCGAATGGAAGGTGACGACGACCAGCCGGCCACCCGGCTTCAGGATGCGCTCGGCCGCGACCAGGGCGCGCGCAAGCTCTCCCAACTCGTCATTGACGTAGATGCGCAGTGCCTGAAAGACGCGGGTGGCGGGATGGATTTTCTCGCGCGGCGGAAAGCCCACGAGATCCGCGATCGACTGCGCCAGGTCGGTCGTGCGCAGGAACGGCTTGCCGGAGCGCCGCCGCTCGATCATCCGCGCGATGCGGCCGGCATGCCGCTCCTCGCCGAGCAGTCCGAAGATGCGGGCGAGATCGGCCGCCTTGAAGCGATTGACCACGTCGGCCGCTGACAAGCCCGCCTGCGCCATGCGCATGTCGAGCGGGCCGTCGGCACGGAATGAGAAGCCGCGATCCGCCTGGTCGACCTGCATGGACGAGATGCCGATGTCGAGCACGACGCCGTCCACCGCCTCGGCATGCTCGCCGAGCGAGGAGAACGGCGCCTGCACCAGCTTCAGCCGGCCGCCGGATACGGCCTCCATGGCTCGTCCAGCCGCGATCGCATCCGGGTCGCGGTCGATCCCGACCACGGAGGCGCCGCGCGCCAGAATGGCCGCGGTGTAGCCGCCGGCGCCGAAAGTGCCGTCCACGATCACCTGCCCATCCGCCGGCTGCAATGCCTCGATAATTTCTTCGAGGAGAACCGGAATGTGGCGGGGCGGTCCGCCAGCCGCGAGGCCATCCTCGTCGTGCCCCGCCGTCATTCCGGCGTCCCCGCACCGGCAGCCGGCGAAGCTTGCCGCAGCCCGAGCAGCCGCGCCCGTACTGCACGGCCATGGACCTCGAACCGGGCCGGTTCCCAGATCTGGAAGAAGGCACCGCGGCCGACGAACACCACCTCCGTCGAGATACCCGTATGGTCGCGAATAAAGTCGTTCATCGTGATGCGGCCCTCCTGGTCGATCTTCAGGAATGTCCCGTCGCCATGCACGAAAAATGACATGTCGTCCGCCGCGCCAGGAAACCGATCCTCCCGCGCCATCCGCCGCTCGTAGCGGTCGAGCAGGTCGAGCCCACCGACGTCCATCGCCGGGACATCCAGCGCCCGCAATGCGTAGAGTTCCCCATAGCCGCGCTTGGCGACGACCGAACGGAAATGCGCCGGGACGGATACCCGCCCCTTGGCGTCGATCCTGTTCACCGCATTGGACAGAAACCGGTCCATCACCCGATGCGGACTGAACCTCCGCACCCTTCTCTTTTCGCGAGCCGCCGCGAACCCAGATTGCCAAACCCGACCCAAACAGGCCTGCGCGGTTTCGCCTAAGCAGACTTGCGTGGCTTCTCCCACGCTTCGCCTGCTTAGCCTCTTGTTTTCTCGCAGGTTTCTGTCGGAAAACCGTGAGACACTTTTCCGGAACCTGCTTAGCCGGCTCAGCTTGGTGTTTTGTCGCGGGCTTCCGCCGGACGACCGTGGAACAATTTTCCGAAACCCGCCCGGAAAAGCTGCCGTGGACTGACGGGAATGGAAACGACACGGCCGACGAATATGCCGGCACCGCCACCCGTTCCCGCGCAAGTTGTTGACTATGGAAATGGGATATCATGGGGCAATATGGGCGTCAATGGAAACAGGGTGGTTGAGCGGGCGGCCGGAAATTCCGGACCATCGTCTTTATCGTCCATTAGGACTAACGAAGGGTTTACCGCACGCTGCGGCGCCGCCATCCAGGCTTGCCTGCCCTTGCCGCTCTCCCTTCACGCCGCTACAGCAGCGTCAGGCACGGGAGACCGGATATGACCGACACTTCGAACGCCCGAGCGGCGCGACTGCAGCATCTCCGCCGTCATGGATTGAAAAAAGGCGACCCGGTTTCCCTGCCGCTCATTCTTGCCTCGACCTTCCACCTGCCTGGGGAACCGGGCGCCTTCCACCAGTATGGCCGTTCCGAGAATCCGACATGGGAAGCGGCCGAGGAAATGCTCGCGCTTCTCGAAGATGCGCCATGCGTCGCCTTCCCGTCCGGCATGGGGGCGATATCGGCGGTCATCCTTGGTCTGCTCGAGGCGGGCGACCGCATCCTCATGCCCGCCGACGGCTACTATACGCCGCGGGTTCTGGGCGATCGGTTCCTGGGGCGGTTCGGGATCAAATTCGACCTGCGGCCGACTGCTTCCTATCTCGACGGCGGTTTCGACGGCTATCGGCTCGTCTATATCGAGACCCCCTCCAATCCCGGCCTCGATCTCTGCGACATTGCCGCCGTGGCGTCCGCCGCGCATTCGGCCGGCGCGCTGGTTGTCGCCGACAACACCACAATGACCCCGTTCGGCCAGCGGCCGCTCGATTTTGGCGTGGACGTCCTCGTCGCCGCCGATACCAAGGCGCCTAACGGCCATTCCGACGTGCTCTTCGGCCATGTCGCCAGCCGGCGCCCGGAGGTGATCGCGGCTGTCAGGGAATGGCGAAAGCTGTCCGGCTGCATTCCCGGTCCGTTCGAAGCCTGGCTGCTGCATCGAGGTCTGGAAACGCTGGAGCTTCGCTTCGACCGCATGTGCGGCTCCGCCGGCACGCTGGCGCCCAGGCTGCTGGGGCATCCCGCGGTAAAGGCCGTGCGCTATCCTGGCCTGCCCGACGACCCCTCGCACAATCTTGCCGCCACGCAGATGCTGCGCTTCGGTTCGCTGATCGGCCTCACCCTGCAAAGTGCCGAGAAGGCGGAAGCCTTCATCGATGGCTGCGCTTTGCTGCAGCCGGCCACCTCGTTCGGCAGCGTGCACAGTTCGGCGGAGCGCCGAGCCCGCTGGGGCGACGCGGTGGCGCCGGGCTTCGTCCGCCTGTCGGTTGGCTGCGAGCCGGCTGAAGAACTCTGGGCCGCTATCGAGGCTTCGCTGGACGCCGCGAAAGGGCAGCAAGGGTGACGCTTGGGCGAGGCCGGGGCAATCAGCTCGCGCAATCATGTGCAGAAACAGTGTCAGCCGGCCTGTAAGCCGGGTTCTGTATGGCCCGCGCGCCTCGCGGCGCGCGAACGTGGCGGCCATTCGTCTTGGGCGCGGATTGCTCCGCGCCTCGCGCAACCTACCCGGATGGCCGGACCGGAAACAGTCCTGAGGGTTGCCCCTCGCGCCATCCCTATTCGGTCTTGCTCCCGGTGGGGTTTGCCGTGCCGCTCCCGTTGCCGGTCGCGCGGTGGGCTCTTACCCCACCCTTTCACCCTTACCCCGCCGATGCTTGGGCTCCGATCGCCGACGCGTCAGCGAAGTACGAGCCGAAGTACAGGCGGGGCGGTCTGCTTTCTGTGGCACTTTCCCTGGGGTCGCCCCCGCCGGTCGTTATCCGGCACCGTGTCTCCATGGAGCCCGGACTTTCCTCACCCGCGGCCTTTCGGCGGATGCGGGTGCGGCCGCCCGGCCGGCTGACACGCCGTATAAAGGTGCTTGGCGAAGAAAACGCAACCCGAATCCCGAAATCTCCTCGGGATTCGGGTTGCCGCAGGCGTCAGCTTGCCAGAATGCGCATCACCTTGCCGCAATAGGCGCGCGACACCGGGTTCATGCGCCTGGCGGCATGGCCGGCATTGTATCGAAGGATCGTTCCGCAGGTCGTGCCGCCGCTCAGGCGATGCGCCCCGCCCAGATACTTCATGCCGAAGCGGATATTCGTCTCGGGGTCGTAGAGGTCCTTTACCGTGCCCTTGTAGCCCATGCCGCGCGCAGTGGCCGGCTTGATCTGCATCAGACCGACCTCGCCGGCGGAGCCGCGCGCGTTAGGCCGGTAATTGCTTTCGACCCGGATGACGGCATGGGCGAGCGAAACCGGTACGCCATATTCGACGGCATAACGGGCGACCACCGCGTGATAGGCGCCCGACCTCAGGGCGTCGAGATCGAGCCTGGAGGGAAAACCCATACTGGTTTGCGCCTTGATTGTGGCCTCGTGCACGACTTCAATGGCCTTCTCGGTTTCCTGCATCGTAAGCAGCGGCGTGCGCGGGTTCGAGGGAACTTCCGCCGCGCGGGCGGCAAAAGCGGTCAGGGCGGCGGCAAGCACCGCCGTCATATAGATCGGCTTGTTCATTAGGTCCTATTCGCTGGAGGCAGGGCGCGTGGCGCTTGCCGGTTCAGTCCTGGCGCGCGAGAGGATCGCGGGCCGGCGGGTAGCCGATGGTCTGCTGCCCAAGTTTGGGGCGAAAATGGCCTTGCCGTTCACTTTTTGTTACAGGCGGGTTCGAGAAAGCCGGACGACCGGCCTCCCCGCGGCGCTACCTTGGCGCCTGCGCGGGCACCGCGGCGAGCAGCCGCTTCAGCGTTTCCCGCGTTGCGCGATCGGCTACGCCATCAACCGCTTTCGGCCGAAAATGGCGCTGAAACGCCGCAACCACCGTGGCGGTCGCTTCGTCATAATGGCCGCTGGCCTCGATGCCGTAGCCATAGGAGGCAAGCATTTCCTGTAGCCGCTGGACGCGCTCGCCGTGATCGCCCGGACGAAGCGTCGATCCGCGGCGATGCCGCGCAGGCGCGACGAAATGGCCCACGTCCGAGCGCGCAAGTTCGCCCCACGGAAACTTCTCGCCGGGATCGACCTTGCGGCCGGGAGCCACATCGGAATGACCGAGAATCATTTCGGGACGAATTGCGTGCCGGCCGGCAATGCCGCGGCACAGTGCAATGACGGACCTTATCTGCCGCCGGGGAAACGGCCGATAGCCCAGTTGATGTCCGGGATTGACGATCTCTATGCCGATCGACTGCGAATTTATGTCCGTCACGCCGTGCCAGCAGCTTTTTCCGGCGTGCCAGGCCCGGTCGCGCTCGCGCACCATCTGCACGACGCGGCCGTCCTCATGGACCAGATAGTGCGACGACACCTCGCTCGCCGGGTTGCACAGCCAATCCTCGGCGGCGGGGCCGGTCGTCATGCCGGTGTAATGCAGGATGATGATCTCCGGCCGCAGCCCGTCGCGGCGTGGTCCGAAATTCGGCGAGGCGCGAACATCCGCGCCCGGCTCGTCGGGCGCGAAAGCGCTCATAGCTGGCGCATGGCGCGTTCGATCATCTCGTAGGCGGTGTTGATCGCGGCGAGGCGTGTGGTTGCGATCGCGATGAACTCAGCCGGAAGCCCGCGCCCGATCAGCCGGTCGGGATGATTGTCCGACACAAGCTTGCGATAGCGGCGGCGCACTTCCTCGAACGGCCGCCCCCTTTCGATGCCGAGCACGACGTAGGGGTCGCTTTCACCGATGTCGACATGGCGGGCCAGAATGCTGCGATAGTGATCCTCGCCGATCTCGAAAATCTCGGCAATGCGCCGCAAATAGTGGCTTTCGCGCTCATGGAGCAGCCCGTCGGCCTTGGCTATGTGGAAGAGCCCATCCAGAACATCCTCGAGCATGGCGCAGTTCGGCCGGCCCGAGCCGCACAGGCGCCCCATCTTCTCCGCATAGGCCTCGAACCCGGCGACATCGCGCTGCGCGAGGTCGTAGAGCCGGGCCACGTTGCGTACTTCTTCCTGTGGAACCGAGAATATCTCCTGAAAGGCCCGCACTTCGTCCTGCGTGACGATGCCGTCAGCCTTTGCCATCTTCGCCGAAAGCGCGATCATGGCGACCGAAAAGGCGACGCGCCGGCGCAGTTCCGGATCCCCGCCGAAAATCGCGCGAACGGCCTCCGCGAGATCGGATGCCCCGCCTCCGACCCTGCTGACGAATTCGCCGATGCGATCCCAAATCGACATGGCCGCTACATAGCCAACAAGTCCTTGCTTGGCGAGGCGGATTCGCGACAGTTCCCGCGCCGCCCGAGGTCGTGGACCAAGCGATTTTGCGCGACCAGGCGGCAGACGCTCCGCTATCGGCGATGCATGAATACATCCGCCGAACACGCGCCGCCGGCACGATTTTCACGAGAGGCAGCCGGGCTGCTTCTCGGATTCATCGGTGTCGTCATCTTCGGCGGGACGCTGCCGGCGACGCGGGTCGCCCTTGAGGCCTTCTCGCCATGGTTCGTCACCTTTGGACGCGCCGCCATTGCCTCGACAGCCGCCGTGATCATGCTCGCCGCGCTGCGCCGGCGCTTTCGGCGCGAGGATGCGGGCCCCCTTCTTCTCGCGGGCCTTCTCCTGGTTTTCGGGTTTCCGGCATTCTCCTCGATTGCGCTGCAGACGGTTCCGGCCGCGCATGGCGGAGTCGTTCTCGGCATCCTGCCGCTTACGACCAGCATCTTCGCTACGCTGATCGGCGGCGAGCGGCCCTCGCCGCTGTTCTGGCTTTGCGGCGTGGCGGGCGCCGTGCTGGTTGTGGGGTTTGCCATACGCGACGGCGGCATGTCTCTGTCGTCCGGCGACGCCTGGCTTCTGCTCGCGGCGCTGTCGGCCAGCCTCGGCTATGTCGTCTCCGGCAAGCTCGCGCGCAAAATGCCTGGGTGGGAGGTGATATGCTGGGCGCTTGTCATCACCGCGCCGGCGAGTTTCGCCGGAGCCCTTGCGAGCTTCCGCCAGGACTACCTGGAGGCCGGCACCGCTGAGATCGCGGCATTCCTCTATCTCGGCCTGGGTTCGATGTTCCTCGGATTCTTCGCCTGGAACGTCGGGCTGGCGATGGGGGGAATAGCGCGGGTGAGCCAGGTCCAATTGCTCCAGGCCTTTATCACCCTGGCGATTTCCGCCACCCTCCTCGGCGAGCGGATCACCGGCGAGACGATGGCGTTCGCCCTTGCCGTGATGGTTGTCGTCATGCTCGGGCGCAAGGCGCGGATCGCGCGCTAGGGGAAGGAACCGGCCGCCGCACCGGCATGTTGGACGTCCCTTATCCGCAATCCGGCTCGCCACTCCACAGGTTACGCCGCGCCGCGGTGTCGTTGCTGACGTTGGGCAGGCCGGATGCGCAGGAGCTTCGCGACCGTATTGGTCAGAGCGTCCGCTTTCAATCCGAAGGGTGAACAAACTCCAGCAACTCTTTCCAGTCGCACGCACAAGCTAACGTAACGATAGGTGTCGAATAGAACTTGCGACCATCTTGTGTCCGCCTTCGGGCGGCGCTAGAACGATCGGTACAACATACACTCCTTAACAACATAGCTGCACAACAAAGGCGAGAGTTCGTATGTGGATCAGACTTACAAAGACCGATTTTGAATCGGTCATGGTTAATTTCGACAGGCTCACCCATGTGTCATCTCGGACCGGTGGGGGCTCATCTCTCTACTTCGACATGGAAATAGTAGACAAGAACGGCGACTCGAAGCAGCGCGTGCTGGCGATCAAGGAGACTGTCGCCGAGGTCTACGACGCCGTTATGGAAACCGGGGGCACACCTGCCGCGATCCCGAAGTTGCGGACGGCGAGTTAGCCACCAACCCATCCTCACCGACAGCGCCCGCGCACTCTGCGCGGGCGTTGTGCTTTCTGGCCACAAGCGGCACGGTGACGTGACCCGCGTTTCCGCTAAATACGGAAGCAGGCCTGAAGCATGGCTGAAGCGTTCGGGCGAAGCTCACGCAAAACTGCTTACTGTGAGGGCGAAGCCACGCAAAACTGTTGTTGCGATCGAACGGGGCGAGCGATGATCGGGCATTGGGATTTCTGGATCGATCGAGGCGGTACCTTCACCGACGTCATCGGCCGTGCACCCGACGGGACCCTGCACGCGCGCAAGCTGCTTTCCGAAAATCCGGGGACCTATCGCGACGCGGCGATACAAGGCGTTCGTGACCTGCTTGGCGTGGCAAGCGATGAACCGATACCGTCGGGCCTGATCGGCGAGATCAAGATGGGCACGACGGTGGCGACCAATGCGCTTCTGGAGCGCAAGGGCGACCGCGTCCTGCTCTTGATCACCCAGGGCTTTCGCGACGCGCTGCGCATCGCCTACCAGGCGAGGCCGGACATCTTCGCCAAGCAGATCATACTTCCCGAGCAACTCTATGAACGCGTTGTCGAAGTGGATGAAAGGGTGCGCGCCGACGGCTGCGTCGAACGATCGCTGGATGTCGCCGCCCTGATGCCGAAGATCGTGCAGGCAAAGGCGGATGGCATAGACGCCGTTGCCATCGTCTTCATGCATGCCTGGAAATATCCCGAACACGAGCGGCTCATCGCCCGGGCCTGCCGGGAGGCCGGCTTCGCCCAAATCTCCGTAAGTCACGAGGTCTCGCCGCTCGTGAAGCTCGTCGGTCGCGGCGACACGACGGTTGTCGATGCCTATCTTTCGCCGATCCTGTCGCGCTATGTGCAAAGCGTGGCGGCGGAGCTGGGCGTTTCAACGGTGCCGCCCCGCCCCACTCGTGATTCTCGATCCGACCAGGTCCCCGACGCCCTCGTTCCGTCGCCGCGCCTGATGTTCATGATGTCGTCCGGCGGGCTGACGGCGGCCGAAAAGTTCCAGGGCAAGGACGCCATCCTGTCCGGGCCGGCGGGCGGCGTGGTCGGCATGGTCGAGACGGCGCGATCCGCCGGATTCGCCAAGGTGATCGGCTTCGACATGGGCGGCACCTCCACCGATGTCGCCCATTATGACGGCGACTATGAACGCGCCTTCGACACCGAAGTCGCAGGCGTGCGCATCCGCGCGCCGATGATGCGCATCCACACCGTCGCCGCCGGCGGCGGTTCCGTCCTCCACTTCGAGGCCGGACGCTTTCGCGCCGGCCCCGATTCGGCCGGTGCCAATCCCGGTCCCGCCAGCTACCGCCGCGGCGGACCGCTTGCCGTGACCGATGCCAATGTCGCACTTGGCAAGATCCAGCCCGATTTCTTTCCAGCGATCTTCGGCCCCGGACAGGACCAGCCTTTGGACAGCGGTGTCGTGCGTCGGAAGTTCGCGGCGCTCGCCGCCGCGATCGGCGACGGCAGGTCGCCGGAAGCGGTGGCCCAGGGTTTCATCACCGTCGCGGTCGAGAACATGGCCAACGCCATCAAGAAGATCTCGGTCCAGCGCGGCTACGACGTGACGCAATATCTCCTCAACTGCTTTGGCGGCGCCGGCGGCCAGCATGCCTGCCTCGTCGCCGACGCGCTCGGCATGGAGGCGGTGCTCATCCATCCGCTTTCCGGACTGCTGTCGGCTTACGGCATCGGGCTGGCCTCGGTCTTCGCCTCGCGCCAGCAGGCGCTGTTGCGTCCGCTCGACGGCGGATCGCGCGCGGCGATCGACGCGACAATCGCGGCGCTGAAGGTCGACGTGCTTGCCGAGCTTGCCGATCAGGGCATCGCGGAAGCCGACGTGGCCTGCCGTCCCGTCCTGCACATCCGCTATGACGGCACCGACACGGCGCTCCCCGTTCCGTTCGAAACCGGCTCGATCGAAGTCGCCAGGTCCGGGTTCGAGCGGATGCACAAGGCGCAGTTCGGCTTCGTCTATGACGACAAGCCGATGATCGTGGAGACCGTAGCGGTCGAAGGCAGCCACCGGCGCGAGAAGGCTGCGGCCGAACCTCGGTCGACGGTGGAAGAACTGGACGCATGCCATTCCGAAATCCGTAGGATTTTCTGCGAGGGCGCGTGGCGCGAGGCCGGCATTTTCCACCGTGGGATGCTGAAGGCCGGCCACCGCGTCAGCGGACCGGCGCTGATCGTCGAACGCCACCAGACCATCGTGGTCGAGCCCGGCTGGCGCGCCGAGATCACGGCGAAGAATCACGTGCTGATGCGCCGCGCCGAGAAGAAGCGGCGGCTGGCCGCCATCGGCACCGACGCCGATCCGGTCATGCTCGAAGTATTCAACAATCTTTTCATGTCGATCGCCGAGCAGATGGGCGTGACGCTGCAGAACACCGCCTATTCGGTCAACATCAAGGAGCGGCTGGATTTTTCCTGCGCCGTGTTCGACCGAACCGGGGCGCTTGTCGCCAACGCGCCGCACATGCCGGTGCATCTCGGCTCGATGGATCGCTCCGTCGAAACGATCATCCGCCTGAACGCCGGCGACGTTAACCCCGGCGACGTCTTCGCGCTCAACGCGCCCTATAATGGCGGAACGCATCTGCCCGATATCACCGTGGTCACGCCGGTCTTCGAGACCACGCAGCAGCCGATCTCTCCCCTTACGGAAGAGGGGGGCGCTGTCCCGCCGGCCTCTCATCCAGCCGCCGGTGAGCAGACGTCCCGGGATATGGGCCCTACGTTGCCCCCCTCTGCCCTGCCGGGCATCTCCCCCACAAGGGGGGAGATCGATGCTTCATCGCCGCGTATCCTGTTCTGGGTCGCCTCGCGCGGACATCACGCCGATATCGGCGGCACGGCTCCGGGCTCCATGACGCCGCTCGCCACGACCGTCGACGAGGAAGGCGTGCTGTTCGACAATTTCCGCATCGTCGAACGCGGAAGGTTCCGCGAGGCGGAACTGACGGCTTTGCTGACCGACCATCCCTACCCTGCCCGCAATCCGCGCCAGAATGTCGCCGACCTGAAGGCGCAGATCGCCGCCAACGAAAAGGGCGTGGCCGAACTGCGGAAGATGGTCGCGCATTTCGAATTGCCCGTGGTCGAAGCCTATATGGGCCATGTCCAGGACAATGCCGCCGAAAGCGTCCGCCGCGTGCTGGAGCGGCTGCCGGACTTTTCCGAATACGAATATCCGACGGATACGGGCCAGGTGATCAAGGTGAGCATCACGGTCGACCGGCAGAAGCGCGAGGCGACGGTCGACTTTACCGGCACCTCGCCGGTGATGAAGAACAATTTCAATGCGCCGGAACCGGTGGCGCGCGCCGCCGTGCTTTATGCCTTCCGCGTCATGGTGGAAGACAATATTCCCATGAATGCCGGCTGCCTGCGGCCCATCATCATCATCATTCCGGATGGCTGCATGCTGAAGCCGGCCTATCCGGCCGCCGTCGTGGCCGGAAATGTCGAGACGTCGCAACATGTGACGAACGCCATCTTCGGCGCGATGGGCGCATTGGCGAACGCCCAGGGCACGATGAACAATCTCACCTTCGGCAACGACCGCTATCAATATTACGAGACCATCTGTTCGGGATCGCCGGCCGGCCGCATGAATGACGGGCGAGGCTTTGCCGGCACATCCGGCGTCCACACCCATATGACCAATTCCCGCCTGACCGACCCGGAGGTGCTGGAGTTGCGTTTCCCCGTCCTGCTCGAGGATTTTCATGTTCGCGAGGGCTCCGGAGCCAGGGGGCGGTGGAACGGCGGCGACGGCACCGAGCGCACGATCCGCTTCCTGGAGCGCATGCAATGCGCGATCCTGTCATCGCACCGATCCCATCCGCCACGCGGGCTGGACGGCGGCGGCGACGGCGAGGTGGGCATGACGGGGGTCCGCCGCGCCGACGGCTCGATCGAGCGGCTGAAGGCCTGCGACCAGACCGTTCTGGAAGCGGGCGAGGCGGTCATCGTCACCACGCCGACGCCGGGCGCGTTCGGAGTGGATTAGGCAGGCAGGCGCGGCTTCGCCGATGGTCAACTGCCGGGCATGGCGTGGAGCCGACGCCCCTGACCGCCGCCCATGCCTTCATTTGCGCTTTCATCGCGACGATTGACGAAAGCCTTCGCGGATTTTATTCGGTATCGTGCGCCATCAACCGAATTTTCACCATGATGCGCGAACAAGGAAAGCATTCGCTGGCCGAGAGGGGCAGCGCCGAGAAGCAGAAATTGGGCTGAGAGCCCGAAATTGTTGACGAATAGCTTTGCCGGCTGGCCGGCATGGAGGGAACACGATGCGCCGACTGGCAGCTTTGTTGCTTGCTTCCGTGCTTGGGGGATGCAGCACGGTGGACGACCTTGGCCTGGAATCTTCCGCCGCGGCGCTGCCGCCGGCGAGCGCCAAGGCGACAATCGCCGCTTCCGTCCTCAACCCGCGCTTCGGCGACAACGATCCGCATCAATGGGCGGCGCGCTCGCCCTATTCCTATCCCGTGCACGGGACGGACGTGTCGAAATACCAGCGCAGCGTCGATTGGGCCAAGGCAGGGTCCACCGGCATATCCTTCGCCTTCATCAAGGCTACCGAGGGAGGCGACCGGGTCGACGACAAGTTCCACGATCATTGGCGTGGCGCGAAGGCAGCCGGCATTGCGCGCGGCGCCTATCACTTCTTTTATTTCTGCCGGCCGGCCAAGGAGCAGGCGCGCTGGTACATCGCCAACGTGCCGAAGGACCGTTCCGCGCTGCCTCCCGTACTCGACATGGAATGGAACCCCGATTCGCCAACATGCAAGCTGCGGCCAAGTGCCGCGACGGTGCGTAGCGAGATGCGGGTCTTCCTGGAGATGGTGGAGAAGCACTACGGCAAGAAGCCGATCATCTACACGTCGATCGACTTCTTCGATGACAACCAGCTTTCCACCTTCACCGGCTATCCGTATTGGCTGCGCTCGGTGGCGGGCCACCCGTCCGACCGCTATGGCGGTCACCCCTTCACCTTCTGGCAATATACTGGTACCGGCGACGTGCCCGGCATCAGGGGCAATGCCGACATAAACGTGTTCAACGGCAACCATTCGGCCTGGAAGAAGTGGGTCGCCCAGAATACACATTGAATCTCCAGGTCCGCCCGGTTTTCGCCACGAGTTTTGGGCACAGACGGCGGGTTCCCAAAAATCAGGATGCGCGCGGAATGCGGATGTTGGTCAAGACCCTTTCCTTTCTTGCCGTGTTGGCGGCAACTGCGCCGGCGCGGTCGCAGGAGTGCGGCACCGATTTCGAGATGTGGCGAAAGGCGGTGGCCGACGAGGCGCGCGCCGCCGGCGTGGGGGAGCGCGGCCTATCGGCGCTGGCGAGCGCCGACATCGACACGCGGGTGCTGGCCCGCGACCGCGCCCAGCGCGTATTTACGCAGACTTTCGCCGAGTTTTCCTCACGTATGATTTCGGACTACCGGCTCAAGCAGGGCGCCGCCAATCTCAGGAAATATGCCGATGTGTTTGCCCGCGCCGAACAGGAATTCGGCGTGCCGGGACCGGTCATCGCCGCTTTCTGGGGGCTTGAAACCGATTTCGGCGCCGTGCAGGGCGATTTCGACACGCTCAATGCGCTGGTGACGCTCGCTCATGATTGCCGCCGGCCCGAACTCTTCCGCCCGCAACTCGTGCCGCTGCTGACCCTCATCGATCGCGGCATGCTGCCCACCAATGTGAAGGGCGCCTGGGCCGGCGAGCTCGGCCAGACGCAGCTCCTTCCGACCGATTATCTGGCGCGTGGCATCGACGGCGACGGCGACGGCCAGGTCGACCTGCGCAACAGCGCGCCCGACGTCATCATGACCACCGCCAACAAGATTCAGCATCGCGGCTGGAAGCGCGGCCAGCCATGGCTTATCGAGGTCCGCGTTCCAGACGAGATGCCCTGGGATCAGACCGGCCGGACCAACAAACTGCCGGTCTCGCAGTGGAGCGCCTGGGGCGTCACCAACCGCGACGGCACGCCGCTTGAGGATCACGGGCTGAATGCCGGCGTCGTGCTGCCGATGGGCCGCAAGGGGCCGGCCTTCCTCAGCTACGACAATTACGACATTTATCTGCAGTGGAATCAGTCCGCCATCTACACGCTGACAGCGGGTGTCCTCGCCACCCGGCTCGCCGGCGCCCCTCCCTTCGACAAGCGCAATCCCGAACAGGGACTGGTCGGAGACGCCATGAAACAGCTTCAGCAGAAGCTCGCGGACAAGGGCTACGACGTCGGCGGCATCGACGGCATACTCGGCGCCGGCACGCGCGAGGCCGTGCGCCAGGAGCAGATCAAGCTCGGCCTGCCGGTCGACGGCTGGCCGACACCGGAACTGCTTGGGTTGATTTGATGGCGGCGCGCATCAGGGAACTGGCGCGTGATTGCAGGTATGCCCTAACCGGGCGCGAGACCCAACTCGCTCAGCAATACGAGCGCCTTCTCGAGGCGACAATTCTCGGTCTTGGAACCCTTTCGGGCCAAGATCTCCTTGCGCCAGTCTGGCACCTTTTCTTCGGCTGCAAGCCAATGCGCGGTTGCGGCCAACTCCAGCACCGTAACGTTGGAATCAGCAAGTTTGCGGACGATGGTCTTGACATTGTACGCACCCAGACGGTCGAATACGTCGGTCTGCGGCTTCTTGGTCAATTCGAAAATGCTGTAGCGCGCGCCATCGCTCCGGCGGTGGTCGAATTTCTCGGCGACATAACCGAACGCTTTGGCGTCGAGCACGGCATTGTCCAGATCGCGAGAATATGGACCGTAATGATGATATTGATAGGCAAAACCGCTCTCCATTCCAAGTCTTTCGAGCAGATAGGCTATCTTCTGAAGGCGAATGCGGCTGACCAGTCTCCCACCGGCAGCGTCAACGATTGCCGCAACGTGCTCCTCGCGCTCAATCATGATCCCATCCTCCCCCTTGCCTTGTCACGATCCTCTGCCTTCTCGAAATAGAAGCGCGTGAATTGCTGCTTTTGCTCCAGCGCCTTGATCATGGGTGAAAGAGTACTGATTTCGACAGGCTTGCCACCATCGAGAATATGAAGCTTCTTGTGCGTGCGGTCCTCATCGCCGGCGATCTCGGAATAGATGCTGATCGAGGCCTCGTCGTCGAGCATCACCGACCGCTCTTAATCTGATTCTCGAAATCCTTCATGGTCTTCCGAGTTTTTGGCGCTGCGTACCCTGATCATGACCCACGTCGGCTATGTCCAGCGTCTTGAATAGCCTGCGTTCGCTCAGCCTCGATGCCATGTCCGAAATCACCGGATCGGCAGCCCGCCTCATGGCTGGAATCGAACCGAAAAAGAGTGCGTCATCAAGTTCGAGATAGTTTTCGACCGTCTCGCCGTCCTTGCTGAAGAACCTGATCAACGGATGCCTCACATCCAATCCGGTATTCTTCCCCACTTGGCCGCCCTCGACTGCATGTTTCGCGACGCTATGTAGCAGCCTGCCGATCATGTGCTCGACGCAGCGCGTAGCCTTATGAAAATAGACCTGCTGATGCAGAGTATACCGAGCAAGAAGAAATTGCTCTGCCGCCGGTAGAGCCTTTGCAGCAAGGCAGAAGGTCGCCACTTTCTTTACCGGCCTTCCTTCGTCAGGCGCGCCAATTTCGATCTCGGCCACTCGAACGCGGTCATACGCCAAGCGAAATCATCGCCCAAGGGGATCACCGCCGACGGTCCACAACCGGCCTGCTCCCACAATTTCGTGGTCTTGCCGTTGTCCCAGACAAGCAGCGTGTTGCCGCCATATTCGGTGTAATAGAGTTTGCCGTCGACGACGACCGGTCCTTCCGGAAACGCCGCCTTGTCGTTGATGACTTCGATTTCGGCGGCAAGTGTCGACGCCACCGCGCCGACAAGGAGCATTGCGGAGATCACCAGCCTGTTCATGACGCTTTCCTCCCTGATCAAGAGTCCAGGATGCAGAGGGAACGGCCTCGTTTCCTCAAAAACGATAAGCCCATGCACCGGATCCCGAAGTCTCTTGCTGCCCGAATTGCCCATCCAGCGATAATACAATCAACCTGAACAGAAGATATGACAAAATTCCTATCATGTCGAGTGGCGTCTGCGAACGGCGTGGAGCGGCGGCTACTCCGCGGCCATCGTTTCCATGCTGGCAAAGCCTTGCGGCGCTACACCTTCCTCGAAAGGCGTGGTGATCTCGATGAAGGTGTCCGGATAGAAGCCGTTGAAGTGCGTCCGCAGCGATAGCGAATAGGCGCCGATATGGCCGATCTCGATCCAGTCGCCCGTGTCGATCGTTTCAGGCAGCCAGAACGGCCGCGACAGGATGTCGACCGAATCGCAAGTCGCGCCGCACACCTTGAAAGGCACGATGCTGGTCTCGTTGCCGTTGCGCGACCGTATCGCCGGGTCCGGGATGAAGCGCGCCGGCAGCGTCAGCTTGCCGGTCCAGCTATCCGAAAGCGATGCCCAGATGCCGTCATTGATGTAGAGCCGCCTGCCCTTGCGCAGGAGAACGCGCACGATCAGCGAAAAGGCGCGCGCCACGATCACCCGGCCCGGCTCGGCCACCAGCGGCATCGTATCGAACTGCCATTCGACGAGGTCGGCGCGCAGGCGCGACATCAACTGCTCGAGCGATGGCATCAGCGGCTTCTTGCTGTTCGGGTCGGTTCCGTACTCGGCGGGAAAGCCGCCGCCGACATCCAGTCCGGCGAGCGGGAAACCGACGCGATTTCGCACCCAGTCGGCGGAGGCCAGAGCCCTCTCATAGGTATCCGGATCCTCGATCTGGCTGCCCACATGAAAGCACAGGCCGACCTTGTGGCCGAGCTTGTCAAGCCGCCGCGCCAGTTCGACGGCATAGGCCGGTCCCGCCCCGAATTTCTTGGAGAGTTCGTAGGCGGCCGATCCCTTGGTCTGGATGCGCACGAAGACCGTCAGCGCGCCTGGATCGATATCGAGCGCGCGCACCACGCGCGTCAGCTTGGTGATCTCGTCCTCATGGTCGACGGCGATCACGCGGATGCCATATTTTTCGAGAGCAAGCCTGATATCCGACTGGGCCTTGACGGGGTGCATGTAGAGCATCTCCGCATCCGGCGAGACGGCGCGCACCGCCGCGAACTCTCCGGGCGAGGCAACGTCGAAGGCGGTCACGCCGGCTTCCACCAGCGTCCTCAGCACGAGCTGCTCGCCATTGGTCTTGACCGCATAGGCGGTCTTGCCCGGAAACATCGCCATGAAGTGCCGCGCGTCGGCCTTCAGCACCTGCGGCCGAAAGCAATAGACCGGATCGTCCGGCCGAAGCTCCAGTGCCGCCTCGGTGGCATTGTCGAACTTCTGCATTGGCGGCTTCCCGGCGGACAGTGATCAGTACTTAGAACAACGCGGTGCGGAAGGGAATTCGCGAGCGATCGCGAAGGGCATTTCAATTGCTGCTCTCTGTACCCGGTCTTCCGTATAACAAGCTGCCGGGTTTTTCGGGAAGGGATTGCGCCGACCCGCACGAAACGGGTGGTCAATCGCGGGCGGGGCGCGTAGGTCGCGCCCAGATTCCCGACGGGAGGCGAAATGTCGACGATTCACGCGGCGCAGGAACAACGCGGCGCAATGTCCCTGAAAAGCTGGGCGATGCTGATCCTGCTCGGCGCCATCTGGGGAGGCTCGTTTTTCTTCGCGCGGGTCGCCGTTGCCGAAATCCACCCGCTCACCCTCGTTCTGTTCCGGGTCGCAATCGCGGCGATAGCCCTAAACCTCTATCTCGCGGCGCGCGGACCCTCCATCCGGCTCGCCCTGCCCTATGCCGGGGGCTTCTTTCTCCTCGCGCTGCTCAACAACGTCATCCCGTTCTCGCTGATATTCGCCGGCCAGACGCAGCTTGGCGCCGGCCTTGCATCCGTTCTCAACGCCACCACTCCATTCTGGACGGCGCTGCTCGCGAATATGCTTACGGCCGATGAAAAGCTTAGCTGGAACAAGGTCGCGGGCATACTGCTTGGCCTTGCCGGCACGGCGGTCATGATCGGCCCCGGCCTCTTCGCCGGTCTCGGCGGTCCGGTCTGGCCGAAATTGGCGCTGATCGGCGCGTCGCTTTCCTACGCCTTCGCGCTGATGGTCGCAAAGCGCTTGAAGGGCGTTCCGCCAACGATAGTCGCGGCCGCGCAACTCACCGCCTCGACGATCATCATGGTCCCCGTGGTCCTCGTCGTGAACGGCGTGGACAATCTCTTCGCGGCGAGCGCTCACGTCTGGGGGGCCGTCGCCGCGCTGGCGCTGATCTCGACCGCCTTTGCATATATTCTCTATTTCAACCTGATCGCAAAAGCCGGCGCCACCAACGCCTCGCTGGTCACGCTGATCGTGCCGGCCAGCGCAATCCTTCTCGGCGCGATTTTTCTTGGCGAAAGGCTGGCGCCGATCGAGGTGGCCGGCATGGCGGCAATCGCCGCTGGACTGATCACTTTCGACGGCAGGGCCTTTGGCAGCGCTACCATGACGCGTGGATGACGAATTCCGCCACAATTTCGAACAAGCCGACTTTTGAAATCTTTTCAACGGGTAAGGACGGTTCGCGCAAGGAATTTTCCTTGATTCTGCCGCAATGCAGCATGCTTTCCGCTTGTATGCCGGCCAAACTGTTTTAGATTCCATTCTGTACTCTACTCATGGAGGCATCGTATGGGACTAACACGGCCTATCAACGCTCTGATGATTTGTGCTGCGTTCGCATTTGTCGGCGCCCTGATAGTGGGAGTTCTTCCTTGACCGCATGAGATGGGGGGTATCGGTTCAGATACCTGGGAAATGAAGGGCCCGCCGTTCACCGGCGGGCCTTTTCCATGACGCGTCTTCACCCAAGTCTGGAGCATTTCCGGTGAATACTGGATCACTCTGCCGGAGGCCATATGGACTCAAGGTCGAGGGTTTGCGGCTGAAGGTCGTGGTGGCGCCACGGCCGGCCGGAACCCGAAGGATTTGAGCCGCATTCTGGCGGATCGCCTCGCCATCGGCCAGAGGGATTTGCCGTATTCACCGGAAATACGCAGCGTCAGGCGGCGGCCGAACCGGGCTGATCGGCCGTGGCGACAGGTTCCTGCGCCCTTATGCCGATCATGTGGCAGATCGCGAAAACAAGATCGGCGCGGTTCATCGTGTAGAAATGAAAATCCTCAACGCCGCGCTCCATCAAATCCATGACCTGTTCGGCCGCCACCGCCGACGCCACGAGGGCGTGCGTCTGCGGGTCCTTCTGCAATCCGTCGAAGCGCTCGGCAAGCCAGGCCGGCACAAGCGTGCCGGCGCGCGACGAGAAATTGGTGACCTGCGCGAAGTTGTGGATCGGAAGGACACCCGGAACGATCGGAATGTAGATTCCGGCGCGCCGCACCCGCTCGACAAAGCGCTCGTACAGGTCGTTGTCGAAGAAGAACTGGGTGATCGCCCGCGTCGCGCCATTGTCGACCTTGCGCTTCAGCATGTCGATATCGGTCGCGAAATCCGGGCTTTCCGGATGCTTCTCCGGATAGGCCGAAACCGAAATGTCGAAATCGCCCGCCGCCGACATGGCCGCAACGAGTTCGGCGGCGTTGGCGTAGCCGTCCGGATGCGGCCGGTAGCGGGCACCGACGCCTTCGGCCGGGTCGCCGCGCAGCGCGACGAAGCGCTTCACGCCCATTTCGGCGAATTCGGCGATCACCTGGTCGACCTGCCCGCGCGTGGCGTCGATGCAGGTCATGTGGGCGGCCGGCAGCAGCCGCGTCTCGGACAACATGCGTTTCACGGTGCGGGCCGTGCGTTCGCGGGTCGAACCGCCGGCGCCATAGGTCACCGAAACGAATCGCGGGTTGAGCGGCTGCAGGCGAACGACCGTCTGCCAAAGGCGCTGTTCCATGTCGTCGTTCTTCGGCGGAAAGAACTCGAACGAAACGCGAAGTCTGCCGCCCAGATCCGGCCGGCGCGAGAAGCGGAACTGGTTCATCAAGCTGTTTCCCCTTGCAATGCTTCGTTTGAACGATCCGCGACCAGAATGCGGCGGTCGCGGCCCAGCCAGAGCTTCACGGTCAGCGTCGCGTCGCCGGCGGCGCGCGGCTCGAAAGCTCTCGTCACTTCAACGCCGAGACCCGCTTCCGCGAACCACTCCGCGATCTGCTGGTCCGAAAAACCCAGGCGCAAATGCGCGTGATCGTCGCGCAGGAATTCCAGAGTGTGGGGGCCGAAATCGACGATCACCAGACGCCCGGATGGACGCAGCAGGCGTGCCGCTTCGCGGATCGCGGTCGCCGGCTCATCCAGATAGTGAAGCACCTGGTGCATTGTGATCAGGTCGAAGCTGTCGCGCTCGACGGGAGGCGCGTAAATGTCGCCCTGGCGGACCTGCGCATGCGACACCCCTGCCCGGTCGAGATTGGCGCGGGCGACCGTAAGCATTTCGCGCGACAGGTCTATGCCGATGCCACGGCGATAGAGCGGCGCGAACAATTCCAGCAGCCGGCCCGTTCCGGTGCCGAGGTCGAGCATGGTCTGGAACGGCTGCCTGCCGACGGCGGATAGCAAGGCCGTCTCCACCGCCTGATCGGTGGCGTGCAGCTTGCGCAACTGATCCCAGGATGCGGCGTTGCGGCTGAAATACGCACTCGCCCGCTCCTGCCGGCGCTGCTTCACCGCGTGCAGCCGCTCCAGATCACGATCGATCTGGACATCGCGCTCATGCACCCGCGACACGATCCCTTGCACGAATTCCCGGACATCCTCGTCATCGGAAATGCGGAAGAAAGCCCAGGACCCCTCCTGATAGCGCTCGACCAGCCCCGCTTCCATCAACAGCTTCAGGTGGCGGGAGACGCGAGGCTGCGACTGGTTGAGGATTTCGGTGATGTCCGAAACGGTCAGGTCGCCACGCGATATCAGCGCGAGAATGCGAAGCCGGCTGGATTCGGCCGCCGCCTTCAATATATCAACCATCGGATCGAGGGCTATTCGCATGGACTCACAGGCCAACGAGACATAAACATATCTTTATGTGAAGTGCCGACTGATCGCAAGGCCTATGCCGTTGCCTGACAAGAAAATGTCGCTTGAGGAGAATTCCATGTTCGAGCCGCGCAGCGGCGAAATCACGCTCGACGAAGATCCGGCTCTGAAGGCCGGAGACGCGCATGTCGTATTCATCGGAACCATCCATTCGGCTTGGACGCGCCGGGAGGATTGTCCCAAGAACATGCGTGAGGCGCGTGAACGCGACAGCCCGGCGTCGGTCGTAATCGCGCCGGCGTTTCGGCGCGGGCTGGAGGGGCTGGACGCTGCCAGCCATGTCGCGGTGCTGACCTGGCTCCACCAGGCGCCGCGCAATCTGATTGTGCAGAAACCGCGCCATTCGCCTCGATCGAAAGGCGTTTTCGCGCTGCGCTCGCCGGCGCGTCCCAACCCGGTCGGCTTGCATGTCGCGCGCCTCCTGGACATCGAGCCCATATCGGGAACGCTGCGGCTGGACGCAATCGACGCCCTCGACGGCACGCCGGTGATCGACATCAAACCCTATTTCGCCTCCGCCGACGCCGTTGCGGACGCGACCTACGCGGGCAGGCCGGCGGACAGGGACGAAACCTGAGCGATGTCCACGCAACGGCAAAGAGCGATCGCCAAGGCCTTGACCGCGCTGCTGCCGCTGGCACCCTATGCCGACATGGAAAGGATCAGGGCCGAAGCCAACGCCAGGCATCTGCGGTCCCTGCCCCCGACGGTCGCGGTGTGGCTGGCGACGGTCGCGCATGTGCGGCATGCGCATACCGACTATGACACGCTGCTCCAAGACGACTACGACCGCAACTCGGCCCGCTTCTTCGTTGCCGACCAGATCAATGCGATGCTGACCCGCTGGCGCTCGACGCGCATTCTTGAGCCCGACGACGAACTGTGAGGTGCCTCACCATGCGTCGCCACGAAGCAGGCCGTCAATGATCAGTATGCCGGGGGCGGGGCGCTGTTATTGCGGGGCTGCGAAGCCGGGTTAACCAAGAGTGAATGGCGATCTCGTTAACTTGGTTCGTGGCCCTGGCTCGCCTTGTAAATCCATTGTTCCGGCACGCGGACCGAGACATGCTCGCCGGTCGTCAGCATCCCGGGCTTCTCGACCCAGGCAACCAGGCCGCGCAGCCGTTTTGCCGCCTTGGCGAAAAGCCGCGACCTCGCCGCCCGATCCGCCATGCCGGCGCGGATTGCCACCTGCCGCCCCGCAATGCCGCAGGGACCATTCTGGCTGTCGATCTTCAACGTCGCGCCGCCTTTGAAGAAAAGCTGCGTGCCCGGCGGAAGCATGGACAGATGCGGAATGCCGTCGAGCAAAAGGTTGGCGCCGATCCACTCCGGCCGGACCTCGGCAAGGCCCATGCGCTCGGCGACAACAGCCAGTTCGGCGGGCGCCACGATCGACAATTGCCGCGCATTATTTATTTCGGTGCCACGCGGATACCACGGCTCGCGGCCGCCGGAGCGCCGTGTCGCGCCGAAATGCAAGTCGCCGGGAATGCCGCCAAAGGCCAGCGACACGGATTCTACCTTGCTCGTCTCGAAATGATCGGCCGCCGCTACATAGAGCCCGGCGACGCGCGCCGTCAGCTTCCTTGCTGGAACGATGTCGAACCCGGCGTCTTGAGGCGGCGTCGCGGAAAGCTTGAGCATGAGGCCTCCTGGGTTTTCCGAGCAAATCGTTTGATCTCTCACGCCCGAGCAATGGACCCCGTCGAACGCGAATTCGGGCTCAAATCATCCTGAGCAGCGCGCCGCCGATCGAATAGCCCGCGCCGAAGGCGCAAAGCAGCCCCCAGTCGCCCGCCACCATGTCCTTGTGATTTTCCTGCATCGCGATCACCGCTCCGGCGGCCGCGGTGTTGCCGAGCCGGTCGAGCACCAGAGGCGCGCGGTCGCGGCCCACATCATGGCCGAAGGAAAGCTTGAGGATCATGGCGTTCATGCGCGCATTGGCCTGGTGCAGCCAGAAGCGTCTTATGTCGTCCGGCGTCAGCCCATGCTCGGCGAGGAAATCGACGATGAAGCGGTGGCCGGCTACCGTCACTTCCTTGAAGACCTTGTTGCCGACCTGCTTGATCAGATTGCCGTTTGCGGGGATGGCGGAGGGGTCCTCCAGGCCGGCGCGCAGCAGGAAGCCGAAATTGGTGCGGATATTGTTGGAAAACTGCGTCCAGCCACGCGTGTCGACCACCTCGAAGCGGCCTGGGCGCGCCTCCTCCATGCGCTCGACGATCATCGCGGTGGAGGCGTCGCCGAAAATGAAATGCGTCTGCCGGTCGCGGAAATCGAGATGCCCGGTGATAATCTCGGGCGTGACGACGAGCACCCGCCGCTGCCCGCCTGACCGCACCAGATTGGCGGCGACATGCAGGCCCGCGGCCGCCGACGAGCAGCCCAACGCCATGTCGAAGGCCGCACCCGGCGCGCCGATCGCGTCTTGAATTTCGATGGCGATCGCCGGATAGGGCCGCTGATGGTGCGAGGCGGCGCAGATCACCATGTCGATGTCGGCGCCGGTCAGACCGGCATCATCGAGCGCCCGTTTCGCCGATCCAACTCCGAACTCGGCCATGACGGAGAGGTCGTCGTCATCGCGCGCCGCAATGCGCGGCGCCATTCGCCCGGGATCGAGGATACCGTCCAGCGTGTGCACATGGCGTGTCGATACGCCGGACGCATGGGCGATGAACTCCTCGGCCGATTTCGACAGCGGCGGCTGGCCGGCGCCGGCGCGGCGCGCGTTCTCGGCGTCGACATAGGCGTTGAAGCTTTCGACCAATTGGCCGTTTGAGATGGATGCGTCCGGGATCAGGACGCCGATCCCGCTGATCAATACTCGATGCATGCTGTCAGATACTTCCGTTACATCCGGGCGGCCTGTCGCGGCCTCGGCCGGTTAGCCGCGTTACCTTGCGCCGCACCCGTTTACGCTGAATTAAGCGCGAGGCAAAGATGCCGCGCCCTATCCATAGGGCAACCCGGCAATGCCGGCTTCTCACAAGAAGTTAAAGCCGGTTGTTCGGCTTTACCGCCAAGCGCCATGGGCATATCCTCGCCAGGAATTCGAAGCGGAGGATTTGCCATGACGACGCGCTCGATTGCGGCATTGATATCAGGCTTGATCGCCTGCGCGCCGACGGCGGCAAACGCCGCCGACTATGATTGCGAGGGCCTCGTGCCGACCGGCAAGCGGATGATCTGTTCCGCCTTCGAGCCGAACTGGGCGGTGGAACTGATCTGCAATGGCAGCATGACGTCGAATTTCCTCGATGCCTTTTCGGGAAACGATATCCAGCAGACACCGGGCACTGTGACGTTCTCGTCCCGCGATCCCTGGACGTTCGAAACCAGCCACGGCATCAAGGGCACGATCGCCGCCACGCCCTGCACGGATGAGAGCGACGCCCAGCGCCCCTTCACCATCACGCCGACGGCGGTGCCCGGGCTTCCCGGACCGTTCTTCCCCTTCTGCTGCCGGATAGAATGAGGCGTCTCAGCTTCGCTGCGCGACGATGAACAGTCTCGGAAATCTCAAAAGTACGCGCCCGTCGACCCGTGGCGGGTAGGCCCGCGCAATCCGCTCAAGATAGGCGGCGAGGAACTGCTCGCGCCCGTCCTCATCGAGCGGATCGAGGAACGGCTTCAATCCCGTCGAACTCACCCAGTCGACGATCGCCTGGGCGTCGGCCAACGGATGGTTGTACAGGGTGTGCCAGATATCGACGCGCGCCGCATGCGGCGACAGAAGGTCGTAGTAGGACGCGACCGGCGGCAGCGGCAGGCGCGCCGCGCCGGCGAGCTTCGCCGCGAACGGCATCGCTTCGGCGGCCTCGCGCATCAGCCTATGGGAAGACTCGCCGAGATTGTCCGGCATCTGCACCGCCAGCACGCCGCCCGGCGCAAGCTGGCCGAGCAGCCGCTGCAGCACGGCCGGATGGTCCGGCAGCCACTGGAAAACGGCATTGGCGAACAGCACGTCCGGCGGGGCCTGCGGCGCCCAGCCTGCGGCATCGGCAAGTGAAAAATGCAGGCCGGGAAGGCGTGCCCTCGCCTTCTCGATCATGTCGGGAGACGTGTCGATGCCGCTGACATCGGCGTCGGGCCAGCGGGCGGCAAGCAGTTCGGTCGAGTTGCCCGGCCCGCAGCCTATATCCACGACGCGGCGCGGACTATCGAGCGGGATCCGCGCCAGCAGGTCGCGCGCCGGCCGCGTCCGCTCGTCCTCAAACTTGAGATACAGCGAAGCGGACCAGTCTTTGGCTGACATCGTTTCTCTCGCTATCGACGCGTGGCAACAAGCCGTCGTTTGGCATGTTGGGTATAGTTCAGGCCTTGTGGCAGAATGAAACGGACAGTCAACGCAGAATCGTGCAAGCCTGACAGACTGTAAATGTTCTGTTTCTGTTCCCGCATGCAAGGGGGTTGCCGTGAATGCCGAAGCGATGAATGCCGCGATCGATTTGGCAAAGCGAACCGCCGGAAAGCGCTTTCAGACGGTGCTTGCCGACCCGCCCTGGCGCTTCACCAACCGGACCGGTAAGGTCGCCCCCGAACATCGCCGGCTGGCGCGCTACGGAACGATGGCGACGGCCGACATTTGTGCGTTGCCGATTGCCGAACTGACCAATACGCCCGCTCACCTCTATCTCTGGGTTCCCAATGCGCTGCTGCCCGAAGGCCTGAGCGTGATGCAGGCATGGGGGTTCGAATACAAGTCGAACATCGTCTGGCACAAAATCCGGAAGGATGGAGGATCGGACGGGCGCGGCGTCGGCTTCTACTTCCGCAACGTGACCGAGCTTCTGCTGTTCGGCGTGCGCGGCAAGAATGCGCGGACGGAGGCGCCGGGCCGCAGCCAGGTCAACTATCTCTCGTCGCGCAAGCGCGAGCACTCGCGCAAGCCCGATGAGCAATACGACCTGATCGAAAGCTGCTCGAAGGGGCCATTTCTGGAATTGTTCGCGCGCGGCACGCGTCCCGGCTGGACCTACTGGGGCAACCAGGCCGACGAGGACTACAAGCCGACATGGGAGACATATGCGTTTAATTCAGCAGCGGATGCGGTAGTGTCTGGAGGCGGCTCTGCTGCTTAAAGGTCTAGTCTAGAGCATTTCCGGTGAATACTGGAAATACTCTAGCTCTTTACCGCTGCGTTGGAAGCCTCCAACTTCGCGCTAAGATCAGAAACGAGTTCGCGAACAAATGCCTCATTGATGCCCCTATTGCCGACAAGCTGGTTGAGATGTTCAATAAATGTTCGTGCGTCGATAAGCGCGGTACCATTGAACTTCCATTTGGACACCGGAGTCAAAAATTCTATTTGAACGGAATTCATCATAAGCCAATATGCAAGCGAACTGTGGGGGACAATTTCGGTGCCACCTTCTCTAAGGGGCAGGCTTGGCAAGTTTGATTGCTTTCTCGCCCATAGAGACGCATAAACCTCCATAGCTTGAGGACTGGCGACAGCAAAATTGTCGTCAACCATAGGCATATGGGAATCGTACATCATAACAAATTGTCTAAGATATACGATCTTCGGCAGTGAAAAACAGCTTTCTATGGCGTCTACGATTTGCTGCTTGCTGAAACCAAAACTGAGGTCCGGCCGCATCCTGACGAAGCATTCATATTCGCCCACGTTTCGTGCAGCAGAAAATACCCTCTCCAGTTTAAAATGCATTCTTGATTGGTTGCTGTCAAACAGCGGTGTAGAAACTCCCTCGACATCAATCTCACTCCAATCGGGGTTAAAAGACTTATTAACCTGATCGTCAGTCACCACTTCGTCTACACTTCTGTGATATACTTCTGAAAACTCTTTTGCTGAGATATTATATTTTATGGCAGCCTTCTGAATAAGAATTCTGATGCCCGGAGTATAACCCCTCAGTGAGGTCAAGAATGGCGGCGGCCCTCCACGAACATTCCAGGTAGAAACAAAAACATCAACATCATAATTACCTCTGAGATATTTTTCCGGAAAAAGACTGGCGAAAGTACAATTTCTCAGTTGGCCAGATACCAAGAAGGCAATCTTTCTCTTTTTGGGCAGTTTTACATTTTTGAGGTACTTAATATCACCTTGATTCCGAATGCTTATGTCTCCGCTGGTGTATTTTTGCAATATACTGCGCCTTACATCGTCTCCTGGATTTTTGTCTCTCGCTAAAGGGAGTCTACTCCTAATGAATTGTAGCGATGCATCGCGGTCGACATTGTTTAAACTGACAGTGAGTAAGTACAAGCAAAACAGGTATTGTACGCTCGCCTCGCCTTTCGTTATATCAAAGAAGTTATCAAATACTTCCTTCGGTGACATATGTTTTCTAAAGATCTGAAAGATTTTTCTGTGATCGACAATCGACAACTCGTCCATCGTTGTCCTGAGTAGCGCCTTGTCTATATCTTTAAATATTCTGTCATGGTAGTTTATTATCAAGTATGAAAGCAAGGTCATTGCTTTATACTTGTTACTAAAGCTATTTAAATTAAAATTCCGCAAAACAAAAGGGTAAAGCTTATCGTATGCGGGCTTATACAAATTTTTATCACCAGTTCCCGTTCGATATGCGGATGCGTAGAATATAACGCTCGGTGTACAAAAGTATTCGTTAAGAAATGTATTTACTGCTTCGCTTACTTCTTTATTTTCAACACTAGCTTCGTCATCATTTATGATATCTAAAAATAATTTATAATTTCGTGTTGAATGTGTTGCTGACAGCGCGATTATTTTTTTCGCCAATTGTTTTGAATATATTGCTATTTCTTTAGTCGATTTCGGTCTAGAAGTAATTGATTTTTCTCCCGTGGAATTAAACCTGTGCTTAATCGGCTTAAATTTTTGGTCTTTCTTATTACGCAGAAGTTTCTTCCTTATTCTTGCAAAGTACCTCATAAATCTTTTAACCGTTAACGCCATGACGATCGCCAGCCCACCTATTACCGTTCAAGATTTGTTAGCAATCGGTGTTTCAGACCTGTTCGGCCAGCACACCCGAAAGAATGACTTTGCCAGGGCGAGCCGCGTTCCTAAGCAGGTTCCGGAAAAGTGTGTCACGCTTTTCCGACAGAAACCTGCGACAAAACAACAGGCTAAGCAGGCGAAGCGTGGGCGAAGCCACGCAAGTCTGCTTAGCGACGAAAGGGAAATCATAGCCGCCGAAAAACCGCCGCATCAAAAACACCGTCCAGTTCAAAAAGGGCACCCATCTGAGCAGCGACGACACAGGCTGTCGAAAAACTGGTTTGTTCACTGGACGCATCAGAATCGGAAGCTGCACAAATGCATGTACCTTTCGGGCTTGTACGACAGCCTGCCAAAGCGCAAACCTCCTTACACTGGCGGATTCCGGCCCACAAGCGAGCTTGAAACGCGCGCCCGAACGCGTTGGCGACGGCGGCTGCAGCCGGCGGAGGATCGCGGTGGCCGTGGGCGCCCGCCGCCCGGAAACAGAATGATTCAATCCAACCGCAACTTGCTCTAGATCCTTCACAAACTCGAAGCATACTGAGGACCTGCCGCTGGCAGCGAAATGGATTGCGCGATGCAAATCGATCCAGAAAGCTCCGACGTTCCCGTCGCCCTATTTCGGCACGACGTGGCCGTCCGACAAAGTCACGCGGCGGTCCATTCGCTGAGCCAGATCATGATTGTGGGTGGCGATCAGGGCCGCGAGGCCGGACTGCCGCACCAGCGCCGACAACGCGTCGAACACGTAGGAGGCCGTCGTCGGGTCGAGGTTGCCGGTCGGCTCGTCGGCCAAAAGCACCAGCGGCGCGTTGGCGACCGCCCGCGCGATTGCCACACGCTGCTGCTCGCCGCCCGAAAGCTCGGACGGGCGGTGCTCGCCGCGCTTGGCGATCTGCATATAGTCGAGCAACTGCATGGCGCGGCTGCGCGCCTCCGCGGCCCGCAGCCCCTTCACGAGTTGCGGCATCATGATGTTCTCCACCGCCGAGAATTCCGGCAGGAGGTGGTGGAACTGATAGACGAAGCCGATATCGTTGCGGCGGATCGCCGTGCGTTCGTCATCCGAAAGCCGCCCGCAGGCGCGGCCCGAGAGGATCACATCGCCCGCATCCGGCCGCTCCAGCAGTCCGGCCGTGTGAAGCAGCGTCGACTTGCCGGTCCCCGACGGCGCGACCAGCGCGACCATCTCGCCGCGGTGGAGCTTGAAATCAACCCCGTTCAGGATGGTCAGCTTACGCTGCCCCTGCACGTAGTGACGCTCGACCGCCTTCAATTCGAGAACTATGTCGGCAGCCATGTCTATTCGTACCGCAGCGCTTCTACAGGATCGAGCCGGGCGGCGCGCCACGCCGGGAGAATGGTGGCGATGAAGGACAGCACCAGCGCCATGAGGACGACCGATGCCGTCTCGCTGAAGTCCATGCGCGCCGGAAGCTGGCTCAGGAAATAGAGCTCCGGATTGAACAGGACAGTACCGGACAGCCAGGAAAAGAACTGCCTTATCTTCTCGACATTGAGGCAGACCAGGATGCCCAGCGCCACGCCTGCCAGGGTTCCGGATACACCGATCGCCGCGCCGGTCATCAGGAAGATGCGCAGGATCGCGCCGCGTGTCGCGCCCATCGTGCGCAGAATGGCGATGTCGCGCCCCTTGTCCTTCACCAGCATGATCAGTCCGGAGATAATGTTGAGGGCCGCGACAAGCACAATCAGCGTCAGTATCATGAACATGACGTTGCGCTCGACCTGCAGCGCGGAGAAAAAGGTCTGATTGCGCTGCCGCCAGTCAGCCAGATAGACCGGCCGCCCCGCCGCCTCCTCGACCCGCGGTTTCAGCGCGTCAACGCCGTCGGGATTGTCAACGAATATCTCGATCGTCTGCGCCTGCCCCTCCATGTTGAAGTAAAGCTGCGCTTCCTGGAGCGGCATGAAGATGAAAGAGGAATCATATTCGGACATGCCGACCTCGAATACCGCCGTCACCGGATAGGCCTTGACGCGCGGCGTGGTGCCGAAAGGCGTGACATCGCCTTCAGGCGCAACCAGCGTGATCGTGTCGCCCAAGACAAGGCCCAGATTCTCGGCCATGCGGCGGCCGATCGCCACGCCTTCGCTCGTATCGAAACTGTCAAGCGAACCCTGGCGAACGTTTCCGGCGACCAGCGAGATTTTGGCAAGATCCTCGCCCCGCATGCCGCGCACCAGCGCGCCGGTGCCGGGACCCGCCAGGCCCGTCGACAAGACCTGCCCCTCGATCATGGGAATGGCGTATCTGACGCCGGGAACGTCGCCGACGCGCTTGGCGATCGCGTCATAGTCATCCAGCGGCAGGTCGATCGGCGACATTATGATATGCCCGTTGATGCCGAGGATGCGCGTCAGCAGTTCCGCGCGAAATCCGTTCATGACCGCCATCACGATGATCAGCGTGGCGACGCCCAGCATGATGCCGAAGAACGATATGGAGGCTATGACCGAAATCACGGTTTCCTTGCGGCGCGAACGCAGATAGCGCCAGGCAACCATCCGCTCGAAGGGCGAGAACGCCCCTGCCCCGGCCGGCCTCGCGCTCGCCTTTTTCTCGGTCATGCCAGCGCGCCCGCGAGCCGTCCCGCGACTTCGGCGAGCGGCACGGCCGTGCGTTCCCCGGTTGCGCGGTTCTTGATTTCCGCCTCGCCGGCGGCAACGCCGCGCGGACCGACAATCACCTGCCAAGGCAGGCCGATGAGATCGGCGGTCGCGAATTTTCCGCCGGGACGCTGCTCGGTGTCGTCAAGGAGCACATCGCGACCGGCGGCGGTCAGTGCCGCGTGGATGTCGCCGCAGGCGCGGTCGCAGTCGGCGTCGCCCGCCTTCATGTTTATCAGCGCGACGTCGAAGGGCGCGACCGCTGCCGGCCATATGATGCCGTTCTCGTCGTGGCTGGCCTCGATGATCGCGGCGATCAGACGGGAAGGGCCGATGCCGTAGGAACCCATCGAGACGAAATGGTCCTTGCCGTCCGGTCCCGCTACCTTGGCACCCATCGGCTTTGAATATTTCTCGCCGAAATGAAAGATATGGCCTACCTCGATGCCGCGCGCCGACAACCGTTCATCGTCCGGAACTTTCTCCCAGGCGGTCTCGTCATGCATCTCGTCGGTTGCGGCATAGGGCGCCGTCCACTGTTTCACGATGCCGCCGATCTCGGCGTCGTCCGCGAAGTTCGTGGCCTCGCCCGGAACCGGCAATGCCAGGAAATCGCGGTGGCAAAAGACCCGGCTCTCGCCGGTTTCGGCCAGAATGATGAACTCATGCGACAGGTCGCCGCCAATCGGACCGGTATCGGCGCGCATCGGAATAGCCTTCAATCCCATGCGCGCGAAAGTGCGCAGGTATGACACGAACATACGGTTATAAGCAGCTCTCGCGCCTGCATAATCCAGATCAAAGGAATAGGCGTCCTTCATCAGGAACTCGCGCGAGCGCATCACACCGAAGCGCGGCCGCACCTCGTCACGGAACTTCCATTGTATGTGGTAGAGGTTGAGCGGAAGATCCTTGTAGGATTTCACATAGGCCCGGAAAATCTCGGTGACCATCTCCTCGTTGGTCGGGCCATACAGCAAGGCACGATCCTGGCGGTCCTTGATGCGCAGCATCTCCTTGCCATAGTCGTTGTAACGGCCGCTTTCGATCCACAGATCGGCCGACTGGATCGTCGGCATCAGGATTTCCAGCGCGCCGGCGCGGTTCTGTTCCTCGCGGATAATGCGGCAGACCTTATCGAGCACGCGCTTGCCGAGCGGCAGCCAGGAGAAACTGCCCTGGCCCTGCTGGCGGATCATGCCGGCGCGAAGCATCAGCCGGTGCGACACGATCTCGGCCTCGCGGGGCGTTTCTTTGAGGATGGGCAGGAAATAGCGCGACAACCGCATGCAAGGTCCGTGGATAGTGGAAATGGCGCCGGAATCGGCGACAGGGGGAGCGTCCTGCATGCGCTTCATAGCGATTTCATGACAGGATGGAAACCCGACCAGCAGCCGCAAGCCAGCACTTCCCGCCCTGTCGCTTTTTCAGGCAAGGCCTGCTGTTTCGTTGTGCAGCGCAGCACATCAAAGGCTGTTTCCGGTCAAAATTTTCCGTGACATTTTGTCCCGCGTTGTTCTAAGGTGCCGGCACATAATCGAGAGGGCGATGAGCAATTTGCCCTCCTGCGCGGTCAAGTCTTGGGAGGATGCGATCTAGGCGCGAGAAATTGCCGCCGCCGGGAACCGGAAAACAGATCGGACGCGTTAAATTGCAAGGCCTCGCGCCTTGCATTTTTTTTGTGCATTTTTGTCTGTTGCACCTTCGCACTTCACTCAGCGGCTGGCTGAGGTCTGTTGAGATTCAGGCCAGGGCGAACCGAAAATGCTGGTTTTCGAGAACCGGAGCGGAATGTACGTGCTGGTACATGAGCCCCGGAAGCGCAGAAAGCGCCATTTGCAGGCCGCGTGAATCTCACCAGCCGATAGGCCGCAAGAAAAAAGCGGGGTCATGGCCCCGCTTTTTTTCACCTATCGCGATCCCGACGATCAGTTCGCGGCTTTTGCCTTGTCCTGCTCTTCCTTGAGCTTCTTGGCGAAGTCCTCGTTGTTCTTCGACACGAATTCCTGGAGCTTCTTCTGGCGGTCTTCGATATCGGACTGCTGCAAAGGCGCTCCGTCATAGGCGCCGGTGAATCCCTGCAGCGAGACCTTGACGGGATTGGGCTGGTTCTGGAAGTTCACCGAGGTCAGCGTGAGCTCGGAGCCCTTTTTGAACGAAGCGACGAGCGGGTCCGTCAGCGGCGTCTCCGCGACGCAGCGGTCGGGGAAGCAGATGACATATTCCAGCTTCTGGGCCTTTCCGCCATTGACCTGGAGACCAAGGCCGGGCGGCAGAAGACGGCCGGTAGGCACGGTCACCTGAAACACCCTGCGGTTGATCTTGCCCTTGAGCTCGATCAGGCTGATACCGGTCACAAGCTGTCCATTGGATGCCGTGACGATGTTCTGCACATTGCAGATATCGACTTCTTCCTGCTTGGTGCAGGCCTTGAACCAGCCCTGGGGAAGCTGAGGCTGCTGAGCCGCCGCCGGGGCGAGCCCCGCAGCCAACAACCCGACGACGCCTGCGCACTGCACCGATAGACGGAAACGCTCGGTTTTCGGGCTCGTCATCTTGTCTTTTCCTCTCGATTATCCGGAGACGGCGGCTATCGCCATGCATTGCGGCTACCTGTTGCCAAAATGCGGCAACAGCATGACTCGGGCAGGCGTGTACATCGGTCGAAGGCGCAAATCCAGCCTGTCCGACCCGAAATGGATCGCCGGCGCCCGCAGACCTTGCGTAGTCCGGCTTCGAGGAGGCGGGCCGCCGCGCACCCACACGAAAGCCATCATGATAATGTGGAAGGCGAATCATCGCCAGAACTCGGAATCTGCAATGCGCCAACCCTTCCTCACTCTCTGCGCCGCAGGACTTTTCGCCATGACCGCGCCGGCCTCAAGCCAGGCGCAACCACGGCACGCCATCTCCATGCAGGGCGAACCGGCGCTGCCGGAGAATTTCACGCATTTTCCTTATGCCAATCCCGACGCGCCGAAGGGCGGCGACATCACCTATTGCGTCATCGGCAGTTTCGACAATTTGAACCCGTTCATCATCAAGAGTTTGCGCACCACGGCGCGCGGCGTGATCGACACTATTTTCGGAAACCTGGTCTTCGAATCGCTCATGCAGCGCAGCGCCGACGAGCCGTTCACACTCTACGGGCTCCTTGCGGAATCGATCGACATCACGCCCGACCGGCGCGTGGCCACCTTCAACCTGAACCCCGCCGCGAAATGGTCGGACGGCGTGCCGGTGACGCCGGAAGACGTCATCTTCACCTATGAAGTCTTCACCGAAAAGGGCCGGCCACCCTACAGCCTGCGCACCAGGAAGATCGAAAAGATCGAAAAAACCGGCGATCACAGCGTTCGATTCACCTTCAACGAGAATTCGGATCGGGAATTTCCGCTGGTCATCGCCTTGACGCCGGTGCTGCCCAAACACGCTTTCGACATGGAAACCTTCGACCAGACGACGCTTGAGCCGGTTACGGGAAGCGGTCCATACAGGATTGCGCAGATCAAGCCCGGCCAGCGGATCGTATTCGAGCGCAACCCGGACTATTGGGGCAAGGACATTGCGTCGAAGCGCGGGTTCGACAATTACGGCCGCGTCACGATCGACTATTTCCTCAACGCCAACGCGCAGTTCGAAGCCTTCAAGAAAGGGCTGTGCGCGATCCAGACCGAGGCGGATCCGGTCAAGCGTTCGAGGGACTTCGACTTCCCCGCCGTCAAGGACGGCAGGGTCGTGCTCGAAACCTTCAAGAGCGGCCTGCCTCCCGTCGTCAGCGGCTTCCTGTTCAACACGCGGCTGCCGAACTTCGCCGATGCGCGTGTGCGAAGGGCGCTGGCCCTGCTCTACGATTTCGAATGGGCAAACCGCAACCTGTTCGCCGGCCAGTACAAGCACACGGCGAGCTACTTCCAGGATACCGAACTTTCGGCGCTGGGCAGGCCGGCGAGCGACGTCGAGCGCGCGCTTCTGGCACCTTATCCCGACGCCGTGCTGCCTGAAGTGATGGACGGCACCTATCGCCCGCCGGAGACCGATGGGTCAGGGCGCGATCGCGCCCTGCTGAAGACGGCTCTGGACATGCTGAAGGAGGCCGGCTTCACGCTGAAGGACAGCAAGCTGCTCGATCCGTCGGGACAGCCCTTCAGCTTCGAGATCCTGACATCCTCGCAGGCCGAGGAGCGCCTGGCGGCGGTCTATCAGCGCACGCTGGCGAAGATCGGCATCACGGTCGGGATCCGCACGCTCGAAGCTGACCAGATCCAGTTGCGCAAGCAGCGTTTCGACTTCGACGCGCTTATCGGTTCGACCGGCTTCGAAGGCACTTTGTCGCCAGGCATCGAATTGACCTTCCGCTGGGGCTCGGATTCGCGCGACGCCGAAGGCTCCATGAATCTGGCCGGCGTCGCCGATCCGGCGATCGACGCCGTTATCGACGCAATACTCAAGGCCGACAGCAAGGAAAACTACGTCGCCGCGGTGCGCGCCCTCGACCGGCTGCTGATTTCGGGCGCATATATGGTGCCGATGCAGCACAATACCGAACAGTTCATCGCCTATTGGAACTATCTGGCCCATCCCGAGAAGACGCCGCTGTTCGGCTACCGGCTGGCGACCTGGTGGCGCAAGCCCGACTAAGCGTGAGGTTGTCCGATGCGTGCACCCCCGTCCGTCACCGTCGATGTCGTCTCCGATGTCGTGTGTCCATGGTGCTATGTGGGGCAGAAGCGGCTGGAGAAAGCAATCCAGGGATTGCCGGATATTGCGGTCGAGATCCGGTGGCGGCCATTCCAGCTTGATCCGACCATCCCTTCCGGCGGCACTGACCGCAAACAATACATGCTGGCGAAGTTCGGCAGCGAGGAGCGCATCCGGCAGGCCCATGCCCGGATCGAACCATTGGGTGAGGCCGAAGGCATCGCCTTCGCGTTCAGTGAGATCAGGGTCGCGCCAAACACTCTGGACGCGCACCGGGTGATCCGCTGGGCCGCCAGCGGCGAGCCAGGCGCTCAGAACCGCGTCGTGAAGCGGCTGTTTTCTCTCTATTTCGAGGAAGGCGCCAATATCGGCGATCACGCGGTGCTGGCCGGGGCGGCTCGCGACGCCGGCATGGATAGCGCGGTGGTGGAAGCGATGCTGGCGACCGGCGCGGACCGCGCCGAAGTCGAAAGCGAGGCTGCGACGGCGGCGCGGATGGGAATCACCGGCGTGCCCTGCTTCCTGCTCGAAAGCCGCTATGCCGTCATGGGCGCGCAGGAAACCGACACGCTCGCCGAAGCGATCCGCGAAGTGGCGCAAGCCAAGGCGCACGGGGAACCGGCAACGCCGGCATGATTCCCGCCGCGTGGCTCTGAATGGCTGAATGCGCCCCCTCGCTAAGGTTGTATATTCCGAATTAATATCTGTATATTCCATGAAGGATATACAAGGAATAACCATGTCACTCTACATTCGCGACGATGAGGTCGATGCGCTGGCGAAGAAGGTCCAGCAGGTCACCAAGGCCCGGAACAAGACGGAGGCCGTCAGGCGGGCACTGCAAAATGAACTGGCGCGAACCCAACAATCCATACCCTTGAAAGAGCGGGTTAAGAAGCTTCAGGACAGGGTTCAGGATCGCATGGGGCCGAACAAGCCTGCTTTCGATATGAAGAAATTCACCGATGACATGTGGGAAGTCTGATGTTCCTCGATGCGTCGGCAATTGTTGCAATCTTGGCTCGCGAGGAAGACGCGGGTTATCTTCTTGCAAAAATCGAGCTGTCGCCAAAGCCTATCCTCTATTCGTCTCTTTCCGTGTTCGAAGCCGTAGTCAGCTTGGCGCGGCTCACCTCGATTTCGCAATTTGGCGATCAGGCTCCCACCCCGCCTGATCTGATTGATCAAGCGCAGGAAGACGTGGAACAATTCCTTGAGACGATAGGTGCGTCCGAAATCGCGGTAAGCGGCAAGCTGCACCGGCTGGCGATAGAGGCGGCGCGAAATTTCGGCCGCTTCGTTGCGCATCCGGCCCGCCTGAATTTTGGCGGCTGCTTTGCCTACGCATGCGCCAGGGAACACCGCCTCCCTCTTCTGTTCAAAGGTCACGATTTTTCGCGGACCGACATCGAGGCGGCCTGATCAGGCAGCCTTCGCCGCGAGCCTCGCCAGTTGCGTCATCACCACCGCCGATCCGGCGAGGCGCTTTTCGGCATTCGGCCAGTCGCGGATAAAGACGACACTCTGGTCCGGCCGGATCTTCGCCAGCGATCCCTGCTCGCCGATATAGCGCACCAGACCCGCTGGGTCGGGGAATTCACGCTTTCGGAAGTGGATGACGATGCCCTTCGGTCCGGCGTCCAGTTTTTCCACATTGGCCTTGCGGCAAAGCCCCTTGATGAAGACGATCTTCAACAGGTGCTCGACCTCTTCCGGCAGTGACCCGAAACGGTCGATCAGTTCGGCCGCGAAAGCGTCGATCTCTTCCGGCGTGTCGAGATCGGCAAGCCGCCGGTAGAGCGCGAGGCGAAGCTGCAGGTCGGGCACGAACCCTTCCGGAATCATCACCGCCGTGCCGATCGCGATCTGCGGCGACCAGTCGCCGTCCGAGACCTCGCCGGTGCCGCGAACTTCCGCCACCGCTTCTTCCAGCATCTGCTGGTAGAGTTCGAAGCCGACTTCCTTGATGTGGCCCGACTGTTCCTCGCCCAGAAGGTTGCCGGCGCCGCGGATGTCGAGATCGTGACTGGCGAGTTGGAAGCCGGCGCCAAGCGTGTCGAGAGACTGCAGGACCTTCAGCCGACGCTCGGCCGTGTCGGTCAGCCTGCGATTGGCGGGCAATGTGAACAGCGCATAGGCGCGCGTCTTCGAACGGCCGACACGGCCGCGCAACTGATAGAGCTGAGACAGCCCGAACATTTCGGCGCGGTGCACGATCAGCGTGTTGGCGGTCGGGATATCCAGGCCGGATTCGACGATCGTGGTCGACAGAAGCACGTCGTACTGTCCGTCGTAGAAGGCGTTCATGATGTCGTCCAGTTCGCCCGACGGCATCTGGCCGTGCGCGGTGCCCACCTTCAGCTCCGGCACCTGCGTGTGGAGGAACTCCCGGACCTCGGCTAGATCGGAGATGCGCGGCACGACATAGAAGGACTGGCCGCCGCGATAGCGCTCGCGCAGCAGCGTCTCGCGAATCACCAGCGGATCGAAGGGCGAAATGAAGGTCCGCACGGCGAGCCGGTCGACCGGTGGCGTGGCGATGAGCGAAAGCTCGCGCACGCCGGTAAGCGCCAGTTGCAGCGTACGCGGGATCGGCGTCGCCGACAGCGTCAGCACATGCACGTCCGTCTTGAGCTCCTTGAGCCGCTCCTTGTGCTTCACGCCGAAATGCTGCTCCTCGTCGATGACCAGCAGACCCAGGCGCTTGAACGAGATGGAGGACCCCAGCAGCGCATGCGTGCCGATGACGATGTCGACGGTTCCGTCCGCGACACCCTTCCTGGTCTCGGCGAGTTCCTTTGCCGGTACCATGCGCGAGGCCTGGCGAATGACCAGCGGCAGGCCGGAAAAGCGCTGGGTGAAGGTCTTGAAATGCTGACGCGAAAGAAGCGTGGTCGGCACGACGACCGCAACCTGAAATCCTTCCATCGCGGCAAGAAAGGCCGCGCGCAGCGCGACTTCCGTCTTGCCGAAGCCGACATCGCCGCAGATCAGCCGGTCCATGGGTTTGCCGGCGGCAAGATCGTCCATCACCGAATCGATGGCGCGCTGCTGATCGTCGGTCTCCTCGTAAGGAAAGCGCGCGGCGAATTCGCCATAGACGCCGGGCGGCGGGTTGAAGGCCGGTGCGCCGCGCATCTGGCGCTCGGCGGCCAGGCGGATGAGCTGGCCGGCCATGTCCAGCAGCCGGCGCTTGAGCTTGGCCTTGCGTGCCTGCCAGGCGCCGCCGCCGAGCTTGTCGAGCGGGGTCTCGGCGGCATCGGAACCAAAGCGCGACAGAAGCTCGATATTCTCGACCGGCAGAAACAGCCTGTCGTCGCCGGCATAGTGGATTTCGAGGCAATCATGCGGCGCCCCCAGCGCCTCGATGGTCTTCAGGCCGGCGAAACGGCCTATGCCGTGCTGGGCGTGCACGACAATGTCGCCGGCCGAAAGCGACGATGCCTCGGCGATAAAGTCGGCGGCGCGCCTGCGTCTGGTGCGCCGCACCAGGCGGTCGCCGAGAATATCCTGTTCCGCGATGACGGCGAACCTGTCCGTCTCGAAACCGGATTCGAGCGGCAGAACCGCTAAGCCCACCTGCCCCGCCGCCAGTCTTTCCGCATCGTCGAGCGTGCTGACCGGCTTGAAGCTGCCCAGGCCATGTTCCGTCAGGATCTGCGCGAGCCGGTCGCGCGAGCCTTCGGTCCAGCCGGCGACGACGACCTTGCGCTTGTTGGCGCGCAGCGACGCAATGTGATCGACCGCGGCTTGAAAGACATTGGCCGATGGATCGGCGCGCTCCAGTTCGAAGCCGCGTCCCTGCCTGGAACCGGCGTGCAGCACCTTGCGCGCGCCGGCTTCCGGCGTGGCGAATGGCGTGAACTCGACCGAGAGCCGGTCGGGAAGCGCGGCCGCCACTTCGTCGGGAGACAGATACATCAACGCCGGCGGGACAGGCTGGTAAGGCACGGTGTTCTTCAGCGCGCTTCCGGCCTGCTGGCGGCGGGCCTGGTAGTAGTCCTCGATGAGGGCGTGGCGCTCGTCCATCGCCTCGCGCGCCAGATGATCGAAAGCGATCGGCGCGGCGGGCAGGTAGTCGAACAGCGTTTCCAGACCGCCATAGAAAAACGGCAGCCAATGCTCCATGCCGGCGAAGCGGCGGCCCTCGCTGACCGCGGCGTAGAGAGCGTCATCGCGATTGGGCGCGCCGAAGGCTTCAATGTAGTTGCGGCGAAATCGGCTGATGGTTTCGGGCGTCAGCGCCACCTCGCTCATTGCCTGCAAGGTGACTTCGGTGCGCTGGCCGGTGGTGCGCTGGGTGGCGACATCGAAGCAGCGGATGGAGTCCAGCGTGTCGCCGAAAAAATCGAGCCTCAGCGCCTCGGTTCCGCCAGGCGCGAAAAGGTCGAGAATGCCGCCGCGCACGGCGAACTCGCCGACCTCGCGCACGGTCGCCACGCGATCGAAGCCGGAATTTTCCAGCCGCGCGATCAGCGCATTCATGTCGACCTGATTGCCGGTCCTGGCGCGGAAAGTCTGCGCCTCGGCGAAGGCGCGCGGCGGCAGCCGCTGCATCAGCGCGTTGGCGGTCGTCAACACCACCGAGCGGTGTGGGGTCTTTTCCAGCGCGGCCATCGCCGCAAGGGCCTCGACGCGACGCGCCACCGTATCGGCGCCGGGCGAAACCCGGTCATAGGGCAAGCAGTCCCACGCCGGAAGCTCGAGCACAGGCAGACCGGGCGCGGCAAAGGCCAGCGCCTCGCCAAGCGCCGGCAGGCGCTGACCGTCGCGCGCGACAAATATGACGGGCCCGTCGGGTGCCGCCTCCGCCGACAGAGCCGCGAGTGCGAAAGCCTCGAAGCCTTCGGCAACGCCGTCAACGATACTGGCGCCGGTGCGGTCCTTGCGCAGGCCGAGTTTATCGATCAGGGACATGAGACCGCTTCAGAACTGCATCGCCTGCCGGAAGGCGACGATCCTTTGGAAGATATTGCCCTCAAGCGCTTCCGGAACCGGCTGCTCACCGGTGATCCATGGCAAGAGCGTCGTATCGGATATTTCGAGGAGCCTTTCATATTGGGCGAGTTCTTCGCCGGTCAAGGCATCGATTTGAGCGTCCGCGAAGGAACCGAGAATCAGGTCCATCTCGCGCATGCCGCGATGCCAGGAACGGAACAAGAGCTTGCGCCGCGTGGCGTCAAGGCCATCGCTGGAGCGGGCGGATCCGGTCATTGGCGCGTCCTTTCTGCAGAGCGGCGCATATAGCGTGGATAGTGAGGGATGTCAGCCTTGCGCTCGCGGCGGCAACGCCTAACATTTTGGCGGTGAGCACAAAATCCCGCCCTGCCCCCGCCGCTCCGCCGCGCCTCGGTCTCGCGAAAGCGGGAAATAGGCGGCCGCGGCGGCCATCGCGGCTTGCAAAAACCGCGTGTGAGGCGCTCAGCCTGAAACCCTCCTTCTCTTTTGCCCAGCGGGCAGACTGTCCCTGATGCGCCCTGCACTCCTCGATCCGCTGTTCGTTCCGATCACCTCGCTCGACGGAGTCGGCCCAAAACTAGCCGGGCTGATCGAAAAGGTCGTGGCGGCCGACCTGTCGACGCGTTCGGCGCGCGCCGGCGACCTCCTGTTCGTCCTGCCCAACAGTGTCATCGATCGCCGCAACCGCCCGGGGATCGCATTCGCCGCGCAAGGGGCAATCGTCACGCTTGACCTGCGCGTCGACCGGCATCAGGCGCCGCCGCGCGGCAACCGCTCCATCCCCTATCGCGTCTTCGCCTTCGACGACACCGGTGAGATCGCGCTCACCTTCTTCCACGCCAATGCCTCCTGGCTCGAGCGCAGCCTGCCGGTCGGCGAGGATGTCGTCGTGAGCGGCCGCATGGAGTGGTTCAACGGCCGGCCGTCGATGGTCCACCCCGACCATATTGCGCTGGCGGGCAAGGCGGAAGGGCTGCCGCTCATCGAGCCCGTCTATCCGCTGACTGCGGGGCTGCATTCCAAGGTGCTGCGCCGCGCCATCGGCCAGGCGCTGTCGCGCGTTCCCGCACTGCCCGAATGGCAGGATGCGGACGTGATCCAGCGGCAGACTTTTCCGAGTTTCACCGAGGCGCTGCGCGGCATCCACAACCCCGCCGACCCGATCGACGTGTCGCCGCAAGGCGCGGCATGGCGGCGGCTTGCCTATGACGAGATCCTTGCCGGACAGGTATCGCTGGCGCTGGTGCGCGCCAACGTCCGCAAGCTGGCGGGACGGCCGCTGGTGGGCGACGGGACCCGAATTGCGGCCCTTCGTGGCGCCCTGCCCTACCGGTTGACCGCTTCCCAGGAAAACGCGCTGGCCGAGATTGATGCCGATATGGCAAAGCCCGACCGGATGCTGAGGCTGCTGCAGGGCGACGTAGGATCCGGCAAGACCGTCGTGGCCCTGCTCGCCATGGCGCGGGCGGTCGAGGCCGGCGGACAGGCCGCCCTCATGGCACCGACGGAAATCCTCGCCCGCCAGCATCGTGCAACCATCGGGCCGCTGGCGGAGAAGGCAGGACTGGCGGTTGCCCTGCTGACCGGCCGCGAGAAGGGCCGCGAGCGGGCGGCAATATTGCAGGCGCTCGAATCCGGCACCGCCGATATCGTGATCGGCACGCACGCGCTATTCCAGGAAAGCGTGCGATTTCACGATCTGAGCCCTCGCCGTTGTCGACGAGCAACACCGCTTCGGCGTGCATCAGCGGCTGGCCATCACCGCCAAGGGCGACGCGCCGGACATGCTGGTGATGACCGCCACGCCGATCCCCCGCACACTGGTGCTGACCGCCTTCGGCGACATGGATGTGTCGCGGCTGACCGAGAAACCGGCGGGACGGCAGCCGATCCGAACCGTTACTCTGCCCTTCGAACGCTTTGACGAACTGGTCGGCCGGATCGGCGACGCGCTTGCCGAGGGGCAAAAGGTTTACTGGATTTGTCCGCTCGTCGAAGAATCCGATGAAGTCGACGTGACCTCGGCGGAAGAACGGCATGCCGCCCTGGCACGGCTCTTCGGCGCACAAGTAGGACTGGTGCATGGCCGCATGTCCGGCCGCGACAAGGACGAGGCGATGCGCGCCTTCAAGGAGGGCGAAACGCGCCTGCTGGTCGCCACGACCGTGATCGAGGTCGGGGTCGACGTGCCCGATGCCACGATCATCGTAATCGAGCACGCGGAACGTTTTGGTCTCGCGCAGTTGCACCAGCTACGCGGCCGCGTCGGCCGCGGGTCGAAGCCTTCCACTTGCGTGCTGCTCTACAAGCCGCCGCTCGGCGAGACGGCGGCGGGCCGGCTCTCCATCATGCGCGAGACCGAGGACGGGTTCCGCATCGCCGAGGAGGACCTGAAACTGCGCGGCGAAGGGGAATTGCTGGGCACGCGCCAGTCGGGAACGCCGGGCTTCCAGATCGCCCGGCTGGAATTCCATGCCGATCTTCTGGAAATCGCGCGCAGCGACGCGCGCCTGCTGCTTGCCCGTGACCCACGCCTGGAATCGGAGCGCGGTCAAGCGGTTCGCGCGCTGCTCTACCTGTTCGGGCGGGACGAGGCAGCGCGGCTGCTGCGGGCCGGCTGACCGATTTCTTCCACCGCGGGATTCGCGAACGCAACTTCGAGTGGCTCGCCTGTCGTGGTCACGACCTTGCGCTTGTATTGCGGCGCCACAAGGCCGGCCGAAACGATCAGCTTGGCACCGTCCTCGATGCTCATGTCGAGCACTACGATCTCGGATTTGTAGACATACATCAGAAAGCCCGTGGTCGGATTGGGCGTGCAGGGCATGAACACCGCGATCAGCGGATCGCCGGGCTTGTCAAGCCTGGCGTTGATTTCGGTTTCCTTTTCGCCGGCGACGAAAACCAGCGACCAGACCCCCTTGCGCGGGTATTCGACCAGACCAACCGTGCTGAACATCGTGGTCTTGTTGGACAGGACGGTCTCGAATATCTGTTTCAGCGCGCGATAGACGCCGCGCACCAGCGGCGTGCGGGCGACCAGACTCTCGCCGAAATGCACGATCGACCGCCCGATAATGTTGGCGGTCAGAAAACCGATCAGCGTGATCAGGACGAGCGCCACGATCAGCCCGAAGCCGGGCACGGCGAACGGAAGATAGTTGTCCGGGTTGTAGGCGGACGGAAGGTACGGCTTCACCCAGGAGTCCACCCATTGGATGAAACTCCAGGCGATGTAGGCCGTGATGGCGAGCGGCGCGCACACGACGACGCCTGTCAGGAAATAGTTGCGCAGCCGCGTCATGCCGGAAAGTGAAATCGGAGCGTCGCTCATCCAGGACCCTAGGAATTGTGCACCGCACCCGGATTAGAACACCCTTGGCGCGGCCGCACAATCGGCAATCGCGGCCGGCTGGCCAATCATCGTTCGACCCGATCGGCCCAGCGCCGTCGGCGGGTGGGTCTATTCGACGGTCACGGATTTGGCGAGGTTGCGCGGCTGATCGACGTCGGTACCCATGACGACGGCAGTGTGGTAGGCGAGCAACTGGATCGGCAGCGCATAGATGATCGGCGTGATGATCTCCGGCACATCCGGCAGCACGATCGTTTCCATGGCCTTTATCGAGGATTGTTCGGCACCCTTGCGGTCGGTGATCAGGATGATCTTGCCGCCGCGCGCCGCGACCTCCTGCATGTTGGACACGGTCTTTTCAAAGATGCGGTCATGCGGAGCAATCACGATCACCGGCATTTTCTCGTCTATCAGCGCGATCGGGCCGTGCTTCAGCTCGCCGGCAGCGTAGCCTTCGGCGTGAATGTAGGAAATTTCCTTGAGCTTCAGCGCGCCTTCCAGGGCGAGCGGATAGTTGGTGTCGCGGCCGAGATAAAGCACGTGGCGGTAATGCGCGAGCTCGAAGGCGACCTTCTCGATCTGCTGCTCCAGCTTGAGCACCTGGCTGGCATAGCGCGGCGCCTCCGCGAGCTGGCGCACCAGCATTTTTTCCCTGTTCGGGCGAAATCACCCCGCGCTCGACGCCGGCGCGCACGGCCAGACAGGCAAGCACCGAGAGCTGGCAGGTAAAAGCCTTCGTGGACGCCACGCCGATTTCTGGCCCGGCCAGAGTGGGCAGGGTGACGTCGGACTCCCGCGCGATCGTCGAGCCGCGCACATTGACGATGGCGCCGATAGGGATGCCTGCCTTGCGGCAATAGCGCAGCGAGGCCAGCGTATCGGCGGTCTCGCCGGACTGTGAGATGAAGAGCGCCGCGCTGTTCTTGACGATCGGCATTTCGCGATAGCGGAATTCCGAGGCGATATCGATATCGACGGGCAGGCGAGCCAGCCGCTCGAACCAGTACTTTCCGATCAGGCCGCTGAGAAAGGCCGTGCCGCAGGCCGACACGGCGAGGCGGTCGAGCGTCTTGAAATCGAAGGGCAGGTCGAGCGCGCGCGTCGTGCCTTCAACGAAGTCGATATAATGCGCCAGCGTGTGCGAAATGACTTCCGGCTGCTCATGGATCTCCTTCTCCATGAAATGCCGGTGGTTGCCCTTGTCGACCATGAAGCTGGTGCCGAGCGACTGCTGCCGGTCGCGCCGAACCTCATTGCGGTCCATGTCGTAGATGGTCACCCTGTCGCGGCGCACCACCGCCCAGTCGCCATCCTCCAGATAGGTGATTTCGTTGGTGAAGGGAGCGAGCGCGATGGCGTCCGATCCGAGGAACATCTCGCCCTCGCCGTGGCCGATGGCCAGCGGAGGACCGTTGCGGGCGCCGATGATCAGGTCCTCGTCGCCGCTGAACATGATCGCGAGGGCAAAGGCGCCCTCGAGCCGTGTGAGCGCTCGGTGGGCCGCATCGACGGAGTTGGCGCCGCGAGCAATCTCGCGCGCGATGAGATGCGCGACGACCTCGGTGTCGGTCTGCGAAGCGAAGGCGTAGCCGTCGGCCATCAGTTCGGCGCGCAATTCGGCGAAATTCTCGATGATGCCATTGTGGACGATCGCCACGCCGTTGGAGAAATGCGGGTGAGCGTTGGTTTCGTTCGGTACGCCGTGCGTGGCCCAGCGGGTATGGCCGATGCCGATGCGGCCGCCGAGCGGCTCCTCGCCAAGACGGCGTTCCAGGTTGATCAGCTTGCCTTGCGAGCGGCGGCGCGCCAGCGACCCGTTCTCGACCGTGGCGACGCCGGCCGAATCATAGCCACGGTACTCCAGCCGCTTCAGAGCGTCGACGATGAGCGGCGCCACCGGCGTCTGCCCCACTATTGCGACGATGCCACACATCTCAAGAACCCCCGTTCCGCCTTCGATAATCCCCGCTTTCCTTAGGGGACGCCATTCAACGCACGATAATCAATTTCGGTGTCAGTCCATGACAGGCGCGCGTCCGGCTAAGCCTATCGGCGGGTCGATAAGCCCGTTGGACGCTTGTTTCTTCTACTTCTCGGCCTGCTGCTTCCTGGTCGAGGCCAGCCTTTCGCGCAGAATGCGGCCGCGCTCCGGCAGGATCTTCTGACGCGCGCGGCCAAACGCCAGGGCGTCGGCCGGAACGTCCTCCGTCACCACGCTGCCCGAGGCCACATAGGCTCCGTCGCCGACGCTGACCGGCGCCACCAGCGAAGAATTCGACCCGATGAAGGCGCCGCGGCCGATGTCGGTGACGTATTTGTTGAAGCCATCATAGTTGCAGGTGATGGTGCCGGCCCCGATATTGGCGTCGGCTCCGACCCGCGCGTCGCCGATATAGGTCAGGTGGTTCACCTTGGCCCCTGCCTCGATCCTGGCCTTTTTCACCTCGCAGAAATTGCCGACCTTCGCGCCCTCGCCGAGATCGGCGCCAGGGCGCAGGCGCGCGAACGGTCCGACGTGGCAGCCGGGTCCGATATCCGCCCCCTCTATGTGGCTGAAGGCGTGGATGATCGCGCCGGAGGCGACCTTCACGCCGGGACCGAAGAAGACGTTCGGTTCGAGATAGGCGCCTGCGTCGATCTCCGTATCGTGGGAGAAATAGACCGTTTCCGGGGCGACCAGCGTCACGCCGGCAAGCATCGCCTCGCGGCGGCGGCGGCGTTGCCAGACGGCTTCCGCCTCGGCGAGTTCGACCAGCGTATTGACGCCGAGGGTGCTTTCGAAAGGCGTTTCGGTTGCGGAAACCTTCAGGCCGGCCGCGCGGGCGATCGCGACGATGTCCGTCAGGTAGAACTCGCCCTTGGCATTGTCGTTCTCCACCTTGTCGAGGAGCGCCAGCGCATGGGCTCCGGAAATCGCCATCAGCCCGCTGTTGCAGAAATCGATGAGGCGTTCGGCGGGCGAACAGTCCTTGTCTTCGCGGATTGCGACCAGAGCGCCATCCTGCTCGATCAGCCTGCCATAGCCCGCCGGCCTGTCGGTTCGAAAGCCGACCACGGATACCGCGCAGCCTTCGGCCAGCTTCGCCCGCGCCGCCGTCAGGGCACCGGCGTCGATCAGGGGAGTGTCGGCAAACATCACCAGCACATCGTCAAAACCGCGCGCTATTGCCTCGCGAGCCGCCAGAACCGCGTGCCCGGTGCCCAAACGGGGCTCCTGCACGAACACTTCCGCTCCTGGGGCTGAGGCAGATGCAGCCTTGCGAACGGCACCGGCATTGTGGCCGACCACGATGGCGATGGTGTCCGCGCCGGCCCGGGAGGCGGCCTTGGCGACATGGGCCAGCATCGGCAGGCCTGCGATCCTGTGCAGCACTTTCGGGGTGGCGCTCTTCATGCGCGTGCCCTCGCCCGCTGCTAGAATAACCGACAGACAACTTCTCGAAGACATTCTGTTTGACTTCCGGGAAAAATGGCGGGCTGATTCTGGCGCTCTTCTAGCATCACGCGGAGATACTTCCAACGGCTCAGCCAAGCCGGCCGAGCAGCGGAAAAGTCTCCAGTAGCCAGTAAGACATGCTCTGCATGCCGCCGGTAATGAACAGGACGCCGGCGGCGACCAGCAACGCCCCGATCACCTTTTCCACGCGCCCGAGATGGACACGAAAGCGACCGAGGAAGCGCATGAAGCTTCCTGAAAACAAAGCGGCGACGAGGAAGGGTATGCCGAGGCCAAGCGAATAGACGGCAAGCAGCAGTGCCCCGCCTCCCACCGTCTCGCTGCCGCCGGCCAGCGTCAGGATCGGTCCCAGCACCGGCCCGATACAAGGTGTCCAGCCGAAGGCGAAGGCAAGTCCCATCGCATAGGCGCCAAGGGCGCTCGCGGGCTTGCCGCGCGTCTGGAAGCGCGCCTCGCGCGACAGGAACGGGATTCTGACAATGCCGAGGAAGTTCAAGCCCATCAGGATGATCGCGAGCCCGGCGGCGATGGCCAGCGGCTCCTGCCAGACCCGCAGCAGGCGGCCGATGGTCGAAGCGCCCGCGCCGAGCGCCACGAATACGGTCGAAAAGCCAAGCACGAAGGCGCCGGCGGTGAGCGCCAGCCTGCGGCGCGCCAGCGCCGGCGCCGCGGCTTGCTGCTCGCCGCGAAAATCCGCCACCGAAACACCCGCCATGTAGCACAGATAAGGCGGCACGAGCGGCAGAACGCAGGGCGAAAGGAAGGAGATCGCTCCCGCCCCGAGCGCCGTGAGGAAACCGACATCGATCGCCATGCTTGAGGACCCTGTTCGACCGCCCGCATATAGCCGGCGGAACCGTTCGTCACCAATCACCTTGCCGTGGCGGATTGCCGCCGGCCGCGCCCTCATCCCAACGAGCACGGCCATTTGGTCTTGCCGGGCGTGCCAGGTGATTTTGCACTGAAAGAAGCGACACGGCAGGGAAACGACGGTGGCGCGACCATGCGGCCTGCGCTCAAAAGAGCCGGGATTTCAGGTAGTTGGCTGGAGCGGGTGAAGGGAATCGAACCCTCGTATTCAGCTTGGAAGGCTGCTGCTCTACCATTGAGCTACACCCGCGCCACGTCTTCAGCACTCCGGACCGGCAGTGGTGGAGAGGGTTGGATTCGAACCAACGTAGGCAAAGCCAACGGATTTACAGTCCGTCCCCTTTAACCACTCGGGCACCTCTCCCATCGCCGACGGAGTCTTGCAACGAGGCATTTTCGCCGATCTCGCGCCAGCACCAGGACCGCTCCGAAATCCGCGAAGCGCCTTATGGCGGGAGCGGTTCACACTGTCAACCGCGGCGGCGCCGGCCGTGCTAATTTCGCCGCGCTGTTGGCGTCGCGGTATCCAAGCGTCCGTCCCGCGGCTATAGACACCAGGATGAACGATCTCAAAAAGCCCCATACGCCCAAGGACACGCATTACGCGAAGCTCAGGCGCGCCTACCGCGACCAGAAGGCCGGCGGGCCGGTCGATCGGCCTCGCGCTGCCGTCCCGGCGGGCGAGTCCGATCCGCAGGGGCTGGTCCGGCTCTACGGCCTTCATACGGTGCGGGCGGCGCTCGACAATCCGCGCCGGAAAATCACAAGAATGCTGGTGACCCGCAACGCACTGGAACGGCTGAAGATCGCCGATCTTGCCGCACTGCCTTTTTTGTCCGAGATCGTGGAGCCAAAGGCGATCGACAGTATCACCGGCGGCGAGGCGGTGCATCAGGGTGTCGTCATCGAGGCCGAACCGCTGAAGCCGAAGAGGCTCGACGCGTTGGGCGATGCCCGGCTGGTGGTGGTGCTGGACCAGGTGACGGATCCGCACAATGTCGGCGCCATCATGCGCTCGGCGGTCGCATTCGGCGCCGGAGCGTTGATCACCACCTCGCGCCACAGCCCCCACGAATCGGGAGTCCTGGCCAAGTCGGCCTCCGGCGCGCTGGAACATATCGACCTGATCGAGGTCCGCAATCTGGCTGAAGCGCTGGCTGAACTGCACGGCGCCGGCTTCCAGACCGTCGGTCTCGATTCGGAGGGGGCCTCGGAACTCGAAACCTCATTCTCGGGCGAGAAGATTGCCCTCGTGTTGGGCGCCGAGGGCAAGGGCCTGCGCCAGAGGACACGCGAAACGGTTACGTCCCTCGCAAGGCTGGAAATGCCGGGCGCCATCCGCTCGCTCAACGTATCAAACGCGGCGGCTATCGCGCTCTACGCGGCCAAGCGATTCCTGAAGACCTGATTGCGGGCAAGCACCCGGCACCATTCTCTTCCGGCCCTAGTTCAAGCCACCTCGTGCCCGGCCATGCGCTCCAGAGCACGCACGAGGGCGGAATGGTCCTCCTTGGCGCCGCCATTGGCGGCGCAGGAATTGAACAACTGCTGCGTCGTCGAGGTGTTGGGCAGCGATACGCCAAGCGACTTCGCGCCTTCCAGGGCAAGGTTGAGGTCTTTCTGGTGCAGCTCGATGCGGAAGCCCGGCGCAAAGCTGCGCTTGACCATGCGATCGCCGTGCACTTCCAGGATGCGCGAAGCGGCAAGGCCGCCCATCAGCGCCTGCCGCACCTTGGCCGGATCGGCGCCGGCCTTCGAGGCAAAAACCAGCGCCTCGGCGACCGCCTCGATGGTCAGTGCCACCACGATCTGATTGGCGACCTTCGTCGTCTGGCCGACGCCATTGCCGCCGACCAGGGTAATGTTCTTGCCCATCTTCTCGAATACCGGCCTGGCGCGCTCGAAGGCCTGATCGGGGCCGCCGACCATGATCGTCAGCGACGCCGCCTTGGCGCCGACTTCTCCGCCTGAAACCGGAGCATCCAGATAGTCGCAGCCGAGCGCATTGATTTTCTCGGCGAACCTCTTCGTCTCGATCGGCGAGATCGAGCTCATGTCGATCACGAGCTTCCCTTCGGAAAGGCCTTCAGCCACACCGTTTTCGCCAAACAGCACGTCCGCCACCTGCGGCGTGTCCGGCACCATCGTGATGATGATATCGGCCGCCTCGGCGACGGCGGCATGACCGCGAGACGGTCTTCAATCCCTTGGCAAGCAGATCCGCCGGCGGCTTGCCGCGATGGTCGCTCGCCACAACCGCATAGCCAGCGTCCAGCAGATGTCCCGCCATCGGCGCGCCCATGATGCCCAGTCCGATAAAGCCGATCTTTTCCATTTCCGTTTCCCTTTAAAGAAGGCACTCCCCGCCGGGCCACCTCCCTGCCAGCAGGCGAGGACAGCACGGCAATCAATACATTGCCCGGCCGAAGTGGCCCATGGGGTCAAGGCGGGGGATGCCAAACCAGATATGCCGCAGGGCTCTTCCCTGCCGCGCTTCACTTGCCGCCAAACTCGCGAAGCCACCCAAGCCCCGCCTCGGTGCCGGCCTTCGGCTTGTATTCAGCGCCGACCCAGCCGGTGTAGCCGATGCGGTCCATGTGCCGGTAGAGGAAAGGGTAGTTGATCTCGCCCGTGCCCGGCTCATTGCGGCCGGGGTTGTCCGCAAGCTGGATATGCGCGATGCGGCTGAGATTCTTCTCGATCGTCCGGGCGAGATCCCCCTCCATGACCTGCATGTGATAGATGTCGTATTGCAGATAGAGATTGTCCGAGCCGACACGCTGCATGATCGCCAGCGCCTGACGCGAAGTGCTCAGGAAAAAGCCGGGGATGTCCAGCAGATTGATCGGCTCGATCAGCAGCTTGACGCCGGCGGCTTCCAGGCGCGGCGCGGCATATTTCAGGTTGTCGACGAAAAGATTCTCCAATTCCCCGCGGTCCACACCCGCCGGCGCGATACCGGCAAGACAGTTGATCTGCCCGCAGCCGGTCGCCTTCGCATAGGCGATGGCCGTATCGACACCGCGCCGGAACTCGTCCACGCGGTCCGGCAGCACGGCGATGCCGCGCTCCCCGCCGGCCCAGTTGCCCGCCGGCAGGTTGAACAGCACCTGCGTCAGCTTGTTCTTCTCCAGCCGCGCCGCGACCGTCTGGGGAGCATGGTCATAGGCCCCGACATATTCCACGCCCGTGAAGCCGGCACGCGCCGCGGCGTCGAAGCGATCGAGGAAATCGTGCTCGGTAAAGAGCATCGACAGGTTTGCTGAAAAGCGCGGCATCTTGGTCTCCGGGCAGGTCCAAAGGCATGCCTGCCCTCGGGGCGATGTCGTTTCGTTGCGGTTCAGTCGAGAAAAGCGATCGCGGTCGGCGCGTCTTCGTTGCGCTCGGCCAGTTCCTCGAATTCGACGATGGCGTCGATCTCGGTTCCCATCGAGATGTTGGTGACGCGCTCCAGGATGAATTCGACAACGACCGGAACCTGATGCTCGGCGGTCAGGCGCTTGGCTTCCTCGAAAGCGGCCGCGCAGTCCTCCGGCCGGCGCACACGGATCGCCTTGCAGCCCATCGCCTCGGCGACGGCAATATGATCGACGCCGTAGCCGGGCTCGGCGTCATCGCTGCGATTGATGTTCTCGAAGGCCAGGCTGACCTCGAAATCCATCTGGAAGCCGCGCTGCGACTGGCGGATCAGGCCGAGATAGGCGTTGTTCACGACCACATGGATGTAGGGCAGCTTGTGCTGCGCGCCGACCGCCAGTTCCTCGATCAGGAACTGGAAATCATAGTCGCCCGACAGCGCGACGATTGTGGCGTCCGGGTTCGCGGCACGCACGCCGAGGGCCGCCGGCAGGGTCCAGCCGAGCGGACCGGCCTGGCCGCAATTGATCCAGTTGCGCGGCTTGTAGACATGCAGGAACTGGGCACCGGCGATCTGGCTGAGCCCGATCGTCGAGACATAGGTGGTGTCGCGGCCGAACGCCTTGTTCATCTCCTCGTAGACGCGCTGCGGCTTCAGCGGCACCTGTTCGAAATGCGTCTTGCGCTTCAGCGTCTTCTTGCGCTGCTGGCAAACTTCGGCCCAATTCGACCAGTCGCGCAGCCTGCCGGCCGTCTTCCACTCGGTGGCGACATCGAGAAGCGCCTTCAGCGCCGCACCCGCGTCGGAGACCACGCCGAGGTCCGGCGCGAAAACCCGGCCGATCTGCGTCGGCTCGATGTCGATATGAACGAATTTGCGGCCCTCCGTGTACTTCTCGACCGATCCGGTATGCCGGTTCGCCCAGCGATTGCCGACGCCCAGTACGAAGTCGGAAGCAAGCATCGTGGCATTGCCGTAGCGGTGCGACGTCTGCAGGCCGCACATGCCGGCCATGAGAGGGTGATCGTCCGGGATGGTGCCCCAGCCCATCAGCGTCGGGATGACCGGAACGCCGGTGATTTCGGCGAATTCGATAAGAAGGTCGGAGGCGTCGGCGTTGATGATGCCGCCGCCCGCCACGATCAGCGGCCTTTCCGCCGCGTTGAGCATAGTCAGGACCTTTTCGGCCTGGCCGCGCGTCATCGCCGGCTTGGCGACGGCAAGAGGCTCGTAGGCGTCGATGTCGAATTCGATCTCCGCAAGCTGCACATCGAGCGGCAGGTCGATCAGGACCGGGCCGGGCCGGGCCGAGCGCATCAGATGAAACGCCTTCTGCAGCGCCATCGGCACCTGGTAGGGCTCCATGACCGTCACCGCCCATTTGGTGACGGGCGCGGCGATTGCCGCGATGTCGACGGCCTGGAAATCCTCCTTGGTCAGCCGGGCGCGCGGCGCCTGGCCGGTTATGCAGAGGATTGGGATGGAGTCCGCCGACGCCGAGTAGAGACCGGTGATCATATCGGTGCCGGCCGGGCCTGAAGTGCCGATGCACAGGCCGATATTGCCCGCTTTGGCGCGGGTAAAGCCCTCGGCCATATGCGAGGCCGCTTCGACGTGGCGGGCAAGAACATGGCGGATCGAACCGCGCGCCCTGAGTGCGGAATAAAGCGGATTGATCGCCGCACCCGGCACACCGAAAGCAGTCGCAATGCCCTCCTTCTCGAGAACGAGAACCGCGGCATCGATGGCGCGCATCCTGGGCATGGTCGGGCCTCCCTTGAGGTCGAAATCTTTGAGATGGCTGACAATGCCATTCGATCGGCGATTTTTCAATTTTTTCAAAATATTTTTTCATTCTAGAGAACGCCATTTTAGTCATTGATTTTGCATAATATTTTGTTTTTCGGAATTTTTGATTTTCATTTTGCGAAAAACTTTTTTACGAATGTGCGATGCAGAGTCCCGAAAAACGCCAGCGCGGCCGGCCTCGCGCCTTCAACGCCGCGCCGGATGCCAACGCGGTGCAGTCGCTCGACCGGGCCCTGCGCATCCTTGCGGTGGTCGCCGAGGCCGACGGGCTGTCGCTCAGCGAGGTGGCGGCGCGCTCCGAAATCTCCGCTTCGACCGCCTACCGCATGCTCGTCACGCTCGAGGCCCACGGCATGGTCGAGTTTGAAAAGACCGAACAGCTGTGGTCGGTCGGCGTCGCCACATACCGCATGGGGGCGGCCTTCCTGCGCCGCCGCAAGCTCGCCGACCGGGCGCGTGTGGTCATGCAGGAACTTATGGAGAAATCGGGCGAGACGGCCAATCTGGGATTGGCCGAGGACGACAGCGTCGTCTTCGTCAGCCAGGTGGAGACGCATCAGGCGATTCGCGCATTCTTCCGGCCGGGCACGCGCAGCCCCTTTCACGCAAGCGGCATCGGCAAGGCCGTTCTGGCCCATCTGTCGGCGGAGCGTGTCACCGCGATCATACGCGGCACCGGGCTGGAGATATTTACCGCCAGGACGCTCGCGGATGCCCAATCGCTTTCGCGCGACCTCGCCGAAATTCGGCGGCGCGGCTGGTCGGTGGACGACGAGGAGCGGCATCCCGGCATGCGCTGCGTCGCCTCGGTCATTTTCAACGAGTATGCCGAGCCGATCGGCGGCATCTCGGTATCGGGCCCGAGCGCGCGCGTGACCCCGGAGCGCGTCGCGCAGCTTGGTCCGCTTGTGCACGCCGCCGCCCTTGAGATCACGGGCATGATCGGCGGGCGTCAGCCGGCGGGCAGTTAATTTAACGCGGAAGAATCTGGCGTTGGCATGTGAAAGCGGCATGTGAGTGTCTCCGCTCACCTTGCCCTTCCGCCTGCTCGTTGGGTCGCCGTCTCAGCCCATCCCGGTCACGTGGCGCAGGTAGAACGCCAGAACGATGAACCCACAAGCGAACGCGATGCCGCCCCAATCGATCCGCGCTTTGCGCAACGCCTCAACGAGCTTGAACAGCAGCAGGCAGAGCGCCGCCAAGGCAATCGCGAAGATGAGAAATCTTATCATCCGCAGCCCTCCGCAGGGACGAGACCCGCCGTTCCGGAGAAGAGAATCCAACACCTTTGAGACCGCGTTGTCATCAGCATTTTCGTGGTGAGCAGCATTCCGGCCTGCCGGAGCACGAATTTTTGTCTTTACCTCCGCGCCATATATGGCTACCGGAGCGGCATTGCCCTTGTAGCTCAGCCGGTAGAGCAGCGGTTTTGTAAACCGAAGGTCGCGGGTTCGATTCCTGCCGGGGGCACCATAAGTTCAGCAAGCATTTCACGTTTCGATAGCAGGACGCAGCTCGCTTTATCGTTCAAGGACGTTCAGAAACCGTGCTTGTAGCCCAGCGCAATGGTCCATTTGTCGGAATCGAGGCTGCCATAATTCGGGTTGAACGGCGGGCTGCTGGCCTGGCCCGAGGCGTCGAGTTCCTTCCACGCGAATCCGACCTCCGTGTAAACGGCGTCAACGGGGTTGACCCGGTAGGTGACTCCCGGTCGCCACCTTCGGCGTCACCCATGTGTATTGAAACGCGTCGCGATAGCGCAGGTTGAAGACGTTCCACGTCCACTGAGCGTCAAGCTTCCAGTCTCCCGCCAGATTGAGCGTATAGAACCAGACATCATTGTCGCGGGAACTATTGACATCGCCATAAATGCCGGTCGACCCCCATGTATAGCCAATGCCGACAGAGGGCTTCAGGCTGAAGTCACCCCATGAAAACCCATAGCCGACGCTTCCCTCCGCGTAATATTGATTCGTGTTGTCGGTCACTTCACCCGAATTATTGCGAACCTTCTTCACTTCGTTCTGGAAATACGCGCCAACAATCCAATCGTTGTCAAATCTGTAGTCAACGCTGATCTTTCCGTAGTAATCGGACAACGCGCCAGCCGGTTTCGTCGATTGCTTTCCCGGAACATCGTCATGCGGATCTTCGTCTATGGCAAAGATCTCCGGGGCCACTTCTATTCCGATCGTCCACGGCGTGGCGACGTGCCCGATCGTGCCGGAAGCGGTGCTTGTCGCGACATCGGCGGCGACAACGGGCGAAGATGGAAGCAACACTGCGAGAAAGAAGACTGACGAATGCTTCATGACATACCCTCGGCGCATTCAAGCTAAGCAGGTTCCGGAAGAGTGTGTCACGGTTTTCCGACAGAAACCTGCGACAAAACAAGAGGCCAAGCAGGCGAAGCGTGGGCGAAGCCACGCAAGTGTGCTTAGGTGATTTCGCGACCAGCCGCTATTGACAATCGGCGACATGCCCGCCGAATCCGGCAACCGGGCTCAGCCGCACACTCCGCATCGATCAGGCTCCGCGCCAAGATTGTGCCTCCAGGGCCGCGGCTGCCGGCCACCGATCGTCATTTCGGATGCAGTGCCAAGAAAGGACCGCAACCCTGGCTTGAACTAACGGGAGAGTGGCGGTACCGAGTCTGCCTGCGAGCAGGCGGGGATAGACAATGGACTTGTGCACGTTTTGGTATGGATCATCTCTTCGCTTCGTCGATCGCGTCTGCCTTGCGTCGATGGTGAAGGCCGGCCATCGCGTGAAGCTCTTTTCGTACGCTCCAATCGACAATCCGCCCTCCGGCGTCGAACTGCATGATGCGGCGGACATCTTGTCAATTGAAGTATTCCGCCGGCTTGACCCTGAATTCCCCCACATAAAGCGTAACATCACCGTGGTGCAATTCAGTGACCTGTTTCGGATCATGCTGATGAAACATCGGCAGGGCGTCTGGATGGATACCGACGTCTATCTGGTCAAGCCGTTCTCGATCGATCCGGCAAGACCCTTCCTTGCGCGCGAAAACCGTCGGCGTGTCGGTGTCTCCGTGCTCTATTTGCCATCCGACAATCCCGTTATCGCGGATTTCGAGCGATATATCGAAGGCTCGGAGGTGCTGCCGGAATGGCTGGGATTGGTGAGAGGAAGACTTCGACCGGCCTGGTACGCACTGACCGGCAAAAAGGTCACGCCCCCCTCCATAGGCATCACCGTCTTTGGCAATGATGGCATCTCCCGTCTGGCGAAGCGTCACGGGTTTTTCAATGATGCCGCGCAAAAGGAGAGTTTCTACTTTTGGACCGGCCGTGACGCGCTACGGATTTTCGACCCCGCTTTCGGGCTGGAACCGCTGGACCATCCCGCATTCATCGGCTTCCATATCCACAAGAAAGGCCCAACGGAATTGCCACCCCGAGAGGGCAGTTTCTTCGACTGGGCGGTCAAGCGCGTCTCCATGATCACTGCCGTACCACCAGCGACCTGCTGCCTCCAATTCATCCGAACTCGAGCAACAGTCTGGCTGACCCTGTCCTGTAGCTTCACGCGACAATCAGGCCCCCGGGAAGGCGCTCCGGCATCGCCGGCAGCTCTTTTGTTTTGCCCTAACGCTTCTTTGCATGGCGTCCGCGCCGTGCTAACCGGGCGTCGCGGACATGGTCCGCGAGGGAGAGACATTGCATCAGCACCTGCCTCGCAAGACACTCGCCTTCGTCTCGTCCGGAACGGCGGAAGCCGTGGACGCCGCGGCGGAACTTGGCGGCGCCTACGGGAAGGCTTCGTTCGAAGACGCCGACGTGATCGTAGCGCTGGGCGGCGACGGTTTTCTGCTGAAGACACTGCGCGAGACCATGGGGACAGGCAAGCAGGTCTACGGCATGAACCGCGGCACCGTCGGCTTCCTGATGAACGAATTTCGCGTCGAAGATCTGACCGAACGCATCGCGGCGGCGCACGCCGAGACCATACGGCCTCTGGACATGGAAACGACCACCGCCGATGGGACCAAGGCAAGGGCGCTTGCCGTCAACGAGGTGTCGTTGTTTCGGCAGTCCTACCAGGCCGCAAAAATTCGCATCACCATCGACGGCAAGATGCGGCTCGACGAACTTATTTGCGATGGCGTCATGGTGGCTACCCCCGCCGGCTCGACGGCCTACAATCTGTCGGCGCATGGGCCGATTCTGCCGCTCGACGCGCCGCTGCTGGCGTTGACCGCCGTCAGCCCCTTCCGGCCCAGGCGCTGGCGTGGCGCGCTGCTGTCGAACCGCTCGGCGGTGCGCTTCGATATTCTCGAAGAGGCAAAACGGCCCGTCAACGCGGTCGCGGATTACACAGAGATCAAGTCCGTGGTTGCCGTCACCGTGCGCGAGTCGCCGTCGCTGACGGCCACATTGCTGTTCGATGCGGAACACTCCTGGGACGAGCGCATCCTCACCGAACAATTTCGTTATTGATGTTATTGCAATGCACAAACCAATTGGCCATATTTCGACCTATGTCAGCCTGTAGCAACCAGCCGAAATCAGGCAAAGCAAAGGATGCCTGATAATATTGACAAAACCGGATTCAACCCCTATCGGCATTCACTAATCCGCGCGAGCGTGATCCTTGCAGCGGCCTCGCGGTCGCGCCCATGAACAGCTAAAGTAGCCAGAACTCTTGCCCTCAGACAACACGATCGCTCAAGAAGCGTTAACTTTCGCCGAGCTCGGCCTTTCCGCCAAGGTGCTTTCCGCCGTGGACGACGCCGGCTATTCCATACCGACGCCGATCCAGATCGGAGCCATCCCGCACGCCCTCAAGGGCAAGGATGTTCTCGGCATCGCGCAGACCGGAACCGGCAAGACCGCTTCCTTCGTGCTGCCGATGCTCACGCGTCTCGAGACAGGGCGTGCCCGCGCCCGAATGCCGCGCACGCTGATCCTCGAGCCGACGCGCGAGCTTGCCGCGCAGGTGGAAGAGAATTTCATCAAATACGGCAAGAACCACAAGCTCAACATCGCGCTTCTGATTGGCGGCGTATCGTTTGACGAGCAGGACAAGAAGCTGGAGCGCGGCGCCGACGTGCTGATCGCCACGCCCGGCCGCCTGCTCGACCATCGCGAACGCGGCAAACTATTGCTCACCGGCGTCGAGATCCTCGTCATCGACGAAGCGGACCGTATGCTCGACATGGGCTTCATCCCCGACATCGAGCGCATTTGCGAGATGATCCCTTTCACCCGGCAGACGCTGTTCTTCTCCGCGACCATGCCGCCGGAAATCACCAAGCTTACCGAAAAGTTCCTGCACGCGCCGGTTCGCGTCGAAGTGGCCCGCGCCGCTTCGACGGCGACGGGCATCACGCAGCGCCTGGTGAAGTCGGGTTCCAAGCCGTGGGACAAGCGCGAGGTCCTGCGCAACCTCATCAGGGCCGAAGGCACCGAGCTCAAGAACGCGATCATCTTCTGCAACCGCAAGGTCGAGGTCGCGGATCTGTTCCGATCGCTGTCCAGGTATGAGTTCGATGCGGGCGCGCTGCACGGCGACATGGATCAGCGTGCGCGAACGGCCATGCTGAACAGCTTTAGAGAAGGCCGGTTGAGACTGCTGGTTGCGTCCGATGTCGCGGCGCGCGGCCTTGACATCCCGGATGTCAGCCATGTCATCAATTTCGACGTACCCATCCATGCCGAGGATTATGTTCACCGAATAGGCCGCACGGGACGTGCCGGACGTTCCGGACGATCCTTCACCATCGCGACCAAATCCGACGTCAAGGCACTCTCCGCGATCGAAAATCTGATCGGCCAGAAGATCGAATGGTATGACGGCGACCTTTCCACGGTGATCGCATCCCTCGAAACCGACGCCGCTCCGCGCGAGCGCTCGGGACAGCGCGGACGCGACCGCAAGCCTCGCGAGGGCCGCGGCCGGCGGACGGAAGGCTCCGCCCCGAAGCCGCAGCAGAGCCGCCGAGGAGGCGGTGGTGCTTGCCGATGACGGCGAAGCGACGCGGCGCGATGCCATTCGTCGCGATAACGCCGCCCGCAAGGCGCAGCCCTCCGATCAGCGTCCGCCGCGCGTGCCGCGCCCCCATTCCAAAGGCGACGACCATTCCGTCGTCGGCTTCGGTGCCGACATGCCGGCGTTCATGCTGGTTTCGGGCAAGATCTGACCGCAGCGGAGCGCCGGCGGACGCTTCTTCTCAGCTCATCTCGGAGCTCCGCGAGCCTGGGCCAATCAGTCGCGACCGGGTTCCATCGTTGCGAGCAACCGCCATCCGTTTCATCGCGGAGATCCTGCTCAGGGCCCGCGCCTGATGTCCAGGCGCATTGCGGCCGGCACGTGCGAAACGCTATCGCGTAATCGGCGATAGCTGGATCTCGACGCGGCGGTTGCGCGCCCTTCCTTCCGGCGTCGCATTGGAGGCGATCGGCCTGGTCGGGCCGAAGCCGGACACGGCAAGGCGGCGCTGGTCGACGCCCTGCGCGCTCAGATACTGGGCGACGGCGAGCGCACGACGCTGCGACAGATCGAAATTGTGGCGGTCGCTGCCGGTCGAATTGGTGTGGCCGTAGACATCGACAATGGTCTGCTGGTAGCGCTGCAGCACGAGCGTGACGGAATTCAGCACCGAAAAGAATTGCGGCTTGATCGCGTCCTGGTCGACATTGAAGGTAATGTCCGACGGCATATTGAGCATGATCTGATCGCCGACACGCGTGACGCTGACGCCGGTGCCCTGAAGCTGGGCACGCAGTTCCGCTTCATTCCTGTCCATCGTCGCGCCGACCGCGCCGCCGGCCAGCGCGCCGACGCCGGCGCCGATCAGCACCGCATTGCGTTGCGCATTGCTGCTGCCGCCGACCGCCAGTCCAGCGAGGGCGCCGAGGCCCGCGCCCAGCGCCGCGCCGCCGGCAGTGTTGGAAACTCTCCGCTCACCCGTGAATGGATCGGTCGTGCAAGCCCCGAGAAACGCGGTCGCGGTGACCACGGCGATGATCTTGGTCTTCATGCGGTCCTTATCCCTCTGAAGGCGCGCCGACTGTCCGCCGGCACGAATCCCTTCGCGCCGTATTACCATGAATTGCGGCGAAAAGCGGAACCCGCGGACCAGCCCACCAGAAGTTTTCGGCCCTATGGCTGCAACTTAAAGGATGCCGCCCGTGCTTCGACAAGCACCCACGGACCCTTGAAGCCGTGAAACCGCGGGCCGTCGCGGCCGGCGCCGCGACGTGCCATTTATCTGCCGGGCAGTTACGCCTCAATAAGCGCGCGGCGGCACGAACAGGCAGATCGTACGGGTGTCGTTTGCGCCGGCGACCGAGCACCAGTGATACTCTCCGTCCGGCGAGTCCTTCAGCCGGGTGTCCCTGTAGGCTACGACCTCGCCCGTGCCTTTGATGACATAGCCTTCGGGGCGCTCGCTGATCGCGGTTTGCGGAACCGCCCGGCAATCGTAGCCCGAGCAGCAGTGGAACGGATAGCTCCAGCCTTGCGGCTTTGCGGCCGTGGGCAGGGCGTCATGCGCCGCCGCCGACGTGACGGCGGCAAGCACCCCGGAACAGGAAACAAACCAGGCAAGAGCGCGGGAGGCGCGGCCGAACCGCGGGCGAACCGAAGGATGGTTGGCTGGGGCTGTCTTGGGCATGGCTCATTCCTGCAAAAACGTGGCATTCAAGCGCTAGGCTTGCCCGTTCCCGGAACGTGTCTTCCCTAAAGGCCGAACCGTCGGCAATGATCCGCCGCAGCCGCCATCAATGCTTCTTTCCACTCACCCAGACACAGATTGGACCGAGTTCTCATCTTGCGCAAGAAAAAATGCTGCATTGCACAATAAAAGTCAGGTCCGACTTACGTGCACTCCAACGCGCAACTGTGCGCCGTGGTGGTAAATGGAAGTTTACCAAATCCTTTGCCGTTCTTCCATCGTGATGACTTCGTGACGACCCGTCCGCGCATGCAACTCTCCGCGAGGCGGGATTTGATCGGATACGAACGGCATTCGGCGGGTAGCGCCTATTGCGGACAAACCGGATCAGGCCGGCGCCAAACAGGCCTCATATGATCCAAAGGCCATGAATGTGGACCGCCTGGTGCAACAGAGCATGGTCTGCCAAGTCCGTGCCGCCCCGCATCTGCCTGCCGGCATCTTCTCCCCGTAAACGGGGGGCGCTTTCTTCAACAGTTTCGCCAATCGCCAGCCTCTCAGGAAGCATGCCTTCGATGCGGCGATTGGCAGATGAGGAACGGCAAGAACGGTCAAAACCTAAGCAGGTTCCGGACAAGTGTTCCACGGCTTTCCGACAGAAACCTGCGACAAAACAAGAGGCTAAGCAGGCGAAGCGTGGGCGAAGCCACGCAAGTCTGCTTAGGGCCGCTAGTGTCACTCTATGTCGGCCATCTGCCCCGGACCGGTTTCAATGCGATGCGACAGGGAAGCTTCCATAAAGTCGTCGAGGTCGCCGTCGAGCACGTCCGAGGGGCTGCTGCTTTCCACGCCGGTGCGCAGATCCTTCACCAACTGATAGGGCTGCAGCACGTAGGAACGGATTTGATGGCCCCAGCCGATGTCGGACTTGGCCGCCTCGGTCGCATTGGCTTGCGCCTCGCGCTTCTTCAGTTCTTCCTCGTAGAGGCGCGAGCGCAGCATCTCCCACGCCTTGGCCCGGTTCTTGTGCTGGGAGCGCTCGGCCTGGCACGCAACCGCTATGCCTGTCGGAATGTGGGTGATGCGGACGGCCGAATCGGTGGTGTTGACGTGCTGTCCGCCCGCCCCCGAGGAGCGGTATGTATCGATGCGCACTTCCGATTCCGGGATCTCGATCTCGATCGAGTCGTCGATGACCGGATAGACCCAGACGCTCGAAAAGGACGTGTGCCGGCGCGCGTTGCTGTCATAGGGCGAGATGCGCACCAGCCTGTGCACGCCAGACTCGGTCTTCAGCCAGCCATAGGCGTTGTGGCCCTTGATCACCAGCGTGGCCGACTTGATGCCCGCTTCCTCGCCATCGTGCATCTCCAGCACTTCGACCTTGAAACCGCGCCGTTCGGCCCAGCGCGAATACATGCGCAGCAGCATATTGGCCCAGTCCTGGCTCTCGGTCCCGCCGGCGCCGGCGTGGACTTCGAGATAGCTGTCGTTGGCATCCGCCTCGCCCGACAGCAGGGTCTCGATCTGGCGCGCCCTTGTCTCGCCGGAAAGCGAGCGGATCGCCGTCTCCGCCTCGGAAATGACGCTTTCGTCGCCCTCTTCCTCGCCGAGTTCGATCAGGCCCACATTATCCTCGAGAGCCTGCGAAAGGCGCCTGATCGAAGCAATGCCGTCATCGAGGCCCTGGCGCTCGCGCATCAGCTTCTGGGCTTCCTGCGGATCGTTCCACAGGCTCGCGTCCTCGGCGCGGCTGTTCAGATATTCCAGTCGCTTTACTGAGGCATCCCAGTCAAAGATGCCTCCTCAGCAGGCTGATCGCCTGCTTGATTTCATCGACAAGCTTCTCGGTCTCTGCACGCATGCCAGTCTTGTTGCCCTTTTCATTGCGCGGAAAATCAAATCGGCGCGGACCATAGGGACGCGCCGATTACCTGTAAAGAGCGTCAACCGGCAATCCGGCCGACCCGGTTGGCGGTCAATAAAGGCCGCCGCCGCCCTGGCTGATTGCCTTGCTGGCCTGCGGCGAGAGCTGTTCGGCCGAAATCGCCTGGCCCTCGTCCATGCCGATCACCCAATAGCTGTCGGCGGGGCCCGTGCCCGGCTTGAACGCCTCGATAATGGTGCCGGCTGCGCCCTCGCTCGCCTGCATCCCGGTCTTGCGATTTATGGCAATCAGCTTCATGCCTTCCGGCACCTGGAAATCGACCATCGGCGTGTCCTTGAGCACTTCGCCCATGAACTCCTTGAATATCGGGGCAGCCAGGCCGCCACCGGTCGCCCCCTTGCCGAGCGACTGCGGCTTGTCATAGCCCAAATAGAGGCCGACCACGAGATTCGGCGTGTAGCCGATGAACCAGGTGTCCTTTTCGTCATTGGTCGTGCCGGTCTTGCCGGCGATCGGACGGCCCAGCTCCGAAATCGTCACGGCGGTGCCGCGCTGCACGACGCCCTCCATCATGGAGGTGATCTGGTAGGCCGTCATCGGATCGAGCACCTGCTCGGCATTGTCCACCAGTTCCGGCTCGGGCTGGTTGCTCCATTCGGCGGCGACGCAATTCTCGCAATTGCGTTCGTCGTGCTTGAACACGGTCTTGCCATAGCGGTCCTGGATGCGATCGATGAGCGACGGCTTGATCTGGCGGCCGCCATTGGCCATCACCGCATAGGCCGAAACCATGCGCATGACCGTCGTCTCGCCCGAGCCCAGCGCCATGGCGATATGCGGCGGCATCTTGTCGTACACGCCGAACCGCTCGGCGTATTCGGCGACGAGTTTCATGCCCATGTCGTTGGCCAGCCGCACCGTCATGAGATTGCGCGACCGCTCGATGCCCTGGCGCAGCGTCGAGGGGCCGGCGGCCTTGCCGTCATAGTTCTTCGGGGTCCACACTTCGTTGCCGATCTTGATGGTGATCGGACCGTCCATGATGACGGAGGCCGGCGTGTATGCGTTGTCGAGCGCCGCAGCGTAGACGATCGGCTTGAACGACGAACCCGGCTGGCGCAGCGCCTGCGTGGCGCGATTGAACTCGGATTCGGAATAGGAGAAGCCGCCGACCATGGCGAGGACGCGGCCCGTATGCGGGTCCATCGCGACCAGGCCGCCGGAGACTTCCGGTACCTGGCGCAGCATGTAGCCGCCCTTGTCAGCCTTTTCCTCGACAAAGACAACGTCGCCGACTTTCAGCACATCGTCGGGAGAATTGGCCTTGACCCGCTTGCCGTCAACCACGTGACGCATGGCGAAGCTCATATCGTCCCTGGCGACCGTGGCCGTGCTGCGCTCGTCGGAGAGAGCGCCGGAGATTTGGCGCTTGGGCTGCAAGCCGACGGTGAGACCCGCCTTGGAGGCGTCGAGCACGACGGCAAGCTGCCATTCCGGCACGTCTTCCAGGCGCTTGACCTCGCCCAGCGGCACACCCCAGTCACCGCCCGCGTCGATATGCGTCACCGGGCCGCGATAGCCGCGCAGCGTGTCGTATTTCAACAGTCCGCGCTGCATGGCGCGCCGCGCGACAAGCTGCATCTTCGGATCGAGCGTGGCGCGAACCGACAGGCCGCCCTCGTAGAGCGCGTTCTCGCCATAGCGGGCTATGATTTCGCGCCGCACGTCCTCGGTAAAATACTCGCCGGCGAACAGATAGTTGCCCTTGCGCCGCGGCGTCACGCCAAGCGGCTCGGCCTTGGCCTTGGCGCCTTCCTCGCGCGTGATGTAGCCATTGTCGACCATCTGGTCGACAACCCAGTTGCGGCGCTCGATCGCGCGGTCCGTATAGCGGAAAGGATGATAGTTCGACGGGCCCTTGGGCAGAGCGGCGAGATAGGCCGCCTCGGCAATCGTCAGTTCGTTCACGGACTTGTCGTAGTAGGTCAGCGCCGCCCCGGCGATGCCGTAGGCGCCAAGGCCGAAAAAGATCTCGTTGACATAGAGTTCGAGGATGCGGTCCTTCGAATAGGCCTGCTCGATGCGGAAGGCGAGCAGCATCTCGCGAATCTTGCGATCGTAAGTCTGGCTGGAAGTCGAGCAGGAAGTTCTTGGCGACCTGCTGGGTAATCGTCGAGGCGCCGATCGGCCGGCGCCCCGAACCCGCATTGCGCAGGTTCGTCACGACCGCCCGGAAGAGGCCGGCAACGTCGATTCCCGGATGACTATAGAAATTCTTGTCCTCGGCGGAAAGGAACGCCGCCTTGACCCGGTCGGGCACGGCCTGGATGGGTAAATAGAGCCTGCGCTCGCGCGCGAACTCACCCATCAGCGAGCCGTCGACGGCATGGACACGCGTGGTCACCGGCGGCTCGTAGCTGGACAGCACTTCGTAGTCGGGCAGGTCCTTGGCGAGACTGCTCACATAAACCGCGACCGCCCCCGCCACGAGCAGCGCGAGCATGGTACCTATCCCGAAGAAATAGCCGATAAGGCGAATCATTTCAGCTCCAGTCCAAGGCCAGGCGGGTCATGTCGAGTTCGACGCAATCGGCAGCTTGAACCCGTCAGGCCCCACCATTGGCACACTCTTGTCGAGCGCATGTGGATAAATTGCGGCAAACCCCTCGGCTTCGTTTGCCGCCTTCCCCAAAACGCCAAAAATGATCATCGCCCCGCCGATCATCGCGCAGCGGACATCAGCCGCCCGCCGCCTTTGATGCCGCGAAGGCCGATATCGCATTGGAGATCGACGTCACCGCCTTGCCGCGCCATTCGGGACTGCGCAGCTGTTCTTCATCCTTCGCGTTCGAGAGGTATCCAAGCTCGACCAGCACCGAAGGAACGTCGGGCGCCTTCAGCACCTTGAAGCCGGCAAAGCGGTGCGGATTGTTGATGAGACCGACCGTGTCCGACAATTCTCCCACCAGCGTGCGCGCGAATCGGATGGAAAAGGCATGCGTCTCGCGCCGGATCAGGTCGACCAGAATATCGGCAACCTCGTGATTGTCATCCTTCACCTCGATGCCGGCCAACTGGTCCGACAGGTTCTCGCGATCGGCGAGCGCCTGCGCCTCCGCGTCCGACGCTCTGTCGGAGACTGTGTACACCGTCGCGCCGCGGATACCCTTGAGCCGGATCGTGTCGGCGTGAACGGAAACGAAGAGGTCGGCGTCGTGCTGGCGGGCGATCCGCACACGGTCATCCAACCGCAGGAATTCGTCGGCAGTGCGTGTCAGATAGACATCGTAACGGCCTTCCGCCTGGAGCCTGGCCCGCAGTTCGAGGGCGAAGGCAAGCGTGATGATCTTCTCCACCGTGCCGTGCACGCCTCGCGCGCCGCTGTCTATCCCGCCATGCCCGGGATCGATCACGATGGTGAAGCGTCTCGCCGGACGGTCGACGGGTGCGCCGACACGGCCGTCCTTCGCCGCGACGACAGTCGACCCCGTCGTCGCAACCTGCTCGGCCAGGGCCGCCTCGAACTGAAGCTGGCCGGCCGCCACGATATCGAGGGCGAGACGAAAGCCCTGCCCGTCCTCGTTGGGCACGATGTCGGCCTGCTCGATGGCGAACGGACCCTTGGCGGCCAGGATCACGCGTGATTTCCGCCGCCGACGGAGCCATAGCTGACATCGCGGATCAGGCCGCGCGGTTTCGTGTCGTTCGGTTCGAAGGCGAAGCGGGCCTCGGGAAGCTCGATGACCAGGCGGTGCGGATCGCGCAGCAGGAACCATCTCAGATCGGGCTCGGCGTCGAAATGCATGACGACGCGCGTCCGGGCTGCGTCGCCCGCTATCTTGAAGCCCTTGGCATTCAGGCTCGCGGCCGCCGCCCCGGGGGCCGTCGAGAGAATCGCGAAAAGAACGGCCACGATCACGCCACAGAAATGTGCGGCAAGAGCTGACGCTCCTTGTCTTCCAGCGAATGGCCCGAGCGGCTGAACTCATTGTGTATCCGTTGCAACGCTGAACAACGACCTTAGTGCGCCATCCCCGGCGCGAGGCCGTCGATTAACGATTGGTATCCAGTTTAGGTTAACCAAGCCTTTTCGGGTTGAAATGATTGCGCCGCATTCATTTGTCGGCAACCGTAATCCGGGGTTGCCTAAAACACAGTCAAATCATAAAAGCGGTTCTGGTACACTGCAATGCTTGGCGTGCGCCGTCGTCCGATAAGGCGTGGCGGACGTGGAAGTCGGGTAAATGCGGCCGGACAACTCCAACCGTGCAGGCGTGACCGATAACAGATTTCGTCCCGGGAAGGTGTCCCCACGACTCCCGGAACGTCATGGAACGCGGCGGGAATGGTAATTTCACGCCGGCTCAACACGAGCAAACAGCCGGTCCGGGCTTTCCGGACCTTGGTTCAAAGAGGATCCGCTACGCAAGCAATGAGCGCATTTTCGGAAAGGTCCGCTACATACCGCGCCGGTCAGGCGGCGGGCGGCACCACCGTGGCGCGGCTGCAGGCGGACAACAACACGACCGAAGCGAAGATTCCGCTCATCCCGAAGCGACGCACCGCGTTGCCTCGCGGCGGAAGGCATGCGCTCGGCAGGAAAAAGCATAATGCCCAACAAAATGCTCATCGATGCCTCCCACCCGGAGGAGACGCGAGTTGTCGTCGTACACGGTAACCGTATCGAGGAATTTGATTTCGAATCACAGGACAAGAAGCAGCTAAAAGGAAACATCTATCTCGCCCGGGTAACCCGGGTAGAACCTTCCCTTCAGGCGGCGTTTGTCGAATACGGCGGAAACCGGCATGGTTTCCTCGCCTTCAGTGAAATTCACCCGGACTACTATCAAATCCCCGTCGCGGACCGGCAGGCGCTGCTGCGCGCTGAAGCCGAAGCCGCGGCGGACGACGACGACGAGGGCGAAGGCGACGATCGCCAGGACCGCAATCGCGGGCGGCGGCGGCGGCGCGGACGAAACCGTGGGCGTGGCGAGGAGGGCTCCGGCGCGGCAGCGGCGGAGAACTCGGCCGACGGCGAGGACGGCCAGGCCTATATCGAGGACAGCGAAGGCGACGACGGCGAGCGCCCTGCTGACGATGCTCCCGCCGACGGGGGCGTTGGCGTCGAGATATCGGCCGAAGCCGCGAATGAGCCGCTTCAGCTCGAAATTGCTGAGGAGACCTCGAATGACGCCGAACCCTCCAGCATGGCGGCGGCGGTCGAAAGCGACGTGATTTCCGAGGAAGTCGAAACCGTCGTGAACGAGTTCCGCGAGACCGACGAGCGGGGGGAAACAGTGCCCGCGCAAGGCGGCGGGATCGAGGACGTCTCCGATTCGCTCGGCGAGGAGCACGAAATCGAATCGGTCGGCGCCGGCGACGCGCTTGAGGAGGCGCGCATCCGCCGCAAGCCGATGCGGCGTCAGTACAAGATCCAGGAAGTGATCAAGCGGCGCCAGATTCTCCTGGTGCAGGTCGTCAAGGAAGAGCGCGGCAACAAGGGAGCGGCCATCACCACCTATCTGTCGCTGGCCGGACGCTACTCCGTGCTGATGCCCAACACCGCGCGCGGCGGCGGCATTTCGCGAAAGATCACCAGCGCTCAGGACCGCAAGCGCCTGAAGGAGGTCGTGCAGGAACTCGACGTACCGCAGGGCATGGGCGTGATCCTGCGCACCGCCGGCGAGAGCCGCACCAAGGCGGAGATCAAGCGCGACTACGAATATCTGATGCGGCTGTGGGAAAACGTCCGCACGCTGACGCTGCAATCGACCGCCCCGGCCCTGGTCTATGAGGAAGGCAGCCTGATCAAGCGCTCGGTGCGCGACCTCTACAACCGCGACATCGACGAGATAGCGGTCGCCGGCGACGAGGGCTACCGCGAGGCGAAAGACTTCATGCGCATGCTGATGCCGAGCTATGCGAAGGTCGTGCAGCCTTACCGCGACAGCGTGCCGATATTCGCGCGCTACGGCATCGAAGCGCAACTCGACCGCATGCTGCAGCCGCAGGTGACGCTGAAGTCCGGCGGCTACATCATCATCAACCAGACCGAGGCGCTGGTCGCGATCGACGTCAATTCCGGCCGCTCGACGCGCGAGCACTCGATCGAAGAGACCGCGCTGCATACGAACCTCGAAGCGGCCGAGGAGATCGCCCGCCAGCTTCGCCTGCGCGATCTTGCCGGCCTGATCGTCATCGACTTCATCGACATGGAGGACAACCGCAACAATCGCGCGGTGGAGAAACGCCTCAAGGAGCACCTGAAGAACGACCGGGCGCGCATCCAGCTCGGCCGCATTTCGCATTTCGGCCTTATGGAAATGAGCCGCCAGCGCATCCGCGCCAGCGTGCTGGAATCGACGATGAAGCCCTGCCCGCATTGCGGCGGCACGGGTCATGTGCGTTCGGATTCCTCCGTGGCCCTCCTCGTGGTACGGGCGATCGAGGAATTCCTGCTCAAGGACTCGCGCAACCACATTGTCGTCAAGACCCCGGCGTCGACCGCCATGTACGTGCTCAACCACAAGCGCGGCACGCTGACGGAGATGGAGGCCCGGTTCGGCCTGACCATCACCGTGGAGGCGGACGAGACCATCGGCTCACAGCACTATGCGATCTTCCGCGGCGCCATCGCCGAGAAGTCGCCGGCCTCGATTGCCGCGCCCGGGATCATCAAGCCCGAAATCGACGAAGCGCTCGATGTAGAGGCCGAGGAGGACGAGCCGGAAGAGGAAGCCGTGGCGGAAGCCACGCAGCGCGAAGTGGTCCGCCAGCCCGCCGAAGCCGATCACCCCGAGAAACGCAAGCGCAAGCGCCGGCGCCGGCGCGGCGGGCGTGATCGCGATCGCGACTCCGCAGGCCAGCCGCAATTGAGCGCCGAAGCGTCGCCGTCCCACGAAGACGCGGATTTGGACGAAGCCGCCTTGAACGGCGAAGCCGCTATCGTCGCGGTGGACGTAGGGGCCGTCGACCAGACCGACGACGCGGAGCGCAAGAAGCGGCGGCGCGGCAAACGCGGCGGACGGCGCAACCGCAGCGATCAGGCCGAACCGGACCAGCACGATTCGACCGAGGAGGAGGGGCCGCGGGACGCCTCGTCCGAACAGCCGGACGAGCTTGCCGGAACGGAAGTTGCCGCGCGAGCCGAGGCGGGTACGGAGGCCACGCCTGACGCAGGCTCTCCGGAGGCGGGCGAGCCCGGGAAAACCCCGAGGAAGCGGCGCGCAAAAAAGGCGGAGGCCGGCGACAAGGCTTCTCCCATTGCCAAAGCGGACTCCGAATCCGCTCCCGCCAAAAAGCCCGCGAGGCGTGCTTCTCGCAAGAAGGCGGTGGCGATCGAAGCGGCGGAGACGGTCGAGGGCGTGGAGCCGGCCCGGCCGCCGAGCCTGAGCCTCAACAAGAACAGCGGACTGAGATAGCCTCCCCTGCGCAGCAGGAAGCGTCCGAACCGGCGCGCGAGCCGGAGCCCGTCACGGCGGAAGCCGAACCTATCGCGATGGAACCAGATTCCGCCGCCATCAATCGCCCGAAGAAGTCGGGATGGTGGCAGAAGAAGGGCTTTTTCTAAGCAAGGCCGGGGGTTTAGAGCAAGTTGCGGTTGGATTGAATCATTCTGTTTCTCGGACGGCGAGGCGATCCACCAGGAGGGGCGCGAAGGTCGTACCGGTGGTACGGCCGAGCGACCCGACGCCGTGGTCGCCCGCCGCCCGGAAACCCGGAGGGCCGGGCCGGTTTGGGCCAAATCCATAGGGCTTCGGCTCGGCCGCACCACCGGTACGACCTTCGCCGTGACCTTGACCCAAACCGTTACCGGCAGAATGGTTCAATCCAACCGCAACTTGCTCTAGCCACAGCTTGTTATAGTGTTACGAGAAGAACCCGCGAGGCCGTCGCGGGTTCCTTCCTGTCTGGTGGATCGGCTCAAGGCGAGAAGACGGACCAGTTCATGATCCTGGCGAGTTTTTCCATCGCGACGGAGCCGAGATGCGAATTGCCGTTGGCGTTGAGGCCGGGCGACCAGACGGCGAGCGAGGCGACGCCGGGTATCACTCCCAGAATGCCGCCGCCCACGCCGCTCTTGCCCGGAATGCCGACGCGGAAGGCGAAGTCGCCGGATCCGTCATAGTGACCGCAGGTCAGCATCAGCGCGTTGATGCGCCGCGCCCGCTCGGCGGAGACGACGGAGTGACCGGTCGCCGGATTGCGCCCGCCATATGCAAGGAAGCGGCCGGCCAGCGCCAGCTGCCGGCAGCTCATGGCGATCGCGCAATGATGGAAATAAACCCCCAGCGTCAATTCCGCCGGATGATCCAGATTCTCGAACGCGCGCATGTAGTTGGCCAGCGCGAAATTGCGGAAACCCGTCTCCCGCTCCGACGCGGCCACGCCGCGATCGATGAAAACCGTATCGTCATCGGCAAGGAACTGGATGAACCGCAAAATCTCGCCGATCGCCTCGCGCGGCTGGTGTCCCGCGAGCAGCACATCGGAAACCACGATCGCGCCCGCATTGATGAACGGATTTCGTGGAATGCCATGCTCGTGCTCGAGCTGGGCGATGGAGTTGAAGGCGTTTCCCGAGGGTTCACGGCCGACGCGCTTCCACAACGAGTCGCCAATCTTGCCCAGCGCCAGGGTCAAGGTGAAGACCTTGGAGACGCTCTGTATCGAGAACGGCTCGTCGGCATCGCCCGCGACAATGACACGGCCATCGACGGTCGCCACCGCCATGCCGAATTTTCGCGGGTCGGCCTTGCCGAGTTGGGGGATATAGGTCGCGACCTTGCCGCGATCGCCCCGCGCCGCTATTTCGGCGGCAAGGTCGGCCAGCGCGTCTTCGATTTCCGGCAAGATGTGCCCCCTATCCTGGATTTAGCCAGCGCTCGATGCGCGCCATCGCTTCGACCATATCCTCGTAGCTGCCGGCGTAGGAGAAGCGCATGAACCGGCTGCCCTGCGCCGTATCGAAGTCGCGGCCAGGCGTCGCCGCGACATGCGCCTCGGCGAGCATGCGGCGGGCGAACGCCATGCTGTCGTTGGTCAGCTTCGACACATCGCAAAAGGCGTAAAAGGCGCCATCCATGGGGGCCGCAAGCGCAAAGCCGAGTTCGGGCAGGCGATGCATCAGAAGGGCGCGGTTCTGGGCGTAGCGGGCCTTTACCCGGTCGAGTTCGATGCTGGCGCCGAATGCCTCGCAGGCCGCGATCTGCGACAGTTCGGGCGGCGAGATATAGAGGCTCTGCTGGATCCGTTCTATCGGCCGGACAAGTTTCTCCGGCAGCACCATCCAGCCGATCCGCCAGCCGGTCATGCAGTAGTATTTCGAGAAGGAGTTGATCACCGTCACGTCATCGTCGAGCGAAAGGGCGGTAATGTCCGGCCCCGCATAGTCGAGCCGATGATAGATCTCGTCGGATATGACGGAGATGCCGAGGCGCCTCGCTTCTTCGAGCAGCGCAACCATTTCCGCGCGCGGCACGACCGCACCGGTCGGGTTGGCCGGGCTGGCGAACAGCAGACCGCGCAGCTTCTTGCGCGCATGCGCCGCCGCCAGTTGCCGGGCGGTGAGATAGGGGGCTTCCTCCATTTCCACCTCGACGACGTCGAGACCGAGCGCGGCCATGATGTTGCGATAGGCCGGGTAGCCGGGAGAAGCGATGGCGACCGCATCGCCGGGATCGAACATCGCCAGAAAGGCAAGGTTGAACGCGGCGGATGACCCGGTGGTGACCGCAATCCGCCCGGTCGGCACATCGATTGCGTAATGGTCGCGATAGTGCGCGGCGATCGCCGCGCGCAGGGCGGCCACGCCCAGCGCGTCCGTGTAGCCGATCCGGCCGATCTTCAGCGCCCTTGCCGCAGCTTCGCGAACCGCCAGAGGCGCCGGGTCGGAAGGTTGCCCGACCGCCATCGAGATGACCGGCACTCCCTCCTCCTTCAGGCGATTCGCTTCGGCGAGGATGTCCATGGCGTGAAACGGCTCGACCTCGCCGCGTCGGGAAAGCGATACCATCCAGTCCTGCTCCGTCGTCTTGCCGCCAGCGCATCGCGTTGAAAATCGAGGCCGATTTTCCGAAGCCACGATGCGCCGATTCAAAGTCTGGAGCCTCCTTTGCGCGTCCGATTGGATGCCCGGCGCTCCAGACGCCGCAGAAATGCCCGATTGGTATGGGCTTCACAAGTTGATGATAAGGAGGGGGTCGTCTTTTCATCGCTCCGTCGCTCGGATACCAGTGATCTCGGATATGACAACAGCCTCGAAATCCACATTTGGAAGACTGGCCCGGACCGTGGCGTGGTCGGAGCCGCGGTGGCCGCTTCGGCGTGCTTGCCCGCGCAGGCCCAGTCGCGGTCGCCTTCCGTCGTGCGCGATGCCGAGATCGAGGCGCTTGTCCGCGATTATGCGCGGCCGATCTTCAAGGCGGCCGGCCTGAAATCCAATATCGAGATCATCCTGGTCAATGATCCGCGCTTCAACGCCTTTGTCGCCGGACGCCGCATGTTCATCAACACCGGCGCCCTGATGCAGTCGGAGACGCCGAACGAAATCATCGGCGTCATAGCCCATGAGGCCGGCCACCTTGCCGGCGGGCATCAGGAGCGGCTGCGCGACCAGATCGCGCGGGCGCAGACGATGGCGATCGTCACCGGCCTGCTCGGCCTCGGCGCCATCGCGGCGGGCGCGGCCGCCAAGTCCAGCGAACTCGCCCAGGCCGGCGGCGGCATCGTCATGGGCGGCGGCGAGGCGGCCAAGCGAAGCCTGATGGGATATCAGCGCTCGGAAGAGACGACGGCGGACCGCTCGGCGCTCACCTATCTCGAAAAGACCGGCCAGTCGGCCAAAGGCATGCTGTCGACGTTCAAGCGGCTTCAGGGGGCTCTAAACCTGTCTGGCGTGAAGGTGGATCCTTACCGGGTCAGCCATCCGATGCCGCGCGAGCGCATCTCCAATCTGGAGACACTTGCCCGCAAGAGCAAATATTTCGATGTCAAGGATCCGCCCGCCCTGCAGCAGCGCCACAACATGATGCGCGCCAAGATCGCCGTCTACACGCAGGGCCAGACCGCAGCGTCGCGTCTGCTTCGACAGGCGCCCGATGGTGCCGCCGCCAACCAGTACGGCGAAGCCATGGGGAGCTACCTCCATGGCAATCTTCGCACAGCCCTTCAGAAGGCGGACGCCCTGGTCAAGACGCAGCCGCAGAACGCGTATTTCCATGAGTTGCGCGGCGACGTGCTGATGAAGATGAACCGCCCGGCGGACGCGGCACAGGCTTATCGCAGCGCGGTCAAGCTTGACCCGGCCAAGTCCGGCACCCTGAAGATCGCGCTCGGACAGGCGCTGATTGCGACAGGCAAGCCGGCCTCGCTGAAACAGGCAGTGGAGGAAATCAACGATGGCCTTGCGCTCGATCGTGAAAACGCGGTCGGGTATCGCTATCTCGCCCAGGCCTACGGCCGACTCGGCCAAATCCCGGAGGCGGAGCTCGCTTCGGCAGAAGGCAATTTCTACGCCGGCAACTTCAGGGACGCCAAGATCTTCGCGGCGCGCGCCCAGTCGAAGATGAGGCCCGGTTCGCCCGGATGGCTGCGCGCGCAGGACATCATCAACTACAGAGTTCCGAAAAAGCGAGGCTAGCGCCCGCCCGCTCGAGCGGAGGCGCGGCAGGAGACCGGCAGATGAAGAAGAAAATTCTCTTGGGGAGCGCAAGCCTGGTCGTTGCTGTCGCAATGCTTGCGGCCGGCTTTGTCGCCGGCAGGCCGAGCGCGATGGCTGAAGATGCCCCGCAGGCGGCGGGAAAGGTGGTATCAGGCAGTGAAATGGAGCGCGCAGCCGTCGAGAAAATTGTCCGTGACTATCTGCTGGCCAATCCCGAACTGATGCTCGAGGTTCAGACCGCGCTCGAGACCAAGCAGAAGGAACAGCAGCAGGCCGCCAATGTGCAGACGATCGAGGACGCCCGCGAGCAGATCTTCAATTCCGCGCGAGACGGCGTGGTTGGCAATCCTGACGGCAAGGTGACGATCGTAGAGTTCTACGACTACAATTGCGGCTACTGCAAGCGCGCGCAGGCCGACATGCTTGCCTTGATCAAGGACGACCCGAATGTCCGTTTCGTCCTGAAGGAGTTCCCGATTCTCGGGGCGGATTCGCAGAAGGCGCATATCGTATCGCAAGCCTTCCTCAAGCTCATGCCGGAAAAGTACGGTGAGTTTCACAACCAGCTCATTGCATCCCAGGGGCGCGCCACCGAGGCAAGCGCTATTGCGCTCGCTCTGTCGCTCGGCGCGGACGAGGCGAAGCTGCGCGAGGCGATGCAGGATCCGGCAATCGGCGAGACATTCCAGCAGACATACGACCTCGCCAACCAGCTTTCGATCACCGGCACGCCCTCTTATGTCGTGGGCAAGGAGGTGGTTTTCGGCGCGCTCGGCAAGGACGTCCTCGCCGAGAAGATCGCCGCCGCGAAGGACTGCCTTACGAAAGCCTGCTAGCCCTATTCAGCCGGCTTCAACCTTCGGCGCCTGTGGACAGCAAAAGAAGCCGCTTGCGCTCTTTCCGGCGCGGCCTATGCCCTTTATAGAAGTCGCGGCGCCGCAGCTTGTACGAGCGCCGTAGCAGGGTGTGCTGTTGAAGACGGTCTATGTTCTGAATGGTCCGAACCTGAATGCGTTGGGCAAGCGCGAACCCGGGATCTATGGCGGCAAGACCCTCTCCGGCATCGAAGCGGATTGCAAGGCAGCGGCCCAATCTCTCGGGCTTGCCGTCGACTTCCGGCAATCCAACCACGAGGGCGACCTGGTGGACTGGATTCACGAGGCCGCCGACAAGGCGGCTGGTGTCGTCCTGAACGCCGGTGCCTACACCCACACTTCCATTGCCCTTCACGATGCGATCCGCGCCGCGGCTCCGTTGCCGTTGGTGGAGGTGCATCTATCAAACATCCACGCACGCGAGGCTTTCCGGCACAAGTCGATGATCGCTCCGGTCGCCATCGGAATGATCTGCGGCTTCGGTCCGCTCGGCTACACTTTGGCGCTGCAGGCGCTCGCGGCACGGCTTTGACCTGCGCGACAGAGAAGGAAGAAGGTTCGATATGTCGACAAAGAAAACGGATGTTGATCAGCAGCTTATCCGCGATCTTGCCGGGATCCTGAACGACACCAACCTGTCCGAGATCGAAGTCGAGCTGGGCGACCTCAAGGTCAGAGTCGCGCGTCACGCCGCGCCGATCCAGGCCTTCGCTGCACAGATGGCGGCGCCGGTAGCGCTTCCGGCCATCGCGGCGGCTGCACCGGCGCCCGCCGATCTTTCGAAGAACGCCGTGCCGTCGCCGATGGTCGGAACCGCCTATCTGTCGCCCTCGCCGGACGCCAAGCCTTTCGTCGAGGTCGGGCAATCGGTGCGCGAAGGTCAGACGCTGCTGATCATCGAGGCCATGAAGACGATGAACCAGATCCTCTCGCCCCGTTCCGGCACCGTCACGGCCATTCTCGTCGAGGATGCTCAGCCGGTTGAGTATGGCATGGCGCTGGTGGTGATCGAATAGGTCGCGGACGAGATGTTCCATAAGATCCTCATCGCCAATCGCGGCGAAATTGCACTGAGAGTGCTTCGCGCGGCGAAGGAACTCGGCATCAAGACCGTCGTGGTCCATTCGACCGCTGACGCGGATGCCATGCATGTCCGGCTGGCCGACGAGAGCGTTTGTATCGGCCCGCCGCCGTCACGCGAGAGCTACCTCAACATCCACCAGATCGTCGCCGCATGCGAGATCACCGGCGCGGACGCAGTTCATCCCGGCTACGGTTTCCTGTCCGAAAATGCGCGGTTCGCCGACATACTGGCCGCCCACCGCATCACCTTCATCGGCCCCTCGGCCGAGCATATTCGCATCATGGGCGACAAGATCGAGGCCAAGCGCACCGCAAAGCGCCTCGGCATTCCCGTCGTGCCGGGGTCGGACGGTGCCATTTCCGAGGAGACGGAGGCCAAGCGCCTGGCGGCACAGATCGGCTACCCGGTCATCATCAAGGCGGCGGCGGGCGGCGGCGGGCGCGGCATGAAGGTGGCCCGCAGCGAGGCCGATCTTATCGAAGCCGTCCACACCGCGCGGACCGAGGCGGGAGCCGCCTTCGGCGACGATTCCGTCTACATTGAAAAGTATCTCGCGAAACCGCGCCACATCGAACTGCAGGTTTTCGGCGACGGGGCCGGCAAGGGTGTGCATCTGGGCGAGCGCGATTGCTCGCTGCAGCGGCGCCACCAGAAGGTATGGGAAGAGGCCCTTTCGCCGGCGCTCAACGCCGCCGAACGCGCGCGGATCGGCGATATATGCGCACGCGCCGTTGCCGAACTCGGCTATTCGGGCGCCGGAACCATTGAATTTCTGTATGAGAATGGCGAGTTCTATTTCATTGAAATGAACACGCGCCTGCAAGTCGAACATCCCGTCACCGAGGCGATCACCGGCCTGGACCTCGTGCACGAGCAGATTCGGGTTGCGTCCGGCGGTGGACTTTCCGTGAGCCAGGACGACGTCAAGTTCCAGGGCCACGCCATCGAGTGCCGCATCAACGCCGAGGATCCGCGCACCTTCGTTCCTTCGCCCGGCACGATCACGCATTTCCACACGCCCGGCGGATTGGGAATCCGCGTCGATTCGGGCGTATATTCCGGCTATCGCATTCCGCCATACTACGACAGCCTGATCGGCAAGCTGATCGTACACGGCCGCAACCGCGTCGAGTGCATGATGCGGCTGCGCAGGGCGCTGGACGAGTTCGTCGTCGACGGCATCAAGACCACGCTGCCGCTGTTCCGCGAACTTGTCGGCAACAGCGACATCGCCAACGGCGAGTACGATATCCATTGGCTGGAAAAGCATCTCGCGGAGAGCGCCTGACGCGCTTTGGCTGATGACACGTCCTTTCGCGCCCGGCCATCGCATTCCCACCGACCTGTTGTTGAAGGCCTATGCTTCCGGCGTCTTTCCGATGGCCGAGAGTGCCGCCGACCCGGAAGTGTTCTGGGTGCGGCCGGAAGCGCGGGGCATCATCCCGCTCGATGCGTTCCATATCCCGCGCAGCCTGCGCAAGACCGTCAGGCAGCGGCCATTCGACATCCGCATCGATACCGACTTCGCCGGCGTCATCGACGCATGCGCGGAGGAAAGCGGGAACCGCCAGACCACCTGGATCAATGCGCCGATCCGCGAGGCCTATATCGAGTTGTTCGGGGTCGGCCATGCCCACTCGGTCGAGGCCTGGCACGACGGCCGGCTGGCCGGCGGGCTTTATGGAGTGACCCTCGGCCGCGCTTTCTTCGGCGAAAGCATGTTCTCGCGGTGGACGGACGCTTCCAAGGTCTGCCTGGTGCATCTCGTCGAACGCCTGCGCCAACGCGGATTCGTGCTGCTCGATACGCAGTTCACCACCGAGCATCTCAAGCATTTCGGCGCCATCGACGTCCCCAGGCGCAAATACGAGATTCTTCTGGAAGAGGCTTTGCGCGGCCGGGCAAATTTTGCCCCCTGAAACATTCAACCCGGGCCGGGCGGCGCGCTGAAGCATTGGCCCGGCAAACAGAAATGCCGCGGTTACAGAAGCAATTGCCCACCGCCATCGGCCCGGCACCCGTCGGCGCCATCATTCTCCTGGGGTCCAAGTCGGGCAGCCTGGAGACTGGAATGAAGGCGACAACGCTTGCGGTCACGATCTCCGTATTGGCCTCCGCCGGGCTTGCAATTGTTGCCGCCTGCGACATGACCGCGTGGAACCGCGCACGCGCCAAGGAGGCCGGATCGCCGAACGGTCCGGCGATTTCCCGCTCCATGCGCGACGGCGATCAATACCAGCCGGCGACCGCAAACCCGTGAAAGAGCGTCAGTTCGTCTTCCCGGCTTCCGGCGCGGGCACATCCGAGCTCTGCTTGCAACTCTTCAGCCAGACATCGTAGACAGCGTGCTCGACGGCATTCAGGCCGGGGCTTTCGGCAAACATCCAGCCGGTGAAGATGCGCCTGATCTTGCGGTCGAGCGTGATCTCGTCCACTTCGACGAAGGAGTCCGTCTTCGGCTCTTCTTCCTTCGGCCGCGAGTAGCAGACGCGCGGCGTGACCTGCAGCGCGCCGAATTGCACCGTCTCGTTAATATAGACGTCGAAGGTGATGATTCGTCCGGTGATCTTGTCGACGCCGGTGAACTCCGCAACCGGGTTGGTGACACGCTCCGCATTGGCGGGCGACAGGCCGCAATACACTCCAACCGCCAAGCCGGCGACCAAAAAGGCCGCGAACTTCGCACCGTGGATGGTTGGAGAAAACATCATCATGAAATAATCCGGAAGGTAGCTGCCCGACGACCTGACTGGCCTATCATGTCGTCACGGTCAACCGCCGTTACCCCCGGATTGTGGCAAGAACTGAGCGCCGGCCAAATCAGCCGCCCGGCGTCCATGCATCATAGTCGCCGGTGACCTGCGGACGGTGCGAGCCATGCGCCAGCGAACCCTTCGGCCGGTACGCGGCGGCGCTGCCGGTAAGGTTTGGCTGATGCGGCTTTTGCCATTCTCGCGGCTTGTAGTCTTCCTGCGATGGTGCGACATCGACCCGGTGGTGCATCCAGCCGTGCCAGCCGGGCGGAATGCGCGACGCCTCGGCAAGGCCGTTGTAGATCACCCAGCGGCGCGTGCGGCCTTCCAAATCGGTCCCGCCCTCGTAGTAGGTGTTGCCGAACTCGTCCTGACCGACCATTTTGCCGTAGCGCCAGGTGTGAAGGCGCGTGCCGAGCGTCTGGCCGTTCCACCAGGTGAAGAACTGGACAAGAAATTCTTTCATCGTATCCCTCGACCGCGCCCACGGAGGCGATGCGGAAACGAGCCCGTTATGGCCCCGGCCGGAAAAGGTTTCAAGTGCGGCATCGAGGTTGCGCCGCGCCTCCGCGGTCAAAAGCATTCACCGAGACGCTTCTCCAGGATCGTCGCTGGGATTTCGGAATGCGGACCGCCGCAATTCGACGTAGCGCCGGCCTCGACAAAGCCATTGGCGATGTAGAACGCCACAGCGGCGGCATTCGCCGGCTCGACTTCAAGGCGGATCGTGCGAGCCTCGGGAAAGCTGTCCTCGATCTCACGCAGAAGCATTGCACCCAATCCGCCCCGCTGCAGGCCTGGCCGCACATAGAGCTGATGCAGCATGACGACGGCTGGATCCCTGGTCGCGGCGGCATAAACCATTCCGCCGATCCGCTGGCCGTCATCCGCGACCAGAAACTCGGCGTTCGGCCTGACCAGCCGCGCCTTGAGCGAGGCCACCGAATGCCAGTCGTCGGTTATCTCGGTCACGCGGTCGGCGCCGTAGATCGAATCATAAGTGGCGTGCCAGGTCTCCACCAGGAGGTCGCGCACGGCGGGCAAGTCGCGCTCGCTGGCGGTGCGCACGAACATCACTCGATCCCGAGCTTGGCCTTGACCAGATCGTTGACCGCCTGAGGATTGGCCTTGCCGCCGGTCGCCTTCATCACCTGGCCGACGAACCAGCCGGCCAGCGTCGGCTTGGCCTTGGCCTGCTCGACCTTGTCGGGATTGGCGGCGATCACGTCGGCGACAGCCTTTTCGATGGCGCCGGTGTCGGTGACCTGCTTCATGCCGCGGCTTTCGACGAGGGCCCTGGGGTCGCCGCCCTCGGTCCACACGATCTCGAACAGGTCCTTGGCGATCTTGCCGGAGATCGTGCCTTCCTTGATGAGGTCGATGACGGCCCCGAGCTGAGCGGGGGAAACCGGTGATTCTTCAATGGTTTTGCCAGCCTTGTTCAGGGCGCCGAGCAAGTCGTTGATCACCCAGTTCGCCGCCGCCTTGCCGTCGCGCCCAGTCGCCACCATCTCGAAATAGTCGGCGATCGACCTCTCCGAAACGAGGATCGATGCGTCGTAGGCCGACAGGCCGAGGGTCGAAATCAGCCGGATACGTTTTTCGTCGGGAAGTTCCGGCAGATAGCCGGCCAGCGCGTCGACGTAAGCCTGGTCGAACTCCAGCGGCAGAAGGTCGGGATCGGGGAAGTAGCGGTAGTCATGCGCCTCTTCCTTGGAACGCATCGAACGCGTCTCGCCCTTGTTGGGATCGAACAGCCTTGTCTCCTGGTCGATCGAGCCGCCATCCTCGAGGATCGCGATCTGGCGGCGTGCCTCATATTCGATCGCCTGGCCGACGAAGCGGATGGAGTTGACGTTCTTGATCTCGCAGCGCGTGCCGAAGGTCCCGCCCGGCCTGCGAACCGACACATTGACGTCGGCGCGCATCGACCCTTCGTCCATGTTGCCGTCGCAGGTGCCGAGGTAGCGTACGATGGTCCTCAGTTTGGTCAGAAACGCCTTGGCCTCGTCGGCGGAGCGCATATCCGGCTTCGACACGATCTCCATGAGCGCCACGCCCGATCGATTGAGATCCACATAGGACATGGTTGGATGCTGGTCGTGCATCGACTTGCCGGCGTCCTGCTCCAGATGCAGCCGCTCGATGCCGACTTCGATGTCCTCGAACTGCCCCTTCGAGTCGGGGCCGACCGAAACGGTGACTATCCCCTCCCCAACGATGGGCTGTTTGTACTGGGAGATCTGATAGCCCTGCGGAAGGTCCGGGTAAAAATAGTTCTTGCGGTCGAAGACCGACCTGAGATTGATCCGCGCCTTGAGCCCGAGGCCCGTGCGGATCGCCTGGCGCACACACTCCTCGTTGATCACCGGCAGCATGCCCGGCATGGCAGCGTCCACGATGCTGACATTCTCGTTCGGCGCGGCGCCGAAAGCGGTGGAAGCGCCCGAAAACAGCTTTGCCTCGGACGTAACCTGCGCATGCACTTCCAGGCCGACTATCACTTCCCATTCGCCTGTAGCGCCGGGGATGAGCCGCTTGGGATCGGGCGTTCGGATGTCGATGATGGTCATATCGGCCTGAAACATCTTTCGTTGCGAGACGGGCATCAGCCTTGGCTTGACCGCTTTTCGCTAAGCAGGTTCCGGAAAAGTGTGCCACCGTTTTCCGACAGAAACCTGCGACAAAACAAGAGGCTAAGCAGGCGAAGCGTGGGCGAAGCCACGCAAGTCTGCTTAGTGCAAAGCTCGCAGCGAAGCAAGCGTCTCGCCAGTCCGGCACGGCCCTGAACTCGGGTTAACGAAGAGCGAAAATCCCGCTCTCCGGCCGCTTCGCTCGGCACCTCTCTCCCCCGCTCACCGCAGGGCGAGGATAGCCGCCAGGCACGTGCAAGCGTAACTCAGGGCGTTGGCGCCTGGGCCTCCGCCGGGCGCCGGCGGCCGGCAAGGTTGAGCAGGTTGCCGCACAGGATCAGCACCGTGCCGAGCACGGTGAACATGTCGATCTTCTCCGAATAGGCGAAAAAGCCGAGGGCGGCCGTCGCCGGCACACGCAGGAAATCCATCGGCGTGACCACAGTGGCGTCGGCGTGAGCCAGGGCACGCGCCATGCAATAATGCGCGTAGGCGCCGCCAAAGGCGATGACGACGAGCCATGGCCAGACGTCGGCCGTCGGCGTCCTCCAGGTGAGCGCGGCCGGAATGATCCCGATGACCGACTGGATCACCAGCATCCAGAAGATGATCGCCACCGCTGATTCCGTGCGGGTCAGCGACTTGGTCATGGTCAGGGAAATGCCGAAGGCGAGCGCCGACGCCAGCACCACAAGCTGGCCGGCATCGACGCTTGCAACGCCGGGCCGCACGATGACCAGCACCCCGAGCAGACCAAGCGTGATCGCCGTCACCTTGGCGACGGTCATGCGTTCGCCGAGAAAGCCGACGGCAAGCAGCGCCGTCCAGATCGGCGTCGTAAACTCGATGGCAACGAGTTGCGCCAGCGGAATCATGGTGAGCGCGGCCAGCCAGGCGAATTGACCGGTATAGTGCGCAATGTTGCGGCCGATATGCTGAAGCGGCCGCCCGGTTGCCATCGCGCGCAATCCGCCGACACGCCGCACCAGCGGATAAAGCAGCAACAGGCCGATCAGCGAGCGCAGTTCCATGACCTGGAAGACATCGAGCCGACGCGTCGTCTCGCGGCCGGCCCAGGTCATCAGGATCATGCAACCCAGGGAGCCTGCCATCCAGAAGGCGGCCTTGAGGTTCGATTGCGTGTGCATGCCCGCCCGTTTGGCAAGCATCGCACGGCAACGCAACGGCTAGCCGCCGGCAAGAACTGGTCCAGCCAACGTGGTAAACCATGCCTTAAGATGTTGTGCGCATATGATGGGCGCATGTCTGGATTCGCCCTTCCCAAATTGAAATGGCTCGTGATCGGCGCGGTCGCCGCCGGCGTCTGGGCAATGAACCAGGAGCCGCCGAAGCGCGAGCATTGGCAGCGTCAGCGCGTGAGCGAGACGGCGCCGGCCGAAAAGAAGAAGCCCTCCGACGAGATCAGGTCCGTTCAAAAACCCTCTCCGATGATCACCAGTTCCATCCCTCGGCCGCAGAAGCCCGTGGCGGCGCAAGCCGAACCGGAGACCCTGCGCACCACGGAAAAAGTCCGCCTGCGCAAGGACGCGAACACATCGAGCGCGGTGGTCGCCATGCTCAAGGCCGGGCAGTCCGTCGAGGCGAGTACCATCGATGGAAAATGGCGCAAGGTTTCGGTGGACGGCCTGGTGGGCTGGGTGCATGGCGACTATCTGACAGGCAAGCCGACGATACCGTCCATTGCGACGGCGGCCGTGGTGCGTCCGAAGGCCGACGTGGCGCCCCAACCCAAGCCCTCCGCCGCCGTCCCGGCGGTGGCCTCTCCTTCCGACAAGACGATCTGGGGAGCGCTTCGTCCGGCGCGCCCGCCGCAGGGCGGCGACTGCCAGTGCCCCTACGACCTGATGCTCAGCGGACAGCATTGCGGCGAGCGCAGCGCCTATGCAAAAGGCCGGGCCAGCGCCGAGTGCTATTTCTGAGCAACCCATCCAGGCGATCATTGCCTTGACTGGCCATGGCGCCAGGGCCGGCCTTGCACTAGAGCATTTCCGGTGAATACTGGATCACTCTGCCGGAGGCCATTTGGCTCAAGGTCGAGGGTTTCGGTGAAGGTCGTGGTGGCGCCACGGCCGAGCCGGAACCCGAAGGATTTGAGCCAAATGGACCCGGCCCGAAGGGTTTGCCGCTGGCGGGCGCCCGCGGCGTCAGGCGGACTTGGCCGTGCCACCAGCACGACCTGCGCCGCCTTCCTAGCGGATCGCCTCGCCATCGGCGAAACAGAGCGGTTCAGTATTCACCGGAAATGCTCTAACATTGGACCAGCATCCGATTGACCCGTCCGGCGCGCCCGCCGGGCAGGACGACGCGAGGAAGGGCTATGGACGAACCCGGTCAATGGCGCCCGATGTCGAGCGCGCCGAGAGACGGCAGCAGGATCCTCGTGACCGTTCGACCGGTCGAGCAGGGGCCGGCGGAAGTCGATGTAGCCTACTGGGCCCGGCCGGACCGGTTCGGAAGCGAAGGTTGGCGCGCCGCCAACTCCTCCCCTGGATGCGTGATCGGCTACGCCGAGCCGGAACTGAAATGCTGGATGCCGCTGCCAAGCGCCAATGTGAGCAGAGCCTCGGGGACTTCCGCAATGCCGGCTCCCTGGCAGGGCACCGACATCGAGGTGGACGGGTCCGGCATATGAGGCCGGTTCATTCCGCCAACGAGCATACCAGCGGCCCTAAGCTTTGACCGCCGACTTGCCAGAGCACGCTCTATCGCACCAGACGGTCAACCTTCATACCTTGATCAGCCCGCGCACGCTGCCTGATCGATGCGGAACCTGCCGGGAACCCGCCGCGCGGGGCTGAGCGGAACGGCGCTTCGGCCGCAGGTATTGCACGCTGGCTCAGTAGCGAAGCCGTGCATAGTAGGAATCCCGCGCCGCCTCGCGGGCCTGCCCCAGTGTCATGATGTTGCGCTGGCGCAGCAGCGGAACCAGTTTGAGGAAAATTTCGGCCGTCGCCAGCGCGTCGCCGGCCGCGGTATGACGGCCGGAAATCGTCACGCCCAGGCGCTCCGCGATCGCCTCAAGGCCATGCGACGCCTCGTTCGGATGCACGACGCTCGACAAAAGCAGGGTATCAAGCACCGGCTGGTCGAAGCGCACGCCGCTCGCCGCCTCCTTGAGCTTCAGAAAGCGCATGTCGAAGGCCACGTTGTGCCCCACGAGCACCGTGTCGGACACAAAGGCATGAAAGACCGGCAGCACCTCGACGATCGACGGCTGGCCGCGCACCATCTCCGGCCGGATGCCGTGGAAGGGGATCGACGCCTCGGGGATGCTCCGCCGGGGATCGATCAGTTGCTCGAAACACTCCGCGCGCAGCAGCTTGCCATTGACGATGCGCGTCGCTCCGATCTGGATGATCTCGTCGCCTTGCGCGGGGTCGAGCCCGGTCGTTTCGGTGTCGAATACAGTGTAGGAGATTTCCGCCAGCAGCCGCTCGTCGAGGGCGCGGCTTCCCTCGCTGGCCGCGAACAGGTCGAAATCATAGTACTCAGGCCGGCTTTCCCCAGCCGTCACCGAAGCGGCCGGCTCGTCTGTCGCCAGCGGCAGCAGGAAGCGGAAGAAAGCCAGTTGGCGCGCCCGGTCGTGCTCGAACCAGACTTCGCCGCCATGCCGCTCCACCACGTCGCGCACCGAGAGCGGCGAGCGCTCGTCGCCGATCTGCATCGCTTCAGTCTGCCAGCCGATCGGGGTCTCGGGGCGCGCATCCTGGCACGGCCAGATCAGGTCGAGGTGGGCGCGGCTCCCGGCCGGGGTGAGCCGAAGCCGCAGGCCGGGCCGGCCGGGCGGCAGGGCGAGTCGGCCCGCGAGGAATGCGAGCGCCTGAATCAACGCGAAACTGTCGACGCTGAGCCATAGGGTCGCGTCGGCCTCGTCCGAGGATACCGGCTGGCCGGTATCGGCCTCGATCCGCTGCGCCGCGGCGGCAAGCAAATCGGCCCCGAGCATCTCCTGCAGCGGCCAACGCGTCATCAGATCCTGCGATGTGCTCGCGGCGAGCGCGGCGAGCCGTTCGCTCATGGCTGAGACCTCGTCGCGCACGATCTTGTGGAAGCGGTCGCGCTCCTCCACGTCGAGGTCGGGGTAGTCAAGCATGTCGAGCGCGGCCTGCATGCTGGCGAAGGACGACCGGCTCGCCTCCGTAAGTTCGAGAAGCTGCTGATCGCGGCGCGAATGCGTCTGGTATTCGTTGGTGATGTCGTCGATCAGAAGGACGAAGCCGGTCAGCTTCGGCTCGTCCGACGCGGCCGGTCTCACGGGTGCCATGCTCAGCCGCAAAAGATGCCCGGCGCCCGTGCCTGTCACGAAACGCGCCGAAGCCGTCGCGGCGTCGCTGCCGCGGGCGGCGCGCCGCCCCACCGTCTCAAGCGCGTGCGCGATCAGGGCGCGGTCGAACAGGCTGTAGATCGAACGGCCCAACCCGATCAGTTCGGCGCCCCCGGCCCCTTGCGGTGCGCTGGAAAGCCTGCGGAACAGTTGGCGAGCGCGCTGATTATAGAGAAGAATCCGCCCGTCGAGGTTGCATACCACCACGCTCTGGTTCAGCTCCGCCATCAGCGCCCCGAGTTGGTCGCGCTGCTGTGCCACGTCGCGGCTAGCCTCGGCGACGAGACGCGCCATGTCCTCCTGCAGGCCGCGGCGCCGGCCGGCAAGCCCGTTGATGGCACCGGTCAGGTCGCGGATCGCCGCGCCGCCCCGCGGGACGAGATCGGGCGCCCCGGCATCGCCGATCAGCACCCTGGTCGCGTCCGCCAGCCGCGCCGGCGCGGCCACATGCGTCCCATACAGCCGGCTGGCGGTCCAGGCCGCCAGCGCGGCCGCTATCAGCCACCAGAGCACGGGCAGCATGCCGTGCGACTGGACGAGCGGGCCGAGCGCGGCATCGACGGCCGAGCGCTGCCCCGGCTCGAGCGTCGCCAGGAAAAGCACGCAGCCGAGCCCCAGCCACACCGCCAGAGCCGCGCCCGGCGCGAGCATCGCGAGCACGAGATGCCGGTCGACCTTCATGCGAGCATTTCCCGGACCTTCCGCATGAGGTCGCGCGTCGAAAACGGTTTGGTCATGTAGGCATCCGCGCCGACGCCGGCCCCGCGCGCAACGTCGGTGTCGCGCCCCTTCGCCGTAAGCATCAGGATCCTGGTCTCGCGGATCTGCTCGTCGGCGCGCACGGCCTCGCAAACTTCGAACCCGGACATTGCGGGCATCATCGCGTCGAGCAGCACCAGCCTCGGCCGCTCGCGGCGGATCGCCTCCAGCGCCTGCCTTCCGTCGCGCGCCACGTGGACCTCATAACCCTCGCGCTTCATCATGAATTCTAGCGAGACGACGATGTTGGGCTCGTCGTCGGCAATCAGGACTTTCCAGCTCATGGCGTCTCTTCACCTCCCTTAAAGCATCGCGCCGAAAAGTGGACGCCGGTTTTCGGCGAAAGCGATGCGAAAACAAACAACCAAAGCAAATTCCTAAATCGGGCGATTTGCTTTGGGGCGCAGCGGCAGCCGGAACGCGAAGCACGCGCCCTTGCCCGGCTCCGATTCCAGCCATATGCGCCCGCCGAGATGATCGACGATTTGGCGGCAGATCGGAAGCCCAAGACCCGTCCCCGGGGGGCGGTTCGCGGCATCCCCGCCCTGGCGGAACTTCTCGAACACTGCCGCCTGTTCGCCGGGCGGCACGCCGGGGCCGTTGTCGCGGACCTCGACGAGGAGGCCGTCTCCGTCGGTGCGCAGCAGGACGCCGACCCTGCCGCCCACGGCCGGAACGAACTTCGCGGCGTTGGACAAAAGGTTCACCATCACCTGGGTCAGCCGGTCGGGGTCCGCATGGATCAGCGGCACCTGGTCGGGCAAGGACAGATCGACCACCGCGCCGCGCTCGCGGAACAGTTCGGACGTGGCGCGCACGGCGTTCGCCACGATCGTCCGCATATCGACATCGGCGTTGTGCCACTCGGCATGTCCGGATTCGATCTTGGCCATGTCGAGGACCTGATTGACGAGACGGCTCAGGCGCTCGCTCTCGGAGACGACGATTTGCAGGAACTCCTCGCGCTGGCCGGCCTCCATGTCGGGCGCGTCGAGCATCAGCTCGGACAAAGCGCGGATCGAGGTCAGCGGCGTCCGCAGTTCATGGGTCACCGAAGACATGAAATCATCCTTCAGTTGGTCAAGGCTCTTCAACTGCTCGTTTGCGGCGCGAAGGTCGGCGGTCGCCAGCTCGAGGGAGCGCGACTTGTCCTCAAGCGCGCGCGCGTAGCCGCGCAGTTGCGACGCCTCGTCCAGTATCTCGATCACGTCGTCGATCGCCAGGGGTTCCTCCTGCGCGATCGAGGCAACCAGGACCCGGGCCGACGCGCTTCCCACCGCCCCGGCGAGCTGCCGCTCGACGCGATCGACGAGGCGCGCGTCCGGGATCAGGTTCCCGACTGCGGCCACGCCGGTCTCGCGCGCATGGTCCTCGAACACCTGCCACGCCCGCTCCGCGCCGAGCAGACGGCTCGCCAGCACCACCAGGTCCTCGAGCCGGGCGTGGCCCCGCCAGAAGACGGGGGCCGGCTCTCCCTCGGCATGCCCACGCTCGAAGACGTCGACGAACAGCAGCCCCTGGCTCGCCTCGCGGGCCGAAGGCGCACGCCAGAGCGACAGGCCGACATAGAGCGCGCCGTTGACGAGAAGGCTCCAGAACAGCGAATGGGTCAGGCTGTCGAGCCCGACCAGGCCGAACAGCCGCTCGGGGGCGAGCAATGCGATTCCGAAAGGCCCGTGCTCGACGAATGCGCCTGCAATCCAGCCGGACTTGGCCACCGAAGGCAGCATCAGCGTATAGGCCCACACCGCGAAGCCGCCGAGCAGCCCTCCCAGCGCGCCGGCTCGCGTGCCCCCGCGCCAATACATGCCGACCAGCAGCGCCGGGGCAAACTGCGCGACGGCCGCGAAGCTGATCAGCCCGATGCTGACCAGCGCATAGGCCTCGCCGGCGACGCGGAAGTAAAGATAGCCGAGCATCAGCACGGCGACGATCGCGGCGCGCCTGATATTGAGCAGCAGCAGCGTCAGGTCGCCGCTTCCGCGCGCGCCAAACCAGCGCAGGCGCAGCAGCGACGGCATGACCAGGTCGTTGCAGACCATCGTCGAAACCGCGATCGTCTCGACGATCAGCATTCCCGTGGCCGCCGACAGGCCGCCGACATAGGCGAAAAGCGCCAGCGCCGGCGCGCCATTGGCGAGCGGAAGCGACAGCACGAAGGTCTCGGCGTCCATCCGCCCGGGACCGAACAGGATCAACCCGCCGATCGCGATCGGCAGGACGAAGATATTGATCAGCAGCAAATAGGCGGGGAACACCCAGGCAGCCCGCCGCAGATGGCGTTCGTCGACGCATTCGACCACCATCATCTGGAACTGGCGCGGCAGCAGCAGCACGGAAAGCATCGAGAGCAGCGTCAGGGCGAACCACTGGGCATAGCCGAACGAGGCGGCGCCAGCCTCGCCGCCGAGCCGCAACAGCGCGCGCAGCTCCGGAAAGGCCTGTGCGCGCGACCAGATGTCGGCCATGCCGTCGAACAGGCCCCAGGTCACGAAGGCGCCCACGGCAAGAAAGGCGACCAGCTTGACGGCCGACTCGAAGGCGATGGCCGCGACCATGCCCTCGTGCCGTTCGGTGCTGTCCAGGTGCCGCGTGCCGAACAGGATCGTGAAGGCCGCGAGCGCCAGCGCGACGAACAGCGTGCCGTCTTCCCACCAGGCGGTCGCCGGCACAGCGGTCGGCTGCGGACCGGAGGTGAGCAAGTGATAGCCGGCCGACACCGCTTTGAGCTGGAGCGCGATGTAGGGGACGATGCCGACGACGGTGATCAACGTGACCAGTGCCGCGAGCGTCGGGCTCTTGCCGTAACGGCTGGCGATGAAGTCGGCGATCGAGGTGATCCGGTAGGTCCGCGCGATGCGGATCATCTTGCGCACGACGATTCCGGCGAGCAGCATGGCGAGCATCGGGCCGAGGTAGATCGGCAGGAACCAGACCCCGGACGCCGCCGCCCGCCCGACGCTGCCGAAATAGGTCCACGCGGTACAGTAGACCGCCAACGACAGCGCGTAGATCCAGGCGTTGCCGATCACCGAGCGGCCACGTGCCGCGCGCCGGTCGGCGAAAGCGGCGATCGCGAACAACAGCGACAGATAGCCGAACGAGACGGCCAGAACCAGCGGAGCGGCGATCATCGCTCGGTCGGATCGATCTGATTGCCGCGCGGCGACGCAAGCGCATTCGCCTCGCTTGCCCAGGCGAGCAATCCAATCAGCGCCGCCCATATCGAAAAGAGCGCAACCGGCAGCAGCGGCAGCCCGAATACGGTGATATCGCGGTCCCAGACGATCAGCATCGGGAAGTTGAACAGGACCAGCCCCGCGCCCCATAACGAGAGCAGCAACTGGGCGCGCGGCCAGCGCGCGGGACCTCTGCCGGCGCGGATCCGGTCCTGGTGTCGACCACTCATCGGCGGCTCCCCTGGCAAGGTAAGGCCCAAGGCCTGCCACCCCGGCAAAACGCCCTGTCCATGTGACGGTCGATCATAGCGCGTCGAGCCGGTAGTGCCGGCCCAGCCACTGCTTGAAACGACGCACGATCGCGAGCGAATCCTTCAGCGCCTGCCGCTCCAGCGTGCCGAGTTCGGCAAGCCGTATCCCGTTATCCGGCGTACGCCCGTCGGCCATCTGCCGCAGATTGTTCGCGAGCTTCAGGCCTATGAGAAAGTGGATCGCGTCGATCAGGTCGCGGGCAAGCGGCTCGTCGATGCGGCCGTCCGCTACCAGCGCGTTGAGCCGGGCGACCGTGCCGAGCGCGCGCACGCGATACTGCAGCGCCAGCGCCCGCACCCCGTGCACGAGCGGGAAAATGCCGAGCTTCTTCAGGTCGATTTCGGCCGCCGCCCGTCCGCGCAACCCCGGCAGCCGCCACCACCAGCCGCCGTCGCCGCCGAACTGGTCGACGGCGCTCGCGAAGTGCGCATAGAATGCGTCGCTGCCGGACAACAGGCGATCGACGTGATCGCGCGCCTGCTCAAGCAGCGTCGCGTCGCCGGCCACGGCCGCGGCGTCGAGAAAGATGGCCAGGTTCATCGGCCCCTGCGGATCGGCACCATGGATCCATTGCCATAGCTGGCCGCGAAACGCGGAAAGCGGCTGGCGCCATGGCGGGCGGCTCAGCATGATGCCACCCGGACATGGCGGATAGCCGAAATCGATCAGCGCCGCCGTGAAGGCCTGGGTGACCGCTTCGAGCCCCTCGAACACGAAGCCGTCGCGCAGCAGCAGGGCGTTGTCCTGATCGGTCTTGATGATCTGCTCGCCGCGCCCTTCGCTGCCCATGACGATCAGGCAGCTATTGATGCGCAACGGCTCCGGCGCGACCAGTTCCCAGAGGCGATGGAACACCTGCCGGTTGAGTTCACCCACGAGTCCGGCGATGACGTCGACGCGCACGCCGTCCTCGTGGAGCACTTTGATCAGCCCGTCGATCTGCCGCGCCGCCGCCTTCAGTTCCGTCAGGTCGGCCGACTGGGCAACCTGAAGCGCGATCATGTGCGAGTGGCTGGCCACGAAGGCCATCAGGTCGAGCTGACTGAGCACGCCGATCACGGCGTCGCCCTGGCGCACGACCACGCGATGGATGCGATGGCGCAGCATCAGGAGCATCGCATCGTAGAGTTCGTCATCGACCGAGACCGACCACGGCTCGAACGTTGCGACCTCGCGCACCGCAAGCTCGGCCGGAGGCTCCGGCCGAAGCAGCACTTCCCTGAGGTTGGTGGTGGTAAAAATGCCGATGCGCTGGCCATCCCGCACCAGCGCGTCGCTCAAGCCGCGCCGCGAAAGCTCGCGGCACAATGTGACGATGTCCGTATCGCCTTCGACAAAAAACGGCTTGCGCACAAAGGCATCGCCGACCTTGGACGCCATCAGCGAGACGAACTCGCGCCGCTCCCGGCTTGCTGGCCCGCTCGGGCCAGCAGCCTGTGGGGCAATGACCGCCACCGTTTCCTGGACCTCCGTCGCACTCGGACCCGGTTGCGGCATCGGTCACTCGTTGCTCAGTGCCCGGACGCCTGTTCCGCGCCGATGCCTGTTTCCGAGCGGATCTGCTGCGCCGCGAAGCCGGCACGATCGATCCGCGCCCGCTCACTCTTGTCGAGCACCGAGAACAGCCAGATCCCGACGAACGCGATCGTCATCGAGAACAGCGCCGGAGACGCGTAGGGGAACGGCGCGGAGCCTGCCGGATTTCCGAGCGTGGCTTCCCACACCGACGGCGACAGAATCGTCAGAAGCACCGAGGTGATCAGCCCGAGGAAGCCTCCGACGAGCACGCCGCGCGTCGTGCAGTCCTTCCACAGCACCGACATGAACAGCACGGGGAAGTTGGCCGAGGCCGCGATCGCGAAGGCCAGCGACACCATGAAGGCTATGTTCTGCTTCTCGAACGCAATCCCGAGCAGGACCGCCAGCACGCCCAGGCATATTGTGGTGATGCGCGAGACGCGCAGCTCCGCGGCGCTGTCGGCCTTGCCGCGCTTGACGACCGTCGAGTAGATGTCGTGCGAGACGGCTGACGCACCGGACAGGGTGAGGCCGGCAACGACCGCCAGGATGGTCGCGAACGCCACCGCCGAGATGAAGCCCAGGAACACGTTTCCGCCGACGGCCTTCGCCAGGTGAACCGCCGCCATGTTGTTGCCGCCGATCAGCGCGCCCGTGCTGTCGACGAAGGCGGGATCCGTCAGGACGAATGTGATGGCGCCGAAGCCGATGATGAAGGTCAGCAGGTAGAAATAGCCGATCCACCCGGTGGCCCACATGACCGATTTGCGCGCTTCCTTCGCGCTCGGAACGGTGAAGAAGCGCATGAGAATATGCGGCAGGCCGGCCGTGCCGAACATCAGCGCCATGCCGAAGGAAATCGCCGAGATCGGGTCCTTGATGAAGTTGCCCGGCCCCATGATCGCGAAGCCTTTTTGTGCCGCGACATCCGGCGGGTCGCCCGCCGCCGCCGCGATCCCGGTCTTGACCTCGACGGCACTGCTGAACAGCCCCTCCGGGCTGAAACCGTAGCGGAGCATCACCATGAAGGCCATGAATGTCGCGCCGCCAAGCAGCAGGCAGGCCTTGATGATCTGCACCCAGGTCGTCGCCGTCATGCCGCCGAACAGCACGTAGACCATCATCAGTGCGCCGACGATAACCACCGCTATCCAGTAGTCGAGCCCGAACAGCAGCTTGATCAACTGCCCCGCGCCGACCATCTGCGCGATCAGGTAGAAGGCCACCACGACGAGCGTGCCCGACGCGGCGAAGATGCGCACTGGTGTCTGCGCGAAGCGGAACGCCGCCACGTCCGCGAAGGTGAATTTGCCGAGGTTGCGCAGGCGCTCGGCCATCAGGAATGTGATGACCGGCCAACCGACCAGAAATCCGATCGAATAGATCAGACCGTCGTAACCGGAGGCCATCACAGCCGCCGAAATTCCGAGGAACGACGCCGCCGACATGTAGTCGCCGGCGATCGCCAGCCCGTTCTGGAACCCGGTGATGCCGCCGCCGGCGGTATAGAAATCGGCGGCCGACTTGGTTCGGGACGCCGCCCATTTCGTGATGAAGAGCGTAAGCACGACGAACGCCGCGAACATCGCGATCGCCGTCCAATTCGTGGGCTGCTTCACAGCGGGGCCGAGATCGCCGCCGGCGGCGAAAACGGCCGTCGGCAACGCGATAAAGGCAATAAGGCCGGCGGCCTTGCAAAGGGTTGCTCGCGCGGCCATCATTTCAGCGCCTCCCGCTTCACCTTCTCGGACAGGTCGTCATATTCGCTGTTGGCGCGCTGGACGTAGATCGCCGTGATCACGATCGTGAATACAATCACTCCGAACCCGACGGGAATACCCCAGGTCATCACCCCTTCGCCGATGCGTACCGAAAGCAGGTCCTTCCTAAAGGCGATCAGGAGAATAAACCCGTAGTAGACGATCATCATCGCCAGGGTTAGCGTCCATCCGAAGCGTGTTCGCTTCGATTTGAGTAACTGATAGTTCGGATCGGCTGATATGCGATCAGCTAGTGGTGTTTCCATCGGGAAATCCCATCCTGTCGTCTTGCGGGAGGAGGCATCTTGCTTTGCCTATTCGCGCCCAATAGCGCCAAGACTTCACACGTTCAATCTCAACCAAAGTCGCACGCAGCGCGTGAAGTCCAAAGCTTGCAGCCTGACGACTATCGGCCGGCCCGTATGGGATGCACACGGCTAAGAACCGCTGATCGACGCGACTGAACATGAGCGCAACCATTCTTATGGGCATTTCCCCCTTTTCACCAGCGGAATTGGCGTGCGTCACGCAGTTTGCGCCCGGAGTTTCCGGGCCTTCTCCAATCCTCCCGGTCGACCGGCTCCGAAGCCGCGGATCGATATGTTGCGGCATCACAGCATGGGCAGCCGAGCGGGCATCCCACCGGCCGCGATCATGGTGCGGGAGGCGGCACGCAACTTCCGGAATCGATCGACGGCAAGTCGAAAACGCATGATGTCCGACGGGGGCCCTAAGCAGACTTGCGTGGCTTCGCCCACGTTTCGCCTGCTTAGGCTCTTGTTTTGTCGCAGGTTTCTGTCGGAAAACCGTGACACACTTTTCCGGAACCTGCTTAGCCCCTGATAATTCTGGCCGGCCATGCCTATATTTACCGCGAACCGAAAGCCAAGGAGGTACGCAATGACGATCGCGACCGAACGCGCAGTGCTTGCCGGCGGCTGCTTCTGGGGCATGCAGGATCTGATCCGCCGCTATCCGGGCGTGGCTTCCACGCGAGTCGGCTACACGGGCGGCGAAGTGCCCAACGCCACATACCGCAATCATGGCAGCCATGCGGAGGCCATCGAGATCGTGTTCGATCCGGCCAGGATCAGCTATCGCGATCTGCTGGAATTCTTCTTCCAGATCCATGACCCGACGACGCGCAACCGTCAGGGCAACGATGTCGGCGCCAGCTACCGCTCGGCTATTTTCTACACGAATGAGGAGCAGAAGCGTGTCGCGGAAGACACCATAGCCGACGTGGACGCCTCCGGTCTTTGGCCAGGCAAGGCCGTGACGGAAGTGGCGCCGGTCGGCGATTTCTGGGAAGCCGAGCCGGAGCACCAGGATTATCTCGAACGCTATCCCAACGGCTATACCTGCCATTTCCCGAGACCGAACTGGAAGCTTCGCAAGCGCGAGGAAGTCCGCCGTGCCGGATAGCCTGACGTACCGGCGCGTCCCTTCATAACCGCAATCAGCCCGGAACGATGCCGGGCTGATTGTTCTCGCACCTGAATTAGCCGGCACCACCCTTCGCGTGGCCTTCGCACCTGCGGGCGCAGCTTAGCTGCGGCGGAACGGGTCTTCAGGTTTTGATGAAGGCGAGCAGGTCCGGATTGATCACGTCGGCATGCGTCGTGCACATGCCGTGCGGGAATTTCTCGTAGACCTTGAGGCTACCGTTCTTCAGCAGTTTCGACGACAGCGGCGCGGAGTCGGCGAACGGTACGATCTGGTCGTCGTCGCCATGCATGACGAGCGTCGGCACCTCGATGCGCTTCAGATCCTCGGTGAAGTCGGTTTCCGAGAACGCCTTGATCCCATCATAATGCGCCTTGGCGCCGCCCATCATTCCCTGGCGCCACCAGTTCTGGACCACGGCGCTCGAGACCTTCGCGTCCGGCCTGTTGAAACCGTAGAAGGGGCCGCCTGCCAGATCGACATAGAACTGGGTGCGGCTGGCGGCGAGCTGCTGGCGCAGGCCGTCGAACACCTCGATCGGCAGGCCACCCGGGTTGGCCTCGGTCTTCAACATGAGCGGCGGCACGGCGCCGATCAGCACGGCTTTCGCCACGCGGCCGTTCCCGCCAAAGCGCGCGACATAGCGGGTGACCTCGCCGCCGCCCGTGGAGTGGCCGATATGGACCGCACCTTTCAGGTCGAGATGCTCGATCACGGCGGCGACGTCGGCCGCATAATGATCCATGTCGTGACCCTCGCCGACCTGGCTTGATCGGCCGTGGCCGCGCCGGTCGTGGGCGACGACGCGGTAGCCCTTGTCGAGGAAATAGAGCATCTGCGTGTCCCAGTCGTCGGCACTCAGCGGCCAGCCGTGATGGAAGACCAGAGGCTGTGCATCCCTGGGACCCCAATCCTTGTAGAACATCTCGACGCCGTCCCTGGTGGTGATCGTACCCATGCTCGCGTTCCTTTCGGTTGGTGGTTTGCCGCGGAAGATGATGGAGCCGCTGCCGGGATGACCGGCGGAGTTGGCGGTAGGCCATTCGCGCGTGGCCGGCACAGCACGCACCACGCTAAATTTGGACTGACATCAACGCTCATGATGCTTGACCGAACCGCGTTCCGATCGATGTGACGGTCCGCGGTTGCTCTCCCGCTCAGAAAATCTTGCCCGGATTGAGGATTCCGTTGGGGTCGAGCGCCGACTTGATCGCGCGCATCACCTCGACGCTGTGGCCGAGCTCGTGTTCGAGAAAGCCCATCTTGCCCTGGCCGATGCCGTGCTCGCCGGTACAGGTGCCGTCCATGCCGATCGCCCGCATGTTCAGGCGCGCCACGAACCGCTCCGTCCGCTCGATTTCCGCCGGGTCGTCGCCGTCCATCAGCACCAGCACATGGAAGTTGCCGTCGCCGACATGGCCGACGATCGGCGCAACCAGGCCCATTTCGGCGATGTCGGCCTCGGTTTCGGCGATGCATTCGGCCAGCCGGGAAATCGGCACGCATACATCCGTCGACAGGCTCTTGGCGCCGGGTCTCAGCGTCTGCGACGCCCAATAGGCGTCGTGCCGCGCCTTCCACAGTTTTGCGCGCTCCTCCGCGACCTTGGTCCATTGGAACGGCCCGCCGCCATATTCCGCGGCGATGTCGCCGAACATCTCCGATTGTTCGGCCACGCCTGCGTCGCTGCCGTGGAATTCGAGGAAGAGGCAAGGCAACTCAGGATAGTCGAGCTGCGAATAGTTCTTCATCGCCCGCATCTGCAGCTGGTTGACCAGTTCGATGCGCGCCACCGGAATGCCCATCTGGATCGTGGCGATAACCGCCTCGCATGCCGCTTCGACGCTCGGGAACGGGCACACGCCGCCCGCGATCGCCTGGGGAATGCCGTGAAGCTTCAGCGTCAGCGAGGTGATGATGCCCAGCGTGCCCTCCGAGCCGATGATGAGGCGTGTCAGATCGTAGCCGGCCGAGCTTTTCTTGGCGCGCTTGCCAGTGCTTATCAGGCTGCCGTCGGCCAGCACGGCGGTAAGGGAAAGCACGTTTTCGCGCATCGTGCCGTAGCGTACGGCGTTGGTGCCGGAAGCGCGCGTCGCGGCCATGCCGCCCAGGCTGGCATCCGCGCCCGGATCGATCGGGAAGAACAGGCCGGTGTCGCGCAGGTGCATGTTGAGCGCCCCGCGCGTCACGCCCGGCTCGACGATGCAGTCGAGGTCTTCGGCATGCACGGACAGAACACGGTTCATGCGCGAGGTGTCGAGGGAGATGCCGCCGCCCGGCGCGTTGACGTGCCCCTCCAGCGAGGTGCCCGTGCCGAAGGCGATCACCGGCACACGGTGCTCGGCGCATACGCGCACCACCTCCTGCACCTCCTCCGCCGATTCGGGAAATACCACGCCGTCCGGCGCCTGTGTCGGGATATAGGTCGTGGTGTGGCCGTGCTGTTCGCGCACGGACTGGCCTGTCTGGAAGCGCTCGCCGAAGCGCTGCTTGAGAATGCCGACGACGATTCCCGCCCCCTGCTCGTTGCGGGCGACGCGCCGCAGGTCGCTTAAAGCCATGACTTCCTCCGCGAACAGACCATCGGCGACTTTCGTCAGTCTCTATGGTCGCCTAAGCAGCCCCTTGTCCAGCACCAGAAAGCGTTCGCCATGTCCCAGCCCGCCCCGTTCGTCTCGAAGCCTATGGACATCGAGAAGGATTGGATCGATTACAATGGTCATCTCAACATGGCCTATTACAACGTCATTTTCGACCGCGGCTCGGACGAAGTCTACGAAATGCTGGGCATCGGCCCTTCCTATGCGCGCGAACGGAAGCTCACCATCTACACGGCGGAAGTGCATGTCTGCTACGTGCAGGAACTGCATCTGGGCGATCGCGTGACGGTGCGCTTCCAATTGCTCGACCATGACGAGAAGCGGCTGCGCGCCTACCAGGAAATCCGCCACGCCGACGGCTGGCTGGCGGCAACCTCGGAATCGCTGTCGCTGCATGTCGACATGGCCGGACCGAAGGTCGCCCCCTTCCCCGCCGACATCGCCGAGAGGATCGCCGCGATGCGGGCCGCGCATGCCGCCTTGGCAATGCCCGAGCGCGCCGGGCGTTCGATCGGCATCAGGCGGAAATAGAAGCGTGGTGATGCTGTGCGGCGGCGACAAAGCGAGCCAGAAACGCGATATAGCAACCGCGAAAGCAATGGCGAAGGAGCTATAAGGTGGCACTGGAAACAACGCGCTTCGATATTCAGAACTACATCAAGAGCACCGAGGATCAGACCGGCTATATCGATGCGGCTCTGGAGGATGGAGACCCTGCCCTCATCGCGGCGGCTATTGGCGATATTGCGCGTGCGCGAGGCGCCTCACAATTCGCAAGGGACAGCGGGCTTAGCCGTGAAACGATCTACAAGGTTTTTCGGCCGGGCGGGAATCCCAAGCTCGATACCATTGCGAAGGCTCTCAAGGTACTCGGTCTGCGGCTAGCGCTGGCACCGGCCCCACATTCAAACTGACACGGCGGCACGATTTGCCGGCGGCCGGCCGTCGATGAGGTCGACAGGCCAGCCCCGCGTAGGCGGCGTGGCGCAACGCTATTCGCCTCGCCAGGCTGCACGCGTGTCCAGCAAGCCGCGTTCCGAGCCAGGGCTGCGTCAGGCGGGAGTTCAGCGCCGGCCACCCTACCCCAGCTTTTCCTTGAAAAACGCCACGGTCCGGTCCCAGGCGAGCTTGGCCGCGTTCATGTCGTAGCGCGCCTCCGAAGTGTCATTGTTGAAGGCGTGCTGCACGCCTTCATAAATGTAGACCGTGAACTCCTTGCCTGCCGCCGTCAGCGCCGCCTTGTAGGCGTCGATGCCGGCATTGATGCGCTCGTCCATTCCCGCATAGTGCAGGAGCAGCGGCGCCTTGATCTTCCCGATCGCGGCGGCGTCCTTCGGCTGCGCGCCGTAATAGGCGACGCCGGCGCCAAGATCCGGCGACGCGATCGCAATGTTGTTGACCGTGCCGCCGCCCCAGCAGAAGCCGACGGCGCCAACCTTGCCGTTCACGCCCTCGTGCCCCTTGAGGAAAGCCACTGTCGCCACGCCGTTCGCGGCGGTCTTTGCCGGATCGAGCTGCGAGAACATCTCACGCGCCTTCTCCTCGTCGGCCGGCGTGCCGCCGAGCGGCGACAGAAAGTCCGGCGCCAGGACGACGAAGCCTTCCAGCGCCATGCGCCGCGCCACATCCTTGGTATGGGCATTGAGCCCGCGGTTCTCATGGATGACGATCACCGCGCCGAGATCGCCGGACTGGTCCGCCGGCTGCACGAGATAGCCCTTCATCTCGCCCTCGCCGCCCGGCCAGGTGACGTCCTGCGTCTTCAGCCGTGCGTCGTCCTCGGCAACGATTGCCGCCTGCGCCGGACTGGCCGCCAGCATTGGCGCGATCACCGCCGCCGCGGCGCCGGAACCCGCCAATTTCGACAGTTTTTCCATGAATCCGCGTCGGTCGAGCGTCAGATGCGTGTATTCGTCATAGGCGTCGATCATTGCCTGGGTGATGACGGGCTTGTTCATGGCGCTCTCTCCCTGCATTTGTATGAAGTCGCAAAGATAGGCGGGCATCCGGGCCGGTCCAGTCAAGGCTTCGTGAGGAAGTGCCAGGGCTCCGAACTTGGGTTAACGGATCGCCATTCGCCCCCTCTCCGTTAACCCGAGCCGGAGCCCTGGAGGGAGGGCGGGGCAAGGGCATGCCGGCGCTTACCGCCTCAGCTTCTTGTTGAACGCATTGGTGTAAGTCACTGCTCCGGCTTCGCCGGACGCCTCGCCGAGAACGACATCCATGGCGATGTCGGTCAGCCGCACCAGAGCGAAACCGCCCATATAGGCGGCCTTCGGCTTGAAAATGTCGAGGCCGTCGCGTCGGTAGATCATCGGCGTCTCGTGCTGGTGGCCATGAAAAACCCCGACGACATTGTAGCCGTCGAGTATGTCCAGCATGGCGCGGCGGTCGTGCTCGGTCCACCAGTGCGGAGCGCCGCTCCCGGCGTCGTCGAAGGTCTCGTTTTCCGGGTCCCAGCGCTCCAGCGAAAACGGATCCCAGCCATAGTGCTGGAACAGGATGACCGGGCGTCCGTCGCGGGCATTGGCGGCGAGGTCGCTTGTAAGCCAGGGAAGCCCGCTTATCGCACGCTTGGTGGTATCGCCGGCGAAGCGGTGCGCCTGGATCAGGTGCAACTGGCCCCAGTTCCATGAATAGCTGTCGGAGGCGGCGTCGTAATTGTCGGCCGGAACCGGCGGCTTGAAGAACACGCCCGGCCGATGGTTGAGTTCGACATAGTCGCGCAGTTCTCGGCGATACCAGTCGACATGTGGCGCGGGCCCGTCCTGATCGAGGTCATGATTGCCCAATCCCGCATAGACGGGAAAGTGAACGCGATCCGGTCCGACGCCTTCCTGGTAGCGATGGCTGAACTGCATGAGTTGGGTGCCTTCGTTCGGCATCGCCATTTGGCCGCCGCCGTCATCCGTCATGTCTCCGCCGATGACGAGGCCACGCGGCCGGGCGATCCGCTGGCCGGCGCCGTGAAGGCCGCTCGCCCTGCCGGCGACCGTCTCAGGCCAGCGCCCCTGCTCGAGCCCGTTCAGCGCGGCGATATGGCGAAGCAGATTGGCGTCGGTCTTGCCTTCCGCCGCGCAATTGGAACTGAGCCCGCTCGCCATCCGGCAGGCGTGGATGTCGCACGAAAACAGGAAAGTGACATCGAGCGCGCCGGCCTCTGCCCTGGCCCGGGCGAAGGCGCTCCGGCCTGGAAAAGCCGCCGCGGCGGCCAGGCCGGCAATCATATCGCGCCGGGAAATATTCGCGCCCTCAATCACCTGCCGACCAGCCTCGCGCCTTTCAACAGCCAGTCCCTGCAAAGATAGCAGATGAACCGGCTTTTCGAATGGATCCGACACTGGAAAGACACGCCTGCCAAGTCACGATCTGAAATCGGCGCGCAACAAGGCGGGTATCCATTTGAAGCGGCCACACGCTGAAGTATGCTCCGCAACAATAAGAAGATTTGGAGGGCCGATGGTCCTGTCGAGGCGCGAAGTCATTCTAGGCACCACCGCCTTGCTCGCTGCCGGATTTGCCGGCAGCGAGGCCGAAGCGGCACCCGCATCCTATTTTTCCGGCATCGTGGAGGACAACGGCTTCACCTACAGTAAGACGAATTTCGCCAGCATCGACAAGCGGTGGCACCGGCAGGTCGTCAAGTTCAAGGCCAGCGAGCCACCGGGCAGCCTGGTCGTCGATACCCGCAATCATTTCCTCTACCTGCACATGGAGAACGATACGGCAATCCGCTACGGCGTCGGAGTGGGCAAGGAGGGCTTCCAGTGGTTCGGCCGCTCCACCATCGCCCGCAAGGCTTTGTGGCCGCGCTGGACGCCTCCTCCGGAAATGCGCAAGCGCCACCCGGAACTGCCGGCCTTCGTCGAAGGCGGTTCGCCGGATAACCCGCTGGGGCCGCGCGCGCTCTATCTGCACCGCGACGGCGCCGACACCGGCTTCCGCTTCCACGGCACCATCGCTCCCTGGAGCATCGGCACGGATGTTTCCAGCGGCTGCATCAGAATGTTCAACGAAGACGTGATCGACCTCTACCAGCGCTGCCCGATCGGAACCGCCGTGCAGGTTTTGTCGCATCTCGCTGAACAGGCCGATAAGTCGCGGCAGGAAGACCCGATGGTTCAGTGACTGGCCGCCATCCATGGGCTGACGACCGCGCTCAGCCACCGCGCGGTCTACTTGCCTGGTCGCCGCAGCTCAGACCTCCAGGAACCGTATCCTGTTGCCGAACGGGTCGACCACCTCGCACTCGAGACCCCAGTCCTGCCGGTTCAGGCCGGGCCGGTTGTAGCGGTATTTCTTGCCGACCAGTTCCTTCTGCCAGGCCTCGACGCCCTTCATGTAGACCACCATATTGGCGCCCGGGCTGGCATCGCCCGAATGCTCACTCAGATGCAGCTTGAGGTTCCCGCGCGAGACCTGCATGTAGATCGGCATGTCAGGTCCGAAGCGATGCTGCCAGTCGGCCGTCATGCCGAGGAAGCCGAGGTAGAAGTCGCGGGCCTTTGCCTCGTCGAATATTCTGATGATCGGCGCCGGCGGCTCGAATCGGTACGAAGCATTCTCTGTCTCGGCGGTTTTTGCCGCCAACACATTCCAGTTCGGCAGGCCGAACTGCCTGGCCACGATCTCCAGCGCCTGCGAGTGAGAGATAGCAATGTCGCGCGCGGCGAGCTCCTCGCGCATGGCTTTCGCCATCGCCTTCGCGTCAAGGTGGTCACGCATGATTTCCGGTTCTCCAACCCGGCGAAATGTCACATCAGCGCCCGCATTGCCGAAGTCTTCGCCGGATGGGTTTGCCGGTTGGATCTTCAGATCGAGGCGTTCGCCATGCCACATCCGTGGCGCGGGCTGCGGGCCGCCCCGGGCCCAGTTCAACCCTAGGGCGCGCGTCGGGTTCCGTCAAGAACGTGTCCAGTCCGAGTGGACGCCGGCGGCGATGCTGCACCGATCCGCTCCGGAACAAAAAAAGGCCAGCTGGGGGAGCTGGCTTCAAGGGGGACGGGCGAGAGGGGTGGGCTTGGGGGGGTTGCCCGTCACCTTGCAAACGCGGCAAAGCCTCCGAGGTTCCGCCGCCCGTGACGTTTCTCAACAGGTTTCGAGAACGCGCCTGCCGGACCAAAGCGCCGCCCTGCTTAGCCGGCCCGCGCGCCCGCCCGGATGCGGCGCGATGCCCTAAGCTAGTTCTCGCGCCTGAAGCGTTCGCCGCCGATGATGATGAGGCCGGCAACGACGATGAGCGCGGCGCCGACGAAAACCTCCATGCGGGGAATGTCGCCCCAGATCAGGTAGCCGAATACGAAGGACCAGACGAGTGACGTATATTCGAACGGCCCGATCACCGACGCGGCGGCCCGCTTCATGCCCTCGAACAGCATGAACTGGGCTGCGCCCCCGAAAAACCCGACCAGCACAAGCAGGATGGATTCGTCAAGATTTGGCGTCTGCCACAACAGGACGAGCGGTACGCCGGCGATCATCAGAAGGAAGCCGTTGTTGATGACAAGTTGCACCAGCGTGCGTTCGCTGAGCGCGATCTTGCGCAAGAGCACGATCGACAGAGCCCAGAGAAAGGCAGCCAGGAGCACGAGTATCACCGGCGGCGTCAGGCCGAACCGTGCCGGGTCGCAGGCAATGAAGACGCCGACGAAGCCTATCGCAACGGCAATCCAGCGAAGCAGCGGCACCTCCTCGCCAAGGATGAATACCGACAGGATCGTCACGATAACCGGCGCGGCAAAATAGATAGTCGTCAGTTCGGCGAGATGGAGGTGCCTGGCCGCGGTATAAAAGCAAATCCAGGCGACCAGAATGATCCCGCTGCGAACCAGCATCGCCGAGAATACGGGCGAGCGGGCGGCATCGCGGAACAGATCCAGTCCGCCGACCGCCGCGCAGCCCGCAAGAATGAAAGTGCTGCGCAGGAACAGGATCTGCCAGACAGAGATGCCTGTTACCAGCAGTTTGATCGAGGCATCCTGCGCCGAGAAAAGCAGATAGGCGATGCTGGTCAGCACGATGCCGGAAAGGACTCGCTCCCGCGTGTCGGTAATTGCGGCGTCAGCCATGCTCCTGCATCCGGGCGCTCTGCGCCAGCGGCGCGGGAAAGTCGGCCCATGATGATTGGCACGGGCAAAGGGGACGGGCTACTCCCAGCGCGGGCGATACGTTGGCGCAGAGTCCGCGCGAAAGCACCACGCCGCTCTTGTCGGGCGCGGCGCGGCCGCGCTATCCTGTGCTATGAGCCCGGGTTCAGTCCATGGCGAAACAGTAGAACAGGCCGTCGCCACCCGTGCCTCTCAGCGCCTCCTGACTGCATCCGCCACGTGTCGGATGAGAGGAGTTCCAGGATTTTGCCGGAGGCGAATCGTCGAGGCCCATACGGTCGTGATGGCCGACCATCGCCGCGCCGTCCGTGCCGTCCAGCGTCCAGTCGCCGCAAGTCTGTTCGGCCTTGGTGCCGTCCGGCATGGTTCCGGTCAATATATCGTGGCGGTTCGGCTGGTCGCCGCGCCCGTTTACCGATCCGCCCTTTTCGTCGAGCCCGGTCTGCTTGGTAATGCCGTTGGAATCGCCGTGGAGCGAAGCCACGTCGTCGGCGATCTTCTCACCCTTCGCGTTATGCCAGGGGCCCGCGCCGATGCGGTCCCTGGCGTCGGCTTCGCTTGTCGAGAGGTAGGCGCGCCAGGTCTTGCCCGTCACGCCGGCAGCCTCGGCGAGACTGGCGCAATGGGCGTCGGCGCCCGCCAGTCCGCCCAGATTGGCGCCGTTGCCGGTCCCCACGCTCGTAACGAAGAAGCTCATCGTCACCTCCTGAGAGCTTGCCGCAACGATACCGGCCGCCAGCAGGGACGCCGACAAAAACAGGATTCGCTTCATGCCTTCCTCCTCCATTCTTCAGATTGGCGACAATCGCACGCCGGCGCACGCGCGCGGGTCGACAGCGCGTGCAATCCTACAACGATGTTAGAGCGAGAATTATTCCGGATCGCGGTATGCGACGAAACGGTCGTGTCTGGCCTGATAGATGAGGCCCGTTTGCGTGAGAGCAGGGCTGGCGAGCGGAAGCATCTTCCCGGCGACATCGGAAGGATGCGGGAGCGTCTTCGCGTCCTCGCCCGGCATTGCCTGCGCCCGCATGGCCGTGCGGGTCGCGCCCGGATCGAAGGCGTTGACGCGCAGCTTCATGTTCACCGTCTCGTTCGCCCAGGAGCGCGTGAGCGTCTCGACCGCCGCCTTCGAGGCTGCGTAGGGTCCCCAGAAAGCGCGGGCGGAATGGGCGGCGTTGGAGGACACGACGATGGCGCGGCCGGCGTCCGACTTCCTGAGCAGCGGATCGACCGAACGGATCAGCCGCCAGGTCGAAGTCACGTTGATCGTCATGACCTTCTCGAAGGTCTTCGCCTCGACATGGCCGATCGGCGAGATGGTTCCCAGCACACCGGCATTGGCGACGAGGATGTCGAGCTTGCCCCAGCGCTCGTTGATGGCGCCGCCCAGCCGGTCGATGCCGGGCATGTCGGCAAGGTCGAGCGGCACCAGTGTCGCCTGGGCCCCCGCCGCCTTGATTTCGTCGTCCAGTTCTTCCAGCCCGCCCACGGTGCGGGCGACCGCGATCACATGCGCGCCCGCGGCGGCGAGGTGTTTTGCGGCGAAATAGCCGATGCCGCGAGAGGCGCCGGTGACGAGCGCGATGCGGCCGGAGAAATCGAAGGGAGAGGTCATGCCGCAATCCAATGTCTCAAAGCAAATGCACCCGCCTCAAGCTGCCGGCCCGAAGGGCTGCCGAAGAATGACGCTGAACCGGAAGCCAGCCTACTGCCCGCCGGTCGCCAGCAGCGACAGCGTCCGCACATTGTCGGCGCCGTCGAAATCGGTGAGCCGCGTCGGATATTCAGTCGAGAAGCAGGCGTCGCAGAACTGCGGCTGCTCGGCGTTGCGGCCCTCCTCGCCGACCGCGCGATAGAGCCCGTCGAGCGACAAAAAGCCGAGCGAATCGACCCGGATGAAGCCCGCCATCTCTTCGACCGACATGCGCGAGGCGAGCAGCTTCGCCTTTTCCGGCGTGTCGACGCCGTAGAAGCAGGAAGCACGCGTCGGCGGCGAGGCGATGCGCATATGCACTTCCCTCGCCCCGGCATCGCGCACCATCTGGACGATCTTCTGGCTGGTCGTGCCGCGCACGATCGAATCGTCGACCAGCACGACACGCTTGCCCTCGATGATGCGGCGATTGGCGTTGTGCTTGAGCCGTACGCCCATGTGGCGGATGGAATCGCCGGGCGAGATGAAGGTGCGCCCGACATAATGGTTGCGGATGATGCCGAGTTCGAAGGGAATGCCGGCCGCCTGGCTGAAGCCTATCGCCGCCGGCGTGCCGGAATCGGGCACCGGCACGACGATGTCGGCCTCGACCGGACACTCGACGGCCAGTTCCGCGCCGATGCGCTTCCTCACGTCGTAGACATTGCGGCCCTCGACGGAGGAGTCCGGCCGGGCGAAATAGACATATTCGAACACGCAGAACCGCGACTTCTGCGGCTCGAAGGGAAACAGGCTCTCGATGCCCTTGGGGGTGACGATCACCATCTCGCCGGGTTTCAGGTCGCGCACGAAACGGGCGCCGATAATGTCGAGCGCACAGGTCTCGGAAGCGAGAATCCAGGACCCGTCCAGATCGCCCAGCACCAGCGGGCGGATGCCGAGCGGATCGCGGCAGCCGATCATCTTCTTGGACGTCAGCGCCACCAGCGAGAAGGCGCCTTCCAACTGCCGGATGGCCTCGATGAAGCGCGAGTTGATGTCGCGCTCCTTGCTGGTCGCCACCAGATGCAGGATCGTTTCGGTGTCGGACGTCGAGGAAAAGATCGCGCCCTGCTTCTGCAGGGACCGCTGCACGGTCATCGCATTGGTGATGTTGCCGTTGTGAGCAATGGCCAGGCCGCCCTCGGACAATTCGGCGAAAAACGGCTGCACGTTGCGCAGCCCCGCGCCGCCGGTGGTTGCGTAGCGCGTGTGGCCGATGGCGCGTGTTCCGGGCAGCCGGTCGATCACCGACTGCTTGGTGAAGGTGTCGCCAATCAGGCCGACATGGCGCTCGACATGGAACTGGCTGCCGTCATAGGAAACGATGCCGGCCGCTTCCTGGCCGCGATGCTGCAGCGCATGCAGCCCGAGCGTGACGATGGCCGCGGCGTCCTGCCGTCCCAATATGCCGAACACGCCGCATTCGTCGTGGAAATGGTCGTCAGCCTCGGCGGAGAGGTATTTTTCTGCGTCAGCCATCGGGTGCGCTACCCAGTGTTGTAAAACCGTCATATAGGCAATGGCGCCCGCAATGCCAATGGCAAAAGGCGGCTGTGTCGTAAGCACATGAGTTGTCCGGCCCTGTAGCCACGCCGTCCGTCCCATTCCCGGCCTCCATCAGCTGGGCATGAAACCGGACAACTCGCGTGCTACCTAACCCGGACAACTCATGTGCTTACGACAGTGCGCCGACAGCCCCTTGCCTCGGCTCCGCCGCTCCTGTATCAGGACGCCCATGAAAACGTCCGCGGATAGTGCAACCCATCGTTCCGGCGCCTTTGCGTCGGCGAGCTTGCGCGCCCTGGCCTCCGCGATTCTGCTTCTCGGTCTTATCGGCGACCGCCGGGCCCGCTGAAGGAGCACCCGGCGGTCGTTGGGCCGCCCGCGGCGCCGCCGCTCCTTGCCATTCGCTATTTCAGCCAGCAACGATCGAGCATCCGGGCGCATCCCAAGTTCGCGCAAGAGGTGCGGAGACAGCCAAAATGAACGAGACCACACGAATCCGTGCCAGCCATGGCATGCCGCAATCCGCCATCAAATATGAGCCGTATCCGCTGGTCGACCTGCCCGACCGCACATGGCCGTCGAAGCGTATCGAAAAGGCGCCGATCTGGTGCTCGGTCGATCTCAGGGACGGCAATCAGGCGTTGGTCGATCCGATGGGCCACGAGCGCAAGGCGCGCATGTTGGCGTTGCTGCTCGATATGGGCTTCAAGGAAATCGAGCTCGGCTTTCCGTCGGCATCGCAAACCGATTTCGACTTTGCCCGCTGGTGCATCGAGCAAGGCAATGTGCCGGACGATGTCGACCTTCAAGTGCTCGTGCAGTGCCGGCCAGAACTGATCGCCCGCACTTTCGAGGCGCTCGAAGGCGCGAACAGCCCGATCGTGCATTTCTACAATTCCACCAGCGAGTTGCAGCGGCGCGTCGTCTTCGGCAAGGACGTGGCCGGCATCAAGCAGATCGCCACCGACGCCGCCAAGATGATCACCGACATGGCGGCGAAGGCCGGCGGCGGCTACCGTTTCCAATATTCGCCGGAGAGCTTTACCGGCACCGAACTCGAAGTCGCGCTGGAGATCTGCAACGCGGTCGCCGAGATCGTGAAGCCGACAGCGGATAACAGGCTGATCCTCAACCTGCCGTCGACGGTCGAAATGTCGACACCCAACATCTATGCCGACCGCATCGAGTGGATGTGCCGCAACCTCGACAATCGCGACAAGCTGATCATCTCGCTGCACCCTCACAACGACCGCGGAACCGGCGTCGCCACCACCGAACTCGGGCTGATGGCTGGCGCCGACCGCGTCGAAGGCACGCTGTTCGGCAATGGCGAGCGCACCGGCAATGTCGATATCGTCACGCTGGCGCTCAACATGTACACGCAGGGCGTCGATCCGATGCTCGACTGCTCCGACATCAACCGGATGAAGGACGTCTATGAATATTCCAACCAGCTCAGGATAGCGGAGCGGCATCCCTATGTCGGCGAACTGGTCTACACGGCCTTTTCCGGCTCGCACCAGGACGCCATCAACAAGGGCATGAAGGCGCTGAAGACGGCCAACAAGCCGCAGTGGGAAGTGCCCTATTTGCCGATCGACCCGCAGGATGTGGGCAGGAGCTACGAGGCGATCATCCGCATCAACTCGCAGTCCGGCAAGGGCGGCATCGCCTATGTGCTGCAGGCCGATTACGGGCTCAACCTGCCGCGCAACCTGCAAGTGGAGTTCTCGAAGGATATCCAGGCGATCACCGACGCGGAAGGCAAGGAGCTTTCGTCGCGGCGGATCTACGAGCGCTTCCGCGAGGTCTATGTCGACCAGCCGGCCGCGCGCCTGAAGTTCCTGGATCACCAGACCTACCCGGACACGCATGCGAAAGGCCGGAGGATCGTCGAGGCGGTCATCCTCGACGGCGGCAAGGAAATGACGATCACCGGCGGCGGCAACGGCCCGGTCGACGGTTTCGTCGACGCCCTTTCGCGGCACATCGGGCTGGACATCTCCGTGCGCGACTATTCCGAGCACTCGATCCAGCACGGCTCCAACGCGGCGGCCATCTCCTATGTGGAAATGGAGTATCCCGGCGGCTTCATTTTCGGGGCCGGCATCAGCACCAACATCGTGGGTGCGTCGCTCGAGGCGGTGGTGTCGGCGGTCAACCGCATCATCGACAGGCAGTAGCGAAAAAACAGGGCGGGCGACATCGACAGTCGTCCGCATTGTTTTCCTTCACGATTTCGCAGGCGGTCATCAGTTCCGTGGTGACTTGGCCGCCATTGCGAAAAGCCTTTGCATTCGACCGCCCGGCGCTGGCTTCGTCGGGCGTTTCTGTTATCAATAGGTTGATGCACCTTCATCAGAAGCCAGATTTGGCCAGTGAAAGGGCCGACAACCAGATGCCGGCCGATCAGACGCGCACGCTTTCCGACGCGATCCGCGAGGTCAAGAACGCCGCCGCCGACCGCGCGGATGTCGTCGTGGAACTGCGCGAGGCAACGAGAGTGCGCCTGCAGCTTCTCGCCGCCGATCTGGCGCCGGTGTTCGCCGAGGTCCCCCCCGATTTCGACAGTTTCGACTTTACGATCTCGTCGGGTCTGCAGCCGAGGCTCTGGATCGACACGGTGAGCCATGTCGCGATGGGGCGCGACCATCGCACCTACCGCTTCGTCAAGGATACCCGCAACGGCCGCGTGGTGCTTGCCGAGTCGCCGAAAATCGATGTCGTGGCCGACCAGGTTACCCGCTACATCGCCGAGCGCATCGTCGAGCGCGAGCAGATGATGGAGGGAAATGCCGTCGAGGCGCAAGAACGCGCTTCCGCCGCGCTTCGACCCGCGGCCGGGACGGCAGGACCAGGTGAAGGTCGAAGGGTGTGGATGAACATCCTCTCCGGCGCCTGGGCATTCATCACGGGCATCGGCTTTGGCCTGGCCATTACGATCGCGCTGTTATGGGACCGGCTCACCGGCGGCGTCCAATAGGCCCCACCTGCCGAAACCCCGATGCCTGCACGATCCTACGAGCTTTCGTACGGCGCCGGCGCCTTTGCCGGCGAACCGAGATTGATCGCGGCAATCTCCGAGACCCCGGCGTCCGGCTCGGTCAACCCGCGCCGCGAAAGCCGGATCTGCCAGGCTTCGGGGGCGCCGGATATTTCGACGAGATTATATTGCGCCGGCGCATGATGGCCGCCGAACCCCTGCCCCGCCGCCGCGACGCCGACAACTGGTATCGGCTTGCTGCGTCCGCCGATCCAAAACAGCGTGGGGTCGTGCGAATGGCCGTGCAGCACCAGTTCGGCGCCGTGCCTGCGAACCGCCTTGTGAAAATTGCCGATCCCGAGCAGCCGCTTGTGCTGCGGCACCGCGGCGCGCACCGGCGGATGGTGGATCATGATCAGGCGGAAGAGCTTCTGCTTGCCGGTCTCGTCCAGCGCATGCGCCAGCCGCTCCGCCTGTTCCTCGCGCAGGAAGCCGTTCGCCATGAAGGGAGCGGTGGCGCGGGCCGTCGATACGCCGATCAGCGCCACCTGGTCGCGCACCCGGACATAAGGAAAAGACAGGCGGTCGACCGACCCGTCATGCCCGTCGCCGCGCATCCACGGCGCCCACAGCCGGCAGGCCTTGTCGAAGGCGCCGGGCACATAGGCGTCATGATTTCCGGGAACGACGGAGACATCCTCCGGCCTGCCGAGCGTTTCCAGCCACAGCCGCGCAAGCTCCAGTTCCGTATCGAGCGCCAGATTGACGAGGTCGCCGGTGACCGCAAGATGATCGGGCTTGTCTGCCCGGATCGCCTCTACGAGCGTGCCCAGCGTGCCTTCGGTCAGGATCCTGCGGCGGCTGCGATGCCAGTTGACGTAGCCCACCACACGCTTGGAAGCGAGTTCGCGGTAGGTTACATCGGGAAGCGGTCCCAGATGGATATCGGAAACATGCGCGAGCCTGAGCATTTGCTTTACTTACGGCACTGCCCGACTGGTTTCCACCCTCGGTTACGCTGATGGCATCGGAAGACGACGAGGATCGCTTTCGGCAGTCGGGCTGGGCCGGGCTGCGGGGGGCGCTGTTCCATAAATACTTTCTGATGCGGCGCGCCATGACGCTGGGGGTGCGCGGGATGATCTACGACCGCGCGGCCGATGCCGTCTTTCTGGTCCGCCACACCTATGTGCCGGGCTGGCAGTTTCCCGGCGGCGGCGTGGAACTCCACGAGACGATGGAGGAAGCCCTTACGCGGGAATGCGCGGAAGAGGGCAATATCGCTTTCACCGCCCCCACGCTCAGGTCAATGCACTACAATCGCGGCGCGTCCCGCCGCGATCATGTCGGCTTCTACCTGATCGAACAGTTCTCGCAGCACGCTCCGAAACGGCGCGACCTCGAAATCGCCGAAACCGGCTTTTTCCCGCTCGGCGAGCTTCCGAAGGATACGACGCCGGCCACCCACCGCCGTATAGCGGAGGTGGTGAAGGGAAAGACGATCTCGCCCTATTGGTAGTGCAAGGCCGGACCAACACCAATGTCCCGTCTTCCGGCTTTTCGCCAGGGCCAGCGGGGACCGTAACCCGCCGGCTTCCGCTTGAACCCACCCGGGCATCGGCCTCGCCAAGGCTCCCGTCCGATGGCTCCGGAGCGGGGATCTTGGGCGATGATGCGGCGTCGCGCCCACTCCGGACGAGCAGGCTCTCAGGCAAACCTCGCCCGGTCGTGCGGAGCGGAATAGTCGAGTTCCGGCCCGGCCGGCACGATGCGCGTCGGATTGATGGTTGTGTGGCTGCCGTAGTAGTGGGCCTTGATGTGGCGCATGTTCACCGTGGCGGCCACGCCCGGCACCTGAAAGAGGTCGCGCAGATAGTTCGACAGGTTCGGATAATCGGCGATGCGGCGCAAATTGCACTTGAAGTGGCCGACATAGACCGGGTCGAAACGCACCAGCGTGGTGAACAGCCGCCAGTCGGCCTCGGTGAGGCGGCCGCCCGCGAGATAACGCTGGCGCGACAGCCGCTGCTCCAGCGTATCGAGCGCGGCGAAGAGTTCGTGGAACGCTTCTTCGTATGCCGCCTGCGAGGTGGCGAAACCGGCGCGATAGACCCCGTTGTTGATCGCCGGATAGACCAGCGCGTTGACCGCGTCGATCTCGCCGCGCAGCGCCCCGGGATAGAGATCGACCGAGGCGTCGCCCCATTCGTCGAAGGCCGCGTTGAGCATGCGGATGATTTCGGAGGAACTCGTTGGAGACGATCGTCTGTTCCTTGCGGTCCCAGAGTACGGGAACGGTCACGCGCCCGCTGTAGGCCGGGTCGGCGCGCGTGTAGATCTGGTGGAGGAAATCCAGTCCGTAGAGGCCGTCCCCGGTCGCGCCCTCCTCGGCAAGAAAGGTCCAGCCGTCGGCGCCCATGAAATGGTGCACCACGGACACGGAAATGACGGCTTCGAGCTTCTTCAGAACGCGGAAGATCAGCGTGCGGTGAGCCCACGGGCAGGCGTAGGAGACGTAGAGGTGATAGCGGCCGGGCTCCGCCTTGAAGCCGCGTTTGCGGCCGGGCGCGGGCAGCCCCTCACGCGTGATCCAGTCGCGCCACAGCGATTCGGGCCGCACGAAGCGGCCGCCGGTCTCCCTGGTCGAGAACCAGACGTCATGCCATTTTCCGTCGACCAGCCGTCCCATGCGATGCCTCCGCGACTTGACGCGGCTGCTCGATCCAGATGATGGGCCGCAGCGAGCCGCAGCTCAATTTAGGGCGGTTGCGCGCAAAGCGATACCGCGGTTGCCTGAACAGAGCGTCACCGGCGCGATGATCGCTGTCCGAAAATATTCGGGTACGGCGGATGGACGACCGCCGCAATTGATGATAGCGGCCTCCATCATGGCAGCTTTCACGCATATCCGGATCGCACGACGAAGAATGGGCGCCCGCGCTTGATGAAGCGTTGAATGGCGAAGCTGCCGCACGCAGCAACCGCTTCCTCGTATTGCCGACCGGATGCCGCAAATCATGATCCCTGCCGACGTTTCCTTCATGCCGGAATCTCCGGCGCACGACCCTGAAATCGAGCACATCAACGAAGAGGCCTTCGGGCCGGGCCGCTTCGCGCGCGCCGCCTACAAAATCCGCGAGGGCGGGCCGCATGAGCGGCACCTCTCCTTCGTGGCGCTCAGGCATGGCGAGGTGGTCGCTTCGGTGCGCCTGACGCGCATCGCCGCCGGCGAAGGCCGGGCGCTGCTGCTTGGGCCGCTCGCCGTGCGGCCGGCGCACAAGAATCTCGGCATCGGCCGCGAACTTGTGGCGATCTCGGTCGAAGCCGCGCGGCAGGAACGCGCCGGGGCCGTGCTGCTGGTCGGCGACGAGCCGTATTACGGCCCGCTCGGTTTCAAGCGGATCGCGCGCGGGCAAATATCGATGCCGCGTCCGGTCGACCTCGACCGTATCCTTGTCAATGAGTTCATCCCCGGGACGGTCGAACGGCTGCGCGGCGAGGTCTGCCATGAGGACGGAACCCGGCCGCCGTTGCGCGCGAAGTGGTAGGGAGGAGCTTCCGCCCCAGTCAGGCAAGGCGATCGCCACGTGGCCCTGGCGGGCCTGCCCGGCGCTGTCGCGACACGCACCGACATGATCGAGGCGGCCAACCGCCCTCGACAACCGCTTCAGGGATGTCGAGAAGCAACTGCGCCGCGAAGCATGCGGTCTTCCATCAGCTTCGCAGCAGCTACGGTTTCACCGTGACCTACGGCGTCGGGACGCAGCCTCGGCGATGCGCAGCGCTTGGCGCGTGCGGTGGCCCTATCACCTCGTAGTCTCGGATACCTTCGGATGGGCCTGAATCATTCCCACTCGATCGTGCCGGGCGGCTTGCTCGTCACGTCGTAGACGACCCGGTTGATCCCGCGAACCTCGTTGATGATGCGGGTCGCGGTGGCGCCGAGAAAACTCATGTCATGGTGGAAGAAGTCGGCGGTCATGCCGTCGACGGACGTCACGGCGCGCAGCGCGCAGACGAACTCGTAGGTGCGGCCGTCGCCCATCACGCCCACCGTCCGCACCGGAAGCAGCACGGCGAATGCCTGCCAGATCGCATCGTAGAGGCCGGCCTTGCTGATCTCGTCGCGATAGATCGCGTCGGCCTCCCGCAATATGTCGAGCTTTTCGCGGGTGACGCCGCCCGGGCAGCGTATGGCGAGGCCCGGCCCCGGGAAAGGATGGCGGCCTATGAAATGGTCCGGCAGGCCGAGCTCCCTGCCGAGCGCCCTCACCTCGTCCTTGAACAATTCGCGCAGCGGCTCCACCAGCTTCATGTTCATGCGCTCGGGCAAGCCGCCGACATTGTGATGCGACTTGATCGTCACCGACGGGCCGCCGGTGAACGATACGCTCTCGATCACGTCGGGATAGAGCGTGCCCTGCGCCAGGAATTCGGCGCCTCCCAGTTTCTTCGCCTCTTCCTCGAACACCTCGATGAACAGGCGGCCAATCGTCTTGCGCTTCTTCTCCGGGTCGCTCTCGCCCTCCAGCGCGCCGATGAAACGGTCGGCGGCATCGACCAGGATCAGCGGCAGATTGTAGTGCTCACGGAACATCTCTACGACGGCTTTTGCCTCGTCCTTGCGCATCAGCCCGTGGTCGACCAGGATGCAGGTGAGCTGGTCGCCGACCGCTTCGTGGATCAACAGCGCGGCTACCGAGGAGTCGACGCCGCCCGACAGGGCGCAAATGACCCTGCCCTTGCCGACCTGCTCGCGGATCGCCGCGACCGCTCTCTCGCGATAGGCGGCCATCGTCCAGTCGCCCTTGAGGCCGGCAATATTGCGTACGAAATTGCGGAGCAGCTTCGACCCGTCCGGCGTGTGCACGACCTCGGGATGAAACATGATGCCATACATTTTGCGCTCGACATTGCCGAAGACGGCGAAGGGCGCTCCCTCCGAGCGGCCGAAAATCTCGAAATCCCTGGGGAGTGAAATCACCCGGTCGCCATGGCTCATCCACACCTGATGGCGCTGGCCGGGCGCCCAGAGTCCATCAAACAACGGGCATTCCCTCTCCACCTCAACGAAGGCGCGGCCGAATTCACGGTGGTCGGAGCTTTCGGCGACACCGCCCATCTGCACGCACATCGCCATCTGGCCATAGCAGATGCCGAGCACCGGCACGCCTGCCTCGAAGACGATCTGCGGCGCCCGCGGACTGCCGGCTTCGGTCGTCGACGCTGGCCCGCCGGAGAGGATCACCGCCTTCGGATTGATACGCTGGAACGCCGCCTCCGCGGACTGGAACGGCACGATCTCGGAGTGCACGCCGGCCTCGCGCACGCGCCGGGCAATGAGCTGAGTGACCTGGCTGCCGAAATCTATGATGAGGACGGTGTCGGATGCGGCGTTCTTCATGGCGGCCGTTTAATGAAAGAAACGAGTCGGCGCAACCGGCCGTATAATCCTTCCACGGCCGTGAACTCGGGTTAACGAAGAGCGAAGTCCCCCTCTCCGTCTTGCTTCGCAAGCCGGAGAGGGGGCTGAATGGCGATCCCAATAACCCGAATTCGGAGCTCTGTTAATCCGTCACCTGTCAGCCCGTCAGCAGGCCGTCGCCGATCGCCGCTTCCAGCCTGCCCACCGCTTCCGCCAGCTTCTCGTCGATGACGTGCAGATATTCCGTCCAGTCGCCGACATGGCGCAGATTCAGCCTTGCCGTCGGAAATGCCGCGCAGCGCCGCCAGCGGAACGGAAAAAGTCTGGCAGGCCCTGAGCACGGCGAACGTCTCCATGTCGACCATGTCCTCGGCAATGGCATCGTAGGCGGAGCCCGAGATGATCGTGCCGCCCGTGGACAGGCTGGCCTCCCTTATGCCCGGTATCCGCAAGGGCAGCGGCTGCGTCGCCGGCAGTTCGAGAAACGGCGTGACGCCCTTCGCGAAGCCGAGCGCGGAGGCGTCCATGTCGCGATAGCAGACCGAGACGGCCTGGTAGATTTCCGCCTGTTCGAGCGACCGGCTGCCGGCGGAGCCCAGGGATACGACGAGATCCGGCGCTGTGCCGCCGGCTTCGAGCCGCGCCAGCGCCCCGCCCATCCTGACGCCGGCCTCGACCGGACCGACGCCGGTCATCAGCGGCTGGAACAGACGCCGCAAATGCGGTCCGTATTCGGCGTCAGCCGCCATGACGAACAGCACTTTCCTGCCGCCAATCATTGTCGGCCCGACCATGGCTCAGCCTTCCACGCCTTGCCGGCCGGCAACTGCCATCATCGTCCCGGTCATTGTGGCGATCAGCTTCGCCTCGCCATCGGCGGCGAAGGCGTAGGCCTGTCCGTCGGCAACGACAATGGTGCGGCCGGGCTTGGTAACCGATCCCCGGAAGAGGAAGCGCTCCCCCTTTCCCGGCGCCAGCAGATTGACCTTGAACTCGATGGTCAGCACGCCCGCATTTTCCGGCATCAGCGAAAAGGCCGCATAGCCGCAGGCCGAATCGAGCGCCGTCGAAATAATGCCCGCGTGCAGAAAACCGTGCTGCTGGGTCAGCGCGCTGGAATACGGCATTTCGATTTCCACGGTGCCGGGCGTCACGCTCGTCAGTTGGGCGCCGATGGTCGCCATGGCCTGCTGCCGCTCGAACGAGGAGCGTGACCCGCTCCTCGAAATCCAGCGCTGGGAACAATGTTTGCCGACATGCCTTGCGACCTCCGATCGCCGGTTATCGCAGAGCCGCTCGCGACAGGCAACGCAATTGCTGCGGCGCAACAAACTTCGGGCCGGCCCTGCCCGCCGGTGCTGGTCAGGCGGCGCGCTGAAGTGCCGCGAAATAGAAGCCGTCGGTGCCACTGCTGAGCGGCGAAAGCATGATGCCGCAATCCGCCTCGATGCGTACGGAATTGCTTTGTCCGCGCAGCCGCCGCGCGATCAGTTCGCCGTGATCAACGGCCGAAAATTCGGGGTTGGCCGCGAGGAATACTGCGATCTGGTCGTGATTTTCCTCGCGAAACACGGAGCATGTTATGTAGACCAGCCGACCGCCGGGCTTCACATAGGCTTTCGCATCCGCGAGGATCCTCGCCTGCTCCGCCTTGCGCACGTCGAGCTGCCGGGCGGTCAGCCGCCATTTGGCATCCGGCCGGCGGCGCCACGTTCCGCTGCCGGTGCAAGGCGCGTCGATCAGCACCAGTTCCATCCGGCCGGCGAGCGTCGTGAGCTCGGCCGGCTTTGACAGGACCTGGATATTTCGGGCATGCGCCCTGCGGATACGCTCGAAGATCGGCGCGAGCCGGGCCTTTTCCGCGTCATAGGCGAAGATCTGGCCCTTGTTCCGCATCGCCGCGGCCAGCGCCAGCGTCTTGCCGCCGGCGCCGGCACAGAAGTCAAGGACCTGCATACCGGGCATGGCGCCGGCAAGCTCGGCGGCCAGTTGCGACCCTTCATCCTGCACCTCGAACCAACCCCTCTGGAAGGAGGGCTCGGCCTGCACATTGGGATGCCGCCCCTCCCCGGCGATCGGCGGAATGCGCAGCCCCGAAGACGCCAGCGCGGTCGGGGCGGCTCCGGTCTGGTCGAGTTCCGCCCGAACGCGGTCGCGGTCGCTGATCAGCGTGTTCACACGAAGGTCGAGCGGCGGCCGGCCGGCCAGCGCGCCTGCCTCCGCGACCCAATCCTCGCCGAAGCTTCGCTCGAACAATGGCGCGCACCAGTCCGGAATGTCGGCACGCACGGCGGGCGGGGCGTCATCGAGACCCCTTGAAGAGAGGAGGGCCAGCTCGCCTTCATCCAGTGGCGCGGGCGCGAAACGGTCGCCGTCGAGAATGCGATTGATCGCCTCCGGCGTCTCACCCCATTCCAGCAGCAGAGCGCCGAAGGCAAGCGCGCGCGGCGTGTCGGCGTCGAACAGCCAGGCGGATGACCGTTTGCGGCGAAGCGCATCATAGACGATGTTGCCGATCGCGGCGCGGTCGCCCGCGCCCGCGAAACGGTGCGACAGGCCCCAATCCTTCAAGGCGTCGGCAACCGGACGATGGCGCCGCCCGATGTCATCAAGAACTTCGATGGCTGCCGCCAGCCGCCCGCCCAGTCGCATGTCGGTGTCCCGCTTCGGTTTGCCCGTTCGGGTGAACTGCTACATCCGCAAACGGGAAGAGGCAACACCGGGCGGTTGCCCTCTCGGCGAAAACTTCCTCCGGACTTGCCGCGTCGGGAGCATGCAAATGGCAGCCTCGCCCGGCTTGTTGTCAGATTGAGAGCACCCTAAAAGCGCTAACCCCGCATTCTCACACTGGATGCGGGCTGAGGCCGGGAACATGTCCCGGCCTTGCGAAGAGATTCCCAAAAGCCCGCTATTCGGCGGCCTGCTGCGGCGTTTGCGGCGTCACCGAAATCGCCGGGCGGGCGCGGCCGTCCGCCACGGCAAGCGCGGCGCGCACGCCATTGCCGTAGTCCGGATGCACCAGGTCGAAATGCGCAAGCTGGCGCTCCTCGATCTCTTGCGGAATGCCGCCCATCGCCGCCGCGATGTTGGAGAAGAGACGCTGCTTCTGTGCCGCGTCGAACAGGTTGAACAGCGCGCGCGGCTGGCCGATAGTCGTCATTGCCGATGCGATGGTTGTAGCGGTCGGCATCGCCCGAGATTTTCAGCGGCGGCTCCTTCGCCGACTTGTCCTCGACCGGCCCGCCGAACGAGTTCGGCTCGTAGAAGGCGTCCGGATTGCCGGTCTTGATGCCGCCATAGATGTTCATCTGGCCGTCGCGGTGATAATGATGGATGTCCTTGAGCGGCCGGTTGACGGGGATCGTCTCGTAATGCGTGCCGAGGCGATGGCGATGAGCGTCCGCATAGGAGAAGATGCGGGCCTGCAGCATCTTGTCCGGCGACCAGGAAATGCCCGGCACGATGTTCGACGGCGAGAAGGCGACATTCTCGATCTCGGCGAAATAGTTGTCCGGATTGCGGTTCAGCTCGAACACGCCGATGTCGATCGGCGGGAAGTCGCCATGCGGCCAGACCTTGGTCAGGTCGAACGGGTTGAACGGCGTCTTCTCGGCGTCGAGTTCGGGCATGATCTGCACCTGCACCTTCCACTTCGGGAAGTCGCCCCGCTCGATGCGCGTTGTAGAGATCCTCCTGCGTCGACTCGCGGGTCTGCCGATCACTTTCTCGGCTTCCTCATTGGTCCAGTGGCGATGGCCCTGCAAGGTCTTGAAGTGGAACTTCACCCAGTACCGCTCGCCGGCGTCGTTCCACAGCGAATAAGTGTGCGAGCCGTAACCGTTGATGTGGCGCACATCGGTCGGCAGGCCGCGGTCCGACATCAGGATCGTCACCTGGTGCAGGCTCTCGGGCGACAGCGACCAGAAGTCCCACATCGCCGTCGGCGAACGCAGGTTGGTTTTCGGATGGCGCTTCTGCGTGTGAATGAAATCCGGGAACTTCACCGGGTCGCGCACGAAGAATACCGGCGTGTTGTTGCCGACCAGGTCCCAGTTGCCGTCCTCGGTGTAGAATTTCAGCGCGAAGCCGCGGACGTCGCGCTCCGCATCGGCCGCGCCCTGCTCGCCGGCGACGGTCGAGAAGCGGGCGATCATCGGGGTCTCGGCGCCCGGCTGCAGAACCTTGGCCTTGGTGTATTCCGGAGATGTCGCCGGTGATCCTCAGCGTGCCGTGGGCGCCCCAGCCCTTGGCGTGTACCGGCGCGCTCGGGAATGCGCTCGCGGTTCTGGTGCGCGAGCTTCTCGATCAGCTGATAGTCCTGCAGCAGAAGCGGGCCGCGCTCGCCAGCGGTGATGGAGTTCTGGTTGTCGGGGACAGGCGCGCCGGCGCTGGTCGTCATCGTTGGTTTGGTCATTGACCCTACCTCCCTGCATGCTGGTGGGTACTGGCGAAAATCGATCCGTCCGCCGGTTGCGAGGTCCGCAGTCAGTCTGGAACGATTCCAGACTATGGCTGTCGAGCCATAAAGACAAATTGCCTTTTCTAATTTTTTCGATAACTTCTCTTATGACAAATCTGACGATCGCGGCAGCTTGCACTATTTCGCCGCTCTGGCACAGACGCTGCATTTCGGCCGCGCCGCGGAACTGGCGGGCGTCACCCAGCCGGCGCTGTCGGCACAGATCGCCGAGATGGAGGCTGCGGCTTGGACTGCCGGCTGTTCGAGCGCGGCGGCCGAGTCGGTGCGGCTGACCGACGAGGCGATGGCGCTGCAGCCGCTCATCGAGCGCATACTCGCTGAGATCAGCGAGGTGGAGACGCGTGGCGCGGCGCGGCCGGCTTGGCCAGGAAGGGAAGCTTCCGGCTCGGCATCATCCCGACTGTCGCGCCCTACCTGCTGCCGCATGTGCTGCCGGAGCTGAAGGCGCGTTTCCCGGCGCTGATCCTGGAACTGCGCGAGGCGGTGACGGCCACGCTGGTCGAGGAAACCGGCGACGGGCCGCATCGACGCGCTTCGTCGCCGCCATGCCGCTCGATTATCCCGGCCTGCGTCACCGAAGACGCTGTTCGACGACCGTTTCTTCCTCGCCGTACCCGGCGGCCGATCCGGGATCGTCGTCGCCGCCCGTGCCGCCGGAAAGCCCGGCGCTCGAACGGCTGATGCTGCTGGAGGAAGGTCACTGCCTGCGCGACCAGGCGCTTGCCGTCTGCGGCAGCGTGCAGGCCGGTGGCGATGGCCAATTACGGCGCGACCAGCCTGACGACGCTCCTGCAGATGGTCGCGCACGGGCTGGGCATCACCCTGATCCCGGAAATGGCGCGGGGTCCGGCCGCCGACATGCGCGACGTGAGGATCGTTCCCTTCGCCGAGCCGATGCCGGCCCGCACGCTTGTGCCTCGCCTGGCGGCGCAACAGCCCGCGGCAGGAGGAATGCGCTGGAACTCGCCAGGATCATCCGCCGATTGAGCGGCAGACTGCTTTCCTGACCTCGGCGAGCGTGGCCTCGTCCGCCGCGTCGCGCGCGCGGCGGGACGCGACGAGGCAGGCCTGAGATCGCAGGATAACGCCGTCCGCCAGCACTTTCAGATGGTTGGCGCGCAGCGTCGAACCGGTCGTCGTGATGTCGACGATCACATCGGCCGAACCGGCGGCGGGCGCGCCCTCCGTCGCCCCGAGGCTTTCGACGATGCGGTAGACCTGGATGCCGTGCATCTGGGAGAAGAACTGCTGGGTGAGCCGCCAGTATTTGGTGGCGATCCTGAGCCGGCGACCGTGACGCTGGCGGAAGTCGGCGGCGACATCGTCCAGATCGGCCATCGTATCGACATCCAGCCAGATTTCCGGCACCGCCACCACCACGTCGGCGCCGCCGAAGCCGAGACGCGCCACGATCTCGGCGCGCGCCTCCCAGTCGGCCCGGCTCTCGCGCAGAAGATCCTCGCCGGTAATGCCGAGGTCGACATTGCCCTGGCCGAGTTCGCCGGCGATTTCGGATGCCGAGAGGAAGGCCACCTCGATGTCGTCGCGTTCGGCGACGCGGGCGCGGTATTTGCGCTCGTCGCCTGGCAGGCTGACCGGCAGGCCGGCCGCTGCCAGCACTTCCAGCGCCTGCTCGCGCAGCCGGCCCTTCGACGGAATGGCGAGCGTGATGCTCATCGTCCGGCCTCCCGCAGCGCCTCGATGCGGTCGAGCCACACCGAAAAGCCGACGCCGGCGATCGGCTTTTGCGCGCCCAGCAAGGTGAGAAGCCGGTCGTAGCGGCCGCCGCCGGCCAGCGGCCGCGCGCCCTCGCCCGCCGCGATCTCGAAGACCAGTCCGGTATAGTAGTCGAGCGGACGCCCGAAAGCGGCGTCATAGCGGATCGCGTCGGCAGGCAGTCCATGCGCGGCGATTGCCTCGGCGCGGGCAGCGAATGTCTGAAGCGCCGCGCCGAGCGACAGTCCGGCGCCGGCGGCGAAATCTTCCAGCGCCGCGGTTGCGTCGGGTAACGGCACATGGATCGACAGGAAACGCTTGAGCGCATCGAAGGCCTCGGCCGATAGCCGCACGCTGCGCAGTTCCGCTTTCTCGATCAGGCGGCGCGCTATGTCGGGCGGCGTGCGGCTGGCCGAGGGCGACAGGCGCGCTTCCTCCATGCCTGCGGCGACATGGGCGGCAAGCGCCTCGACATCGCCTGAAGCGACGAGGGAGGCGGCAGGCTCGGCAAGCGCGCCGTTGCGCGGCGGGTTGGCGAGGTCGGCAAGCGCGGAGGTCAGAAGCTCGTCCGAGCCGAAGGCGCGCGCCAGCCGCATGCGCCAGCCGCGCGGCAGGCCGAGCGCGGCAAGCACGGCCTCGAAAACCGCCTGGTCGCCCAGCGAAACCGTGAGGAGGCGGCCGGGCAGCGCCAGTTGCAGGAGCGCATGCGCATCCGCGAGCGAGCGGGCGTCGGCCGAAGCGATTTCGGGATCGCCCAGATCCTCGATGCCGGCCTGCAGGAACTCGGCCTCGCCGTCGCGGCGCTGGCGGAAAACCTCGCCGAGATAGGCGTAGCGGCGCGGCGTGCCGGACTGGGCGCGGATATGGTCGAGACAGACGGGAATGGTGAATTCCGGGCGCAGGCAAAGCTGTTCGCCGGTCTCGCTCTCGGTGAGGAAGATGCGGCGGCGCAGGTCCTCGCCCGCCATGTCGAGAAACGGATCGGCGGGCTGCAGCACGGCAACGTCCACCAGGCCGGCCCCGCGCGCGACGAAGAGAGTTCTGATTTCGGAGGCTAGAGCTGGCGAGTGGGTCATTTGGCGGCCGCCAGACTCGTGGCAATATGCAACTGCACGAGCGTGCGTGCGCTACGTTGCCCCTCTCTGTCCTGCCGGACATCTCCCCCACAAGGGGGGAGATATGACTGCCGCCATTGCCTTCGCCAATCTACAGCGCTGCAGGGGAAGCGACGGCATCGAAGCTGCCAATCTCCCCCCTTGTGGGGGAGATGTCCGGCAGGACAGAGAGGGGCAACGTAGAGCGGGGGCGCGACTGGTAGCGACGGCATCGACGCTGCCAATCTCCCCCCTTGTGGGGGTCGGCAGGATAGAGAGCGCGAAGGAACGCGGCCTCTATCGACCACGGCCGTTCTCTTCACGCCGCGAAGCCAGGACCTTGCGCACCGCCTCGACCAGTTCGCCCTCGGGAACCGAAAACTGCGCCGGGCGGCCTTCGCGCCAGGCGGTGTTGTCGGTGATTTTTTCGGCCAGCCGCGCACCCTCGGCCAGATCCTTTATCTGCACCTCGCCCTTCGCGCGTTCGTCGCCGCCCTGAATGACGACGCACGGGCTGCCGCGCCGGTCGGCATATTTCATCTGCGCCTTCATGCCGGCGCCGCCGAGATACATTTCGGCGCGGATCTCAGCCTGCCGCAGCGCGCCGACCATCTTCTGGTAGCGCCCGAGGCTGTCCGTGTCCCTGTCCATCACCAGCACGACGACCGGCCCGACCACATCGGACGTATCGAGCTTGCCGAGATTCTTCAGCGCCGTCATCAGCCGCGACACGCCGATCGAAAAGCCCGTCGCCGGCACCGGCTCGCCGCGGAAGCGCGAGACCAGCCCGTCATAGCGCCCGCCGCCGCCGACCGAGCCGAAGCGCACGATCTGGCCTTCGTCATTCGGGATTTCGGCGAGCAGTTCGGCCTCGTAGACCGGGCCGGTATAGTATTCGAGGCCGCGCACGACGGAGGGGTCAATCATGACGCGATCCACGCCATAGCCAGCCGCACGGCAGATGGTCGAATGCTGCTTCGAGTTCTGTCACGCCCTCGATCGCCGATCTGTTGGAACTCAGCAACTGCATCCCTCCGATCGAGAGTGCATCCTCGGAGTCCTGAACGTCTGCTCTCTGACGAGTCGATAGTCGGCGTGAGCGCACCGACGCTTGTCAGATCGCTGCGACTTGCTCGAACGCAGTGGACAAGGTCGCCTGCAACTCTGCCGCCTCATCCAACCCCGCGCCCTTGGTAAAATCGCCCTCGCCTTCCTTGCCGCCGTCCCAGCGGCCCGGTCCGAGCAGCAGGCGCACGCCCTCCGGCCCGAACTTGTCCAGCTTGTCGATCGCCCTCAATACGATCAAACGCCGTCCGGCATTCTCCGGTCCGCCCAGCCCGATCGCCTCCAGCACGCCGTCCAGAACCTTGCGGTTGTTGACCCGGATCACATAATCGCCGCGCTCGATGCCGAGCGCCTCCATGACATCGGCCATCATCATCGCCATTTCGGCGTCGGCGGCCACGCCCGGCGTGCCGACCGTATCGGCGTCGAACTGCATGAACTGCCGGAAACGCCCCGGCCCCGGCTTCTCGTTGCGGAACACCCAGCCCGAGCGATAGCGAGCGGTACGGCTTCGGCAGGCGCTCGTAATTCTCGGCGACGAAACGCGCCATCGGCGCGGTGAGGTCATAGCGCAGCGACAGCCACTGCTCGTCGTCGTCCTGGAACGAAAACACCCCCTCGTTCGGCCGGTCCTGGTCGGGCAGGAATTTGCCCAGCGCGTCGGTATATTCGATCAGCGGCTGGTCCGCCGGCTCGAAACCGTAGAGCTCGTAGACCGCGCGGATCTTGGCCATCATCTGCTCGACGGCGCGGATGTCGTCCGGAAAGCGGTCGGCAAACCCGCGCGGCAGGCGCGCTCTCGTCTTTTCCGTGGTCGTCATGCTGGGTCCCGGTTCGCTGTCGCTCTAGATTCGCTGCGGCGGTCGTTTCGGCCGGCGCGCATCGGGCGCCTCGCTGGACACGCCTGAACTCAGGTTAACGGATCGTCATTCGACCCCTCTCCGGCCGCTTCGCGGCCACTCTCGGGAGAGGTGGCCGCGCATCGGCCGGCGCGGCGAGACTTCACTTTTCGTTAACCCGGATTCGGGCGGCATCGTTAACCATTGCGGCAGCAAATGCCTCGGCTGCGACGCTGCACCGCCATAAACCGGCCCGATTTCCGCACCGCATCCAAACATAAACGGAAACAGAACACCGATCGCGCGGCACGGGGCGGATACGCTTGCGTGCGAAAACGTGCAATCGCAACATGGAAGCCACGATTAATGTCCGCCCTCGTCCGCAACCCTGCCGCAGACCGCGACGTTCCGGCGCGCTCGGGCGACGAGCTATGGACCTTCGGCGGCTTCAGCCCGGATGCCGACAAGATCGGTTCCGCCGACCGGTTCGGCGGCGCGATGCTCACCATGCTGCTGGTTCTGTACCCGGCGATTGCCTCGGCGGCAATCGTGGTTGCCGCGATACTTTCGCTGCAAGGCGCTGATTTCACTCTCTGAATTCCAGGCCCGCAAGGGCTGGCGCAAGCTTTTGTCTGATCTCTCGGCCGGCGCAATCTTGGCGCGCCGTGGCCTGGTTCGTGAAGAAAGCGGGGTGCCTGTTCATGGATGATCGTTACAAAGCCGATCGCGGCGAACCTACGGGCCCCAACTGCGGCGTTGCGAGCCTGCTGTTTGACGGCTCCGACTTGATACTGTTTGCAGGGTCGGCTTCAAGCGGGGCGATCACCAAGTCATGGACAGCTCGATCCGGCCAGAAGACGGCGTTCAAATTCGAATATTCGGGGCCGCATCAGCTGATCCCCGATTTTGGGCCGATACCGGAAGGTGCGTATTGGATCCAACCTGCGCAGATGGAGCAGGTCGTTGTTGAGAGCAACTCGTGGGGAGAGACGCGCATTATTATTCACCCGCGCACATTCACCAAAACGTTTGGGCGAGGCGGCTTCTTCATTCACGGCGGCCGGCAATTTGGAAGCGCCGGCTGCATAGACCTTGCTGACGGGATGGTCGACTTCACAAAAGCGATGGAGTTATTTTCCGATCCTGTGCGTCCAAATCCATGCACGATCGCCTTGACGGTCAAATACGCGCAGTCAACCGTCAGCGCCCCCTGATCTCAGAACCGATTGTCCGGATAGGCGCCTCAGCGCGGCCGCTTGAATGCAGCGCGCTCGCGCTCGATCACCTCGCGGCAGTGGCAGCCCTCGATGTGGTCGTTGACCAGGCCCATCGCCTGCATGAAGGCATATACCGTGGTCGGGCCGACGAAACTCCAGCCGCGCTTCTTCAATTCCTTCGAGATCAGCGTCGAGGTTTCGGTCTTGGCGAGCGTGGCGAGGGTGGTCCGGTCGAGCGTCGGCGGCCGCTGGCCGGCGCTCGGCTCGAACCGCCAGAACCAGGCGGCCAGCGAGCCGGCCTCCGCAATCAGTTCCTTGGCCCGGCGCGCATTGTTGATGGTCGACTCGATCTTGCCGCGATGGCGCACGATGCCGGCGTCCTGCAGCAGGCGCTCGACATCCTCCGCGCCGAAGTCCGCAACCTTGTCGAAATCGAATCCGGCGAAGGCGGCGCGAAAATTCTCGCGCTTGCGCAGGATCGTCAGCCACGACAGGCCGGACTGGAAACCCTCAAGGCAGATTTTCTCGAACAGGCGGCGGTCGTCGGTCACGGGGCGGCCCCATTCATTGTCGTGGTAGCGGCGATAGTCCTCCTGGTCGCCCGCCCAGAAGCAGCGCGTCACGCCGTCCGCCCCCTCGATCAGTCCCGTTGTCATGCGGCCCTCTTGCTCCATCCGCTAAAGCAAGTCCCGCCCTGTTCCGGAATCGGGTGATTGCTTCAACTCTTTGTTTTTGCATCGCTTTTTCCGAAAACCAGTGTCCACTTTTCGGCGCGATGCCTTAATGCGGTTCCAGGCACGTTCACCGCGCCTTTACCAGTTTGCTAAACCATCCGGTAACCATACCAAAAGCTTTATGAGAACTCCGGCACTTTAATCCAATCCCATTTACCATTCGGTTTCCGGTAGCCGTCACGCTCCTGATAGGACCGGGTCAGAGTTTGTCCCGTCGCAACAGCAATATCGCGAGCAGTTGACGAGTACGCATGATGAAAAGCAGTTTCCTCTTCGTGGTGGCGGCCGCGGCGGCGGCGCTCACCGCCTTGCCCGCCGGCGCGGACCAGCGTTACGGCGAACGCCCGCCGGTGGTCGTCAGTCCGGAGCTTACCGCGCCCTGGGTGATGCAGCTCGGCCATAAGCCCGGCCGAAAGGCCGTTCCGCGCGCGTCGACCTACGCGAGCCGCATGCTGAACGGCCTGCAGCATTTGGGCACGGGCGAGGCTTCGCGGACACACCCTGCCGCGCGGCGGCAGGGATTCGGCCTCTTCAGGCGCGCCGCCGCGCCAGCACCCCAGAAGCAGATCCAGCCGCGACTGGATCCGGTCTACCTGCCGCAACAGGTGGACTACACCGGCTCCGAAAAGCCCGGCACGATCGTCATCCATTCGGCCTCGAAATTCCTCTATCTGGTCCAGCCCGGCGGCAAGGCGAGGCGCTACGGCGTCGGCGTCGGCGAGGAAGGCATGACCTGGACGGGCACCGAGAAGATCACGATGAAGCGGGAATGGCCGGAATGGCGACCGCCGGGGGAGATGATCGAGCGCGAACGCGCCAAAGGCCGCGTCCTGCCGGCCCACATGGAGGGCGGGCAGCCCAATCCGCTCGGCGCGCGCGCCATGTATCTCGGCTCGACGCTCTACCGCATCCACGGCACCAACGCGCCATGGACGATCGGCACCAACGTCTCGTCCGGCTGCATCCGGCTGCGCAACGAGGACGTGGTCGATCTCTACGAGCGAGTGAGCGTCGGCACCACGGTTGTCGTGATGTAATGCAACCGGACGGCCCGACGGGGGCCGCTTTCCGACCGGGGAGCAAGGGCGGCGCGGGCGACCGCGCTGCCCTCTCGCATTGCCGGCAACCGACTTCCCACAGCCTGTTGAGAGTGAGGACGGGCGAGCCGAAAATGACGGTTTTCGAGAACCGGAGCGGATTGGCTCATGATATGAGCAGCGGAAGCGAAGAAAACCGGCATTTGCGGGCCACCATAGCCTGAATGGCGACCGGCCTCAGCCGATCCCCTTCGGCCGCTCGCCACCATACGCCCAGTCGAGCAGCATCACCGTGTGCACCACCGGCAGCCTGGCGGCCGAGGCGATCTGCGTGATGCAGCCGATATTGCCGGTCGCGACCGCGTCGGCCCCGGTGGCGGCGATGTTCCTCACCTTGCGGTCGCGCAGCTTCGCCGAAATCTCCGGCTGCAGAATATTGTAGGTGCCGGCCGAGCCGCAGCACAAATGCCCCTCGCGCGGCTCCTTTACCGTGAAGCCGGCGCGCGCCAGAAGCTCCTTCGGCTGGCGCGTAATCCTCTGGCCGTGCTGCATGGAGCAGGCGGAGTGGTAGGCGATCGTCATGGCCGGCTTCACGCTCGGCTCCGGCAGGTCGAGCGTGGCCAGATATTCCGTGATGTCCTTGGCCAGCGCGGACACGCGCGCCGCCTTCTCGGCATAGGCCGGATCGAGCCGCAGCATGAAGCCATAGTCCTTGATCGTCGTGCCGCAGCCGGATGCCGTGATGACGACCGCGTCCAGCCCGCCGCGCTCGATTTCGCGGCACCAGGCGTCGACGTTCCGGCGCGCCGCGGCGAGCGCGGCGTGCTCCTTTCCCATATGGTGGACCAGCGCGCCGCAGCACGCTTCGCCTGCCGGCACGACCACCTCGACGCCGAGCCGGGTGAGCAGGCGAACCGTCGCCTCGTTGATGCCAGGGTCAAGCACCGACTGCGCGCAGCCGGTGAGCAGTGCGACCCGGCCCCGCCGATTGCCCTGCGGCGGGTAACTGCCGGGCCTCGAGACCGGTGACGAAGCCGGCACGGAGCCGGGCGCCAGCTTCAGCATCGCCGTCAGCGGCTTCAGCGCCGGCACACGCGCCAGAAGGCCGGCGAAGGGCCGGCCGAGAGCCGCCAGTTTCAACGCGGCGCGGAAACGGCCGGGATAGGGCAGCGTGAACGCCAGCAGCGCGCGGATTGCGCGGTCGGCCAGCGGCCGGCGATATGTCTTGTCGATGTGAACGCGCGCATGGTCGACCAGATGCATGTAGTTCACGCCGGACGGGCAGGTCGTCATGCAGGACAGGCATGACAGGCAGCGGTCGATATGGGTGACGATCTCCCGGTCGGCCGGCCGGCCGTTCTCCAGCATGTCCTTGATCAGGTAGATGCGCCCGCGCGGCGAATCCAGTTCGTTGCCGAGCGTCACATAGGTCGGGCAGGTGGCGGTGCAGAAGCCGCAATGCACGCATTTGCGCAGGATTTTCTCCGATTCCGCGACATGCGGGTCGGCGAGCTGGGCGGGGGTGAAGGTGGTTTGCATGCTTCTATCCTGCGGCGCGGTGGATCAGGGCCTGCGGTTGCAGCGTCATCCCGGCATCCGTCCCGGATTGAGAATGCCCTTCGGGTCGAACTCGCTTTTCAGCCGCGCCGACAGCGCCGCAAGCGCGGCCGGCTGCGGCTCGAACACGGGAATTGCGGCGCGGTCGGCCGGGCTGGCGCGCACAAGCGTTGCGTGGCCCCCGCCGAATTGCCTGATCAGCCCGCGCAGCAGCTCGGCTTCCGGTTCGCCTTCCATACGCAGCCAGGCGAGCCCGCCCGCCCAGTCGTAATAGGCGTCCGCCGCCGTTTCCATGCGAAGCGCCAGCACCAGCCGATGCGCCTCGCTCGGCGCCGTCGAGACACGCCAGACCGGCTTCTCGGTCCCGTCGGCGAAAGGCTCGCAGTCACGGATGGCCTGCCAGAGCCGTTTCGACTCCTCACCGGAAATCTCCGTCACGCCGTTTCGCCCAAACGCCTCCTTCAATTGGCGGACGCGATAGGCGACCGACGGCCCGAACCCCTCGATGCGCAACAAAGTCGCCGCGCCGCCCGGCATTTCGCCGCCGATCCGGGCGGCGATTGTCTCCGGCAGATGCGCCGCGCCCGACACTTCCGCCGACGATCCCATCGCGAACGCCATGGCCGCCGCCGCGGCTTCGTCGGCGAGGCCGGCGAGGACAAGCGTCGTCTCGGTCTCGGCGGCGGGCAGAACCTTGAAGGTCACATCGGTCAAAACCGCCAATGTGCCCCACGATCCGGCCATGACTTTCGAAAGATCGTAGCCGGTGACGTTCTTCATCACCCGCCCGCCGGATTTGAAGGATTCGCCGCGTCCGGAAACCGCATGGATGCCGAGGATGTGATCGCGCGCCGCACCCGCCTTGATGCGCCGCGGCCCGGAAAGGTTGGCGGCGAGCGCGCCGCCGACCGTTCCCCTGCGCGGATCGCCCCCGAGAAGCGGGCCGTAATCCATCGGCTCGAAGGCGAATTCCTGGCCGTGCTCGGCGAGCAGCCGTTCGATTTCCGCGAGCGGCGTGCCCGCTCTTGCCGACAGCACCAATTCTTCAGGCTCATAGAGGGTCACACCGGTCAGCCGCGACAGATCGAGCGTATGTTCCGCCTGCTGGGGCCGGCCTATGCCGCGCTTGGAACCGTGCCCGACGATTTCGAGCGGCGCGCCTTCGGCTGCGGCCCATTGCACGGCGGCCAGCACCTCGTCCGGCGTGGTGGGGGTGAAGGTGGTCATGGGGCGGAACGCCGAATTGCCGATGGACGCGCCCTGCGTTGCCCCCCACTGTCCTGCCGGACGACGCTCCGGCCGGCGTTTCCTCGCCCCCGCGCAGCGGGGGAGAGGTGCCGAGCGAAGCGAGGCGGAGAGGGGGAGATCATCAGATGTCACCCTTCTTCTCGCTTGAACCAGAAAAAACGAACCTCAGGTCGAAGGCCTGCGTATCGTTGCTGAGTCTGCCCTCCAGTGCGGATAGAATCGTTTCGCAAACGCTCGCCGGATTCTTGAGCACATCGGCACTCCAGAATCGCAATACCGAGAATCCTTGGCCACGCATGAATTCGTCCCGGCGCCTGTCGTAGGAACTTTCGGCATGCTGACTGCCATCCAGTTCGACGACCAGCTTCCGGCTCCGGCATGCGAAGTCGGCGAAAAATGGCCCTAACGGCATCTGCCGAACGAATTTGCAGGCGCCGAGCCTTTTCGCCTTGAGTTCATTCCACAAGATGGCTTCCGCCATGTTGTCGCCGCGACGAAGTTGACGAGCGCGCGCGATGTTTTCAGGCGAGCGCCGGCTTGGTGGATCGGCCGCCCCCCTCTCCGTCTCGGGCTTCGCCCGAGCCACCTCGCCCCCGCTTTGCGGGGGTGAGGAACCCTCATCCTGAAACGCTGTCACGCTCAAAACCTCGGAATGTCCGGGAACGGCAGTTTTCCCGCCTGGACATGCATGCGGCCGAGTTCGGCGCAGCGCCGAAGCTGCGGAAACATCTTTCCGGGGTTGAGCAGATGGTTCGGATCGAAGGCGCATTTGACCCGCATCTGCTGGTCGAGATCGGCTTGCGAGAACATTTCGGGCATGAGGTCGCGCTTTTCCACGCCGACACCGTGCTCGCCGGTGAGCACACCGCCCACCTTCACGCACAGGCGAAGAATGTCCGCGCCGAAATTCTCGGCCCGCTCCAGTTCGCCCGGCTGGTTGGCGTCGTAGAGGATCAGCGGGTGCAGATTGCCGTCGCCGGCATGGAACACATTGGCGACGCGCAGTCCGTAGGTCTCCGACAGGTCGCGCATGCCGGCGAGCACGCGCGGCAGTTCCTTGCGCGGTATCGTGCCATCCATGCAGTAATAGTCGGGAGAAATGCGGCCGACCGCCGGAAACGCCGCCTTGCGGCCCGCCCAGAACGATAGCCGTTCCTGATCCGAAGTCGAAATGCGGCAGGTCGTGGCGCCGTTGCGTTGGGCGATCGTCTCCACGAGGCCGATCAGGTGATCGACTTCGACGGCCGGCCCGTCGAGTTCGACAATCAGCAGCGCCTCGCATTCCAGCGGATAGCCGGCGTGCACGAAATCCTCCGCCGCGTGGATTGCCGGCCGGTCCATCATCTCCATGCCGCCGGGGATGATGCCGGCGCCGATGATTTCGGCCACGCACTGCCCGCCGGCTTCGCTCGTCGCAAAGCCGATCAGCAACGCGCGCGCGGTCTCGGGCTTCTTCAGAATGCGCACCGTGACCTCGGTAACGACGCCGAGCAACCCCTCCGAGCCGGTCATGACGCCGAGCAGGTCATAGCCCTCCGAATCGAGATGCTTGCCGCCGAGACGGACGACCTCGCCATTCATGAGGACCATCTCGATGCCGAGCACATTGTTGGCGGTCAGCCCGTATTTCAGGCAGTGCACGCCGCCCGAATTCTCCGCCACATTGCCGCCGATCGAGCAGGCGATCTGCGAAGACGGATCGGGCGCATAGTAAAAGCCGTCGCTCTCGACGGCCTGGGTGATGCCGAGATTGGTGACGCCCGGCTGCGCCACGACCACCCGGTTCATCAGATCGATTTCGAGGATGGCGTTGAAGCGGCTCAACACGAGCAGCACGGCGTCTTCCAGCGGCAGCGCGCCACCCGACAGTGACGTGCCGGAGCCGCGCGGAACGACGCGAATGCCGCGTTCATCGCAATATTTCAGGATTTTCGACACCTGCGCCGTGGTTTGCGGCAGCACGACCACCAGCGGAAGCTGACGATAGGCGGTCAGCCCGTCGCTTTCGAAGGCGCGCATCTCGTTGACCGTATCGACCACCCCCTCGCCCGGCACGATCAGGCGCATGTCGGCAACGATCGCGGCGCGCCGCGAAAGCGTTCCGGCGTCAGGCTTCGGCATGGCTAGTCCGGACATCGCTGGGCTCTCGCCTGTACTGGCAAGACCGTTACCAGCCCGTGACTGCTCCAGCAAGTTCGGCGCTGTCGGCCAGCCCCGCAAGACCGGCGAAGCGGCGGCATTCACGCCGCCGGCGGATCCTGCTCGGTATGCGCTTTTCTGATCCGCCGAACGCCCCACCAGACGGCGGCGATGGCCAAGGGAACGGATGCGGCGGTCAGCAGTTCCGGCTTGACGTTCGTGCCGAAGACGGTGAAGCCCTTGGCGAGATAGCCCACCAGACCGACGACGTAGTAAGAAACCGCGGCGACCGACAGGCCTTCGACCGTCTGCTGAAGCAGGAGCTGCAGCTTTGCGCGATTGTTCATCGAGGCCAGCAGATCCCGGTTCTGCCGTTCGAGTTCGACGTCCACCCATGTTCGCAGCAGCGTCGTCGCGCTTGTGAGCTTGCCGGAGAGATTGGCCTGGCGTTCCTCGACCGAGCGGCACGTGCGCATCGCCGGGGCGACGCGCCGCCGGAGAAATCCCGACCAGGTATCGTATCCCGGAACGACCTCCTCTTCGAGCGCGGCAAGCCGCTCCTCCACGATGGTGTTGTAGGCGCGGCTGGCACCGAAGCGGTAGAGACTGGCCGCCGCGTCGGCCTCCAGCTCGGCCGCCAGTTCGGTAAGTTCGCCAAGCAGTTCCTGACTGTTGCGGCGGCGGTTCGACTTCATCTCGCCGGTAATGACCGCCAGCCGGTCCTCGATGCGCCGTACGCGCGGCGACAGCGAGTTTGCCAGCGGCAGGCCGAGCATTGCCAGCGTGCGGTAGGTCTCGATCTCGATCAGCCGCTGCGCCAGCGCGCCGCGCCGCGACATCGACAAACCTCGGTCGAGCACGAGAATTCGGGTCAGCCCGTCGCCGTCCTGGCGGAAATCGGTGACGATCGCCGCCCTGCCGTTCTCGACAAGCGAGTAGCACAGGCTTTCGAGGTCGAAGCCGGCGGCGATAAGGCCCTCGTTTTCACGCGTCCAGTCACGTATTTCCAGCCTTATCCCCGAGATCACCGTGCCGGGCGCCGAAAAGCCATTACCGAACGGCGAATCTTCCGCCGGCCGTCCGTCGCGCCCCGCCAGTGGCCCTTCCCAGAGATAGGACGAGAATTCGGTGTGGCGCTCCCAGCGCAGCGTGCCCTTGCCCCATTTCATCGCGTGGTGGCGGGCACGCCGGTCCGGCGTGGCAATGCCCAGACGGCGCGACAGTTCGGAGAGCACGGCGTGATCGACGCCCGACCCGCCTTCGGTCATGAAGGAGAGTTGCACGAGTACGCGCGGCGACTCGATCAGCGGGTGCGGGCGCGCATGCACCTCGCCAATGGCTCCCGGCCGGGCTTCATGGGCCGAAAAACCCATCACCGTCCCGGTCAGTGACGAGGTAAAATCAAGTCTGGATGGCTCGGCGGTCATGGTCTTGCTCCCACGGCCCTTAGCAGCGCCCCTTTATACCCTCACGGAGACCGAGAATATATGCGGAGCGTTGCCGCAGTGCACAATAATCTCTTCGCATATGCAGCAATTCGGGTTTTTCTTTGTTTGCCGCACCCAAGGGACGACAAAAATCCTGACAAGTGCCTTTCGCGATCCCAAGAAAATGACACGATAATAATGGCTTGAGCATTTCCCGCGATGCGGCGGAAACGGGCGGCAGAGCAACCAGGTCGGGCGCGCCGCCACAAACATCGCGCGGACGGCCCGTGTGACGATCTTATCCGCCCCGCGTCCGCGGTTACGACGCCGCGGTTACGACTATTGCCGGACAGGACCTCCAGCCGATAGTGTTGGCACGGAATCTTCACCCAAATGCCGACTGGAGAAAAGCGGCACGGTTGGGGCATGATGTCATAAACGCTGGCCGACCAGCGACAGCCTCCATCCGGCTGTCGAGACCGACCTCGGCGAATACATCATCCAGCTTCGCGGCGAGCACCCGAGCCATATCATCGCGCCCGCCGTCCATCTCAGCAAGCAGCAGGTCTCACCGACCATCACATCGTGGTGTTGAGTGCCAAAGATATCGACGGCGACCTCGAAACGGCGCTCGCCAGGATGCGCGAGGCGCACGGCAAGGGCGCCATGCCGCGTACCGTCAATCTCATCTCGGGACCGTTGCGCTCGGGCGACTTCGAACAGAAGCTGATCCTCGGCGCGCATGGGCCGCGCGCGCTCCATATTCTTGTGGTAGACGACGGGATTGATGAGTGAAGGCATTCATTTCGACGCGGCGCGCGGCCCTGAGGGGATGCGGCTTTATGCAATCGGCGATGTTCACGGCCGGCTGGATCTGCTGGAGCATATGCACGCCGCTATCCGCGCGGACATCGAGCGGGACCGGCCCGCCGACTGGCGCGTCATCCACCTTGGCGACTATGTGGACCGCGGACTGCAATCGCGGCAGGTCCTCGACTTCCTGATCGCGGCCCGAAGCGAGGACGACCGGATGATCATGCTCGCCGGCAATCACGACAGGGGTTTTCTCGAATTCCTGGCCGAACCGTCGATCGACACGCTGTTCATGCAGAATGGCGGCGTGCATACCGCCGGCTCCTACGGCGTCCCGTTCGACTACCGGGCGCTCGACCTGGAGCGTTTCCATGCCGAACTTGTCCACGCGGTGCCGCCGGAGCATAGCCGCTTCATAGTGTCCTGCCCGTTCAGCGCATCGTTCGGCGACTTCTTCTTCTGCCACGCCGGCATCCGTCCGGGCGTGGCCCTGGAACGGCAGAACCCGGACGATCTGATCTGGATCCGGGGCGAATTCCTTCGCCACACCGGCCTTCACCCGAAGGTCGTGGTGCATGGTCACACGATCACCGCCCAGCCGGAGGTGCTCGCCAATCGCGTGAATGTGGATACCGGCGCCTGTTATTCCGGCGTGCTCACGGCCTTCGCGGTCGATGGCGCTGAAAAGCGCCTGATCGCGGTGGAAGGCTGACTTTCCAGAGGCCCGTTTCAGGCGTGGTGGCCTGAATCGCCTGGAGCATGATCCTGAAAAGTTGCAGACTTTTCGGACAGGATCATGCGTCATAACAAGGAGTTAGAACAGGGTGACTGACTCCACCCGTTTCATTCTGCTCTAGTAGCGGGCGACGACGCCGTATCCGTCGACGACCGTCTCGTCGCTGGCATCCACCGAATAGACGCCGACGCCAAAGACGACGATGGCGAGGAGCATGGCGAAGCAGAGAAGCGTGGCGCGCACGGATAAGCTCTCGATTGTGGGCTGATCGGTATTTACGGCACGACGGTTACGATTCTGTTGCGCCGACGCAGTTGTTTTGAAACCGCCGCGCATCTAGTCGGCAATATTGCGCGGCGCCACAGGATATTCGGGATGTGGCCAAGAGACTTGGCGGACGTGACGATTTTGCCACGCTTCCGAAACGCGAACCGGAGCGCATGGTTCCAGCCGGACCATCGAAACATCAGATCAGCCGCACCCAGGCGCGGGCAATCGCCAGGCCGGCAGCGTCGGCGCCGGGGCCATGGCGCGCCGCCTCGTGCTCGAACCGCTCCGGCCAGCCCGGCTGATGCTCGGTCAGATAGGCGGCGAATGTGCGGTTCCATTCCCCCACCAGCCGCCGGTCGGCCTCGAAATGAAACTGGATCCCGTAGGTGGCGCGGCCGATGCGGAACGCCTGGTTCTCCGCCTCGGCACTTCGGGCGAGATGAATCGCGCCCGGCGGCAGCCCGAATGTGTCATCGTGCCACTGGAATATGGAGAAATCGCGCGGCGCGACACGCAGCACCGGGTCGGCCGCACCATCTTGCGTAAGGCTGACGGGGCACCATCCGAACTCCCGCGCGCCGCCGATCTGGTTGGTCCCGCCGAAGGCGCGGGCCAGAAGCTGGCTGCCGAGGCAGATGCCCAGAACCGCCTTGTCCTTTGCCTGAAAGTCGCGCGCCAGATCGAGCAAGGCGGGAATGTAAGGATAGGCTTCGTCGTCAAGCGCATTCTGGCCGCCGCCCAGAATCACCACAGCGTCATAGCCTCTCGAGCTTTTCGGAATGGCTTCGCCCAGATGCGCCCTGCGCGGATCGACCTCGGCGCCGGCCTCGGCGAGCGCCCTACCCACCTGCCCCGGGCCGGTATCGTCATAATTCTGGACGACGAGAACGCGCATCGAAAGTCCCGTTTCGGAATGAATGAAATTGACCGGCGACTATCATCCGGGCGAACAGCAATGAATAGGCCTGAAATCGCGGAGCCTGGACATGCCGCTGCAGAACCGCGTCGACCCGTTCGGAGAAATCCACGCCGTGCCGGCGCGCGGCCTGTTCACGGGCAACCGCGGCGTCATCCACGATCCCGACACCAGGACGCTGCTGAAACGGCGCTGGACGACGCCGGCCTGGCTGATCTGTGCATGCGACTTTCGCGGCCGCAAGCGCGAGGTCATGGGCCGCAACGCGCCGTCGGGCCGGGCCGGCTGGACGGAACTGTTTTTTCTCGACGAGGTGACGGCGCTGGCGGCCGGGCACCGGCCCTGCTTCTATTGCCGGCGCAAAAAGGCCAGGGAGTTCGCGGATTGTTTCGGCGAGGCGTTCGGGATCGCCCGGCCGCGGGCAACCGAGATCGACGCAAGGCTGCATCGCGAAAGGCCGGCGTCGGGCGGCATACCCGTCGCCCTCGATCATGATGACATCGATAGGCTGCCGGACGGCGCGATGATCGTGCGGGGCGGACAGTGTTTCGCCAAGCGCGGCGACAGTTTGCTCGCATGGAGTTGGTCTGGTTATGCTGGCGCGCCGCGTTGCCGCGACCTGGCCTCAGACGGCACAAGGCGGTTGACGCCCGCAACCACGCTCGCCGTGCTGAAGGCCGGATATCGGCCGGTGTGGCATCCCACCGCGGCGTGAGGCAAACGACGGCCGGGCTTCAGGGCCGGGGATGGCAGCCCTTGACCGCAGCCGTCCCATCCCGCATTTCTCGCCGATGCGCGCCAACTACAAAATGCAGCGGCTGTACCTGACCGACGGCCTGGCGGCGGGCGGCGTGGTCGAGGCCGGGCAGCAGCACAGCCATTACCTCCTCGCCGTGCTGCGCATGGGCGACGGCGCCGAGGTGCTGGTCTTCAACGGGCGCGACGGCGAATGGCGGGCGGCGGTCGAGGTGAAATCGAAAAAGGCGGCGCGGCTGAGGCTCGTCGAGCAGACGCGGCCGCAGCCGCCGACGCCCGATCTGGTCTACTGCTTTTCGCCGCTGAAGCAGGGCCGTCTCGACTACCTCGTGCAGAAGGCGGTGGAGATGGGCGCGGGACGGCTGGTGCCGGTCATCACCCAGCACACGCAGGTGGCCACGCCCAGTATCGAGCGAGTCCAGGCCAACGCCGTCGAGGCGGCCGAGCAATGTGGAATTCTCGCCGTGCCGGAAGTCGCCGAGGCGCAGAAGCTCGACCCGCTGCTCGCCGGGTGGGACAAGCAGCGGCGGCTGATCTTCTGCGACGAGGATTCGGCCACCAACAATCCCCTGCCCGCCCTGCGGGCCATCACGGAGAGCAAGCTCGGTCTGCTGATCGGCCCGGAAGGCGGCTTTTCCGAAGAGGAACGCCGGCGGTTGCGCGCGCTCCCCTTCGTGACGGCAATCCCGCTCGGGCCGCGCATCCTGCGCGCCGACACGGCCGCGGTCGCCGCGCTGGCGCTGGTGCAGGCGACGATCGGCGACTGGTAGGCGGCCGTCTACTCCACCTCGACGCCGGTGACGTAGCGCACCGTGTCGCTGCCGTCATAGAGGATGAAGAAAGCACCCGGACGGGCCGGATCGGCGGCGATGGCTTCGAGCTTGGCGACCGAGCGCTCGCCTTCGAAGTTTTCCCCCTCGACTTTGTCGAAGGTGATCAGCGGTTCGACCTCGAATGCGTCTCCGCTGGCAGGCTTCCAGAGGCGCAACTGGAATGGACGGTCCGGGTCTTCCTTGTTCAGGTTAGCGCCGCATTCCGGTTGAGCGCCGTCCTTGAGGTCGGAGACGCCGGCGTCGCCGGTGATTGCAACGACCGAATTTCCCACAGTCTCCATCGCGCGTATGCCGATGAAGGCCCGGTCCGTCGGCAGGGCATGCAGCCTGGCGCCGGAAAAATCCTCATCGAGAAGTCCGGCCAGGGGCGTCGAAATGACATAGGCGGCGGAGTTGGCACCGTCGGTTCCGCGCGACGGCGACCGGATGCCGATCAGCAAATCCTCGCCCAGAATGGTTGCCCCCTCGATGTTGAGGCCGCCGCACTGCAACTGCTTGTACAGAACCTCGCCAAGCAGGTTACCGCCCTTGAACAGCTTGTCGAGGCTCGCCCATTGCGCCGGTACCTGGCTCTTCGCCTTCAGGTCGGCGATCGATGCGATCGCGACCAGATGCGAGGCCGGGTTTTTCTCACCGCTCTCCCTCTTGTTGGCGTGCGAACCGACAAAGAAAACCACATCGCCCTTATTGGCGATGGCCTCGAGGTCGAGTTCCTCGACTTCCACTATTGCGTGCTTTTCAAGAAACTCCGCGGAAGGCAACTCCAGATCGAAGATCGAGCCGTGCGACACGCCGGGCATATTGTCATGATCGCGGGAAACCTTCAGCCGGTGGAAGCCGCGCTTTTCATCCGATACAACCAGGCACCAGTCGGAGGCGGGACAAAACAGGCCGCTCATATTGTGGCTCTGTTTGAATCTCTTCTTTTCGGAATTATAGGGGCCGATATTGGGGACATCGATTTTTCCGACTTCGACGACATTCCACATGGCCAGCCTCCTCCGCTTGAGATTTCTCACTTTGCCAAATAAACACCAGAAAATATACTGCATTTTCCAAGTACGGCTTATAATTTTTTTCTTTGTATCTCGGATATATACTTGACAGTGCGAATTCCGCCGGGCCGGGTGCCATTCGGCCTCCTGGAGGCGGAACCGGGATCTCAGGCTCGCGGCCGATACGATTTCGGCTATCGCGACGCGCCGGACGAGATGCGCATCAAGCGGCCTGACAATTTCGTCAGGATTTTTCGCTTGATCGGCGACCGGCATTTCGCCATCAAACGCCACGGCCTTCCCGGCCGCGGGAGCGGATACCAGCATGGCGCGCGACACGACGGATTTCCGGCCAATCGATGATGTCGGCGAACTGGTCGCGTATCTGGCGGCCGGCAACAAGCCACGCGACAAATGGCGCATCGGCACCGAGCATGAGAAGTTTCCCTTCTATGTCGACGGCAACGCGCCGGTGCCCTATGGCGGCGAGCGCGGCATCCGCGCCATTCTCGAAGGCATGCAGCGCACGCTGGGGTGGGATCCGATCCTCGACGACGGCCGGGTGATCGGGCTCGTGGAGCCGACAGGCCAGGGCGCGATCTCGCTGGAGCCGGGCGGCCAGTTCGAGCTTTCCGGCGCGCCGGTCGAGAACATCCACCAGACCTGCCGCGAGGGCAACGCGCATCTGGCGCAGGTGCGCGAGATCGCCGAACCGCTCGGCATCCGCTTCCTGGGGCTCGGCGGCAGCCCGAAATGGACGCTGGCCGAGACGCCGAAAATGCCGAAATCGCGCTACGAAATCATGACCCGCTACATGCCGAAGGTCGGCACCAAGGGTCTCGACATGATGTACCGCACCTGCACGATCCAGGTGAACCTCGACTTCGAGAGCGAGGCCGACATGCGCCGCAAGATGCAGGTGTCGCTCAGGCTGCAGCCGCTGGCCACCGCGCTGTTCGCCAATTCGCCTTTCACCGACGGCCGGCCGAACGGACTGAAATCCTGGCGCGGCGAGATCTGGACCGACACGGACAATCAGCGCTCCGGCCTGCTGCCCTTCTGCTTCTCGCCCGATTTCGGCTTTGCCGACTATGTCGACTGGGCGCTCGACGTGCCGATGTATTTCGTTATCCGCGACGGCCGCTATCACGACATGACCCACGTTACCTTCCGCCAGTTCATGGACGGAACCGCCCGCGATTCCATTCCCGACGGGCTTGCCGACCATCGGCGACTGGGCGAACCATCTGTCGACGCTGTTTCCCGACGTGCGGCTGAAGCGCTTTCTCGAGATGCGCGGCGCCGATGGCGGCCCGTGGCGGCGCATCTGCGCGCTGCCGGCCTTCTGGGTCGGGCTGCTGTACGACCAGGCGGCTCTCGAGGCGGCCGAAACGCTGACGGCCGGCTGGACATATGAGGAAGTGCGCGACCTGCGCGCCGCCGTGCCGGCGCAAGGCATCGCCGCCGAGTTCCGCGGTTCGAGCTTGCGCGATATTGCCCGCGAGGTGCTGGGCATTGCGCGCGACGGGCTGAAGAACCGGGCGCGGAAGAATCGCGACGGCTATGACGAGACGACCTTCCTTTCCACCCTGGACGAGGTGGTGGCACGCGGCACGACAAGCGCGGAGGAAATGATGCAAGCCTACCACACGCGCTGGGGCGACTCGATCGAGCCGGTGTTTATGGAATACGCCTATTAGAGCTTACCTCCACGTTCCGCGCGCAGTCGCCGCCGCCATGGCGCGTCAGGCAGATACGCGCGCCCAGCCAGGTTTCGGAAAACCGTGGAACAGTTCCGCGAAACCTGCTTAGCTTGATTCCCGAAAGCGCTTCACGAGGAGGATCGCGATGCCGACACTGTTCGATATGATGGCCAACGCGCAGAACGGCCAGGGCATGGAGCTGCTGGCCAGACAGTTCGGCCTTTCGCAGCAGCAGGCGCAGCAGGCGGTCGAAGCGCTGATGCCGGCCTTTTCGCAAGGGCTGAAGCGCAACGCTTCCGACCCTTACGGGATCGCCAGCTTCATGACCGCTCTGGCCAGCGGCCAGCATTCGAAATATTTCGAGGACGCTCAGAATGCGTTTTCGCCGCAGGGCGTGGCTGAAGGCAACGGCATTCTCGGCCATTTGTTCGGCTCCAAGGATCTGTCGCGCGCCGTCGCCGAACAGGCGGCCCAGGCGACCGGAATCGGCCAGCAGGTGCTTCAGCAGATGATGCCTGTCATCGCCTCGATGATCATGGGCGGCCTGTTCAAGCAGTCGACCAACCCGATGCAGGCGGCAAGCGGCTTCGGCGGCGGCGGCAATCCGCTTGGCGAAATCATCGAGCAGATGATGCGCCAGGGCGGCGCCATGATGGGCGGCGGCCAGCCGCAGCAGCAGCAGCCGCCGGCCCAGCCGGCAAATCCGTTCGACAACCCCTTCGGCAAGGTCTTGCAGGACATGTTCGGCGGCGGCGCGCAGCAGGCGCCGTCACGACCGCAATCCGCGCCGTCCCAGCCGCAGGCGCCCGGACCGTTCGGCGACAATCCCTGGGGGAAGATTCTCCAGGACATGATGAGCGGCGGCCAGGCGCAGGCGCCGCAGGCCGAACCGGAGCCGGCGGCACCCCGCCCGCCAGCCAATCCGAGCGGCCGCCCGCGCAATCCCTATGACGACCTGTTCGGCGACATGTTCGAAACCGGCGCCAAACAGCGCGACGAATATCAGAAGGGCGTGGAATCGATATTCGACCAGTTCACCAAGGGCATGGACAAGTATCGCTGAGGCAAGCCGCCCGATTTCGGAATCGGACATATTGTTTTGGCTTTTTGATCCGGCATCGCCGTTGCCGAAAACCTGGCTGGAGACGGCCGAGGAGACGGACGGCGAGGCCCGGCTTGATTTTTTTTAAG
>CAWFYS010000009.1:0-113600 GCA_963820075.1 uncultured Alphaproteobacteria bacterium
CGGATTGTCGATGATATAGACCTTCGGCATCGGCAGGCCGGCGCGTGCGGCAAGATCGCGCACGATGCCGTAATATTCCGGCGCGCTGCGCTCATCCACCTCGACGGCATGGTGCATTCTCAGCACCATCTTGTCGGCGTTCCAGTAGCTGAACAGATTCATGGCAGCGGCGATCAGGAAGGCGATCATCATGCCGCCCGAACCGCCGATCAGGTAGCCCACTCCCATGAACAGCGCTGTCATAAGCGCCAGGAGCATCGCCGTCCGCATCACATTCATCAAAAACCCTCATGGCCTTCCCGGTGGTCGATCCCGCCGAAACCCTGCTATATGATGGGGAATACAGGCGTTTGTTTCAATGATTTCCGACGGAGACGGGAATGAGCCGGACAGCCGAAGAAAAGACCCAAGACACTCCCGCGGCCGAACCGCGGACTCCGGGCAGGAAACTCGCCGCCGCGGCCAGGCGCGCGCTCGCCGAAGCGGAGGCCCGCCGCGCCGGACAGGAGGCGCGTGTGGCCGCGATGCCGCGCGAACTGGGCGGGCGCGGCGGCCAGGAGCCGGTTCGCTATGGCGACTGGGAACACAAGGAACTGGAAGCGCCTTCGTACGCCTTGCCCGTCGAGGAACGTCGGAGACCCGACGTGGGGGAGCGCCCGGAACCGAACCGGCACTGTTGCGTTGTAGGCGAAAATTTCGCCCAACATCGAAGAGGTACCCATGCTCATCAGGCTCGGCTATGAAATTGCGATCAGCTGCGCTCAGCCGACTCCGGGTAATCTCCCTTCTCGAAGTCCACAAGGACCGCCAAGAGGACATCAAGCGCCAGACCAAGGCGTTGGCTCCGCCGGTGCCCATCAGCGTCTATGACGACCTTTTCGGCAATACCTGCCGCCGCTTTACCGCCCCGGAAGGAGGCGTGCGAATCCTCTACGACGCGATTGTTCAGGACAGCGGCGAGCCCGAACAGGCCAATTTTCTGGCGCGCGAGACACCGGTCGAGGAACTCCCCGACGACGCGATCGTCTATCTGCTCGGCAGCCGCTATTGCGAGACCGATCATATGATGGGCGTGGCCCGCAGCTCTTCGGTCATCTCCCGCCGGGCTGGGCCAGGGTCCAGGCGATCGTCGACTATGGTGCATAACCGGCTTTCCTTCGGCTATGGCTATGCCCGCGCCACCCGCACGGCCGCGCCAGGCGCATGACGAACGGGTCGGCGTATGCCGCGATTTCGCGCATCTCGCCATCACGTTGTGCCGCTGCATGAACATACCGGCGCGCTACGTGAACGGGCTATCGCTACATCGGCGTTCCGCCCGACCCCGCGCCCATGGACTTCAACGCCGACTCAAGTCTATCTCGACGGAAAGTGGTACACATTCGACCCGCGCCACAACATGCCGCGCATTGGCCGCGTCGTGATCGCGCGCGGGCGCGACGCGACCGACATTCCGCTGCTGCACAGTTTCGGTCCGCATTCGCTGTCGACGTTCAAGGTCTGGACTTACGAGGAAAACAACCCGGCGGACGAATTCTCCGCTGGTCGGCGACATCGACCGCACGGTTGGTGCGAGCGTGCTGGCCTGACAACCGCTCGCGGGGCTCCGTTCGGGATCGGGCGGAACCCCACACAAAAAACCCCGCCGAAGCGGGGTTTTTCGAACGGGACAAGTCCGAAAATTACATGCCGAGGCCTTCGTAGCGCTTCTTGAACTTCGACAGACGGCCGCCGCGATCAAGCAGGGTCTGCTGACCGCCGGTCCAGGCCGGATGGGTGGTCGGGTCGATGTCGAGGTTCATCGTGTCGCCCTCCTTGCCCCAGGTCGAGCGCGTCATATACTCGGTGCCGTCGGTCATGACGACCTTGATGGTAGTGGTAGTCGGGATGGATCTTGTCTTTCATCGCTATCGTCCTGGCTGGCTAGGGCACGCGCCTGCGGCGATGCGCCCACTGTCAAAATGAATGAAGCCGCAGCTATTGGACGGCCACGGCTACAAAAACGGTCGGCGGGCCTATACACCAGCCGGAATTAAATCACAAGGCCGCGCTGTCCGGAAGGAATTCGATGGACGACACGAAAAGGCGCTCGCTGAAGCCGCTGAGGCGGCTCGCGCCTTACGTCATGCGCTATCGCGTGATCGCGCTGGGCGCCGCTGTGTCGCTGGTCGTCGCCGCAGCGACGACGCTGACCTTGCCGTTGGCCGTGCGCCGCATGATCGACCATGGTTTCTCGTCGTCGGATTCCGCCTTCATCAGCCAATTATTTCGCGATGCTGGTGGTGATCGCGGCGGTCCTGGCCGCAGCTTCGGCTGCGCGCTACTATTTCGTCATCACGCTCGGCGAGCGCGTCGTCGCCGACTTCCGGCGCGATGTTTTCTGCGCATGTCACGACGTTGTCGCCGGGCTTCTTCGACAGGGTGCAGTCCGGCGAAATCGTGTCGCGGCTGACCGCCGACACCACGCAGATCAAGTCGGCCGTCGGCGCGACCGCGTCGGTGGCGCTGCGCAATGCCATCCTCGGCATCGGCGCGCTTGCCATGATGGTATTCACCAGTCCGAAGCTCTCCGGCCTGGTCATCGTCGCCATTCCCGTCATCGTGCTGCCGCTGGTCGCCTTCGGCCGCTCGGTGCGCCGCAAGTCGCGCCTGGCGCAGGACACGCTTGCGGAGGCCTCCGCCTATGCCAGCGAGCAGATCGGCGCGATCCGTACGCTGCAGGCCTTCACCAACGAAAAGCTCGCCACGAGCCGCTTTGACCGGTGCGGTCGAGGCGGCGTTTCAAGCGGCGCGATCGTCGGTGCTCGCCCGTGCGCTGCTGACCTTCTTCGCCATCTTCACGATCTTTCGCTCGGTCGTCGCGGTTCTGTGGTTCGGCTCGCGCGATGTGCTGAGCGGCGTGATGTCGCCCGGCACGCTCGGCCAGTTCCTGCTCTATTCGGTGTTCTGCGGCAGGCGCTCTTGGCGCGCTGTCCGAGGTCTGGGGCGAACTCAGCCAGGCGGCGGCGCGGCGGAGCGGCTCACCGAACTGCTCGCCGAAATGCCTGCCGTCTCGAAGCCCGCCCCACCAGACCATTGCCGGCAAAGCCGCTCGGCGCGGTCGAGTTCCGCAAACGTGTCCTTCACCTACCCGTCACGGCCCGATCTGCCGGCGCTGCACAATCTGAGCTTTTCGCGTGAGACCGGGTGAGAAGGTCGCGCTTGTCGGTCCGTCCGGCGCCGGCAAAGAGCACGATCTTTTCGCTGATCCTGCGCTTCTACGATCCGCAATCCGGAACCGTGCTGGTTGATGGCGTCGATGTCGCAAATGCCGACCCGGCGGACGATCCGCGGCTCGCACCGCGATCGTACCGCAGGATGTGACGATCTTCGCGGCGTCGGCCAAGGACAATATCGGCTTCGGCAAACCGGGCGCCAGCGATGAAGGCAATCGAAGCCGCCGCCCGCGACGCCTTTGCCGACGACTTCATCCGCAGGCTGCCCGACGGGATACGACGCGGAGGTCGGCGAACGCGGCGTCACACTCTCCGGCGGCCAGCGCCAGCGCATCGCGATCGCCCGCGCCATCCTGCGCGACGCGCCGATCCTGCTGCTCGACGAGGCCACATCGGCGCTCGACGCCGAGAGCGAGAGCGCCGTGCAGACCGCGCTTGAGCGGCTGATGCAAGGGCGCACGAGCATCGTCATCGCGCATCGCCTGGCAACGGTGCTCAAGGCCGACCGCATCCTCGTCATGGACGAAGGCCGCATCGTCGAGGAAGGCACTCATAAAAGCCTCGTCGCCAAGGGCGGCCTCTACGCTCGGCTGGCAGAGTTGCAGTTCGCCGACGGCAAGGCGGCATTCAGCGTGGCGGCTGAGTAGGGCGTAGCCGCTAGCGGCCTCACTAGCCGACATTGCCGTCCATAGCGGGCCTTCAGATGGTCGACGCAATGGCCGCGTTCAGTTCTTCTCGGTCGCCGCCGCGGCGGCGATCCGGCGTCTGACCATGCGTGAGCCCTGCGACAATGTGTTCGGCGGCGCCAAGCCGTTGGCGGCGAAAGCTGCTGATGTCGGCCTCGAACGCCGGGCGCTCGCGCGCATACGCGGCCGCGTGGTGCGCCGCCATCCATGGGCAGCTGTAAGACGGGGTTTGGCCGAAAGGCGCCGCCCGGCCGGTGAACAAGCTGGCTGGGCTGGCGACGGAAATCGCCAGCGTCGACAGGCCTGATCGTCGGCGATCTTGGCATGCGCGACGTCGCCGGTCTGTCCGGCGCGGCTAGGCGCCTCGCGACAGGCCACCGCTTCAATCTGCGAAGCGCTGAATGCCGTGCCGCGTAGGTGGCTTCGTCGGCGTAACGCGGTCAAGCCGCGTCGGATCGTGCAGGACGTGTGCAGGCTGCGTCTACGTCCGGCTTTCGCCGCGATGCCGCGCGGATCGGCAGCGCCCAGCGCCAGAAGGCGGCGTCGCGGCCGAACGGCATTTCGACGAACAGGCTCGTGAGCGTTCGGATCGCGATGCCGCGCGCCCTGCCGAAGCGGCCATGCGGCCATGCGCTTCGCGAGGTTCTGCGCATACCGTGCATGGCCGGTCGCCTGCAGCACGAGCCTGCAGCGCGGGCAGAAAGCCACGAGGTCCGGTACGCGGGCGATGCGAGTCGATGGGCGACCCCGCCGCTGAACGGATGATTGCACGCAAGGCTGCGGTTTGAGATCGAAGCCGACCGCACGATGGCGAGCGATGTTCGCGCTGTGTGCCGATGGCGTCATCTGCGCGGACGCGGCGACTCGGCGTTCCCAGCCGCTGCTGCTGCGCGGCGATCGGCCTCGCGCACGAAAGCGGAGAAAGGCCTGCAGCTCGCATAAGATCGGCGCGATGTCCACCTGGCGGTTGCCGAGGGCGTATTGTCCATGTGCGTCGAAGGGACCGAGCCTGTGCGCGTCGGCGCGCAGCGCCGGCGCCGCCGGACATGATAATGGCGTCGGCGTCGCGGCAGGAGCTGCGCCCGAACGTTGCTGGGACGTAGCGCGCGGCAAAGCTGTTCGGCGCGCAATAGCGTCAGGCTGAACACGAGGAATTCGCTGCAGCAGAGTGCTGTTGGAGAATTGGACGGAATGCGCACGGTGCGTCTGATCCTCGTCGTGCCGCGAGCAACGGCGGTGTCCAGCCAGTCGGCGATGTCCGGCGCGGTCGCGTGGCGATGATCATTCGGCGGAACTCAAGCGGCAACGGCGCGCGTTTCCGCCGCCGGCGACGCTATGGCGTCGCCCGTCGGCACCGAGAATTGCCAGCGCGTGTTCCAGCGCCTCCAGCCTGCGACATGTTTCGTCAGTTTCGCAAGGACATTGATAATCTGTTTTCAAGGGGTCTTGACAGCCAGTCCTCGCGACCGCCGCAAGCCCCGCCGTCAGCTCTTGCGAAAGCGCTTTCAACCGGCAAAATGCAGTTGGGGCAGGTAATTGGGAGGAACGATGGTCGCCGGCATTCTGATCGCGGTGGTGGCCTTGCTCCACCTCTATTTCATGTATCTTGAAATGATAATCTTGCACACGCCGGCCGGCCGCAAGGCGTTCAAGCTCAAGCCGCAATTCGCAGCGGCGTCGAAGAGGTTTGCCGCCAGCGAGGGCGTCTATAACGGCTTTCTGGCGGCCGGCCTGATCTGGACTTTATCTCGGCGGCGCCGGATTTGAGGTGAAGACTTTCTTCCTGATCTGCGTCGTCATCGCCGGCCTGTTCGGCGGCGCGACGGTCGCGCGCAAGATCCTGACGTGCAGCGCTGCCGGCCGCCGCCGCCTGTCGCCTGTCTAGCGGTGAGCCAAGCGACGCCTTTCAGCGCTCGGTCAGCTTCAGCTCGATACGCCGGTTGCGGTTGCGCGCCTCCTCGGTATCGGCGGGATCGAGCGGCTGATATTCGCCGAAGCCGGCCGCCACCAGCCGATTGGCCGGCACGCCGTTTTCGATCAGGAACTTCACCACCGAGGTCGCGCGCGCCGAGGAGAGTTCCCAATTGTCGCGGTAGCGGCCGGCGCCGGAAAGCGGCCGGTTGTCGGTGTGACCGTCGACACGCAAGGACCCAGTTGATCTCCGGCGGAATTTCCTTCGCCAGTTCGATCAGCGCCTGCGCCAGCTTCGCCATTTCGACGCGGCCCGCATCGTTGATCTCATCGGAGCCGACCGGGAACAACACTTCCGACTGGAACACGAAGCGGTCGCCGACGATGCGGATGTTTTCGCGGTCCGACAGGATTTCGCGCAGCCGCCCGAAGAAAGTCGGACCGGTAGCGGTTGAGTTCCTGCACGCGCTGGGCAAGCGCCACATTGAGCCGCCGGCCGAGATCCGCGATCTTGGTGTTGGATTCGCGGTCGCGCGATTTCGGATGCGTCGAGCGACGTCTCCAGCGCGCCGATCTGCTTGCGCAGCGCCGCGATCTGCTGGTTGAGAAGTTCGACCTGGCTGAGCGCCTGCTGGCTGATCTGGCGCTGCGAATTGAGTTCGCCCGAAAGCGTACCGATCTGCTCGGCCTCGGCGCCGGCGCCGGCGCCACGATCGAGCAACTGCTGCAGGCGCGATCGCTCGGTTTCGGCCGCTTCAGCGAGGCCTGCAGGATTGGCGAGCTGGTCCTGCGCATCCTGGGTATTCGTCTTTTCCAGCGCCAGAAGCTGCGTCAGCTCGTTGATCTGCGAGTTCAGGCGGTTCAGCACCTCGTCCTTGCCGGAGATTTCGCGGCTGAGCAGGAACTGCGCCAGCACGAACACCGACAGCAGGAACATGATGGCGAGCAGCAGGGTCGAAAGTGCATCGACGAAGCCCGGCCAGTAGTCGATGCGGCGGTCGCCGCGGCGAGCCCGCGCCAGCGCCATGTCAGTTCCGCTCCCGCTGCTTCAGCGCTTCGGCAATACGGTCGAGCGTCGTGCGCAGCGCCTTCTGCTCCTGCGACTGCGCTTCCACCCAGTCGCGCATGATCTGCTGTTCGTTGCGCATGTTCTTGACCAGGCCGGAAATGCCGTCCGCCAGATTGGCCATGGCAGTCGCGACGCGCGGATTGGAACCGCCATTCTCCTGCAGGACGCGCAACCGTTCGCCGAGTGCCTTCAACTCGTCGGAGGCGTCGGGCGCGGCGTGGCCGCGACTGACGATGTCTCGAGGAAAGATCGGTGACCGAGGACAGCCAGTTTTCGAGCTCGGTGTAGAAGCGGGTTTGCGCGCGCCCCGCCTGAAGGTCGAGAAAGCCGAGTATCAGCGATCCGGAAAGGCCGAACAGCGACGACGAGAACGCCGTGCCCATGCCCGAAAGCGGCGCCGAAGGCCGGACTTCAGCGCATTCGAGCACCGCCGACGCGTCACCCGTGCCCGGATCGAGCGACTGGATCGTGTCGCCGATCGAGCCGATCGTATTCAGCAGGCCCCAGAATGTACCGAGCAGACCGAGGAATACCAGCAGGCCGACCAGGTAGCGCGACACATCGCGGCTCTCATCCAGGCGGGTGGCGATCGAGTCCAGCATGGTGCGCATCGAACTGGTCGACAGCGCCATCGTGGCGGAGCGGCTGAGCAGCGCCTTCATCGGCGCCAGCAGTACCGGATCGTTCGCCTCCGATCCGGCGCGGAAGGAGTTGACCCAGCGCACTTCGCGAAAAAGCCGCGGCACCTGGCCGAAGGCAAGCAGAATGCCGACCAGCAGCACGCCGGCGATCAGGCCGTTGAGGCCGGGATTGGTGGAGAAGGCCGAAGTGATCTGCCGGGTCAGGATCGCCGCGATGAAGCCGACGATCGCCAGGAAGACCAGCATCGAGAACAGAAAGACCTGCGGACTGGAGAGCTTGTACGGGTCGTAGCCGTCCGTCGTCTCGCCAGCCTCAAATTATTCAAGAACGACATCAGCGCCCCGAATCCGTGGCCGCCATTTCCATGCGCGGGAGTTTAAACGGAAATGCGACAAAATTGAAAGACGCGGCGGGAGCACAAACGGACACCGCGCCCGCGCGGTCGCAATCGGCGGGCGGCGTCCGTTTGTTGCCAATCGCGAACTTGCCTAAGCGGCCATCGACAGACGGTCGATGACCAGACAGTCCACCATGGCGGCGAGATGCAGGCCCGCGCCGGTCACCACAAAGCCATGCCAGGCGGCGGAGTGGAAACGCAGTTGCTGCCAGAGGTAAAACACCACGCCGCAAGAATAGGCGATCCCCCCGGCGACGATCAGCCAGATCGTGGTTTCCGCCAGCGTTTCGGCCATCGCGCCCGACACGGCCACCCCGCTCCAGCCGATGGCAAGGTAGACGAAGACCGCCAGCCGGTCGAAGCGCCCCGGCAGGAAGATTTTTGCCGCAATGCCAAGCAGGGCCGCGCCCCAGATGACCAGGGCCATCGTGCCGGCCAGGGCATGATCGTCGAGTTGCGCCAGAAGCGGCGTATAGGTGCCGGCGATCAGCAGATAGATCGCCGCGTGGTCGAGGCGCCTCAACATCCACTTCGTCGGCGAAATCGGCCAGAGATTATAGGCGAACGAGATCGAAAGGAGCGCGAGCAGCGACGCGACATACAACAGCGTGGCCACGAATTCCCACGGCCCCGTGCGGAACGCGGCGAAGGCCAGCAGGGTCGAGCCCACCGGGATCGCCATGGCGAGACCGATTCCGTGCACGACGCCGTCGGCGATCAATTCACCCCTCGAATAGGTGAACCGTCCGCGAAAGGGTATGTGGGAAGAATCGCTTCGCCCGCTCATCGCTGTCATGCCCGCCGTCGCTGTCCCCTCGGCGACTCCCGTCGGACAACTTCAGCACGCCGGCCCGCAAGCTGGCAAGTAGACAAAAGGATTGCGGTCAGTTTGATGAGACCGGCTTCTTCAGCGTCTTTAGCAGCGCCCGGTGGATCGTCTCGTTGCCGGCGACGATCGAATGGTTGTCGAACATGCCCTGCTCGCCGTGCCGGTCGGAGACGAAGCCGCCCGCCTCGCGGATCAGTAGGATGCCGGCGGCGATGTCCCACGGCTTGAGCAGGTCTTCCCAGAAGCCGTCGAGCCGCCCCGCCGCCAGATAGGCGAGGTCGAGCGCGGCCGAGCCAAGACGGCGGATGCCGGCGACCTCGCCCATCACATTGCGCAGTTCGACCAGATAGTTGCCGTGATGGCCGAGGCCGAGATGCGGCACGCCGGTGCCGATCACGGTATCCGACAGCTTCGTGCGCGCGGCGACCCGCAGGCGGCGGTCGTTGAGGAAGGCGCCGCCGCCGCGCTCGGCGGTGTAGAGCTCGTCCATCGCCGGATTGTAGATCACGCCGGCGACGATCTGGCCTTGCCGTTCGAGCGCGATCGAAATGGCGAAGATCGGCAGGCCGTGCAGGAAATTCGTCGTGCCGTCGAGCGGATCGACGATCCAGCGATGCTGGTCGTCGTCGCCCTCAACGTCGCCGCGTTCCTCCATCAGGAAGCCGTAGCCCGGCCGCGCTTTCGACAGTTCGGCGAAAACGATGTCCTCGGCCTTGCGGTCGGCCTGGCTGACGAAATCCGCCGGCCCCTTCAGCGAGACCTGCAGGTTCTGGACCTCGCCGAAGTCGCGCGACAGCGAGCGGCCGGCCTTCATGGCGGCCTGAACCATCACATTGAGGAGTGCGGAACGTGCCATATCGATGCTCGGGTCAGTCTGCGCGGCGCAGATAGGTCAGTTCGGTGGTATCGACGAGGATTTTTTCACCAGCCTGGATGAAGGGCGGCACCAGAACGCGGATGCCGTTTTCCAGCACGGCCGGCTTGTAGGACGAAGCGGCCGTCTGGCCCTTCACCACCGGATCGGCCTCGGTGATGGTCAGCACCACCTGGTCGGGCAGCGAAATGCCGATCGGCCGTTCCTCATAAAGCTCAACGGTAACCATCATGCCGTCCTGCAGGAAGGCGGCGCGGTCGCCGACGAAGTCCTTCTGCGAGTTCGAGTTGCTCGTAGCTCTCGGTATCCATGAACACCAGCGCGTCGCCCTGCTCGTAGAGAAAGGAGAAATCCTTGTGTTCGAGGCGGATCCTCTCGACCGTCTCGGCCGAGCGGAAGCGCTCGTTGAGCTTGGTGCCGTTGATCAGGTTCTTCAGTTCGACCTGATTGTAGGCGCCGCCCTTGCCGGGCTTCACCGTATTGGTCTTCACCGCGACCCAAAGGCCGTCCTCGATGCTCGATGACGTCACCCGGACGGATTTCGTTGCCGTTTATCTTGGCCATCTTCTGTTGTTTCCGGAGAAAGGAATGGCGCCGCGTGGCGGATTTCGCGCTCCCAAGACCACAAAACGCATCAGGAGGCAAGAGAGCGGCAAGACGGGTCCCGATCAGCGAAGCCGGTTCGCCTTCTCAAGCGCCTGCTTGATCTCGTCGTCGGTCAGTCCGTCGAGGAAATCCTCCATCAGCGGATCGACCAGGCCGGCGCGGCGGGCCAGGAAGTACCAGGAAGCGGCGGCGATCGTGTCGGGCTCGACGCCGATGCCCTGCATGTAGAGCTTGGCGACCTCGTTCTGCGCCGCGACATTGCCGCCGCTCGCCGCGCGCAGCAGCCAGGCGAAGCCCTCCGCCCGGCTTTTGTCGCCGCCCCGCCCTTCCATCATCCAGCGGCCGAGGTCGAGTTGCGCCGTATCGTAATTCTGCCGCGCCGCGAGCAGCAGCCAGCGTCTGGCCTCGTTGTCGTCGGCTTTTTTGCCTCCGACGCCGTTCGCATGGATCTGCGCCATCGCATATTGCGCATCGGCAAGCCCGCCTTCCGCGGCCCGCTCGTAGTAGGCGACCGCCTTTTCGAAGCCGCGTCCGTCCGGCTCCTGCTTGACCAGCAACTGGGCAAGGTTGAACTGCGCCAGCAGATTGCCGGCCTCGGCCGCGGCCTGCATCAGCGCGAAGGCCGCCTTCTCGTCCTTCTTTACGTAGCGCCCGTCGAGCAGCAGCAGCGCATACTGGAACTGCGCTTCCGGAACGCCCTCTTCGGAAGCGCGCTGATACCACGCAGCCGCCTTGGCCTCGTCCTGCCGCATGCCGAGCCCGCGCGACAGGATTTCGGCGACCAGCGTCTGCGCCGCCGGGTCGCCGCTCTCGGCGCGCGGCAAGGCGAGATTATAGGCGGTGATGTACAGTCCGCGCTGGAACGCGCCATAGGCCTGGTCGGGCTGGCGTGCGCCGAACCGCTCGGGATCGACATGGTTGTCGCGGGTCAGGCCGCCCGAGAAGCGCTCCGGGTCCACGGGACTGGGCAGCCTCTCGCTTTTCGGCGTATCCACGGCCCCGGCCGGCAGCGCCGCCGCCCAGGCAATCGCCGCCGCGAGCAAACTCTTGACCAAGCGACGCGCCGGTCCCGACAAGGTTCAGCCCTCGAGACGCGGCGCGGTCCGGTCGAGTATCGCATTGGCCTCCCGCACGGCCTGCCGAGGGTCGACGCCTTCGCCGAACACGGCACTCGAAAGCGCAACGAATTCCACCCCGGTCGCGGCGACCGTCTCCACGGAGGCGAGTTCGGAGCCGCCCAGCACGATGCAGGGTATCTCCACCACATCGGCCCACCAGGCGCCGAGCGACAGGTTGCGCCGGTGCGGCTCCGGCTTGTTGTCGAAGCCGAAGCGGCCGAAGAAAATATAGTCGGGCTGCATTTCGCCCAGTTCGAGCGCATCGTCGCGCGTCGTCGCGCCGCCCGCTCCGACGATCATCTTGCCCTGCCAACGTTCCACCGCCTGCCGCAGTTCTTCCTTCTCGCCTGCAGATGGATGCCGTCCGCGCCGACCCTGCCGGCGATGCGCGTGTCGTCGGCGATGATCGCGGCGATGCCGGCCTCCTGGGCGATGCGGACGATCGGCGCGGCAAATTCCTGGAACGCCGCTTCGTCGCCGGGCGAGGGCAGGATGAGCGAGGCGATGTCGCCGCCGGCGACCGCCTCGGCCAGGCGTGGCCCGAAGGTCGCGGCATTCTCGTCCGGACGGCGCGATCAGCACCACGCGGCAGCGATTGGGAGGCGTTCTGTCGTTCATGCGGGTGCGGAGGCCGTGGAGGGAGCAAACATCAAATGTGAGGCAAAGCGGTGTGCCGTGCGATCATGGTTGCAATTTGGCATAGACGACGATGCCCGTTTTGAACAGGCTCCATAGCCAAGCCTGCCGGACCGGGCTAAGCAGCTTCGTGTGGCTTCGCCCATGCTTCACCTGCTCCACTGACTGATTTGTCGCGGCCAATGGCGTCTCTCCTCTCCGATCCGTGGTTCTACGCCGCCGCCGTGCCGGCGGTAATCCTGGTCGGCCTGTCAAAGGGCGGGTTCGGCGGCGCCGTCGGCTTCGTCGGCGTGCCGCTGATGGCGCTGGCGATCCCGCCGGTGCAGGCCGCGGCGATCCTGCTCCCGATCCTCATCCTGATGGACCTCGTGTCGCTTTGGACCTGGCGCGGCGTCTTCGATCGTGACCTGCTGTGGTCGATGCTGCCGGGATCGGTTCTCGGCATCGGCGCGGGGTGGCTCACAGCGTCGCTGGTGACTGCCGACATGGTCCGTATGATCGTCGGCGCCGTCGCCGTTGTATTCGTGTTGCGCTGGGTGTACTTGACACTCCGCCACGGCGACCAGCATTCCGCGCGGCGCAACCCCGTGCTCGCGGCGTTCTGGGGCACGGTGGCCGGCTTCACCAGCTTCGTCGCGCATGTCGGCGGCCCGCCCTTCCAGGTCTACACCCTGCCGCTGCGCCTCGATCCGAAAGTCCTGACGGGCACCGGCGTCATTTTCTTCGCCGTCACCAATGCCATCAAGCTCGTGCCCTATTTCGCGCTCGGCCAGTTCGACACGACCAACCTCGCCGCCTCTGTCGTGCTGATGCCGATCGCCCCGCTCGCCACGCTCGCCGGCGCATGGCTGGTGCGCCGAATGCGGCCGGAGATCTTTTATCCGTTCACCTATGTCACGGTGGCGCTGATTGCCGTGAAGCTGCTGTGGGACGGGATGGCGTCGTTGTTTTGATGCCTACCCTACCCTTCCCGCGCAGCAAATTACTTCCGCAAAGACTCGGCGCTCCAAGCGGGCTTGCGTGGCTCGCCTGTTTCGCTGCTTGTCCTGCGACAGGCTTCCATCGGAAAACCGTGGGACAGTTTTGCGAAACCTGCTTAGGATTGCGCGACAAAGGATTTCGCCCGGAGGGATGCCTTGCCCAACATCTATGAGGTCGGCCTCGACCGCAACGCCGCAAACTACCAGCCGCTGACACCGCTTACCCTGCTTGAGCGCACCGCCAAGACTTATCCGGACCAGGTCGCGGTGATACATGGCGACTTGCGGCTGACCTATCGCGATTTCTGGCGCCGTTCCCTGCAACTCGCCTCGGCGCTCGCCAGAACGGGCATCGGCAAGGGCGATACCGTCTCCGTCATGCTTTCCAATACGCCGGCCATGCTGGAAGCGCATTTCGGCGTGCCGATGGTGAAGGCGGTCCTGCATTCGCTCAACACGCGGCTCGACGCCGCCATCATTGCCTTCCAGCTCGATCATGCCGAATCGAAGGTGCTGATCGTCGACCGCGAGTTCTCGGGCGTGATGCGCGAGGCGCTGGCGATCGCCAGGGTGAAGCCGCTGGTGATCGACTATGACGATCCGCACTACGCGGCGGATGCCCCCTACCCGAAGGGCGAGCGGATCGGCTCGCTCGACTACGAAGCCTTCGTGCAGTCCGGCGACCCCGATTTCGCATGGTCCATGCCCGACCACGAATGGGACGCCATCTCGCTCAACTACACGTCGGGCACGACCGGCAACCCGAAGGGCGTCGTCTACCACCATCGCGGCGCCGCGCTGATGGCCCATACCAACACCATCCACGCCGGCATGGGCAAGCATCCCGTCTATCTGTGGACGCTGCCGATGTTCCACTGCAACGGCTGGTGCTTCCCCTGGACGCTCGCCGTGCAGGCGGGAACGCATGTGTGCCTGCGCTGGGTGCGCGCCAAGGCCATGTACGACGCCATCGCCGACCTCGGCGTGACCCATCTGTGCGGGGCGCCGATCGTCATGTCGACGCTGATCAACGCGGCGGAAGAGGACAAGCGCGCGTTTGCGCAGACCGTCACCTTCAACACGGCCGCCGCGCCGCCGCCGGAAGCCGTGCTTTCCGGCATGGCCGATGCCGGGTTCGCGGTTACGCATCTTTATGGCCTCACCGAAACCTACGGTCCGGCCGTGGTCAACGAATGGCATGGCGAGTGGGACAAGCTGGACCGGGATGCGCGCACGGCCAAGAAGGCGCGGCAGGGCGTGCGCTATGCGTCACTGGAGGGCCTGACGGTGATGGACCCGGCCACCATGCGGGAAACGCCCGCCGACGGAGATACGATCGGCGAAGTCATGTTCCGCGGCAACATCGTCATGAAGGGCTATCTCAAGAACCTGCCGGCCACCGAAGAAGCCTTCGCCGGCGGCTGGTTCCATTCCGGCGATCTCGGCGTGGTCCACCCCGACGGCTACATCCAGCTCAAGGACCGCTCCAAGGACATCATCATCTCAGGGGGCGAGAACATATCTTCCATCGAGGTCGAGGATGCGCTCTACAGGCACCCGGCCGTCGCGTCCTGCGGCGTGGTTGCCCGCGCCGATGACAGATGGGGCGAAGTGCCGGTCGCCTATGTCGAACTGAAGCCTGGCCGGACGGCCACCGAGGCCGGGATCATCGAGCACTGCCGGACCCTTCTGGCGCGGTTCAAGGTGCCGAAGCGCGTGTTCTTCGCCGACATCCCGAAAACCTCGACGGGCAAGATCCAGAAGTTCCGCTTGCGCGAAATGGCCAGAAACGGCTGACAGCGGCAATGTAACGCCGCGTTTCCATGCCAGCGCGCCGTCGACATGCGTCGGAAACAGGACCGGTGTCTAACAAGGCAAAGCCGGCCGCGAACCTTCCCGCGGCGGCGTTCCTGTTCTTCAACCGGAGAGGACGCGATGCAAGGCGTTGCACGGAACTTCTTTGCCCTGGCCATTCTTTACGCGATTTGCGGCATGGCGCTTGGCCTAAACATGTCGATGACGCACGATCATTCGCAAATGCCGGTCCACGCCCACACCATGGTCGCGGGATGGCTGATGTCGGCGGTATTTGCGTTCTTCTATCACCTGGTTCCGGCGGCCCGCCTGTCGCGCCTGGCATCGGTGCATTTCTGGCTGCAGGCGGTCAGCGGCATTATCCTGCTCGTCGGCCTCTTTTTCCTGCTTGAGGGCAACGCGGCGATAGAGCCGCTCGTGGCCTTCTCATCGATGGGCTTTTACGCGGGCATGCTGCTGTTTGCCTACATCGCGATCAGGGCCATGTATGGGCCGTCCGCCTCGCGCGCGGATGCCTATTACGACGCCGCGGCCGCCGCGGGATCGCTAGGAAACAATCCGGCTCGTTAAGTGATCATTAAGCATTTCCGCTGATTATTGGGGGTATCCAGCTAGCTGGATTCTTACCTAGTGGTTGGAGCCACTTCGTTTGACGCCTCCCTGTTAACTCTCGAGAGCCGCTTCCAGCGGCTCTTTTTTTGCGCGGCCCAGGTCGCCTGTGGGTTAACCCGCATTTCTCGCACTGGACATGGCCTGCGCCGGTTCAAGAAGTCGACAGGGCAGGAGCCGCGCGCCGAGCGATGCGGGACATCGGGCAAGCGCGGCGACACACCCTGTCGACTTCTTCAACCGGCCCATGGGGTTGCCTTTCGGCGGGCATCTGCGGCGTCGGGCGGCTCAACCGTATGTCTCTATACGCATTTCGCCGCCCGACGCCGTATCTGCCGCGCCGAAAGAGCAACGCAGGCCATGTCCAGTGTGAGAAACGCGGGTTAACCCTTCATTAAACACGTCCTTGCGTTCAACGGCGCGGCGGAGCATCTTCCACGGGCGAGAGGAATCGGCAAGAAAGAGCGTCGGCAGGGAGAGGGCAACCCTCCAAGCCGGCTTTTAGTGTCGGGCCTTCGGCGCCGGAGAACGGATCGGAGGCTCCATGGAAATCAGACAACCCATCAAGCTTGCCGAACGACGGATCTTCTCCGATTCCTTCAAGCCGCTCTACAATGAAGGCATGAGCCTGGTGGAACGCACCGCCGAATATCTCGACGGTCCAGGACGGGCGGAAGCGCGCAAGCTTTCGCGCGCCGCCGCGACGCTCTACTGCCGCCGAATCGATGCGGCTCACGACCCGCCTGATGCAGATTGCTTCATGGCTGCTCCTGCAGCGCGCCGGCAATTCGGGCGAGATGACGCGCGACCAGGTCGCCGCCGAGAAGTCGAAGGTACGGCTCGACACGGCTTCGGCGCCGGAAGACGCCAAAGGCTGGGACGAGTTGCCGGAAGGCTTCCTGGCCCTGGTCCGCCAATCGCTCAGCCTGCAGAACCTCGTGCGGCGGATGGACGAGGAGATTTACGCAAGCAAGCCCAGCGGCCAGGATGGGCCGTCGCCGCGCCGCGGCAATCCGGTGTCCGATCAGATCAGCCTGCTCAATACCGCCTTCGCGCGCGGCTGACGCGTATTTGTTTTCGTTTCGTTCACATTTGCCTGACATGAAGGCCGCGAAGGGATAGGCTTCGGGCATGCAGGAAACGATTCGTATTATCGGCATCGATCCGGGATTGCGCCGAACCGGCTGGGGCCTCATCGAGGCGCGCGGCAATGCGCTGCGCTTCATTGCATCGGGAACCGTGTGCTCCGACGAGAAGGCCACGCTTGCCGACCGGCTCTGCCAGCTTCACGACGGGCTCTGCGCCGTGCTCGAAGCCCATCGTCCCCACGAGGCGGCAGTCGAGGCGACTTTCGTCAACAAGGATGCGACGGCGACGCTGAAACTCGGGCAGGCGCGCGGCATCGCGATGCTGGTGCCGGCGCGGGCCGGCCTCGCCGTCGCCGAATATGCCCCCAACGCGGTGAAGAAGGCCGTCATCGGCGTCGGCCATGGCGACAAGAGGCAGATCAACATGATGGTCAGGGTGCTCCTGCCCAAGGCGTCCTTCGAGGGCGCCGACGCGGCCGACGCGCTGGCGCTCGCAATCTGCCACGCCCACCACCGCCAGGGCCTCGGCGCGAGGCTGGCGGCGCTTGTGCAATGAGGGGCCACGGGGCGGTATGTTGAGGGTCGTGAATGATCGGTAAGCTCAAGGGTACCGTCGAGGAGGTCGGCGAGGATTTCTGCGTGGTCGACGTGCACGGCGTCGGCTACGTCGCCTACTGCTCCTCCCGCACGCTCGCCGCGCTGCCCGGTTCCGGCGAGGCGGTGACACTGTTCATCGAGACCTATGTGCGCGAGGACATGATCCGTCTTTACGGCTTCCGCACCAATCTCGAGCGGGAATGGTTCCGGCTGCTGATGAACAATGTGCAGGGCGTCGGCGCCAAGGTCGCCCTGGCTATACTTTCGACCCTCGAGCCGTCCGATCTTGCCAACGCCATCGCGCTGCGCGACATCGCGATGGTCAGCCGCGCGCCGGGTGTGGGCAAGAAGGTGGCCGAGCGCATCGTGACCGAGTTGAAGAGCAAGGCGCCGGCTTTCGCCGGAGCCGCGTCCGGCACGATCGGCCTGAAGCAGGAACTCGGCGAGGGCGTCGCCCCTGCCCCTGTCGCCGATGCCGTCTCGGCCCTCACCAATCTCGGCTATTCGCGCGACGTTGCCGCCAACGCGGTGGCCGCCGCGCTGAAGAACGCCGGCGAGGGCGCCAACTCAGCCCGGCTCATCCGGCTGGGACTGAAGGAACTGGCGCGGTGATCCTTGCCGGCGTAGAACATCCGCAGGCGGCAGGCCGCTCCGATGCGGCCAATCAGGACCGGTTCGCCGCGAACCCCGACATGGAACCGCGCTCGTGAACCAGCCTGCCCGCATCATCTCCCCGGACAAGCGCGGCGAGGACGCCGATGCCAGCCTGCGCCCGCAGACCCTCGGCGAGTTTGTCGGCCAGGCGGACGCGCGCGCCAATCTGAAAGTCTTCATCGAGGCGGCAAAGGGGCGCGGCGAGGCGCTGGACCACGTCCTGTTCGTCGGCCCGCCGGGTCTCGGCAAGACGACGCTGGCCCAGATCATGGCGCGCGAGCTCGGCGTCAATTTCCGCTCGACCTCCGGGCCGGTGATCGCCAAGGCGGGCGACCTTGCCGCATTGCTGACCAACCTCGAAGAGCGCGACGTCCTGTTCATCGACGAGATCCACAGGCTGAGCCCGGCGGTCGAGGAGATCCTCTACCCCGCCATGGAGGATTTCCAGCTCGACCTGATCATCGGCGAAGGTCCGGCGGCGCGGTCGGTAAAGATCGAGCTGGCCAAGTTCACCCTTGTCGCGGCGACCACCCGCCTCGGCCTGCTTACCAATCCGCTGCGCGACCGTTTCGGCATTCCGATACGGCTCAACTTCTACACCGTGGAGGAACTGGAGATGATCGTGCGGCGCGGCGCCCGCATCCTGCAGATGCCGATGGCCGAGGACGGCGCGCATGAGATTGCCCGGCGCGCCCGAGGCACGCCGCGTATCGCCGGCCGGCTGCTCAGGCGCGTGCGCGATTTCGCCAGCGTCGCAGGCGCCGAGCGCGTGTCGCGCGCCGTCGCCGACGAGGCGCTGCGCCGGCTCGACGTCGACGCGCTTGGCCTCGACCAGCTCGACCGCCGCTATCTTTCGATGATTGCCAATAATTTCGGCGGCGGACCGGTCGGCATCGAGACGATCTCCGCCGGCCTTTCGGAACCGCGCGACGCGATCGAGGACATCATCGAACCCTATCTCATCCAGCAGGGTTTCATCCAGCGCACGCCGCGCGGCCGCGTGCTGACCGCCAATGCCTGGCGCCACCTCGGGCTGGAAGCGCCGCGCGATCTCGCTTTGCAGCAGATCAGCCTGTTCCAGGAGGAATGACCTTACCGATGGCCCAAGACTTGGACCGTTTGCGCCAGCGCACGCTCGCGCGCGCCCGGACGATCAACCCTGATCATCCTTGACCTGCCCTGACCTTACAGCCAGCGGCGGGTCCGGCGCGCATAGGCTTCGTAGGCTTCCCCGAACTTCTTCCGCATCGCGCCTTCCTCGAAGCGGATATACCAGCGGTCGGCGATGATGGCGAAGGCCGCAGCCGCCAGCAGCGGAAACAGCGTCCCCAGCACCACGGAGAGGCCGGTCAGGAAAGTGACGAAGCCGAGATACATCGGATTGCGGCTCCATCGGAAAAGCCCGTCGGTGACCAGGACCGTCGGCTCGTTGAACGTCTTGATGTTTGTCTTGACGCGACCGAAGTGCCTGGCGCCCGACACCGTCACGCCCAGCCCCGCGACGATCAGGACGAGGCCGAGCCAATTGTAGGGATTCCGCACGATCGTCGGACCCGGCAGGAAGGTATACAGCAGTCCCATCGCCACGACAAAGATCAGCACCAGCACGGGCGGCAGAATTTTCATTTCACTCCCCCTCGGGCGGCCTGTCCGGCAAGCCCCGCACCATGTCCAGCACATCGGGCTCGGCCCTGCGGGTGTCGAACGCCTCGACCACGCCGAACGCCCCGCCATAGGACCACAGCGACCAGCCATAGCCGCGCCGTTCGGCCCTTCCTATCATGTCGCGATAGTAGGCGGCGCGCTGATCGGCCGGCACGACATACGGATTGCCATATTCCTGCCGGACCATGCCGAATTCGCCGAGCAGGATGTCCGTAGGCGCAATGCCGTTCTTGCTTGCCCAGGCATCGACCGTTGCGAACGGCTTTTCCATCACCGCCGACAGCTCTTCCCGCGTATCGATTTCAGCCAGCAACTCGTCGAGATAGGCCTTCATTCCGGCACGCCGCGGCAATGGCGCGTTGGCGCCGATTGTCTCCTTCACCCTGGCGATCGCGGCATCGAGTTGCGCCCGCGGCATAGTGTGGGGTGGGAAGGGTATGCCGGTCACGTAGCGGATGAAGTCGCCGCTCCAGGTCGCGCCCTGATGCGTCAGCAGGAACGGGCCGTAGGCGTGGAACCCCCAAATGAGGTTGTCGTCTTGGAAAGCCTTCGGATCGAGCGCGGCAAGCCCCTCGGAGCTGCCCCAGCAGGCGCCGGCAAGAACCAGCGTGAGGCGGCTCGCCGACCCGCGCGCCGCGGCGAACAGGCGTTTGAGCTTTTGCGTCCAGTCCTTGGCATCCTCGCCCGCGCAGCCGCGCGTCGGCTCGTTCATCAACTCAAGCGCAATTCGCGAGGGGTCCTCGCCAGCCAGCGTATCCGCCATGCGGCGCACGATCTCGGTGTAGCGTTCGAACAAAGCGGGATCGTTCAACACCTCCTGCGTCCCGACGGAGCGTTCCCCGGCGGGCACCAGATGCAGGTCGACCACCGCCTTCAATCCGGCGGCGTTCACCATGCGCGCCGAATCCAGCACCGATGCGAATAGTTCATCAGCGAGAGGGGCGGAACGATCGGACAGGAACGGTGCGGGATCGACCGGCATGCGCACGAAATCGAAGCCGGCAGCCTTGAGCGCCTGCAGATCGGCCGGCTTAAGGACTCTCCGCCATTCCGGATAGGGGAGCAGGACATTGCGGTCGCCCCATTGTTGCTCGGATGGCCAGGTCGTCCATATGTCGAGATTGATGCCCCGCCTGACAGAAAATGCCGACGCCGGCTGCGATGCTGCCGCAAGAAGGAATGCCGCGACCAGCCAGGCCTGGAAAGAGCGTCCCGCGCTTTTCCGACAGAAGCCCGCGGCAAGGACGGGGCCCAGGCGGGCAAGTGGACAGACCTTGAACATGCCGGTCATAAGTGCCATCCGGTTCGCCACCAAGATAGTGTCAAACCGACGGGCGGAAGGAAAGCGCGATGGCCGATAGCGGCGAACAGGCTGCCCTCACCGCCGGCCTGTCCGGCATGCTGACCGCCTCCGGCCATCGGCTGGCGGCGCGCGTCTATTATGCAGACACCGATTTCTCCGGCGTCGTCTACCATGCCCGCTACCTCGAATTCCTGGAGCGGGGACGCTCCGATTTCCTGCGCATGGCCGGCGTTCATCATACCGAACTTGCGGACGGAAAACATGGCGAGCGCATCGCCTGGGTCGTGCGGCGCATGGAGATCGACTTCCTGGCGCCGGCGCGGATCGACGACATTTTGACGGTCGACACCCGCACCCTGGAAATCTCGGGCGCCCGCATCACCATGGCGCAGACCCTTTCGCGCGGCGAAGATGTTCTGGTGAAGGCGCGTGTCGAAGCGGCGATCGTCGGCGAAAGCGGGCGGCCGCGGCGCTTTCCAAAGGAATGGATCGCGGCTTTCATGCCGGGGCCGCGCTGAGGCCGATCGAGGTTTCTTCAGAACCGACGCGCTCCGTCCAGTACCCCTCATCCGACCTCGCTTCGCTCGGCCACCTTCTCCCACAAGGGGAGAAGGTGAGCTGGCATCGGCGCTTCCGCATCTCTCCGATGGTGGCGATTGGCGGCAAAGGAGAAGCGACGGTGAGGGGTGATGCGGTTTTCCATCACCCCTCATCCGACCTCGCTCCGCTCGGCCACCTTCTCCCACAAGGGGAGAAGGTGAGCTTGGCATCGGCGCTTCCGCATCTCTCCGATGGAGGCGATTGGCGGCGAAGGAGAAGCGCCTTTCCTTCTCCCCCTGTGGGAGAAGGTGCCTGAGCGAAGCGAAGGCGGATGAGGGGTGCTGGAACAAACACGATGCGACCGAACAGGCTTCGAGACATCAAAGCGCACGCACCCTCGTCATGCCGCCCTAACAGATCCTTAACCTTAACGGTCCATGAACAACCCGGTGACAAACGCAAGGATCGCCTTGCGCCTTGGTTTCACCAAACTTTGCCCTGAAAAGGCCGCTTCGGCACATTTCAGGATAGGGCGCGGTCTATCGTGCCGCGCGTTCGAGACGGATGTTGCCAGGGGCCGGCCGGGGGCCGATGCCCGGAAATCTTTAGGGACTGCTGACCATGGAAAACCTACCCCTCGCCGAGCCGGGCGTGCAGTTGTCGGTTTGGGTGCTCTTCTGGCAGGCCGGCTGGGTCGTCAAGCTGGTGATGATCGGCCTGCTGTTCGCCTCGATCTGGACCTGGGCGATCGTCGTCGACAAGCTTCTTGCCTATTCGCGCATGCGCCGCGCGCTCGACCGCTTCGAGCAGGTGTTCTGGTCGGGACAGTCGCTGGACGAGCTTTACCGCACGCTGTCGGAGCGCAAGGCGAGCGGCATGGGCTCGATCTTCGTCGCCGCCATGCGTGAGTGGAAGAAATCATTCGAGAAGGGTGCGAAATCGCCGTTCGGCCTTCAGAACCGCATCGACAAGGCAATGGATCTGGCGCTTACCCGCGAGATGGAACGCCTTGAGGGCCGCCTGGGCTTCCTGGCCACGATCGGCTCGGCCGCTCCCTTCATCGGCCTGTTCGGCACGGTGATCGGCATCATGACCTCGTTCCAGGCGATCGCCGGCTCCAAGTCGACCAACCTTGCCGTCGTCGCCCCCGGCATCGCCGAGGCATTGCTCGCCACCGCGATCGGCCTGCTGGCCGCCATTCCGGCCGTCATCGCCTACAACAAGCTGTCATCCGACGCCGGCAAGATCGCCGTGCGGATGGAGGGGTTCGCCGACGAGTTCTCGGCCATCCTTTCGCGCCAGATCGATGAAAAAATTCCGCAGCAGCGGGCGGCCTGAGGAATAGACGATGGGAATGTCCGTAGGTGCAGCTCGGTCCGGTCGCGGCGGGCGCGGCCACAGGCGGCGCGGCCGCCATCACGGCCTCATGTCGGAGATCAACGTCACGCCGTTCGTCGACGTGATGCTGGTGCTGCTCATCATCTTCATGGTCGCGGCACCGCTGCTTACGGTCGGCGTGCCGATCGACCTGCCGGAAACGCAGGCAAAGGCGCTCAACACCGAAACCCAGCCGATCACGATTTCGGTGAACCAGGCCGGCGAAATCCATTTGCAGGAGACCGCGATCCCGATCGACGAGGTCGTGCCCAAGCTGCAGGCCATCGCCAGGACCGGCTATGAGGAGCGCATCTTCATCCGCGGCGACAGGCTGGCCGACTACGGCACGGTCATGAAGGTCATGGCCGAGATCAGCGCCGCGGGCTTCAGGAATATCGGGCTGGTCAGCCTGCCGGAACAAGGCACCTGATCTGGAATGAAGGCCGGTCTCGCAACATCGGTGGTCATGCACGCGGCGCTGCTGGGCTTCGGCCTGCTGTCGCTGTCGGCGCCTGCGCCGCTCGACGTCGGCGATGTCGAGGCGCTGCCGGTCGACATCGTGCCGATGGAGGAAATGACGCAGATCCAGGAGGGCGACAAGAAGGCGCCGATGGCCGAAAAGCCGGCGCCGACGCCGACCAAGCGGCCCGATGCGGTCGCCGACGCGCAAAAAATCGGCGACAACGACATCGACACCGACAAACCGCCGACGCCCGACGACAAGCCGAGCCCGCTGAAGACCGCCGAGGCGGCCGCGCCCTCGCCGAAGCCGGTCGAAAAGCCGAAGCTCGAAGAGACGCCGAAGCCCAAGGAGGAGCCGAAGCCCGTTCCCGCGACGGAAATCGCGCCGACGCCGGCACCCAAGCAGGAGGTGAAGCCGGAGCCGGTGAAGGAGGCGGAAGCCAAGCCCGAACCGGTCACGCAGCCCGAACCGAAACCGGCGGTGGAGCACGAGGAGAAGGTGGCGGCATTGCGCCACCCACGCCGGACTCGATCGCCGAAACCATTGCCGACGAACAGGAGAAGCCCGCCGAGGAAAGCGCCAGGCTTCCCGACACCGCGCCGGCGCCGCAGGCGCGCCCGCGCCCGGCCGAGGCGCAGACCGCCAAGGCGCCGGAGCGCCAGGCATCGGAAAAACCCGTGAAGGAAGCCTCGTCCAAGCCGCAATCCGACGACACCGGTTCGATCGAGGATCAGGTCGCGGCACTGCTGAACAAGCAGAAGTCCAAGGGCGGCGGCGCGAAACGCTCCTCCCAGCAGGCGGCGCTCGGCGGCAAGAAGACCAACGCCGCCAAGCTCTCGCAGGGCGAGGAAGACGCGCTGCGCAGCAGTTCGAGCGATTGCTGGAACCTGCCGGCGGGCATTGGAGGACGGCTCGGGCCTGCGCGTCTCCGTGCGCTTCAATGTCGATCCGTCCGGCAAGGTCGAGGGCCAGCCGAAGGTCGACTCGTCGAGCGGCAACACCATATTCGACGAAAGCGCGCTGCGCGCCGTCCGCAAATGCGATCACGCAGGGTCTCAACCTGCCGGCCCAGAAGGCGGAAATCTGGTCCGAGATCGTCGTGAATTTCGATCCCAGCGAGATGTTCTGAACATCCGCCCGGATGCTTGTACGAGGTAGAACCGAATGAAAAAGTTTCTGACATCCATTCTCACGGTCGCGGCAATCGCCGCCGGTTTCGCCACGATGGCGACCTTGCCGGCGCGGGCGCTTGTCGAGATCGATGTCAACAAGGGCGTCATCGAGCCGATGCCGATCGCCATTACCGACTTCCTGGCCGGCAACGGCATAGGCGCCGAGATTTCCTCGATCGTGGCCGCCGACCTGCGGCGCTCCGGCCTGTTCGCGCCGATCGACAAGGGCGCCTTCATCGAAAAGATCTCCAACCCCGACGCCGCTCCGCGCTTCGACGACTGGAAGGTGATCAACGCCCAGGCTCTGGTGACGGGCCGCGTCAGCGAAGAGGCCGACGGGCGGCTGCGCGCCGAATTCCGCCTGTGGGACACTTTCGCCGGCCAGCAGCTTATCGGCGAGCAGTTCTTTTCCTCCAAGGGCAATATGCGCCGGGTCGCCCACATCATCGCCGACGCCATCTATGAGCGGCTGACCGGCGAAAAGGGCTATTTCGACACGCGCGTCGTGTTCATCGACGAGTCGGGTTCCAAGAACGACCGCAAGAAGCGGCTCGCCATCATGGACCAGGACGGCGCCAATGTGCGCTACCTGTCGGACGGACGCGCTCTCGCGCTGACGCCGCGTTTCTCGCCGACCCGGCAGGAAATCACCTACATGTCCTATGAGAGCGGCCAGCCGAAGGTCTATCTCCTGCAGATCGAGACCGGCCAGCGCGAACTCGTCGGCGACTTTCCGGGCATGACCTTCGCGCCGCGCTTCTCGCCCGACGGGCAGAAGGTGATCATGAGCCTGCTGCGCGACGACGGCAACTCCAACATCTACGCCATGGACCTGCGCAGCCGCACGACGACGCGGCTGACCAACTCCACCGCGATCGACACATCGCCTTCCTATTCGCCCGACGGCTCGAAGATCGTGTTCACGTCCGACCGGGGCGGACAGCCGCAGATCTACGTGATGGGCGCGGACGGCTCCGGCCAGAACCGCATTTCGTTCGGCGGCGGCAGCTATTCGACGCCGGTCTGGTCGCCGCGCGGCGATCTCATCGCCTTCACCAAACAGACTGGCGGCGAATTCCAGATCGGCGTGATGCGCACCGACGGCTCGGGCGAGCGCATCCTTTCGTCCGGATTCCAGCAGGAAGGCCCGACCTGGGCGCCGAACGGCCGTTACCTGATGTTCTTCAAGGAAGCCGCCGGCTCCGGCGGTCCGCGTCTCTACTCGATCGACCTCACCGGCCGCAACGAACAGGCGATCCCGACCTCGAACTTCGCGTCGGATCCGGCCTGGTCGCCCCTGCTCGATTGAACACAGCCAGCCGCCCGATTCCGGAATCGGGCGGCCTGCTTCAGTCCACCATTTGACGCTCTACGCGCCGCTTTCCATGGATCAAGCGAAGGACTTCGATATCCTCGGCCTTGACCCGGTAGAATGCGAGATATTTTCCAGCGGCCAGGTGCCGAACACCTGTTCCGATATCGTCTCGCGGCACTCCGGAATACGGGTGACTGGTGAGTTGCTGTAAGCGCCGCTCGATCGCATCAGTGACAGCAAGGGCCGCCCGCGGACTTTCAGCCGCGATGTAGAGCGCGATGCCCTCGATGTCGGCAGCCGCCCGCGGCGTAAGGCGCAGCCTCATGAATGCCCAGGCGGGCGGGGGTGAATCCTGGCCCGAATCTCGGCAAAGACATCGGCCGCATCGATAGTGGGGCCGCTATCGATGCCTTCCTGTACCATGACACGCAACTCGTCCACCGTGTAGCCAAGCAAGTCGCGGCGCTCCTGCCATTCACGCACGGCCTCTCGAATTGCCTCGCTGGTCGAGGCGTATTGTCCCGCCTCAACGGCATTTCGCACGAACCGCGCCATTTCAGGGGTAAGTGCTATGGTCATCTTTTCAACGGTCGACATGGCAGCCCCGCTCGAGTTGGCTCCTATGGTATGCGAATAGCATACTCAATACCAGCCCGTGATGCGGCGAGCCAGGCACCTGCCTCAAACGCGGCGAAGTTTCACGGCTTTGCCGCCTTTCCGTCGCATTTCCGACAAGGGTGCGCGCAACTTCAGGCACGGGACCCGCTGGCGGTGGACGGCCGCGCCGCAACACAATGTTAACCCTGTCCGTTGAAAGACGGTTAACCCAATCGTGGTTACTCGACATTCAACGAACCCGGTAGAATATCAAGGAGAGGCGGGATGCGCCGCATCGCAAAGCTCACAACGAATCCTGTTATGCTGGCGCTCGTTTGCGGCCTGGCGCTTGCCGGCTGCGCTTCGAAAAAGTCGCTGAACAGCCCGGCCGATATCGGCCTGGGCGGCGGAGGCGCCGGCGCCGCGACGCCGGGTTCGGCGCAGGACTTCACCGTCAATGTCGGCGACCGCATCTTCTTCGATACGGATTCGTCGGCGATCCGCGCCGACGCACAGCAGACATTGACGCGCCAGGCGCAGTGGCTCAACCAGTACCGCAACCCTGCGATCGTCATCGAGGGCCACGCCGACGAGCGCGGCACGCGCGAGTACAATCTGGCGCTCGGCGCCCGCCGTGCCGCCGCGACACGCGACTTCCTGATCTCGCGGGGCGTCGCGGCAAATCGCATAAGGACGATCTCCTACGGCAAGGAACGCCCGGTCGCGGTCTGCGACGACATTTCCTGCTGGTCGCAGAACCGCCGCGCCGTTACCGCGCTGAGCGGCGCCGGGAGCTGATCTTCCGTCACCGATTTTCGCAATCCGCGACGGCGGTCTTCGGGCCGCCGCCTGCATTTTGCCCCCCAAACAAAATTTGGCCGAAGTCTCGCGGCCTGATAAGGAACCGCCAAGCGCCTCGGCGAGGAACGCCGCGATCGGCCTCCACCACCGTTGCGTAACGCCGAAGTCCATTTTTCCGTGAGACGCCGATGTATCTTCGATCGATCCTGAGCGGCACGCTTGCCGCGATGCTCTTTTCGGTTGCCGCCGTCCAGGCGCGCGACAGCGCGGCCGTCCCTGCCATCGCCGATCATGGCGTGGCATCGCGGCGGGCGGCCGATGGATTGCCCGGCGTCTTCGACACGGCGGCGAAGATCGGCGGCATCCAGGTGGCGCAGGCCTCCGATCCCAGGGTCGTGAAGATCGAGGAGCAGATCCGCGCGCTCAACGGCTCAGTCGAGGAACTCAACTTCCAGCTCCTGCAATTGCAGGAGCAACTGCGCAAAATGCAGGAGGACAACGAGTTCCGCTTCCAGGAACTGGAGAAGAAGTCCGACGCCAGGTCCGGAAAGTCGAACCGCGACGTCGCCGCCGACACGAGCACGGCTCCGGCGGCTGGCGGCGCGGAGCGGACGGCAAGCACCGTCGAGCAGGTGATCGCCGGCAATGCGCCGCCCGCCGGCCCCACCATCGCCGCTCCGGAGAAGACTTTCGGGACAATCACCGTCGACAAGGACGGCAATGTCAAGACCATGGCCGATCCGCCGGCGACGGCGGCCGGCACGGCTCCCGCGCCCGGCGGCGCCAGCGGCGCGATGGTTGCCGCCCTGCCGCCGACCGACGACCCCGAGGAACTCTACCGCAACTCCTATCAGTTCATCCTGTCCGGGGATTATGCGACGGCCGAGACGGGCTTCCGCGATCATATCGACCGCTTCCCGAAGAGCGAACGCACCGCCGATGCGCACTTCTGGCTCGGCGAGGCATTGCTCGGCCAGAAGAAGTATCGCGACGCAGCCGAAACCTTTCTCGCCGCCAGCAAGCAGTTCCCCAAGTCCAAGAAAGCGCCCGACATGCTGCTCAAGCTCGGCGTGTCGCTGGCCGGCCTTAACCAGCGCGAGGTCGCCTGCGCGACCTTCGGCGAGGTCGGCAAACGCTATCCCGGCGCCTCCGCCGCTCTCAAGGAGCGCGTGAAGCAGGAGCAGGCGCTGGCCGCCTGCTGAGCCGGCGTTTGCGCGCCCTTTCCGCAACGATTTCGCAATGCCTGACCGAGCGGCGCCGGGCGATCGTCGTCGCAGTATCCGGAGGCAGCGACTCCACTGCCCTGCTTCTTCTCCTGAAAGAGCAACTCGATCGTGTGGCCCCGGCCACAAGACTGCTCGCGGTGACGGTCGATCACCGACTGCGCCGTGAATCCGGGGCCGAAGCGGAAGCCGTCGGGCGGCTGGCCGCCGCGCACGGCATCGATCACCGCATCGTTTCCTGGACCGGCCGGAAGCCGGCCGCGGGCATAGCCGCCGCCGCCCGCCAGGCGCGCTACCGGCTGCTCGCGCAGGCGGCGATCGAAGCCGGCACCGATGTCGTCGTGACCGGCCACACGGCCGACGATCAGGCCGAGACGGTTCTGATGCGGCGGCGGCGTGGGGACGGGCCCGGGCTTGCCGGCATGGCCCCGGCGACGCTGTTTCAGGGCACGGTCTGGATTGTCCGGCCGCTGCTTGGCACGCGCCGGGCGGCCTTGCGGGCCTTGCTGACGGAACGGAACGTCGGCTGGATCGACGATCCGGGCAATGCCGACCCGACATCGGAGCGCGTCCGCGCCAGGCTTGCGCTAAGCGATGAGCGGGAGACGCCCGACAGCGTCGGCAGCCTGCTTGACGTTGCCCGGAAAGCCGCGGCAAGCAGGCTGGACATGGGCCGCCGCGCCGCGGACCTCATTCGCCGCCACGCTTGCCTCGTCGAGCCCGGCCTCATCCGCGTCGATCCCGCTTTTGTCGGCGGCGATGACCAGGATGCGGCCGCGCACGCCTTGCGCCTTCTTCTCGCCGTGACCGGCGGCACGCCGCATTTGCCGGACGAAGCCGCCGCGCGGACGCTTGCGCGGCACCTCGCAGTCCCTCCCTGTCGCGCCACTTTGTCGCGGACTCTGGTCGCTGCCCGGCATGACGGCATCTGGCTCTGCCGGGAAAGTCGCGGACTGCCGGAACCTCGGCCGGTTCAGGACGGCATGGTGTGGGACGGCCGCTATCGCATTTCCGCGACGGGAGCGACCGGCGGCGTGCTGATCGCTCCGGCCGGCGTCACCCGCCCCGCAAATGCGGACAAGCGCGACGGCGTGCCGGCGCTAATGCGGCGCACCGCGAGCGCCTGCCTTCCGAAGTTTTCATGTGACGCATCCCGTCGGTCCGAAACGGCCGCGGAAGGCATTGCCGTATGCTCGGCGGCGCCGGTCCTGGCACCTTGGGCGCAATTCCTGCCCTGCTTCGACCTGGAGGCCGCGCGCGCCGCCGCCGGCCTCGTGGGGGCGGCGGCGGCGCCCGATTCGCCATGCGCCGGACACAATGCCACGCCAGCTTAACGGCATGGAGGGGTTTTGCTTGGCAACGTCCGCCACGCTCCCTATGTTACGAATATAAAACCTTACTCTGGATGGTGCCCCGTGACCGGGCACGAACGGGACGCCTGATGAATCCGAACTATCGCAATCTCGCGCTGTGGGCGATCATCGCGGTGCTGCTTATCGCGCTTTTCAACCTTTTCCAGGCACCGCAGTCTCGCGGAGCGACCACGGATGTCGCCTATTCGGAGTTTCTGCGCGATCTGTCATCCGGCCGGATCAAGACCGTCACCATCGTCGGCAACCGCATTACCGGCACCTTCACGGACAATGCCACAGGCTTTCAGACCTACTCGCCGGGCGACGCCACCTTGGTCTCGCGCCTCGAGGAGAAGGGCGTGACGATCTCCGCCCGCCCCGAGAACGACGGTTCCGGCTCCATCGTCTCGATGCTGCTGTCAACTGGCTGCCGATGATCCTTATCCTCGGCGTGTGGATCTTCTTCATGCGCCAGATGCAGTCCGGCTCCGGACGGGCAATGGGGTTCGGCAAGTCGAAGGCCAAGCTGCTCACCGAAGCGCACGGCCGCATCACTTTCCAGGACGTGGCGGGTGTTGACGAGGCCAAGCAGGATCTGGAGGAAATCGTCGAGTTCCTGCGCGATCCGCAGAAATTCCAGCGTCTCGGCGGCAAGATTCCGCGCGGCGTGCTGCTCGTCGGCCCTCCCGGCACCGGCAAGACGCTGCTGGCGCGCTCGGTCGCGGGCGAGGCCAACGTGCCGTTCTTCACCATTTCCGGTTCGGATTTCGTCGAGATGTTCGTCGGCGTCGGTGCAAGCCGTGTCCGCGACATGTTCGATCAGGCCAAGAAGAACGCGCCCTGCATCATCTTCATCGACGAGATCGACGCGGTCGGCCGCCATCGCGGCGCCGGCCTGGGCGGCGGCAATGACGAACGCGAGCAGACGCTGAACCAGCTTCTGGTCGAAATGGACGGCTTCGAATCCAACGAAAGCATCATCCTCATCGCGGCCACCAACCGACCCGACGTGCTCGACCCGGCGCTGCTGCGTCCGGGCCGCTTCGACCGTCAGGTCGTGGTGCCGAATCCGGACATCAACGGCCGCGAGAAGATCCTGAAGGTCCATGTGCGCAATGTGCCGCTGGCGCCGAATGTCGACCTCAAGATCGTGGCGCGCGGCACGCCGGGCTTCTCCGGCGCCGATCTGATGAACCTCGTCAACGAGGCGGCGCTGATGGCGGCGCGGCGCAACAAGCGCCTCGTCACCATGCAGGAGTTCGAGGACGCCAAGGACAAGGTGATGATGGGCGCCGAGCGCCGGTCGACCGCCATGACCCAGGCCGAAAAGGAGCTGACCGCCTATCACGAGGCCGGCCACGCCATCATGGCGCTCAACGTGCCGTCCGCCGATCCGCTGCACAAGGCGACCATCATTCCGCGCGGCCGCTCGCTCGGCATGGTCATGCAGTTGCCGGAGGGCGACCGCTACTCGATGAGCTACAAATATATGATCTCGCGCCTCGCCATCATGATGGGCGGCCGCGTGGCCGAGGAATTCAAGTTCGGCAAGGAGAACATCACGTCGGGCGCCGCCTCCGACATCGAGCAGGCGACCAAGCTGGCGCGCGCCATGGTCACGCGCTGGGGCTTCTCCGACAGGCTCGGCCACGTCGCCTATGGCGAGAACCAGGAAGAAGTCTTCCTTGGCCACTCGGTCGCCCGCACGCAGAACGTTTCGGAAGAGACCGCGCAGATCATCGACGCCGAGGTGCGCCGCCTGATCGACGAAGCCTATTCCTTCGCCAAGCAGGTGCTGACGAAGAAGAAGAAGGAATGGATCGCGATCGCCGAAGGGCTGCTCGAATACGAGACGCTGTCGGGCGATGAGATCAAGCAGCTCATCGCCGGCGAGCGGCCGTCGCGCGATCTCGGCGACGACACGCCGCCCAGCCGCGGCTCGGCTGTTCCAAAGGCCGGCGCTTTCGGTGGCGGCCGGCGCAAGAAGGGCGGCGAGGAGCCGGAAAGCGGCATGGAGCCCCAGCCTCAGGGGTGAGCCGGAAAGCGGCAGCGGCTCGAAACGCATCGAGGCGCCGCGCGCAGGCAGGGCGATCACGGCGTCCTCGCCATGATCGCCAACCAACGGACTAAGCAGACTTGCGTGGCTTCGCCCACGCTTCGCCTGCTTAGCCTCTTGTTTTGTCGCAGGTTTCTGTCGGAAAACCGTGACACACTTTTCCGGAACCTGCTTAGTGAAGCTTGCATTGCATCGTCGGCGGACCCGTCGCCGCGAACAGTTCGGATTGCTTCGACAAGTCGCCGATCGGCGCGGTATCTCGCCACGCATCGCGAATCGCCTCTTGGCATAAGCCGATTGGCGCGCCGCGATCGGGAGCCTCGTAAGGCAAGTAGCCACTCACGATTCAACCGCCGGTAAATCGAACAGTCGACAAGAGCGTAAATTTCATCGACAGGTCGCATTCCCGCGAGGATATCCGCCGCGCGTCGCCATTACGCAAAAGTTTATCTTGATTAAGACCGCGGAACCCCGCAAAAATGCGACTGCGTGGATCAATTTTGCCATCATGCGGGGACGGCACTCTTGTCCAACAATTTCGAATCACAGGTGTGGTCGATCGGCATTCGCCGATTGGCATCGCTGCACGGACGCTTCGTCCCGTCGAGAGAAAGGCTGGTTGTTCGGCGTGTCCATGGCTCAGCCATGCAGCGCGAACCTGATCCCGAACACAGAACCGCCGAAGAAAAGCAGTCACGATGCAACCGTCGGTAGGTGCAAGAAGTCGAGAACGGCGCAAACAGGCAACGGCTTCTAAGGGATTTCGTGACATATATTCATATTTTTGATGCCAACCTCTTGCCTGAATTGTGGCAAGGCGTCGTCATCGAGCCTGCAGGGGACAGTTTGAATGACGCGACGATACTTCGGGACCGATGGAATTCGGGGACGTGCCAACAGATATCCCATGACCGCAGAAGTGGCGATGAAGGTGGGCATGGCCGCGGGTCTCTCTTTCCAGCGTGGCAAGCATCGCCATCGCGTCGTGCTCGGGCAAAGATACGCGCCTGTCCGGCTACATGATCGAGAACGCGATGGTCGCGGGGTTCTGCGCCGCCGGAATGGACGTCTTCCTGCTCGGTCCGATCCCGACACCCGCCGTCGCCATGCTGGCGCGCTCCCTGCGCGCCGATATCGGCGTGATGATCTCCGCCTCGCACAATCCCTACTATGACAACGGCATCAAATTGTTCGGGCCGGATGGCTACAAGCTTTCCGACGAGATCGAGATGCGCATCGAGCGCCTGCTCGACAAGGACATCGACATCACGCTCGCCGAGGCGGACAGGCTCGGCCGCGCCAAGCGTGTCGACGGTGTCCACGACCGCTATATCGAGTTCGCCAAGCGCACGCTGCCGCGCTCCATGTCGCTCGCCGGCTTGCGGATCGTGATCGATTGCGCGCACGGCGCCGCCTACAAGGTTGCGCCCGCCGCGCTGTGGGAACTCGGCGCGGAGGTTATCACCATCAACAACGAGCCGAACGGCTTCAACATCAACAAGGACTGCGGCTCGACACATCCGGAGGGGCTTGCCAGGAAAGTCCACGAGGTGCGGGCCGACATCGGCATCGCGCTCGACGGCGACGCCGACCGCATGATCATCGTCGACGAGAACGGCGCGATCGTGGATGGCGACCAGATCATTGCGCTGATCGCCGAAGCCTGGCAGCAGAACGGCCGGCTTGCCGGCGGCGGCGTCGTTGCCACCGTCATGTCCAATCTCGGCCTGGAACGCTTTCTCGCGGAGCCTCGGCCTGCAGTTCCACCGCACCCAGGTGGGTGACCGCTACGTCGTCGAGCACATGCGCGCGCATGGTTTCAACGTCGGCGGCGAGCAATCCGGCCATATCGTCCTTTCCGACTTCGCGACGACCGGCGACGGCCTTGTCTCGGCGCTGCAGGTGCTTGCTTGCGTCAAGCGGTCGAACAAGCCTGTCAGCGAACTCTGCCGCAAGTTCGAACCGGTGCCGCAACTGCTCAAGAACGTGCGCATTTCGGGCGGCAAGCCGCTGGAAAACAGCAGCGTCAAGGCAGCGATCGAGGAGGCGCGCGGTCGCCTCGGCCAGTCGGGCCGACTGGTTATCCGTCCTTCCGGAACCGAGCCGTTGATCCGCGTGATGGCGGAGGGCGACGACAGCAAGCTGGTCGAGAGCGATCGTGGACGATCTCGTCGGCGTGATCTCGGAGCTGAGATCGGCGGCCTGACCGCGACGATCGACGGACGGCTCTGATCGCACCTTGTCGAGGCAAGGCAATGACCGCCGCTGACGTGGACGTCTCAGTCCGCGGCGTCGATTGCTCCCGGCGTCGATTGCCCGCGGTGTCGATTGCTGGCGGGCCGCTTGCGCCAGCACTTCGTTGTTTCCAGAACTTCTATTGAAGACAGGTGTCAACCGGCGCCGAGAAGCAGTCGTCGCCGGCATCGAGAAGCTGTCTGCGGCCCAAGGATTATGAATAAATACAGTTAATAACGCATTAACCTTTAGACTTCATTATCCATCTTCAGTTGATATTCTGTTCGGGCGCCGGAGCTTGCCCCGATTGAATTTGGGATCGCGCAGATGGCAAGACTTCGAGCTGCGGTCTTGGTGGCGGCCATTCTGTCGGGCGGCATCGCCTTGCCGGCGGTGGCCTCCGACAACGCCCCGCCACCGATTTTCGGGGCGCCCGTGGAGCAGGTCTACGCGCCTCCGGCTGTCGGCGGCTGGTATATCCGCGGCGACATCGACTATCACTGGGTGGATTTCGGCGGCGCCGACTATATTCTCTACGGCGAAGCGACTGGCCAGCGGGGCAAGTTCGACGAGGGCGAGCTCAAGGGCGCGATGTCGCTCGGGGCCGGCATCGGCTATCAGATCAACGACTACTTTCGGGTCGACCTGACGGGCGACTATTTCTTCGAGTCGGATTTCGAGGGCAGCACTTCCGGCTTCTGCCAGGGCGTGCCGTGTACTTCGGACGACCGCTCGTCGATGCAGGCGTTCCTGTTGCTGGCCAACGCCTATGTCGATCTCGGAACCTATTACGGCTTTACGCCCTATGTCGGCGCAGGCATCGGCGGCGCCAATGTCAAATGGGATACGCTGGTCAACACCGACCTCAACGGCACTTTCGAGCATGAAGGCGGCAGCGAGTGGCGCTTCGCCTATGCCGCGATGGCCGGCGTCTCCTACTGCCTGACCAGCAACACCAAGCTGGACTTCGGCTACCGCTACTCGCATATCGACGGCGGCGAGATGTTCGGATTTGCGGTCGGCGCCGGGCCGGGTTTCGACGACGGCTTCGACGTGCATGAGGTGCGTGGCGGATTGCGCTACCAGTTCACCGGCAATAATGGCTGCGCAGCACCTCTGCCGGTCGCCTATGACCCGCCGCTGCCAGCCGCCGCCTACGACCCGCCGCCGGTCTTCAAGCGATGACCTTCGACCTTCCACGCGGAATATCAACGGTCCGGCCAGACCTCCGGCGGTCGCGGCGCGTATCCGCATGGCGGCCGGGGAAATTGACAGATTTTCGATCGTTAACCGCCACTTACCCATAGTCATTCGGGACTACGCCTATCTCGGGTTGTTGACTACCGTCAGCGTGCCCGACGAATTGCCGGGCGCAAGCGTCGCGCCGGAGGCAAGATTGACCGAGCCGACGATGCCGCTGCCCCCGAGCGCGCCGCCACCGCCGACCGTGACATCGGCTGCCGAGAGAATGCCGTTCACCTTCAGGGTGCCGCCGAGGACGGCGACCGTGCCCGAGAAGTCCGGCCAGTCGGCGGTGAGGCCTGCTTAGCCTCTTGTTTTGTCGCAGGTTCTGTCGGAAAACCGTGACACACTTTTCCGGAACCTGCTTAGTGCCTTGTCGGTTGCCGCCGGCCCCCCCGCTGTCCACCGCGCGCTCCCGCTGCGGTCCAGTTGGACGAACCGCACGCAACGACAAGTGGTGACTCTGATTTTTAGGGCGCTGAATTACGCAGGTCAACGGCACAATTCGGCGCCGGTGGTCATATATGTGCGACAGGCAAGCGCTGTGATCTTCCTGCACCACAATCCGCCCCCGCTCCAGCCTGCGGCCTATATGCTCAGCCCGCAATTCTCACACTGGCCAGCGCTCCGCCAATGCCCAAACGACATCGGCCCCGCGCGAAGGAATCATCACGCGAGCGTGTAGGCCGTCTTCACCGTGGTGTAGAACTCGGCGGCGTAGCGGCCCTGTTCGCGCGGCCCGAAGGAAGACGCCTTGCGGCCGCCGAAAGGAACATGGAAATCGACGCCGGCCGTGGGCAGATTCACCATGACCATGCCCGCCTCGGCGTTGCGCTTGTAGTGCGTCGCATATTTCAGGCTGGTCGTGCAGATGCCGGAGGAAAGCCCGAACCGCGTGGCGTTGGCGACCTGCAGCGCCTCGTCATAATCCTTGACGCGGACGGTGGAGGCGACCGGTCCGAATATCTCTTCGCTGCTGATGCGCATCGAAGGCGTCGCCTCGGTGAACAGGGCCGGCTGAAGGTAGAAGCCGGGTGTCTCGCGGTTCAGCCGCTCGCCGCCGAAGGCGAGCTTCGCGCCCTCGTCGCGGCCGATCGCGATATATTTCTCGTCCTGGGCGAGCTGGCTCTGGTCGACCACGGGGCCGATCTGCGTCCCTGCCTTGAGCGCGTTGTCGACAACCAGCGCCTTCAGCCGGTCGACGACCGCGGAGACAAAGCTGTCATGGATACGGTCGGTCACCACCAGAAGCGACGAAGCCGTGCAGCGCTGGCCCGTGGAGAAGAACGCGCCATTGACCGCACATTCCACAGCGGTGCCGAGATCGGCATCGTCCAGCACGACAAGCGGGTTCTTGCCGCCCATTTCGAGCTGGAACTTGCGCATGTGCTCGATACTGGCGGCGGCGACGCGCTTGCCCGTCGCCTGGGAGCCGGTGAAGGTGATGGCATCGACATCGGCACTGTCGAGCATCGTCTGGCCGACCACCGAACCCTTGCCCATCACCAGGTTCAGGACGCCTTTCGGCAGTCCGGCGCGATGCAGGATATCGACGATCGCCCAGGTGCAGCCCGGCACGAGATCGGCCGGCTTGACCACCACCGTATTGCCGTAGCAGAGCGCCGGCGCGATCTTCCAGGCGGGAATTGCGATCGGGAAGTTCCACGGCGTGATGATGCCGACGACGCCCACCGGCTCGCGCGTGATCTCGACGCCGACGCCAGGCCTCACGCTGGGCAGCGTCTCGCCGGCCAGCCGCAGCGCCTCGCCCGCGAAGAAATCGAAGATCTGGGCGGCGCGCACCGTCTCGCCGATGCCTTCGGCCAGCGTCTTGCCTTCCTCGCGCGACAGCAGCCGGCCGAGTTCGTCCTTGCGCGCGAGGATCTCGTCCGACGTCTTGCGCAACAAAGCGTGGCGCTCCAGCGGCCCCGAGCGCGACCATTTCGGAAAGGCGGCCTTGGCCGCGGCGATTGCCGCCTGCGTGTCGGCTCGCGTGGCGCGGGCATAGTCGCCGACGACATCGTCGGTGTCGGACGGGTTGATGTTGGGGGCGGCGTCCCCGCCAACCCACTCACCGTCGATCAGGTTCTCGTGCGGGTCGGCCATGGGAGACATCCTTTGCTTTTTCTGCGGGGATCAGGGCCGGGCCTTTAACCTCGGCTGCTCACCGCGCCAGCCAGCCGCCATCGACGGCAATCACCGAACCATGCATATAGTCGGACGCCGGCGCCAGAAGGAACACGGCGGCGTCGCCAATATCGCCCGGCAGTCCCCAGCGGCCGGCGGGGATGCGATCGAGAATGGCGGTGCGGCGCACCGGATCGTCGCGCAGCGCCTGTGTATTGTTCGTCTCGATATAGCCGGGCGCGATCGCATTGACATTGACCCCCTTGGCCGCCCATTCGCAGGCAAGCAGGCGCGTCAGGCCGAGAACGCCGCTCTTGGAGGCGGTGTAGGAAGCGACGCGGATGCCGCCCTGAAAGCTCAGCAGCGAAGCGATATTGACGATCTTTCCGCGGCGTCCCGCCGAAAAAAGATGCCTGGCGAAGGCCTGGGCGAGGAAGAAGGTCGATTTGAGGTTGACGTTCATGACGTCGTCCCAGTCCTCGGCCGTAAAGTCCACGGCGTCGCAACGGCGGATGATGCCGGCATTGTTGACAAGACCGTCGACCGCGCCATGGGCGCTTGTGATCCGGTCGAAAACCGCATGCGCGTTGTCGCCGCTGCCAAGGTCGGCCCTGACCTCGGCGAAGTCGCCGCCCATTCCCGCGATTGCTGCCGCGGTTTCGTCCATGGCGGAGCGCCCGACGCCGATCACCTTGCCGCCGGCCCTGGCGATGGAAAGGGCGATGCCCTGGCCTATCCCCGTATTGGCGCCGGTGACGGCAATTGTTCTGCCTTCAAGGCTGAATGCGGAAAGATCCATCATGCCAACCCGCTGATCTTGACCGAACCGACATCCGTGCGCTCGACATTGCCGCCGGCCGTCGCCCACATGAAGCTGGTATTGCCCAAATGCTGTCCTCCCTTCGCGATCGGTATTTGCGCGTGGCAAGTGCCTTTAGCATTCAACCATTATGCAAGGAAAGGAAGGCCGTCGCTTCCTCGAAGAAGCGGTCGAAAGCCGGGGTTCCTTCCAGGAGGATGTGGTTGCTGCCGGGCAGCTCGATGAAGGTCGCGCCGGGAATCGTCCTGGCGATCAGGCGGCCTTCCTCGATCGGCGCGATGCGGTCGCCCTCGCAATGCAGCACCAGGGTCGGCACATGAACGTCGCGCGCGATTGCGGTGACATCCATCCGCGAAGAAATTTCCCACAGTCGCAGCGCCGATCCCGGGCTGGTGGCGACGCGTTGCAGCTCGTCGAAGTTCGCCGCGATGGCCGGCGGCGCTTCCGGGACGAAGGCCGATGTGAAGAAATGTCTGAAGATCGGATTGTTCGAGCCCCAGCCGTCGCGGATCATCATCGCCCCGGCCTCGTAGAATTTCTGCTGGTCGGGGCCCGGGCGGTTGAGGCGGCCGCGCAGAAAGCCACCGAGCAGAACCAGGCAGCTAACCTGTTCGGGATGGGCCAGAGCGTAGCGGATTGCGAAAGCGCAGCCCTGGGACAGGCCAAAGATAGCGAATTTCTCCAGCCCGGCCGCCCGCACGACATGCTGCAAGTCGCCGGCTATGGCATCCTCGGAAAGGTCCTCGACGTCCCAGTCCGACAGGCCGTTGCCGCGTTGGTCGAAATGGACAAACCGGCAGTGGCTCGCGAAACGCGCGTAGAAGGGACCCTCCATCGCGCTGCGCCACTGGTATTCGATGTGATTCATCCAGTTCGGCGCCTTCAACACCGGCGCCCCCGAGCCCATGCTGGCCCATGCGATCTGCACGCCGTCGGAAGCCGTAACATAGTGTACCCGCTTCCGCAGCGCCGCGTTCGGGGACTTCGCCGCCTCCGGCATCGCGCTCGGGGTCCACTGCCAGACCCGGATCGGCCGGGAGATGTTTTTCACGCGCTGGCTGCCCATGTCGCGGAACGCTCCTCCGATGCGATCCCCGACCAACTGATGCACCACATCCGAAATGCAGAGGCCGCCGGGCTCGGCCAGCCCCTCCAGGCGGGACGCGACGTTCACCCCGTCGCCGAACACGTCGCCGTCCTCGAAAATGACGTCGCAGAGATTGATGCCGATGCGATAGAGGATACGCCCGTCGAACGCCACAGCCTCCTCGCGGCGCGCCATCGCCGTCTGGATGTTCATCGCGCAGCGGACGGCCTCCTGCACCGAAGTGAACTCGACCAGCATTCCGTCGCCCGTCGTCTTGACGATGCGCCCGCCCCTGCCGGCTATTTCAGGATCGATCAGTTCCTTTCGGTAGGCCCTGTGGCGCGCCAGCACGCCATCCTCGTCCCTTTCCATCAGGCGGCTGTAGCCCGCCATGTCGGCGGCCATTATGGCGGTCAGGCGTCTTTCCATGCCGGCTCCGTCGAACATGATTGCTCACCTCACGCCCACGACCCTAGCACGAAGGACGGCGCCCGCCTAAGCGCGTGTCCGGTGAACCACGGAAGAACAACGGTGATGGCAAGCGGCGGACGTGCGGTCTGCGGCGGCTACTGCCCGGATTGAGGCCGGAGCGATTTGCGATGCTTGAGCCAGGCAAAATAAATTGCCCACACGTATAAAAGTATCAATATTACAGTACCAAGGGGAAATTCCGTAATGGGAAACTTTGAACCTGTCATCTGCGTTGCGAAAAAGTTAAATACTGTGTGCAATACTGTAGCATGTATTAACGTAACAAATATGCTCAGGAAGACATTGCTGGACAGGAATAAGCTTATGTATCTAATTGACACCAATATATGCATAAACACTGGCGCCAAAGCTACAACATATGTATATAAGAGAAATTTATAGAAAAACCAACAATTCTCAATACAGGAGTCAATTTCAGGAAAAAACGCATCACTCTTAAGTAGAAACTCAATCGATCCAAAAAGCAAACCGAACTTCATAAAATCGTAAAACTTGAGGCGGTTATCGATAAGGCAGATCATAAATATTATACCGATCATCCTCATCATTTCTTCGATAAGTGCGGCTCCGAGAAAATATGCAATACCAAATATCTCTATCTCAGTATGCCTGAATACGAATAGGTGATACTTGGCCCCGGCTATTCCTGCAAGAATTAGCGCCGCACTCGAAAAGAAAATTATTATTGTGTTACTGATTATCTTTGACATCGTTATGCGCAAGAAAATATTGGCCTAAAGGCCTGCTGTGATCATTTATGGAGTCAGTTCGATAAGTCGTATAGCTGGTTTTCGCAGCACCGTAAGTCGAAGTCTCAACCCCTGATTGCGGTTCCGGCATGACCGTGTCAAGGGCAAAAATGCTGGGATCGGCTGCAGCCTATTTGCAGATGAGCGCCAGGGTACAATCCTGCAATGTTCGCGTTTATTGCCTTCGAGGCGAAACCGACGCTATTTCCAACGCGAGACGTGTAGCCGCTAGCCCGCATTTCTCACACGGGACCTGGCCTGCGCCGGTTCAAAAAGTCGAAAGGGCAGGAGCCGCGCGCCGAGCGATGCGGGACATCGGGCAAGCGCGGCGACACACACTGTCGACTTCTTCAACCGGCCCATGGGGTTGCCTTTCGGCGGGCAGCTACGGCGTCGGGCGGCTCAACCGTATGTCTCTATACGCTTTTTTCCGCCCGAACGCCGTATCTGCCGCGCCGAAAGAGCAACGCAGGCCATGTCGAGTGTGAGAAATGCGGGCTAGAAGAGCGGGGGCTGCCGATGAAGGCGGCGGACTTGCCATAGCTCGCTCTCTGCACGGCAAGGACAATCGCCGGACCACTTCGAAAAGGGATAACACAAGCAGGCTGTCGGCAATCAAAACTTCGGTGCAGACAGCAGTTTGCCCATGAGCGATACATGGGGACAAAGAATACGAAGCCTGATTCAAGGTCGACCAATCCCGAAATACCGGGGAGGAAACACTATGAAGGACTTCCTCAAGACCACCATCATCGGCGGAATTTTGTTTCTGCTCCCCGTCGCTATCGTGCTGCTTGTTCTCAGCCACGCCCTGCGGCTGACCCTCGGCCTGGTGCGGCCGATCTCGCACGGGCTGGAACTCGATCGGCTTGGCGCGGTCGCCGGCATCGGCGTGACGACGCTGCTCGCCATACTGATGCTGGTCGTCATTTCCTTTCTGGCCGGCATGGCCGGACGCACGAGAATGGGCGGGCGAGCCTCGCGCTGGGTCGAGGAGACGCTCGTCGGCGGCTTGCCGCAATACCGGATGTTCAAGACGATGGCCGAAGGCTTCGCCCAGGTCGAGGACGCCGGCGGCCTGAAGCCGGCCCTGGTGAGCATCGACGGCGGCTGGCGGATCGCCTATACGCTTGAACCGCTAGCGAACGGCTGGGTCGCTGTCTTCCTGCCCACGGCACCAACGCCGATGACGGGCGCGGTGGTCTATATGCCGGCCGATCGCGTGCGTCCGCTCGACATCACCATGGTTCAGGCCACAACGCTCGTGAAACGCCTCGGCATCGGATCGGCCGAAGCCTTGCGCGGCGTGGACCTGACGGTGCCGGGACGCGCTTGAACCCGATGCCTATTTCTGGCCTGCCCTGTATGTGCCGTCCCAATCGGCGGGCGGCGGGTTTCGCTGCATCGCGACGCAGCGCTCGGAGAACTTCGCGTAGAGTTTTTGCAGTTCGGGCGACGCCATGTCAGCCAGACGCGCCAGGTGCTGATCCGCCTCCTCGAAGTCGCGTGCGCGATAGCAGGCGAGGAAGCGGTCGTGAAGTTGCTTGAGCGCGATGAAGTCGTCGCGCTCCGCAATGGTCTCGTCGCCGATTATGGTGAAGAGGGAGGTCGGCTGTGCACGGCCGTAGAGCCGGACGCGGTCTATCTCCAGCAAGGCGAGGCGGCCGGCTCCGTCCGAGGTGGTATCGGAGACGAGATTGGTCAGTCCGTATTGCTTCGTCATGCCCTCGATCCGCGACGCCACGTTCACGGGGTCGCCGATCGCCGAATAGTCGAAGCGCTGCTTCGAGCCGAGATTGCCGACGCAGCAGACGCCGGTGTTGAGGCCGATGCCGATCGACACCGGCACCGGCTGGTTCAGGTTGAAGGCGGCAAGCGCGGCCTGCATGCGCATCACGCACTCGCAGGCCCGGCGGCGATGGTCGGGAACGGCGATCGGCGCGTTCCAGAACGCCATGATGGCGTCCCCCATATATTTGTCGATGGTCGCGCTGCCCTCCATCAGCACGTCCGTCATCGGCGTCAGGAAATTATTCAGGAACTCGGTGAGTTCGATGGGTCCCAGCCGCTCGGAAATGCCGGTGAAGCCGCGTATGTCGCAAAACAGCAGCGTTATCTCGCGATCCTCGCCGCCGAGTTCCAGGGCGTGCGGGTTGTCCATGAGCTGCTGCACCATGGAGGGCGCGAGGTAGTGCGTGAAGGCATCGCGGATGAAGCGTCTTTCCCGCTCGCTGAGCAGCAGCCGCACGCCCGATCCCACCGCATAGGCAAGCAGGCTGCATTGCACGGGCAGCACCGGCGAGAGCAGCAGATTGTAGGACGTGAACGCCAGCCAGCCGCCACCGATGCTGGCGCCGATCGCGCCCGCCGCCACCAGTCCGTTGGTGATTGAGGGTAGCCACGGCAGGAAGGCCAGGACGATAAGCGAAAACAGCGCCGCGACGGCGATCTCGGCGCCCAGCGCCCAGTCCGGGCGGCTGAGAAACGTACCCGAGACAATCTGGTCGAGGATTTCGGCGTGCACGATAACGCCGGGCACACCCGCCTTGAGCGGTGTCGAGACGATATCGCGCAGACCAATGGCCGATGTACCGACAAGCACGATGCGGCCGGCTACCAGCTCGGCGAGCTCGGGATCGTCGCTCCCGGCCAGCACGCGCGAGACCGGCACGACCGCCGATTGCGGCGCGTCCGTATAGTAGATCCAGAGCGAGCCGTCGGGGCCCGCCGGAACCTCGTAGTCGCCGTTCTTGACCGCGACCATGCCGGGATCGCCGGTATCCAGCTCTCCGCGCGCGCCCGTGCTGCGTATCAGCAAGGTCGAAGCACCCTGGGCGACGCGCAGGAGTTCCATCGCCAGCGCGGGGTAGAGGTTGCCTTCATAGCGTGAGACCAGCGGGATCTGGCGCACGATGCCGTCCCATCCCGGAGGAAAGCTGATGATGCCTATACCGGCCGCCGCCTCGTCCAGCGCCCGGAGGTTGCGCACGCTGCCCTCGTAGCCGGGCAGATAGGTCCTGGGGTCGGCGCCGCCGAAGGCGAAGCCCGCCTTCGGCGGCGGCGGCGGCGTTCTGGTCGTCTCGGCCAGCGCCAGTCCCGTGACCACCGGCGCGCGTGCGAAACTCGCCGCGAGCAGCCGGTCGTGATCGAGGTCCGCCGTTTCGGAGGCGTTGGAAATCGTGAAGCCGAGGCCGCGCAATTGCGCGACGGCCAGCGCCGGCGAGGTGCGGTCGGGCTCCGAGAACAGGACGTCGAAACCGATCGCCGCGGGTCCCATTGCCGCCAGACGGTCGACCATCGTGGCAAGCACGGTTCGCGGCCACGGCCATTGGCCGAGCGCGGCGATGCTGCCGTCGTCTATATCCACGACCAGGACCGGACTTTCCGTTGGCTGGCGCGGTTTGAAATTCTGGTAGACGTCGAAAACCAGGGCGTTGAGACGATGGAGCGGGCTGTAGGGTGCGAAGGCGGCGACGAGAACGAAGATGGTCGAGGCGATACCCGCCGCCCAGATCGCCAGGAAACGCCGCTTGCGCAGAAACTGCGCCGTCTTGCCCAGGAACACCAGCATCTCAGGCGGACCGGGGCGAAAGCCTCGTCACGGAACCCTGGCGCCGGCAATGGTGCCCACCGCCGATACGCCGGCGCCGGACAGGCCGAATTCGCCGATCACGCCGGCGGCTATGTTGGCGCCGTCATTGACGAAGGCCCCGTTGACAAAACCGCCGACGTCGGTCCCCCGCGACGCCGGATCCGTCAAGCACGCCCAAAAAAAGCGCCTTCTGCTGGTTAGGCAATTCCGCGATGAGGCCACTCGCCGACATGCCGTCGAAATTGCTGATCTGCATGTTTCCGCTTCTGCTGGCGAAGTCGTAGCTCATGTTCATGTCGCCGGCCGCGATATATTTGGCGGCGCCGCGTGTGACATTGCCGAGCGCGGTGCCGGAATAGGTCGCCGAGATGTTGTTCGGCAGGTCGGCGCGATTGGTTATGTCGCCGGCCACCCAGGTGCCCATATGCACGAATTCGGTTCGCTGGTTCGGAATTGCTCCACTGGCGCCGACAGTGACGCTTGTTCCCCACCAGCCCCAATCGAGGAAATCGCAACTGGTGCAATGTTGGAAGCCGGGGATCGGTGCCGCCCGGCCGGACACAATGTAGCTCCCCGGCTGCACGATGCTGTCATGCGTGATGCTCGGCGAGCGGTCGGTCAACAACTGCGTATTCTCGAGATTCGAGTTCTGCACGGCGCCGAAGCGGTTGTCGTCGACGAAGGTACTGCCTCCGGGCGACGATCCGGTGGCGCCGAAGGCAAGCACCATTCCTGTGACGACGGGCTCCCTGCTGGGCAGGTCGAGAACCAGGCCTTGCGCGGAGACGGAATGGTTGGTCGCGTCGAGTGCGAGTTCGAAGCTCGGCAAAAAGCTGCGCAAAGCGTAGGCCGCTCCCGGTGCGTTGGCGGACGATTCGGCCATGCCGTTCATGTAGCCGGTAACGTTGCGCGATGTCCTGTCGACGGACGCCTGCGGCGTGTTGGAAATCAGATTCGAGACATGATGCGTGGAGAAGGCGCCGTCGCCGAGATAGCCGTCATCGGGATTGCCGGTGAACGCGCCATTATTGGCCGAGACGTCGAAATAGCCGCCGGCGGGATCGAGCGAGGCGCCGAGCACGAAATGGTTGGCGTCCGGCCCGAAGAGGTGCGATCCGTCCGGGCCACCGATCGTGGCGATATCGCCGCCCATATTGTAGATGCCGGCCGTCGCGCCGGGACGGAAGCTGCCGCGGCGCTCGCCTTCGAACGCCAGAAGGCTGCCGCCGGTGTCCGACGCGGCGTGGACCATCGCCGCGCTTTTCTGCGAGGCTCCGCTGCCTTCAATGTCGATCCAGGCAAGGAAGGTCTCTACCTCGCCGGACGCGGACGCGTTCGGCTCCACCACGATGAAATTCGTGGTGCGTGCATCGTCGGCGCTGCCATAGATGCCGGTGGCGAAGAAAGGCGCGGCCGAGGGCCGGATCGGGTCCTGCGTCAGCGTGTATTCGCGGATACCGGCCCCCTCATTGATGGCGCGAATGCCGGCGGAATCCGTGCCGGTCCCGAAAATCGCGTAGGTGGGCTGGGCCGGATCGCCGTTCTGGCCGAGGAAATACGCCGCGAAATCGCCGACGCCCGCATAGGCCGTCCCCGCCAGCGGGCCACCCGGTCCGGTCGCCTCCGTGACGGGGACGCCTTCCAGCCCGCTGTCGCCGATAGTGCCCGTGAGGTCGGGCAGGTTCAAGCCGCCGTCATTCGAGATCAGCCGGCCGCCTTCCTGCGAGAAGGTCAGTTTGCGGTCGGTCTCCGGCGTCGAGCCGACGAAACCCCTGCCCCCCGCCGCTGGATAGGTCGCTCCGAGGGTCCCGTAGGTTGCCGGCGCCGTGAGGACGCGGCCGGCCAGCTCGGGTGCCGGCTCGGGTACAGGAACAGGCTCGGGCCCGGTTCCCGAATCAGGTTGGGGCGCCGGTCCGGCCACAGGTCCGGCCGTTGGTGCAGCGGCAGGTCCAATCCCGGGCCCCGCTCCAGCTCCCGCCGGCGTCACCTCGCCCTCGACAATCTCGGTGGTCAATATCTCGCTGGTAATCTCGTCGATATTGGCAACGGTGTACTCAACCGTATCGATCTGGCTTGCCTGTACGGGCTTGACGGGCGGCAGGAACATGCTGTCGGGCAGGTTCGACAGCACCTTTGCCACACCGCTGTTGGCGACCGTGCTGTCCGTGGGGCGCTCGGAGGCGCCGCCGCCGGGTTCCGAACCCGTCTTGCCCGCAAGCGCGGCCTGGAAGGATGCGGCATCGGATTTGGTGCGCCGCCTGACATCGGCGCCGCTCCCGCCCCCGCCGACAACCAGGGTAAAGCCGGGTTTGAAAATCCGCTCGCGGTTGCCGCGCCGGCCCTGGAAGACGACTTCGTCGCCGAAGATCATGGAAATCAGGGCGGAACGGCTGGACAGCACGTTGCCCTCCACCATCGCGCCGCGGATGCCGATCGTGCCGACCGGGGTGTTTATGGTTGCGCCGCCGGACTTCCGGCTGGTCTGCCCGCCGATGAAGCGGAACGCGCCCTTGGTAACACTGGCGACCACCCGCGCCTCGCCGGCGGCGGGATTGTAGACGAACTCGTCGATGACGATCCGGCTGTTGGGACCTACTGTGAAGGTGGTGCCGTCGAGCAGCAGTATTTGCACCAGTCCGGTGCCGTCCGTATTGATTTCCTGGTTGAAGACGACACTCTGGCCGATCGAAATCACCCTGGGCGCGGCGCCCGGCGCCCTGCCGCGCGCGTCGGTGTTGACGGCTGCCGCAACGCCGACTTCCGCGCAGGCCGGATTCGCCGCGGCGAGCGACCAGCGACAGCGCAGCGCCCGCCGCCAGGCTGGAGCGGAGAAACGGAAGATTGCGCTTGATCGTCGCCATCGTCAAAAACTCTTCACGACACTGAGCGACAGGGAAAAATTGTCGAAGTCGCGCGTGGTGTAGTTTGAATCGGAGTTGCGGTATTCCGTTTCGGCGAGCAGGGCCCAGTCCTGTTGCAGCGGGATGGTGAGGTCGGCGCCGACGTAGAGCTCCCAGTCGTGCTCTGTTTCATCCACGCTGATGATGGGGTCCGGACCCTCGAATTTGCGGTAGACGAAGCCGGCGCCCGGCGAAAATATCCAGGGCGCGCCGTCGCCGATGAGCGGGGAGAAGGCGAAGCTGGGACCGGCGAAAAACCCGGCTTCCGTATAGGCGAGGTAGTCGACTTCGGCAAAGTCGTGCTGGACATAGCCATTGGCGAACAGCGCCATGGTCTGGCTGAGGATGTAATTCGCCGTCATGTATGCGCGGATTTCGCTGCCGTCGCGTTCGTCGGCCGTCGGCGCCACGCTGCTGTCGTGATAGTCGCGGTAGCGGTATTCGAGCGACGTCGTCCAGAGGAAGCCAGGCTTGGGCTGCATCACCAGCCGGGCGCCGGCGCCGCCGCCCGACGAATAGAACTGACCGTCAAGATAGATGGCCGATCCGATTGCGTAGACGCCGAGCGCGGCGTTGTCGATGCCGAAGCGCCCAAGGTCGAAGGCGGGCCCCACGGTCACCTCGGCCAGCGCCATATCGAGTTCGTTGAGCGAGAACTGCTTGGAGCCGTAAGCCACCAGATCGGCCTCGATCGTGTCTCCCTGCGAGGCCAGCTGGTGTGACACATGGAAGACACCCGCCCCATAGACGTTGCCGTCCGCCTTGCCTTGCGCGTTCGGATCGAGAATGAAGGGAATGCCGTTCAGCACGATGATGCCGCCGGTCGGCGCGCGATTGGCGTTGGACTGGTAACGTATGCCGGTCCGGATTTGCCCGGTGAAGCGGGTCGGCTTGCTGGCATCTTCGATTTCCGAAAGATACTGATCGACCTTCGAGCGCACTTCCTCCGGTATGTCCGGCCCGGCAACGGCCAACTCGAGATAGCTGCGCGCCGTTTCGAAAGCCGACAGGCGATAATAGAGAACGCCCAGCTCGAGTTGAAGCCGCGGCAAGCCCGGCGCGAAAATCAGCATGCGCTCAAGCGTGCTGACTGCGGCTTCCAGGTCGCCCACCTGCACCGACAGCGCCGCATATTCGAAGGCGGCGTCGAGATCGTCCGGCTTCTCCAGCATGCGCTGGAAGAGTGAAGTGCGCCTGGTCTGGACTTCATCAATATTGACGCCGGGCTGCGGCTGCACTGCAGACTTTACTTCGGGCGTAGCGCTTTGTGCAAAGGTACTTCCGCCATTAATAGAAATGGCCAAGCCCAGAACGATAAAGCACGCACATGCCCTCACGGACCGCCCTACTGCTAAATCTTGAGGTTGCAAGAGTCTATCCAGACCTGCTGGAAGTCAATTGCGGGCCAAAAAATTCAATATGCTGTTGCTGAATCGCGACACTGATCATCTTATCTAAATATTAACCTAAGATAGGCTGCCGCTTTTTTAGCCATCCTGGGATTAAAGTTACGCGGTAGCAACAAAGTTGCTTGCCCTGCCGCGATCAGCCCTGATCCCCGAATCCTGCAGGCGAACGTCAGCGATTCAGGCCGATTCGCTATCCCGGACCGGGGCGGAGGTCCCGGCGCGCGCCGGGACGAGCAGCAGACCTGCGCCGCGACGAAGGCCATACGAGAGCACTATGTCGCCGCCCGTGCCACCAAAATCGCAGCCGGAATGGCGATGACCGCCCGTGCGGTTTGAATGGAGATGATCGTAGCTCGCAGGTTCCGGAAAAGTGTCTCACGGTTTTCCGGAACCTGCTTAGACCTGATAAACAACAAACTCCCGATCGAGGCGATACTGTTGAAAAATCAGCCCCGCCGCAATCGAGAGGAATGCCGTTGCATCACGCGGTCAACGTATCGCTTATCAATACCCGGCTTCCTCCAGGAGTCTGCGAAGGCCGCTCGAGTCCAACTGGTCGGGGTTGGTATCGCTCGAATACGAGAAGCGGTCGGGCACCGGTTTGGCGCCCACGGTCTCCGCCAGCGGCTTGCGGGCGAAATCGTCGAAGGCTGGCTCGATCGCGTAGCGGCTGCCGAGATCGACCGTCTTGTGGGCGTCGTCCACCGCAATCATCACCTCATGCAGCTTTTCGCCAGGCCGGATACCGACAACATGGGTCCTGCAGTTGGGCGCGATCACCTTGGCGAGCTGCACGATGTTCACGCTGGGGATCTTCGGCACGAAGACTTCGCCGCCCTGCATGATCGGAAAGCTTGACAGCACGAAGTCGACGCCTTGTTCGAGCGTGATCCAAAAGCGTGTCATGCGCTCGTCGGTGATAGGAATGTCGGCGTTCTTTCTGGCGAGCGCGGCGAAGAACGGCACCACGGAGCCGCGCGAGCCGATGACGTTGCCGTATCGCACGACAGCGAATCGGGTCTTACGGCCACGGCCAACCAGATTGTTCGCCGCGACGAACGACTTGTCCGAGGCGAGCTTCGTCGCGCCATAGAGATTGATCGGGTTGCAGGCCTTGTCCGTCGACAATGCAATGACCTTTTCGACAGCATTGTCGAGCGCGGCCGCAATTACGTTCTCGGCGCCTACAATATTGGTCTTGATACACTCCATTGGGTTGTATTCGGCGGCCGGCACTTGCTTCAGAGCAGCCGCGTGGACAACGTAATCGATATTGCGCGTGGCCATCCGAAGCCGGTCCTGGTCACGCACGTCGCCGATGAAGAAACGCACCGAATGCAGTTTCTCTTCGGGGAATTTCTGGCGAAGCGACTGCTGCATCTCATATTGCTTCAGCTCGTCTCGCGAGTATACGATGATCCTGTCCGGAGCACTGGTCGAAAGCACGCGGCTGATGAAGGCCCGGCCAAAAGAACCGGTGCCGCCGGTAACAAGAATGTTCCGGTTATTCAAGTCGATAAACTGCATTGCTAACTCATTTCGGGCCGACATGGATCATGAAGCAGGCGGACTGCTTCGGGCTTAGGTGACGAATCTCAGGCGAGGCACTAACCCGGAATGCGGCAACGTGCCCTTCAACAGCCGGTTGAATCCAAAGTCAATATGGTTGGCGTCGGCGAGACCCGAACTCGAAAAAAAAAATCGGTAGCTTGCTTCGAACGCACATCGTAAAGGACCCTGGGATATTGTCGACCGCGAAGGGCGAAGCAATAGTCCGACCGCTTCCGCCACCCGGCAAAGTGGTGGACTCCATATCGGATCGACCGATCCCATTTGAAACCACTGATAGATATTTGCTCCAGCAACGCGGAGTTCGACACAATGTTACCTTACGGCCGGCAATCCATCAGCGACGACGACATCAAGGCGGTCGTCGACGTCCTGCGCGGCGACTATCTGACGACCGGCCCGTCGGTCGGCATCTTCGAGACCGCGCTCGCGGAAATCGTCGGCGCCAGGCACGCGATCGCATGTTCCAATGGCACAGCCGCGCTGCATCTCGCCAGCCTGGCAATCGGCCTGCGGCCCGGCGACCAGGTGATCGTCCCTTCGATCTCGTTCGTGGCAACGGCGAACGGGCCTCGGCTCGCCGGCGCCGACATCGTTTTCGCCGATGTCGATCCCGACACCGCGCTGCTTACGCCGGCAACCCTTGAAGAGGCCCTGTCGCGCGCCGACCCAGAGCGGCTGAAGGCTGTATTCGTGGTCCATATGGGCGGCAATCCGGCGGCGATGGCCGGCATTTCCGCGATCGCACGGTCACGCGGCCTGAAAATCATCGAAGACGCCTGTCATGCTCTGGGCACCTTGTCGCAAGGTGACGAACCATGGCGCGTCGGCGATTGCGCTTATTCGGATTGCGCGGTGTTTTCGTTCCATCCGGTCAAGACCATTACGACCGGCGAGGGCGGCGCCATCACGACCAATGACGATGCCCTCGCCCGCCGCATGCGGCTGGAACGCAATCACGGCCTGGAGCGCGAGCGCGGGGGATTCGGCAATGATGCGCTGGCCTTCGATACCGATGGCGCGACCAATCCCTGGTACTACGAATTGACGATGCTCGGGCTGAACTACCGACTGACCGACTTCCAGGCTGCCCTTGGCACGGCCCAACTGTCGCGGCTGCCCGGATTCATCAATAGCCGCCGCGAGCTGACGACACGCTATCGCGAGGCCGTCGCCAAGCTCAACAGTGACGCGCTGCGCCTCGTCGAGGCTCCCGCCGGGAGCGATCCGGCGCTTCATCTGATGATCGCGCTCGTCGATTTCGAGGGGCTCGGCATCAGCCGGGCGAAATTCATGAACAGGCTGCGCGAAATGGGCGTCGGCACGCAGGTGCACTACATTCCGATCCACCGGCAGCCCTACTATATTGAAGCCTCGCGCACGCCGGATTTGCCGGGAGCCGACCGCTACTACGCGCGGTGCCTGTCGCTCCCGCTCTTTCCCGCCATGACGAATGCCGACGTGGACAAAGTGGTGGAGGCGCTGCGGGTGGTAGCCGCGGGCTAACGCAAGCCGCCCGATTTCGGAATCGGGCGCCTTCTCGTTCGCTCTCAGTTTCCGAATCGCTTTTGCCGAAGACCGGGTTCCACTTTCCGGTGCGATGCTTTGGCGCGGCGCCCCGCCGCGTCGACGCGTAGGCAGGCCCTGAATCGCGCGAGGGACATTGAACCCGGCTAACTTTCCCGCCGCGGGCAAGAACCGCGTATATTGCCTTCGACATTTCCCATTGGAGACTGTTGTTTCGGAAGCCGGAACGGAGCGGAAATCACAGGCGGCATTGCCTTGCAAAGCATGGAGGATGAAATGAGCAAAAATATCATGTTCACCGGCGGCAGCGGCAAGGCAGGGCGCCATGTCGTGCAATATCTGGTCGAGCGTGGGCACCAGGTACTGAACATCGACCTGAAGCCGCTCGACAATCCGAAAGTCCGCACGCTGATCACCGATATCACCGATAGCGGACAGGCGTTCAATGCGCTGTCGAGCTATACGGGCATGCACGAGTTCGATCCGTCGCTCAGGCCCGGCAAGGTCGACGCGCTGGTGCATTTCGCCGCAATTCCGCGCATCATGATCACACCCGACAACGAGCTTTTCCGCGTCAACACGCTCGGCACCTACAATGTCGTCGAGGCAGCGGTGAAACTCGGCATTCGCAAGATCGTCATCGCCTCGAGCGAGACCACCTATGGCCTCGTCTTCGCCAACGAGCCGCGCGATCCGCACTATCTCCCGCTCGACGAGGAGTATGATGTCGATCCGATGGACAGCTATGCGCTTTCCAAGGTCGTTAACGAACAGACGGCGCGCGCCTTCGCGCTGCGCAGCGGTTTCGACATTTACGCGCTGCGAATCGGCAACGTCATCGAGCCGCACGAATACGATCTGTTTCCGAAATGGTTCGCCGATCCCGGCTTCCGCAAGCGGATCGCCTGGAGCTACATCGATGCGCGCGACCTCGGCCAGATCACCCACCTTGCCGTGGAAAAGGACGGCCTCGGCTACCAGGTGTTCAACGCCGCCAATGACGACTGTTCGTCCGACCTGCCGACAAGGGAACTTGTCGAACGCTTTTATCCCGGCGTAGCGCTGAAGCGCGAACTCGGCGAATATGAAACGCTGCTGTCCAACCGCAAGGCAAAGCATGTGCTCGGCTTTCGCGAGGAGCACAATTGGCGCAAATATGTGCGGCGATAGCGCAGTGGTCGGTGCGCTCGTTCGGGGCCGCGTTCTTCGGTGAAACGGGGCGTGACGTGATCGGCCGGAACTGAGGAGAACCACATGACCAGCGCGACGGATGAACGGATCGGCTTTATCGGGGTCGGCCTGATGGGCCACGGAATTGCGAGGAACATCGTCGACAAGGGTTTCGCCCTGACATTCCTTGGCCGCAGAAACCGCAAACCGGCCGATGATCTGGCGGCCCGCGGCGCCGTCGAGGTGTCGACGATCGGGGAGGTCGCGGCGCGTTCGACGATTGTCTTTCTCTGCGTGACCGGATCACGCGAAGTCGAGGAGATCGTTCGCGGCGCCGGCGGCCTGAAGGGAGCGCTGAAGTCCGGCTCCGTCATCGTCGACTGCTCGACGTCGGACCCTACCTCGACCGCGGCGCTGGCGGCTGAACTTGCACCGCTCGGCATAGAATACGCCGATGCCCCGCTGGGCGGCACGCCCCAGCAGGCCTGGGAAGGCACGCTGGGCGCGATGGTGGGCGCAAGCGACGCCGTGTTCGCCCGGCTGAGACCTGTCGTCGAGACCTGGGCTGACAAGGTCGTGCATGTCGGGGTTACCGGCGACGGTCACCGCATGAAGCTTCTCAACAATTTCCTGTCGCTCGGCTATGCCGCAATCTATTCAGAAGCGCTGGCGCTTGCCCGGAAAGTCGGAATTTCGCCGGCGCGTTTCGACGCCGTGATCCGCGGCGGCCGCATGGATTGCGGCTTTTACCAGACCTTCATGCGCTGGACCCTGGAAGGCGACCGCGAGGCGCACAAATTCACCATCGCGAATGCCTTCAAGGATCTCAAATATCTGGAATCGATGGCCAACTCGGTCGGCATGGCGAACCCGCTCGGCAACGCCGCCAAGAATTCCTTCGCCGCCGCCTTCGCGGCGGGAGCCGCCGAGCAGTTCGTGCCTATGCTGGCGACCCATATCGGCCGGCTCAACGGCGTGGACCTTGCGCCGCCGTCGAAGCCAACGGCGTAGACCGCGCTGTTCGATCACCAGCATTGACGGCCCGGTCGGGCTTTATGCCTGCCGGGAAGGCTCCGCGCTTGAACAGAGCCGAACGCGGACTATGGCGAAACGCACATGGCTCGAAGGAATACAGCAGCATCCAGACGCGACAGCTGAATTCAAGGGACCTTGCTGCCAAGCTGATCTACTAGTTCACCGACAAAACGCTGGTGGATGCCGGGATTGCCGGCAAGTTGCTTCAGGTGATCAACGAAGGTTTGGGCTCCTATCGATGCGACTTGATTAAACTTCCACCCCGACGCCGGTGCCAGGAACTCTATCTGGACCCCGTTCATCATGAGCCAGTACCCAAGCGAACTATGCGCTGAAAATTTACCCGTACCTTCCATAAGAGGTAGACCCGGCACGTTCGATTCCTTTCGTGCCCATAATGACGCATAAATCTCCATTGCCTGCGGACTGGCAACCGCGAAGTTATCGTCGACCAAGGGCATTTGCGAATCATACATCGGGCCCTTTTTTATATGCACTACCTTTGGGGTTGAGAGACAGTTCTCCACCGCATTGATAACTGCTTGTTTGTCTAAATTGAAACTTAGATCCGGTCTGATTCTAACAAAACAATCGTATTGATCAGTGTTGCGCGCTGCGAAAAAGATCTTGGCCAACTTAAAAAACATTCTAGATTGGTTGCTTTCAAAACGCGGTGTAGATACACCTTCGACGTCTACCTCACACCACTTCGTCTGAAATTCTTGACGGACCTGGTCGTAAGCAACACTTTCCCCGACATTTATGTGATATTTTACTGCAAACTCTTCAGCGGAAATATTATATTTAATTGCCGCTTGATGAATAGTCGATCTAATGTCTGGATCATAGCCCCTGAGAGACGTAAGGTGCGGCGGCGGCGCACCACGAACACTCCAAGTAGTAACGAATACATCCACATCAAAATTTTCTTTGAGGTATTTTTCAGCAAACGCGGCAGAAAACTGGCAATTCCTAAGTTGCCCAGACACCAGTAAAGCTACCTTTCTTCTTCTATTCGCACTCGCAAACTTCAAATCAGCTTCCTTGGGGGCAGGCACGCGGTAGGGAACAATTTGCGTCTGCCCGCCTGTATACTCCTCTAAGATACGTCGCCTAACTTGATCACTTTCTGATTTATCTACAGATTTCGGCAGAGTATCTTTTTATAAATTCCAAAGACGTGGTACGATCCCTCTCTGCGAGGCTAACCGTCACCAGATACAGACAAAATAGATATTGCGTTCCGACTTTTTGCCTTGGTGATGTATCGAAGAAACCGTCAAAAATATCCTTCGGCTTAATATGCTCTCTAAATACATAGAATATTTTACGGTGGTCGACGACCGACACCTCTTCCATAGCCGATTTTAGATAGAGAGTTATCTATATCACTCAAAATCCGGTCGTGATGATTTATTATTAGATAAGAAAGGATATTCATCGCCTTTCTTTTGTCACTATCTACGTTGAGATAAACAATCGTCGAACAACTGGGTATAAGCTGTCGTAAATGGCTTTGTAGAGTCCCTTGTCACCGACACCCGAACGATAGGCAAAGGCATAAAAGACGACATTGCTGCGAATAAAATATCTTGAAAAGAACCTATGATGCGGCATTGTCGACTTCGTCGCTCTCCATCGCTTCCGGTTAATTGTATCTAGAAATGCTTTATAGTTTTCTGCCGAGGTATTACTAGACAGTCGTGACAGTTCTCTGGCGAGGTCTTTCGTATTCATATTTTCACTCATACCTTGTAGACTTTGGTTTTATATTTTTTTTCTTGTTGGATCGAGGAGATAGATGTCTTCGGTTGTCTTTTTTGGAAAGAAGTCTTATTTTGTCCGCGGTCGCTCCAAATAACGTTGCAGTTTCCCTCAACGTCTGCTCTGAGACCGTTGGCGTCCAGCCTACCAGTCGAAGGCGCCTAGTGACCGACGTTTCAGACTTTCATATTCGGCCGGCACGCCTGAAAGGATGACCTTGTCAGGCGGCGCCTCCCGCCAGCCAATTCTCCGACCGTCCGCGATGAGATGATTGTATAGCGGCGCGACGAAAAGCTCATGCGAGGCCGGCGCCCTTCTTTCGGCGGCCAGGGCTTCGAGGAAAAGTCTCGCCTCCTTGAAGTAGTAGATTCCGGTGCAGCAGCGATCGGAAATTCGCTGCTTTTCGGCGCAGCGGATGACGCGGCTACCGTCCATGGGGTCCAATTCGACGAAGGACCAGCCGGTTCCAGGAGCTTCGAACGTCTCCAGCCATCCGTCCTCGCCAGGGACATCCTCCATATCGAAGCCGGGCCGCATCGTATCGATATTGAAGATCAGAATCGGCTCTTGCGCGGGTACATTCGTCAACTTGAGGCCACATTCCACGGTCTCGGCTTGACCGGCCGTCGGAGCATCGAGCAGACAGACCTTGGCCGCGCCGAGCCCTAACTCCGCCAGCCGCTGCTTGAGAAATTCCCCGGTTCCTTTCACGTCCCTGGCGACGAACAGGAAATCGGTGCGGTCAAACAACCGGCGCATGGAAAGCACCGTCCAGTCGAAGAGGGGCCGTCCTTCGAGGGGCAGCATGTATTTCGGCTGTTCGTAGCCCGCGGCAAGGAAACGCCGGCTTTCGCCAGCCATCGGAAAAACGATCATGCTTGGTCCATTTCCATCGAAAACAGCCGCAGCGCATTCGCCACGAAGCCCTGCTGCCGATCCGGCCGATCGGAGTGGAGCGGCAGCATCGACAAAAACAAATGGATGGTGATTCCGAGGATCTCGCGGTCCGTCAGGCGCAGGCCGTTCACCTGAAACGCCGGCAGGCGGGTGGCGAGCTTGGCAATTGCCGAATCCTTCGGAAACTCGATCGTCAGGTCACGCTCGTGGAAGCCGCTCCATTTGGCCCTGCCGGCCAATATGAAATCATATCCCCCGACGAAGGAGTGGCAAAGCTTGGCCATGTCGTAGCGAACATCGCCGAAGATTGTCGGCTCTCCCGACCGAGTAAAGCCCCGGGGATCGATGACGCGAATCTGCCGCGTTCGAAAGTCGTAGAAAATGTTGGTGCAGCACAGATCGCCGTGCATCACGCCGAGAAAGGCCGAATTGTCGAAATCTATTTGCTGGCCGGCCATTTTTGCGATCCGCCGCAAGCTCGGTGTCCGCTTGCCGCCAATCCGCCATTCCTGATCAGGACTGAGATCAAACGCCTTTTCGAAGGCGGCAAGCCGGTCCATGGTTTTCTGAGTCGTGAGTTCTCCTATGACCTTGCGGTCCGAATCCGGTCGCCTTCCGGTTGTCAGGCAGTCGCCCATGAACGAGAAGCATGCGTCCAGAATATGCGTCCAGGTCTTGACCCCGACATCCCCGAAGACAAACAACTCGTGCAACGACGGCAGCGGCATGTACTCCACCAGGTAGCCGCTGTTTTCCACACCGCGCCCAAGAAAGGCCGGCGTGTATCTGCGCAAAGGAGGGGGCAGAGATTCAAACCAATTTGCTTCCGCTTCGATCTTGGCACGATCGTGGGAGCGCTTCGCCACAGTGCGGAAACTGATGTCGAGTTCGTTGAAGGCGCGCTGCGTGCGGACATGGCATCGGGAACGATAGAAGGTCTGCAGATGGCCAAAGTCGAGCCAGTTCGTGGCGTGCCATAGCTTCATCTCCGCAGCGTCACGGTAGGACCGGATCGCGGCAACGAAATCTCCCTTGGCCCTGGCCAGACACCTTCGCAGTTCGATGCCGTCGGCAAACATGAAATAGCCGGTCAGCACCTCGGCACTTTCGGTTTCATCCCGGCCGGTTGAAAGTTTCTCTCGAAGGATCGCGCGACGATCTTCAAGGCTGCCCCATTCATAGGTATCGGGCGCTACGTCCACGGCGAGAAGGTCGTCCGACTCGCCAGGCAGGTCGTAGATCAGGGTGTCGCCGTGCAGAATACGCACAGCGTTGTCGGTGTTGCCGATTATTTCCAGGGCATAGAGAACACTCTCGCCGAGCCGTAGCCCGCGAGGCACGGGAATGACGGTTACCCCCGCGGCATCCAGGTTTGCCTTGTCCCATTCGGTAACGGCATAGTCTTCGGGAACAGTCAAGAACCGCGCTTCGCCGACCTTCCCCAATTCCAGCAATTGAAGCTCATAAAGTCGGTGATGTCCAACAGGCAGAAAGGCTGAGGGAAGGCGACCATATTCGGCGGCAATTTCATCGTCGACATACGCGGCGGAAGTGATGAGCGAAATCATTGGTTAATCTCTATTTCGTCCGAACAACCGGCTCACCTCGGCCGGACTTAGGCTGACAAACTCGTCCGGGCGCAACGCTCGATCATCCACGTAGAACCCCTGTTCGCCGCACCAGGGTTTGCCGACAACAACCTCGTCGTACGGCACGCCGTGTCGGTCCAGCCAGGCCAGGACGGTGGGAAGTGTATGGACGTTGATCAGTCCAACATTCCCCTCGAAACTGCGCATGTTTCTGGCTGTCAAAACCGTGATGGTAAAACCTACCTCTTTGTATTCGCGAAGTTTTTCGACGACACGCGGTTGCGGACGCTTTTCCGCGTATGACCTGGAGGGGTCATCCTCGGTTAACGTCCCGTCGAGATCGACGACTATCCGATTCATTCAATATCCCCTGGCAAATCGTTGAGAACGCGTCGCTGGCGTGCGTCCGCGCAGAAGCAGCCGTGGCGTCCGTCCGGCTTGCGTTCGGAGGGCTTGCAATGGTCGTTTCCGCTGACCAACCGCACGGTCTTGCTCACCCCAGCAGATCCCAGCTCACCGGGGTGCCTTTCTTGACCGCCGTGCCGACGCGGCGGCCGATGAGCGTATCGTGGAACTTCGGCGCAAGTCCGAGGCCCGGCCGGATGCTGCGGATGTTGTCGGCCGTGATCACGCCGCCCGCCGCTATGTCCTTCGTCACATAGAGCGAGCGCCGGCGGGTGCGGCCCTTCTGCTCCGACTCCGTCGCGCCGTAGAAGATCGAGCCCAAGGCCGCTTGCGCCGTCCTCACCTCGTCGACCAGACCCTTGAACTCATGCGGCTCCAGCGAGAAGGCGGAATCGACGCCGCCTTCGGCGCGCGACATGATGAAGTGCTTCTCGATCACTCCCGCGCCAAGCGCCGTGGCCGCGACCGCCGCGCCGATGCCGAGCGTATGGTCGGAAAGCCCCGCCTCGCAGCCGAACAGGTCCGCCAGATGCGGAATGGTGCGAAGGTTCGAGTTTTCCGGCGAGGCCGGATAGGAACTCGTACATTTGAGCAGGACGAGATGCTTGCAGCCGGCGCCGCGCGCCGCCGTGACCGCATCGTCGATCTCGGCGATCGTCGCCATGCCGGTCGAAATGATCAGCGGCTTTCCGGTCGAGGCGACCTTTTTGATCAGCGGGATGTCGACGCATTCGAAGGAGGCGACCTTGTAACAAGGCACGTCGAGCGTTTCCAGGAAGTCCACCGAGGTGGCGTCAAAGGCCGAACTGAAGGCAAGCATGCCGTGGCTTCTGGCGCGGTCGAAGATCGGCTTGTGCCATTCCCAAGGCGTGTGCGCTTCCTTGTACAGGTTGTAGAGGTCGCGGCCGGCCCAGAGCGACGACGGGTTCGCAATAACGAATTCGCCTTCGGCAATGTCGAGCGTCATGGTGTCGGGCGTATAGGTCTGCAGCTTCAGCGCATCGGCACCGGCCGACGCCGCCGCATCGACGATCGCGAGCGCCTTGTCGAGCGAAGCATTATGGTTGCCCGACATTTCCGCGATGATGAAAGGCGACGGGTCGTTCGCCTTTTCGGTACCGGCATGGAGTATCTGTTTCAGTCGGGCCATTGGCGTTTCTTTCGGATGACAGAAGAGTGAGTTGGAGGAGGCGGCCGGCCGCCGTGACCGGGGTCAGCTTTCGCAATCGCGGCTCGATGTCGCGAGAAAATCGGCCAAGCCTTCGGCCAGGCTGAAGCGCGGTCGCCAGCCGAGCGACGAGGCGGCATGGCCTATGTCCATGCTGTTCTTGCGCGCCGGCGCCTCGTGCGACGTTCCGATGGCGAGGTTTCCCGCGTTTGCAAACACCGCGTTCACCGTCTCGGCCATTTCCATCACCGTATAGGCCTCGCCACTGCCGATGTTGAAGGTTCCGCCCGGGCTATTCCCGCCCAGCGACGCGACGATGGCGTTCACCGCGTCGCGCACGTAGAGCTGGTCGATGCTGACCAGCCGGTTGCCCTGCAAGGTGAGCGTGCGCTTGCCGCGCGCCTCGCTGGCAAAGCGCATCAGGGCCGGCGTGCCTTTTTCGCCATGGCCGTACACGGCGGCGAAGCGCAAATTGGTCAGCCTGACTTTTCCGCCGCGGGCGTGAAGGTTCGCTACCTGCTCGGCCATGAGTTTCGACAAACCGTAAGCGTTGAGCGGATGCGCAACATCGGTTTCACGATAAGGGGCCGCGTTTTCCGCCGAATAGACGGCGATCGTCGAGGCCAGCGTGACACCGCGAACGCCGGCCAGCTTAGCCGCGCGCATCAGGTTCTCGACCGCAAGGACGTTCGGCTCGATGAACGGCGCCAGCCGGTTGGGGTCGTCGTCGCGCGTCATGCGGCGGCCCGGCCAGATGGACTACCGCGTCGATGCCCGGGAGCAGCGACATGAGGCTTTGCTCCGAATAGTCGGTCGCGCGATGGCTCAAACGGCCGTCCTCGCCATTGCGCGGACAGTCGCCGCGTCCCACGGCGACAACGTCGTTGCCGCCCTCCAGCAGCGCTTCAACGACGTAGCGGCCGATGAAGCCGGACGCGCCGGTTACCATCACTTTCATTCAGACCCCCCGGTCAACATGCAACCAAGCCTTGTAGCGCTGATATAGCACGACTCATCCGCGAGCGCGGCTAGCGCTTTCGAACGTAATATCCGACAACCTCCAGCCGCCCATTTACGGACACGACAGGCTGGCCGTCCTCGTAGCGGTACTCGTGATAGAGCGCGTCCGCCGGCACGGGAAAGCGACCCTTCTCGAAGGGCCGTCCGGGCGGCATCTGCTGGAACATCAGTTCATAGACCGCGCCCGGCTCATGCCTGCCGGACTGCTTCGGCACCCGTTCACCGGTCAGCCGCCGCACGGCGCCGTCGAGAAAATCGATGCCGCGAGCCGCCTTTATCAGCCGCCACACATGACATCCGTCCAGCCTCGGCGCGATCTCGACGATGCGCGGGCCTTCCGGCGTGACGATCATCTGGTAGTAGAGCGTGCCGTTCCGGATGCCGAGCGAACGGGTTACGTCTTCGACGAGCTTCGCCGCCGCCTTCACCTGATCCTCGGGAACGCTGACGATCGGAATAAGATGACCCGCCGGGATGCCAAAATTGTCTCCCGCGTGCACAAGGCGCTCGGATAGTTCCGACACCACCAGCTCGCCGTCGCTGACCAGCACGTTGCAGGAAATTTCCACGCCTTCAAGGAAGGCCTCCAATATGGCGCGGCGCGGCTCCTTGCAGGCCGCGATCGCCTCGCCGATCGCCTGCGCGAGTTCGGCCTTCCGCAGGACCTTGCTGACACCGCGCTGCCCCTGCGCATCGCTCGGCTTTACCACGCAAGGGAACACCTGCCACTCGTTCGCCTCCTCGACCGACGACACCTCGGCGAAGGCGACAGGACTCAGGCCCCTGCCGTTCAAATATGCGCGCAGCAGCGGCTTCTTGTTGAAAACCTCGATCAGGCCGCTGTCGAAAAACCGCGGCAGGCCGAGTCTCTCGGAAGCCTCGGTGGCGGCTGTGATCGCGACGTCCGACGAGACCGAGTAGACGATGCCTGCGTTGCGGTCCCGCGCCAGCGCGCAGACGCCGTCGATGTCGCGTATGTCGAGTTGCTCGAAGCTGTCCGCGAGCGTCTCGCCGGGATCGCCGACCCGCCGCCCCGACACGGAGGTGACCTCCCAGCCGCGCTGCTTGAGATAGCGGATCAGATCCGCCTGTCCGGCATTGGCGCCAAGAACGATGGCCGAGCCGTTGTTCATTTCCTTCGGTCCTTAAGCAAGTGATCTGCAAGCCGCCGCGCGCCGCGGCCGTCGACCGCCATTCGCCCGACCGCCGACATCGCGGCCCGCCGCGCGCGATCGGCGATGAGGCCGAGCACCCTTTCCGCGAGCAGTTCGGCGGTGACATCGGCACGGCGCCCGAGGTAGGCCGCGGCGCCGAGTTTCTCCCATGCGTCGCATTGGCGAAGCTGGTTGTCCGCAAGCGCCATCACCACCATCGGCAAGCCGCAGGAGGCCGCCTCGTAAATGCTGATGCCGCCGCCGAGCAGGGCCAGATCGCAACCCGCGAACAGCCCGGCTATGTCCCGAGGCTCGACATGCAGCACGGCGCGGTTGCCGGCATTCCGGTCGATCCAGGCCTGGACGGCCTCGTTGTTGGGATTTCGCGACCCGGACATGATCGCATAGCGGATATTGTCCGGTGTTCTTCCGATCAGGGCCTGGAGCGCAAGCAGGATCGCGCCGTGGTCATTGCCGCCGCCGAACGAAACCATGATCGTCTCGACGTCGCGCTCGTCAGGGCGCGGCGCCGGCGGTGGAAATTCGGGGCGCAGCACGGCGTAGCGCGGACCAAACAGCATTTCGGCATCCGGATTGAGGAGACAAGGCCCCCAACGCTCGGCGGTTTCGGACGGACTGCCATGGACGATCATGTCGGCACGGAACCGGTGCTCCTTGCTCGCATCGAAGTGCTGCATCCAGATCATGCCTTCGCCGTGCAGCACGTCCTGAAACGGCGGATCGACCCGGTAGTCGTCGAGCACCGCCCTGCGGGCGCCATGCTGCCGCGCCACGGCGACGAAGCGTTCCGCGTCGCTCTCGCCCGATTCCCACTCAGGCAGCGCAATCCAGTCGTCGAAAAGTCCGGCATCGCCTTGGGTCCGATACTCGACCGGCGGACCGACCATGACGCAGCGTTGACCCAATCGCTTCAGAGCCTCGGCAAAGGTCCGCGAACGCATCAGATGACCGATTCCGATGGCCGGGCTCACGTCGCAGCGGAAGATGATCGGTGCCATGCCGCTCAAGCAGGCGCTCCTGCCTTCAGGATGGAAAACATCATCTCGGCGCGCGTCCAGTCGTCCTCATTGTCGATATCGTGAACGCGATAGCCGGGAATCATGACCGGTACGGCCCGTGGACCGAACATCGGCTCGTCGGTCATGAAGGCATCCCGTCTTCCCCAATAGAACTGGCCCGCATCGTGAAACCGCTCCTCCAGATCCTGGGTGCGGGTAAGTCGAAATTCAGGATTGCACATCTCGACGCCACCATTTTCGGCGCGACGCAGCGCCCGCTGAACGGGATAGGCATAGGCAGTGGCGGAGAAGGCGAAGTGCGGTTTACCATCCGTCAGCAGGGTCAGCCCGTCGCGCAGATCGCCCGGCAGGACGAAGGCAGCCGTGGCATAGATGCAGCACACCGCCTCGACCGGTCCAAACGCGCGTTCAGCCTGTTGAATGGCATGCTGGATGACCTTGCGCGTGCCGGTATGGTCGTCCGAAAGCTCGGCGGGACGCAGGAACGGCGCTTCGGCCCCGGCCGCCACGGCGATGTCGCGAATTTCGATATCGTCCGTCGACACCAGGACATGATCGAAGACGCCGGATTCGCGCGCGGCCCCGATTGCCCAGCCAATCATCGGCCTGCCGGCGAAATCGCGCGCATTCTTTCGCGGAACCCGCTTGCTGCCGCCGCGCGCCGGAATAACCGCGATTCTCACGAAGGGGAAAACTCCTGCTGCTAGTCGACCGGCCAGAGGCCCGCCGGAGCCGGCGCGAGTTCGTCGCGCGAGAGGGAAGGCCGATTGCCGATTCGCGGCAGTCATATTCCGGGCCCGTGAACGCCGTCAATGGAGCCGGGCAGGTCCCGAGCAGGCAGGGACGGGATGCACAGCGCTGGGCTCCTGCGTCAATACGAAACGCCAGGCGGAGGTGAAGCGCTGGCATTGTTGCCTTGGGCGGCGGCGCGGCGTGGCGACAGGTTTGACATTCCGCCAGATATCACTAAGCAGTCGCAAGCGGCATGCAGGATCGACATGGTGCCCGGTCACCGGAATCCTGGGCCGTTGAACAAAGCCTTGGGCAAACCGTTAGCGTCGCCAGCCGCTGCGCTAGACAGCCGTTATTTCAGGTGGAAACGGTATTGATAGCGATAGGCGGCAAGGGGCGGTCGAAAATGCCTCGACGGGACTGGCGCTATCGGCTCGGCATCGGACTGGACAGGGTTCTGATCGCGCTCGGCCTCTACCGATACGCCCTCGCTCTGTTTCACGGCTGGCGCGACCTGCATGAACATCTTATGCATAAACTGGCTGAGTGGACCTTCGCCCGTCCGCGAATTGGGGCGGCTGTCGGGGCGTGGATGCGGCTCGCGGCCTTCCCGCGGTCGCGAAAGCTCTATCGTGCGGGCCTGACGACGCTTCGTGCGCGCTATGCGCTGGACGACAAATCCCTTCCCGGATTGCTGGAGGCGATGGCCGAGTTCGAGACGCTCCATCGAGGGGCCCCCATGCCCGCCGGCAAGCTGATATGCGAATTGCTGTCTTCCAGCCAGGGGCGCGACGACCTCGCTTCAGCCTCCGGGAAGGCACTCGAAAAATATCCCGACAGCGCCTTCCTCATCTATCTGCGGGCCATGCCGCTGGCAGAGCGCGGCAATTTCCGCGAGGCCCACGATCTGGTCACCGCCGCGATCCAAAGGTGCCAGAAAGCCACAGCCAATGGCACGCTCAGCGAGAACATCGATAGACGCTACAATCGACTGAACAGTGTCTGGCGCGTCATCGACGCAATCTCGCGTGACAATGTGGCCTGGACCGACGGCAGCGACATCGATGTCCCGGCCACCGGAAAGCCGGAAGAAGCTGAGGTGGCAACCGGCGGAGAGTCGGTGCACGGCGAAATCGGCGATGAAACCCTCGTTTTCTCCGAACAGCTGATCCAGAAGCGCCAGCAGGAAAAGTACCTGCAAGCATGCAGGCTGGAATTCGACGCGGCCGGGACCTTGCAGGAGCGGTTCAAGGCGATATGGGCAATGTTTCGCGAGGGCCTTCGGCGCGTGCCGGATTATCACGCCGCCTATGACATGGCGGGGCAGTGCTTCGAGGCTTTGAGGCCGCGGTGGATCGAGATCACCGAACGACAATACCTGAACAAGCAAATCGACAAAGCCGGGTTTCGCGCCGCTTCTGCCGCCCACCAGCTCGCCGCCGCCCTGCGGATCGCGCGAAAGCTGCGCCTCGATCAGGACATCGCCCGACTGGAAGAGTCCCTGGTTTATCTGGCTGGCCGGCCGGCCGCGGTATCGGCTCTATGGACCGCCTGCGATGCGCTGGTCGACAGCAAGCCCGAGGTCTACGCGCGGACAACCGCCGAACTCATCCTCAAGGCATCGCGTGACCCCAATCGCGAACCGGAAGTCCGCGACTATTTCAACTGGGCGCTGAAGGCCCAGCGTTACGATTTTGCCGACCGTCTCTTCGAGAGGCTTTCCGACAAGCTCAGGTTCAGCAAGGGCGCCCTTCAGTACCTCAATATTCTCCAGCAGGAAGGGCGGTTCGCGGCAGCCGCGACGCTGGCCCGAGAGATTCATCAAAGTCTGCTGGCGCGACCGGCGGCGCTGATCGCGTCCGTCAGCTGGGGTTTGGTCCGCCGGACGGGCGAACTGGATTTCGCCGCCGAAACCGCGGAACTCTACGAGAAAGTGCCGCAGCCGTCGTCGCCGCAAGGCGTCATCTTCCTCGCGCCTCGCACGATAGAACAGTTGCGGCGCTATCCCCTCGTCGTGCTTATGGAGTTGAAGAAGCGCGGCTGGGCCGTCATTCCGCTCACCAAGGGTATGCTGCCGCTCCAGCCCACCGGCCGGCCGGAATTGGACCGGCTGCTTGGATGCCTCACTCTGGAAGGCCGGCTGGATCAGGACGCCGAGGAATACGTGCCCCAGGCCTCCGGCTTCGAAGCCCGCGTCGAGATGGGCCGCCTGAGGTGGAACGGCCTCAATCTCGATCATACGCTTTGGGAGGAGGCGGCGATCAACCGCCGGCGCTACAATGTGGATTATACCTGCCCGGCGCTGCGCCACCTCCTCGACCGGCTGGTGCGTTGGACAAGCCTCCACGGCGCGGTTCTTGAGGAGATCAATCGAACCGTCGTCCTGGGCGGCACGCGTTGCGGCTTCATGGTGCTGCAGCAGTCGCGGCTGCCGGATGCGGTCGTGCGCTTCTACCTTGACGAATTCGGAGAGCCGGACGAGTTCTTCTGCATCCACTCGTCCAACGGCTTCGAGAACTATTTTCTCAATTTCAGTTCGCGGATCTCGACGCGCACGGCGCTGCGCAACCTGACCCGTCATAGGCAACTGCGGGCCGCCGGTTTGCCGGTGCCGAGCGATTTCGAGGCCTTCTATGAGGCTAACCGGGCGCGCGCCGCGGAGTTTCTGGATGCCGCGCAGGAAATCATGCGGATGAAGCGTTCAACCGGCGGACTGGCGCAGCGGTTGCCGGAAGCCCAGGCCTGCAAGGATCGAATCACCGAGTGGCGCAAACGCGGCGGCAAGGTGGCTTGCCTGTTCGGCAAGGTTGTTTGTGATTCGGGAGTTCCCTTCGACGGCGGCCCCGCGCACCGCAGCATGAAGGATTGGCTCAATCACGCGATCGATTCGGTACGCGGCAGCGACACTCTGCTTTTGATCAAGCCGCACCCCCACGAGATGCGCAACGAGATCGGCGTTTTTCTGACCGAATATTTCACCGACCTCATCGAGGTGGAACTTCCGGACAACGCGATCGTTCTCGGCCACCGCTGGCTGGACATCCAGGATCTCGACGGTCTGATCGATCTTGGCGTGATCTACAGCGGCACCACCGCGGTCGAACTCGGCGTGCTCAACATTCCGTGCGTGCTGAGCGGCCACTACGCCCCGATCGACTATCCGGTCGGTCACGCGGTACCGAAGGACCGGGCACATTTCGGGGACATGCTGCGGTTTGCCGAACCGACGACCGTACAGAAGGACATCAAGGAGCGCGCGGCGGCCTGGCTCCACATGATGCGCGGCGAGGGCGTGTCGCGCGGCTACCGCTACCATGCGCGGCAAATCACCAACAGGGTCGTCTATCCGCCATGGTGGTTCCGCGACGACATTGAGCGCTACCAGGCCCAGGGTGACCGGAACGTCGCGCTGCTGGCGGACGAGATCGTGGCGACAAGCGCCGGCGCGGCCATGAAGAAGCTCGAAGCAGCACAGTAGGAATTCAGGCGAAGCATGCATTCGCGCATCCGGACTTCGGCGGATCCCCTTGACAAGCAACTTGACCAAGGCCTGGCGGCCGGCGATGTGAAGCGCCAGGTGATCGGGCTGGCGTCGCGCCGCCTGTCGCGCGTCCCCGGAATATCCGAGCTTCTTGGCGAGGATACTGTCTACCTCTGGCGCAGAACCATTCCTTTGGGCCGCAGGAACATTGAAATCTGCAACAGCGTTGCGGGGTGGGGACGAAAGCCGACATCCATAAAGGCACAGCGCGCCGCGGCGGCTGCCGGGCTGCCATTCCTGGTGCTTGAGGACGGCTTCCTGCGCTCAGTAGGATTCGGCGGCGAGGATCCGCCCTTGTCGATCGTGGTCGACGAGTTGGGCATCTATCATGACGCGACCGCGCCTTCGACGCTCGAAAAGTTGATCGCCACGCCCCTGTCGGAAGCACAGGTGCTGCGCGCGCAAAAGCTGATTGCCGCCTGGCGCGAAGGGCGCCTCTCCAAATACAACAAGGCACGGGACCATCAGGGCGCCCTGCCCGCCCGGTTCGTTCTGGTCGTCGACCAGACCTACAAGGACGATTCCATTCGCTTCGGCCTCGCCGACGACTCGAGTTTCCAGCGCATGCTCGACGCCGCCATCCGCGAAAATCCGGACAGCACTGTCCTGGTGAAGTCCCATCCCGATGTATGGAGCGGCAGAAAGAAAGGGCATTTCGATCTCGAAAGGCTAGACCGGCTGCCGGGCATTAAGGTGCTCTCGGCCGACTGCCATGCCGCGACAATCATCGACAAGGCCGAGGCCGTCTATACGGTCACCTCGCAAATGGGCTTCGAGGCGCTGATCTGGGGCAAGCCCGTCCATTGCTTCGGCGTGCCTTTCTATGCAGGGTGGGGACTTACCAATGATGCGGTGCCCACGCCGGAAAGGCGCGGGAGGGCGAGCGTCGAGCAGCTTGTCCATGCTTCCCTCGTAGCCTATCCGCGCTACATCGATCCGGAGACGGGCAAGCGCTGCGAGGCGGAGGTGGTCGTTGAGCATCTCGCCCTGCAGCGCAAGATGCGGTCGCGCTTCCCGGAACAGGTGTACGCGATCGGCTTTTCGGCCTGGAAAAGGCCGGCTGTCAGTGACTGTATGGCCGGTTCCGATGTCCAATACCCCAAGAATAATTTGAGCATCGTTCCCAAGGGTGCGACCGTCGCGATCTGGGGCAACGTGCCGCGCGAGGAAGTTCCTCCGGATTCACCTCTCATCCGGGTGGAGGACGGCTTTCTAAGGTCGGTCGGGCTAGGAGCGGAGCTCCGACGGCCGCTTTCGCTCGCGCTGGACCCGGTTGGTATCTACTATGACTCCAGCAAGCCGTCGGCGCTCGAAAATATCCTGATGTCCGCGCCGTTCGACGATGCGCTGCTCCGTCGCGCCGCTGCCCTGCGCGAGCGGCTGGTTGCCGAGCAGCTCAGCAAATACAATCTCCCGGCCGAGCATTGGCAGCGGCCGGACACGTCGCGACCGGTCATACTGGTGCCCGGACAGGTCGAAAGCGACGCCTCGATTCTCTTCGGCGCGCCGGGAATCAACCGCAACATGGAACTCCTGCGCGCGGTGCGCGCGATCCGCCCGGAAGCTCACATCGTCTACAAGCCGCATCCCGACGTGGTGGCCGGCCTGCGCGAACAGGGAAAGGACGAGGCCCGCGCAGGACAGGAATGCGACGAGATCGTCACCAGAGCATCGGTCGTGCGGATGCTGCCCGACGTGGACGAAGTTCACCTGCTGACCTCGCTTACCGGATTCGAGGCATTGGTGAGGGGCAAGAGCGTTACGTGCCACGGGCAGCCCTTCTACGCCGGCTGGGGGCTTACCCACGATCTCCTGCCTGTGGCGCGGCGCACAAGGCGCCTTACGCTCGACGAACTCGTCGCTGGGTGCCTGATTCTGTATCCGACCTATGTAAGCTGGACCAGCGGGCGGTTCATCAGTCCCGAGCAGGCCGTCGAAAGCCTCGTCGCCTGGCGGGACAATGGCGAGGGTGCGGTGCTGGCGTCGCACAAGGCCGTTCGCCTGGCCGCGCGGATCGAACGGCTGTATTTTTCAGCGTTCGCCCGATTCCGGACCGGCCGTCGGTAGATCGGATCAGTCCGGATCGAGCCCGCATGGGATGAGAACCGGAACGGGCGGACAAGGCGCCATGTTCAGGCGCCCTGCGAGGTCTCGTGGTATGTGATCGCGTCGTCCAGTGTGTCGAATTGGAGCAGCCTGCCGTCTTCGACGACGACGCCATGCGAGCAGAACTCCCTCAGGATCGATGGACTGTGAGAGACCAGCAAGACCGTCGAATTCCTGAGCCGCTCCGACAGAATAGCCTTGGCCTTGCGCTTGAAGGATACGTCGCCGACGGAGATCACCTCGTCGATCAGATAATAGTCGAACTGGATCGCCATCGAGATGCCGAAGGACAGTCTCGCCTTCATGCCGCTGGAATATGTCCGGATGGGCTGCTGCATATAGCTTCCAATCTCGGCGAAATCCTCGACGAAGTCGAGGAGATCACGATAGTTCCGCCCGTAGATGCGCGCGATGAAGGCGAGGTTCTCCCGGCCAGTCAGTGAACCGTGCAGCCCTCCCTTGAAACCAAGCGGCCATGAAATCAGGGACCTGCGCTCGATCTTGCCGGTGTCGGGAACCTCGGCCCCCGAGAGCAGCCGCATGAGGGTCGACTTGCCCGCGCCGTTGCCACCGATGATCCCCGTATTCCGCCCTGGCAGGAAATCGGCGGTGATGCCCTTCAGCACCCTCTTGCGCCCCATTCTGGCCGGATAGGATTTGGTTACATTCTGCAGACGGATCATGTTTTGCGGACTATCTATCGATGTTCGGGAAAGCCGGACGGCGCCACAACTCGCGCCATTCTCAAGATTCCCGTCGGTCGCACACTTCCCGTCACACCGTGTGATCGCGGACCGCCTGCACAACCAGGTAGCCGATCAACCAAACGACGCACAATACAAAGAAAGCGATGATCACATTGATCACGCGGAGCGGATAGAGCGCGATCTCCGGAATGTCGGGTTCGACCGCGATCGCGAAATACCGCTCCTGCTTGCGGGCCTCGGCCTGCGACGTCTCAAGCGAAGCCAGCGCGGACGTGTACGCCTTCTCGGCGAACTCCTGCTCCAGGGACAGCGCATTGTATTCCGTGAGCTGCGTGGTCAGGGTCCGGTCGTCGCCGTTTCCCTGGCCGCCGGATCCTATGCCCCGACGCTTCTGTTGCAGTTCCGCCGCATAGGATGCGATCTGGCGGTCCAGGACACGCACCGATGGCGAAGTCAGATCGACGGTCGAAAGCAGCGACGCCCTTCTCGACTTCAGCTCGATCAGCGTCGTCTCGATCGACTGGAGGATTGCCTGATCGGACTCCGCGATCATCGTGGGGTTCGCGGTCTGCTCCCGGTCACGGAACACCGCCACCGCCTGACGCGCCACGACCAGACGGTCCTCCGTCCGCGTCACCTCGCTCTGTGCGTTTGAGATCAGTTGAAGCCGAGCTTTCGTCGACAGTTCGTTCACGAGTTCGTCCGACACCTTGAGCACCGCCCGCGCAATCGCCGCCGCGTCCTTGCCGTCGAACGCGGTCACTTCGAATGTCGTGATCGAGGTCGTCGAATTGTAGCTCGCATCGATCATCCATCGCCAATAGTAGATGAACTTCTCCAGCGGCATGTCGGGATCGAGACGATACAGAGGATCGATGTCGGGCCTTGAAAAGAACCGGCGAACGTCGATGCCCAGTTTCTGCTGCATGTCGAGCAGAACCTGCTTGGAGTGGATGTAGTCGATGACGATGTAGGCGTCGGCCGCCTGCGTCGAAGCGCCCGGCAAAGCAATGAGCCCGAGGTTTTCCAGCGTCGACCGCTCGGTGCCGCGCACGGCAAAGCGCATCTCGGAGCGATACTGATCGGACGCCATGAAGATGTAATACAGGCTCAGCAGAATAACCGGCAGAATCACCGCGAGCAGAAACGAAATCCGGGTGATGCTGATTCTCCATCTGACAGGCCTTCGATCGCCGGCCATGGACGGCTTGTCCAGCACCGGCTGAAGCGGAGGCACCGTTACCGGCACGGGCGCCGCCGGCGCCCTGGCAATGGCAGGCCTGGCGGCCGGCAGAGGAACGACCCTCAATATCGCCTTTCCATCCGGCTCGGCATTCTTGCGGGCCGCTTCGGTCGCGGTCGCGGGCGCGGCCACTGCTTTATCCGGCCCGGCGGCATCGGCCTGGCCGGCTGTCATGGACTGAGGTCCACCGGCATTCGCCTGCCCAGGCTTCTGTTTCGAGACGATGCCCTTGTCGTTGCCCGCCGCGGCGGCTTCCGGTTTCAGGACGGGCTTGGCTGGCGCGGCCGCCTGCGCCGCGCTTGGTTCGGCGATGGCCGGATCAGCTTGCGATGCGGCGGCGGCCGGCATTGCCGGATTCGATTTGGGTTCGGTTCTTGCCGGAGCTTCGGGCACGATTGCCGGTTTGGCGACAAATTCCGGCATAGCGCTCTCGGCCATCGCGCTCTCGGCGCTTGCCGTGTCGTCCCCGGCCGCCGTTGCATCCACCGGAACAGGTGCTTCGGCGGCCGGCGCCGGCCGCACGGGCTCGACGGATTTGGCCGGCATTGCCGCGGCTCCCGCCACGGCCGGCGCGACGCTGGGAAGCGCCTGCTTGTTGATCGAACCGGGGGTGGCAACGCCGGACGGCGGCTGCGGCAAGGTTGCCGCCGGCGCTTGCGGCTGGTCCTGGGCGGCTGCCGCCGAGCCAGCCTTGTGACCCGGTCCAGGTGCAACGGGAGGCGAAGCCAAGTCCGCCGGCCTGGCCGGGACTCGGAGGTTGGCCGTCTCAAGCGGAGCAATGTCAAGTTGTGAGGCGCGCGGCATTGCGACAGCGGGTGCCGCCGCCGGCCGGACTCCCGCCTCGGCGGCGTCGCTGCGCGGCAGGGCAAGAATCTCGTCGAACGCCGGGCGCACCCGCAGGGCCTCCGCGGTGGCGTTGGTTGTGTCAGTTTCGTTCACGTAGTCAGCCGCCCGATTCCTATGCCCTACGGCAAATTTATAACCCCGTCGACCGGCCGTAAATGGATGCCGAGTTTGTCAAAATCTCGACGGCAGATTTACGCGCCCCTTCGCCGGCTGCAGCCACCGGACCGCCGGCGCCACAATCACCACGATCATTTCCATACGACCAAATTCACCGCGATGCACGCTCTGATATTGCCGCCGGCAGAGAACCCGAGCGCAGCGTGGTCATCCGGTCTCTTTCGCCGGGCACGGACAATCCAAAGCGAATTACTTGCACCGGGCAACAGGCGTTGACCGTATTTTTCGCGAAACATGAGTTTTCGCCAACCATCGCAAAACAGTTCGGTCAGAAACGCAGAGAAAACCACAGTATCAGATTGACAATCCGCCGCAGCGTGACCGAGACTGGAAAGGATGGCGGCTGCTTGTGATGTCGCGCGATGATGAGCCGCCTGCGGCAACGAAGAAAAATGCGGAATGAAACATCCATGACCTTGCCCAGTCACGCCCGGATCGTCGTCGTCGGCGGGGGCATTATCGGCTGCTCCACGGCCTATCACCTGGCCCGCGATCACAAGGCCGAAGTCATTCTGCTGGAGCAGGGCAAGCTTACCTCCGGCTCCACATGGCACGCGGCCGGGCTGGTCGGGCAACTGCGCTCGTCGGCCTCGATAACCCGCCTGCTCAAATATTCCGTCGACCTCTACAAGCGGCTCGACGAGGAAACGGGCCTTGCCACCGGCTGGAAGATGACCGGCTGCCTCAGGCTCGCCACCAACCGGGATCGCTGGACGGAATACCGGCGGCTGGCGACGACGGCAAAGAGCTTCGGCATGGAAATGCACCTGCTTTCGCCCGCCGAGGTCAAGGCCATGTGGCCGCTGATGGAGGTTTGCGACCTCGTCGGCGCTTCCTGGCTGCCCAGCGACGGGCAGGCCAGCCCCTCCGACATCACCCAGTCGCTGGCGAAAGGCGCGCGCATGCATGGCGCCAGGATTTTCGAGGATGTCCGTGTCACCGGCTTCGGCATGACCGATGGCCGAATCACGGCCGTCAAAACCACTCAGGGCGACATCGCCTGCGAAAAGGTCGTAAACTGCGCCGGCCAATGGGCGCGGCAGGTCGGCGCGATGGCCGGCATCGAGGTGCCGCTGCAGCCGGTCAAGCACCAATATATCATCACCGAAAGGCTGGACGGGCTTTCGACCGACGCGCCGACGCTGCGCGATCCTGACCGGCGCACCTATTTCAAGGAGGAGGTGGGCGGCATCGTCATGGGCGGCTACGAGCCGAACCCGATCGCCTGGAAAACCGGACTGCCTGGCGGAGACGTGCCGAACGATTGGGAGTTCCGCCTGTTCGACGATGATTTCGATCATTTCGAGCAGCATATGAGCCAGGCGATCGAGCGGGTGCCGGCGCTCGCCAATGTCGGCGTCAAGCAGATGATCAACGGGCCGGAGAGCTTTACGCCGGACGGCAACTTCATTCTTGGCGCCGCGCCCGAATGCATGAACATGTTCGTCGGCGCCGGCTTCAATGCCTTCGGCATCGCGTCCGGCGGCGGCGCCGGATGGGCGTTGGCGCAATGGGTGGTGGATGGCGAGGCGCCGCTTGACCTTTGGGTCGCCGATATCCGCCGTTTTTCCAATCTGCATCGCGACCGGCGCTGGGTGCGCGACCGCACGCTGGAGGCCTATGGCAAACACTACGCGATCGGCTTTCCGCATGAGGAGTACCTGTCAGGCCGGCCGGCCATCGTCTCGCCGCTCTATGAGCGCCTGAAGGGCCACCGCGCCGTGTTCGGCTCGAAGCTCGGCTGGGAACGGCCGAACTGGTTCGCGCCGGACGGAAGCGATGCAAATGACGTACCGTCGATGGGCCGGCAGAACTGGTTCCTGCCCGTCGGCGAGGAACACCGCCACGTACGCGAGCAGGTCGGCATTTTCGACCAGTCGTCCTTCGCCAAATATGAGGTGAGCGGGCCGGACGCGCTGCGGGCACTCGACTGGATCTGCGCCAACGACATTTCGAAGCCGGCGGGGCGGCTGACCTATACGCAACTCCTCAACACGCGCGGCGGCATCGAGGCCGACCTCACCGTGGCGCGGCTGGCCGAGGACCTTTTCTACGTCGTCACCGGCACCGGCTTCCGCACCCACGATCTCGCCTGGATCGCCGATCACATTCCCGATGGTTTCGACGTGTCGGTCCGCGATGTCACGGAAGATTTCGGCACGCTGTCGCTGATGGGCCCCAAGGCGCGCGCGGTGCTTTCGAGCGTGACCGACGCGAATGTCGGCAACGCCGCGTTCCCCTTCGGCCATGTCCGCGAGATCGGCATCGCCGGCCACACGGTTCGGGCGCTGCGCGTAACCTATGTCGGCGAACTCGGCTGGGAACTGCATATACCGATTGCCGCCACCGGCGAAGTGTTCGACGCGCTGATGGCGGCAGGCGCGCCGCACGGCATCCGCCCGGTCGGCTATCGCGCGCTGGAATCGCTGCGGCTCGAAAAGGGCTATCGCGCCTGGGGCTCCGACATCACGCCCAATGATACGCCGTTCGAAGCGGGGCTCGGCTGGGCGGTGAAGCTTCGCAAGAACACCGACTTCGTCGGCCGACGCGCGCTTGAGAAGATCAACGGCGCGGCGCCGACCAAGCGCTTCGCCGGCTTCACGGTCGACAATCCCGACATCGTGCTGGTCGGGCGCGAAACCATACTGCGCAACGGCCAGCCGGTCGGCTACCTGTCATCCGGCGGCTACGGCTACACACTGGGAAAGAGCATCGGCTACGGCTATGTGCGCAACGCCGCGGGCGTCGATGACGATTTTCTGGGCTCCGGCGAATACGGGCTGGTTGTCGCCATGGAGCCGACGCCGGCGCGCATCCATCTCGATCCGCTCTACGACCCGGCCGGAGAAAAGGTGAAGGGATAGCGTTCCGCAGAGCCGATGATTTCCCTGCCTATGCCGCGGGACGGTTGCCGCGCTGTAAGGCATTGGGGCGACGCCTGAATTTACCCGCCATGTGGCGGCTGATGCGGCGAACCGGGATTGACACAAGCCGCGCGGCTGGTAAGCAGCGGCAAGGCAGGGCCGGCCGTGCGGATGGGTCTCAACGCGGAGTTGTCAAGTCGGCCTGCCGCAAGGAGAACTCATGGCGGTTCTCGTTACCGGCGGCGCCGGATATATCGGCAGCCACATGCTCCTCGACGCGGGCGAGGACGTCGTGGTTCTCGACCGTCTGTCGACCGGTTTCGACTGGGCGGTGGCGCCGGAGGCGGAACTCGTCGTCGGCGATATCGCTGACCAGGACCTGGTCGAGCCGATGATCCGCCGGCGCGGCATCGACGCCATCATGCATTTCGCCGGCTCGATCATGATCTCGGAATCGGTCGGCGATCCGCTCGGCTACTATCTCAACAACACTGCCAGATCCCGCGTCACCGGGCGGGATTTCGACGTGCGCATCGGCGGCCGCCGGCATGGCGATCTGGCCGCAGTCATCGCCAATGCGGAGCTGGCGCGTGCCGAACTCGGATGGAAGCCGCGGCTCGACGACATGGACAAAATCGTCTCCCACGCGCTCGCCTGGGAGGAGGCGCTGAAACGACGCAATAGCTGATCGCGCCGGTTTCGGCTATTGCCTTGCGGGAACATCGGTCGCGCCGTGCCCCAAGGCGACGAGCACAGGAGAAATCGCCGCGTGAAAATTCTCGTGACAGGCGTCGCCGGCTTCATCGGGGCAGCCACCGCCGCGGCGCTGCTGGAGCGCGGCGACGAGGTTGTCGGCCTCGACAATCTGAACGACTACTACGACGTCACGCTGAAGCAGGCGCGGCTCCAGCGGCTGGAGGGACGCCGGAACTTCCAGTTCATCAAGGCCGATCTCGCCGACAGGGCGGCCGTCGAGTCCCTGTTCTCCAGGCATCCGCCTGAGCGGGTCGTGCATCTCGGCGCGCAGGCCGGCGTGCGCTACAGCCTGGAGAATCCGCGCGCCTATGTCGATTCCAACATGGTCGGCTTTGCCAATGTCCTGGAAGGCTGCCGGCATGGCAAGGTCGCCCACCTCGTCTTCGCCTCATCGAGTTCGGTCTACGGCGCCAACGCCAGGCTGCCCTTCAGCGTTCACGACAATGTCGACCACCCGCTCAGCCTGTACGCGGCCAGCAAGAAGGCGAACGAGCTGATGGCGCACGCCTATGCGCATCTCTACCGGCTGCCCGTCACCGGGCTGCGCTTCTTCACCGTCTACGGCCCGTGGGGACGGCCGGACATGGCGCCCTTCCTGTTTACACGCAAGATCCTGGCAGGCGAACCGATCAACGTTCATAATTTCGGAAAGCACGCCCGCGACTTCACCTATATCGACGATGTCGTGGCGGGCGTGCTGGGCACGCTGGACAGGATCGCTTCGCCCGATCCGGACTGGGACGGCGCACGTCCCGATCCGGGCACGTCGAGCGCCCCCTACCGCCTCTACAACATAGGCAACAACAGCCCCGTCGAACTGCTCGACTTCATCCGGTGCGTCGAAGACGCGACCGGACGCAAGGCCTTGATGAACATGCTGCCGATGCAGCCGGGCGACGTATTGAAGACCTTCGCCGAAGTGGATGCGCTGGCCGCCGACATAGGCTTCCGGCCGAACACGCCGATCGATGTCGGCATCCGGCGCCTGGTCGACTGGTACAAGGACTTTTATCGCGTGGATTGACGGCAAGTCAGGCGCCGCGAATCCACCCGGCGATGCGGTGCGCGGCCTCCTCCACCTTGTCGATGCGGCGGTGGAAACAGAGCCTCAGAAAGCCTTGTCCGTCCTCGCCGAAAGCCGTGCCGGGCGCAAGGCCCACGCCGACCTTGTCAACGATGGCGAAGGCGGCCCGCGTCGAGTCCGTCAATCCGTCGATTGAGAAGAACAGGTAGAACGCGCCCGCCGGTACGCTGAAGCGCACGCGGCCGGTTTCGCCAAGGACGCGGCAGACCGCGTCGCGCGCGCCCTGAGCCTGGATGACCTGCTGCGCCAGAAACGCGTCGCCCTCTTCGAGCGCCGCCACGCCGCCGCGCTGCATGAACTGGGCGACGCCCGAGGTCGAGTACTGGACGAGGTTCTCGAAAACCCTGCCCAGCGAGGGATGCGCCTTGATCCAGCCGATCCGCCAGCCGGTCATCGCCCAGTTTTTCGAGAAGGTGTTGACGAACAGGATACGGTCGCCCTCCTCCATGATGTCGAGGAAGGAGGCGGCGCGCTTGCCGCCGAAGTGGAAGAGCGCGTAGATCTCGTCGGCGATGATCCACAAGCCCTTGCGGCGCGCCAGGTCGAGAATGGCGCGAAGCGTGTCGATGTCGGCCGTCCAGCCGGTCGGGTTGGACGGCGAGTTGACGAAGATCATCTTCGTGCGGTCGCTAACCGCCGCCTCGATGCGTGCCACGTCGCAGGACCAGCCATTGGCGGAAAAGTCGAGCGGCACGGCGACCGGCCGCGCACCGGCGATCGCGGCGGCGGCGGCGAAGTTCGGCCAGGCCGGGGTAAGGTAAATCGCTTCGTCGCCGCTGCCCGCCGTGGCGGCGATTGCCATCTGGATGGCGTGCATGCCGCCGCCGGTGACAATGAACTCGTTTTCGTCGAACGCACGGCCGAAATGGCGCTGGTGATAGCGCGCCAGGGACTGGCGCAACTCGGGAATTCCGCCTTGCCACGTGTAGAAGGTCTCGCCGCGCCGCAGGCCGGCGATCGCCGCCGAGGCGATGAACTCCGGCGTCGCCAGATCGCTTTCACCGGACCACAGCGGGATCAGTCCCGGCCGGTCGCGACCATAGTCGATCACGGCCTCGATGCCGCTTACCGGAGTATCGCGCGCTTGCGTGCGCAATACGCCGCGAAGGTCTTTGCTCACCGTCCGCTCCCAATTTCCGCATCGCTGTTGCCGAAGCCCGCCGGACAGTTTTCGGCGGCAGGCTCAAACCGACAGCCCCAGCAAAAGGGCGCCGGGGCTGCAAGCGTGTCTTCCATACGATATGTCTATTTCTGGGCGAGCAGATCGCGAATTTCGGTCAAGAGCACGACATCGGCCGGCGGCGCCGCGGGCACCTCGGCCTTCTGCTTCTCCAGTCTCTTGCGCATCGTATTCACCGCCTTGACCATCAGGAAGATGATCCAGGCCAATATGATAAAATTGATCACCACGGTCAGGAATTTGCCATAGGCGAACACCGCACCTTGCTTCTTGGCCTCCTCGAGTGACCCGGCGGTGACGTTCGACGACAACGGCACGAAATAGTTGGAAAAATCAAAGCCGCCGAAAACGGCGCCAACGACCGGCATGATGATGTCGCCGACCAGCGAGTTGACGATCAGGCCGAACGCCCCGCCGATAATGACGCCGACGGCCAGATCCATGACATTGCCCTTGGAGACGAACTCCTGGAATTCCTTCAGCATGTAACCCTCCGTGGCGGTGCTGTCTGTCCCCGATATTGACCGCTGATAGCATCCGCGACAGCAAAAACAAGGCATCGCAAAACCTCCGCGCCTTCATGCGCCAAAAGCCGCGATTGCTTTTCCAGACTGAATGATGATCCATTGTCGTCCGGGAGGTTACACTTCGGGTGCAAGGCTGGTTCGTCGTACTCGTCGCCGTCGCCTATGTGACGATGCTATTCGTCGTCGCCAGCCTGGGCGACCGATGGGCGTCGTCGATCGGCGGCAGCCGCCTGCGGCCCTATATCTACGCGCTCAGCCTGGCCATATACTGCACGTCCTGGACGTTCTTCGGATCGGTCGGACTGGCGACGGAGCGCAACCTCGAATTCCTCGCCATTTATGTCGGCCCGGTTCTCGTCTTCGTGTTCGGCTTCGCGCTGCTGAAGCGCATCGTGAAGCTCGCCAAGGCGGAGAAAATAACGTCGATCGCCGATTTCCTCGGGGCACGTTACGGCAAGAGCTTCTCCGTGGCCTCGATCGCCACCCTGATCGCCACTGTCGGCGCCGTCCCCTATATCGCGCTGCAGCTCAAGGCGATCTCCGGTTCGGTCAGCCTGATGATCGAGTATTATACGGGAGCGCCGCCTTCCTTCGATCCGTTCCTCAGCGACATTTCACTGGTGGTGGCGCTGCTGCTGGCTTTGTTCGCCGTGCTGTTCGGCACGCGCCACGCCGACGCGACCGAGCACCAGGACGGGCTGATCCTCGCCGTCGCGGTGGAGTCGGTCGTCAAGCTCGCCGCCTTTCTGGCGGTCGGCCTGCTTGTCGTCTTCGTGCTGTTCGACGGGCCCGGCGACCTTATCGCCAGGCTGGCGGAAAACAACGCGGTCCGAAGCGCGATGGACTATCGCACATCGCTCGGCACATGGCTGGTGATGACGGTCATAAGCGGCTTCGCCATCGTCCTGCTGCCGCGCCAGTTCTACGTGATGATCGTGGAAAACCGTAGCGAGACCGAACTCAAGCGGGCAACCTGGATCTTTCCTCTCTACCTCGTGGCAATCAATCTCTTCGTCCTGCCGATCGCCCTGGCCGGACTGGTGAGCGTCGGACCCGCCACCAGCAGCGACCTTTACGTCCTGTCCCTGCCGCTGTTTTCGGGACACGGCACCTTGGCCCTGGTCGCCTTTGTCGGCGGGCTCTCAGCCGCCACCGCGATGGTGATCGTGGAAACCGTAGCGCTCTCCATCATGATCTCGAACGATCTGATCATTCCCTTGTTCGTGCGCCGCCTCCAGAAGACCGAAGCAAGCGAAACCGGCGACTGGTCGAGCCTGATCCTCAACGTCCGCCGCGCCGCGATCTTCATCATTCTTTTCGTGGCGTTCCTCTACTATCGCGAGAGCACCGACAATGCGCGGCTGGCTTCCATCGGCCTGATGTCCTTCGCCGCGATCGCCCAATTCGCGCCCGCCTTCATCGGCGGCCTGTTCTGGCGCCGCGCCAATGCGCGCGGCGCGGTCCTCGGCATGTCGGCGGGGATCGCCGTCTGGACCTATACGCTGCTCTTCCCTTCGCTTGCGGCCCCCGACACGGCGCTGCTTGTCGAAGGCCCGTTCAGCATCGAGGCGCTGCGGCCGCAGGCGCTGTTCGGAACGGTCGCCCACCCGCTTAACCACGGCGTCCTGTGGAGCCTGTCGGTCAATCTGCTGTTTTATGTGCTGGGCTCGCTGTCGCGCGCATCGGTGCCGCTCGAGCGCATCCAGGCGGCGATATTCGTGCCGCGCGACGCAAGCCCGATGCCGAGCCTTCGCCGTTTCCGCACGGCCGTAACCGTCAACGACCTCAAGGACACGATCGCCAAATATCTCGGCGTCGAGCGCACCGAGCGTTCGTTCCAGACCTTCGAGGCGACAGGCGGGGCCAAGCTTGCCGGCAACGAGCAGGCGAGCCTGGCGGTCGTCCGCTTTTCCGAGCAGCTCCTGGCCACGGCGGTCGGCTCGTCTTCCGCACGGCTCATCCTGTCGCTGCTGTTCCAGCGTCATGACAGCGCCTCGCGCGATGCCTTTCGCCTGCTCGACGACGCGACCGAGGCGCTGCAGCACAATCGCGACCTCCTGCAGATCGCGCTCGACCAGATGGAGCAGGGCATCACCGTCTTTGACCAGGATTTCCGGCTGACCTGCTGGAACCGCCAGTATCGCGCGCTGTTTTCACTGCCGGAAGGGATGGGCCGGGTCGGCGTATCGCTCGACGAAGTGCTGCGGGTGCTGGCGGCGCGCGGCGAGATCGCGCCGGAAGCGCGGGTCGCCATCCTCAACCGCTTCACCAGTTTCGGCAGCCCCTGGCAGCTCGAACTCAAGAAAAGCCGACGCATCATCGAACTGCGGTCCAACCCGATGCCGGATGGCGGCATCGTGGCGACCTATGCCGACATCACCGCCCGCGTCGAGGCCGATCTTGCGCTGAAGCGCGTCAATGAATCGCTTGAGCAGCGCGTGCGCAGCCGTACCGCCGAACTGATGCGCGTCAACGACGAACTCGCGCAGGCGCGGATGCTGGCCGAGGAGGCCAATCTCGGCAAGACCCGCTTCCTGGCAGGCGCCGGCCACGACATTCTGCAGCCGCTCAACGCGGCGCGGCTCTACAGCGCTTCGCTGATCGAGCGGGCCGGCAAAGGCCCGGAGAGCGAGGCGGCGCGCAACATCGAATCGGCGCTCGAATCGGTCGAGACGATCCTCGGCGCGGTGCTCGACATTTCCCGCCTCGACGCCGGCGCCATGAAGCCGGCGGAGACGGTCTTCAGGCTCGACGGCCTGCTGCGCCAGATCGCCACCGACTTCCAGCCGCTGGCGCGGGAAAAGAAGCTGGAACTGGTTATCGTTTCATCGTCGCTGACCGTCGAGACCGACCGCAACCTTTTGCGCCGCCTTGTCCAGAACCTTGTGTCGAACGCCATAAAATACACGCGGAAGGGACGCATCCTTGTCGGCGTGCGCCACCGCGGCAGCCTCGCGGAAATCCAGGTTTACGACACGGGCATAGGCATACCGGCGGACAAGCTCAGCACGGTCTTCCAGGAGTTCACGCGTCTTGACGACGGCATGCGCGAAGCCGAGGGCCTGGGTCTCGGTCTCTCGATCGTCGACCGCATCGCGCGCGTGCTGCAACTGGAGCTTCGCATCGATTCGGAGCGTGGCAGAGGCACCTGCTTTTCGGTCATCCTGCCGATATCGGCATCGGCGGAGCTTGAGCCGATAACGCAGGCGCGGCCAAGACCGGCCGCTGCCGCGGCGCTCGAGGGGCTCTCTGTGCTGTGCATCGACAATGACACCCGCATCCTCGAAGGCATGCGCCTGCTGCTCGTGGGCTGGGGTTGCCGCGTCGAGACCGCGACAGGTTCGGCGGGCATGGATGCGGCACGGCATTTCGGGCGCCCCGACCTGGTGCTGGCGGACTACCACCTCGACGGGGAAACCGGCCTCGATGTCATCCGCAAGCTGCGCAAGCTATGGGGCGAACGGCTGCCGGCGATCCTCATCACCGCCGACCGCACGCACGAAGTTCGCGCCGCCGCGGAGGGTCTCGACGTGACGGTCGTCAACAAGCCGGTCAAACCCGCGGTGCTGCGCGCCCTGATGACCCGGGTGCGCCGCATGGCGCCGGCGGCCGAATAGGCTCATTTGCAGGGCTGAGAACCCGGATCGGCGCAGAGCCAGCGTAGCCGGACTCCCCTCCGGCTTGCCCACTTTCGTGGGGGCGAGGATAAGCGGCGGCACACTTGGCGCCTATCCTCGCCCCCGCGGTGAGCGGGGAAAAGGTGGCTGCGAAGCGGCCGGAGAGGGGGTCGAACGCCATTAATCCCGACTTCGCAGCCCGAGTTCATTTGACGGATGCCGGGGGCTCCGTGCCGATACGCGAAAGCATGATCACAGCCTGGGTGCGGTTGTCGACGCCGAGCTTTTGCAGGATCGCCGACACATGCGCCTTGATCGTGGCTTCCGAGACGCCGAGCTCGTAGGCGATCTGCTTGTTGAGGAGACCGTTGGCCAGCATGCCCAGCACCCGGGTCTGCTGCGGCGTCAGCGACTGCAGCCGCCTGATCAGGTCGGAGATCTCCGGATCCTGCTCGACACCGAGATCGATGCCGACCGGCATTGCTATATCCCCCGCCAGCACGGCGGTGACGGCGGCGCGAATATCTTCCATGCTCGCCGACTTCGAGATGAAGCCCGAGGCGCCGAGTTCGATAGACCGGCGGATCGTTTCCGCGTCATCATGCGCCGAGACGACGACGACCGGCACGGAAGCATGGATGCCGCGCAGCGAAATCAGCCCCGACAGGCCGGACGCGCCGGGCATCGACAGATCGAGAAGCAAAAGGTCGACGTCGTTGCCGGTTACGAGCGCCTTCGTCGTCTCGAAGTCGCCCGCCTCGAGAATTTCCGCGACATCGTTGACACTGGACAGCGCCTGTTTCAGCGCGCCACGGAAAAGCGGATGGTCGTCCGCGATCACGAACCTGTAACCAGCCGCCAAAGCTTCCTCCCAGTCCGCCTGTTCATTGATTTCGTTGCGGCGGAACGCATTTCCCGATTATGCGGCTAAGCCCAGCCATTTCAAGCGGCAAACCGGCGAGCGCGGGGGGGCAGCCGTTTCGATCTTCGAAGCGAGCGGTCAGGGCTTGCGCAAGAACCGCCTGAACGCTGCCAGCGTCTCGGCGCTCACATGATGCTCGATGCCCTCCGAATCGATACGGGCGGTCTCCTGGCTTATCCCCAGCGCGCAAAGAAAGGATTCGACGATCTGGTGCCGCTCCCGGCTTCGTTCGGCCAGCGACTTTCCCGCCGCGGTCAGAAACACGCCGCGATAGCGCCGCTGCTCGATCAGCCCGTCGGCGGCAAGGCGCTTGAGCATCTTGGCGACGGTCGGCTGGGCCACGCCGAGGCGCTGGGCGATGTCCACCTGCCGCGCCTCGCCGTCATGGTCGATAAGGTCGGCGATCAGTTCGACATAGTCCTCCGCCAGCTCGCTGCGCCGGTTGCTGCGCGTCTGGCGGAAGCTTTCGACCTGCGCATCGGCATCAACCAACGCGACCGGCGTCTCGTCCGGACCTGCTTTTTCGACCACTGTCATTCAACTCCCGGCCTCTCACCAGCCTAACGAAAATTCATAGCCGAGGCTATTGGTCATTGCCCGTCCGAACAATTCATTCCCGCAAGGCGCCGGATTTCGCTGCAAAAGCATCCAGTGGCCGGGCATGCGATCTTCTTCTTGCAAGGGATTTCTGGACCTCGCCTCTTCGATCGCCGACTATTCCTTCCCGAGCCTATGAGAAACAGCGGCAAACTCGAATATAGCCATTGCTATAAATAAGGCATCGTGCTTATCTTAAGTGAAAGTGCTAAGGACCATTCCATGCGACGTTGGCTTTCCTTCGATCCGGTGCGGCGGGGCTTTCTCGGCGCGGGCCTGCTCGCTGCCGGCGCCGCCGCGCTCACGGGTGGAAGAGCTTCCGGTCAGACCGGGCACGCCGGCCATGAGATGCCCGTCGAACCCGATGGCGTCGGCAAGGCCGGCCACCGCGCCGCCCACGGCGCCATGATTACGGTCGGCGAGGTCGACAGCGCCCGCAACGGCTTCGACCCGACCGCCATGCTGACCGATTGGGAGACGGGAACCGTCTCGACCGCGCCGGACGGCCGCATAATGCGGACATTCGAGCTGACCGCGGAAGACAAGGAAATCGAGATCGCCCCCGGCGTCATGTTCCCGGCATGGACCTTCAATGGCCGCGTGCCCGGACCCGCGCTGCGCGCAACGGAAGGCGAGCGGCTGAGAATTGTATTCAGGAACGATGGATCGCATCCGCATTCGATGCATTTCCACGGCATCCACGCCGCCCGGATGGACGGTGTTCCCGGCGCCGGCCTGATCGGTCCGGGAGAGGAATTCGTCTACGAATTCGACGCCAAGCCCTTCGGCTGCCACCTCTACCATTGCCACGCGCTGCCTCTGGCGCGTCACATCCACAAGGGCATGTACGGGCTCTTTGTCGTCGATCCCGATCCCGCCCGCCACCTCGACCATGTCGACGTCGCGCGCTCGCGCCTGCTCGGCACGCCGGAAAACGGGCAATGGCAGGAAATGGCGATGGTTATGAACGCCTTCGACACGACCTTCGACGGCGAAAACGAGTTCTACGCCTGCAACACGATTGCGCATTGCTATGCGAAGAAGCCGATCAAGGTGATCCGTGACCGGCCGGTGCGCATCTATCTGGTCAACGTGACCGAGTTCGACCCGATCAATTCATTCCATCTGCACGCGAATTTCTTCGACTATTTCGACCAGGGCACGACGCTGACGCCCACGCTCAAGACCGTGGACCTGATCACGCAGTGCCAGGCGCAGCGCGGAATCCTCGAATTCTCGTTCAAGGATCATGAGACCGGCCTGTACATGTTCCATGCTCACCAGTCGGAGTTCACCGAACTTGGCTGGATGGGGATGTTCGAGGTCGTGGAGGCAGTGTCGTGAGCGATCGCGGTACTTTCCGCAGGCTTGCCGCCGGCACGATCGAGGTCGTGTGGCCAGCGTGGCTGCCTAAGCAGGTTCCGGAAAAGTGTCTCACGGTTTTCCGACAGAAACCTGCGACAAAACAAGAGGCTAAGCAGGCGAAGCGTGGGCGAAGCCACGCAAGTCTGCTTAGTCTTCTCTGGTTTCTCGCTCCGCTGGCGATCCTCGGCCTCGCGCTCGCATGGCTGTTTTCCGCCAATCCGCTTTCGAGTTTCGACAATGGCGCGCCCCCGGTAGAGAACCTCACGGTCGAGCGCACCATTCTCGACCAGAACGGACTTCGCCTGCTCGTGCGCGCCGGCGGATCGGAGCCGATGGCGATCGCGCAGGTTCAGGTCGATGCCGCATACTGGGAGTTTACGCAGGCGCCGTCCGGCCCGATCGAGCGCGGCGAGACCGCATGGGTCAGCCTGCCTTTCCCATGGGTGCTCGGCGAGGCGCACAAAGTCACCTTCGTAACCAGCAGCGGCGCCACTTTCGATCATGAAATCCCTGTTGCAGTGCCGACGCCAGTCGCGACCTCGGCAAGTCTCATGTCGCAGGCCTTGCTCGGAGCTTTCGTCGGCATATTGCCGGTAGCCATCGGCCTGATGTTCTATCCGGCGCTGCGCGGCGCGGGTGCTGCGACCATGAACTTCCTGCTGGCGATGACCATCGGCCTGCTCGCATTCCTGCTGGTCGACGCATTGGCGGAGAGCCTGGAACTGGCCATGGCATCGGCGGCGATCTTTCAGGGGCCGGCAATGGTCGTGCTGATAGCCGCCGCCAGTTTCCTGCTGCTCGCCGGGGTGGCGCGACACGGAGGGCGACCGACCGGGCTGGCGCTCGCCACCTATATCGCCATCGGTATCGGCCTTCATAATCTTGGCGAGGGTCTTGCGATCGGCGCTGCCTTCGCGGCCGGTTCGGCGGGACTGGGCGCCTTTCTCGTCATGGGCTTTACCCTCCACAACGTCACCGAAGGCATCGGCATAGCCGCGCCCATCCTCAAAGTGCAGCCGCCGCTCTGGACCTTCGTCGGCTTGACGCTGCTCGCCGGGGGGCCGGCCGTACTCGGAATGTGGATCGGCAGCCTGGCCTATGCGCCACAATGGACGGCCATCGCGCTGGCCGTCGGGGCGGGAGCAATCCTGCAGGTCATTATCGAGGTAGGCCTTTATCTCGCCCGGTCCGACGGCCGCGGTTCATCCGCACTGCTCTCGCCGCCCGTTCTGGCGGGCCTCGCGGTGGGCGCCGGCTTCATGTACGCAACGGCGATGCTGGTGAAGATCTGACGCCGGGTGGTGAAGGCAGGAGCAGGCACCGGCGGCATTCAGCCGTTCTCGCGACGCGCACGGCGGCCCTGCTTGCGACGTCACTTCCAGAAGGGCCGCGTATCCTCCAGGTCCCGCCACAGCGCCTTGGCGCCGCTCCAGCCGAGTTCCGCGCGCGCCTGGCTTGCCCCTGTGACCCAGCCGGCGGCGCGCTGCATGGCGGCGCCGATATCCGGCGCATTTTGCGCCGACAGCATCGCGCGCACCGTCGCGGCGTCGTTCAGATCGCCGAACACTTCCTGCAGCTTCTTCAGATGCTTCAGAAACGGCCCGACGCGCTTCGCCGGATATAGAGGCGAGAAGAACTCCGTGGCGTAGCGCAGCTTCTTCAGCGCCTTGCGCAATTCATGGCGCTCCTCGACGGTCAGCGTCTCCAGCCCATGCGCCCGCCTGGCGACCCTCTTCCAGCATTTGCCCAGCGATTGTTCGGACAGGTCCGCGACCGGCATCGCCAGCCTTCGCGTCTGGTCGAAATCCTCCGGCACGAGCCAGCCGCGCGTCTCGGTGAACCGCGCCAGATCCAGCAGGAATTTTTGCGCCCGCGCCCCGACCAGAAGCTTGCGCAGCTCGCGGCGCCGTTCGGCCGCCTGGCGCGACAGACTATCGGCGAGGTCGGTCAGGCCCGGCTCGTCCGGATGCAGGCCGGCCTCGCGGCGAATAATGTCCTCCGCCACCACATCGAGGTCGCGCAGGCTCCCGACCTCCTGGCCGAGCCAGCGGGCCTCCTCGCCCAGCCTTGTCATCTCAGGGCTCTTCAGCACCGGCCCATAGGCGGAAAACACACTGCGCAGACGCCGCAGTCCGACGCGCAGTTGATGCGGTCCCTCCGCGACGTCGAGTTCATCAACCGCGCGATAGTTCGAAGCGATCTGATCAAGGCATTCGCGCAATATGTCGCGCGCCGCCTGCTCCGCGATTTCTTCCGGGTCCATTGCCGTCGCGGCAGCGGTTCGCGGCGCGCAAGGCGGGTCGATCCAGCCCTTTTCCGCAAGAAGATAGCCGCGGGCCGATTTGGAAAGACGGGAGAACCGGATGCCGCCATCCGGAAAAAGCGCCTGCGCTATGTCGAAAAGCCCGGTCGGACTGCCCTCCAGCAGTTCGATTTCGACTTCGCGCAGCTCCGCCGAGCGGCCCCCGGCGCGGATCTCTCCGATATCGACGGCCAGCTCGGCGCGCGTACCATTGGCGAGGCAGAGCTCTCGTGACGACCGTTTGATCACCGTCTCGCATACGGGGCTCAGCGGTTGGCCGTTCACATGGCGCAGGACTTCCTCCCGCACCGCATCATCCGGGATGGCTTCAATCGACAGCCGCCCGCCCGGAGCGAGATTTTCCACCTCGCTTGCCCGCGACAGACCGCCATGCAACTGCCGTCCGCTCTTGACGGTCTGCAGCCATTTGCGGCCGTCGCGCCGCAACCGCAAGGAGATGCCCGCCGCATGCAACCCATGCTCGGGCGTGTCCAGATAGATGCTTCGCAGGGTTTTGGTCGTCGCGCGCCCGGTGCCCAGCTTCAGCGTCTTCACACGCGTCCAGATCGCGCTCGACATCGCTTCGTCGAGAAGAAACTTGAGTTCCGTTTCGCTCATATGCCTTACTGCCATCGAACGTCGTTGCGGCCACCGCCAGCTACAGGCTCGATGTTCGGCGCGGAGAGACGTTTAGCCCAAAATACACAAAATATCAGGAGAGGGTATGTGATCCTCCTACGACTAACAGGTGATTTTTGCTTGACGCAGCGTCAGGTCTTCTTTGGCGCGAGCGAGTCGCCCGGCCCTCGGTTCGTCTTCCAGATCCTTCACGATACCCATGAAGCTGCGCAGGAAGCGCTCCATATAGCTCAAGGTTTTGCCGAACTCTTCTTCCGTCGGCAGCTTCGATTCAAGCCGCGCGGCGAGCGAATTCTCGAGCTTGTCGACGCGCTGGTCCAGTGCTGTCAGTCCCTCGTGAAGCCGGTCGATCTCGTCCTGGTAGGCCGTGCGCTCATCGGCCGCGAGTTTGCATACCAGTCCCGCCCCGTCCTGGGTGCAAGCCGACATCTCGCCGCTCTGGCGATCCATTCGCACAAAACCGTCGCCGGACTTCTCCAGCACATAGCGATCGTCCTCGGCCGGGGCGCCGGCTGAACCGAGCACGACCAGAAGCGGCGCGGCAAGGATGGCTTTCAGGCGCATGGCGTCCTCCGTACAACCGGGATTGCGTGGGTTCGTCTCGCCTGCCCGGGTTCTTGTTTGTCGCAGGTTCCCGCCGAAAAACCGCAGGACACTTTCCTTAAGCCTGCTTGATGACAAAATTTCCCACAGCTTTGTGCCGGAATTGCGAAACAACAGCGTGGACCTTCCCTTTTCGTGAGGCGCGCTTGCGCCTATAGCGCGATCATGAACGAGACAATCTACAAGATCTGCCCCGCAGCCCTGTGGCGGGAAGCCGGGCGCCAGGGCGTGTTCACCGGTGCGCCGGTGGACATAGCCGACGGGTTCATCCATTTCTCCACCGCGCGGCAGGTGGCCGAGACCGCCAGGCGTCATTTTGCCGGGCAGGACGGTCTCCTGCTCATCGCGGTCGACACTGTGCGGCTGGGCGATGCGCTGAAATTCGAGGTCTCGCGCGGCGGCGACCTCTTTCCGCATCTTTACGCGCCGCTTGATGTCGGCGCGGCCAGGTGGGTCAGGCCGCTGCCGCTCGGTCCCGACGGCCATGTCTTTCCGGATATCGATCAATGATGAGCCTGTTCGAGCAAATCGGGCGGCGGGTGCTGTTCGGTTTCGATCCGGAGACCGCGCACGGCCTGTCGATCAAGGCGCTGAAATGCAGGCTGCCCTTGCCGGTTTCGGTGCCGCGCGACCCGCGCCTCGCGGTAAAGCTCGGCAAGCTCGCCTTTCCAAATCCGCTCGGCATGGCCGCCGGCTACGACAAGAACGGCGAAGTGCCTGACGCCCTGCTGTCCCTTGGCTTCGGCTTCGCCGAAATCGGCTCGATCACGCCGATGCCGCAGCCCGGCAACCCCAAGCCGCGCATCTTTCGCCTCGAACGCGACGCGGCAGTCATCAACCGGCTCGGCTTCAACAATGAGGGGCATGAGCGCTGTGCCGCGCGACTTGCGGCACGCCAAAGTCGGCCCGGCATCGTCGGCGTCAACATCGGCGCCAACAAGGACAGCGCCGACCGGATCGCCGACTACGAGGCCGGGGTGCGGCGCTTTGCGCCGCTCGCATCCTACCTCGTCGTCAATATCTCTTCGCCCAACACGCCGGGCCTGCGCAAAATGCAGGCGCGCAAGGAGCTTTCCGAACTGCTTGCCCGCGTCGCAGCAACCCGCGAAACCCTCGCCAGGCCCGAGCACCGGGAAATTCCGATCTTCCTCAAGATCGCGCCGGACCTCACTGATGCGGAACTGGAAGACATCGCCGCCGAAGTGTCCGGGCATGCTGCCGACGGCTTGATCGTCTCCAACACCACGCTTTCGCGCGATGGCCTGCAGGAAGCGGCAATCGGCAGGGAAACCGGCGGCCTGTCGGGAAGGCCGCTGTTCGAGCGCTCGACGATCGTGCTTGCAAGGATGCGGCGGCTGCTTGGTTCGAAGGCAATCATAGTCGGCGTCGGCGGCGTCGCCTCCGCCGAGACGGCGCTTGAAAAGATCCGCGCCGGCGCCGACCTCGTCCAACTCTACACCGGCCTCATCTATGGCGGGCCGGCGCTGCCGGGGCGCATTCTCGGCGGCATGAGCAAAATCCTCGACCGCGAGGGCGTTACATCGGTTTCCGCGCTGCGCGACACCCGGCTGGAACATTGGGCCGGCCGGCCGCTTTGAGGGCACATACTAACAGTGGCCCGAACCGAACAGAATGGACTTGATAGATGGGTGACAGTTTTCTTGTCCGCCGGGAAGACAAGATCAACCTGATAAGGTCGTTTGAAGATTTTTGGAGCGGGTAGCGGGAATCGAACCCGCGCGTTCAGCTTGGGAAGCTGACAGGCTGCCATTACATCATACCCGCGCGGCAGTCTCGATAACACGGCCGGGAGCGCTTCGGCAATCGGCTTCGGCCGTCGTCTGCCGTCGCTTCGTTTCCGACCTTGCTGAAGTCCGCGTCAGCGCTTATGCGGCGTCAACTCAAGGAGGCGAATCGTGTCCGGCTTGACAAAATTTCTCGGCGATACGCCGCTGCGCGTGTTCCTGAAGCTGCTGGTGGTGTCCTTTCTGGTCGGTGTGGTTCTAAGCGCCGTAGGCTGGTCGCCCTTCGACGTGCTGCAATGGTCCCAGGACACGCTGCGGCGCATCTGGTACATGGGATTTGCCACTGTGGACCGCTTCATGGGCTATCTGCTCCTGGGCGCGGCGATCGTTATCCCGGCCTTTGTGATCCTGCGGCTGCTGAGCTATCGGCGCTAAGCAGGTTTCGGAGAAGTGTCCCACGGTTTTCCGACGGAAACCTGCGGCAAACAAAAGGCTAGGCAGATCAAGCGCGGGCGAAGCCGCGCGAGTTTGCTTAGGCAGACCGCCATTCAATATACACGGCGCCAACAGCGGACCTCCGGCAAGCCGGGTGGTCAGGCGAATTCGGAGGCGACCTCGAAAAGGATGGCATGGCGCGCGGCGAGCGCGGCGATGTCGCGGGAATAGCCGCCGCCGATGACGCCGCAGACCGGGACGCCGAGCGCGCGGAAGTGGCCGATCACCATCCTGTCGCGGGCGCGCAGACCGTCGTCGGTGAGCGACAGCCGCCCGAGCCGGTCCTCCGCATGCGGATCGACGCCGGCATTGTAGAAGACGATATCCCAGCGCGGGGTTCGTGTCAGTCCGGCGAGCGCGCTCGCCAGGTGTTGAAGATAATGCGCGTCGCCGGTGCCGTCGGGCAGCGCGATGTCGAGGCTCGATACGGCCTTGCGAACCGGATAGTTCTTCGCGGCATGCATGGAGAAGCTGAAGACGCGCGGCTCCGCCCGAAAGATGTCGGCCGTGCCGTCGCCCTGGTGAACATCGAGGTCGACGATCAGGATTTCTGCCCGTGGCCGCTCGGCCAGCAGGTCGAGCGCGGCGACGGCCACGTCGTTCAAGGTGCAGAAGCCGGCGCCATGCGCATATCGCGCGTGATGGCTGCCGCCCGCCGCGTTGCAGGCAATACCGTGCGAAAGCGCGAGGCGGGCGGCAAGCAGCGTGCCTCCCGCAGCCCGGCGGGCGCGCATCGAAACGCGCTCCGTGATAGGGAACCCGATCTCGCGCTCGATCCTTTCCGGCACGCCGCAAGAGAGAACCTGATCGACATAGACGGGGTCGTGCGCCCGCTTCAGCGCGGTTTCTTCCGCCAGCGGCGGCTCGACATGGACCGATCTGTCCAGCAGGCCGGTGGCATTGAGGCGCTCGACCAGCGCGCGGTACTTGCCCATCGGAAAGCGATGGTCGGCGGGGAACTTCGCATCATAGTCGGGGTGGCTGACAATATGGAGGCTCATGCGCGGCAAAATAGCCAATGGCGGCGCATTCGCGAAGAGCCTTGCCGGGGAGAACATGCCGTGAGACATGCCGCCCCACCTCCGCCAATCATGCAAGGGTCAATGGAACAGCGTTCGCAGCCAAGCTTCTCCGTCACTCACGCCTCGGTGCTGGCGATCGCCGTGCCGATGACGCTCGCCTATCTGACGACCCCGATGCTCGGCCTGGTCGATACCGCCGTCGTCGGCCAGATCGGTGACGCGGCACTTCTCGGCGGCCTCGCCGCCGGGGCGGTCGTCTTCGACGTGGCTTTCACCACCTTCAATTTCCTGCGCTCCGGCACTACGGGCCTCGTGGCGCAAGCGCATGGCCGCGGCGACGCGATGGAGGAGCAGGCGGTGCTGTGGCGCGCTGTCGCGATTGCCGTTGCGGCGGGTGTGGCGCTGGCGCTGCTGGCGCCGCTCGTCGCGGCTGCCGGCCAATGGTTCCTGGCGGCGGAGGATCGCGTCAACGCGGCGATGCGCGACTATGTGCAGATTCGCATGCTGGGCGCGCCGCTGGCGCTGATCAATTATGCCGTGCTCGGCTATGTGCTGGGACGCGGCGAAGGCAGCCTCGGACTTCTGCTGCAGATCATCCTGAACGGAGTGAATATTGTTCTGTCCATCATGCTCGGCCTCTGGCTGGGCTGGGGCGTCGCGGGGGTGGCGTGGGGCACGGTGGGCGGCGAATGCGTCGCCGCGTTGATCGGCATGGCGATTGTGCTCAGGCGGTTCCGTAAGTTGCCGCCGCTGCCGCGTGAACGCCTGCTGGACCGCCGCGCCTTCGTTCTCATGCTGTCGCTCAACCGCGACATCATGATCCGCTCATTCTGTCTGCTGGCGGCCTTCGCCCTGTTTGCCCGGCAGGGCGCCGGCCTGGGCACGCTGACGCTGGCGGCCAACGCGGTGCTGATGAATTTCTTCCTGGTCGGCACCTTCTTTCTGGACGGATTCGCCACCGCCGCGGAGCAGCTTGCCGGGCGTGCCGTCGGTGCGCTGGACCAGGCGGTTTTTCGGCGGGCCGTATGGCTGAGCTCGGCCTGGGCGTTCGGCTCGGCCGCGGTGACGACACTGCTTTTTCTTGTTTTTGGCGGCGACCTCGTCGGTCTGATCACCACCGCGCAGGACGTCCGGACGACCGCCGAGGCCTACCTGCCATGGGCGGCGTTTACCGCGCTGAGCGGCGTGCTGGCCTTCCAGATGGACGGCGTGTTCATCGGCGCAACCTGGTCGCGCGACATGCGCAACATGATGCTCATCTCGCTGGCCGGCTTCGTCGTCGCGCTGATCGCATTGAAGCCGTTCGGCAATCATGGCCTGTGGGCGGCGCTGCACCTGTTTCTGTTGGCCCGCGGCCTCAGCCTGCTCTTCAGGCTTCGGCAGCGGCTGCGCATCGCGTTTTGATTGCCCGCGATCAAGGCGGCCGATAGCGTCAGGGCACCGGCACCAGTTTGGTCGGCATCTCCATCAGCGAAAATTCATAGTCGTCGCAAGTCACATCGGGGTTGGTGGGACTGAACATTCCCAGTGGATTCTCCTTGAACAGCCAGGCATGCAGGTCATAGTGGTGGAAGCCTTGGGGTATCAGCGGTTCATGGCCTTCCATCGGCCCCTGGAATTGCTGACCGAAGAGCACCGGACGCTCCTTGGCGGCAGCCACGGGCACGAGCCATTCGGCCGCCACGAGCTGGAGCTTTCCGTCGACTGGCTCATAGATCAGCACATTCGGCTTCAGTGGATCGGGCGGCCCCTGAACCGTCAGGTTGACGAAATGAATGCCCATGGCCCCTTTCGGGTAGTCCATGTGCCCTTCCATCTTCATGCCGTCGTAGTGGACGCAGCCGACTGTCGACAGATAGAGATCTCGGACCGCAACATACGGGTCCTTATATTTCGCAAGCGCCTCCCGCAAAGCGTCGATTTCGGGGTTCGCATTGTCTTCGGCTTTCGCAGTTGCGATTCCCGAGCCAGTGGCGATCAGCGCAATTACGGCGGCGATACAAAGACGGACAACACTGTGAGCAGGCATTTTGCTTCCTCCCTTGGCTTCAGCGAGCATTCGCCCTGATTGGTTGACGGATCGGGATATCACGCAGATTGATCGGTCGCAAACGGCGGTGTCGATCGCGACGGAATAACTGAACATATCGGATCGTCGTTTTCACTCGAGCCCGATCCACACAAAGCCATCCTGCTTTCGGCAGGGATACACTGTTAGTTTTGCACGGTTTTTCGAAATGTCACCCGCGAACTCATAGCCTGGCGCGGTACCGTCCTGCTGCAGATGCGCCCATTCCCTGATTTCGCCAGTAAGCAGGTCGAAACAACTCTGATGCCAGCGGCAGACCAGGCCAAGGTCTCCGGTGATCGTGCTCTCCGTGTGTGGGAGATTCAGCTTTTCAGCCTGAGCGGAACTTCGGCGTTCGTAGAGCGGTAGATGAAGATGCGGGCAGGCATTGTTGAACGCGCAATAGCTGTCAGTCCCGCGAACGACCACTATGTCGTAATCTTCAAAATCGAGTATCCGGCGTTCGTGGGGCTGAAGCTCGTCTTCGGCAAAAGCGCGAACCCACCGCTTGCCGCCCTGACGGACGGTTTCGCGAGCCCCCTTGGCATTCAGTTCGGCGTCAATCTCGGGCTTCAGCCTGATGATTTCGAACAGGCTTGTGCGCTCGGCGGTACCGCGAAGTCGTACCCTGACGAAGTCGGCAATTTCCACCTTGTCGGCGATCTGGTCGCGGAGTGCCTCGGATATCAGCAGTCGCGTACCGGCATCCTTGTTGGCGACCTCGATCCGGCTGGCGAGATTCACCACGTCGCCTATTGCCGTGAGACGTTCGTGTCCCGCAAAACCCAAGGTGCCGATGACGGCTTCGCCATAGTTGAGGCCGATACGAATATCGAAATCGATGTCATACATCGAGGCAAAGAACGGCTTCAAACGATCGACTGTGGCGAGGGTCTGAAGCGCGGCGTTTACCGCGCGAAGCGGAGCGTCGGGCTGGTCGTCGACACCGAATACTGCCATCAACCCATCACCGATGAGTTTGTCGATAAAACCGCCGTTCTGCTCGATAATGTCTCCAACCTGGGCGAAGTAGCGATTGAGCAGATACATCACGTCGTAGGGTGAAAGCCGCTCCGACAGCGCCGTGAAATCGGCGATGTCGCTGAAGAAGACTGCAACATGCTTTGACTCTCCACACCGCGTCGCGGCAGAACCGCCAAGCTGGCTGGTCATCAACATGTCGGTTTCGTCCAGCACCAGGCGTCGAATGCGAAGCTCGCCTTCCGGACGGAGCTGACAGGCCAGCCGTACCTCATCCGCCAATCTCAACCGGTCCGCCATCAGGGCTTCATCTGGATTTCGATGCGGGCAAGCCTCCAGGCCATCGAGGACCCAAACGCGGCAAGTCGAGCATTTCGCCCTGCCGCCGCATGCGTGGGCAAACGGCACGCCCGATCTGAGAGCCGCCTCGAGCAAGGTCTCGTTGGCGGCCACGTCGATATCCACTCTGTCGGGTAGGGCTGTTACTTTGGTCATGTCACCGATCACAGGCCCGCCGCGTTAGCTGGATCGGCAGTGTAGCACCAAACGGCTCGCGGAACAGAACCGGCAAACCTCGGGCGTTTCGGCGGTTCCGGGTTTCAGCGCCGGCTCGATTCGATGGTATCGCCTCGCCCGCGACTCCCTCGCAAGAAATTTTCATGGCATCATGATCCCAGCAGGCCGGCGCGAGCGACTCCGTTTAACGCTCATTTCACGCAAAAGGACCATAGATGTCCATGCACACCGAGACGGCGATCCCCTCTGTGTCGCCTCGACCGGAGCGGTTCAGCCCCACCCGCCCCCCAAGTGAACCGCTCCGGTCGAAAACAGCATAAAGCGCTGTCCTTTTTCCCCACGTTGGATCATTGTGGCCTCGCCTTGGCGGGGATGTTGCCATTGATGGCTAGCCCCATTGATGATGGGTTAGGCCTTTCGGTCATCAGACATGGTTGGTCCTCCTCCGCAGGGATGATAGTGGTGACAAAGGCCGGATGGCCGGACGATCTTGCTCCGACAAAAGGACTAAGGGTCACGATCGCGTGCTGACACACACAAAACCCAAGCTGGATGCCATCGTCAGTGCTCTGTGGATTTCGCTCGAGAAGCCGGAGCGTTGGATCGGCCTTTCCGAGATCGAGCATAACCTGCCCGATCCGATCTTCTATGAGACCTTCGTGGACGTGTGGACGAACAGCGAGAGCAACCACCTTAACCTGCCGCTGATCGACGACTTGATCAAACGCCGCGGCGTGTGCGCGGGCAATGTGATGCCGGGCCTGTCGGTTCGCGACCGGCAGTTGTTCGAGAACCTCAAGGAAGACCCGATTGTTTACCGCGGGGCGACAGTCGAGGAACCTTACATCGACTACGCTTGGACGGCCGACCGGAAACAGGCGCTCTGGTCCGCCAGGCGCTGCTCAGGGGCGACGCCTGCGCTGATCACCGGGACCGTCGATCCAGAGACCGTGCTTTTCGCCTATGCCGGACGCGGCGGGAGCGAAATAGCCGTCCGCACCAGGGATGTCGCCGACAAAGCCGTGGAGCCGATCGGTGCCTTTCGAAGCGATCGGTCGTCCGATCTTTCTTTCGAGGTCCTGCCTGGCTCGCTCGACGCCCTTTTCGATCCCGTCGCGATGTTGACCTTGCGGTTCAGGGCGATGATAACGCGCGATGGCGAGACGATCGCCCATGTTCGCCGGCTGGCCTTCCGTGACGTCGAACATCTGGAACAACTCGGCTTCAAGTCGGCCCCCCGTGCCAGGCGCCAGCTTCTGGACCGGGTGGATTGGGACCGGCTTGGCGCTACGAGGCTAAGAAGCGGCTGACTTCGCGATATCGCGGTATCGCGGCGGCCGCCCCCCAGCACATCTGCCGCTTCCGAAGTCGCCGAGGAATCCATGAGCTTCCTGAAGTCCCTGATCGAGTCCAGACGTTTTGAAGTCGCCCTTGCGATGCTGATCATCATCAACGCCGTCACGCTCGGCCTGGAGACCTGGCCGGCCGCGATGCAGGAGCATGGCGGGCTGCTGGTCGCGATCGACCGCACAATCCTTGCCTTTTTCGTGCTGGAACTCGCCACGCGCGCCATCGTCTACGGGAAAGGCTTCTTTCGCGATCCATGGCGCATCTTCGACCTCTTCGTCGTCGGTATCGCATTGCTGCCGGCAAGCGGCAGCCTGTCGGTGCTGCGCTCGCTGCGCATCCTGCGCGTCCTGAGATTGATAAGCATAATGCCGTCGCTGAAGCGCGTCGTCGCCGGCTTCGTCAGGGCCCTGCCCGGCATGAGCTCGATCATGCTGCTGCTTGGCCTGTTTTTCTATGTCTCCGCCGTCATGGCAACGAAGCTTTACGGCGCGGACTTTCCCGAGCATTTCGGCGACTTGGCCGAGTCGCTGTTCACGCTGTTTCAGGTGATGACGCTGGAGGGCTGGTCGGAAGGGATCGTGCGCCCCGTGATGGAAATCTATCCCTTCGCCTGGCTGTTCTTCATCCCCTTCATAATCGCCACCTCCTTCACGGTTCTCAACCTGTTCATCGGTGTCATCGTGTCCGCGATGGAGGCGGAACACGAAGCGCAGTCCACCGCCGAAAGGCGGGCGCTGCATGTCGACCAGGAGAGTATCCTGGCCGAGATCAGGGCTTTGCGAGGGGAGGTCCAGGAGTTGAAGACGGCGCGTCAACAGGCCCGATAGGAACCGTCCGGATCCGTTCGCGAGGCTGGCTCCGTCGGCGGGTCCCGAGGATCCGCCGGGTCAGGTGCGAAAATGCTTCGACAGCTTCAGTCCTTGCGCCTGGTAGTTGGAGCCGAGGTCCGAACCGTAGAGCACCTTTGGCCGGGCCAGCATGTGCTCGTAGACGAGCCGGCCGACCACCTGGCCATGCTCCAGGATGAACGGCACCTCGTGGCTGCGCACTTCCAGCACGGCGCGGCTGCCGGTGCCGCCCGCCGCCGAATGGCCGAAGCCGGGATCGAAGAAGCCGGCATAGTGGACGCGGAACTCCCCGACCAGCGGATCGAACGGGGTCATCTCGGCCGCGTAGTAGGGCGGCACGTGCACCGCCTCGCGGCTGGCCAGGATGTAGAACTCGTCAGGGTCGAGAACCAGTTCACCCGGCTCGCCGCGCCGGTAGAGCGGTTCCCAGAAATCGAACACCTCATAGGCGCCGCGCTTGTCCACATCGACGATGCCGGTGTGGTGCTTGCCGCGGAAGCCGATCAAGCCCGTGTCGTCGCCCATCAGGTCGATGGAGAGCGCAATGCCGCCGCTGCCGGAAATATTGGGTTCCTCGGAGGCGACCAGCGTCTCGGTGTCGTGGAGCGCCTGCAGCGCGAACTCGCCGATCACGGCATTGCCCTTGCGGAAGCGGATCTGCGACAGCCGCGAACCGGTGCGGACCACGACCGGGAAAGTGCGCGGGCTGACCTCCAGCCAGAGCGGCCCCGCATAGCCGGGCGAGATCTTGTCGAACTCCTGCCCGAAGTCGGTCATGACGCGGGTAAAGATGTCGAGGCGGCCGGTCGAACTTTTCGGATTGGCTGAAGCCGCGACTTCCGCCGGAAGGTCGAGCCGCTCCAGCAAAGGCACCATGTAAACGCAGCCCGTCTCCAGCACCGCGCCGTCTGAAAGGTCGATCTCGTGCAGCTTCAGCCGGTTCAGCTTCTCGGCCACGCGATGGTCGCGTCCCGGCAGGAAACTGGCGCGCACCCGGAACGCCTTGCCGCCGAGCCTGAGATCGAGGCTCGCCGGCTGGATCTGGTCATCATCGAGCGGCCAGTCCGCGGCAAGCCCCCCCGACCGGAGCAGCGCCGCGATCTGGTGGTCGGCAAGGATCCCTTCGTCGCGCACGCTCCGGCTCCGTTCAACACTCCTGCTTTAGCCAACCACATGATTGACGCAAGCGGGCGACAGGTCTAAGGGAAACTTATCCCGTGGTGATTTGGCCGGTCGGCTTGCAGCCACGTTAAACAAGTCGCTAAAGGACCGTCGGCCGCAAGGCCGCTTGGACCGGTTGCGACTTCGCGGCCGGTTTTTTTGTATTTGGGGGGATGCCCATGACGTATGACGCGAACTGGAAGCCGGCGACGGCCCTTGTCCACGGAGGCACGGTGCGCTCCCAGCATGGCGAGACCTCGGAAGCCATGTATCTCACCCAGGGCTACGTCTACGAAAGCGCGGAAGCGGCCGAAGCGCGGTTCAAGGGCGAGACGCCCGGCTTCATCTATTCGCGCTACGCCAATCCGACGGTCGATATGTTCGAGAAACGCATGTGCGCGCTGGAGGGCGCGGAGGACGCGCGCGCCACGGCATCCGGCATGGCCGCCGTAACCGCGGCCATCCTTTGCTCGCTGCGCACCGGTGACCACATCGTGGCGGCGCGCGCTTTGTTTGGTTCATGCCGCTGGGTCGTGGAGGTGCTGGCGCCGAAATACGGCATCGAGACGACCCTGGTCGACGGCACCAATGTCGAGAACTGGGAAAAGGCGATCCGGCCGAACACCAGGCTGTTCTTCCTCGAAAGCCCGACCAATCCGACGCTCGAGGTCATCGACATCGCCGCGGTCGCGGCACTCGCCAACGCCATCGGCGCGCGGCTGATCGTCGACAACGTGTTCGCAACACCGCTTCAGCAGAAGCCGCTGCAGCTCGGCGCGCATATCGTCGTCTATTCCGCCACCAAGCACATAGACGGCCAGGGCCGCTGTCTCGGCGGCGTTATCCTGTCCGACAAGAAATGGATCGACGAGAACCTGCACGATTATTTCCGCCACACCGGGCCGAGCCTCTCGCCCTTCAACGCCTGGACCCTGCTCAAGGGCCTCGAAACGCTGCCGCTGCGCGTGCGCCAGCAGACGGAGAGCGCCGGCAGGATCGCCGACTTTCTGGCGGAGCGGCCGCAGGTCGCCCGTGTGATTTACCCCGGCCGCGCCGACCACCCGCAGGCTGATGTCGTCGCCCGCCAGATGAGCGGCGGCTCGACCCTGGTCTGTCTTGATCTCAAGGGCGGCAGGCAGGCGGCATTCGCCTTCGAGAACGCGCTCAAACTGATCCTGATCTCCAACAATCTCGGCGACGCGAAAAGCCTGGTCACCCACCCCGCCACGACGACCCACAAGAACCTCAGCGAGGAAGCCCGCACGGAGCTTGGCATCGGCCCGGGCACGGTGCGGCTGTCGGTGGGGCTGGAGGATGCCGAAGATCTGTTGGTGGATATCGACCAGGCATTGCGCAAGGCTGGCTGATCCGGCAACGCGACAGGCGGCTGCCGTGTGGCGGTATTGTTTCGGATATCGGGCAGCCTGCGGCGCGACGCGGACCCTCGCCTTTCGCATCGTCTCGCCAAGGCTTTGCCGGACGGGCGTCTGCAATGGGTGGTAATGGCCAATCCCGACGGCTCCGTCTTCGTCAATGGTACGAGGGTGAGGCAGGCCAAGCTGCCGGCACAATGAGATTTCAATCGGCAGATGTTTCGAGTATCAGAAATAACGACTGAAATCGTTGCGCGAGAGAAGTCGTTTCGTCGAGGGTCGCCATGTACAGCGCGGTCACGCATAGTATCGAGGTAAGCGTCGAGCCATTCTACCTTGCCGAGCGCTCCGACCCGTCCGAGGAACGCTACGTCTGGGGCTACCGGATCACCATCGACAACCAGTCGAGCGAACGTGTGAAGCTGCTGTCGCGCTACTGGCATATTACGGACGGCGCCGGGCGCGTCGAGGAGGTGTCCGGGGCAGGCGTGGTCGGCGAGCAGCCGGAACTCGATCCGGGCGACAGCTACCAGTATATGTCCGGATGCCCGCTTACGACTCCGTCCGGCATCATGGTCGGGCGCTATACCATGCGCAACGAACAGGGCCACACATTCGACGTCGAAATCCCCGCCTTCTCGCTGGACCTGCCGGACACCAGGCGCACGGTGAACTGATACAAGTCCTACGAAGGTGAACCGTCTGGTGCGATAGGGCGGTGCTCTGGGGCGAGTCCGCGCCTCGTTCATCAGGTGTACGAACCGGGTTAACGAAGAATGAAAGCCCCCCTCTCCGGCCACTTCGCGGCCTGAGAGGGGGTTGAATGGCGATCCCCTGGCATTGCTCGCCCCCCTCCGGCTCAATCCCGTGCCGAAAATTCCGCCGGCGCGAATTCGTAGGACTTCGAGCAGAACTCGCAGCTTACGCGGATCACGCCGTCCTCGACCGAATCCCCGATCTCCTCGGCGGTGAAACCTTCGAGTATGCCGCGGATGCGCTCAGCCGAGCACGAACAGCGGTCCTCGACGGCCGTTCCCTCAAACACGCGCACGCCGTGTTCGTTGAACAGCCGGTAGAGCAGACGCTCGGACCCGACCCCGGGATCGAGCAGTTCTTCGTCTTCGATCGTCTTGACCAGCGCCACCAGTTCCTGCCATGCGCCGTCGGCCACTTCCTGCGGCAGAACAAGCGAATCGCCGTCGCCCCCAGGCAGGTCGGGAGCGCGCATGCGCTCGGTCGACCTCGGCAGGAACTGCGCGAGCAGCCCTCCGGCCCGCCAGTGCTCATGGCTGGCGCCGTCGCCGGGCAGCACCAGCTTGCCCACCGACAGTCTGACGTCGGTCGGAATCTGTTCGGACTGGCGGAAGTAGGTCTTGGCGGCCTCCTGCAGACCGGTGCCGTCGAGCGCCACGATGCCCTGATAGCGCTGCGTGTGCTCGCCCTGGTCTATGGTAAGCGCCAAAACGCCGGCGCCAAGCAGTTCTCCGGACGAGGCTTCGCCACTGGCGATCGCGGCGGCCAGGCGGTCCTTGTCGAAACGGGCGTAGGCGCGCAGCGATTTCGGCGTCGAGAAATCGGCGACGACCAGATCGACAGGGCCGTCGGTCTTGGTTTGCAGGATGAATTTTCCGTCGAATTTCAGCGACGTGCCGAGCAGCACGGCGACCAGGCAGGCCTCCGCGACCAGCCGTGCGACCGGTTCGGGGTAGTCGTGGCGTGCAAGAAGCTGGTCGAGGATTGGCCCGAGCTGGACGACGCGTCCGCGCACATCGAGCGCGGCCACCTCGAAGGGTACGACGTCATCGTCGGCGGCAAAGCCTATTTCGCCAAGCTTGCGCTCAGTCTTGCTCATCGCATCAATCCCTTCGGGTGGAAGCAAACCGCCGATCGTCAGAACCGGGCAGTCTGCTTCAACTTTCGTCTCCCGCATCGCTGTTGCCGAAAACCGGATGCCACTTTTCGGCGCGGTGCCCTGGCCGTGGCTCATGCAGGCCACCGCGGGCGTTACGGTCACATAGTTGGTGATGCCGCAGAGATAGGAGGGCCTAGGGAACCGTTCAAGCGCCCAGGCACCAGGCAAGGACCGCTTTCTGCGCATGCAGCCTGTTCTCGGCCTCGTCGAACACCACCGAATGCGGCCCGTCGATCACCTCGTCGGTCACTTCCTCGCCGCGATGCGCCGGCAGGCAGTGCATGAACAGAGCGTCCGGGCGGGCGTGCTGCATCAGCCGGGCATTGACCTGGTAGGGCAGGAACACATTGTGGCCGCGGGCGCGATGTTCCTGGCCCATGGAAACCCAACAGTCGGTGACGACACAGTCGGCGCCCTCGACGGCCTCCTCGGCGATCCTGGCGAAACGCACGTCTCCGCCATTGGCGTTGGCCCAGTCGACATATTTCGCCGCCGGCTCGCTGCCTTCCGGCACGGCGATACGCAGATCGAAGGAGAAGCGGGCGGAAGCCTCCAGCAGCGAATGCAGCACATTGTTGCCGTCGCCGACCCACGCGAAGGTTCTGCCGGCGACCGGACCGCGATGCTCCTCGAAGGTCATTATGTCGGCCATGAGCTGGCAGGGATGCGTGTCGTCCGTGAGCCCGTTGATAACCGGAACCGTCGCGTTCCGCGTAAGCTCGATCAGCCGCTCGTGAGAAGTGGTGCGGATCATGATTGCGTCGACATAGCGCGACAGCACCTTGGCGGTGTCGGCGATGGTCTCGCTGCGGCCAAGCTGCATCTCGGCGCCGGTCAGCATGATCGTCTCGCCGCCGAGCTGGCGCATGCCGACATCGAACGACACGCGGGTGCGCGTCGACGGCTTGTCGAAAATCATGGCGAGCACCTTGCCGTCCAGCGGACGCGAGCGCCGGCCTGCCTTGATCTCGGCCTTGCGCGCGCCGGCGTCGGTCAACATGGCTCTGAGGTCGGTCGCCGGAACCGACGAGAGGTCGGTGAAATGACGGATGCCGCTTTGCCATGCCCGGCCCCTGCTACGCCCCGGCCGAGAGCCGGCCGGCAGCCGAACGGATGCGGCCGCATGCGTCGCGGATCTCGTCGTCGCCGACGGTCAGCGGCGGCAACAGGCGCACGACATTGTCGCCGGCGGTGACTGCCAACAGCCTCTCGTCGCGCAGGGCCGCCAGCATTTTTGTGTTCGCAACCCGGCACTTGACGCCAAGCAGCAGGCCGGCGCCGCGCACCTCCTCGATCACGTCCGGGTATTCGTCCGCGATCGCCGCGAGCCCCTGCTTAAGGAGCAGCGCCTTGCGCGAAACATCTTCCAGGAATCCGTCCTCCAGCACCACGTCCAGCACCGCATTGCCTACGGCCATGGCAAGCGGATTGCCGCCGAAAGTCGTGCCGTGAACGCCCGGCGTCATGCCCACCGCCGCATCGTCGGTCGCAAGGCAGGCGCCGACCGGGAAGCCGCCGCCAATACCCTTGGCGATCGCCATCAGGTCGGGCGCCACGCCGGAACGCTCATAGGCGAAGAGCTTGCCGGTCCGGCCGATTCCGCACTGCACCTCATCGAAGATCAGGAGCAGACCATGCTCAGCGCACAGTTCGCGCAGCCGTTTCAGCGTCGCCGTGGAGACCTCGCGGACGCCGCCCTCGCCCTGCACCGGCTCGATCAGGATGGCGGCGGTTTCCGGCGTGATCGCCTTTTCCACGGCTTCGACGTCACCAGAAGGGAACCTGGTCGAAACCGTCCACCTTCGGCCCGAAACCCTCTAGGTATTTGGCCTGGCCGCCGGCGGCGATCGTCGCCAGCGTACGGCCGTGGAAGGCGCCTTCGAAAGTGATCGTGCGGAAACGTTCAGGGTGGCCTGAAACATAGTGGTGGCGGCGCGCGGTCTTGATGGCGCACTCCAGCGCCTCGGCACCGGAATTGGTGAAGAAGACCTTGTCGGCGAAACTGTTCGCCACCAGCCGTTCGGCCAGACGCCGCTGGCCCGGAATTTCATACAGATTGGAGACGTGCCACAGACGCGCGGCCTGGTCCGTCAGCGCCGCGACCAGCGCCGGGTGGCTGTGGCCGAGCGAGTTGACGGCAATACCTCCGGCGAAGTCGAGGTATCGCTCGCCGCGCTCGTCGATCAGCCAGCAGCCCTCGCCGCGCTCGAACGACAAGGGTGCACGGGCGAAGGTTTCGAATAGCGCCGATCCGCTCATCATGTGGGTCCCCGATACCCAGGAAATCAAAAAGCCGCCGAAACGGCGGCCTTTGCCGGCATATTGGGTTTTTCGGCGGCGAAGTCAACGAAAACGTCGTTCAAGTCCATGACTTGCGTTCGGGGGCTTGCGATCGCTTCCGCAGGCAAGTTGGGGAAAACCCAAATTTCCGATTCGCGTTGCACAGAGGACTCTGTCACCGAGTCAGTCAATACGGTACTTAAGAGCACGAGACAACTAGATTTCGTACGGCGACCAACCCACACATATATATGTGGTGTCGACCCGGCGGTGGCTGGGCTTTGGATGGATTCGAATACCCGTACCGGCAGCCAGGAGCATGACCGATGATTTGGACAGAAGAGCGTGTCGAGACCCTGCGAAGGCTTTGGGCAGAGGGATTGAGCGCCAGCCAGATCGCCGCGCAACTTGGCGGCGTCAGCCGCAACGCGGTGATCGGAAAGGTTCATCGTCTCAAGCTGTCGGGACGCGGACGCAACCCCGCGGCGCCGGCGCGCCAGAAGAAGCCGGCCCAGCCAGCGCCCGCCAAGGCTCCGCCGCGGCCGGCGCACAGCCAAAGACCGATCGCTCCCTCGGTCGGCGCGACGGCTCTGCAGGCGCAATTCGATCCCGAGCCGATCGTCCGCGAGCCGGTCCGGACCCCGGCAAGCATCGTAGTGCCGATTTCGCGCAACCTGCAGCTCATCCAGCTCAACGAGCGGACCTGCAAATGGCCCATCGGCGATCCGCTGGCGGAAGGGTTCCATTTCTGCGGCAACGACTGCGGCGAGACCGGACCTTACTGCCGCTATCACGCGCGGATCGCGTTCCAGCCCGTGTCCGAGCGGCGACGCGCTCGATAGGCCTCCCGTATCGCCTGCGATCCAACCTGTTTTCGGGTTGCCGGCTTTGGAGGCGTGAGGTCGAGACGCGCTTCTCCGCTTTGTTGAGTATTCGTCGCCGAGGTCGCGCGCGCAACCTTGCGCGGGTCGGACCGCGCCGGGTCGGCGATGGATTTCAGGCGCCTCCTTGCGGTCCGATCTTCACATGGTGGCTCTTGTCCTGCTTGGGCCGATGGGCGGGAAGCTGCTCGCCCTTCACGATGAAGTAGATCGCTTCGGCGATGTTCGTCGCGTGATCGCCGATGCGCTCGATATTCTTGGCGCAGAACAGCAGGTGGGTGCATGGCGTAATGTTGCGCGGATCTTCCATCATGTAGGTCAGGAGTTCGCGGAACAGCGACGTATACATGGCGTCGATCTGGTCGTCGCGATCGCGCGTGTCGGCCAGCCGCTCGACGGCGCGCGAGGCGTAGACGTCCAGAACCTCCTTGAGCTGCGCCAGGGCCAGGTCGACAAGTGCCTGCAGCCCCCGAAACGGGCTGGTGGGATCGAGGCCGTCGCCGACGGCGATGGCACGCTTGGCGACATTCTTCCCAAGATCGCCGACCCTCTCCAGGTCGGCCGAAATGCGGATGGCGCCGATGATTTCGCGCAGGTCGGCGGCGAGCGGCTGACGCCGGGCGATCATCAGGATCGTCTTTTCGTCGATCTCGCGCTGCGCTTCGTCCAGAATGGCATCGTCGGCTATGACCCGGCGCGCCAGGCCGCGATCGGCATGCACCAGCGCCGTTACCGACTGATCCACCATGCGTTCGGCCTGGCCTCCCATCGCCGCGACTCTGCGCGTCAGGTATTTCAGTTCGTCGTCATAGGCGCTGACGATATGATGCGATGGCAGGGCGGTCATGGCTGCGCAACTCTTCGAAGGCTTCAAGTCGGGTTGTCAAAGCTGGTAGACCAGCCATGTTACAATATGAAGAATCCAGGCTACTCCATCGGAAGATAGACGGTGAATACGGATCCTTGGCCAATTGTCGATGAGATCGTCAGCCGGCCGCGATGCCGCGTGACAATATGCTTGACGATCGAAAGGCCCAGTCCGGTTCCCTTTTGCGAGCGGCTGTTCTCAACGTCCACGCGGTAGAAGCGCTCGGTTATGCGTGGAATATGCTCCTCGGCGATGCCGGAACCAAAGTCACGAACCTCGATACCGACCTCGCCGGCCGCCGCCGGGCGCGCGATCGAAAGAATTACCCTTCCACCGCGCTGACCGTATTTGCAGGCATTCTCGACAAGATTCTCGAATACCTGGAAGAGTTCGTCGCGCTCGCCGGGAACTTCGATGCTTTCCGCGTCGATCCTGTTCTCGATGGTCACACCATTTTCGACCGCGAGCGGCCGCAAGGACTGCACAACGCCTTCGATGATGCCGCCAAGACCGACCTTGGCGCCTCCCGCAACCGCCGGAGCCTTCATCTCCAGGCGCGAGAGCGACAGGAGATCGTCTATCAGCCGCGCCATGCGCGAGGTCTGGTTCTGCATGATCCGCAGGAACTGCTCGCGCGCGGCCGGATCGTTTCGGGCCGGACCGCGAAGCGTCTCGACGAAGCCGGCGATCGAGGCAAGCGGCGTGCGCAGCTCGTGGCTGGCGTTGGCGATGAAGTCGGCGCGCATCCGGTCAATCCGGCGCGACTCGCTTTGATCCTTGAAGACGACGACAAAGAGCCCGGAGCCGTTCCTGACGGCGGTCGCGGTGACCCGATAGACCCGCTCGATCGGAATGCGTTCGACATAGTCGACTGTCATCGACGGCACCTGTCCGGACAGCATGCGTTCCAGAAGATGCTGCAACTCGGGCGCACGGAACTTCAGCGGCAGCGAGATTCCGGGCTCGACGTCGCTGAACGCCAGCGCGGCGGCGCTGTTGGCCAGGATGACCACGCCTCTTGCGTCGAAGACGATCATCGGATCGGCGACCGCCGCGGCCAGGCTCTCCGCCGAGAGGTCGTTCGGCGAGGGCGCGCGCGCCGTCGCGGAAGCAGCCTCCGTCCGCGACGATGCGGGGCGCCGCGGCGCAAAGGCCGCGACGGCAACCAGCGCCGTGATGACCACGAGAACCGTCCCTGTCGAGCCGCCTGCTCCACCGTGCAGAAGAATCGCGGCGCAAACCGCGGCAATCAACAGCCAGCGCGCCTGCCGCAGCCGCCCCCAGGCTAGGCGCGCCAACCGTCGGCCATTCGTTGCTTCGATGGTGTCCATCAACCAAGCCCGCGATACCCGTTCAACTCCGCTGCTGATTCCGCTCAGCCGGCGACACGCTCCCAAATAGCATGAGTTGGAGCGCGTCCCAGTCTAGACTAAGCAGGTTCCGGAAAAGTGTCTCACGGTTTTCCGACAGAAACCTGCGACAAAACAAGAGGCTAAGCAGGCGAAGCGTGGGCGAAGCCACGCAAGTCCGCCTAGCGCAAAGTCCTGAAATGCGGTGTCTTTGCCCAGTGGTGCGGCCGGCGGCGAAGCTCCAACAGCGAGCGCCAGGCGGCCAGGGACATCATCATCCAATAGACCGGCGTGAACAGCACGATCCGCCAGAAAGCCCGACGATCGCGTTTTCTGAGGCTATGCCAGCCGAGCAGCAGGAAGGACAGGTAGCCGCAGACAATGTTCAGGGCATCCACGGTAAAGACCAGAACCGGCCACCCGGATTCAGGCGCGAAGAGCGCGACCTGGACAACCATATAGACAGCCGCGGCCCACAAAGCCGGATGGACAAGCGCCGACAAGACCAGTCCGGCATACAGGATCTGCGCAATGCAGAATGATCTTGCCCCGACATCGCGAAGCAGGCCTCTCGGGTCGCGCATGTGGACAAGCCAGGTTTTCGTCCAGCCCTTGAACCAGCATCCGTCATGATCCGGGATCGTCCGCTGCGTGTTTGGCTGTTCTGTGAATTTCGAAAGGGATTTTTGTGCGTGGCCGTCCACGAATGGTTGCCTGCGTCCCGGAAAAATGTTGCTATGGTGTTGCTGCAATACGCGCAGTAGCAACAGGCTGGCAATGAAGAAGAGACTTACCTCTGTCGTGCTGTCGACGCTTCGCCCGAAGGCGAAGCGCCTATTATGTGTCGGACGAACAACAGACCGGCCTTCGCGTCCGCGTGCCACCCTCGGGCGCACTTACATGGAATCTCGCTTACCGCATCAAAGGGCAGCCGAAAGCGAAGAGCGTCTCTCTTGGTCCGTGCGACCCGGATGCCAAAAGCGGTCGTGGACTTGCCGAGGCCCGCACAAGAGCCGCCGACATCGTCAAGGCAGCACGTCAAGGTCGAGATTTGCTGGACGAGGAACAAGTAGCGCGTCAAACGGAGCAGACGCGCCTGTCCGTCAGGAGCTTGTTGATCGGTACGCGAGGAACGTCAAAAGCCCTTCTCGCAAGGGTGGTGCCGCTCAGGTCGGCAGATGACATTGAGCGCCGGCTGAAACGTGCACTCGGAACGAAGCTCGACAGCGCAGCGGACAGTTTGCGCCGCAGCGATATCAGTTCACTCCTCGATCCGGTTGCCGAAAAATTCCCCCGCGAGGCAGAAAGACGCCGTCAGTCAATCGGGGCCATGTATCGGTGGGGCTTGGCGAAGGGGTATGTGACGGCAGACCCTACGGCCGGGACCGAAGGATATGGCCGTGGCGAGCCCCGCAATCGCGTTCTCACCCCTGACGAAATCAAAACGTTCTGGACTTGGCTTGACGCCGGAGCGGCGAAAATGCCGCCGGACTGCATCGCCGTGCTGAAGCTTCAATTGTGTCTGGGCTCGCGGGTCGGCGAGATTGCCGGGATTGAGGCCTCCGAACTCGAACGTGACGGCGACAGGCTCGTGTGGACGCTCCCGGCAGCCCGTTCGAAAAACAAGCTTCAGCGCCTTACGCCGCTGGTCGGCACCGCTCGCGAGTTGGTCGAACAGGCGCTGGAGCATCGCTCGCGTGGACCGCTCTTTCTGACGGCTCTGTCCGACCGGGCTCTCACATCGTCTGATGTCGGGCATGCGCTCAAAAAGCGGAAGCTGCCCTGCAAGAAGTTCAGCAGCCATGATCTGCGCCGCACCGTTGTCAGCCACATGGACGAGATGGGGATATCTCTCGATACCATCGCAGCCGTTGTAGGACACCAGCGTGGATCACGGGATACTCGGACGCTGATTCGCCACTACAGTCGGCCACGCCTTGACGACCGCGTTGAGGCTGCGTTTACTGGCTTGGGATGCACGGTTGCGAACGTTCATTGAGGGCGAAGCCGAAGTCGGCAAACGGCAACGTCCTGCCGATGCGCAAGAGATAACAGACCCGCAGGGATAGGGCGACGGCCCGACAAGCCGGGGTGCACCTCCGGTTTCCCTGCGGTCCTCACGGTGCAGTCGCGAGGTGCGGTGATGAGTTCGGAGGACTGGCAGACGAATTCGATAGACTGTGGAACAAACTCTCACGTGAAGAGAAAATCTATCATATATCGGCAATCGAGCATCTAACTGCCAAATACGGCGCTGAGATTGGCGAGCGACTCAGACCTTGAACTTCGCCTGCTCAAAGAAGACCAGGAATTGATGGCAATTCTAAAGTCGACCTCGCCGCTCTCGCTGCCGTCTTTCGATGAAAATGGCAAACGACTTGACTCTCCGCTGGTCGATTTCATCTTTGAAAGAGAGAAGGTCGAAAATGCCGATACACTACATCTTGGGAGAAGTCGTAGGCTGGATCATCTCGCGCGGTGTCCCGATCAAATCTCAGGACGCCGTCGCTGGTGGGACAGTGTGACTCGATGATGTGCTAGTCATGATGTGCTAAAAGCGAAATTAATGCGGAGGGAATATCTAGTCGATCTCAGAAACCTAAACGGTTGAAACCGAGTCGCTTCGGCGAGGACTTTGCGGATGAATCGAAGTGTTTATATTCTCCACAAAACCGACCGGAAAAGAAGTGGCCTACGACGTGCCGAGATGCACATTGATCGTCAGGTATGAGCTGCCCTTCCAACCCTACAAACGCTCATGGACGAATATTACGCTGCCCAGCGTCGGTGTGCTCCGTTTGTGGCCCCCACTCGATGCGGAACGCTCATCAGTGGCAGCCGCAGAGTTACCGGACCTAACCCAAGTGATAGCATCAAACAGGTCTCTAAAGAAATCAGCAAAGGGTTGCCGAAGCCGTCCGGCGCCGCTTCTCCTGACAAGCTCTCCAGGTATATTAAGCGCGCGTCGTGAATATACCTTGGAGCAGAACTGGTTGCCTCCCACAAAGGCGGAAATAAGCAAGAATGCTATTATCATCGTCAAGAGAAAACTAATTCGCAAAGCTTGCTTAGATAAGAGTTTGAAGCATTTCTTAGGGGGCGCGGGCGGCGAAAAGGTCCAAAAAACAGTAATAGACACAACGAGTTAGACAAAATTGCCAGTTTTTTCCGTCGGCGAATTAGCGAATTAGGTCAGCGAATTTTTTTCGGGCGAAAGTCTCCGTAAGCATTCGGCTGTTTTCCCTAGTACCGGGTGCACCCACGCGGAGTAATCAAAATGGAGAGAATGCTCCTGAGCATTCCAGAGGCCGGCCAGGTTATTGGGCATGGTCGGTCCTACGTTTACGAACTGATCGGCGAAGGCAAGATCGAGACGGTCAAGTCCGGCAAGCGCCGGCTCGTGGTCGTCGAGTCTCTTCGGGCCTATGTCGCCTCCTTGCGCGCTGCGGCGTGAAGGCGGTGGCACATGGCACCAGAAAAGCGGAACGCCAGCGCTGGTAACGCTGGCGTCTCGGCAGAACACTTTCAGCAGATTACCCACGACAGGCAGGAAAATCTAGCCGTCGGCATCGTCGGAGCGCGCTGGCCGCTCTTCCAGCCACTCGCTGCGGTCATCTGCGAACTGGTTCATATCAGAGGCGCCGCATGATGGCCTATCGTCAGCGCTGCCCGCTCGATTGTCCCGATCAGGCGGATCTTGATAGGCTGCTGCAAGCCGGTGTGGACATCATGTCGTTGGCACGGCCTTGGGCCATGAAGGTCGCCCACGGCGACATCGCGCGCGATGGCCGGTTCCAGCCCGACGCACGGCGGGAGAAATGGTTCGCCTTCGATGAACTCGAAGCGGGCGACATTGTGTTCTGGCGCTGGGAAACCGCTGAACTGGCAAGTTGGTGCGGGCGCGCTTTCGCGCTCGGCCAGGACATCGTCGATAGTCCCTCGACCTACGCGTTCAACAACTATCTCGCAATCTACGCCGACCCGCTCGATTGGCTTCGCGCCGGGCGGGACGGGATCGTGGTTCTCGACTGGAGCCGCGCGTTCGATCGCCTCCGCGACTGTCCAGGCATCGCGGTCTGCTCTACCCTTCTCACCACATATCGCAAGTCCATGAAGCCGGCACGTCTGCCGAAGCTGGCCGTGCTCGATCTTAAGAAGGACGTCGCGGCGTGACCATCAAGCCCATTCCGATCAAGCTATGGAAGCGGCAGGGCAAGGCCTCCGACGATGGCGAGGTGATTGCTCGCCTCTCTACCCTCTCCCCCATCGAATACGATCGCGTTCGCGAGACGGACGCCGAGGCACTGGGCGTACGCGTCGGCACGCTCGACGCCGAGGTGAAGAAAGCTCGCGGCGAGGGGGAAGACGAAGAGTTGGGTGGCTTCGATCTTTCCGACCCAGAGCCCTGGCCGATGGCGGTGGTAGGCTCCAACTTGCTCGACGATCTCGTGACGACGATCCAGAAGCATATGGTTTTGCCCACCGGCGCTGCCGAGGCGGTCGCCCTGTGGATCATGCACAGCCACGTGCATGACACCGCGTCGATCTCACCGATCCTGGCCGTGACCTCCCCGGCGCCGGAATGCGGCAAGACCACGCTGCTGACGTTGTTGATTGCTCTGGTCAAGCGGCCATTGCAGGCCGCCAATATCACGGCGGCGGCCGTCTTCCGTGCTGTCGAGAGATGGCAGCCGAGCCTCATCGTCGACGAGGCGGACACCTTCCTCCGTGAATTGGACGAACTGCGCGGCGTCCTGAATTCCGGGCACAACCGGATGACGGCCTTCGTTATCCGCACAGTCGGAGAAGATTACGAGCCGAAGCAATTCCGGACATGGGCGCCCAAGGCAATTGCACTAATTGGCAAGCTGCCGGCGACGCTCGAAAGCCGCGCGATTTATGTTGAGCTGCGGCGCATTGCTGACGGCGAAAACATTATCCCGTTGCGCGGCGACAAGCTTGGGCATTTTGAGCCGTTACGGCGTCAGTGCTTTCGCTGGGCATGCGACAGCGCAGCATTGCTACAGGATATGGAGCCGGACATGCCAGTGACGATCCGGGGCCGCGCGGCGGATAACTGGCGGCATTTGCTCGCCATCGCCGACCTGGCCGGCGGGGACTGGCCACAAAGGGCAAGGAAGGCGGCCGAGGCGTTGAGTGCCGGCCGCGAGGGCAAGACTGCCGCGATTATGCTGCTCGACGATCTCCGTGCCATTTTTGCGGCGAAATCGATAGACCGACTGACTTCAGCAGAAATCGTCACGGAGCTAGCCGGCATGGACGACCAGCCCTGGCCGGAGTGGTCGAGGGACAAACCGATCACCGCGCCACAGGTTGCGAGGCTGCTCAAGCCCTTCGCGATCTCGCCAAAGACGATCCGCACAACGAGCGGTTCGACATCGAAGGGATACCATCTCGATCAGTTTAACGATGCTTTTCGCCGCTATCTCCTGCCAGAAGTCGTCACACCGTCACAAGTCAACAAATCCAATGTGTTTAAGGGAAAATGGAGCCGTCACAGAACAACCGGATGTGACGGCTGTGGATATGGTTAACTTATTGAAAAACAAGGATTGTGACGGTGTGACGGCTCGACAGCCCGATACATGGGGAGATGAGCTATGAGCGTCGCCCTTGATCTCTTGCAACGTGCCCAGCAGCATGGCCTTCATATTGAGCCGGCCGGAGACAAGCTGAGGCTCCGGGCCGAGCGTCAGCCGCCCGATGACCTGCTGGCCGAAATGCGGCAGCACAAGGCCGAACTGCTTGCCTTGCTTTCGGGCAGCGATGTTTGGGGCGACGTGCATGAGGAACGCGCGGCAAATATTGAGCATGACGGCGCAGCACCGCGCGCGTGGACGGAAGGTCTTGCACGGCTCAATCCCGCGCGACCACCGTGCGATGTGCCGCCAGCGCGCGTGGCTTCGGTTCAACGACGACTGTGGGCTGTTTATCGATGAATGGGCAAGGAAGGCCGATAGGCTTGGGTGGACGCCGGTTGCACTGTTCGGCTGCGATCTAAACAAGCCATATCTCAGGATCGATCGAGCCGGCCTGCTCTGGCTCGTGAACGGCCGGCGCATCGCCGCCCTCAGCTCCGACAGTGCCGCTATCGAAACGAAGTCGGGCAATCGGTTGACGTTTCGCCGAAGTCATCATTCACCGAGGCCGAGGCCGTCGTTCCGTGGGATGTGTGGGATGGTTGACCGCCAAGAGACAGCCGGCGCTGACATCGGGTCTGCGTCAGGAATGGTCACCGCCCGCCAATGTCACAACGGTGTTCGTTTTCGGCGACAACGATTCCAGCAGCACCGGGCAGGCTACCGCGCCTACGTCCTTGCCCAGCGCCTCAAGCGAAGGGC